>NZ_PYAK01000011.1 GCF_003264365.1 Micromonospora noduli
GCCGGTGAGCGACGGGTAGTCCGACGGCGAGGGCGGCGACTGCGCCGCAGCGCCGGGCTGGCCGGGAACCGGCGGTCGCCCGATCGGCGGCGCGGCCACCGGTGGCGTGACCGGTGGTGTGACCGACGACGGCCCACCCCGCTGCTCGGCGACCGCAGCCCACGGCGGCACCGCGCCCCGGTCGCCCGGATCCGGCGGCCAGAGTGGTTCGACGTCCCGCTCCGGCACCGGCTGCTGGCCGGGCACCTGCGCCCGGTCGGCGTTCTCGTCCATTACGGCCCTCCCCAGTCCTCCTGCGAGGATAGGCCCAATCACCCAGCAGGGCCGATCGGCGCAGGCAGGTCGGCCGGTCGGTGCCGGTCGAGGTCAGATCGACCAGACCGCCCAGGCGCCCGGCTCGACCCACCAGGAACGCTTACGGGTCAGCTCGCCCTCGACACCATCGTCGAGGTACGGCACCTTGCCCTCCCTGGGCAGCACCGACACCGCCCGCCCACGGGCCCGCCGAACTTCGAGGCGTACCCGCTTGCGCCCCCACGCCGAGCGGACGACCACCGGCACGGCCACCGCGACCTCGACCTGGCCGTCGGCCGGGTCCGGCGCGGTCAGCAGCGTCACGTCGTTGAGCGTCGCGTACCCGCCGGCGTTGCCGACCGCGCAGGCCAGCAGCGGTTCCGTACCGTCGGTGAGGATGGTGTCGTCGACCTCCACCCGGGCGCGCCAGTGCAGCGGCCGGCCGGCGTCGTCGGCAGCGCCGAGGAGCGCGCCGTCCAGGGTCACCGAGCCGCCGTCGTTGCGCAGCAGGTCCAGCCGGCGCGGCGTGCCGTCCAGCACCGCGGCGGCCACCGCCGCCGGGTCACGGGGCAGCCCGAGCTGCGCGGCCAGGTCCCGGTGGGTGCCGCCACGGGCCGGATCGAGCGGGAGTACGGCCACCGGCGGCAGGTCGGGCAGGGTCCGGTTGCCGGGCAGATCCGCCGGGCGCTTGCTCGGCGCCGGGGCGTACCGCTTGACCAGTCGGCGCAGCACGGCGCGTAACTGCCCGTCGCTGGCCGTGGCGACGATCAGCCGGGTCTTGCTGTCCGGGTCCGGCCAGGTGAGGCCATCCGGGCGGGCCGGGCCGTCGAGCCGGGCCAGCACCGCGTCGATTTCCGCGTCGGAGCGGGCGGTGACCGTCTCCACCCGGGCGCCCCGGGCGTTCAGCGCGTCGGCGCAGGCCAGCACCGGCACCCGTGGCCGTTCCGTCGCGCACTGCTCGGTGTCGGTCTGGCCGCTGCTGGCCTGATCGGTGTTGGCCTGGCCGGAGTCGGTCTGGCTGCTGCTGGCCTGGTCGGTGTTGGCCTGGCCGGAGTCGGTCTGGCTCGTCGGGACGGTGTCGGCCCCGGTCGCGCCGCCGCAGCAGGCCCCACCGCTGCCACAGCCCCCGGGAGCGTCCCGCTCCGAACCGAGGGTGAGCAGCACCACGTCGTACACGGAAGGAGCCTCCTGCCTCTCGACGCGACCCCTGCCGGCCACGCCGTCACTACTTGTTAACCTGACACCCCGGGCTCGCCGAGCGGTCGCCACCTGGCACCCGAGCCTTCTGGAGGCGGAAAAGATGCCAGCGATCGTGCTCATCGGCGCTCAGTGGGGCGACGAGGGCAAGGGCAAGGTTACCGACCTGCTGGGTGAGCGGGTCGACTACGTCGTGCGCTACTCCGGCGGCAACAACGCCGGGCACACGGTGATCACCCCGGACGGCCAGAAGTACGCGCTGCACCTGATGCCGTCCGGCGCGCTCTCGCCAGACGCGATGATCGTCATCGGCAACGGTGTGGTGGTCGACCCGAAGGTGCTGCTCGCCGAGATCGACGGCCTGGCGGAGCGCGGTGTCGACGTGTCCCGGTTGCGGATCTCCGGTGACGCGCACCTGATCATGCCGCACCACCGGGCGCTGGACCGGGTCATCGAGCGCTACCTCGGCTCGTCCCGGATCGGCACCACCGGCCGCGGCATCGGCCCCGCGTACGGCGACAAGGTCGCTCGGATCGGCATCCGCCTCCAGGACCTGCTCGACCCGGGCATCCTGCGCAAGAAGCTGGAACTCGCGCTGCGCGAGAAGAACCAGATCCTGTTCAAGGTCTACAACCGCAAGGCGATCGACCTTGAGGCGACAGTCGAGGAGTACCTGGCGTACGCGGAGCGGCTCAAGCCGTACATCGCGGAGACCCGGGCGATGCTCTGGGACGCCCTGGACCGGGGCGAGACGGTGCTGCTGGAAGGCGCCCAGGCCACCATGCTCGACATGGACCACGGCACCTACCCCTTCGTGACCTCGTCCAACCCGACCGCCGGTGGTGCCTGCGTCGGCGCGGGCATCCCGCCGACCGCGATCACCAAGGTCATCGCGGTGAGCAAGGCGTACACCACCCGGGTGGGTGCCGGGCCTTTCCCGACCGAGTTGTTCGACGCCAACGGTGACCACCTGCGCAAGATTGGCGCGGAGTACGGCACCACCACCGGGCGGGAGCGCCGGTGTGGGTGGTTCGACGCGGTCGTCGCCCGGTACGCCTGCCGCCTCAACGGCGTCACCGATCTGGTCATCACCAAGCTGGACGTGCTCACCGGCCTGCCCAAGGTGCCGATCTGCGTCGGCTACGAGATCAACGGCGTCCGGGTCGACGACATGCCGATGAGCCAGACGGACTTCCACCACGCCAAGCCCGTCTTCGAGGAACTCGACGGCTGGTGGGAGGACATCACCAAGGCCCGCACCATCGACGACCTCCCGGAGAACGCCCGCCGCTACATCGCGAGGGTCGAAGAACTCTGCAACACGAGGGTGAGCGTCGTAGGCGTAGGCCCAGGCCGAGAAGAAAACGTAGTCCTCCACCCCCTCCTCCCCTAACCCCCACCCGATCACTGCGGTGATCATGGGGTTAACGGGCTATTCGATCTACCAGAGTCCCGTTAACCCCATGATCATTGAGATGGTGGGCACCATTGTCCACAGGGTTATCCACAGGGCTGGTGGTTGGCTGGTGGAGCGGTCAGCGTGGGCTGTGTGGATCGCGCAGAGTTTGTTCGCTCGGTTGCTGCCACGCAGGATGGCCTGATCACCCGAGCGCAAGCGCTTGGAGCCGGCTTCAGCCGGCACGAAATCGACCATCTGGTAGCTGTTGGTCGTTGGCGAGCACTTGCACGAGCGGTCTATCTGACGCGCGGCCCGTACGGTGACCCACCTGCTCGTCGGTGTCGCATTCGTGCTGCCGTTCTCTCGCTAGGCCCGGCGGCTCATGCGGTGTTCGGCACCGCGGCCGAGTTGTACGGCATCGCCGGACTGCCGCGTCGGGACGAGATCCATGTGGCGCTGCCGGGCAGGGCGGCAAAGCTGGCGCGGGTGTCGGACCCCGCAATCGTGCTGCACCAGATCGAACACCCTCTGGGCGCGGTGGCGCGGGTGAACGGGATCGCGGCTACGGAGCCACGGCTGACCGTTTCCGAGATCATCCTGCGGGAGTGCCGGTACGCGGCGGTCGCGGTGCTCGATTCCGCCCTCAATCGGGGACTACTCACACCCGAATGCCTAGCAACCATTCCAGCCCTGATTCGAGGCCGACGTGGTGCGGTCGCAGCACGCGGTTACCTCGCTGAGGCGGATGGCCGGGCACAGTCGCCACTGGAGACTCGCTCTCGACTGCGATGCGTTGACGGGGGAGTTCCGCCGGACACGCTGCAGTTGGAAGTGCGCGACGATGACGGCTATCTGCTCGGCATTGGCGACCTGGGCTGGCGCGGCCCAAGGCTGATCGCCGAAGCGGACGGCCGAGACGCGCATGGCACCCCGGAGGCCGCCTACGCCGACCGCCGTCGCCAGAACCGCCTGGTCAACGCCGGCTGGACCATCCTCCGTTTCACCTGGCAGGACACCCTCCAACCCACCTACATCCCCCACACCGTCCGCCAAGCGATCGCAGCCCTTCGCACCCGTTGATCATGAGGTTGACTGGCCAGTGGATCACCAGATGGCCCGTCAACCTCATGATCAACAGGGTGGGGGAGGGGGACAGTAGGATCTCGGGCGTGCGGGTTCTTTTGGTGGGTGGTGGTGGGCGGGAGCACGCGCTTGCGCTTGGCCTGGTGGCGGATTCGGGTGTTTCCGCGCTGATTGCGGCACCGGGTAATCCGGGGATCGCTGGCGTGGCTGAGCTGCGAGCGGTCACTCCGACGGATCCGGCCGCGGTGGCGGCGTTGGCCGTGGAGGTGGCGGCTGACCTGGTGGTGGTCGGGCCCGAGGCGCCGCTGGTCGCCGGGGTCGCCGATGCGGTACGAGCCAAGGGCATCGCCGTGTTCGGTCCATCCGGTGCGGCCGCCCAGCTGGAGGGCTCCAAGGCGTTCGCCAAGGACGTGATGACTGCCGCCGGCGTGCCGACCGCACGGGCGTACGTCTGCGCGGACGAGGAGAGCACCGCTCGGGCGCTGGACGAGTTCGGCGCGCCGTACGTGGTGAAGGACGACGGGCTCGCCGCCGGCAAGGGCGTGGTGGTGACCGACGACCGGGCCGCCGCGTTGGCGCACGCCAACGAGTGTGGACGTGTCGTGGTCGAGGAGTTCCTCGACGGCCCGGAGGTCAGCCTCTTCGTGGTCACCGACGGCGAGGCGGCGTTGCCGCTGGTGCCGGCACAGGACTTCAAGCGGCTCGGTGACGGCGACACCGGGCCGAACACCGGTGGCATGGGGGCGTACGCGCCGCTGGCCTGGGCCCCGTCCGGCCTGGTCGACGACGTGATGCGCGATGTGGTCCACCCGACGCTGGCGGAGATGCGTCGCCGGGGCACGCCGTTCGCCGGCCTGCTCTACGTGGGGCTCGCGATCACCGCCGCCGGCCCTCGGGTGATCGAGTTCAACGCGCGCTTCGGTGACCCGGAGACCCAGGTGGTGCTCGCGCTGCTGGAGACCCCGCTGGGTGGGTTGCTGCACGCGGCGGCCACCGGCACGTTGGCCGAGCACCCGCCGCTGCAATGGCGGGACGGCAGCGCCGTGACCGTGGTGCTTGCCTCGGCGGGTTACCCGGCCGCTCCGCGCACCGGCGACGTGATCACCGGTGCGGACCGTCCGGGCATCATCCACGCGGGCACCGCCCGCCGGGCCAGCGACGGCGCGTTGCTCTCCGCCGGCGGCCGGGTCCTCTGCGGTACGGCCACCGGCGCCGACCTGGCTGCCGCGCGGGACGCCGCGTACGCGCTGGTGGACGGGGTAGAGCTGGCCGGCTCGCAGCACCGCACCGACATCGCCGCCGCCGCAATCGAGGATCGGATCACGATTCCCGGCTGAACCCGGGCAACCTCGGCCCGCCTCGTCTCCGTTTGCTCAGTGAGACGAGGGGGTGGCGGCGGATGCCGGTTGATGTCGAGGGCTACCGCGACTACGTCGGCGCGCGGCTGGAGTCGTTGCGCCGCACGGCGTACCTGTTGTGCGGCGACTGGCACACGGCCGACGATCTGGTGTCGACGGCGCTGGTCAAGCTGCTCAGGCATTGGCCGAGGGTGTCCGCCATGGACAGCCCGGACGCGTACGTCCGGCGGACCCTGTTGCGGGTCTGGCTGGACGAGCGGCGCCGGCCGTGGCGACGTGAGGCCGCCTGGGCCGAGGTGCCGGAACAGGCGGCTGCGGCCGGCGGCACGGACGGCGCTGCCGACCGACTGACCATCCTCGCTCTGCTGGCCGAGCTGCCTCCGCGTCGTCGGGCGGTCCTGGTACTGCGCTATTTCTGTGACCTGTCCGTCGAGGAGACCGCCCGCGAGTTGGGTTGCACCGCCGGCACCGTGAAGAGCCAGTCGGCTCGCGCGATCGAGGCGCTGCGTGGTCGCCTCGTCGACGTGCCGACTCGAGTCGAGGAGGTACGGACCGATGGATGAGCTGACGGAGCATTTCCGGGACGCCGCGGCCGGGTCGCCGCCGAGCCGGATCGATCTGGACGGGTTGATCGCCGCCGACCGGCAGCGCCGTCGACACCGAGCGTGGACGTTGGCCGGCACCGGGGTGGCCGCGGCCGTCGCGGCCGTCGCGGTGCCGACCCTGGTAGCCGCACCGGGACCGGGCGGGATGGCCCTGCCGCCGATGAGTTCCGAGTCAGGTGACGGGTCGCTCTGCGCGGCACCGATCCCGTCGCCCAGCGGGCCGGAGCCATCGTTGCAGACGTACGACACGGTGCGCGCACGTCCGACGGAGTCCTCGGAGGCGGGCGTGCCTCGGCTGACCGCGGCGCTGCGGGCGGCGCTGGCCACCACCGTGCCCACGAACCTCACGGTGACCGGGACGGTGCCCGAGTGCGATCGGCCGCAGTTCGCGTATCAACCTCCATACCGGCAGTACGAGACGATCGCGACTCTCAGCCGCGACGGGCGGCACAGCCATCTGAAGGTCGCCGTGCACCCCACTGGAGCCGAAGCGCAGGCGGACTGTGTGGGCGCGCCTGACCCTCGCAACTGCGAGGTGCTCGGGCTGGACGACGACGGGAGGGTGATGCTCAGCACCAGTACGGACCCGGCCGGGGGCACTCTGCGCTGGGTGCGGCTCATGCGGGTGGACGGCACATCGGTGACGGTCACCGTTGGCAACCTCCTCTACGGGGACCGCGGTCCGGTCGACCGGGCTGCCCGCGAGGCGCTGCTGACCTCGCAGGAGCTCGTCGAACTGGCGCGGGCGCCGGGTCTGACCCTCTATCCGTGAACGGCGGTCAGCCGTAGTAGCGGCGCAGTTCTCGGGTGAGCACCTTGCCGGTGGCGTTGCGGGGCAGGTACTTCACGAAGATCACGTCTCGGGGGACGCTGAACCGGGCCAGGAAGTGCCGGACGTATTCGCGGACCGCCTCGGGGTCGAGGGTCTCGCCGGGGTGCAGGGCGAGGAACGCGGAGAGGCGCTGGCCGTATTCGGGGTCGGGCACGCCGATCACGGCGGCCTCGCGGACCTGTGGCAGTTGCGCGAGCAGGTCCTCCACCTCGGACGGGAAGACGTTCTCGCCACCAGAGACGATCATGTCGTCGGCCCGGCCGTCGACGAAGAGCAGCCCGTCGGAGTTGAGCCGGCCGAGGTCGCCGGTGTCGAGCAGGCCGTCGTGGGTTTCCCGGCTGGCACCTGAGGTGTAGCCCTCGAAGAGCATCTCGTTGCCGACGAAGATCCGCCCGACCCGTCCGTCCGGTACGGGTTGGCCGTCGTCGTCGAGCAGCTCCAGTCGGGTGCCGTGCGGCGGACGACCAGCGGCGGTGGGTGCCTGACGCAGGTCCTGCGGGCCGGCGATGGAGGCCCAGGAGACCTCGGTGGACCCGTAGAGGTTGTAGAGGACGTCGCCGTAGACGTCCATGAACTTCGGGGCCAGCCCGCCGGGCAGGGCTGAGCCGCTGACCGCGACGACAGTGAGCGGGGGGCGCGGGTCCGGCGGGGGCACCTCCATCAGCCGTTGCACCATCACCGGTACGGCGAAGAGCGCGTCGCACCGGTGCGCGGTCAGGGCGGCGAGCGTGGCGGCCGGGTCGAAGCGGCGGTGCAGCACGATGGTGGCCCGTAGTGCCAGGCAGACCTGGAGAGCGGCGAATCCCCAGGTGTGGAAGATCGGCGCGGCGATCATCACCCGGTCCCGGGCGTGCAGGGGGATGCGGTCGATGATGGACACCAGTGGGCCGAAGCCGCTGGGCGTCGGCCGGCGGGCGCCCTTGGGCGTACCGGTGGTGCCGGAGGTGAGCACGATGATCCGGCCGTCGCGCTCGGGCGGGTGCAGGTCACCCGGCAGTGCCCCGGCCACCAACTCCTCGCGGGCGCGTTCGTCGAGCCGGGGCAGCTCGGCGGGGAGGCCGAGGACCCGCTCGGCGAACTCGTCGTCGTGCACGAGGAGCCGCAGCCGCTGCTCCTCGGCGACGGTGCCCAGCTGGGCGGCGCTGAGCCCGGTGTTGACCAGTACCGCGTCGACGCCGAGCAGGGTGGCGGCGACGATCGTTTCGATCAGCCCGTGGTGGTTGCGGCAGAGCACGCCGATCCGGTCGCCGGCCTGTACGCCGAGCCCGGCCCGCATCGAGCGGGCCATCCGTTCGGCCCGGTCGAGCAGGTCGTGGTAGGTCAGCTCGACCCCGTTCTCGTCGATGACGGCGGGACGGCCCGGGTCCCGGGCGGCTGCTTGGCGTAGCTCGCCCGCCAGGCTCCACCCCCACGTCCGCAACGCGTTGAGCTGCGAGGCGACCCGGACCGGGCTACCGGGGGTGAGCAGCCCGCGACGGGTCAGCGTGGCAACGATGAACGGCAGGTCCATGCCGCAGACCTCCTCGGGGTGGTGCGCGGACGGGGCGGCTGCCGGCCCGTCCATCAGGGCTTCTTTCCTTGATCATGCACTGGGCGCGGCTGAAGGCCCAGTTGACGTCGGCGTGGGGTGACAAAGACGGCACAGATCGTGGAATCCGGGCCACCGTCGGCCCGACCCCTGTCGAGGAGGGGCTGGGCCGACGGCGGTCAGCGGATCTGCATCCCGGAGATCGCCCGGGAGATGACCAGTCGTTGGATTTCCGAGGTGCCCTCGAAGATGGTGTAGATCTTGGCGTCCCGGTACCAGCGCTCGACCGGGTGGTCACGCAGGAAGCCGGCTCCGCCGAGCAGTTGCACTGCCTTCTCGGTGACCGACACGGCCACCTCGCCTGCCTTGAGCTTGGACATCGACCCTTCGCCCGCGGTGAACGGGCGGTTGTTGCGGCCCATCCACGAGGCCCTCCAGACCAGCAGCCGCGCCGCGTCGATCTCCATCCGCATGTCGGCCAGCGCGAACGCGACCGCCTGGTTCTCGATGATCGGGCGTCCGAACTGGACCCGGTCCTTCGCGTAGTCGAGGGCGTACTCATAGGCGGCCCGGGCCACGCCGAGCGCCTGGGCGCCGACTGTGGGCCGGGACAGCTCGAAGGTGCGCATCGCGGCCTGTCCGGTGGCCCGCTGACCGGAGCGGGCCCGGTCCAGGCGTTCCAGCAGGGCGTCCCGTCCGCCGAGCAGGCAGCGGCCGGGTACGCGTACCCCGTCGAGGAAGACGTCGGCGGTGTGTGACGCGCGGAGGCCGAGTTTGCGCAGCTTGCGGGTGGCGGCCAGGCCGGGGGTGCCCGGTGGCACGACGAACGCCGCCTGACCCCGGGAGCCGAGCGCGGGGTCGACGGAGGCGGTGACCACGTGCACTCCGGCGATTCCGCCGTTGGTGGCGTACGCCTTCTGGCCGGTGAGCACCCACTCGTCGGTGGCCTCGTCGTAGACGGCCCGGGTGCGCATCGCGCCGACGTCGGAGCCGGCTTCCGGCTCGCTGGTGCAGAAGGCGGCGACGGCCGGCGAGTCGACGTCGCCGAAGCACTGCGGCACCCATTCGACCATCTGGTCGGGGGTGCCGGCGCCGTAGATGGCGGCGACGGCGAGCGAGGTGCCGAAGATGCTCAGGCCGATGCCGGCGTCACCCCAGAAGAGTTCCTCGCTGGCGATCGGCAGGGAGAGCCCGGTCGGGTCGGCCCAGCAGGTGGCGAGGAACTCGAAGCCGTAGAGGCCGACCTTGGCGGCTTCCTGGATCACCGGCCACGGGGTGTCCTCGCGCTCGTCCCACTCGGCGGCGGCTGGGCGCACGACCTCGGCGGCGAAGCCGTGCACCCAGTCGCGTAGATCCCGCTGTTCCTCGTTCAGGTCGAGCGAGAACTCAGCCATGTCAGGCCTTGGGGATGTCGAACAGGTTGGCGATGTTGGCGGCGAGGCCGAGGTCGCCCTTCGCCTTCAACTTGCCGGTCATGAACATCATCACCGGGTTGGCGCCACCGGAGACGATCTTCAGGAACTCGACCGGGCCCATGGTGAGGCTCAGCTTCGGGTCGTGCTGCGGGGTCTCGTTCACGACGCAGGTGCCGTCGGCGATGACCACCTCGTAGGTGTCGCTGCCGCCGTCGGGGCGACCGGTGATGATCCAGTGGATGACCGCGTTGGTGGAACCGGCCCGGTCCGCGCGGAACAGCGACGGCATCCGGCCGAACACCTCGCCCAGGACCTTGTCGCGCATGTCGCCGGACATCACCTGGGCGATCTTGTCGTCCGGGGTGGACTTGACCAGCTGGGCGAACTCCTTGGGGCCCACGTTGGCGAAGGTGGCCGGGTCGAAGTCAGTCATCAGGTGCGCCTTCCGGAAGATTGGCTACTCGCGCGTAACCCTACGCACGAGTAGGTATGCTCGCAAGGTGTCCAGCGTCCCCGCATTCAAGCGCCTGCCTCGCGCCGTCCGCGAGCAGCAGATGCTCGACGCGGCCGTCAAGGTCTTCTCCCGACGAGGCTTCCACGCCGCCAGCATGGACGAGATCGCCGAGGACGCCGGCATCTCCAAACCCATGGTGTACGCGTACCTCGGCACCAAGGAGGAGCTCTTCGTCGCCTGCCTGCACCGGGAGGGCACCCGGATGATGCAGGCCATCGCCGGGGCGGCGGCCCCCGACCTGCCGGCCGACGAGCGGCTCTGGCGCGGGCTGAGGGCGTTCTTCGGCTTCGTGGGCGCCCACCGGGACGGCTGGGCGGTGCTCTACCGGCAGGCCCGGGGCGAGCAGCCGTTCGCCGGCGAGTTGGCCACCATGCGGGCCCGGCTGGTCGAGGTGGTGGCCGGCATGCTCGACCACGCGCTGCGCGCCGAGGGCCGCGAGATCGCCGCCATCGACCTGGAGGTCGTCGCGTACGCCCTGGTCGGCGCCACCGAGTCGCTGGCCGACTGGCTCGCGGACCACCCGGACGCCGACCCGGAGAAGACGGCCACCCGGATGATGAACGTGGCCTGGCTCGGTGCCGCCCAACTGCTGCACGGCGTCACCTGGCGTCCGCCGGCCGACTGACGGCCCCGGCGGGAAGAACGTCGGTGCCCGGCTCACCGGCCCGCGCCGTACGGCGACGGTTGCGGAGCCAGCGCACCAACTCGACGACCACCGTCACCGTCAGGGCGAGGCCCAGACCGAGCAGGAGACCACGCAGCGGGTCCTGCTCGAAGGCCAGCCCGCCGAGGTAGCCGACCAGCGCCGAGTAGAGCCCCCACGAGCCGGCGGCCAGCGCGTCGAAGGCCAGGAACCGTCGCCGTGGATAGCGCACCGCCCCCATGGTGAGGGTGACAGCGGTCCGGCCGCCCGGAATGTAGCGGGCCACGGTGAGGATCAGACCGCCCCGGGTGGCGATCCCCCGACGGGCCCGGTCGATGGCGGCTCGGCGTCGACCGTCGGGCGGCAGCCGGTCGAGCAGCCGGGTGCCGCCACCCCGCCCGATGGCGTACGAGACGTGGTCGCCGACCAGCGCCCCGGCGGCGGCCACCAGGATCACCGCCGGCAGGTACGGCGCTCCGGAGGCCGCGAACACCCCCGCGGTGATCACCGCCGTCTCGCTCGGCACCACCGGGAAGAAGCCGTCGAGCACCGCGATCGCGAAGATCGCCAGGTACACCCAGGGCGAGGACATCGTGTCGTGCAGCAGGTCGAGCAGATCCATGATCCCGATGCTGGTCGGGGCGGCGGCTCCCGACATCGGCCAGTGGTCAGGTGAGCGGCACTACTTAGGTAGCGGCCGGCCCGGACTGTGCATCGGGGTCATCCCCCACCTCACCCGGGTACGGCGCTGCGGGGCGGCCCCATGCGTCGGCTGAGTTCTAGGCTCGCTGCGTGGCCTCCAGCGCCGTCGCCCTCCGGCGGGTCGTCCATCGGTACGCCCCGCCGCTGCTCGCTGTCCTGGTCGCCGCGGCCGTGTGGGCCAGCGCGACCGGTGACATCGGGGTCCGCTCGCCGCTGCCGAGCGTGGTCGTGCTGCTGATCGCACTGGGCTCGGCGTGGGCAGCCGGCACGGTCCGGACCCGCCGCTGGCCGTTGTTCCTGGCCGCGGCGGTCGGCTGGTTGGTGCTCGCCGCTGCGGCCGCCGGGGTGCTGGCCTCGTACCAGGCGGGTCTGCGGTTGCGAGGTCGCCAACTCGCCGGCTACCTCGCCGGGGCGGCAGTGGTGCTGACCGGTGGGGTGCTGGTCGGGCTGGCGGTGGGTGGCGTACGCCGGATCACCACCGCCAGCACCGGCAACGTGCTGCTGCTCGCCGCCTGTCTGGTGGGGCTTCCGTTGGTCTTCGGCCTCTGGGTGCGGGCCCGTCAGGACACGCTCGCCGCTCTGCGGGACCGGGCCGAGCGGCTGGAACGCGAGCAGGAGGCCCGCGCCGACCGGGTCCGTGCCGAGGAGCGGACCCGGATCGCTCGGGAGATGCACGACGTGGTGGCGCATCGGGTCTCGTTGATGGTGGTGCATGCCGGGGCGCTGGAGGTGACCGCCGTGGACCCGGCGACCGTCGAGGCCGCCGCGCTGATCCGGACGACCGGCCGGCAGGCGCTCACCGACCTGCGCGAGGTGCTGGGTGTGCTGCGCCAGGCCGGCCCGGCCGTGACACCGGAGCGGGGGCTCGACACGTTGGACGAGTTGATCGGGGAGTCCCGTGCCGCCGGGCTGCGGGTGTCCCGACAGGACGAGGGTGTGCCGGCGACCCTTCCGGCGACGCTGGGGCGTACCGCGTACCGGGTGGTCCGTGAGGCGTTGACCAACGTGCGCAAGCACGCGGCCGACGCCGAGACGACGGTCTGCCTGCGCTACCTGCCCGACGGGCTGGAGGTGCTGGTCCGCAACGGCCCGTCCGAGGGCGGGTCGACGCTGCCGGGTGCCGGGCAGGGGCTGCTCGGGCTGCGTGAGCGGGTGGAGCTGCTCGGCGGCCGGTTGGAGGCAGCTCCCGTGGACGGCGGCTTCCTGGTCCGGGCCCTGATCCCGCTGGCGGGTGCGGCGTGATCCGGGTGGTGGTGGTCGACGACGAGCAGCTGGTTCGGGCCGGGCTGCGGCTGATCCTTGAGGCGGCGGAGGACATCACTGTCGTCGGTGAGGCAGCGGACGGCGCCGGCGCGCTGGAGCAGGCACAGCGGTTACGCCCCGACGTGGTGCTGCTCGACGTGCGGATGCCGGGCGTCGACGGGCTGACCGTGGCGCCCGACGTGGTCGCCGTCGGCCCAAAGGTGATCATGTTGACCACCTTCGACCTCGACGAGTACGTGCACCGCGCGCTGCGGGCCGGCGCGGTCGGCTTCCTGCTCAAGGACACCCCGCCCCGCGAGTTGGCCGCCGCCGTTCGTACGGTGGCCGCCGGTAACGCCATGCTCGCCCCGACGGTGACCCGGCGCCTGATCAGCTCGTTCGCCGAGCGTGGTCCGGCCCGCCGGGACGCGGCCCGTGAGCGGCTCGCACCGCTGACCGAGCGGGAGTTGGCGATCGTCCGGGAGGTGGCGCGCGGGCACGGCAACGCGGAGATCGCCCGGCGGATGACGATGAGCGAGGCCACCGTCAAGGCACACGTCAGCCGGGCACTGGCGAAACTCCAGGCGGGCAATCGGGTGCAGCTGGCCATCCTGGTGTACGACGCCGACCTGCTGTGACGGGTGTCAGGTCGACCCGGCCCGATCGGTGGTGGCGGCGGCGCGGCGGCGCGCCCGGTGCCGCAGCCAACGGATGCCCTCGATGCCCAGCGTGACGATCACCGACAGGCCGATCCCGGCGAGGACGCCCTTGACGGGGTGCCGTTCGAAGGCCAGCCCACCGAAGTAGCCGAGCAGCCCGCAGTACAGGGCCCAGGTGACCGTCGCGATCGCGTCGTACAGCAGGAACGACCGGCGGGGATAGCGCACCGCGCCCATGGTGAGGGTGACGGCGGTCCGCCCGCCCGGCAGGTACCGGGAGGTGGTCAGGATCAGCCCGCCGCGCCGGTTCAGCGCGCGCCGGGCCCACTCCGAGCTGGCTCGTCGGCGGCTGCCGTCGGGAAACCCGGCGAGGCGTCTCGCGCCGCCACCGCGCCCGATGGCGTACGAGACGTGGTCACCGGCGCAGGCACCCAGCGCGGCGGCGACGATCACCGCCGCCAGCTTGGGATTTCCGCTTGTGGAGAGCACGGCGGCGGTGATGACGGCCGCCTCGCCGGGTACGGCCGGAAAGAACGCGTCGACCGCCGTGAGCCCGAAGATCAGCAGGTACACCCACGGTGAGGTGACCAGCTGTCGGAGCAGGTCGAGCGCGGAGTCCATGCCCCCCATGCTCGCCGGGTGCGACCCGCCCGGTGGCCGAAGCCGCTGGATAACCCCCACCTCGCCCCGCGCCGATCTTGCACTCTGTGCCCGAACCAAACTCTGCAAAAGCCGCGGAACAGCGACCGAAAGTGCAAGATCGACGGGTTGGGGCGGGTGGTCAGGCCGTGCGGACCAGGGCCGGTGGGGCGAGCAGCGAGCCGTGTGGGGTCTTGTCGTCGGAGGTGGGGCCCTGCGAGGTGAGCACCACCGGGGTGTCCAGCTCCGCGCGTACCGCTGCCGGCCAGTCCTCCGGCGGTTCGTCGTACACCGGGCGGGAACGCAGCAGGCGGGCGGTGAGCGCGGCCTGCCGGCCCAGGTCACCGGGCTGGCCCGGGGTGAGCCGGTCGGTGGTGTCGTAGCGGCGGCAGATCCGCAGGTCGGGGCCGGCCAGGTCGAGGTGGGTCAGGGCCAGGCCGTCGACGCCGCCGGCCGCCGCGAGGGCGTACCGGTGGGCGACCGCGTCGAAGTGGCCGAACCGGAACCGGCCCTGCCACGGGTTCGTGGCGTTGTGCGCGTCGGCGAACGGCAGGCTCGGGTCCTCGGTCACCAACGGGCCGTGCCCGTGCCGGGTGGTGACCACGCGGAGCACCCCGATCCGGGTCACGTCGCCGGGCCGGCCCGCCTCGGCGAGCAGGCTGTCGACGTTGGCGAACGTGGTGGTGCTCCAGGTGGTGTACGGGTGGAAGCCGTGCCACTCGTCGAGCAGCACCCCCTGCGCGCCCTCGAAGACGCAGGTCCCGGTGCGCAGCGCCCCGGCGAGCCAACCGCCGTCGACGATGGCGACCCGGTCGGCGAACCCGGTGTACGCGGGCAGGCAGTCCTCGATCGGTGGCGCGTCCAGTGGGCCCAGCTCGGCGGTCAGTCGGTCCCGCACTGTGGTCAGCCGGCGGCGCAGCAGTGCTGGGTGGTGGCAGTCGGCGACCCGGGGTGCGTCGTCGGGGTGGGCGAGACCGTACGCGACGGCCTCGCCCACCCCCAGCCCGCAGGAGCCGTGCCGGTCGGCTCCCCGGGCGATCTCGCGGGCCCGGTTGGCGGCCCGGTGGTACGGGGTGGCGAGCAGTGCGTCCCCGTCGACGGTCAGCCGGTCGAGCGCGTCGGGCACCCCGACCGTGGCGAGGTGGTTGGCCTCGGCGGCCAACGCCAGCGGGTCCACCACCACGTGCCGGGACAGGTGCGTTCGCACACCGGGATGGAACGTGCCGGCGCCGAACTGGGCGAACGTGTGGTGCCGCCCGTCGCGCAGCACGACGTTGTGTGCCGCCTGCGCGCCCCCGTTGAAGCGGACCACAGTGTGTACGGGACGGGTGGCGCAGAGCCAGTCCACCACCGTGCCCTTGCCGGCGTCGCCGTAGCCGAGGTCGACCACCGCCACGTGGTTCACAGCCGGGTCACCACGCTGGCCGTGTCGGTGAACGCCGGCAGCGTCGACACCTCGGCGCGCCGGTCCCGGCCGAGGCGGGCCAGCGCCTTCGACACGGTCCCGGTGGCGCCGGAGCCGGCGCGGTCCAGGTCGCGCAGGCCCTCGTCCAGGTCGATGGCCTGTTCGCCGAGGCCGATGGTGAGCGCGATGGTCTCGCAGACCGCGTCGAGGTCGTCGAGCACCACTGCGTTCTGCCCGAACAGGTCCCGCCAGAAGTCGAGCACCTTGGCGTTGCCGGCGTAGTGGCTGCCGGCGGGGAGCAGGTAGTAGGTGTCCCAGCGGCGGGTCACCTCGTCGACGACCTGCCGCAGCGGCACGTCCTCGGAGAGGCCGTCCCCAATCAGGCTGGCCACCTCCCGGGCCTTCACCCGCTGGTACGCCAGCTCGTCGCCGATGATGAACAGGTAGCCGCGCCGGCCGCGCTTCTCCCAGTTGTCGGTGACTGTGTGCCGCGCCATGAAGTACATGGCCAGCTCGTACGACTCGCTCATCTGTCCGCCGCCACCGCCCTCCAGCACGATCCGGCCGAGGTCGTCGTCCATCCGGTTGTCCGACTCGAACTGGCCCACCTGCAACGGCACCCGGTCGCAGGTGGCGTCGCCGATGGCACCGAACATGATCTGCGGGTCGCTCGCGTAGCCCTGCCGTTGCAGCAGCCCGAGCAGTTGCGGCAGCTTGGTCTGCAGGACCCGCGGCACCGTGCGCATCGAGCCGGTCACGTCGAAGAGCACCGCGACGGGCGTCGACCGGGGGTGCTCGTCGGAGTCGCGGCTCTCGCGGGTCGCGTCCCTGGGGTCGAGCGCGGGGTGCACGGTGCGCGCCCCGCTGTCGCTGTAGGAGAAGGCGCTCCTGCCGGTGGACCGGCGGTAGCGGTCGGCGGCGTCGTACACGTCGGTGGACCAGATTCCACTGCCCATGACAGCTCCTTAGGGGGTGAGGGTGAAGGGTCGGAAGGTGCGTGGCCCGTAGAGCCGGTCCAGCACCTGGTCGAGTTCGCGCAGCAGGCGCCAGGCGTCGTCGGGGCGGGCGCCCAGGGATCGTTGCCGGCAGCCCTGCGCGAAGGTGTGCAGCTCGCGGGGTACGCGCGGCCCCATCAGCCAGCTCATGCAGTGGCTGGCCATCGCGATGTCGGTGCCCGGCCCCGAGGGCTGCTTCTTGAGGACTTCCTCCGGGTCCCAGCCGTGGCCGGGTACGACCGCCGGGATCGTGCTCCCGACGGCCGCGGAGAAGCACCAGTCGATCAGCACCACGCCGTGGGCGTTCGGCTCGATCAGCACGTGCCGGGGCACTACCGCGCCGTGCACCACGCCCGCCCGGTGGGCCAGGCCGAGCACCACCAGCAGCCGCCGCCACATCCAGGCCACATCCCGGGCGTCCAGCCCGTCGGGGTACGCGCGCCGCACCTCATCGAGGTCGTGCAGGCCGGGTGCGGCGGCGAGGACGTTGATCCGCCGTTCCGCGCCGGTGGCGGCGTCCCGGTGCCGGAACTCGTCGACGAGCCGGGGCACGTACGGCAGGTAGCGCGGGTCGCCGCGCTCGGCGATGGTGCGCAGGGCATGCGCCTCGCGGGCCATCAGGTCGTTGTCGGTGGGCCGTCGAGGAAGCTTGAGCAGCCGGTCTTCGCCGACGTCGTAGAGGTCGGCCAGGTCACCCGAGTGGGCCGGCGCGCCGAGCCGGTAGTCGCCGAGGACGGTGGTCTGCCGTGCCTGCCACCGTGTGGTGACGTGGACGAACGCGTCGATGGCTTCGGCGCGTACCGCCGGGTCGGTCGGCAGGCGGTCGGGGTGCAGGGCCGCGACCAGCTCGCGGTAGCGGCGGGCGGGCTGGTCGGCGCCGAACAGGTCCGCGTCGGTGCGGGCGGCCGCGACCAGGCGAATGGCCTCCGCGGCCCTCACCGCGCCGTCTCCTCGCGGGCGGGGCGCAGCAGCGCCGGGTGCAGCAGGCGGGCGTCGCCGGCCCGGTAGAGCCGGGCGCGCGGGCCGCCTCGGGCACCACCGCGCTCGGTGCTGGCGCCGGTGCTCTCCACGAAGCCCGGCACGGAGAGCACCTTGCGGTGGAAGTTGCCGGCGTGCAGCGGGTGCCCCCAGACCGTCTCGTAGACGGCGCGCAGCTCGCTGATCGTGAACTCGGCGGCGAGGAAGCGGGTGGCGAGCGGGGTGTACTCCAGCTTGGAGCGGGCCCGTTCCAATGCGTCGTCGATGATCCGGCCGTGGTCGAAGGCGAGCTGTCGGCTGGTCAACGCGGTCACCGGCAGCCAGACTGCCTCGTCGGCGTCGCTGCCGGCGGCCGGGTCCGGCAGGTCGGGGGCGAACGCGAGGTGGGCGATCGAGACGACCCGCATGCGCGGGTCACGGTCGGGAGCGCCGTAGCTGCCCAACTGCTCCAGGTGTACGCGGCGCAGCGCCTCGCCGCCGAGCCCGGTCTCCTCGGCCAGCTCCCGTCGGGCGCCAGCGGTCAGGTCCTCGTCGGGGCGGACGAAGCCCCCGGGCAGCGCCCAGTGCCCCGCGAAGGGTGCCTCGCCGCGCCGGATCAGCAGCAGGTGCAGTGCGTCGTCGCGGATGGTCAGCGCCACCACGTCGACGGTCACGGCGACCGACGGATAGGCCCGGGGGTCGTACGCGGCCAGGAACTCCTGCTCGTTCATCACGTCTCTCTCATTCTGAGAACATCTCGCTGTGAGAACAACCTAGCGCAGAAGTGCGCGCCTGCCAAGGGCAACTCAGCGCACGAACCTGCCTGGTGCGTTCAGCGCACGAGACCAGCGCGGTGCGTTCAGCGCACGAGACCAGCGCGGTGCGTTCAGCGCACGGAACCGGTCAGGTGGGGTCGGCCACGGGAGTCGTGCAGGGCGAACCCGCCGTCCGGCAGGAGCGCGAAGCTCACGGTGCTCGGCAGCGGCACGGGCAGCTTGAAGGCGACCTCGACGGTGTACACGTCCGGCAGCCGGGCCTCCAGCGCGGCCAGGCAGCGCGCCTTGCTCCACATGCCGTGCGCGATCGGCCGGCGGAAGCCGAACAACCGCGCCCCGAGTCGGGAGGTGTGGATCGGGTTGTGGTCGCCGGAGACCCGCGCGTACTCCGTACCGATGCGCGGCTCCACCCGCCAGCTGGCGGTGGCCGTCGGCGCCGCGGGACGTTCGCCGGCCTCGCGCCCGCCCGGCTTGCGCTCCCGACCGAGGTACGTCGAGACGCCGCGCCACACCTCCTCCCCGTCAACCGAGCCGACCAGCACCACGTCCACCTGCCGCCCCCGGTCGTGTGGGCGCAGGTTCTCCGCGTACGTGGTGAAGTCGAGGGTCTCGTCGGCGGTGATCGGGCGGTGCGTGGTGATCCGGTTGCCGACGTGCACCAGGCCGATCAGCGGGAGGGGAAAGTCCGGCGCGGTCATCAGGCGCAGGGCCAGCGGAAAGCCCATGACGTGCGGAAACGTCGCGGGCAGCCGGTCGCTGAGCCGGAACCCGCAGACCCGGTCGTAGTCAGCCACCTGCGCCCGGTCGACGCTCACCCCGCCCACTGTCAACTCGACCGCGGGCAGGTCGGGCCCGCGCCGCCCCTTGCCGAGGCCCGGCAGCGCGCCGAGCAACGCCCGTCGGTGCAGCGCCCCGACCGCCGGCATCCGGGGCAGCTCGACAGGGGTACGGCTGCCCGACTCCGGCCGCGCGCCCATCACGCCCCCAGCAGGCTCTGGCCGCAGACCCGGACCACGTTTCCGCTGACCGCACCGCTGGCCGGCCAGGCCAGCCAGCCGATCGTCTCGGCCACGTCCACCGGCAACCCGCCCTGGGCCAGGCTGTTCATCCGCCGGCCCGCCTCGCGCACCACCAGCGGGATGCGCGCGGTCAGCCGGGTCTCGATGAAGCCGGGGGCCACCGCGTTGACGCTGATCCCGCGCTCCCGCAGGGCCGGTGCGAGCGAGTCGACCAGCCCGATCACGCCGGCCTTGCTGGTGGCGTAGTTGGTCTGGCCCCGGTTGCCGGCGATCCCGGCGATCGAGGAGACCGAGATGATCCGCCCGCCGGGCGGGATCAGCTCCCGCTCCAGCAGTACGTCGTTGATCCGCTCCTGGCTGGAGAGGTTGACGTCGATCACCTGGTCCCACCGGTCGGCGTCCATCCGGCCGAGCGTCTTGTCCCGGGTGATGCCGGCGTTGTGCACCACCACGTCGACCCGGCCGTGCCGGCTGGCCAGGTGCTCGGCGAGTCGGGTCGGTGCGTCCGGCGCGGTCAGGTCGAGTTGGACGGCGGTGCCGCCGATGTCGTTCGCCACCGCGGCGAGCGCGTCACCGGCGGCCGGGATGTCCAGGGCCACCACCTTCGCGCCGTCGCGGGCGAGCACCTTCGCCAGTGCCGCACCGATGCCCCGTGCGGCACCGGTGACCAGCACGACCTGCCCGTCCAGTGGGCGGTCCCAGTCGGCCGGGACGCTCGCCGCGCCGCCGCCGACCCGGATGACCTGTCCCGACACGTACGCGGACCGGCCGGACAGCAGGAACCGGAGTGTCGATTCGAGGCTGGTGGTCCTGCCAGCGGAGTGGGCCGGGTCGTCGGCTGCGGTACTGCTCAGGTAGACGAGGTGCGCGGTGATGCCCCGGCCGAACTCCTTGCCGATGCTGCGGACCAGCCCTTCGAGGGCGCGCTGGGCGGTCGCCTCGCGGGGTGTCGGGCACTCCTGCGGCGGGGTGCCCAGCACGATCACCCGGCCGCTGGGCAGCACGGCCCGGGCCTGCGGGTGGAAGAAGTCGTAGAGCTGGCGCAGCTCGGCCGAGTCGGTGATCCCGGTGGCGTCGAAGAGCAGTGCCCCGTAGCGCTGCGGGGTGGCGGCGGCCGGGTCGGCCAGCTCGACACCGGCGGCGGTGAGGATCTTGGCGATCGGCTCGCCGAGCCGGCCGCCGGTGGCCGCGCCGAGCAGGGCCGGGCCGGCCAGCAGCGGGTCGCCGGGGTGGTGCCGGCGCAGTCGGGGCGGGTCGGGCAGCCCGAGGCGCTTGACCAGCGCGCGGCCGGCGGCCGATTGGACGAAGCTCGCGTACCTGTCGGTCATGGGCGTAGCCTACTGGCGAGTAGGGTTCGAGCAACACATGTCGAGGAGGCGGATCGTGCAGAGCATCCGGCGGGTCGCGGTCATCGGGGGCAACCGCATCCCCTTCGCCCGTTCCAACGCCCGCTACGCGGACGCGTCGAACGCGGACCTGCTCGGCGCGGCGCTCGACGGCCTGATCGCCCGCTACGGGCTGGCCGGGCAGCGCATCGGCGAGGTGGTCACCGGGGCGGTGCTCAAGCACTCCCGCGACTTCAACCTCACCCGCGAGGTGGTCCTCGGCTCCCGGCTCGACCCACACACCCCGGCGTACGACATCCAGCAGGCCTGCGGCACCGGCCTGGAGGCGACCATCCTGGTCGCCAACAAGATCGCCCTCGGTCAGCTCGACGTGGGCATCGCCGGCGGTGTCGACACCACCTCCGACGCCCCGCTCGCCGTCAACGAGGAGATGCGCCGCACGCTGCTCAAGCTCAACTCGGCCCGCACGCTGGGCGAACGGCTCAAGATCGCGGCGAAGCTGCGCCCACTTCAGCCGTTCAAGCCGGAGATCCCGCGCAACGCAGAGCCGCGTACCGGCCTGTCCATGGGCGACCACGCCGCCCGCACCGCCCTGCGCTGGCAGATCGACCGGCGCGCCCAGGACGAGCTGGCGTTGCGCTCACACCAGCGCCTCGCCGCCGCGTACGACAGGGGTTTCTTCGACGACCTGATGACGCCGTACCTGGGGCTAACCCGGGATCAGAACCTGCGTCCCGACAGCAGCCTGGAGAAACTCGCCTCGCTGAAGCCGGTCTTCGGCACCCGCGGCCCGGATGCCGAGCAGGCCACCATGACGGCCGGCAACTCGTCACCGCTCACCGACGGCGCGTCCACAGTGCTGCTGGCCAGCGAGGAGTGGGCGGCAGCGCACCACCTGCCCGTGCTGGCCTGGTTCAGCTGGTCGGAGACGGCGGCGGTGGACTTCGTGCACGGCGACGAGGGGCTGCTGATGGCACCCGCGTACGCGGTGCCCCGGATGCTGGCCCGTGCCGGGCTGACGTTGCAGGACTTCGACTACTACGAGATCCACGAGGCGTTCGCGTCGCAGGTGCTGGCCACCCTCGCCGCCTGGGAGTCGCCGGAGTTCGCCAAGGACCGGCTCGGGCTGGACGCCCCGCTGGGCGCGATCGACACCGACCGACTCAACGTCAACGGTTCGTCGCTGGCCGCCGGGCATCCGTTCGCCGCCACCGGTGGACGGATCGTGGCGACCCTGGCCAAGCTGCTGGCCGAGCGGGGCGGCGGGCGAGGGCTGATCTCCATCTGCGCCGCCGGTGGTCAGGGCGTGACCGCCATCCTGGAGCGCTGAGCGGAGTGTGCAAGGCGACGCCCGCCGGACCCGAGGGTCCCGGCGGGCGTCGACAGTGCGGTGGGGCTCAACCGAGGGTGAACCTCTCCCAGGTGCTGATGACCGGGCCGTTGGCGATCAGTGGCTTGCTGCCCGCGCCGTCGGCGCTGACGTACTTGTTGTTGACGGCGGCCTTGAAGCTGACAGTGCCGTCGCTGCTGCGGACCATTGTGAACCGCTCGCAGGTGCTGGCCGTCGATGCGCTCGCGATCAGCGGCTTGGCGCCTGCGCCGTCGGCCGACACGAAGCGGTTGTTGACGCGGGCGAGGAGGCCAACCTGCCCGTTGCCGAGATCCACCACGTCGAACCGCTCCCAACTGCTGGCGGTTGCCGCGCTCGCGATCAACGGCTTGGTCCCCGCGCCGTCGGCGCTGACGAAGCGGCTGTTGACCTTCGCCTTCAGGGACCGGTTCGCGTCCGGTACGACGACCTGGAGGAACTTCTCCCAGGTGCCGATGGTGGACACGCTGGCGCTCATCGGAACGGCGCTGTCGACGTCGGCGGTCACGTACTTGTTGGTGATGGGGGCCTGGAGGCTGATGGTGCTGTCGCCGTTGCGCACCAGCGTGAACGACTCGCGTACGTCCACGAGGATGCTGTCCGCCGTCAATACGGAGAGGTCGAACTGGGAGATGGCGACGTAGCGCCCGACCGCCCGGGAGAAGAGGGCGACCTTGCCGTTGCCAGCGTCCGCCAGGTCGAACTGCGCGATGGTGCTCGGTTCGGCCTGGTTGGGCCGAAGCCCGAAGCCGGTCTCGTAGCTGACGTAACGCCGGTTGGACAGGGCGCGTAGACCAATGGTCCCGGTCGGCCGCAGCATGCTGATCTGAGTATTGCGGGTCGTCGACCGACCGTCGGTGCCTTTGACAGTGATGTTGACGAAGTAGGTGCCGGGGTTCGCGTAGGTGTGCGAGGCGATCGGGCTCGTCTGGGTGACCAGGCTGCCGTCACCGAACGAGAACTCGTAGGACGCGATCGGATTGAGGCCGGGGGTGGAGGCGGACGCGTCCACGGTGACTGAGCGCGCCTGGATGTTCAGGGCGACGTCGAACAACACCACGGGGCTTCGGATGGTCTCCACGGTTCCACGGTCGGCGTAGGTGACCGAGCCGGCGCCGGTGTTCGGCACGGTCGGGTCGTCGATGCGCGGCGAGCCGGCGCGGTCGAGCGTCGGGTAACCGGGGGCCGCCGAGTTCGCCGAGTCGATGTTGTCCCGGGTCTGTCCCGTCTCGCGGTCGTGGACGGCCTGGCCGGAGGCGGCCCGGAACGCGGCGAGACCCATCGGGGTGTTCCAGGCGTAGATCTGCGGCGAGTCGTTGTAGTAGTGGTGGGCGTTGTTGTAGTCGACCACCGTCTTCCCGACCGCACCGCCGTAGACGCCGATCTCGACACCGTCGAGGAACGCCGCGTCGCAGTAGCCCTGGCGGAAGAAGCCGTTCGTGACCAGCACGTTGTTCTGCGCTGAAACGCCGGACGAGGCTCCGTCGACGCGGATGCCGTCGCGGCAGCGGTCCTTGATGGTGTTGTTGGTGATCGCCGTGCCGGTGCCACCGTTGTTGTGCACCCCGTGACCGCGACCACCGTCGACCCGGTTGTTGGCCACCACCGTGCCGACCGCGCCCACCCCGATGGCGACTGCCGCACCGCTGAAGCCGCTGAACGTGCTGTCGAGGATGCTGACCCTCGGCCCGTCGACCCGAACGCCGACGCTGCCGGTGGGTGGCTCGTGCGCGATGTTGCTCGACACGTTCACGGATTGGACGAGAACTTCGCTGCTCGCGGCGTCGATGGTGATCCCGCCGCTCGGGGCCACCCCGCCGGTGCTGATCTGCCTCAGTGTCGACCCGATGACGCCAGCCAACCGCACTGCGGGCGCGGTCGAGGAGGTGTCCATCGCGAAGGTGCCGACCTGAACGGTGATCCGCGAGGAGTTGCGCAGGTCGAGGCCGGGCACGCTGGTCGACCCGATGCTGCGGAAATTCCGGAGTACGACATCGTGCTGGCCGTCGATCACGAAGCCGGCCGTCGCGCCGATCAGGGTCGCCCCAGAGCTAGCGAAGAAGGTGACCGGCTGCTCAGGCGTGCCGGACGTGCGGATCGTGACGCGCTCCCGGTAGTTGCCGCCGCCGACGTCCACCGACTGGCCGGGCGTGACCACCGCGGCCGCGGCACCGATGGTGCAGAACGGTTGCGCCAAGGTGCCCGGGTACTGGTCGGAGCAACCGGTGGCGAGATTCTGCCGGACGTAGAGCGTCGTCGGAGCGTCCGCCTGGGCGGGCAGCGCGGTGCCCACCAGGGTGCCGCCGGTCAGTACGACTGTCGCGAAAGCGGAGAAGAAGGATTTACGCATGCTGGCCTCGAAGATGAGGAGGACCCGGCGATGCCGGGAGTCAGATAAGGCGATCCTGCATGATCAACAAGCGAGGCGCTGACCTGGGTGACAAAACGGCCACCAACGGGTGGCTGACGGTCTACGAGCTGCGCTGACTGTGCCCTCGCACGACGACGCCCGCCGGACCCGAGGGTCCGGCGGGCGTCGACAGTGCGGTAGGGCTCAGCCGAGGGTGAACTTCTCCCAGGTGCTGACGGCCGGGCCGTTGGCGATCAGCGGCTTGCTGCCCGCGCCGTCGGCGCTGACGTACTTGTTGTTGATGCCGGCCTTGAAGCTGACCGTGCCGTCGCTGTTGCGGACCATTGTGAACCGCTCCCAGGTGCTGACGGCCGGGCCGTTGGCGATCAGTGGCTTGGTGCCTGCGCCGTCGGCGGACACGAAACGGCTGTTGGCGCGGGCGAAGACGGCGATCTGACCGCCACCGAGGTCGGCGAAGTCGTACCGCTCCCAGCTACCGGCGGTCGCCGCGCTCGCGATCAGCGGCTTCACACCGGCACCGTCGGCCATCACGAAACGGCCGTTCACGCTGGCCTTCAGCGACCTGTTCGCGTCGGCGACCGGAACCTGGGCGAACTTCTCCGAGGTGCCGATGGTGGACCGACTGGCGCTCATCGAGACGGTGCCGCTGGCGTCGGCGGTGACGTACAGGTTGTTGCTCGCCTTGAGGCTGACGGTGCCCTCACTGTTGCGGACGACAGTGAACTTCTCGGTGGTGCCAACCACCTGGCCCGCGGCGTTCAGGGACTCGTTGGCCAACTGCGTGACGTAGCGGCCGTTGGCCCGCGCGACGAGGGCCACCTGGCCGTTGCCGGCGTCCGCCAGGTCGTACTGCGCGGCGGCGGTCAACCCGACCTGGTTCGGCAGGAGAACCGACGCGGATGTACCTACGTAGCGACGGTTGGACAACGCGAGCAGGCCCACGGAAGCGGTCCGCCGCAGCACGCTGACCTGCTCGGTGCTGCTGCCGACGAGGCCATCGCTACCCCTGGGGACAACGGTCACGTCATAGGTGCCCGACGTGGCGTATTTGTGCGTGGCGATCGGACCGGACTGGCTGGTGGAGGTGCCGTCGCCCCAACGGAACTCGTAACTATCGATCGGGACGAAGCCCGGCGTGGAGGCGGAGGCGTCCACCCTGACAGTGCTCGTGGCGAGGTCCACTGTGGCGTCGAAGGACGACACCGGGTATTTGATGGACTCAGCAGTGCCACGGTCGGCGTACACGATCGGGCCTGCGCCGGTGTTCGCAACGGCCGGATCGTCCCGGCGTGGCTTTCCGCTGGTGTCAAGGTCCTGGTAGCCGGGTGCCGTCGAGTTCGCCGAGTCGACGTTGTCCCGGACATCCGACGTGTACCGGTCGTGTGCGGCCTGCCCGGAGACGGTGCGGAACTGGGTGAGACCCATCCTGGTTCCGTTCCAGGAGTAGCCGGTCGCGGACGTGGACTGATGCCAGGTGTTGTTGTAATCGATCACCGTGCCGCTCAGCGCCGCGCCGTGGACCCCGATCTCGGCACCCGCGGGAGCCTGCGGATCGCAGTAGCCCTGGTTGAAGGCGCCGTTGTTGCGGAGCACATTGTTCTGTACCGAGACCTGGGACGACGCCCCGTCGACCCGGACGCCGCCCAGGCAACGGTCCTGGATGTCGTTGTTGGCGATGCCCGTGCCCACGGCTCCGCGGTTGTGGATGCCGTATCCGATCCCGCCCCTGATCCGGTTGTTGGCGATCACCGTCCCGGAGGCGGCAGGGCCCACCGAGATGGCAGCTCCGGAGAAGCCGGCGACATCGCCGTCAACGATCGTGCTGCGCGGCCCGTCGACTCGAATGCCCACGCCGTTATCGGCGGCGACGTGGTTCGGGGCGGTCGACACCAGCGTGTTGCTAACGCGCACGTCGCTGGTGGAGGCATCCATCGTCAATCCGTCGGCGAGCGCCGCTCCGGTGGCGATGAGGCCATCCAGCCATGTCCACGTCGCATTGGCGAGTCGGATGGCGGGCGCGGTGGCGACGTTCGCCATGGTGAATCTGCCGCCCGCGACCACTACGTTCGAGGCGTTCCGCAGATCGAGGGCGGGCACGTCGGCAGACCCACTGACATTGATTTCCTGGATATAGATGTCGTGCTGGCCGTCGACGACCAGCCCCGCGTTCGGACCGACGAGCGTCACCGGGGTGCGAGGGTTCCGGGCCTTGAAGGCGATCCCTGCCTCTGGTGTGCCAGAGCTGGTGATGGTGACGCGCTCGGCGTAGGTGCCGCCGTCGATCCAGACCTCCCCTGGGGCGGTCACCACGGCGGCTGCCGCACCGATCGTGCAGAACGGCGTGTCGTCGGAGCCGGGCCCCTGGTCGGAGCAGTTCGCGTCGGCCTGATTGACATGCAGAAGCATCACAGGGTCGTCTGCCTGGGCGGGTGCGCCGGTGGCCAGCAGGGTGCCGCCGGTCACCGCGATCGCGGTGAGGCCGGCGAGGGATCTTCTACGCATGCATGCCCTCTGTCGTGAAGGGTGGATTCGGCTTCGCCGGAGATCAGATGGAGCCATGATCCGATACCGGCTGGTAGCACACCGCCCCGGGCGACAAAACGGCCAACCGGCCCCACCGGCACCCGCCCTGGCCTGCTGGCCGGACGGGCCGCCGGGTAGGAGAGAATGAGGCACGTGACGACGATCCCCAACGTGCTGGCCAACCGGTACGCCTCGCCCGAACTGGTCGCCCTCTGGTCCCCGGAGGAGAAGGTACGGATGGAGCGGCGGCTCTGGCTCGCCGTTCTGCGCGCTCAGCGCGACCTGGGCGTGCCGGTGCCGGACGGCGTGGTCGAGGCGTACGAGCGGGTGCTCGACCAGGTCGACCTCGCCTCGATCGCCGAGCGGGAGCGGGTCACCCGGCACGACGTGAAGGCCCGGATCGAGGAGTTCAGCGCGCTCGCCGGGCACGAGCACGTGCACAAGGGGATGACCTCCCGGGACCTCACCGAGAACGTCGAGCAGCTCCAGGTGCGCGCCTCACTGGAGCTGATCCGTGACCGGGTGGTGGCAACCCTCGCCCGGTTGGCCTGGCTGGCCCACGAGCACTCCGAGCTGGTCATGACCGGCCGTTCGCACAACGTGGCGGCGCAGGCCACCACGCTGGGCAAGCGCTTCGCGTCGGCGGCCGAGGAGTTGCTGATCGCGTACGAGCGGCTGGAGGAGCTGATCGCCCGCTACCCGCTGCGGGGGATCAAGGGACCGGTCGGCACGGCCGCCGACCAGCTCGACCTCTTCGACGGCGACGCCGACAAGGTGGCCGAGCTGGAACGACGGGTCGCCGAGCACCTGGGCTTCTCCCGGGTGCTGGACAGCGTCGGGCAGGTCTACCCGCGCTCGCTGGACTTCGACGTGCTGGCCGCGCTGGCCCAGACGGCCGCCGCGCCGTCGTCGCTGGCCACCACGATCCGGTTGATGGTCGGTCAGGAGCTGGCGACCGAGGGCTTCAAGCCGGGGCAGGTCGGTTCCAGCGCGATGCCGCACAAGATGAACACCCGTTCCTCCGAGCGGGTGAACGGCTTCGCCGTGATCATCCGGGGTTACCTGTCGATGGTCGGCGAGCTGGCCGGTGACCAGTGGAACGAGGGGGACGTGTCCTGCTCGGTGGTCCGCCGGGTGGCACTGCCGGACGCGTTCTTCGCCGCCGACGGGCTGTTCCAGACGTTCCTCACCGTGCTCGACGAGTTCGGCGCGTACCCGGCGGTGATCAACCGGGAGCTGGAGCGCTTCCTGCCGTTCCTGGCCACCACGAAGATCCTGGTCGCGGCGGTCCGGCGGGGCGTCGGCCGGGAGGTCGCCCACGAGGTGATCAAGGAGCACGCGGTGGCGGTGGCCCTGGGGATGCGCGAGAAGGGCTCACCGGAGAACGACCTCTTCGACCGCCTGGCGGCGGACGGTCGACTCGGCCTGTCCCGCGCCGACATCGACACCCTGGTCGCCGACCACAACGCCTTCGTAGGTGCCGCCCAAGCCCAGGTGGCAGCGGTGACAAGCCGCATCACCACTGTGGTGACCGCCCACCCAAACGCGGCAACCTACAGCCCACCCCCCATCCTCTAACCCCACCCCTCCCACCCCACCCCCGCCCTTCCCCGGGTGATCAAGAGGTTTGCGTCATTTTCGATCTCCGTGATGACCGAAACCTCTTGATCAACACGGGAGAGGGGGCCCGGTGGGCCGGTTGGTGGGTTATTCGCCGGTTGGGGTTTCGGCGGCGGTTCTCAGGTTGGGAGCGCTGGCCGGTTCGGCGATGCCGCCGGGAGACCCGGTGAAGCCCGCGATTTCCGCGGTTTCCGCGGCGACCGCCGGCTGGTCGGCCGGCATGACCTCGGGCATCTTGGGTACGGCGACCACGGCCGTCCCGTACGCGCAGATCTCCATCCACATCTCGCCACAGTCCCGGCTGTCGAATCGCATGCCGATCACCGCGTTCGCGCCGAGCCGCAGGGCCTCCTCGCCGAGGCGGGCCACCGAGTCGGTGCGCCACCGGGTCAGGTTGTCCGGGGCCATCGGGTCGTACGCGCCACCGCGCAGGTTCTTCACACCCTCGCGGTACGGGTTGCGCGTCCTGGCCATCGATGACACCACCTCACCGAGAATCTGGCGGATCTCGTAGCCGGGCAGTTGCTCTGTCGTCACGACCAGCACGGTTCCGATGCTGTCAGGAGTGGCGCGACCCGATCGTGTGCATTGTTCACCTGATCGGATGCTGCAAAACGACGCGGCGCGGACGGCCGGCACGTGGCCGACCATCCGCGCCGAGCGGGGCGCTAACCGTCAGACACCGGCCACCGAGGTGATCCAGGCCCGGTTGTACGCAACGCTGCCGTAGTTCTGGATGCTCGACCCGTCGGCGGTGGAGGCGACGCCGACCTGCTGACCGTTGTAGAACTGCGGGCCGCCGGAGTCACCGCGCCAGGCGTTGCCGTTGATCCGGGTGCTGCGGATCGCCTGGCCGCCGTACGCGTCGGTGGCGCTGTTGCTGGTCACCCGGACGGTGGCGGTCTTCAGCACGGTGGACGCCGAGCAGCCGCTGTAGCAGGTCATGCCCCAGCCGTAGATCGAGTTCGTCGAGTTGATCGGCGGGTTGCTGCTGGCCAGGCTCACGGTGGAGGTGCTGACGGTGCTGGAGAGCCGCATGAGCGCGAGGTCGTTGCGGGTGTAGGTGGCGCTGACCGTGCGGGTGACCCCGCCGGAGGTGCGGTTCACGCTGCCGACGCGCACCGACATGGTGCCGCTGATGCAGTGCCGGGCGGTGAGCACCCACTGCGCGGCGATGACGCTGCCGGAGCAGGTGAACGAGCCGTTGCTGAGCACCGCGGCGGCCCAGGGCGCGGACGAGACGGTGCCGCCGCCGATGATGGGTTGTGGGCCGGCGGGGGCAACGGGGGCGGCGGACGCGGCGGACGTGACGCCGAGGGCGCCGACCAGCGCGGTGCTGAGTACGGCGAGCAGGGGGCGGATGCGCATCGGGTGGACTCCTTGGACGGGGCGGGCCCGGGGTCGCCGGGTGCGGATGGTGCCGGGCGGCGGGGGTTCCCGGAGCCGGCGAAATCGACTTGCGTCGATGTAGAGTAGGACGCGACGCGATCGTTATCAAGGAGTTGATCGAGGTTGCCCAATGTAACGATTCGGCCACCCGCTGCGCCGTATATGACCTGCTAGGGCCACCTGTCGTGCGTGACAGGTCCGACTGGGCGTCAGTAATGTCGATCACTGCCTGAACTGCACCCGGCCGGTGCGTCCGCGGCGATATCTGCCAGGTACGCTGGCTGCGCTCGCCCATTGTGGGTCGGCACCCAACTGCGTACACAGTCAGGAGTGCCCAGTGCCTCGCGTCGTCGTCGACGTCATGCTCAAGCCCGAGATCCTTGATCCGCAGGGCCAGGCCGTCGCAAACGCGCTGCCCCGGCTCGGCGTCGGTGACGTCGCCTCGGTTCGGATCGGCAGGCGGATCGAGATCGAGTTCACCGGTGAACCGGACCTGGACCGCGCTCGGGAGATTGCCGACAAACTGCTCGCCAACCCGGTCATCGAGGACTTCACCGTCCGCCTGGTCGAGGCCGACGAGACTGCGGACGCCCGCTCGTGACCGCCCGGGTCGGTGTGGTCACCTTCCCCGGCTCGCTCGACGACGGGGACGCGGCCCGGGCCGTCCGGATCGCCGGCGCTGAGCCGGTCCGGCTCTGGCACGGCGACCCGGAGCTGCACGGTGTCGACGCGGTCGTCCTGCCCGGCGGTTTCTCCTACGGTGACTACCTGCGATGCGGCGCCATCGCCCGGTTCGCCCCGGTGATGGAGACGATCGTGGACGCCGCCCGGGGTGGTCTGCCGGTGCTCGGCATCTGCAACGGCTTCCAGATCCTGTGCGAGGCGCACCTGCTGCCCGGCGCGCTCACCCGCAACCAGCACCTGCACTTCCGCAACCGGGACCAGGTCCTGCGCATCGAGTCGGCCGGGACGGCGTGGACCAACGCGTTCCAGCCCGGCCAGGAGGTGCTCATCCCGGTCAAGAACGGCGAGGGCTGCTACGTCGCGGACACCGCGACGCTGGACCAGCTCGAAGCCGAAGGTCGGGTGGTCGCCCGCTACGTCGGCGGCAACCCCAACGGGTCCCAGCGCGACATCGCCGCGATCACCAACGCCGCCGGCAACGTGGTCGGCATCATGCCGCACCCCGAGCACGCGGTGGAGGCGCTCACCGGCCCTTCGCTGGACGGCCTCGGCTTCTTCACGTCGGTCCTCAAGCACCTGGTGGGGGCGCCGGCATGACCGGCGGCACGATCATCGGTCAGCTCAACCGCCGGCCTGGCGGGCACGAGCGCAGCGAGGAGAGGTCATGACCACCCATCCGGACCCGGTACGGGACACACCGGAGGCGTACTCCGCCCCGGCGCAGCCGGCCGAGCCGAGCGCGGCGCAGCCGGTCGCACCGGCGACCGCTCCCGCCCAGCCGGCCGCCGCCGTCTGGACCGAGGGCGTGGACACCGTGCCGCGCGCCGGTGGCACCCCGGGCGAGCTTCAGCCGTACACCGAGCTTGGTCTGCGCGACGACGAGTACGACCGGATCCGGCAGATCCTCGGCCGCCGGCCCACGCAGTCCGAGCTGGCGATGTATTCGATCATGTGGAGCGAGCACTGCTCCTACAAGTCGAGCAAGGTGCACCTGCGCCAGTTCGGTGAGAAGGCCCCGCACAGCGACCGGATGCTCGCCGGCATCGGTGAGAACGCCGGTGTCGTGCAGATCTCCGACGAGCTCGCGGTGACCTTCAAGGTCGAGTCGCACAACCACCCGAGCTTCGTCGAGCCGTACCAGGGCGCGGCGACCGGCGTCGGCGGCATCGTCCGGGACATCCTCGCCATGGGCGCCCGCCCGGTCGCGGTGATGGACCCGCTGCGCTTCGGTGCCGCGGACCACCCGGACACCGCCCGGGTGCTCACCGGTGTGGTCGCCGGCGTCGGCGGCTACGGCAACTGCCTGGGCCTGCCCAACATCGGTGGTGAGCTGGTCTTCGACCCCTCCTACCAGGGCAACCCGCTACTCAACGCGCTCTGCCTGGGCGTGCTGCCGGTCAGCCGGCTGCAGAACAAGGCCGCCGCCGGCCCGGGCAACGTTGTCGTGCTGATGGGCGCCAAGACCGGCCGCGACGGCATCGGCGGCGTCTCGGTGCTGGCCAGCGCCACCTTCGACGAGGGCAGCGAAGCGCGTCGCCCCGCCGTGCAGGTCGGTGACCCGTTCACCGAGAAGCTGCTGATCGAGGCGTGCCTCGAGCTGTACGACGGCCAACTGGTCGTCGGCATCCAGGACCTCGGCGGCGCCGGTCTGACCTGCGCGCTCACCGAGACCGCCGCCGCTGCCGGCACCGGCATGCGGGTCTGGCTGGAGCGGGTGCCGCTGCGCGAGCCCTCGATGGACCCGCACGAGATCCTGGCCAGCGAGTCGCAGGAGCGGATGCTGCTGGTCGTCGAGCCGGACAAGCTCGACGCGGTGCTCAAGACCTGCGAGAAGTGGGGCGTCCTCGCCACCGCGATCGGTGAGGTCACCGCACCGGAGCCGGACGGCAGCCCCGGTCGCCTGCTGATCACCTGGCAGAACCACCTCGTCGTCGACGTGCCGCCGGGTTCGCTGGTCGACGACGGCCCGGTCTACGCCCGACCGATGCGTGAGCCGGCCGACCTGATCCTGCTCCAGGCCGACCGGGCCGAGACGCTGCCCCGCCCGGCCGACCCGGAGGCGCTGCGGGAGACCGTGCTGCGCATGATCGCGTCGCCCAATCTGGCCGACAAGTCCTGGGTCACCGAGCAGTACGACCGCTACGTGCTGGGCAACACAGTGCTCGCCCAGCCGGAGGACGGCGGCGTGATCCGGATCGACGAGCGGACCGGTCTCGGTGTGGCGCTGTCGGTGGACGGCAACGGCCGGTACGCCAGGCTCGACCCGTACAACGGCACCAAGCTGGCCCTGGCCGAGGCGTACCGGAACGTGGCGGTGACCGGCGCCAAGCCGATCGCCGTCACCGACTGCCTCAACTTCGGCTCCCCGGAGGACCCGGGCGTCATGTGGCAGTTCGCCGAGGCCGTCCGCGGCCTGGCGGACGGTTGCCTGGAGCTGGGCATCCCGGTGACCGGCGGCAACGTGAGTTTCTACAACCAGACCGGTGCCGCGGCCATCCACCCGACCCCGGTGGTCGGTGTGCTGGGCGTGCTGGACAACGTCGCCGACCGGGTGCCGATGGGCTTCGTGCCGCGCGCCGGCGGCGACCACGACCAGCTCTACCTGCTCGGCGAGACGAACGTGGAGCTGTCCGGCTCGGAGTGGGCCTGGGTGACGCACGAGCACCTCGGTGGTATTCCGCCGCAGGTCGACCTTCTCCGCGAGAAGGCGCTCGCCGAGCTGCTGGCCGAGGCGGCCCGGGTCGGCCACCTTGCCTCCGCGCACGACCTCTCCGACGGCGGTCTCGCCCAGAGCCTTGTCGAGTCCTGCCTGCGGCGCGGCGTCGGTGCGCGGATCGCGGTGCCGGAGCAGTTCGCCGAGGGCTCGATGCCGTTCGTCTACCTGTTCAGCGAGTCCGCCACGCGGGCGCTGGTCTCGGTGCCGCGCGGCCACGACAAGGCGTTCGCGGCGCTCTGCGCCGAGCGGGGCGTGCCGTTCGAGCTGATCGGCGTCACCGACCCGTCCGGCGGGGCGCTCGAGGTGCACGGCCAGTTCCGGATCGGCCTGGACGAGCTGCGCACCGCGCACACCGAGACGTTGCCGCGCCTCTTCGGGGGCTCGGCGGCAGTCGAGGTGCCCGCGCCGGCTGCCGGTGTGGCGGGTGCGGTCGAGGCCGTTCCGCTGCCGGTCGCACAGGCTGAGCCGGTGGACGCGGCGGCGGTGGTCTCCGAGCCGATCGCTTCCTCGGGTCCTTCCCCGGAGACCGGCGCGGTCGAGCCGATCGGGTCGGAGCAGCCCGGCGGGGCGTCCGAGTCTGACTCCGGTGTCACCGAGCCGTCGCCCGACGAGCGCTGAGGCGTTGACGGCCGCCGTCTACGGCCAACCCGGATCGGGTGCCCGGTTCGACTGGGGGCTGACCGGGGCGGCGGAACTCGGCCGGGTCTGCGCGGCGTTGGTGGTGGTGGACGTCCTCTCGTTCACCACCGCCGTGGAGGTGGCGGTCGCCCGGGGCATGCGGGTGCACCCGTTCCCCTGGGGTGAGCAGGCCGCCGAGTACGCCGTACGGGTCGGTGCGACCGCTGCTGTCGGGCGGCGGCAGACGACAGCGGAACACCCGTGGTCGCTCTCGCCCGCCGCGCTGAGCAGCGCACCCGTGGTGGCGGACCTCGTGCTGCCCTCCCCGAACGGCTCGGCAATCAGCGCCGCCGCCAGCGCCACCGGCCTGCCGGTGGTCGCGGCGTGCCTGCGCAACGCGCGCGCCGTCGGGCATTGGCTGCGCCGCCAGGGGTACGGCACGCTGGACGCCCCGATCGGCGTGATCGCCTCCGGGGAGCGGTGGCCGGACGGGTCGCTGCGACCGTCGGTGGAGGACCAACTTGGCGCCGCCTCGGTGCTGGACGCCCTCTCCGGCGTGCCGGGTGGGCTCTCGGTGGAGGCGGCCATGGCGCTCGCCGCGCTGGCGAGCACCCCGGATCTGCCCGCCGCGGTGCGCGGCAGCGTCTCCGGACGGGAGCTGACCGAAAGCGGCTTCGCCGCGGACGTGGACGTCGCCGTCCGGATCGGCGTGTCGGACGTCGTGCCGGTGCTCCACCAGGGCGTCTTCTCCGCCGCCTGACCGCGCCGGCCCGCACCTGACCGCGCCGGCCCGCACCTGACCGTGCCGGCCCGCACCTGACCGCGCCGGCCCGCACCTGACCGTGCCTTGTGATCAACTCGGCTTTCAGGAAGTCGCGGTGTCCACGCTTGCGGGATGGCCCGACTTCACTGATCGCGAGTGGGTCTTGTGACAGCGAAACGGCCACCCGGAGATCCGGGTGGCCGTTTCCATGGCGCTGTGGTGGGTGGGGTCAGTCGTCCAGCCAGTCGAGGCGGCGACCGCCCCGCTCGGTCGGCGGCGGTGGCGGCGGGGTGTCCGGTCGGTTCCGCCCGGCGGGCTGCTGGCCGTAGCCACCCTGGTCGTAGCCCCGGTCGTCGTAGCCGCCGCGCTGCTGCGGAGGCTCCTGGCCGTAGTTACCGCCCTGGTCGTATCCACCGGCCTGCTGGCCGTAGCCACCCTGGTCGTACCCGCCCGCCTCCGGAGCGCCGTACCCCGCGGTCGGCTCGGCAGCGCGACCGCCGTACGGGGCGGCATCGGGCTGGCCGTACCCCTGCCCCTGCTCAGGCTGGTAGACGCCGGTGGCGTACGGGTCGGCCGGGGCCGGGTACTGGGTGCTGTCGCCGGTGTACCGGCCGGTCGGCTCGTCGAACCGCTCGCCGTACGCCGGTCCGCCAGCGGGAGCCGCCGGATACGCGGCGGTGCCACCCGGGGCGTCGTAGTCGCGACTGCCGTAGCCGCCGCCGGAGGCCGGTGCGTTGCCGTAGCCGCCACCCGAGGCCGGAGCGTTGCCGTAGCCGCCACTGGGCGCGGCACCGTAAGCGTCACCGGCCGCACCGGCGCCGTACCCGCCCTCCGGGCCGGCCGGAGCGCCGTAGCCGCCGGCACCGTACCCAGCGGACGCTGGCTCCTCGCCGTAGCCGGCGCCGCCCCAGCCCTGCTGACCCGCGCCGCCGTACGCCTGGGCAGGCGCGCCGTACGGGTCTGGCGGAACGTCGTCGACCACCGGTCGGTGCATCATCGTCGGCGCCTCGCTCAGCGCCGCGCCGCCGACCATGGTCGGGTCCGCTCCGCCGCCGGGACGACCGCCGACCACCCGGGTCTGGTCGTCGGGACCGCGGAACCCGCCCCGCGAGGGCGGCACCACACCGCCGCCACCAGCGGCCGCCGGAGCGTCGTCGTCGTCGCCGTTCTCCCTGCGCTTCATCCAGAGCAGCACGATCGTGCCGACACCGGCGGCGACCAGGAGACCACCGAGCAAAATGATCATGTACGAGCCAATGCCACCGCTGTCCTCGTTGTTCGCGGCGTTCGCCGGAGCACCCTGGCTGGCCTCCTCGGTGGGCTCCTCCTCGGTGCCCTCCTCGGTCGCCTCGTCGGTGGGGGTGGCCTCGGGAGTGGCGGACGGGGTGGCGCTGGGCGTCACCTCGACCTTGAGCGCGAGGCTGAGCCGCTGACCGGTGATCGCCTGCCCGGCGGTGGCGTTCAGGGACTTGAAGGCCTTGATGTTGTCGAACGACGCGCCCAGGTCGATCCGTCCGGGCGCGATCGGGTTCTGGGTGGTGCCGGTGAACCGGAAGTTGCCGCTACCGTCGCTCGTGGCGTCGTAACGGTGACCGGCGGTGTCCTGAAGAACCACGAACGCGTTCGACACGGACTTGCCGTCGGCCTGCGAGACAACCTTGCCGGAGACCGACCGCACGGTCTGGTTCTGCGGCGGCGGCGGAGCGGCCTTGCCCTTCACGGTCAGCGAGACGGTGGCGGTGTCCGGCCCAGACTCGGCCTCGACGGCCACCGTGACGCTCGCGGTCGCGTCGCCGGCGTTGTCGTTGGCCGCGATCCTGACCAGCACCGATCCTGTCGGGTTGCCCAGGCCGCCGCCGGAGAGCTTGACATCGCCGCAACCACTGGCGCAGCTGACGCCGGACGGCAGGCCAGCAAGGCTGACCTTCGCTGACTCGTCGTCATTACCCCCGGTGACGCGCACTGTGATTGTGGCGTCGCTGCCGGCGTTTACGGTGATTGAGCCGGGGGAAACACTGACATCTGCGGCCATGGCTGGTGTGGCGGGGACGGCGAGCAGAGCGCCGGCAACCAGCGCTACGACCACACCGGCCCGCTGCTTCCAGGCACGTCGGTGTGTTGACACGTCCACCGCCTTCCGGGCTGACTTCCCTCTGACCGGCGGGGCGCCGGGCCGGGGATCATCACGGTACGAATACGCCGTCGGCAACTATGCCTTGTCCGACTGCATGAGCGCGACCCAGGGCCAGCGTCGCGTGTCTGGCCTGGGGGTCGTATCGTCCCGTCGTGTCCTCTCCGCACAGTAAGTCCGCTGCCATTGCGGCCGCGTTGTCGGCGCTCGACGAGGGGCGTACACCCGAAAGGCCGGTGTTCCGGGAGGCGGTCCGGTCGCTGTTGGCCGTCCTCGCGGAGCGCGCCCCCGGCCGATCGGTGGAGGTGCGCGTCCCACCATACGGGGCGATCCAGTGCGTACCGGGGCCTCGACACACCAGAGGAAATCCACCAAACGTGGTCGAGATGGCCCCGAACACCTGGTTGGAGCTGGCAACCGGCAGGGTCGACTGGGCGTCGGCGGTCACCGACGGTCGCGTCCAGATGAGTGGCAACCGGGCGGACCTCTCGGCCTATCTGCCCCTCTAGTCGTCCCGATGTCCCACTCGCTGTAACGCTGAGCAGGGGAATCGTGACTTTCTGTATTGACGTCGATTCGCGTACACTGTCAGGCGATGACAGTGGTCCCGGCAGAGGAGAGTGGATCCGCCCGTGATCCCCGCCCGGCCGGTCCAGACCAGCATGAGGGAGCGGTAGGTGCCCCGAGGCGACGGCCGGCTGAGCCACGACCTTGACCCCCAACGACCTGGCCCCCAGGATGCCTGCGGCGTCTTCGGCGTCTGGGCCCCCGGCGAAGAGGTTGCCAATCTGACCTACTTCGGCCTCTACGCCCTGCAGCACCGCGGCCAGGAGGCGGCGGGCATCGCGGTGAGCGATGGCTCCGGCGTGGTGGTCTACAAGGACCTCGGCCTGGTGGCGCAGGTCTTCGACGAGCCCACCCTGGCCAGCCTGCGCGGTCACCTGGCGATCGGGCACGCCCGATACTCCACTACCGGCGCGTCCAACTGGGAGAACGCCCAGCCGACGATCCGGTCGACCACCTCCGGCACGACCATCGCGCTGGCTCACAACGGCAACCTGGTCAACACTGCCGAGCTGGAGAAGGAGGTCGCCGAGCGCGGCCTCATCGCGGACGGTTCGACAAACGACACCTCCCTGGTGACGATGCTGCTCGCCAGCCGACCGGATCTGTCGGTCGAGGCAGCCGCGCTGGAGGTGCTGCCGCAGCTGCGCGGCGCGTTCAGCTTCGTCTTCATGGACGAGTCGACCCTCTACGCGGCTCGCGATCCGCACGGCGTCCGCCCGCTGGTGCTCGGCCGCCTGGAGCGCGGCTGGGTCGTGGCCAGCGAGACGGCCGCCCTGGACATCGTCGGCGCCAGCGTGGTGCGCGAGGTAGAGCCGGGCGAGCTGATCGCGATCGACGAGAACGGGCTGCGCTCCACCCGGTTCGCCGCGCCGGAGCCGAAGGGCTGCCTCTTCGAGTACGTCTACATCGCCCGCCCGGATGCCACGATCGCCGGGCGCAACGTCCACTCGGCGCGGGTGCAGATCGGCCGGCAGTTGGCCAAGGAGCACCCGGTCGAAGCCGACCTGGTGATCCCGGTGCCCGAGTCCGGCACTCCAGCCGCCATCGGGTACGCGGAGGCGTCCGGCATCACGTACGGCGCCGGCCTGATGAAGAACCCGTACGTGGGTCGCACCTTCATCCAGCCGTCGCAGACCCTGCGTCAGCTCGGCATCCGGCTCAAGCTCAACCCGCTGCGGGAGAACGTCCGCGGCAAGCGGTTGGTGGTAGTGGACGACTCGATCGTGCGCGGCAACACCCAGCGCGCCATCGTGCGGATGCTGCGTGAGGCAGGGGCGCTGGAGGTGCACGTCCGGATCTCCTCCCCGCCGGTCAGCTGGCCGTGCTTCTACGGCATCGACTTCGCCACCCGGGCGGAGCTGCTGGCCAACGGGTTGGACAACGACGGCATCCGGCGCTCCATCGGCGCCGACACGCTGGGCTTCGTTTCCCTTCCCGGCCTGATCGCCGCGACCGAGCAGCCGAAGACCAGGTTGTGTCGGGCGTGTTTCGATGGGGAGTACCCGATCGAGTTGCCAGCCGGCAACCTGATCGGCAAGCACGTGCTCGAAGGGGTGGGTCGACGCGTCGCCAACTCGGCGCCGGAGGCCCCGCACACCAACGGCTCGTCCGTCGCCACTCCGGGTGGCGTTACCGCAAACCGCCCGTAGCACCAACCGGCGCGGCCCGGCTACCGCCGGCGGCACCGAGAACCAAAGGGGAGAACCGTGACGCACGTGTCCGAGCGCAGCGGCGCAGGAAGCAGCCCGACCGGCGCCGGCGGCGACCGCCAGCCGTGGACGGGCGGTGCTGGCCGCCAGGCGCGCAAACGCTCGGTCTCGTACGCCGACGCCGGTGTCTCCATCGACGCGGGCGACCGCGCGGTGGAGCTGCTCAAGTCGAAGGTGCGGCAGACCCGCCGTCCCGAGGTGCTCGGTGACCTCGGTGGCTTCGCCGGCCTGTTCCGGCTGGACACGAAGAAGTACAAGAGCCCGATCCTGGCGTCCTCCACCGACGGGGTTGGCACCAAGCTGGTGATCGCCCAGCAGATGGACATTCACGACACGGTCGGCATCGACCTGGTCGCCATGGTCGTCGACGACCTGGTGGCCTGCGGCGCCGAGCCGCTGTTCCTGCTCGACTACATCGCCACCGGCGAGGTCGTGCCGGACAAGGTCGCCGAGATCGGCGCGGGCATCGCCGACGGCTGTCGTTACGCCGGCTGCGCGCTGCTGGGCGGGGAGACCGCCGAGCACCCCGGCGTGCTGCGTCCGGACGAGTACGACATCTCCGCGACCGGCGTGGGCGTGGTCGAGGAAGCCGACATCCTGAGCCCCGACCGGGTCGAGGTGGGCGACGTGGTGATCGCCATGCGCTCCTCCGGCCTGCACTCCAACGGATACTCGCTGGTCCGGCACGTGCTGCTGGGCGCGGCCCGGATGCGTCTGGACATCGTGATCGACGACTTCGGTCGGCAGCGGACCCTCGGCGAGGAGCTGCTCACGCCGACCAAGATCTACGCCAAGGACTGCCTCAAGCTGATCGCCGAGGCCGAGGTGCGGGCGCTGTCCCACATCACCGGTGGCGGCATCCCCGGCAACCTGGTCCGGGTGCTGCCCGAGCACGTCGACGCGGTGGTCAACCGGTCCACCTGGAAGCCGCAGCCGATCTTCGACCTGATCCAGACGAAGGGTCGGATCGACGACCACGACATGGAGTCGACCTTCAACATGGGCGTCGGCATGTTCGCGATCGTCTCGGCCGAGGACGCTGACCGCGCGCTGGCCACCCTGACCGGCCGTGGCGTCGAGGCGTGGCAGGCCGGCGAGATCATCGAAGGCACCGGCAACGTGCAGATGGTCGGTCAGCACACCCGAGGATGATCACTTTCCGGTGATCGTACGGGCACCTGATCAGGGCTTCACCCGAGTGGCCAATGCCGCCTAGCCTGAAGGGCACCCTCAGGCTAGGCGGAGGAGGGCGATGGCTGCTCGGGGACAGTCGTTCAGCGGGATGCGCGGTCTTGCCGCCGTCCCGTCGTACGTCGTGATGCAGCCCACCACCCTCTGCAACCTCGACTGCGCGTACTGCTATCTGCCGTTTCGCGCCACCGACCGGCGGATGCCGGTGGCGGTGGCCGAGGCGGTCGCAGCCGCGGTCAATCCCTGGGCGGCGAACGGTCGGTTCTCCGTGGTGTGGCACGGCGGCGAGCCCCTAGCCGCCGGTCGAGAACACCTGGCCGATCTGATCGCCCCGTTCGGGCCAGAGGTCGAGCATCATGTGCAGACCAACGCCACCCTCATCGACGACGACTGGTGCGATTTCTTCGCCCGGCACGAGATGCGGGTGAGCGTGAGCGTCGACGGGCCCCGGGCGCGCAACGGCGACCGGGTCAACCGGGGCGGTCAGCCGGCGTACGACCGGATCCTGCACGGGATCTCGGTGCTGCGCCGGCGCGGTCTGCCCTTCTCCGCGCTGGCTGTGGTGTCCCGGCCCGAGCCGGGGCTCGCCACCGAGCTGTACGACTACTTCCTTGAGCTGGGCTGCGACGTGCTGGGCATCAACATCGAGGAGACCGAGGGCGTCAACACCCGCGACAACCGCCACGACCCGGCGGCGGTGTCCGCGTTCTGGGCGGAGCTGGTCGGGGCGTGGCGCCGGGAGCCCCGGATCCACCTCCGCGAGATCGAGTGGTCGTTGCGCTACGCCGCCGCGGTGCTCGACAACTCGGCGGACGCGGTGCTGCCCCGCCACCTGGACCCGATCCCGACCATCGGCCACGACGGCTCGGTGATCGTGCTCTCCCCGGAGTTGGCCGGCTTCACTGACCCCCGCTACGGCGACTTCAGCAGCGGCAACGTGCTGACGACCCCGTTGGCGCAGATCCTCGGCAATGCGGCGACGACGCCGTGGGTGAAGGAGTTCCTGGCCGGGGTGGAGGCGTGTCGGGCGTCCTGCCCGTACTTCGGCTTCTGCGGTGGTGGCCATGCCGCCAACCGTTACTTCGAACTGGGGCGTTTTGACGGTACGGAGACCGAGCACTGCCGCAACAGCAAGATCCGCCTATTGGAGGGAGTGTTGGAGCATGCCCGAGACCACCAGTCACCGGCGGCCTGAGCGCGAAGCGGACGGCGGAGTCACCGAACGGGTGCGGGACGCGGCTCCCGCGCTCGTCGCACTGCTCCAGGAGGCCGAGGACGCACGGCGGATGCGTTCGGAGGTGTCGGGCGGAGAGGGCTCCAGCGCGGTCTGCGCCTGGAACCACTTCGAGAACATCCCGACGTTCTACAACTGGAACAATCGCCCGCGCTGAGGAAGCCGTTGTCAGGGGCCTGTCGAGCGGCCGGAGTGATCCGGTCGGGCCAGGCCCCTGATCGTCGGCGATTGCACCCGCACGGGACGTGCGTGAGCACGCGGGGGTTACCGCGTGCTCAGCTGCGTCGAGAGGTCAGCGGGTCGGACGGACCCAGGGATCCGGATCGTCGTCCGCGTGATCCTCATCATCGTCGTCGACGAACTCTTTAGAGTCGTCGTCGAAGTGGTGCTCAGACTTACCAGCACCCGCCAGTTCGCGCTGCAAAGCGGTGAGGTCGGTGTTCGGGGAGTGGTACTTCAACTCCCGCGCCACCTTAGTCTGCTTGGCCTTAGCACGGCCGCGCCCCATGGCTCGACCCCCTCGCACAGAATGCGGGGCAGCCCGAAGGCGGGCCCCGATGACGTCAGGCATCTCTCGTGGCTCTTACGGTACATGGGGATGCCATCGTTCGGCACCTCGGGTTACCGTCAGCCGGCTCTGCGCGTCGCGTCGATCCGGCCGTCACCCAGTGTACCGGGTAAGGAGCGGAACGGTTAGCACCCGTGACACCGGACAAACCGCATCAAATTTGACCCCGGCTCAGCTTACCCAGCGACGCCCGGCACGGGGGCCCGGAGGCGGATCTCGTCGATCCGCCCCCGGGGGAACGCTCAGCGCAGGTGGATCGCGCGCAGCCGGCCGACGTCCGCCATCCGCCGCTCCGCCAGCCGGTCGGCGGCCACCGCCGGCGGCACACCCTCCGCGTCAGCCAGGTGCAGGATCTCGCGGGTGGTGTCGTAGATCCGGGTCGCCCGCAGCTTCGCCCGGTCGAAGTTGAAGCCCTCGATCTCGTCGGCCACCTGGATCACGCCGCCCGCGTTGACCACGTAGTCCGGCGTGTAGAGGATGCCCCGGTCGGCCAGCAGCTTCTCGATGCCCGGGTGGGCGAGCTGGTTGTTCGCCGCCCCGGTGACCACCTTGGCGCGCAACGCCGGCACGGTGTCGTCGTTCAGGGCGCCGCCCAGCGCGCACGGCGCGTACACGTCGATGTCCGCGGCGACCAGCGCGCTGGCGTCATCGACGAGGGTGACCTGCGGGTGGTTGCTGCGCACCCACGCCAGCGCCTTCGGGTTGACGTCGGTGGCGACGACCTCGGCGCCATCCTCCAGCAGGTGCCCGGTGAGGTACTTGCCGACCTTGCCCAGCCCGGCCACGCCAACCCGCCGGCCCCGCAGGCTCGGGGTGCCCCAGACGTGCTCGGCCGCGGCCCGCATCCCCTGGAAGACACCCCAGGCGGTGAGGATCGACGAGTCGCCGGCGCCGCCGTGCTCCACGCTGCGCCCGGTCACGTAGCGGGTCTCCCGGGCCACGACGTCCATGTCCGCGACGTACGTGCCGACGTCACAGGCGGTGTAGTAGCGGCCGCCCAACGACTCCACGAAGCGGCCGTACGCGCGCAGCAGCGCCTCGCTCTTGATCTGCTCCGGGTCGCCCCAGATGACGGCCTTGCCGCCGCCCAGGTCCAGCCCGGCGAGCGCGTTCTTGTACGCCATTCCGCGGGACAGGTCCAGCACGTCGGCGAGGGCGTCGTCCTCGCTCGCGTACGGGTAGAAGCGGGTGCCGCCGAGCGCCGGGCCCAGCGCGGTGGAGTAGATCCCGATGATCGCCTTCAGGCCGCTCTGCTTGTCCTGGCAGAACACGACCTGTTCGTGACCGGTCGATACCGGGTCGTCGGTGCTCGCGAATACGCCCATGGTTGGCTCCTACTGTGGTGTGCGTCCTTGTGGGACGCGGACCTGGTGGACCCCGGCGGGGATGCTGCCGGTGTGATCGAGCCTAGTATCGGCCGCCGGGCGGGCGCTCGACGCGCCGCCGCCGTCCCACGGTGCGGCGCGCGTGCTCCGGCCGCTGACCGCGTACGGGCGTGGTTCGTGGGAGGATCGCGCGGTGCCGTCGCTCTTCGCTTCTTACCTGCGCGTGTACGAACCGCTGGCCGCCTTCGATCGAGACCGGCAGAGCTACTGGCGCCGCTACGTCTCGGAGGGGCGCGCGATCGCCCCTGTCGAGGGGCCCGGCCGGCAGCGGACGGCGGTGATCGAGGCACTGGGTGCTGGCTGGACCCGGCTGCCGGACCTGCCGGAGGAGGCGTACGTCCTGGAGACGGACGACGGCCTGCTGGTCTGCCCCTGGAACCTGCGCATCCGGGTCGCTGAGGCGGCGCTCAGCGCCCGGGACGGGGTGCCCTCGGTGCTCGCCGACGCCTTCGTGCCGCCGGTGCTCGCCGGGCAGGCCAGGGCGGTGGTGGACGACTGGCGCAGTGGCGCCCGGGTGCTGGAGCACGGGGTGCCCCGGGTGCACGAGCAGATCGCCACCTGGGGGGTACCGCTGCGGTGGTTCGTGCTCTTCGAGCCGGCGGAGCGGGACCTGGTCACCCAGCCGGGCCGGCGGGCGTTGCGCTACCGCACCGAAATCTCCAAGGCGCGACGCCGCTCGTCGCGGGCGCTGTCGGTGCTGCGCAAGTCGGTGGGCGAGGCGCCGATCACCGAGGCGGTGGAGGAGGCGGCCCGCTGGCTGGAGGAGTTCCATCCGCGGTCAGTGGTCGAGCTGGACTACGGCGGTCTGGTCGACCTGCTCTCCGACGAGACACTCGCCGCGGACGACTCGCCCGAGCTGGTTGCCGGCGGCCTCGCGGGGCTGTCGCGCGGCGAGGCCGAGGAGGCGTCGGCCGCGTACGACAAGTTGGTGGCGCGGTGGCGCGCGGTGCAGCTGCTGGAGCGGTGCAACTAGGGCAAATCACCCTAGGAGCGCTCCCAAGGTGAGTTGTGCTCGTAGTTGACGCATCACGAACCGTGATCATGAGTCCGAATAAGGTAGTTTCTGCCGTGTAAAAGTCGTAAAAATCGGGCATGGTTCATCCGTCCGTCTAGGGACCTTCATCCGTTCGGCCCATGTCGGACATCGGGGACTAGCCGGACCATGGGAGACGCGTCGGCCGGCGGGACCCCGGCCGATGTCTATACATGTGGAGGAGTGACCGATGGCATCGCGAACGCACGAACCAGAGCCGCTACTCACGCCGGCCGAGGTGGCGTCGATGTTCCGGGTCGACCCGAAAACGGTGACCCGGTGGGCCAAGGCTGGCAAGCTCAGTGCCATCCGCACCCTGGGTGGCCACCGTCGGTACCGTGAGTCGGAGGTCAGGGCGCTGCTGCAGGGCCAGATCCCGCAGCAGCGGCAGGGCGACTGAGCCGGCAACAGTTCTTCGAAAGGGGCGGTGGATCTCGATCCGCCGCCCCTTTCGTATGCCCGGCCGCGGCTCAGCGCCGTGGCTCGGCCAACGTCACCCGGATGCCGACCGTGCCGCCCTCACCGCGACGCAACCGGCTGCCCAGCAGGCTGAGTCGGCCGATCAGGCGGTATTTGTGCTTGAGCAGGTCGCGGACCCGACCGGTGTCACCGCTCCCGTAGATCGTCGCGTGAGCCGACACCTCCGCCCCGTGGGGCCGACCCCGCACATCGCACGGTGCCACGGTCACCTCGCCGTTGCGGCGGATCCGCTTCACCTTGCCCGAATCGGCCCGGGTCCAGACCGCCAACGCCTCTCCGTCGCGTACCGCCCAGACCGGGGTCGGCACCGCCCGACCGTCCTTGCGGAAGGTCGTGAGCAGGATGTATTTCTCGGCCGACAGCCGGTCCAGCATGGTCACGCCGCCAGGATACGGCCGGCGCGGGCCACTGAGTGGCCGGATAGCGTGAACGTCGTGACGGTTGAGCCTCTAATCGGTGACGTGATCGGCGAACTGCTGCGAGACACGCTCGCCGTGGCCACCGGGGTAGGCCCCCGGCCCCTGGTCGGTGGTCGACTGCCGCGACCGGTCATCGAGATCATCGAACGCGACGACGGTCTGATCAACGGCGCCCCGTCCGCGCACTACCTGGACGGGCCGGCGGAGTGGCAGCCGTACGACCACCGCGCGGTGGACCGGGCGCACGGCGAGACGCTGGACATCGGCACCGGAGCCGGCCGGATCGCGCTGCTGCTCCAGGAGCGCGGCGTACCGGTCACCGGGCTGGACACCTCCGCGGGCGCACTGGAGGTGAGCCGGCGTCGCGGTGTCCGGCGGCTGGTGCACGGCACCGTCGACACGCACGTCGCCGACGGGTCGAGGTACGACACGTTCCTGCTGCTCGGCAACAACCTCGGGCTGTTCGAGGGGCGGGAGCGTGCTCCCGAGTTCCTGGCCGCGCTCGCCGCGCTGGCCCGACCTGGGGCGCAGATCATCGCTCAGGGCACCGACCCGTACGGCACCCGCGACCCGCTGCACACCGGCTACCACGAGCGCAACCGTCGGCGCGGCCGGCTCGGTGGCCAGCTACGGCTGAGGCTGCGCTACCGCGAGTTGAGCACCGAGTGGTTCGACTACCTGGTCTGCTCGGCGGACGAGTTCGCCAGCCTGGTGCACGGCACCGGTTGGCGGCTCACCGATGTGGACGACCGCGACGCCCCCTACTACCTGGCCACCCTGCGCCTCGTCGACTGAGCAGAACGGCCCCCGCTCTCCGCCGGGCGGAGAGCGGGGGCCGTCGTACGTCTCAGACCTGGACGGTCGGGGGGAGCTGCTCGGGCGGCAGGCCGCCGTCGCCGTCGACCACCTCGTCCGGTTGGCCGTCCTCGTCGATGTCGACCATGGTGATGTCCACCTTGCCGTCACCGTCGGTGTCGAACTGGAACAGGTCCGCCTTGCCGTCGCCGTCGGTGTCCACCACCCACACGTCGGTCTTGCCGTCGTTGTTGGTGTCGGCGCGCAGCAGTTCGACCCGCTCGTCGCCTCGGGTCTCCACGATCTCCCCGTCGGTGACGCTCTCCGGTGCCTGGCTCATGTCGATGCGGTCCTTCCCTCGGTTGACGGGCCGTCATTACCCGATCCGGCGCTCCCCCACGCATGGGCCGGGTCGTCGCGCTGTCTAGGGTCGCACCATGAGCGAGCGGAGCGGTCGGGACACCCGGGCCGGCGTGGCGGGGACCCCGCGCGTCGGCGGGCGGGACAGGGAGGCGTGATGAGCGATCGTTTCGTGGTCGTGGGTGCCGGCACGATGGGGCTCGGCATCGCGTACGTGGCGGCCGGCGCCGGGCACGCCGTCGAGTTGGTCGAGGTGGACCCCGAGCGGGGTGCGGCCGCGCTGAACCGGCTCGCCGAGCTGTGGGAGCGGGCGGTGCAGCGCGGGAAGCTGAGCGCTGACGAGGCCGCCACCAACCGGCAGCGGGTGACGCTGCGTCCGACCCTCACCGCTGTCGCTCCCGCCCCCCAGGTGATCGTGGAGGCGGTGCCGGAGCGCCTGGACCTGAAGCGGGCGGTGCTGCGGGACGCCGCCGCGCTGCGCCCGGAGCTGCTGGGCAGCAACACCTCCAGCATCGCCATCGGTGATCTGGCCGCCGAACTGGACGCGCCCGAGCACTTCCTCGGCCTGCACTTCTTCAACCCGGTCTGGGCGATGACGCTGCTGGAGATCGTGGTCGGCCCGGCCACCGCCGAGGAGACCACCGCCGCGGCCGTCGCGCTCGCCGGCCGGCTCGGCAAGGACCCCGTCGTCGTACGCGACATGCCCGGCTTCGCCACCTCCCGGCTCGGGGTCACCCTCGGGCTGGAGGCGATCCGGATGGTCGCCGACGAGGTGGCCAGCCCGGCGGACATCGACAAGGCCATGGTGCTCGGCTACCGGCATCCGATCGGCCCGTTGGAGCTCACCGACCTGGTCGGCCTCGACGTGCGGCTGGACATCGCCCGCACCCTCCAGGCCGCGTACGGGGACCGCTTCGCGCCGCCGCCGCTGCTGGTCGAGATGGTGGCCGCAGGGCGGCTGGGTAAGAAGTCCGGTCAGGGCTTCTACCGCTGGGAAGGCGGTGTCAAGCAGTGAGCGGGCTGCGGATCGAGGAACGGCCGGACCGGCTGGTGGTCACCCTGGACCGGCCGGAGAAGCGCAACGCCATCGACGCCGACCTGATCGCCGAGCTGCACCAGGTCTGCGCCGAGTTGGAGGCGCGGCCGCGGCTGCTGCTGCTCACCGGCGGCGCGTCGGGCATCTTCGCCGGTGGTGCCGACATCGGCCAGCTCCGCGAACGGGGTCGCACGGACGCCCTCGCCGCGATCAACTCGGCCGCCTTCGCCCGCATCCGGGCGCTGCCGATGCCGACCGTGGCGGCCGTCGACGGCCCGGCGTTGGGCGGTGGCGCGGAGCTGGCGTACGCCTGCGATCTGCGGGTGTGCACGGCGCGGGCGGTCTTCGGCCAGCCGGAGGTGCGGTTGGGCATCCTGGCCGGCGCCGGCGCGACCCACCGGCTGCCCGCGTTGATCGGCGAGGGCCGGGCCAAGGAGCTGCTCTTCACCGGCCGGCGGGTGGACGCCGCGGAGGCACTGCGGATCGGCCTGGTGAACCGGGTGGTGGACGAGCCCGGCGAGCTGCTGACGGTGACGCACGCGTTGCTGGACGAGATCGCCCTGGGCTCACCGTTGGCGGTGCGGCTGACCAAGCTGGCGGTGGACGCGCCCGCCGCCGCGCACCCGCATCTCGACCTGGTCAGCCAGGCGGTGCTCTTCGAGGACGACGAGAAGCACCGCCGGATGACCGAGTTCCTGGAGCGTCGCCGGCCGCGCTGATCCCGCGTACCAGAAACGGCCGCACCGGCGGGAAGCCGGTGCGGCCGTCGCGGGTTTCGGGTCCTGGCTACTGCCGGATCTGCACCCCGGCGTCGGCCAGGCCGCGGATCACCTGGGCGGACTCACCGAAACCGATGATCAGTACGGCGTCCGCGCCGAATTCCTTGATCTCCTTCGCGCCACCGCTGAAGTCGACCGGAGCGGCCTTCGCGTCGGCCGGCGGCTCGTACGTCAACAGCTTGAGCCGGTCGTTGGCGATACCGGCCTTCTCCAGCTCGTCGCGGACGGTGCCCTGGAGGCCCTCACCGTAGGAGTCCTTGCGGGCGACGATGACGATCTTCTGTGACCCGTCGCGAAGGATCACGTCGGCCAGCGCCCGGCCCTGGAGGCTGTCCGGCGGGGCGGTACGGAAGTAGAGGCCCTGGTCGTCGACGTCGGTCAGGCTGCTGTCGGTGTTGGACGGGGAGAAGAGGATCTTCCCGGCCTGCACCACGTCCGGCAGCACCGCCCGGGAGATGCCGGAACCGCCGGCACCGATGATCACGCTGACGCCGTCCGTCACGTGCTTGGCCACCATCGCCTTGGCCACCGCCGGGTTGGTGCCGTCGTCGCCGTCGAGCCACGTCACCGGCTTGCCCAGTGCGCCGCCAGCGGCGTTGATCTCCTTGATCGCCAGCGCGGCGCCGGCGGCCATCGGCGGGTAGGCGATCGACAGGTCACCGGTCTTCGGCAGCAGGCCGCCCAGGATCAGCGGCTCCTGGTCGGCGGCGCCACCCGGGCGCTGCTTCTTCGGCTTCGGCGGCGTCTTGGTGCTCGCCGCCGACTCGATGCCCGCGCCGACGAACTCGGTCTTGCCGTCGTTGATCTGCTGCCCGTCGAAGGTCAGCGTGGCGTAGCTCGCGGTGGCCGGCTCACCCTTGTCGGTGAAGCCCGCCCGGGTCAGCGACACGCCGCGGTACTCGATGTCCTGCCCGTTGCGGGCCAGCGCGAGACAGCTTGCCGGGTCTTCGCAGCGCTGCCCGTCGTTGGTCACGGCGACGATCTGCTTGGTGATGGCTGCCGGGTCGGTGCTCCCGGCCAACTGGGCGGCGAGCACGGCGATCACCACCGCGTCGTACGTCTCGGCGGAGTACACGTAGTCCGTCAGCGCCGGATTGACGGCCCGTAACCGGCCCTTGAAGTCGTCTGGGAGCGGTACGAGGGGCGTGGTGCCCTTCATCCCGTCCACGAGACTCGCCCGTTCCTTCAACTCGGCAGGATAGGAGTTGAGCATGTTGCCGTCCGTGCCGTAGAGGCGCACCTGTTGGGCGCTGGCCTCTTCGGGCTTGTCTTCCCCGCAAGCGCTTGTGGCGAGCAGGATCGTCGCGCAGGCAGCCAATGTGGCTACCCGCGAGCGGCGTGATACGAACATGGTCGTCCTTCCTCCGGCGAAGGTCCGCTGCGCACATTAGCGTGCCGAGGCCGGCGGCGGGACCGTGGAGGTGGCGTAATGCGCAGGTAGCTCGCGTTGAACACGGACAGTGACGGTTGCGGGAGGCGCTTGACCACCCGTCCTACTGTGCGCTGCGTGACCGACCTACCACAGCAGACGTTCGATGACGCGGCCGCCGTGCTCCGTTCGGCGCTGACCGGCGATGGAGACGCGGTGGTGGGAGCGTTCGACGCGGTCGTCGACCGGGCCGGCCTGGACGGCGCGTACGGCGTCGCCTGGTGCCTGGCCGCGACCATGCTCGGTGACGCGCCGGCGGCCAGCGGGGCGGCGCTCGACTTTCCGGGAATCGATCAGGCCGGGTACGACACCCGCTGGGTGGCCCGCTTCGTCAGTGCGTACGCGAATCGGGACGAGCCGACCGGGGAGGCGCTGTTCGGCGCGGCGGCCGCCGACGGGCTGCTCCCCGACTGCCTGCTCACACTCGCCGGCTCGACGATCGCCACCCTGCGCAGCCGCGCCGGGTGACGCGCAGCCGGGTCGCGGCGTCCGTCGGGGGGCGGACGCCGCGACCGTGCGGGCCGGTCAGAACGCGTGGTACGCGATCAGCGGTTCGTACTCGTACCGCAGGTTCTCGAAGCGGACCCGGAAGTTGACGCCGTCCCGGACATTGGTCGCCACCGTGATCCAGCCCGAGTTGGCCGGCAGGTAGGTCCAGTAGTTGCAGGCGCTCGTCTTGTCGACGAAGATCACGCACGCCTCGGTGGCGTACACGCTCGCGTTACGCACGTTGATGTCGCGACAGCGCGTCGTGGTGCGGTACTGGCCGGCCGAGCCGCCGTAGCGGCCGGTCTCGAAGTACGACCGGACCGCCCCGCCGTAACAGGTGGCGAGCGGAGCGAACGCGTTCGGCCCGGAGCTGACCGGCGTGGTCGGTGTTGTCGGCTCCGCCTGCGCGGGCGTGCCGACAGAGAGCAGTGCGACGGCCGTGGCGACGGCGAGCAGACGAGCGGTCGGGGATGGCATCCGTTCGTTCCTCCAAACAGTTGGCTGACCGTCCGTATCGGACTGATCATCTGGCCGTGACGATGATACGTATCGATTGATTGCGGCGCGGCCCCGATGATGTCCGGCCCGTGTGGTAGCTCTGTAGGCATGTCCGAGGCCATGCTCAGCAAGGTGCGCAAGCTGCTGGCCCAGGCCGAGGACCCGGCCTGCACACCGGCCGAGTCGGCCGCGTTCACCGCCAAGGCGACCGAGCTGATCGCCCGCTACGGCGTCGACCGGGCGCTGCTCGCCGCCCAGAACCCGACCACCGACCCGGTCGGCGATCGAGTGCTGGACGTCGTCGCCCCGTACGCCCGGGACAAGGTCGGCCTGCTCGCCGCAGTGGCGGAGCCGCTGCGCTGCCGATGCGTACGCCGTCGGCAGGGCAACGGCTTCGCCCTGCACCTCTTCGGCTTCGCCAGCGACCTGGAACGGGTGGACCTGCTCTTCACCTCACTGCTCGTGCAGGCGGCGCACGGCCTGGCCGCCACCGAGGTGCCCGCGGACGACCACCCCGCCGCCTTCCGCCGCTCCTGGCTGGCCGGCTTCGCGGAGGTGGTCGGAGGTCGACTCTGGGCGGCGGAGTCGGCGGCGGCCAGCGAGTCGGGCACACCGTCGATGGCGCTGGTGCTGGCCGACCGGTCCGACCGGGTGCAGCGCCGGCTCACCGAGGAGTACCCACGGCTGCGCACCGCACCGCCACGTCGGTTGGGCGGCACCGGCTTCGGTTCAGGGGCGGAGGCCGGTCAACGCGCGAACCTTGGTGGTCGGGACCTCGGCGGCGGCGCCGCTGCCGGTCGGCGGCTCGGTCGGTGACCCGGTGGGTCGTCAGGCCGTCGCGCTGGGGCGGTGGCGTGACACCGTGGCGACGTAGCGGGTGAGCAGCTCGTGCCAACCGGCCGTGAGCGCCTTGCGGTAACCCTCGGCAGCCTCGCCGTGCCGGTCGAAGTGCCGGTGCTCCAGCTCGACCCGGGTGCGATCCGGCCCCTCGGCTTGGAACAGCACCTCGACCTCGCTCGCGCGGGCCGGGTCCGGCACCGGCGCCCGGTCGGGGCCGATCTGCCAGACGAAGACCAGCCGGCGAGGCGGATCCCAGGTGAGCACCCGGCCCCAGTCGGCGCGGAAACCGTACGGGCCGATCTCGTAGAGCATGCCGCCGGCCCGAGGCTCCATGCCCAGCTCGGCCAGCGCGTCCGGGCCGGACCAGGTGTATTCGGTGACCCACCAGTCGGTCAGCTCGTCGGTGAAGACCGTGAACGCGTGCTCGGCGGAGCCCGGGACGAGAAGGCTGCACCGGAGAGAGAACTGGCCGGCGTCCTGCCGGATGTCGGCCGGATCAGTCAATTCCTGTCCCATAGGCCCGGACCATACCGGCTGATGCCTCGGTGTGCAGCTTCACGCGATGCCCGGTTCCAGACAGAGGGTCGTCGAGTCGTCACGGACGGGATGGCCCGCCGGAAAGCGGGTAACCGCGCCCAACGGCCCGGACGACCGGGCTGGTGCGCAGGTGGGGCGGGAGAACATGAGCGACAGCGGGCAGCAGCGGGAGCCGGACCGGAACGTCGACAGCGAGGACCCGGACGTCCTGCTCGACATTCCGAAGGTCTCCGTCGACTCCATCCGACTGGCGGTCGACGGTCTGGAGGCCGACCTGTCGCTGCGGGCCCGGGTGGCCAACCTGCTCCAGGTCGACGCCGGCGTACGCGTCCACCTCAACGGCGGCGAGTTGAACATCGACGGGGTGAACGCCGAGGCGCAGCTGCGGGTGCGGTTGGAGCAGCTGACCAGAATCCTGGGCCGCGCGCTCGACACGCTCGACCACAACCCACACATCATCGAGGCGCTCGCGCGCACGGCCGGCACCGCCGTCGACGACGTGAACCGCAGCGCCCAGCAGTTGGCTGCGGGCGCAGTGGATATCAAGGCGTCGAGTCGACGCTCGAACGACGTACGCGACGAGCCGGGCCAGCAGGTCGGCGCGGCCAGCCCGGTGGCCGACCGCGACCGACTGGGTTCCGGCCGGCCGGGTCCGGGTCGGCCATCGGGTTCTGGCCGGCCGGGTCCCGATCAGCTCGGCCCCGGTCGTCTGGGTTCTGATCGGCCGGAGGCGGGTCGGCCGGAGGCGGGTGGGTCCGGGGCGGGGCCGGGCGGCTCGGGACCGGGTGCCGGCGGCCCAGGGCCGCGAGCCGGCGGCCCAGGGCCGGCCGACCAGGCGCATGCGCAGGGCCAGCAGCCGGAGGGCCAGCATGCGCAGGGCCAACAGCCGGAAGGTCGGCGTCCTGAGGGGCCGCATGGGCAGGGCCAGCAGCCGCAGGGCCAGCAGCCGCAGGGCCGGCGTCCTGAGGGTTCGCATGCGGAGGGCCAGCATCCTCAGGGACGGCAGCCAAATGGACGGCAGCCGGGAGGCCGTGAGCCGGAGGGCGGCGCGCCAGGTGGCAACCGTCCGGAAAGCATGCAGTCCGAGGGGTCGCGTCACGCCGGTGGAGAGCGGCCCGAAGGCGCGGGTGACGGGAAGCGCCCTGCAGGGGCGGGCCGGGACCAGCAGCGCCCCGAGGGATCGGCGGGGCCGGCGGCCGGGGAGACCGGCGACAAGCCCGGCCAGTCGGCTGCGTCCGGTCCGAGCCCGTCCGGGGATGGCGGTGGTGGTCTGCCGGGCGCTGCGCAGGCCGCGGCGCAGAGCGCAGCCCAGTTCGCCGAGCAGGCGGGGGAGACGCTGCGAGAGGCCGGACGCAGCGTGTGGGAGGCGATCCAGGGCAGCGTGGCCCAGCATCGCCCGCAGGGTCGCCGCGACCACTGACGCCGTCGCCGCGACCACTGACGCCGTCGCCGGGACCACTGACGCCGCGCGGTGGTCACGTTCGGCGCACGGTCGTGCGGTGACGTCCGCCGTCCGGTCGTGCGGTGACATCCGCCGCAAGGTGCGTCAGGTCCGGCGCACGGTGCCGTCCGTCGCGCATGACGTCCGCCGCGCTGCTCCGATGCGAACGCGACCCCGGGCATGATCGACTCGGTTTCCTTGAATACGCGGTGTTGCGCCTGCTGGGACACCGCGACTTCAAGAAAGTCGTGTTGATCACGCAGGCTGGCCGGGTCGATCACGCAGGCCGGCCGGGGTTGGTCACGCAGGCCGGCCGGGTCGATCTACGCGGGCTGGCCGGGCCTGGTCATCCAGGCCGACGGGAGGTGCCGGCGATAGCCCAGTGCAGGAGTGGCCCACGCGGATACAGGAGCAGCCCACGCGGAGAGTGGTGGGTGCGGCCGTCACTGAAAGCGACCCGCAAAAGCAAGATCCCCACCTGCGTTTCCGCTGGCGGGGACCTCTGTAGCCCGGCGAAAGGCTATGTGGCCAGGGGCGGGGTCGAACCGCCGACCTTCCGATTTTCAGTCGGACGCTCGTACCAACTGAGCTACCTGGCCGTGTCGCTCGGCTCATGTTACCCGGCAACCGGACGAACCGGCGGCAAGGCGACCTGCTCCGATACGCAGAACGCCGCGCGGGGCGCGGCGTCAGCGCTGCGGTCCTGACGGGACTTGAACCCGCGACCTCCGCCTTGACAGGGCGGCGAGCACTCCAACTGCTCCACAGGACCTAGCTTGTGTTGCTCCGGCTTTCGCCGGTCTTGCCTTGCTCCGGCTTTCGCCGGTCGTGCCCCCAACGGGATTCGAACCCGTGCTACCGCCTTGAAAGGGCGGCGTCCTGGGCCGCTAGACGATGAGGGCGGCCCCGCCATCATTGCACATTCGCAACTTCAAGCGGACTTGCTCCCATCCGGCCCCGCCGGAGGCTTGGAAAGCATACGTGATGGTCCGTCGGTCGACAAAATCGGTGTCGGCAAGGGCTTGGGACGGGCTATAACCGCAGGTCAGAGCGGTTCTAGCGGAGTCGGGTGATGCCGAAGCGCTTCTTCAGGTCGGCGATCAACTTCGGGCACGCGGCGAGTGTCGCGGCCCGATTACCGCCTCCGTCGTGCAGAAGAACGATCCCACCGGGTCGGGTGGCGGCGTGGACCCGCTTGCCGATCGTGGCCGCTGTCGGCTTGTCCCAGTCCTGCGGGTCGACGGACCAGTGCAGCGGACGCATGCCGAGGTCCTTGGCCACCCCGAGCACCTCCGACGTCCACCGGCCGCCCGGCTGCCGGTAGAACGACACCTTCGCCCCGGGAACGGCCTTCTGGATGGCCTTGTTGGTGCGGTCCAGGTCGGCCCGGATCTCGGCGACAGGTCGACGGGCAAGGTCGAGGTCGTGACGCCAGCTGTGGTTACAGAGCTGGTGTCCCTCCCGGACGATCCGCCGGACCAACTCCGGGTGACGCTGCACCTCGCGACCGACGACGCAGAAGGTCGCCGTCACCTTGGCGGCCTTCAGCTGGTCGAGCACCTTGGGTGTCCAGGCCGGGCTGGGCCCGTCGTCGAACGTCAGGGCCACCGGGCGTACGCCGGTGTTGCGTCCCAGACCGGAGGGGAGCTTGGCCGGCAGTGGCCGCAGTGGCGGCTTGGCAGGCTTGGTGACGCTGGGGTGGGGTGTCGGGGTGGGCGGCGTGGTCGATTCCACCGGCCGTGGAGCGCCGGCGGGTGCGATGGTGCGCTCCGGCTGCGCACAGCCGGAAAGGACCAGCGCCACGGCGAGGACGGACGCCAGGATGGCGCGGGCTTGCATCTGCTCGCTCCCGGAGGGTCGGGGTAGGCGGACCCGCCCGACGGTAGTTCACGCCGCGATCCGGCGACAGTGCGATCAATCACGCCTCGACTGGTCCAGGGAGTCGCGGACGGCGGCGGAGAGCGAGACCGCCTCGGCCAGGTCGACCGGCCGCACCACCCCGGCGGGCAGCGTGTCGGCTCGCCAGCCGGGGCCGGCGGCCAGCACCAGCAATGGGCGTCGGGGCGCGGCGAGCAACGCGCTGAGTTGGGTCGGGTCGGCGGTGGCCCGGGTGTGCGACCAGAGCACCACGGCGGCCGGTCCGGTCCGGTTGACCGCCTCGACGAGAGCGGCCACCGGCACCCTGGCGCCGAGCATCCGGTAGCTGACACCGGCCTCCGCGAGAGCTGCCGCCAACGCCTCCAGCGGCAGGGTGTGCTGTTCCTCGTCGGCGCAGGAGAGCAGGATCCGGGCCGGCCCGGTGGGAACGTTGGCCCGGCTGGCCGCCGCGAGCGCCTCCGAGACGCAGCGGGACATCAGGTGTTCCACCTCGATCAGGCCGGCGGTGGCGGCGTGCCGTTCGCCGATGCCGGCCAGCACCGGGCGCAGCAGGCCCTCCCAGGTGGCGACGACCCCGCTGGCGGCCAGGGCGTGCGCGATCGTCTCGCTGATCGCCGCCGCGTCCAGTCGCATGGCGGCCCGGGCCAAGCCACGGGCCGCCGGGCCGGCACGGCCGACCGGGATGGAGCCCCCGCCGTCACGGCCGGTCGCGTGGATCCGGGCGGGGGCGACGGTGCCGCTGCCGTTGGGCATCGGCTCCGGTGCCTGGCGGGCCCAGCGGGCCGCCTCGGCGGGGCTCACCCCCTCGGCGGTGAGCCGTCGCATGATCTCGAGACGGGCCAGATCGCTGGCTGTGTACCGGCGGTGGTGACCGGGGATGTGTTCGCTGGGCCCGAGCCCGTAGCGCTGGTGCCAGGTGCGGAGGGTCGTCACCGCGACCCCCAACCGACGTGCGACAGCGCCCGCGCTCAGCGCCTCATCGACCACCCGACCGCTCCGCCGTGTCATCCGCCGGCGATCCGGGCGGCGTCATGGCCGGGCCGGTTGCGCCCGACCGGGACTCCGCGGGGCGTAGCAGCCGGTTCACCACCCCGCCCAGCCAGGGCGCGTACGACCGGGGGTCGAGCTTCAACTCGGTCTCCAGCGCGGCGGGGTCGGCCCATCGCAGCTCGGCGACCTCGTCCGGGTCGGGCAGTAGCGGAGCGCCGGGCAGGAACTCGCCTCGCAGTACGTGGTCGTACTCGAACTCGACCCGACCGGTCGCCGGGTCCTCTGCGTAGTAGACGTAGATGCCGACCTCGGTCAGCTCGACCGGGCCCGCGCCCAACTCCTCGCTCAGCCGTCGGTTGGCCGCCTCGGCGAGCGACTCGCCGGGCTGGGGGTGGCCGCAGCAGGAGTTGGCCCAGCGCAGCGGGAACCGGGTCTTGACGCCGGCTCGGCGCTGGAGCAGCACCTGGCCGTCCGGGTCCACCAGCAACACCGAGAAGGCCCGGTGCAGCTGCCCGGGTGGTTGGTGCGCGGCCGCGACGGTCGTCTCGCCGTGGGCCGTGCCGGTCTCGTCGACGAGCTCGACGAGGTGCTTCTCACGACTGCTCATCGGCCTTCCCCGGTGATCCGGCCGGCGGCGAGCTTGCCGGAGATGAGCACCATCGGTACGCCGACGCCGGGTTGGGTCCCGGAGCCGACGAAGACCACGTTCGGCAGGTCGCGGTGCAGGTTGGACGGACGGAACGGCCCGGTCTGGAAGAGGGTGTGCGCGGCGGCGAACGGGGTGCCGGCGGCCATCCCCTGCTCCTCCCACTCGGCGGGGGTGATCGCCCGGAGCACCTCGACCCCGGCGCCGAAGCCGACGTAGCCGCGCTCCTCCAGGGTGCCGATCAGCTGGTCGGTGTAGCGCTGGGTCAGGTCGCCGCGCCACTCGAACGGCGCCCGGTGCAGGTTGGGCACCGGGGCGAGCACGTAGTAGGTGTGTCGGTCCGGCGGGGCCACCGCCGGGTCGGTCCGACTCGGGTTGGTCACCAGCAGCGACGGATCGGTCATCAGCTCACCCCGTCGGATGACCTCATCGAAGGTGCCCTTCCACGCGCGTCCGAAATGGATGTTGTGATGGGCGATCTTCGCATAGGCCTGCCGGGAGCCGACGTGCAGAACGACGCAGGACGGTGAGTAGGTGAGCCGACGCTGCGGCGCGGCGGGGAGCAGGTCCCGGTAGGCGACCGGCAGGTCGGGGTTGAGCACCACCACGTCCGCCGGCACCAGGTCGCCGTCGGCGGTGAGTACGCCGGTGGCGCGGCCGTTCACCGTCTCCACCCGGGTCACAGTGGTGTCGTACCGGATCTGCACGCCGTGCTTCTCGGCCGCGCCGGCCATCGCCCTGGAGACCGCGTGGATGCCGCCGCGTGGGAAGTAGACCCCGGCCACCGAGTCGAGGTACGCGATGACCGCGTAGATGGCCAGCGCGTCGTGCGGCGCGAGGCCGGCGTACATCGCCTGGAAGGAGAAGATCCGCTGGGTACGCGGGTCCCGGAAGAACTGGTTGATCTTCGTCTGGAGGCGCCGGAATGCCCCGCCGCTGAGCAGCTTGAGCAGGTTGCCGGTGATCAGGTCGGTCGGCGCGTCCAGGTTGCGCTCGATGAAGTCGGTGCGCTCCAACCGCCACAGCTCTCGCGCGTACTCGACGAACCGCAGGTAGCCGTCGGCCTCCCGGGGCCCGCAGACCCGGGAGATCTCGGCCGCCATCCGGGTGGTGTCGGTGAGCACGTCGAGGGTCGAGCCGTCCGGGTAGTACGCCCGGTAGGCGGGGTCGAGCGGGGTCAGGTCCAGCCAGTCGTGCAGCTCCTCGCCGACCGCGCCGAGCGCCTCGGCGATCAGGTCGGGCATGGTGAGCACTGTCGGGCCGGTGTCGAACTCGTAGCCGTCCACGCCGAGGCGCCCGGCCCGCCCGCCGGGCACCGGCTCGCGCTCCAGCACTGTCACCTGTCGCCCGCTGCCGGCCAGGTGCAGCGCGCAGGCGAGCCCGCCCAGCCCGGCCCCGACGACCACCACCCGGTCCGTCCGTCCTGTCACCGTCCGCACGTGACCACCTCCTTGCTCAAGTCGCTCATCAGGCCCGCCGGTTGGCAGCGGCGGTGGCCAGACCGGTCAACGCGGTCCGCGCCGTCTGGTCCACGGGTGCGGCGTCGAGCGCGGCCAGCGCGTCGCTGACCCGCTCGGCGATCATCTGCTCCACCCGGGTCACCGCGCCGGTCTCGGCGACCAGCCCGGCGAGCGTGTCGACCGATCCGTCGGCGGCCCGCTCCAACGCCGTGAGCTGGGCCGGCGTGGCCAGCTCACGGGCCAGCATGAGCAGCGTGGTCGGCTTGCCGGTGCGGAGGTCGTCCCCGGCCGGCTTGCCGGTGGCCGCCGGGTCGCCATAGACGCCGAGCAGGTCGTCGCGGAGCTGGAACGCTTCGCCGACGGCCAGGCCATAGCGGGTGTACGCGGAGACCAGCGGGTCGTCGGCGGGCACCCCGGCCAGGCAGGCGCCGAAGAGCAGCGGTCGCTGGACGGTGTAGCTGGCGGTCTTGTAGCGGGCCACCCGTAGTGCCCGGTCGACCGACCAGCTCGCCGGGTCGTTCTCGCCGAGCACGTCCAGATACTGCCCGGCGACCGTCTCGACCCGCATCTGGTCGTAGCAGCGGCGCACCTCGAAGAGGCGCGTCGCCGGCACCGAGGCGTGGGCCAGCAACTGGTCGGCCCAGACCATGCAGAGGTCGCCGATGAGCACGGCGACGGCCTCACCGAACCGGCCGGGATCACCTCGGTGGCCGGCGGCGACGTGCTGTTCGGCGAGCGCGACGTGCGCGGTGGGCCGGCCGCGGCGGGTGGTGGACGCGTCCATCACGTCGTCGTGCACCAGCGCGAAGGTGTGCAGCAGCTCCAGCGCGGCCAGCGCGGGCAGCACGGGTGGCAGCGCCGCGGTGCCTCCGACGGCCCCGCGCCACCCCCAGTAGGCGAACGTGGACCGGATCCGCTTGCCGCCGGTCAGGACGGCTTCCCGTGCGGTGGCGGCGAAGCTGCCCATCGACGTATCGATGTCGTTGAGGGTGTCGACCTCGGCGGTGAGGAAGGTGTCCAGGGTCTCGTCGACCGCCGTGACCAGATCGTGGGTATAAGCGGCCAGAACGGCGCGGACCGGATCGTCCCCGTCCCCCGGCCCTGTCGGCGCCACGCGGGTCACGTTGCCCGCAACTGCGTCGTTGGCCATGCGGCTGAGCGTACCCTAGGCTACGGGTTGCGTCGATTGGTGCGTCGATAAATGGAGGAGGGCCGGTGGAAACTGATCTCACCGCTGCCTATGACCGGTGCCGTGAGCTGCACAAACGCCACGGCCGCACCTACTATCTCGCCACCCGTCTGCTCCCCGCTTGGAAACGACGACATGTACACGCCCTCTACGGGTTCACGCGGTACGCGGACGAGATCGTCGACAGCACCGAGGATCTGCCGCCGGCCGAGCGGGCCGGTCTGCTGGACCGCTGGGCCAGCCAGTTCGTGGCCGGTCTGCACGGCGCGCCGGTCGACGACCCGCTGTTGCCGGCCGTGCTGCACACCATCGCCGTCTTCGATCTCGACCGGGACGACTTTGCGTCGTTTCTGAAGAGCATGGCGATGGACCTGACCGTCACCGCGTACCCGACCTACGACCACCTGCTCGACTACATGGAGGGCTCGGCGGCGGTCATCGGCACCATGATGCTGCCCATTCTGGGCAGCTCGGACCCGGTGGCGGCCCGGGAGCCGGCCCGGCAACTCGGCTTCGCCTTCCAGCTCACGAACTTCATCCGGGACGTCGCCGAGGACCTCGACCGGGGCCGCACCTACCTGCCGGACGAGGACATGGCGAAGTTCGGGGTCACCCGCGAGGAGTTGGCCGAGGCCCGCGCCCGGGGCCGCGTCACCCCCCGGATCCGCGAGCTGATCGAGTACGAGGTGACCCGCGCCCAGGCCCACTACGCCGCTGCCGCACCGGGCATCACCATGCTGGCACCCGCCTCGCAGGCCTGCATGCGCACCGCGTACGCGCTCTACGGCGGCATCCTCGACGAGGTGGCCGCGCAGGACTACGACGTCTTCGTCCGGCGGGCCCTGGTGCCGCAGCGGAGACGGATGGCGGTGGCCGCGCGGGCCCTGCTCACCTCGACCGGTACGCCGGTCGTCATCCCCGGGCCGACGATCCAGCCGGAGAGCCGGTGACCGCGAGCACGGCGATCGTGCTCCTCACCCGCGACCTGCGGGTGCACGACCACCCGGCGCTGGCCACCACCTGTGCGGCCTTCGACCAGGTGGTGCCGCTGTACGTGCTCGACCCGGCGCTGGCCGACCTCTCCGCCAACCGCACCCGCTTCCTGCACCAGGCCCTCGCCGACCTGCGCCACCAACTCCGTGAGCGTGGTGGCGACCTGGTGGTCCGGCACGGCGACCCGGTGGCCGAGACGATCCGGCTGGCCGACGAGGTCGGGGCCACCGCCGTCGCGCTCTCTGCCGACGTCAGCCACTACGCCGTCCGCCGGGAGCGGCGACTGCGCGCCGAGTGCGAGCGGCATCGGCTGCGCCTGCGACTGTTTCCCGGGTTGACAGTGGTCGAGCCGGGCGCGTTGCGGTCCGGTGGCAGCGGCGATCACTACCGGGTGTTCAGTCCGTACCACCGGGCCTGGGCGGCCAACCGGTGGCGCGAGGAGTTGGCCGCGCCGCGCCGGATCGCGCTGCCCGATCAGGTACGCGTGGGCCGGCTGCCGGCGCTGCCGGCCGGCGACTCGCCGGACGCGGCCATCGGCGGCGAACGGATCGCCCAGGCGCGGCTCACCGACTGGCTGCCCGACCTGACCCGGTACGGCGATCAGCACGACGACATGGCCGGCGACGACACCTCCCGGCTCAGCCCGTACCTGCGCTTCGGCTGCGTGTCGCCGCTGGCGGTGGCGAACCGCGCCGGGGACAGGTCCGGCCCGTTCGTCCGGCAGCTCTGCTGGCGGGACTTCTACTACCAGGTCACCGCCGCCTTCCCGGAGATCTCGACCGCGGCGTACCGGCGGGGTGCCACCGAGCAGTGGCGCTACGACGACGACGCGTTGACGGCCTGGACGGAGGGACGCACCGGGATGCCGATCGTCGACGCCGGAATGCGGCAGATGCTGGCGCAGGGGTGGATGCACAACCGGGCCCGGCTGATCACCGCCGGCTACCTGACCAAGCACCTCGGGCAGGACTGGCGGTCCGGGGTGGCGGTGTTCTTCCGCTGGCTGCTCGACGGGGACGTGGCGAACAACTCCGGCAACTGGCAGTGGGTCGCCGGCACCGGCAACGACACGAAGCCCTACCGGGGGTTCAACCCGGTCCGGCAGGCCGAACGGTACGACCCGGACGGCGACTACGTGCGCCGCTGGGTGCCGGAGTTGGCGACAGTGCAGGGCAGGGCCGTCCACCAACCGTGGAAACTGCCCGAGGCCCTGCGCCAGACGCTCGACTACCCACCGCCCCTCTCGGTACCGGGCACCGACCCCGTCTGGCTGCGCTGATCAGAGCACCGAGTGCAACGCCTCGACCAGCTCGTCCACCCGGTCGTGCTCGGCGAGGTGCGCCGTGGCGTACGCCAAGGTGTAGCCCCGCTCGGGGTCGGCCCACGCGCTGCTGCCGCCGATGCCACCCATGCCCCAACTGCCGTCCGGCTCCCACTGCATGCCCAGGGTCCAGTGGGCGTCGCGGTCCAGCACCAGGTCGGGCCCGTCGTACTGGACCCCTGTCGCCTCCGCCACCAGCTCCGGGCTGAACAGCCGAACCCCGTCCAGGACACCACCGGCAAGCAGGCCGGCGTAGAGCCGGGCCAGGCTGGACGCGGTGGCGTGCAGGTTGACAGCAGGCACCTCCGCGCCCCGCCACAGCGGGCTGTTCAGCACGGCCAGGTCCAGCCCACCGGTTGGGTTGCCCATCGCCCGCGCCCGCATCGAGCCGGGCTCACCGAGCGCCCGGGCCGGCCATCCCGGGTCGCCGTACCGAAGGTCCGCGCAGCGCAACTGGTCCGCCTCGGTCAACCCGAAGCCGAGGTCGAGCTGCCACCGGTCGGCGATCTCCTCGGCCAGGAAACGGCCCACCGACCGTCCGTCGGCGCGGCGGACCACCTCGCCCACCAGATGCCCGTACGTCCAGGCGTGTTCCCCGGCGACAGTGCCCGGCGACCACTCGGGGTCGGCGGCGGCCAGGTCGCCGGTGAGCAGCGTCCAGTCGGCGACCGCGGCGGCCGGTCGGGGCACCGGAAAGGCCGGCAGCCCGGCGGTGTGCGACAACACCTGACGCACTGTGGCGGGTGTGCGGAATTCCGGCCAGTACCGGTCCACAGGCGCGTCGAGATCGACAGTTTCCCTGTCGACGAGCAGCAACAGGCAGAGCGCGGCCACCGGCTTGCCGACCGAGTAGACGTTCACCAGCGTGTCCGGCAGCCACGGCTCGCCGCCCGGCCCGTGGCCGCTGCGGGAGCCGGCGGTGAGGTCCACGACCTGCTGCCCGTCGTACCAGATGGTCAGGGCTGCGCCGGTTTCCCGGCCGGAGGCGAGCAGGTCGTGGAAGCAGTCCCGGACCGGGGCGAAGCGTGCGTGCATCCGGCCACGGTAAGGCGTCCGGGCCGGTGCGCGTGCCGACTTTTCCGCCGACCCCGGTGGTTGGGGTGGTGTCGCTGGGGGATGCTGTTCGGTGTGGCGGAGCCGGAGCTGGTGGATGTGGTCGTGGTCGGGCTCGGGGTTGGCGGCGAGGAGGTGGCTGAGCGACTTGCCGAGGCCGGCCTGAACGTCGTCGGCGTCGAACGGGATCTCGTCGGCGGGGAGTGCCCGTACTGGGGCTGCATCCCGAGCAAGATGATGATCAGAGCCGCCAACGCTCTCGCCGAGGCTCGCCGGGTGGACGGGCTCGCCGGGACGGCGCAGGTCCAACCGGACTGGGCGCCGGTGGCGAAGCGGATCCGCGAGGAAGCCACCGACACCTGGGACGACACGGTCGCGGCGGAGCGGTTCGTCGGCAAGGGTGGCCGACTCGTGCGGGGCAGCGGCCGGCTCGACGGTCCGCGCCGGGTTCGCGTCGGCGACCAGGTGTTCGAGGCCCGACACGGGGTGGTGCTGGGCACCGGTACCCGACCGTCGGTGCCGCCGATCGACGGCCTGGCCGACACGCCGTACTGGACCAACCACCAGGCGATCGAGGTCGAGGAGCTGCCGGAGTCGCTGCTCGTGCTGGGTGGCGGCGCGATCGGCCTGGAGTTGGCGCAGGTCTTCGTCCGCTTCGGGGTCCGGGTCACAGTGGTCGAGGCGCTCGACCGGGTGCTGGCCATCGAGGAACCCGAGGCGTCCGAGGTCGCCGCGGCGGCGCTGCGCGCCGACGGCGTGGAGATCCACACCGGGGTACGCGCCGAACGGGTCGAGCACGACGGGACCAGGTTCACACTGCGCGGTGGCGGCGGCGCCGAGTTCACCGCCGACCGGCTGCTGGTGGTGACCGGGCGGAAGGCTCACCTCGCCGAGCTGGGCCTGGACACGATCGGTCTGGACGCCAGCCAGCGTTACCTCCCGGTCGACGACCGTCTGCACGTCACCGACCACGTCTGGGCGGTCGGCGACATCACCGGCGAGGGCGCCTTCACGCACATCGCCATGTACCAGGCGGGGATCGTGATCGCCGACATCCTGGCCCGCGCCCGGCAGGCGAAGGCGGGGGCGGACGCCAGCGGCACGTCCAGCGTGGTCGGCGGAGCGATGGGCGCGTCCAGCTCGCTGGCCGCCAGCGGATCGAGCGGATCGGCCGGCACCGTCCCGCGAGCCGACTACCGCGCGCTGCCCCGGGTGACCTTCACCGATCCCGAGATCGGCGCGGTCGGGCTCACCGAGCAGCAGGCCCGCGAACGCGGCATCAACGTGCAGGTGGGTTTCACCAAACTCGCCAGCTCGACCCGCGGCTGGATCCACCGGGTCGGCGACGACGGTTTCATCAAGCTCGTGGCGGACGCCGACCAGGGCGTGCTGATCGGCGCGACCTCGGCCGGCCCGGCCGGCGGTGAGGTGCTGTCCGCGCTGGTGGTGGCGGTGCACGCGGCGGTGCCCCTGAGTCAGCTCCGGCACATGATCTACGCGTATCCGACCTTTCACCGGGCCATCGAGACCGCCCTACGCGACCTGTCCTGACCCAGCCTCGACGCCCCGCACACCGCGCCTCGCGGTGTCCCCCGCGCGCGGTGGCTGGGCACGATCCACTCGCGTTTCAGGAAGTCGCGGTATCCGGGACACCGGGACACCGCGATATCAATGAAACCGAGTCGATCAGGCAGCCCGCCAGCAAGCGGCAGGCATTTTGCTGTTCATTTCTTTCACTCAGGTGACGTACGATTGCGACCGTGACCAAGCGGTTGACGGAAGTTGCCAAGAAGGCGGGCGTCAGCGAGGCCACCGTCAGCCGGGTGCTCAACGGCCGCGACGGGGTCTCCGAGGCGACCCGCACCGCCGTGCTGACGGCACTGGACGTGCTCGGTTACGAGCGGCCGACCAAGCTGCGCGGCGAACGCGCCCGGCTGGTCGGGCTGGTGCTGCCCGAGTTGCAGAACCCGATCTTCCCGGCGCTGGCCGAGGTGGTCACCGGCACTCTCGCCCAGCGCGGCTACACCCCGGCGCTCTGTGCCCGGACCATCGGCGGGGTCTCCGAAATGGACTACGTGGAGATGCTCCTCGACCACCAGGTCTCCGGGGTGATCTTCGCCGGTGGCTCGTACGCGCTCGCCGACGCCAAACACGACCACTACCGTCGGCTGACCGACCGTGGGCTTCCGGTCGTGCTGGTCAACGCCGGTGTGGACGAGTTGGGTTTCCCCCGGGTCTCCACCGACGACGCGGTGGCGGTGGAGCAGGCGTACGGGCACCTGCGCTCGCTCGGGCACGAACGGATAGGCATGGTGCTCGGCCCGGAGGGGCATGTGCCGTCGCGGCGCAAGCTCGACGCGATGGTCCAAGCCGCCGGCTGGGACGAGGGCGACGCCGAGTGCGTCGAGCGTTCCAGCTTCTCGATGGAGGGTGCGCGGGTCGCCGCGACGAAGCTGGTTGAGCGGGGCGTGACCGGCATCATCTGCGCCAGCGACGTGCTCGCGCTGGGCACGATCCGGGCGGCCCGCCGGCTGGGCCGTTCGGTGCCGGCCGACGTGTCGGTGGTGGGTTTCGACGACTCCGCCTTCATGACGTGCACCGATCCGCCCTTGACCACCGTGCGGCAGCCGATCGAGACGATGGGGCAGGCCGCAGTGGATCTGCTGGTCACCCAGATCGAAGGTGCCGGCGTCCTTCAGGACGAGCTGCTGTTCGAGCCGGAGTTGGTGGTGCGGGGTTCCACCGCACCCGCCCCCGGCCGCTAGACACCACACCGAACGACGCTTCGGCCGTCGACCGCCTCTCGCGGTCGGCGGCCGTTTTCGTCGTTGCTCGTCCCGGTCAGCATCGACCGGGCCGAATGACCGGCCATAAGGGATCAATAGCCGGCAAACCGGGCCGCTTTCAGCTCCTTGCCAACATCTGTCGTCATCACGTCGTGTCCTTTCGGAACAGGGTCGATACCTTGCCGAAATGAGTCGGCCTCGCTACAGTGACTCCACTCACACCTGGCTCCGACGCAGCTACTGGGCGTCAGGTCGTATCACCGCAGATCAGCGAAGGTCATTGGAGACACCCGTTCCCGAAGGGATGGACAGATGTCCGTACCGCAATACCGAAAGGCTGCGGCGGTTGCGCTCGTGGCCGGCCTGGGGCTCAGCCTCACGGCATGCTCCACGAAGAGCGACGACAAGGGCTCGAACGCCGGCGGCAAGGTCACCATCACTGTCGACTGCCAGCCGGTCGGCGCCCAGAAAGAGCTGTTGAAGAACTGGAACGACGACGTCGCCGAGTTCCAGAAGCAGAACCCGGACATCACCATCAAGAGCGTCAGCGTCGGCGAGCAGTGCAACAACCCGCCGGACTTCACCGCCCGCCTCGCCGGCGGCACCGTGACCGACGTCTTCTACGGGTACATGACGGATCTCCAGCAGGTGCTCGACTCCGGCCAGGCGATGGACATCAGTGAGCACGTCAACAAGGACACGATCCCCACCTGGGACAGCGTCGACCCGGCGCTCAAGGAGGTCTTCACCGACGGCGGCAAGCTCTACGCCGTTCCGGTGGATAACTACTCCATGGGCCTGCTCTACAACAAGGCCCTGTTCCAGCAGGCCGGGCTGGACGTGAACAACCCGCCGAAGACCTGGGCCGAGGTCCGGGCCGCCGCCAAGAAGATCTCTGCTCTCGGCAACGGCATCGCCGGCTACTCCGAGTACAGCGCCGGCAACACCGGCGGCTGGCACTTCACCTCCCTGCTCTACTCGCAGGGCGGCCGGGTGCTGACCGAGGACGGCAAGAAGGCCGACTTCAACAACGCCATGGGCAAGCAGGTCCTGCAGAACCTCAAGGACATGCGGTACGGCGACAACAGCATGGGCGCCCGTCAGCTGCTCCAGTGGGGCGACCTGCTGACGAACGCCGGCGCGGGCAAGGTCGGCATGTTCATCGGCGCGCCGGACGCCACCCAGGCGATCGTCAGCCAGTTCCAGGGCAAGTTCCAGGACTGGGCGATGGCCCCGCTGCCCGGCCAGGACGGCGCGGCGAAGGGGACGCTCGGTGGCGGCGAGGGCTACTTCTTCAAGAAGGACCTCAGTCCCGAGCAGGTCAAGGCCGGTCTGAAGTGGATCGCGTACCAGAAGCTCACCCCGGGCAAGGGCCAGTTCGACTACGCCCGGGCCAAGCCGCAGAACTACCCGGTGGGTCTGCCCCAGCCGCTGCTCTTCGCCAACGGCAGTGACGCGCAGAAGCAGGAGCTGGAGCTGCGTAAGGCGAACGCGAACGTCGACACGGCGAACTTCGCGCTCTTCGAGGCGACCCCGGTTCCGATCAAGGGTGAGCCGCGTAACGCCCAGGCCGTCTACGCGGTGCTCGACGCCGCGATGTCGGGTGTGCTGACCAACCCGAACTCGAACATCGACGCACTGCTCAAGACCGCCGAGGAGAAGGTCAACCAGCTCCTCGCCGCCGAGAGCTGACCGATCGTGTGGGGGTCGGGACGCCGACCCGACCCCCACGCCACTCGCACCACATCTCGACGTCACCGACTCACCCAGGAGTTGCCTTGGCGATCACCACCGTCCCGGAGACCCCCAGGAAACCGGGCCGCCCGCCGTCGCCGTACTCGGCGAGGCCACAGCGCACCAGCCTCGGCCGCAAGGTACGGGACAACCTCACCGGTCACGCGTTCCTGATCGGGGCGGTGCTCTGCTTCGTCGTCTTCTCCTGGTACCCGATGGTCCGCGGCATCATCATGAGCTTCCAGCGGACCCGGCGTGGCGAGACCACCTGGGTGGGTTGGGACAACTACTCCCGCATCATCGCCGACCCCAGCTTCTGGACGGCCTGGCAGAACACCTTCTACTTCACAGTCCTGGCGCTGGCCCTCGGGTACGTGGTGCCGTTCTTCGTGGCGATCCTGCTCAACGAGTTCCGCCACGCCAAGGGGTACCTGCGGATCCTGGTCTACCTACCGGTGATGCTGCCGCCGGCCTCCGCGCTGTTCCTCTTCAAGTTCTACGCGTACGACCCGAGCGAGGCCGGGCTCTTCAACGCGATCCTCAAGGCACTGCACCTGCCCACCTCGCAGTGGATGCAGTCGCCGGAGATGACGATGCCGGCCATGGTGCTCGCGTCGACTTGGATGAACATGGGCGGCGCAGTGCTGATCTACCTGGCGTCGTTGCAGAACATCCCTGGTGAGCTGTACGAGGCGGCGGAGCTCGACGGCGCCGGGATCTGGCGTCGGATCGTCCACGTGACGATCCCGCAGACCCGGTTGATCCTCGCGCTCCTGGCGATGTTGCAGATCGTCGCCACCATGCAGCTCTTCATCGAGCCCTTGATCCTGGCCAACGGCGCGGGCGCGGAGGACTCCGCGACCTCGGTGGCGTACCTCATCTACCAGCACGGGTTCTTCCAGAACGACCTCAACGGCGCCGCCGCCCTGGGCGTGATCATGCTCGTGGTGCTGGCCGGCTTCTCCGCCGTGTACGTGCGGCTGACTGCGAAACAGGACTAGGACGGCGAGGAATGGCACAGGATTCCGGAACCCGGACCCTCATCTCCCAATCCCAGCTCAGCCGGGGGCGTGGCCGGGTCATCTACTGGACGCTGCTGGTAGTGGTCGTGGCGGGGTTCACGCTCGTCTTCCTCGGACCGCTCTACTGGATGGTCACCGGCGCGCTCAAGTCCGGCCAGGAGATCGCGCAGACCCCACCGTCGCTGTTCCCGAAGGACCCGCAGCCGCAGAACTACATCGACGCGTGGAACAACCTGGCCCTCGCCAAGCTGCTCTTCAACACCTTCTACTACGCCATCGGCGCGGTGCTGTTCCAACTCGTCTTCGACACCGCCGCCGCGTACTCGCTGTCCAAGCTTCGACCGATCTTCGGCAACGTGATCCTCGCCCTGATGCTGGGGACGCTGATGATCCCGGCGATGGTCCTCATCGTCCCGCAGTACGTGACGGTGATCGACCTGCCGATCGTGCACATCAACCTGCTCGACTCACCGTTCGCGATCTGGCTGCCCCTGGTCGCCAACGCGTTCAACATCTTCCTGTTGAAGCGGTTCTTCGACTCGATCCCCGAGGAGCTGATGGCGGCCGCCCTGATGGACGGGGCGACGTCGCTGCGCACGCTCTGGTCAATCATCCTGCCGCTGTCGCGCCCCATCCTCGGCGTCGTCTCGATCTTCGCCGTGACGGCGGTCTGGAAGGACTTCCTCTGGCCGAAGCTGGTCATGCCGTCACCCGAGACCCGGACGGTCAGCGTCGGCATCTACGCCTTCGCCGGTGGCACACCGATGAACGTGGTGATCGCCGCGTCGGTCATCGCCGCGATCCCCACTGTCATCATCTTCCTGATCTTCCAGCGGAACATCATGTCCGGTCTGACCACGGGCAGCATCAAGGGCTAGTGACCACCGGTCCTCCCGCGCGGCGAACAACGACCGTTCGCCCGACACATAACCAGGTCCGGCGAACCCGCCGACGTACTGACGCAGAAAGCAGGTGCTCGTGTCCACAGCTGACAGAAGTCCGTGGTGGCGTGGAGCCGTGATCTACCAGGTGTATCCCCGGAGCTTCGCCGACGGTAACGGCGACGGCATCGGTGACATCGCCGGCATCCGGTCCCGGCTGAACCACCTGTCCGCACTCGGCGTCGACGCGATCTGGTTTAGCCCCTGGTACCCGTCCCCGATGGCGGACGCCGGCTACGACGTCTCCGACTACCGCGACATCGACCCGGTCTTCGGCACCCTCACCGAGGTCGAGGCGCTGATCGCTGAGGCGCACGCGCTGGGCATCCGGACCATCGTCGACGTGGTGCCCAACCACTGCTCCGACGCGCACCCCTGGTTCCAGGCGGCGCTCGCCGGCGGACCCGGCGCGCCCGAACGGGAACTGTTCTGGTTCCGGCCCGGCCGGGGTCCCAACGGCGACGAACGACCCACCGACTGGATCGGCGAGTTCGGCGGCGAGACCTGGACCCGCACCACCAACCCGGACGGCACCCCCGGCGACTGGTACCTGCACCTGTTCGCCCCCCAGCAGCCGGACTTCAACTGGGACCACCCCCGGGTGCGGGAGGAGTTCGAGGACATCCTGCGGTTCTGGTTCGACCGGGGCGTGGACGGCATCCGGATCGACTCGGCCGGGCTCCTGGTCAAGGACGGGACGCTGCCCGAGGTCCGCGAGGACCAGCCGCACCCGTTCCACGACCTCGACGGGGTGCACGAGATCTACCGGGGCTGGCGTCGGGTCGCCGACGAGTACGCCGACCGGGCGCTGATCGGTGAGGTGTGGCTGCCGGACCGGCAGCGGTTCGCCAACTACCTGCGCCCGGACGAGCTGCACGCCGCGTTCAACTTCGACTTCCTCGGCTGCGCCTGGGACGCCGCGGCGCTGCGGGAGAGCATCGACGGGACGCTGAGCGCGCACGCGCCGGTGAACGCGCCGGCCACCTGGGTGCTCTCGAACCACGACGTCACCCGGCACGTCACCCGCTACGGTCGCGCGGACACGCGGTTCAGCTTTGCCGCCAAACGCGAGGGCACCCCAACCGACCTGGAGCTGGGCACCCGCCGGGCCCGCGCCGCCGCGCTGCTCTCGCTGTCGCTGCCCGGTGCCGCCTACGTCTACCAGGGCGAGGAGCTGGGCCTCTACGAGGTCGAGGACATCCCGTACGCGATGCGGCAGGACCCCATGTGGGAGCGGTCCGGCCGGATCGACCCCGGTCGGGACGGCTGCCGCGTACCGCTGCCGTGGGCCGGGGACGAGCCGCCGTTCGAGTTCAGCCCCGAGGGTGCCGCGGCGCCCTGGCTGCCGCAGCCGGCCGACTGGAAGGACCGAACGGCCAGCGCGCAGACCGGCGACTCGGCTTCGATGCTGGAGCTGTACCGGGCGGCGATCCAGGCCCGAAAGGCCGACCCGGCGCTCGGTGACGGTGAGCTGACCTGGTTGCCCGCCCCGGACGGGGTGCTGGCGTTCAGCCGCGGCGGCGGCTTCACCTGCCTGGTCAACCTGTCCGCCGCGCCGGTGCCGATGCCAGCTCAGGGGGAGTTGCTGCTGGCCAGCGGGCCGCTCGACGACGGGTTGCTGCCATCCGACACAGCGGTCTGGCTGCGTACCGCCGAATCCACCGACGGGCCGCGCGGGGCGGACGGCCCGGCCTGACCTGACTCTGCTCGCCGTGGTGCCGGCGGCCCGTCCCGGCCGCCGGCACCACGCCAACCAGGAAGGGAGAACCGAGGGGGGACGCGCGACACCGCACCGACACGGGGGGATCTGGCCTGCCTGACGAAAGGGAGAGCGCAGCTCATGGCCAACCACACCACCGGCACCCCGCACCACCTTCGACACCCGGCCCGGGCAGGATTGGCCGCCATCGCCGCCACCCTGCTCGCCGCCACCTCGGTCACCGCCCTCGCGGTGACCGGCACCGCTACCCCGGCCTCGGCGGCGGGGTTGTCCCCCTTCGACATCCCCAACCGGGGTGCCACCGTTCCGTTCGTCGAGCAGGAGGCGGAGGAGACCGCCCACAACGGCACGAAGATCGGCCCGGACCGGCGCTACGGCACGCTGCCGTCCGAGGCGTCCGGCCGGGAGGCGGTCACCCTCGACGCCGTCGGCGAGTACGTCGAGTTCACCCTCACCGCCCCGGCCAACGCTGTCACCTTCCGCTACAGCCTGCCGGACAGCCCGGCCGGCACCGGCCGCGACGCCGCCATCGACCTGCGGGCCAACGGTGCGCTGCTGAAGTCGGTAGCGGTCACGTCGAAGTACGGCTGGTACTACGGCGGGTACCCGTTCAACAACAACCCGGGCGACACCAACCCGCACCACTTCTACGACGAGACCCGGGCGCTGTTCGGCAGCACCCAGCCGGCCGGCACGAAGATCCGGCTCCAGGTCTCCTCGACCGCGCAGTCGCCCACATTCACCATCGACCTGGCCGACTTCGAGCTGGTCGCCCCGGCAATCACGAAGCCCTCCGGTGTGCTCGACGTGGTCACCGACTTCGGCGCCGACCCGAGTGGCGCCACCGACTCGACGGCGAAGTTCCAGGCGGCGGTCGACGCCGGCAAGGCCCAGGGCCGGGCGGTCTGGATTCCGACCGGCACCTTCACGCTCTGGGACCACGTGGTGGTCGACGGGGTGACGCTGCGCGGCGCGGGGCCCTGGTACTCGGTGCTCGGCGGCCGGCACCCCACCGAGCGGAACCGGTCCGTCGGCATCTACGGCAAGTACGTCCCCGGTGGCGGCTACACCGGCCCGGTCCGCACACACGAGGCGAACGGGCCCAGCCGCAACGTCACGCTGCGGGACTTCGCCATCATCGGCGACATCCGGGAACGGGTCGACGACGACCAGGTCAACGCCCTGGGCGGGGCGATGACCAACTCGGTGGTGGACAACCTCTGGCTGGAGAACACCAAGGTCGGGGCGTGGATGGACGGCCCGATGGACAACTTCACCATCCGCAACAGCCGGATCCTGGACCAGACCGCTGACGGGGTGAACTTCCACACCGGCGTCACCAACTCGACGGTGACGAACACGTTCGTCCGCAACACCGGCGACGACGCGTTGGCGATGTGGGCGCAGAGCGTGCCGAACGTCAACAACTCCTTCACCCGCAACACCATCGGGGTGACCCTGCTGGCGAATCACCTGGTCAGCTACGGCGGCCGGGACATCAAGATCACCGACAACGTGACCGCCGACTCGCTGACAAACGGCGGTGGCATCCACGTCGCGAACCGTTACCCCGGCGTACAGGGCGCCACCGGAGTCCAGGGCACCTGGACGATCGCCCGGAACACGCTGATCCGTAACGGCAACTCGGACTACAACTGGAACTTCGGTGTGGGGGCGATCTGGTTCTCCGCGCTCAACGAGGCGTTCCAGAACCCCACCATCAACATCACCGACACCGACATCCTGGACAGCTCGTACGCGGCGCTGCACTGGATCGAGGGCCAGACCAACGGGATCAACCTCAACAACGTACGGATCGACGGCGCCGGCACGTACGCGCTCCAAGTGCAGGCGAACAGCCAGGTGTCGTTCACCAACGTGCGGGCCACCAACATCGCGCAGAGCAACCCGATGCACAACTGCGTCGGCGCCGGCTTCCAGATCACCCAGGGCTCCGGCAACTCCGGCTGGTACACCCCGACCCCGTACTGCGGCCCGTGGCCGAACCCCCAGTGGGGCGGCGGACCCACCTCGCCGCCGCCCACCACCCCGCCGCCCACCACCCCGCCCCCGACCACCCCGCCCCCGACCACCCCGCCCCCGACCAGTGGGAACCTGGCGCTGGGCCGGCCGACGACAGCGACCAGCACCAACCAGAACTACACGGGCGCAAACGTGGTGGACGGCAACGCGTCGACGTACTGGGAGAGCGCCAACAACGCCTTCCCGCAGTCGGTCACCATCGACCTGGGTGCCTCCCGGTCGGTCGACCGGGTGGCGCTCAAGCTGCCCAGCGGTTGGGAGCAACGCACCCAGACCCTGTCGGTGCTCGGCTCCACCGACGGCTCGTCGTACACCACACTGGCGTCGTCCGCCGGTCGGGTCTTCACCCCCGGTGCGGGCAACACCGTCTCGATCGGGCTGCCCTCCGGTGACCGCCGCTACGTCCGGGTCACCGTCACCGGCAACACCGGCTGGCCGGCCGCCCAACTCTCCGAGGTCGAGGTGTACGGCGGCACCCAGACCACCCCGCCGCCGACCACGCCACCGCCGACCACGCCGCCCCCGACCACCCCGCCGCCCAGCGGCAACCTGGCGGCCGGACGGTCGATCACCGAGACCAGCCACTCCGACGTGTACGCCGCCCCCAACGCGGTGGACGGCAACGCGAACACCTACTGGGAGAGCGCCAACAACGCGTTCCCACAGTCGTTGACTGTGGACCTGGGTGCCGACCGGTCGGTGTCCCGGGTCGTGCTGAAGCTCCCACCCTCATCGGCCTGGCAGACGCGTACGCAGACGCTGGCGGTGCTCGGCTCCACGAACGGCTCGACGTTCAGCACGCTGAAGGCGTCCGCCGGCTACAGCTTCAACCCGGCCAGCGGCAACACGGTCACCGTGACCTTCACGGCGACCACCCAGCGGTACCTGCGGCTGACCGTCACCGGCAACAGCGGCTGGCCAGCCGGTCAGCTCAGCGAGTTCGAGATCTACTCCAGCTAGGTCGGGTGCCCCCGCCCGGACCGGGCGGGGGCACCCGGTCCCGGCGCAACGCCGCGCCAGCCGTCCGACCCCGTCCCCAACCCGCACCGTCCCCCACCTGTCGCGGAACGACGGGCGTACCCCTGCACCCGTCACCGGGCAACGCACCAACACCCACCCCCGAAAGAGGTGTAGCGACCCCATGTCCAGGACCGGCACCAGACGAGGCACGCCGCCAACCGGCGCGCCCACCACCGTCCCCCGCACCGCCCGAACCGGCCACCGGCGGCTCCTCGCCGGCGCGCTCGCCGGGATGCTCCTCGCCACCGCCCCGGTCGTCACCCCCATGGCGAGCGCGGCACCGGCGGCCGACCCGTCCGCGGCCGCCGCCCGGGTGGCCATGCTCGCCGGGCTCTCCGCCACCATGACCGCCAGCAGCTACAACCAGAACTACGTGGCGGGCAACGCCAACGACGGCAACGCCTCGACCTACTGGGAGAGCGCCAACAACGCGTTCCCGCAGTGGATCCAGGCGGACCTGGGCGCCACCGTCAGCGTGGACCGGGTGGTGCTCAAGCTGCCGCCCGCTGCCGACTGGCAGACCCGTACCCAGACGCTGTCGATTCTCGGTTCGACCAACGGCTCGTCCTTCACCACACTGAAGGCGTCCGCCGGCTACACCTTCAACCCGAGCAGCGGCAACACCGCGACCGTCAGCTTCACCGCCGCCAGCACCCGCTACGTACGCGTGCAGGTCACCGGCAACACCGGCTGGCCGGCGGCGCAGCTCTCCGAGGTCGAGGTCTACGGCGCCACCGGCAGCACCGACACCCAGGCGCCCAGCGTCCCGGGCAACCTGGCCTACACCCAGCCGGCCAGCGGGCAGATCCGGCTCACCTGGTCGGCGTCCACCGACAACGTCGGGGTGACCGGCTACGACGTCTACGCCAACGGTGCGCTGCGCGGCAGCGTCAACGGCTCGACGCTCACGTACACCGACAGTCAGGCGGCCACCGCCACGGTGTCGTACTACGTGCGGGCCAAGGACGCGGCCGGCAACCAGTCGGCGAACAGCAACACGGTGACCCGCACCGGCACCGGCAACCCGCCCACCGGGAGCAACCTGGCGGTCGGTAAGCCGATCACCGCCTCCGGGTTCGTGCACACGTTCGTGGCCACCAACGCCAACGACAACAACGTGGCCACCTACTGGGAGGGCAACGGCAACCCGAGCACGCTGACCGTGCAGCTCGGCGCGAACGCCAGCCTCAGCCAGGTCGTCGTGAAACTCAACCCGGACTCGGCGTGGGGCGCGCGTACCCAGAACATCACGGTGCTCGGCCGGGACCAGGGCTCGTCGAGCTTCACCACCCTGGTCGGCGCGGCGAACTACACCTTCAACCCGGGCAGCGGCAACACGGTGACCATCCCGGTCTCCGGTGCGGCGGCCGACGTACGCCTCTCGATCGCCTCGAACACCGGCGCTCCGGCCGGTCAGGTGGCCGAGTTCCAGGTCTTCGGCACCCCGGCGCCGAACCCGGACCTGACCGTGACCGGCATGTCGTTCAGCCCGTCCGCACCCGTGGAGACCAGCACCATCACGCTCTCCGCGACGGTGCGTAACGCGGGCTCGTCGGCCTCCGGCGCGACCAACGTCAACTTCTACCTTGGCTCCACCCGGGTCGGCACCGCCTCGGTCGGCGGTCTCGCGGCCGGCGCCTCGACCACTGTCAGCGCCAGCATCGGCACCAGGGACTCGGGCAGCTACCCGCTCAGCGCCAAGGTCGACGAGTCGAACACCGTCGTCGAGCAGGACGACACCAACAACAGCTACACGAACCCCAGCCCACTGGTCGTCGCCGCGGTCGCCAGCTCCGACCTGGTCGCCTCGGCGGTCGCCTGGTCGCCGGGCAACCCGTCGGCGGGCAACACGGTGACCTTCTCCGTGTCCATCCGCAACGCCGGCAACCAGGCTTCCGCCTCGGGTGCGCACGGCATCACCCTGACCGTGCTCAACGAGTCCGGCACCGTGGTCCGTACCCTGACCGGCTCGTACTCCGGCGTGATCAACGCCGGCGCGACTGTCGGCCCGATCAGCCTGGGCACCTGGACCGCCGCGAACGGCAAGTACACAGTCCGGGTGGTGCTCGCCGTCGACGGCAACGAACTGCCGGTGAAGCAGGCCAACAACACGAGTGACCGGCCGCTCTTCGTGGGGCGCGGCGCCAACATGCCGTACGACATGTACGAGGCTGAGGACGGCGTGATCGGCGGCGGCGCCGCCGTCGTCGGACCGAACCGGGAGGTCGGCGACCTGGCCGGTGAGGCGTCCGGTCGGCGGGCGGTGACCCTCAACTCGAACGGCAGCTACGTCGAGTTCACCACTCGGGCCAGCACCAACACGCTGGTCACCCGCTTCTCCATCCCGGACGCCGCCGGCGGTGGCGGGATCAACTCGACGCTGAACGTCTACGTCAATGGCACGTTCCACAAGGCCATCGACCTGACGTCCCGCTACGCCTGGCTGTACGGCAACGAGACCAGCCCGGGCAACTCGCCGAGCGCGGGCGGTCCGCGGCACATCTACGACGAAGCCAACGTCATGCTCAACTCCACGGTTCCGGCCGGCAGCAAGATCCGCCTTCAGAAGGACCCGGCCAACACCACCACGTACGCCATCGACTTCATCAACACGGAGCAGGTGGCGCCGATCGCCAACCCGGACCCGGCGCGCTACACCACGCCGACCGGCTTCACCCACCAGGACGTGCAGAACGCCCTGGACCGGGTGCGGATGGACAGCACCGGCAACCTGATCGGGGTGTACCTGCCGGCCGGTAACTACTCCACCTCGTCGAAGTTCCAGGTGTACGGCAAGGCGGTCCAGGTGACCGGCGCCGGCCCCTGGTACACCAGGTTCAACGCGCCGTCGGGCCAGGACAACACCGACATCGGCTTCCGGGCCGAGAACTCGGCGGCCAACTCGTCGTTCAAGAACTTCGCGTACTTCGGCAACTACACCTCGCGGATCGACGGTCCGGGCAAGGTGTTCGACTTCTCCAACGTGTCGAACATCGTGATCGACAACATCTGGAACGAGCACATGGTGTGCCTCTACTGGGGCGCGAACACCGACTACATGACCATCAAGAACTCCCGGATCCGGAACATGTTCGCCGACGGCATCAACATGACCAACGGGAGCACCAACAACCTGGTCAGCAACAACGACGCCCGGGCCACCGGCGACGACAGCTTCGCGCTGTTCTCCGCCATCGACGCGGGCGGCGCCGACATGAAGGACAACGTCTACGAGAACCTGACCTCGACCCTGACCTGGCGGGCCGCCGGTGTCGCCGTGTACGGCGGCTACGGCAACACGTTCCGCAACATCTACATCGCGGACACGCTGGTCTACTCGGGCATCACCATCAGCTCGCTCGACTTCGGCTATCCGATGAACGGCTTCGGTGCCAGCCCGCCCACCCGGTTCGAGAACATCTCGATAGTGCGGGCCGGTGGGCATTTCTGGGGCTCGCAGACCTTCCCGGCGATCTGGGTCTTCTCCGCCTCGAAGGTGTTCCAGGGCATCCGGGTCAGCGACGTCGACATCATCGATCCGACGTACAGCGGCATCATGTTCCAGACCAACTACGTCGGCGGGCAGCCGCAGAACCCGATCACCGACACGGTCTTCACGAACATCTCCATCAGCGGCGCCCGGAAGAGCGGGGACGCCTACGACGCGAAGTCCGGCTTCGCCATCTGGGCGAACCCGATGCCGGAGGCCGGGCAGGGGCCGGCCGTCGGGTCGGTCACTTTCAACAACCTCCGGTTGAGCAACAACGCGGTGGACATCCAGAACCCCACGACAACCTTCACCATCAACCGCAACTGAGCTAGTCGGTAGCCGACGCCGTCGGGGGGTGTACCCCTCCCGGCGGCGTCGCGCCGTGTCGGCCCTCGCCCGCCGCGAACCGGGCCGCGCCCGCCGCCGCGTCCGTGACCAGCGAGTCCATCCCGTACGCCAACTCGATCGCCAGCGCCTCCGGCTCTCCTCGCCCCGCGCCGGCCAGCAGCGCCGCCCGGTCGTTGCGCAGGCAGGTCTGCGGGTGCCGGGCGATCGCCGCCGCCAACTCCTCGGCCGCGGCCCGCGCCTGGCCGGGTGGCACCAACCGATTGACCAACCCCATCGTGTACGCCTCGTCGGCCGGCACCGGGCGGCCGGTGAGGATCAGGTCCATGGCCCGACTCTCGCCGATCAACCGGGGCAGCCGGACGGTGCCACCGTCGATCAGCGGCACTCCCCAGCGGCGGCAGAACACCCCGAGTGTCGCGTCGGACTCGGCGACCCGGAGGTCACACCAGAGCGCCAGTTCGAGCCCGCCCGCCACCGCGTACCCGGAGATCGCCGCGATCACGGGTTTGCTGAGCGTCATCCGGGTCGGACCCATCGGGCCGTCCCCCTCCGGCTCGACCCGGTTGCCGCTCGGTGTGCCGATCGCCTTGAGGTCGGCGCCGGCGCAGAACGTGCCACCGGCACCCCAGAGCACGGCCACCGAAGAGTCCGGGTCGGCGTCGAAGGCCCGGAACGCGTCGGCCAGCGCCCGAGCCGTAGGACCATCCACGGCGTTCCGAACGTCCGCCCGGTCCAACACCACCGTGGTGACCGCCCCGACCCGCTCCACCCGCACACCCATCCCGCCAGCATGCCGGGCCCGCCCCACCCCCACAATCCCCGTCGATCTTGCACTTCCAGTTGCCGGTTCGCGGCTGTTGTCCGGGATTGTCGGAGCAGAAACTACAAGATCGGCGGCGTGAGTGGTGCGGCAGGTTTGTCGCGGCCGACCGGTTTGCGACGGCGATCGCCGGGAAGTCGGTACTCGTGCGAGCACTTTTGACGAAAGTTGAGCAGGACTCCCGGCTGGACCGCGCGGGTGACCGGTTGCAGAAGGTCGTCCTTGGGACGCTGCGTCCACGCCGGTTACGCGACCTGCTGCACGGGGTGACCCTCGGGCATCCGCTGCACCCGGCGATGGTGCAGGTGCCGGTCGGCGCATGGATCAGCGCCGCGGTGCTGGACCTCATGCCCGGGCAGCGCCGGCCCGCCACCGTGCTGGTCGGTCTGGGCACCGTCAGCGCACTGCCAGCGGCGGTCGCCGGTCTGAACGACTGGGCAGCACTCGCCCGAGACCAGCGCCGGGTCGGCCTGGTGCACGCCGCCGCCAACACCGTCGGCATGACGCTCTACGCCGGCTCGTTGGCCGCCCGGCTGTCCGGCCGCCACGGCATGGGTCGCGCCCTCGGCTTCCTCGGGCTCTCCACGGTGAGCCTTGGCGCGTACATCGGGGGTCACCTGGCGTACAAGCAGGGGGCGCAGGTCAACCAGAGCATCTCCGAGCTGCACCGGATGACCGATGGCTGGCACTCGCTGGCCGACATGGCCACGCTGCCGCAACGCACCCTGATCACCCGAGAGGTGGACGACGACATCTCGGTGATCCTCTACCGGCACGGTGACGAGGTGACCGTGATGTTGGAGCGCTGCCCGCACCAGAGCGGGCCGCTCGGCGAGGGTGAGGTGCAGGAGATCGACGGGCACGCCTGCGTGGTCTGCCCGTGGCACGGCAGCGCCTTCCGGCTCAACGGCGGTGAGGTCGTGCAGGGGCCGTCCGGCAACGACCAGCAGATCCTGCCCACCCGGATCCAGAACGGCGTGCTCCAGACCCGCCTGCCTTGACCCGCCAGCCTTGACCCGCCTGCCTTGACCCGCCTGCCTTGACCCGCCTGCCGTGACCCGCCTGCCGTGACAGGCCTGCCCTGACCGGCCTGCCCCGACTGCCTGCCCTGACCGGCCCATCCTGACCGGCCTGCGGTGCCTTCGGCGTCGCTGTTTGCCATCCCGCGTCGCTGTTTGCCATCCCGCGTCGCGCTGTGCCATCCCGGCGCAGATGCTCCGCACCTCGGAGGCAGTACGTCCTCGACGCTCATACCTGTGAGTCATTTTTATGACTCACAGGTATATCGCTCTCCGAGACATTGCCCCGGCCGCTCCCGTTAGGCGGCGTGACCAGACCGTCGCGGCCGCGAATCGGCGCGACCTGGAGGAACCGGTCCGGCATTCGATGGCCAGCCGAGTCGCCGGCCTGGCACCCGGCATGACCCTGCCTGAGTTTGCGGAGCCTCCGCAGGGCGGCGCAGAAAACAGGTCGTGCGGGCCCGCTCAGGTGCGTCGGTGTCGGCCGACCGGCGGACCGTCCGGTACGGAGTCGAGGCCGTGCCCGCCGTCGAACAGCCCGCCCTCACCACCAGCATCGGCCCAGCCGTCGTCACCACTCCAGCCCCCGGGGCCGGCGGTCGCCATTCCGCCGCCGGGGGGTGCCGTGCCGCCGGAGAGAGCCATCCCGCTGCCCGGGAACGCCGTGCTGCCAGGGAAAGCCATTCCGCTTCCGGCGGGTGCCGCCACACTGCTTGTTGGTGCTGCCCCGCTACCGGTAGGTGCCGCCCCACTGCCGGTGGATGTCATTCCGCCGCTGCGAGGTGCGAAGTCGTTCCCGCCCGGCGCCCCGCCGCCGTGCGGTGTCGCCGGCGCTTCGATGGCCGCCGCCGCCCGGCTGGCAGCCCAGGCGGCACCGCTCCCGGCCGCCCCACCACTGCCCCGCCGGCCCGCGCCGCTGCTGCCTTGGCCCGCGCCGCTGCTTCGGCCTGCGCCGTCGCTGCTTCGGCCTGCGCCGTCGCTGCTTCGGCCTGCGCCGTCGCTGCTTCGGCCTGCGCCGCCGCTTCGGCCCGCGCCTCCGCTGCTTCGGCCCGCGCCGCCCCGGGATGTGCGGGAGGGCGCCGCCAGTCGGGGAGCCGCCCCGGCGGTGGCTGGACGGCGGCGCAGCCCCAGGACCGCGCCGATCTGGGCGCCGACGATGCTCGCCACCGCCAGTACGGCGGAGACCGCCAGCGGACGGTTCACCCCATCGGCGGCACCGGCCCGGGCTGCACCGACCGTCATCGCTGGTGGTTGGCCCGCTGACTCCGTACCACTGGGTGGTGCCGGGGCCACCCGCGGCGGTGCGGCGCGCTCGGGCGCCGGCCGGGGCGCGGGTGGCTTCGGCGCTGCGGGCCGGTCGACGAGCCGACCGGTGGCGTGCCGCCGGGCCCCTTGGTCGGCGGCCTCGGTGGGCAGTCGGAGCAGTTGGCCGGGGCGGATCTGGTCCGGGTCGTCGAGCTTGTTCAGCTTGGCGAGCTGTCGGTAGTCCCCGAACTCGTCCAGGTACCGCTCGGCCACCTCTCCGAGGTAGTCGCCCCGTGCCACCCGGTACACCGGCGCGGCCGTGTCCGGTGTCGTCACGGCGCGGGTCGGCGCGGCCATGGTGGTGACGGCCGTTGCGCTCGGACTCGCGTACACCGGAGTTCCGTAGACCGCCGCGGCGCTGGCGGCGGCCGGGCTGGCCACCAGGATCAGCGCGACCGAGCCGACCAGCGCAGCGGCGGCCTTCTGCTGGCGGCCCATCCCGGGCAGTCTCGGCGCCGGCCGGCGCAGGGTCTGGGCACCCAACTCGACGAGGACGGAGAAGGCGAACGTGGCCCAGCCGAACCAACCGGCCACAGCCAACGCCCGCAGGAAGAGCTGACCGTCGTCCCGGCTGGTCAGCGCGGTGCCGACCTCGCTGATCGTGGGGAGGTGATCGGGCAGAGGGTTACCGGCGAAGGCGAGCAGCGCGATCGGCGCGCCGACCAGCAGCACCAGGAGCACGGCCAGCGCGCCGATGCCGGTGAGGATCCGTCCGGTCCGCCGTACGACGGACCCACCCGATACGGGCATGGCTGCCTTCCTTCCTACGGTGTTGCGGTGATGGCACGCGCGGTCGCCTCGCCGGTGACGGTGACCGTCTTCTCCTGGACGAACGGTCCGACCATCGAGCGGTGGTAGGTGATGGAGACGGTCACCCGGATCAGGGTTTCCCCGTCGACCTCGGGGAAGTTCACGGTGTGGCTGGCGGTGTCCACGTCGTCCAGGTAGTTGGCGACCGCATCGCGCGCCTCCGGCTCATTGATCCGCTTCGGCCCGCCCTCGATGGCGGTGGCCCGGTCGATGGCCTGACCGCCGGCCCGGGCCGCCTCGGCGGCCAGGTTCTGGGCGCGTTGCAGGGTGCGGAGCTGCCCGGCGGCGTCGAAGGAGAGGCCGATGATGGCCAGTACGCCGACCATCGTCACCGCGAGGAAGATGCTCACCCGGCCGTGCTCACCTGCCAGCGAGGGCCGGGCAGCCGACGTGGTGGCCGTCATTGCCGACTCCGGTAACGGTCAAGTGGGGAGGTGAACTGCGCGGAGATCAGCCGTTCACTCTCCATCCCGGGCAGGATGTCGAGGGTGATGTCCTTGAAGGACACGCGGCAGCTGATCGTCACCGTCACCGTGGCGTTCGTACCGACTGTGCTGCTGAAGGCTTTGTCGAAGCTCGACTCATTGCCGGGCGACTTGCCGGTGAATTCCGGGTCCAGGCCGTTGGCGCAGGCCAGGCCGTGCCAGTCCAGCTGTTTCTGGGCAGCCTCCCGCGCCTCTTCTTTGGCGACGTCGGAGTTCCGGGAGATCGAGGCGGCCCGGGCGGCGTCGTGCGCGGCCGCTTCGAGCGCCTCCGCGGCAACCGCGCTGCGCCCGACCACGCCGGCCAGCACCATCAGCGCGATGAAGGCGGGCGCGAGCACCGCCACCTCGATGGAGACCGAGCCCCGCTCGGCGGTACGGGTCATGGCGGGGTCACCCTCTCCACCGTTCCGTGGGCAGTCTGCTGTATTGCGAAGTCCACGCCCGGCACCACGGACAGGGACCGGCCGCTCACCGTGCAGGTCACGTCGGTCGTGGTGGTCACGCAGGTCGGACCGGACCTGTCCCAGCCCACCAGCCAACCGCCGGAGGCCCTCAGGAAGCGGGAGGTGCTGTCCACCCCGGCGCCGTCGCTCGCCTGGTACGTCCGCTGCGCGTTCACGCCACTCTGCGCGGCGTTCAGGGCGGTGGATCGGGCGAGGAAGACGGCCGCGACCTGGATCGAGGCGAAGAGCAGTACCAGGATCAGGGGCATCATCACCGCCAGTTCCACCGGGTTGGCACCCCGCTCGCGGTCGCCGGCCGCGAGGTGGCGCCGGGCGGCGGTGACCGCCCGGTGCCGCCTCGGGAACGCCTGTCGACTCATGCCGGCTACTACGGCTTCGTGTAATCCGGGATGCCGGTCATCCAGTTGTTGGCCTTGATCAGGGCCGCAGCGGTGACGGCCATGGCGACGGCGACCAGGCCGGCGATGATCACCGCGGTGGGCACCGGGCTGTCGCCGCGCTCACTGTCACGGTGCAGTTCGGCCAGGCGCGTCGTCACCACGACGTGCAGATAGCTGAGGATGGACATGGCGTTCTCCTTCAAGGGGGAGGGGTCAGACACGGGCGATGAACGGATAGAGGACGAACCCGAGCAGCACGAAGACGAGCAGCGCGCCCGGGATGTCGAGCTTGCTGGTCACCCCTTCGGCGCGGGCGAGGTTGTCGGTGCGGATCTGGTCGCGCAGCGAGTCGGCCCGGCTGCGCAGCGTCTCGTGCACCTGCGCGCCCTCGCTGCCGGAGGACCGCATGATCGCGCCGACGTCGCCCAACTCCGGAATGCCGATCTTGTCGGCGAGGTCGCGCAGTTCGTCCCAGGGCGCGTGCATCTGCATCTGGGCGATCCGCAGCGACTCCTGGAGCCGGTCGAACACCCAACCGTCGCAGACCGCCGCCGCCCGCTCCAGCGACTGCACCGGCCCGTGCGCCGCCGAGAGTTGCAACGCCACCAGGTCGAGGTAGGTGCAGACGGCCTGGCGGAACTCGTCGCGGGCGGCGTTGGCCCTGGTCAGCACGGCGCGGTGCGCCATCAGGCCGGCCAGCAGCGCCAGGCCGAGGCTGCCCAGCACCGGCACGACCAGGGGAAACGGGATGCCGAGCACCCACAGCACCACCCCGAGCACTGTCGGCGTGGCCAACCCGATCAGCGCGGAGAGCAGCACCGACAACGCGTACTGCTCGGAGGTCTGACCGATCAGGGCGAGCTGCATCTGCGGCGGCCGCAACCAGCGGGACATCCCGGTCAGCCAGTCAAGCCGCCGGGACGCGGCCGTGGCCACCTGGCCGGTGCCCGGCGGCTGATGCAGTCGGCGCAGCGCAGGCCCGAGCGCCGGTGTCGCCGGCACCAACTCCCGGACGACCAGGAACACACCCAGACCGATCCCGGCGCCACCGCAGACCGCGAGGGCAAACTGCCAGTTCACGATCATGGGAGCCGCCTTTCGTTCGCGACTGCGGGCCTCCGCCGCGCTGCGCTCCTCGCGCTCACGCGATCACCTCGCTGGGGTTGGGCGCCGGCAGGAACCGGGCCGGCCGTTGCGGCTGGCTCATCGACCGAACCCAGGCCAGCAGGCCGATGAAGGCGGCACCGAGGGCGGCCATCACCAGCTGACCCACCGGTGTGCCGTACGGCCTGATGTACTCGGTGTTGATCAGCCCGTACGCCAGGGTCGCCAGCGTCATCCCGGTGAGGAAGCGGACCGCGAACCGGGGCTGGGTGCGCTTGGCCTCGATCTCCCGACGGGTCGCCACCTCCGCGGACGCAGCGCCGGCGATCGAACCGAGCACGTCACCCAGCCGCTCACCCCGGTCCGACAGGTGCAGGATCAGCGCCGCGACCACCTGGTCGCAGACCGGGTCGGCGATCTCGTCGGCGAACGCCAGCAGCGCGGAACGGGCCATCCAGCCGGCCTGGAGACGGGCCGCGAGCAGCCGTACCTCGTCCTCGACGCCGGGTGGCACGCTGCCGATCGTGCCGATGATCGCCTGTTGGAGGCCCTGCCCGGTGCCGGAGACGTCCTTGAGTCGGCGGGTCCACTCGCCGACCGCCTCGATCCGGGCGATCGCCCGCTGTTCGGCCTTGCCCACCCCGAAGAGCCACGGGGTGCCGGGCACCGCCACCGCCACCAGCAGGCCCACCACCGGCAACCCGGTCAGCAGGAACGCCAACGCGCCGGCGGCCAGCGCGGCCACCAGCAGCGCCTGATAGGCCCGGTGCTCGGTCGGAGTGCTGCCCGGCCCGCGCCACAGTCGGCTCAGCCCCGGCCCGCTGCCCGGCCGCGGCCCGGGGGGTCGACGGGTGCCGACCAGCGCGACCACGGCCAGCAGCAGCCCGGCCACACAGGCGGCGCCGGAGACCACCGCGATCAGTTCCAGGCTGTCGAGCATCAGATCACCGCCGGGCCAGTCGGGTCTGCCGAGGCCGCCGCCAGGCACCGGCACCGGCCTCGACCCACCGGGTCAGCAGCCGCGCGTCGTAACCCACCCGCAGCAACTGGTCGCGGACCCGCTCCGGCAGGTGCCGGGGGACCGCACGACCGTCCGGGCCCGGCCCGAAGACAGTGGTGGTGGTGATCCGACCGGCCTCGCCGGCCCCGATCACCTCCTCCACATGCGAGACGAACCGGTGCTTCCGCCCGCCGATCGCCGTCTCGTCCTCGATGGTGACGTAGACGATCAGGTCGAGCGCGTTGCCGGCCATCCGACGAGCCTGGTCAACGGTCATCTCGCGGCCGTGCGCCAGGGCCAGCTCGACGATCCGTTCACCCACACCGGCCGCGGTACGGGCGTGGATGGTGCACATCGATCCCCGACTGGTGGTCATCGCCTGGAGCATCGGCACGATCTCCCGGGACCGAACCTCGCCCACGATGATCCGCAGGACCCCCATCCGCAGCGACAGTGGGATCAGGTCGGCGATGGTCACCTCACCGGCTGGGCGGCCGTCGAAGCCACGCTCGCCGTGACCCTCCCGGGCTTCGAAGCTCATCACCGCCCGGTGCCGCTCCCGGCGGCGGGCCGGGAGCAGCTCCCGACTCTCCTCCAGCAGCACGTACGGCTCGTCGGGCGGGATCTCGTTCATCAGCGCCCTGATGACAGTGGTCTTTCCGGCGCCAGCCAACCCGGCGACCATGATGTTCAGACCGGCGCGCATCGCCGCGCGGAGGAAGTCGCGCAGCAGCGGATCGATCATCTCGTCCAGGTCACCTCGGGCGCCCGCGAGGTCGTCGAGGCTCACGTCCAGGGTGTTGTGCTTGCGGATCACCGCGTACGGGCGGTGGCTGACCAGGAACACCGCTGCCAGCCGGCTGCCGTCGGGCAGTTGCAGGTCGAGGGTGGGCTTCACTGTCGAGAGGGACCGCTCGGTCGCGCCCGCCCGACGGGCCGCCGCCTGAAGGATCTCCACCAACTCGGCGTCGCTGTCGGCGATCGGCTCGGCCCAGTCCACCCCACCGCCGTGCCGGGTGATGCGTACCTGGTCGCAGCCGAGTATGTGCACCTCCTCGATGGTGTCGTCGACCAGCAGCGTCTGTAGCCGGCCGAGCCCGACCAGCTCGGCGGTCACCTGGTCGAGCAGCAGGCGTTCATCGCCGGCGGCCATCGGCGTGCCGGCCCGGCGCACCGAGTCCGCGTACGCGGCGACCACAGTGACGGCGAGTCGGGCCCGCTCGGTGTCCTCCTCGTCGACTGTGAACTCCCGGCCGCGCTGCCAGAGGGTGAGACGTTCGGTGAGTTCCCGGCGCAGCTCCCGGACCACCTGGAAGTCCATCCGGGCCCGGGGCGGCGACTCCGGCGGCGGGCTGGCCGCGGGCGTCGACTGCGGCTGCGGCCCGGACTGGTGGTGCCGGCCGTTCGGCACGGCCAGGGGCGGCGCGGTGGAGGTCACGGCCGGTGGCTGCTGGCGCGGATCGGTGGAGACCGGCTCAAACCGCATCCGGCACCCCCTGCTGCACGGGCCACGCCAACCGGGCCCGTCGCCGCTCCAGGAGCGCCCCGATCGGGACCTCCAGCGCGGCCGCCGCGCGCATCAGCGGCCGACCGGCCCGCACGGTCCCGCCCAGGGCGAGCACCCCGGCGGTACGCGGATCGTGCGGCAGCCGTGCGATGACCGGCAGTTTCAGGGCACGACTGATCTCGGCCCGCCCGTGCCCATCGCCGACCAGCAGCAGCCGCAGGGTGCCCGGGGGCACCCTGTGCTCGGCGAAGTCCCGTTCGATCGCGGTGACCACAGCGCGGGTGCCGGAGAGGTCCGGCAGGTTCGCCCGGGTCACCAACAGCACCACTGAGGCGGCCCGCAGCACCGGCCACGGAGGCCCGGTCACGTGCAGCCGACCACAGTCGACAAGGACGTCGTAGCCGGGGGTGCCGCGGTCGAGGGCGTCGAAGTAGTCGGCGAAGCGTTGCCAGAGCGGGGTGACGCTGCCGCTCTGGGCCGGGTCGACGAGGCCGGGCAGCAGCAGCCGTTCCCGGCGGGGGGCGTCCAGGTCGACCAACTGGGACCAGAACGCGGTCTCCAGGTTGCCGTCGCGCAACTCGCCGACGGCCAGCTCTCCGATGCCGCGCGGGCCGTCCAGCTGACCGCCGAGGTATCCGGCGAGGATCGAGCCGCCGGCCGGGTCACATTCGGCGACCACCAGCCGCCGGTGCCAGGCCAGCGCACAGGCCAGCGCCGAGGTGGTGACGCCGGGCGAACCCTTCGCGGACACCAGCGCGATGATCGCCATCCTCAGGCCGCCTCGGTGAGTACGACGGCGAGCCGTTCCTGTGCGGCGAGCGCCACCACCGCCGGCACATCACGTGTCGGTAGCGCCAGGTACAGGACCTTGTCGTCGTTGGCCGGGCTGACCATGTCGATGACGGTGGCCGCGAACCGGGTGCCGGCGGCGGCCGCGTCTGCGTCGGCATCGTTGTCCGGAGTGCTGACCAGCAGGACCTTGTCGCCGGGGTGCAGTTCGCGGGCCGGCACCTGGGCGGTCTTCAGGCCGAGCGCGATCTGCTGCTGTCCGGGGCCGAGCAGCGGGTCGTCGGTGATCTGTCCCAGGGTGAGCAGCGTGCCCGGAAGCAGGGCGACCGCAGCCCGTTTGCCGACCACTTCGTCGAGCCGTGCGGCGGGCACCGGGCGCAACCCCTGGCCGCCGGCGACCTGCACGGTGACCAGGTCGGCTGCGCTGATCTCCCGGCCCACCTCCACCGGTCGTGCCACCGCCAGATAGCTGCCGGTGGCCCGTACCGAGGTGACCGCGAAGGCCGCGCCCAGCCCGCCCAGCGCGATCAGGAGGACGGCGAGACCGAGCAGCCCGGGACGGACCCGGCGTTGGCGGACCACTGTGGGCGGGTTGACGGGAGCGTCCACCGACGGGGTCCCGTTGCGCGTCGCGAGGCTCATCTGGTGACCACCTGAAGTTCGTTGATCCTGATCTGCACGATGCCGCTTCTCCGGGTCTGCGGGATCACCCGCCTTGTGGCGTCGCTGTTGGTCCACCAGCTCACCGTCCAGTGCGTGGTGGCGGTGACGTCGTAGGTGTCTGCCTTCGGGTAGCCCTCGTCGTAGCCGCAGTCCGGGGAGGTGGCACCCGCCCGCGTGCCTGTGGCCTTGTACTCGGTGCCGGCGTCGTCGCAGGTGACCTTCTCGCCGTTGCCCATGTCCCAGACGATCCGGTCGACCTTCGCTTCGATGTAGACGGTCAAACCCCGGTCGGACTCGTCGGCGTATATCGGGCCGAAGTAGTTCCTTCCCGGCGTTGCCCACATCCACACGGGCAGGCCGACCAGGCCGGGGCCGATGTTCTTGCGGGGTGCCACCTTCAGCCGGGCGGGCAACAGACTGATCGACGCCAGGGCGCGACGGGCCAGCTCCTCCGGGTTGGGCGGCGCGCCGAAGCCGGCCGGCGGATCGGCCAACGACACCACGTCCTGGGCACCCAGGTCGCCGCCGTTGCAGGTTTGCAGGTACCACTGCTCACCCTCGGGGGGCTCGACCGGCCCCTCGGTCGGCTTGTAGTAGCACCCGTCGCCGTTGTTGAACCAGCCCAGGTCCTCGTCGTAGCAGGGGATGGTCCGCCCGTTCCACTGGCAGACGCCGCCACCGCCACCGCCGCCGTCGTCCCCGCCCCCACCGTTGTCCCCGCCGCCTCCAGGATCACCGGGGTTGCCGGGTTCGTCGTCCCAGACGCTGCAGTCGGGTTGGTCGGGTGGGCAGCCCGCTCCCGGGTCGGCCCGTAGGGCGGCGGTGGCCGGCGGGGCCGCACCGACTACCAGCAGGAGCGTGAGGGCGAGCCCGGCGAGCGCCCGTCGGGTTGTCGCGGCCCGGCTCAGCACGGCTGGTCCCGGTGCGTAGCGCCGTAGTTGATCAGCCAACGACCGTCGGGATAGCGGGTCGCGGTGGCGGTGGAGAGGTGTCTGCCGCCACCGCTGCCCGGGACCGAGCGCTTGTCCTTGGCGTAGACCAGCCGGTAGCCGGTCGTGTCCAGGCAGTCCTGGATCTCCACGGTTGCCGGCTTCGCGTCCAGGCTGACGGCGGTCACGGTCGGGTCGGACTTGAACGTCCCGGTACGCATAGCGCCGTGCTCCTTAGCCTCGCGAATGGACACCCGAACCCGGGTCAAAAGTGGATCACCGAGGAACCGGGACAGTTCCGGCGAACGCGGATCACTGCGTAGACCCGCCGTGCGCGAGGCCGCGAGATACCCGGAGTACGCGTCAAGTGCCGCCTTTTCGGCAGCGCGTCGTTCGACGTCGGAATCGGGTTGGGGTCCGTTGTCGCGGACTTCCGTCGGCCGTTCGACCGTTTCCCGTCCGCTGGCGCAGGCGGTGACCGGCATCGCCGCCACGCCCACCAGCAGGCAGATTGCCGCTCTTCTGAGCTGCCGTCCGCGCACCGTCGAGCCTCCTCGTGGTCGCCCGGGGCGGTGACGGTTCACCGCCGTCGGGCATGCGGAAGCGCGCCCGGATCAGCACATCCGGAGCCGTTCATTGCGCTTCTGCATTCACCGTTACGGATCTTCTACAAATTCGGGGTCCTGTGTCGTCCGATGGTGAAGGTGAGGCTTGCGTCACACCCAAGGGGCGAGCATAGGCTGACGCTCGCCGATGCAACAGAGGCAATTCAAGCGAACACTCAGCGTGATGACAGGTGGTGGTGGCGGGTGTCCAGACTGCTCCCCGGGCAATGGGCGAGGGAACTGTCGTTGTTGATGGGGCACCTTCGGGCCGGATGGGTCCACCGGAGTCTCGCCACCGGTCCCGGGAGTGGGACATCGCGGTCTCATCCCGGCATTCGGCCGGCATCGGCACCCTGTCGGCGGGCCGTCTCGTCCAACGGCGCGCCTGACTCGGAAGCGGTCGAAAGCGCCCGCGCAGGCTCCGGTCGGCAGGTCGCTTTCCGCGCCATCCGCTACACCACAGCGAGCGTTCAATCACGATCCGTGTTCACCATCGCGAGGGGGCAGCTGGCCGCAGTGGAGGCGACATGGCGCTGACCGGCCCCCCGGCGGCCATCCCCGGTCGGGAGGACCAACCCGATCGGAGCCCGGCACCCCCGCCGTCAGGTGATGCGACGGAACCCGTCCGCCGGGCAACGCCTGCTCCGCCGAGCGAACGACCGGCGGGCCTCGCCTCGGCGGTGACACGCACCCGGGTCTCGACAGTGTTAGCGATTCTCGCGATCAGCCCGCTGATGCGGTTGGCCGCGCTGCGCTACGCCGTACCCCCGGGTCTGCCCAGCCGGAGCGGCTGCGACGCCTGCGGCGCGCCGGTCGGCCTGACCCGCCCCTGGCCTGCGCTGGGCCCGGCAGCCCGGTGCGGTCACTGCCGCGCCCGGGTCGGCCAACCGCCGGCCACCGTCGAGCTGGCCGTGCTCGCGGCGGCGTTGCTGCTGGCGCTCGCCGGTCCGCCGGGCGGGGCGCTGCCGGCGCTGATCTGGTGGCTCGGCTGGACCATCCCGGCGATCCTCGTCGACCTGGCCGTGCACCGGTTGCCGGACCGGCTCACAGTGCCCGCGGCGGCCGGGACCTGGCTGCTGCTCGGCGTGGCCGCGCTCGACGCCGACCCGGGGCACTGGCTGCGAGCCGTCATCGGCGGCACCGGGCTGGCGCTCTTCTTCGCCAGCACCGCCCTGCTGCTCAGCCGCCGCGGCTTCGGACTGGGCGACGCCAAGCTGGCGCTCAGCGTCGGCGCGCTGCTCGGCTGGCACGGCTGGCCGGTGCTGCTGTTCGGCCTGGTGCTCACCTTCGGGCTCTCCGCCCTGGTGAGTCTGGGCCTGCTGGCCACCCGCCGTGCCAACTGGAGCACCCACCTGCCCTTCGGCCCGTTCCTGCTGCTCGGCACGACGGCCGCCCTCCTACTGGCGACCTGACCCGCCCGGCCCGAGCGGCGAGGGGCGTCGGTGGTCAGGGGCGGGAGCGGCTGGCCAGTTTGGGGACCGGGCTGTCGGGACGGTTGGCCCGACGGCGGAGGACCTCGCTGGTCGGGCGGGCCAGCAACGGGGTGACCACCACGGCCACCAGGGCACCGAACAGCACTCCCGCGATCACATCGTGCGGGTAGTGCACGCCCACGAAGACCCGGGAGAAGGCGCCGAGCGCGGCCAGGGGCAGCGCGATCAGGCCGAGTCGGCGGGAGAGCAGCAGCGTGGTGACCGCCAGCGCACCGGCGATGGTGGCGTGGTTGCTCGGGAACGACCAGTCGCCCGGCGGTGGGCAGGCGCCAGCGATGATCTCCCGACCGATCGTTCGGCAGGGGCGGTCCTGGTCCACCACGGTCTTGAAGAACTCGCTGCCCACGTACGCCAGGAGGGCCGGCACCGGCGAGATCAGGGCGAGCGCCCGGTCGTGCGGGCCGCCGGACCGGCGGCTCAGCGCGGCCATCACCAGCAGCGCGCCGAGCAGCAGGATCACCCCCTCGGTGGCGTGTCCGACGAACCACTGCACCGGCTCTGGGCTGCCGGCTGCGGCGTCGACGACGTCGCGGTACCACTCGGCGCTGATCTCCGGAACGTCCGTGCTGCCGTTGTTGACCATGCATCACCTCACTTCACGTTCATACCCTGTTCACCTTGGGCACACCCTAGGAACGCGCCAGAGGGCATCGCTGCTGTCGAAGGTCGGGCGGTCTGTCAGACCTTCGTCCAGGATTCGCACAGCCGCCTCTGGTTGGCTGTCGCAGGACGTCGACATCGACAGGAGGCCTCGTGCAGACCGGTTCGGCCACCGATCAACCGCAGTCCACCGCCGCTACGGCGGACGAGGAGACCTGGCGGATCCGGCGTACGGCGGCCGACGTGGACCGGCTCGGCGAAACCGAGTCGATCTTCGCGTTGGGCAACGGGTGGATCGGCTGGCGTGGGGTGCTCGACGAGGGTGCCCCGTGCGGGATGCCAGGCAGTTACGTCAGTGGCTTCCACGAGCGGCGCGAGCTGAGCTACCCCGAGGAGGGGTACGCGTTTCCGCCGGCCAGCGACACCGTCATCAGCGCACCGAACGCCGCGCTGATCCGACTCTGGGTCGACGACGAGCCGTTGGACCTCCGGACCGGGACGCTGCGCAGCCACGAACGGGTGCTCGACCTGCGTACCGGCGTGCTGCGCCGGGAGACCGAGTGGATTTCACCGGCCGGGCGGGGCGTACGCATTCGCAGCACCCGGTTGGTGTCCCTGCCGCGTCGTCCGGTGGCCGCCGTCCGGTACGAGGTCGAGCCGCTGGACGCCGCCGTCGAGCTGCGGGTCTGCTCGGACCTGCTGGCCAACGAGAAGGTGCCGGAGCGTTCGGACGACCCCCGGGCCGCCTCGGTGCCCACCGACCCGCTGACCGCCGAGACGTACCGTGCGACAGGCCTCGACGGGGTGTTGGTGCACCGCACCGAGCGCAGCCGTCAGCGCGTCGCGGTCGCTGTCAGTCACCTGCTGGAGGGGCCGGGCACTGTGACGACCAGCGGTGACTGCACCCCGGACCGGGTACGGCTGACCGTTGAGGGTCGCCTGCAGCCGGGGGAGGGGTTGCGGCTGACGAAGTTCGCCGCCTACGAGTGGGCGGCGGTCGACGCGACGCCCGCCGACGAGTTGGCCGCCCTGGTCGCCGCCGAGGCGGACGCGGCGCGCGCGGACGGCTTCGACGCCCTGCTCACCGACCAGCGCGCCGCCCTGGATGCGGCCTGGCAGGTCGCCGACGTGCAGCTCGACGGCGATCCGGAGCTTCAGCAGGCCGTTCGGTTCGCGATGTTCCACCTGATCCAGGCCGGTCGGCCGGACTCGGACCGCACCATCTCGGCCAAGGGGTTGACCGGCAACGGCTACGACGGGCACGTCCTCTGGGACACCGAGAGTTACGTCCTGCCGGTGCTCACCTACCTGGCCCCGGCGGTGGCCCGTTCGGCGTTGAGTTGGCGGCACGCCCACCTCCCGGAGGCGCGGGAGCGGGCCACCGAGCTGCGGTTGAGCGGCGCGACCTTCCCGTGGCGCACCATCGGCGGCCGGGAATGCTCCGGCTACTGGCCGGCGGGCACCGCTGCGCTGCACGTCAACGCCGACATCGCCGACGCGGTGCTGCGCTACCTGGCGGCAACGGACGACCAGCGGTTCCTGGCCGAGGCGGGGCTGGAACTGCTGGTGGAGACCGCCCGGCTCTGGCACGGCTTCGGCCACTGGTCGGACGAGGGCGACTTCCACCTGCACGGGGTGACCGGCCCGGACGAGTACGCCGCGCTGGTCGACGACAACGTGTTCACCAACCTGATGGCGAAGCGCAATCTGCGCGGCGCGGCGGACGCCGCCGAGGGACATCCCGAGCTGGCCGGCCGGCTCGGCGTGGACCGCGACGAGGTGGCCGGCTGGCGGGCCGCCGCCGACGCGATGGCCATCCCGTACGACCGCGAGCGCGGGGTGCACCAGCAGGCCGCCGGCTTCACCGAACAACCCGAGTGGGACTTCGCGAACACCGGTGAGGACGACTACCCGCTGCTGCTGCACTTCCCGTACCTGGAGCTGTACCGCAAGCAGGTGGTGAAGCAGGCCGACCTGGTGCTGGCCATGCAGCTCTGCCCCGGCGAGTTCACCGCCGACGAGAAGGCCCGCAACCTGGCCTACTACCAGGCCTGCACGGTCCGCGACTCGTCGCTGTCGGCGGCACCGCAGGCCGTGCTGGCCGCCGAGGTCGGGCACCTGGATCTGGCGTACGACCTGTTCGCCGAGTCTGTCCTTCAGGACCTGGCGGACTTGGGCGACAAGACCGCCGACGGGCTGCACCTGGCCTCGCTGGCCGGCGCGTGGCTGGCGCTGGTGCAGGGCTTCGGTGGGCTGCGCGACGACCGGGGGGTGCTCTCCTTCGACCCCCGGCTGCCGCGTCGGATCGACCGGTTGGCGTTCAGCCTGCGCTGGCGCGGCCACCGGCTGCGGGTCACGTTGACTCCGGCCGGGGCCCGCTACGAGCTGCCCGACGCCGCGCCCGATGCCGAGATCGAGCTGTGGCACCACGGCGAGTCGCTGCGGGTCACCGGCGCCGAGCCGGTCACCCGGCCGATGCCGCCGGTGCCCGACGCCGGCCCGGAGCCGCCCTCCCCGCCCGGCCGCCGCCCCACCCGCCGCTCAGCTGACTGAGCCGCCCCGACCGGCTCAGGCTGCCGCGGCTTCGGCTCAGGTCGGCGCGGGCTCTGGCTCAGGTCGGGGCGGGACCGCCGGCCATCCGCTCGCGGACGGCCTCCAGCGCCTCGAAGGCGTACGCCCAGTTGTGGCACTTGAAGCTGCGGAGACCGTCGATCGCTGTGTGACAGTCGGAGCAGCGCACCCCGGCGATGGCATCCGGGATCTCGGTGTTGACGTACTTGCGCTCGCCCAGGATGACCGTGGCGATCATGGCCTTGTCGTGCAGGCCGGAGAGCGCCGACGAGACGATGTCGTACCAGGTGACCCGCCGGCGGCACTTCGGGCAGTCGGGTTCGTCGCCGCTGACCCAGAGCGGGGCGCCGATGCTGCGCGCCGGCATGCCGAGCAGTTTCTCCAGCCGCCGGACGTCCGACTCGGGGGTGGTCCAGCGGTGTCGGCCGGGCAGTGATGCGGGCGAGTCGTACACGGCACGGAACAGGTCGTGGTCGACCTGCACGGTCTCGCGCTGAGCGGTCATCGGCGTCCCTCCTCGTTGAGTCGGTGCCCCCACCGTGGTCAGCAGTGACCATGGGCGCAGCCGGATCAACGACACGAGGGGTCAGCGGGTCATCGCCGCGGGTGTTAGACATCGAGTTCCGCGCCCGCCGCCGAAGGGATCCCGCATGACCGATCAGCCGGTACCTGACGTCACCACCAGACCCAACGTCGCCCGGATGTACGACTACTTCCTCGGGGGCAGCCACAACTTCCCGGCCGACCGGGCCGCCGCCGACCGGGTGCTGGAGATCTTCCCGGAGACCGGGGTCGCCGCTCAGACCAACCGGCACTTCCTGCGCCGAGCTGTCCGGTACGCCGCGGAGCAGGGCGTACGCCAGTTCCTGGACATCGGCGCCGGGCTGCCCACCCAGGACGCCGTGCACGAGGTGGTGCGGGCCGTGGCGCCCGACGCGCGGGTGGTCTACGTCGACTACGACGAGGTGGCCGTCGGGTACGCCCGGCAGTTGCTGACTGGCGTACCCGGCACCGCTGTCGTTCAGGGCGACCTGCGGCGGCCGGACGAGCTGCTGGCCCACCCGGACGTGCGGGCCACCGTCGACCTGGACCAACCGGTGGCGGTGCTGCTCCTCGCGGTGCTGCACTTCGTGCCGGACCAGGACGAGCCGTGGGCGGCGATCGCCCGGCTGCGCGACGCCACGGTGCCCGGCAGTCACCTGGTGCTGTCCCACCTGACATTGGACGGCATCTCGCCGGAGCTGGCCGAGCGCGGCCAGGCCGTCTACCGCAACAGCAGCGCACCGCTGGTGCCCCGCACGCGCGCCGAGACGGCACGCTTCTTCGCCGGGTACGACCTGGTGGAACCCGGCCTGGTCGCCACCACCCGGTGGCGACCGGACGGCGAGCCGGAGACCGTGGACGCCCACGGGTACGCGGGGGTCGGCGTCCGCCGCTGACAGCGCTTTCGCCTCCGGTGGCCGGCGTCGGGTGGTACGACGGACGCAGGGCGTGCGCCAGCGGGAGGAGCGCCGATGGCGAGCAGACCCGAACGGCTGCTGCGGGGCGGTGACTCGCCGCTGAGCGCCTCGTTCCTCGAGCTGTTCTTCGATCTGGCGTTCGTGCTCGCCCTCAGTCAGCTGGCCACCCACCTGCTGCACGACCTCACCCTGGCCGGTGCGCTGCGGACCGCCGTGCTGTTGACCGGAGTCTGGTGGATCTGGGTGCCCACCACCTGGTTCGCCGACTGGTACGACCCGGAGAGCCCGGCGGTGCGGTGGCTGTTGGTGGGTTCGGCGCTGGGCAGCCTGCTGACCGGGGTGGCGATCCCGCAGGCGCTGGACGGGCGGGGCCTGCTCTTCGCCGGCGCGTACGTCTCGGTGCACATCGCCCGGGGCGTGGTCACCGCCGTCGGGCTGCGAGGTCACCCGCGGCAGATCCGGACGCTGCGCATCCTCTGCTGGTTCAGCGTCTCCGCCGTGCCGTGGCTCGCCGGTGGGTTTCTGCCGCAGTGGCGGGTGCCGCTCTGGCTGCTCGCCCTCGCCCTCGACCTCACCGGTCCGCGACTCCGCTGGCCCACGCCGGGGATGGGCCGGACCAGGCGGGAGGAACTGCACCTGGCCGGTGAGCACTTCGCCGAGCGGTACCAGCAGATCATGATCATTGCGCTCGGCGAACTCGTTCTGGTCGCCGGCCTCTCGTACGCCGGCACCGACCTTCACTTCCCGCAGACTGTCGCGTTCCTGCTGGTCTTCGCCACCGCGGTGCTGATCGGTCTGCTCTACGTCACGCCCGCCGGCCAGCGCCTCGGCCCGGCCATCGAGCGCGCCGACCCGGCCCGGCTCGGCGTCATCACCGGATACCTGCACCTGGTGATGATCGCCGGGCTGGTGGTCACCGCCGTCGGGGCCGAACTGAGCATCGCCCACCCCACGGAGACCGGTGACACGACAGCGGTCCTGGTCATCCTGAGCGGCCCGACGCTGTTCCTCGTCGGGCGGATCCTCTTCTCGGCGGCGATCCACCGGCGACTCTCCTGGCCCCGGGTCGCCGCCCTGTTCGTGCTGGCCGCTGCGGCGGCCGTGCTGCGGCTGCCGCTGTTGGTGGTCAGCGCGGTCGCCACCGGGGTGGTGCTCGTGGTGGTCGTCCTGGACCACGCCGGCATTCGGTCCTACCGCCACCGAGCTGGCGCGTAGTCAATAAGCCTGACTAAAGTCAGGTATATGGACTCGGCTCTCATCGCCGCGGTGCGGCGGTTCAACCGGACGGTCACCCAACGGGTGGGTGCGCTCGACGACGAGTACATGGCCCAGGGACGCCCGCTGGGGCAGGCCCGGCTGCTCTGGGAGATCGGCCCCGCCGGTGCCGAGGTCGCCGCGCTGCGGGCCCGGCTCGGCCTGGACTCCGGATATCTCAGCCGACTCCTGCGCACCCTTGAGAACGACGGCCTCGTCGCTGTGGGACCAACCGACGAGACCGGCGGCGACGGGCGCGTCCGCATCGCCACCCTCACCGACGCCGGCCGGACCCAGTGGGCCGACCTGGACCAGCGGTCGGACGATCTGGCCGCCTCGATCCTCGAACCGCTCACCGAACACCGCCGCGAACGACTCGTCACCGCCATGGCCGAGGTCGAACGGCTGCTCATCGGCTCGATGGTCGTCATCGAGCCATGCCCGCCGGGCGACCCGCGAGCACGCGCGTGCCTGCGGGCCTACGCCCGCGACATCGCGCGACGATTCGACGACGGGTTCGACCCCGAACTGAGCAACCGGGTCCACGACGATGCGCTCGTCCCGCCCAACGGGGTGCTCCTGCTCGCCACCCTCAACAGCGAACCGATCGGCTGCGGCGCAGTCAAACTCCACACCGACGCGCCCGCCGAGATCAAACGCGTGTGGGTGGCCGACACCGTACGTGGGCTCGGCGTGGGGCGGCGGCTGCTGGGCGAGTTGGAACGGTACGCCGCCGAGCGCGGCGCGACCGCCGTCCGGCTGGACACCAACCGCAACCTCACCGAGGCGATCGCCCTGTACCGGGCGACCGGTTACCGGGAGATCGAGGCGTACAACACCGAGCGCTACGCCCACCACTGGTTCGAGAAGCAGCTGCGACGGTGACGGAACTTGGTCCGGTGCGGTCTCGGCTGGCTATCCAGGTGGCGACGGTGGCTCAGGTGGGCGTCCCCGCGTATGGCCGGCGTCCGAGATGGCGACCCCGGCCAGGACCACGGCGGCGGCGAGTGCAGCCACGATCGGCGGTACGAGGAGCATCAACGGCGTCAGGGCGGCCAGGGCGAGCAGCCCGATCGGCCGGTCCCGGGACACCCGGCTGAAGACCACGTACTCGAAGCGGGAGCGCCCGGCCAGGAACAGCGCCGGTCCGCCGAGGATGATCGCGATCCAGGCCGGTTCAGGATGCCCGGACGGATGGGCGATGACGAGTTCGGCGCCGACCGCTGCGACGACGACACCGGCCACCATGACCAGGTGGGCGTAGAACGCCGACAGTCCAAGGCGGGCTGGATCGCGGGAGTTGGCGATGGCTGACGCCGACAACTCCCCGGCACGGTAGATGTAGATGCGCCAGAGCAGCACCGTGGCGGCGATCGACACCAGGAACGCCGTGGTCCGGTCGGGTGCGAAGCCGCTGCCGCCGAGGGTCGACGCGGAGACCAGGATCATCTCGCCCAGCGCGATGATGAAGAACTGTCGGTGACGCTCGGCCAGGTGTTCGGCCGCGCTCGGCAACTCCGACGGCGGCGAGCGGCCCAGGCCGGGTGTCAGGTAGCGGAGTTTTCCCGCCAGATAGTCGATGGCCACCGCCAGCACCCACAGTGCCTCCCGAGTGGTGCCGTGCGCCAGTGCCCCTGCGATCCACGGCACAGCGGATGCGCAGAACCAGATGACCACCCGTAGGGCGCCGCGCTGCAGCTCGTGGCCCCGCAGTGCGATGAGAAGGCCGATGCTGCGACCGACCTGGACGGCGACGTACGCGCCCGCGAAGACCAGGCCCTGCGCCCCGAAGGCATCTGGTAGCGCGACGGCCATCAGCAGACTGCCGACCAGAGTCGCGATGACCAGCAGTTGAATCGTCGGCCGCTGCGGGTCGAACCGGTCCGGGACCGTCGCCGTGCTGCACCAGACCCACCACACCGCCAGCAGCAGCACCAGCGTGTGGAAGGTGCCACGCCAGGTGAGGTCCTGGCTGAGCACCCGCCCGAGCTGGGTGAGCACGTAGACGAACGCCAGATCGAAGAAGAGCTCCAGGAAGGTGGCCCGTTGCGGATCCCCGGGCTTCCGCAGCAGCTTGCCCGCACTACTCGTCGTCATCGGCTCGCCCGTCCTGTGGGGTTATGCGCGCTCTGCGGCATTCGTACCACGTGGCAGGGGTGAGTCAGCCGGGCTACTCGATGACGCTGAGGTGGTGCGCCGCGCTGGCGAACGACCGGATGAGTTCCGTCTCGCTGCCGGTACGCCAGATCAGCCCCCACCGACCCGGCGGGGCGTCGTGGATGGGCACGTAGGCGATGTCCGGCCGCGCGTAGTAGCGGGCGGCCTGGGCGTGCACGGGCGAGACGGCTTCACCAGTGACGAGGATCGGGATCATCTCCTGGAAGTTGGAGACCGACGGGCCGATCGGGATCAACTGTCCGCTGGGTGTGCGTACGGGCACCAGGATCTCCCGCCAGTAGTCCGGCCGGGCCCCGCCCATGACCGTCTCGTCCGCCAGGTCCTCGTAGGAGACCGATTTGCGGCCGGCCAGCCGGTGGGTTGCGCCGACGGCCAGCACGATGGGTTCGGTGTAGATCACCGGGCCGACGGTGAGGTCCGGCTCCTTGACGGGCAGCCACACGATCTGCACGTCGATGTCGCCGGCGCGCAGCCGACCGAAGGGATCGCCGAAGTCGACATGCCGGAGCTGCACTTCGCACTCAGGGTGGTCCTTCGCGAACGCGTCGAACAACTCGCGGAAATCGTGGAGGTTGACGGCGATCGACCCGACCCGCAGCACCCCGGTCTTGCCGCGGGCGGCGAGCCTGGCCCGGTCCATGCCCTCGTGCAGACCTCGGTACATGGGCTGAATGTCGTCGAAGAGCCGTTGCCCGATCGGTGTGAGCGTCACCTGTCTGTTGTTCCGCTCGAACAGCGCGGCGCCGATCCGACGTTCCTGCTTCTTGATCGCCTGGCTGACCCGGGCCTGGGTCACGTGCAGCCGTTCGGCGGTGCGGGTGAAGTGCAGTTCCTCCGCCAGGGTCAGAAAGATCTCGATGTCACGGAGTTCCATGTGCTGTTCCCGATCCACCCATTAGCGAAGGGTTATGGCAAGTTACCAGTTGTGATCTTGTAGCCCGGTGCCTCGCCGGGCAGGCTGATGGACGTCGTCGCCGAACAGCATCCGGCAGCCTGAACGAGGAGATCGTCGTGCGCAAGCTCGTGTATTACATCGCCACCACCCTGGACGGCTTCATCGCCGGTCCCGACGGCGCCGACCCCACCGGCCCCGGCGGGTTCTGGCCCGTCCCGGACGACTACCTGCACCACCTCGTGAGCGAATATCCGGAGACGCTCCCCGGTCCGGCCCGACAGGCGTTCGGCATCACCGACCAGGGCAGCCGGTTCGACACTGTGCTGGAAGGGCGCCACTCGTACGAGGTGGGCCTGAAGGCCGGCGTGACCGACGCGTACCCGCACCTGCGCCACCTGGTGTTCTCCCGCACGCTGGGCAGCAGCCCGGACCCGGCCGTCGAGGTCATCGGCCAAGACCCGATCGCCACGGTACGAGAGCTGAAGCGGCACGACGGCAAGGACGTCTGGGTGATCGGCGGCGGCGCACTGGCCGGTGCCCTCTACCCCGAGATCGACCAGCTGATCATCAAGCTTGCCCCGTTGACCATTGGCGCCGGCATCCCGCTCTTCGGCCGCGACGCCGTCTTCACACCACGCACCTGGCGCCTGACCGACCACACCGTTCTGGACAGTGGCGCTCTCTTCCTCACCTACACGCGCACACAGACCGGAAACGAGCCCGCATGAGCACGTCCCATGACACCGTCACGATCCGTCCCATCACCGGGCCGGACGAGATCGCCCTGTTCAACCGTCTGCCGTACACCATCAATCACGAGCTCGACGACGACCTTGCCGACAAGCGCCGCCGACCGGAGTGGATGTGGGTGGCAGTGCGCGGCGACCGACTGCTGGCAAGGGTCGCCTGGTGGGGCCGCAGCGGCGACGACACTCCGCTACTGCTGGACATCCTCGACATCGACGACACCGCCGAGGACCTGACCGAGGTGGCACAGGCGTTGTACGAGACGGCCGCGAAGCAGGTCCTGGCACCCGGCGCGGTCCCTCCCGAATACGGCCGCTTCATTCCGGCGGACTGGCGAGAGGACCCGGACGCGTACCGGGCGGTGCGACTGAGGATAGGCGTGCTGGAGAACACCGGCGCGCACCTGACTGTCGAACGGCTCCGCCTGGAGTGGAACCCGGCGGCAGGCGTACCGACGCCCGACCGACGCCTGGCCTTCCGCCCGGTCGGCGACACCGACGAGCTGATCGCGTTGATGACCCGCACCCTGGACGGGACCCTGGACGCGCACAGTCGTGGCGACCTGGCGCAGATGTCCCCGCACGAGGCCGCGGTCAAGCACTACGAACAGGAGTTCGCCACGTACTCCAGCCCTCGTGAGTGGTGGCGCATCGGCACGTTGGGCGAGGACGGCGAGCCCGTCGGGTTCGTCGTCCCGGCCCGCAACGCCTACCACCCGGTGATCGCCTACCTCGGCGTCGTCCCGGAGCACCGGGGTCGGGGGTATGTCGACGGCCTCCTCGCCGAGGGCACCCGGATCCTGGCCGAGGAGGACGTGCCACGCATCCGCGCCGCCACCGACCTGGGCAATGCCCCGATGGCGAACGCCTTCGCCCGGGCCGGCTACGTCAACTTCGAGCGCGCCATCAACATGGCCTGGTAGCCGCGGCGGCTACAGCCGTTCGAAGCTCTCCATGCCGGCGAGTTTCAGCACCTCGGTCCGGGTCGCCGGGCATTCCAGCCGGGTCTGGTCGTCGATCTGGCGGCCGGTCGGCACGGGACCCTGCTTCTCGTACCAGGAATAGAGGTTCACCGTAAGGTTGGCCATCGCGCCCGTCTCGGACCCGATCCCCTTCAGCGTCGGCAACTGGCCATCCAGGTAGGCACACACCTCCTCCGCCGACGCAGGGGCGGAGCCGTTGGTCGGAGCCGCACGGACTGGGTCGGTCGCGGCGTTGGTCACGGTGGGGGTGCCCGGCGCCGCGGCCCCGGTGGGCGAGGGCGCGTCGGCGTCGGTACACGCCGTCAGAGCCAGCACGAGGCAGAGGGCCGGCGCGAGCGTTCGGATCGTTCTCATCAAGCGTTTTCCTGACGTGGGTGCTGATTGTGGATGACCCGTGAACGGGCCGAAGCGGCTGGCTGGCCGTCGCTGAGCTGTGCGGGCGACGGCGGTCAGGCCGCCGCTGTCGCGGTGACGAGCCAGAGGCCGGCGGGCAGCCGGTGGCCGCCGCCGGGTCCACGAAACCGGTCAAGCAGCCGGACGGCCCCGGCTCGGGCTGAAGCCTGCCTGTCCGGTGCAGAAATTCGGTACGCGGCACCGGCGGGGCCGACCTCGATGAGCCATTCGGCTACCGCGTCGGCGTCGTCTGGAGCCTCCAGGGCGACATCGCACTCGCTGATCGTGACGGCGGTGAAGCCGGCGCTGGTGAGGACTCGGGCGAGGCGCGCGGGGTCGGCGAAGGAGTGTGGACCAGGCTCGTCACCTATCGGTAGCGGAGGCAGGGGCCCGAGGTGCGGTGCCGCGCCCAGCATCGCCGCGGACAGCCACGGGTTGACGCTTCCGTCGCGAAAAACTGTCGCCGCGAGGCGTCCGCCCGTTCGCAGCGATCGCCGGATCGTGGCGCAGCCGGCGACCGGATCCGCCAGCAGCATCAGGGTCATTCGTGAGAACGCCGCGTCGAATGGGCCACCCGGTAGGACATCGACAGTCTCGATGTCGGCCACGTGGAACTGGATGCCCGGGTACCGGTCCGGACGGAACCGTTGCCGGGCGGTGGTCACCATCGCCTCAGCGAGGTCGACACCCACGGCTGCGCCGGTCTCGCCGACGGCCGTGGCCAGCTCGGCGGTGGTGCCGCCGCAGCCGCAGCCCACGTCGAGGATCCGCTCGCCCGGCCGTGCGGCCAGTCGATCCATCGCCGGTGCGCCCAGCGGCCGACCGACCTCGTCCTGTCTGTCGGCGTGGCGAATCCAGCCAGTTGCTGCCCCCGCCCAGAAAGCAGCGTTGCGGGAACGCAGGCTGGCGGTGTCGGCCATCAGAACGGCATCTCGGTGCCGTCGACGCTCATCGAGCGGAAGTGGGCTGCCTTCGTCGGGTCGAAGCCGTCCTCCTGTGCCGCCAGGCCCGCAGCCCGGACCAGTCGCTCGGACTGGAACCGGCGGAACGCTGCTTCGTCCTGCCAGATGTTGATGATCCGCCAGCCGTCCTCGGTCGGCCCTGCGACATGGGCGACGAGGCCCAGCGGCCGGTCGGGGCCGAGGTGCCGTTCGACCTGCCGGTATTCCGCTTCGCTGACGCCGGGCATCTCCTGCAACACACCGAACGGCATGGCCGCCACCTCTCGATAGAGTTAAGCTCTATCGAATAGAGCACTACACTCGACGGGTGGTTGTCAAGAGGCGTTACGACTCTTCCCGCCGACAGGAGCAGGCTCGACAGACCCGGCGGGCAATCCTCGAAGCGGCTGGCCGGCTGTTCGTCGACCCCGGTTATGCGGCTACGCCGCTGACCGCTGTCGCAGTGGAGGCCGGCGTCGCTGTCCAGACCCTGTACGCGGTGTTCGGCAGCAAGCGGCAACTGCTGTCCCAACTGGTCGACGTCACCCTGGCCGGCGACGACGAACCGGTGGCTCTGCCGGACCGGCCCTTCGTCGCCGAGATCCGCGCGCTCGCCGACCCCCGCGCCAAGCTCGTGCGCTACGCCCAGCACCTGACCGAGGTGAACGCCCGGCAGGCCCAGGTGATGCTCGCGCTGGCCGGAGCCGCCACGGCCGACCCGGACGCCGCCGAGATCTGGCGCAAGAACATCGACGACCGTCGCCGCGGAATGGCCATGTTCGCCGCGGAACTCGTCGGCACGGGCGGCCTTCGCCCTGACCTGGACGTCGAGCAGGTGGCCGACATCCTCTGGTTGGCTCAGGACGTCCGCAACTTCGACTGGCTCGTTCGGCAACGCGGGTGGCGGCTGGAGCAGTACCAGCGCTGGTATGTGGACACCGTGAGTGGCGCCCTACTCGTCAGCACCGACTAGCGGATGGTCCGGTCCGCCGCCGCATCTCGAGAGAGCAGCGCTGATCGAGATGCGGCGGCTGGAACGCGTTGCCGGTGGGGCCATCGTTTTAACGGCCCGATCAGCCCTTCACCGCGCCCGCGGTGAGCCCCTCGGTCAGGAAGCGCTGCCCGAGGGCGTACATGATCACCACGGGGATGCTGACGAGCAGCGACGCCGCGGCGAGTTGTCCTTGCGGCACGACGTCTCCGGCGATCATCGATTGCATCCCCACCGGAAGCGTCTTGTACTCGTCCTTCGTGATGAACACGAAGGCGAAGAGGAACTCGTTCCAGGCGTTGGTCAGGGTGAAGAGCGCGACCGCCAGCAGCCCTGGCTTGGCCAGCGGCAGCACCACCCGGCCGAACGCCTGGATGCGGCTGCAACCGTCGACCAGCGCGGCCTCCTCCAACTCGATGGGGATCGACGAGAAGTACCCCACCAGCAGCCAGGTGGCGAACGGCAGCGTGAAGGTCGGGTACGTCACCACCAGGGACCACAACGAGTCGGTGAGCCGGGCGCCGATGAGCATCTGGTACAGCGGGATGAACAGCAGCGCGCCCGGCATCACGTAGGTGAGCAGCACCGTGACGGTGAAGCCCTGCGCCCCGCGGAACCGCAGCCGGGCCAGCGCGTACCCCGCAAGAGCGGCGCAGACCAGTGCCACAGCTGTCGACGCCGCGGACACCAGCAGGGTGTTGAGATACCAGCGACCGAACGGCTGGTTGTCGAACAGGGCGCCGAACTGCTCAAGCGTCCACGGCGTCGGCCACAGGTCGTCGGTACGCATGACGACCTGGCCCTCGGACTTGAAGGCCGTGACGGCGATCCAGTACAGCGGGCCCAGCACGAAGAAGAGCAGGCCGGCCAGCGCGGCCCAGGAACCCAGGCCCGACACCACCGAGGACGAACGGCGACCACCTCGGGACTGAAGGGTCGAGACCACCCGGCCGACCCCCGCCGCGATCAGCAGGATCACACCGAGGACCACCGCAGCCTTCCAGAAGATCTGCGGAGACGCCCAGGCCAGCAGGCCGGTGACCAGCGCGGCGACGACCCACGGCAGCGCCTTCCGCGCCGTCGCTGCCCACCGCCGTGCCCCGATCCACCGCGCTGTCCGACGTCGCCGGGGCAGTCTGATGTTGGTGTCCTGGCGCAACAACCGGACCAGCACGAACACCAGCCCGCCGATGATCGGCAGCATGACGAGCGTGACCGCCGCGCCCGCGCCGTACTGAAGCTGCAGGATGGCCTTCGAGTAGGCGATGAGCACGTACGGCGCTGTCACGTCGCCCGGGCCGCCCTGCGTCAGCAACCAGACCAGGTCGAAGTTGTTGAACGTCCAGATCGACGACAGGGTCACCGTCACGGTGATCACGTGGCGTAGTCCGGGCAGCGTCACGCTTCTGAACCGCTGCCACGCCGAGGCGCCGTCGATGGTCGCCGCCTCGTAGAGGTCCGCCGGGATGGCCTTCAACCCCGCGAGGAAACAGACGGTGAAGAACGGCACCCCCTTCCAGACGTTGACGAGGATCACCGAGGGCATGGCCAGCGACGGGTCGGACAGCCAGCCCGCGGGCCAGCTGTCGACCAGGTGGGCGCTGGCCAGCAGCGGCCCGATTCCGGTGGCGGTGAGCAGCGTGTTGACGCTGCCGAAGATCGGGTCGAGTAGCGCACGCCAGCTGAACGCCGTCACCACCGTCGGCACCACCCACGGCACCAGGAGCAGCCCGGCCAGCACGGCCCGCCCGCGGCGGCGATGGTGCAGCAGCAGGGCCGCGGCCAACCCCAGCACGACCTTGAAAACCTCGGCGTACGCGGTGAAGACGAACGAGTTCACCACGCCGGTGTGGAACTGGTCGTCGCCGACGAGCGCGAGGTAGTTGTCCAGGCCGACGAAGACGCTGTCCTGCCCGTGCCGTTCGGTGGTGCTGGTGATGATCGATCGGGCGATCGGCACGAGAACGAGCCCGCCGACCAGCACGGCCATCGGCGCCAGGAACAGTGCCGCGAGTCGCCAGTCACGACCCAGCCGCCGCTGGACCGCGGTGAGGGAGCCAGGTCCCGACGGCGGGGATTTCCTCGCCGTCGGGACCCGCGCAGGACGGACCGAGCTCACTGCGGCAGCCCCTGCTGGTTGAAGATCTGCACCATCTTCGCGTGGGCGGCCGTCACGGCCTGCGCCGGCGCCGTTCCCTGGACGACCTGCTGCATCATGTCGGTGAGGACGTAGGCCGACCCCACCGCCTGCTGGCCCGCGCTGGCCTTCTGCGGGAAGGCCAGGCCGTTCTTCGTGTTCAGCGGCAGCTTCAATTCGGTGATCTTGCGCAGCATGGGGAACGCCGGGTCGCCGCTGGTGAAGAACGGGTCGGCGTCCCAGACCTTCTCCCAGGCGGGCATCACCAGGCCGGGTGCTTCCTTCGCGACCCCGAGCAGCGCGGGCGCGCTGACCAGGTACTGGGCCAGGAGCTTGGCGAGCGCGGGGTTCTTGGCGCCCTTGAAGACGACGAAGCCCTGCGACTGGCCGAGCAGCAGCGGGTTGTCGGTCGCCGGTCCGATGCAGTCGGAGAACACGTGGGTGTTCGCGTGCACCGGGTTCTTCTTGGTCCTGGAGTCCGCGTAGACGCTGAACTGGTTGCGGGTGTAACCGAGGATCCCGGCGAGCCAGTTCTCGTTGTTGCTGGTGTCGGTCCAGCTGGCGATTCCCGGCGGCAACATCCGCTTGTACTTGGGGTTGGTGTAGATGTCGCCGAGGAAGGTCACCGCCTGCACCGTTTCCGGTGAGTTGAAGGTGACCTTCCGGCCGTCGTTCGCGGCGATCGACCCGCCGTAGGCGTTGATCAGCGCCTCGATCATTCCGTTGCCGTCACCGGACCGGTTCACCGTCATGCCCCAGCCGAAACGGCGCTTGGCCGGATCGGAGATCTCCAGGCACAGGTCCCGCAGCTCCTCCCAGCTGTAGATGTCCTTGGGGGTGATGCCCTTGTCCTGCATCCAGTCCTTGCGCAGGAACGACCCGATCCCGATGAAGTGGTACGGGATGGCGAACCACTTGCCGTCGAAGACGCAGAAGTTCTTGGCCTCGGCGCAGGGTTCGCCGTACTTGGCGGTCAGCGCCTTGACGACGTCCGTCACGTCCTCCAGGTCGCCCAGCGCCTGGAACTGCGCGACGAACCGCGAGTCGGTCATGAACGCCAGGTCACGGGCCACCCCGCCCTTGACCTCCGCGTCGATCTTGGCCACCACGTCACCGGCGTCGGCCTGGACCAGACTGTTCTCGATCTTCGTTCCGGTGGTGTCGGCGAACTTCCTGATCGAGCTGTCGAGGGCTTCGTTCGCCGTCGTCGAGTACAGCTTCTGCGACAGCATGCCCATCGAGGAGCCCTTCATCGCCGCCGCGGCGTCGATCAGCTCCTGCGGAACTTCCGCCTGCACCCTGGTGGGCGATTCGGAACCGTCCCCACACGCGGCCAGACCGGCCGCGCCGAGCACCCCCACCCCCATCCCCAGAAAGCCGCGCCGTGACCACCCCGACTTGTCCTCCATGGACACCCGCCTCCTTTTTCCTGCGCACGGCTGCACGCCGAAGGCCTAGCCGGCGAACACCGCGATGGTTGTGTTGCAGTTGGTTTCTGCCGGCGACCACCGAGGGACGCCCGTCGAGATCAGTGCCTTCGTGGGTTCCTGCGCTGGTGAGCGGGCCCGCCCGTCATCGTGGGACGTCCGCTCACGCGCGCTTCGTCGAAGCCACCCGAGACATGTCGGATGGCGCTCTCCGGGTAGCGCGACGAGGTGGGGCGATCGGCGACCGGGCCGAGGCAGCAGCGCTGGCGTTCCAGTTCGGTCGGGTCACAGGACCACCGCCGTTCGAGATTTCGAACTAGGTTCGATATACCGTATCGAGTGGTCGCGACGCTAGGGCAGTGCCATGAGCAATGTCAATGTTTCGATGTTGTTTCGACCGAAAGCGGGAGGGTGCCTACCGAGGTTGCGCCCGGTAACCCATTCGAGTCGACAGCACAGCCGCTCCCTCGCGAACCAGCCCGGTCCACTCCACCTGCACCTGAGGCGTCCAACGAATGATCGGTGCGGACAGACTCATCCCAGCGATGATGGTGCCGGTATGGTCCCGGATCCCCGCAGCGACACAGCGCATCGCGGTGTCCGACTCACCGATGTCGACAGCGACACCCTCCACCCGGACACGGTTCAGATGCTCACGAAGAAGATCCGGGTCGGTGATGCTGTCCGGCGTCATGCCCGGCAGAGGGCCCTTCAGCAGGACGGCGTCCAGGTCCGCCTGGCCGAGAGCCGACAGCAGTACCTTGCCGACGGCCGTGCAGTGAGCGGGCAGCCGCAGCCCGACCCCGGAAACCATCCGAACGGGGTGGGTGCTGTCGAACTTGACGAGATAGATGACATCGGCGCCGTCGAGCACCGCCACATGAACCGCCTCGTCGCACGCGGCGGCCATGTCCCGCGCGACGCCCTGCGCCTCGCGTACCAGATCAAGCCGGCCCGCGAACGCCGCGCCCAGCTGGAACAGCGGCATGCCGAGCCGATACTGCACAGGCTGACCCGGTATGGAGATCAGGTACGCGCGAGCCTCGAGCGTCACGAGCAACTCGTGGACAGTCGTGCGCGGCAGGTCGAGTCGCTCCATCACCTGGCGGGCCGACAGCTGGGGGCAGTCCAGGAACAGTTCGAGGACGTCGAGGGCGCGGATGACCGCCGGTACCACACGGGGCATGTCGATAGTCCCTTCGCAGTGCCGGACCCGTGTCAACGATCTTCACGCGGGCCAGCACCTGAAGAGGATATCTACGTCGGCTCCCGGCGCCAGGTGCCGAACTCGTCGTCGATGGGAGCCGTCTGGACGGCGCGGCGATCGGCAGCCGCTGCCATCTGTCCGGATCGCCGCCCGCCCGAAACATCTCGGACGGGCGGCGAAGGGCTCAGCTCTGGCTGACCAGGCCGGCGTCGACCACGTACTCTCCGCCGTGCACGGCCTGGAATTCGGCGCTGGCGACCAGCAGGGTCGGCTCGAACTGGTACGACCTCACGATGTCCGAGTCCGTGGCGTCGTCACCCACGTCTGCGACACTCCGGCCGTACGTGGCGGCTGCTTCCAGCCGGACCTCGTACAGCAGCTCGGTGCGGGCGGTGATCGACCAGGTTCCGTCCGGGTTGACGGTGGCCGAGCCACCGCCAATCGCCTGTCGCTGCGGACTCGACAGACTCACCTCCAACACGCCGTCCGGGCCACCGGCGATGGCCGGCTCATCCGCCTCGCGCTGCCCATCCCGGTCAAGGTCGTGCCACACACTGCCGCGGATGACGCACGTGCCCGAGATCGCCACCGTGACGGATTCGGTGTTGTTGTCGGTGTTCGTCTCGCGGCGTTGCGGGGTGATGCTCGTGGTGATGGGCACCCTGCTGCCCGGTGTCGCGCCGGCCACGACGAACGGCACGAACAGCCGGCTCGCCCGACCACCGGCCGCCAATTGCGGATACGAGCACGTGTAGCTCGTCGTGCTCACTGCCGTGCAGGTCCAGCCAGGGGCACCGACCGACGGGGTCGTTGTCCTGAGCCCCGCGGGCACCGCGACAGTGACGCTGATCGGGTCCGACGCTCCGGTGCCGTAGTTCCGGATGTCGATCTCGGCGGAGAAGGTCTCGCCCTCCGCCGGATTCAGCACGTCGGTCATCATCAGATCGACGACCAGATCGGGCTGGAGTCGCCCGGCCGCCACCGCGTCGGCCGGAGCAAGTGCCGCCGCGCCCCCGACGAGGGCGAGGGTGGCCAGCGAGGTGGAGAAGGTACGTCGGATCGAGCGGGAAAGGGAACGAGGGCGCATAGGTTCCTCACGTCGCGGGTGACGGCCCTCCCAGGACGGTGAAGGCCGGACTGGAGATCAAGATCTCCACTCATCCGGCGTCGTCGATCAGCCCGGCGTTACACAGAGCCGGTGTCAGTTGTGCCTGTCCCCTATGCTGCGCCAGGCAGTTGGTGTGAGCAGTCCATTTAGGGGGCGCGGAGCCGCATGGCCGACGAGATCAAGTACGAGTACAAGACCGTACGGCCAGTTCGCGGCACCGACGGCTGGGTCATCTCGAAGATGCAGAAGGATGGCTGGGAGCTCGTGCAACAAGCACCAGGCACGCTTCGCTCCACCGTCAACTTCCGTCGGCCAAAGAAGCCGCAGCCGTGGCTCCAGATCGGCGCGGCGGCCGCCGTCCTCGTGATCCTGGCCGTCGTCATCGGCGCCGCCTCGGCACTCGGCGGCGAAGACGAAAAGAAGCACGAGTCAGACAAGTCGACGGCTGCTGTGAGCGAGAAACCGTCTGCTACGCCGGCTCCGACCGCTGTCGAGTCGGCTGCCACTGAGGTGATCACGCCGCAGAACAATCCGGAGTTCGCCGCGCTGCTGAAGGCGGACGATTGCGACGACGCGAACGTGGCCTTCGCGACCAGGTACGAGGGCAAGACGGTCGCGTTCAACGGCTCGATCGTGAACATGGCACCGCACGGTGACTACGACACCCGCTACGACTTCCTCCTGGGCCCAGGCGACAAGGGCCCGAACACGACGACCGGCCCGGCCTTCAAGTACGAGGACGTCAACATCCTTGACCTGAAACTAACCGGCAAGCAGATCCCCGCCACCGTTGGCGTAGGCGACAAGTTCCGCTTCGTCGCCGAGATAGGCGAGTTCAAAACCGCCCAGTGCCTCTTCCTCCTCGACCCGGTCTCGACGGAAGTCCGGTAGTCAAGATGGGCCAGCCGCGTCACTACCGGACCAGTTTGCCCGGTGATCATCTAGGCGGACATGTCACGGCCGGACCTTGATCCGCCGAACTCCGGCTGCGTCGCAGCGTCGGTCCCGCAACCGGCGGCCGTCGAACCTGCGCCTCAGTCCTGGCCGACCTGGACGTTCACCCCCTGGTGGCGATGCAGATCTTCGGCACGCCCAGTTCTGGCCCCGATCACGGCAATAGCGGCCCCACAATGGGCCGCTGACCTGCATAAGAGTGGGCCGCCAGGGACCCGAACCCTGAATCCCTCTCGTGCTGCGGGGATCGGGCACTTGTGCCCGGGGATCTTGCCGAGGTGACTGGGACTGAGGCCATAGGAGCGTCCACTTCGCTGGCGGCAGCGATGCCGACGACAGCGCGTGCGGGCCGTGGGGCACCCGGTCGCCGGGCTCGCCCTCTGGTGTTGTCTTCGTGGCACCATGTTGCGCTATGGATCATCAGGGGCAGTTTCATCGTGCAGCGCTCGCGTTGGGCATCCCGGACGACGAGGTCAGCCGGTTCATCCAGCACCTCCGTTTGTCGATCCGGTTGAGCGGGGGATCCGGCGGTGTTCCGGTCGGGCAGTTCGGTGGGTTGCCCCGGCTGCCGGTGGGCATGGACTGGCCGTCCGACGGGGTCAGTCCGTTGCCGTTCATCTTCTCGGTCGACTGTGCGGCGCTGCCAAGAATCGACGGCTTCGGCCTGCCGGCAGACGGCTCGCTGCTGTTCTTCCTGGACCACGAGCAGGCCGCTGCCACCGGGGAGCGAAGGTTCGGGCGAGTCGTGTATGTGCCGGCCGGTACCGATACCGAGCTGGCGACAGGATCCACCGACGACGAGTTCGTCGGCGAGCAGTACGACGTCGGCGCCACGCTGCGCGCTGAGTTCCCCGATTGGTTCGGGAGGGACGACGAGGACGAGGAGGACGAGGACGACCTGTCGCCCTTCCAGCAGCAGTTGGCCCGTGACCTCGAGCGTGACCTGCCGCACCTTGACGAACTCTGTGCTCTGGTCGACAAACTCTGGCCGCCTGACAACGGGTACATCAGCGCCTATATCGGCGGGTATGCCGACGAGGAAGTAATCAAGAGTATTGCGGAGCAGACCCTCGCGTGGCGCGAGAAGACCGGCGAGATCGTCATCCCGGTCGCGAAATGGTATTCCCATGTGGAGAAGGAGACACGCCGGCTGACGAGTGAGTGGCTGTCGCTCGCCCGCTTTTCCGTAGACAACGAGCTTTATTACCGGAGCGACGGGAGTTTCGTGATCCGCCACGACGACCTGGCCGCTAGTCGGCTGGACGAGGCACTTTCCGTGGCTGAGTTGGTCCCATAGAACACCGGCGGCGGCTGTCCCCCGTCAAGTGAAGCTGATGTGCAACGGATCAAGTGAAGCCCGACATCGCCGGCAGCCCGGCCGCTGGCTTCACTCGGGTGGCTTCGCTGCTTCACCTGACTGCTCACGCCGGATGGCAGAAGGACGGCACCTTCCACTCCCTGCGCCACTTCTTCGCCACGACGTTTGATGCGCAACGGTGTCGAGCCCCAAGAGGTGCAGAAGGCGCTGAGGCACGCCAACCGGGAACCTTCCGCCGGCCAATATCCGATCTGAGTTGTGCCCCGGGTGTGCCGGATGATCTTCCGTTAGGGTTTCTGCAGCTCAGAGGGGTCTGTGGTGGGCCGCCAGGGACTCGAACCCTGAACCTATGGATTAAAAGTCCACAGCTCTGCCATTGAGCTAGCGGCCCGCGCGCTCAGGTTACCCGACGGTGAGCGGCGACGGCTCTCGGCTTCCGGCCCGCCGTCGATGGCTGCGGCCGGCCGGCTGCCCCCTCACGTGATCATCACTTGTCGGCGGCACGGTCGAGGGTGCGGGGCGCTGGGTCGGTGATCGGACGTGAACCAAGCGACCTCGCGCTGTGGTGCATGGGTGTGTGTCGGTGGGGAACCAGGACCGGCATGGGATCGAGCCGATTGCCTGCCGTGGCGGCCTCCGGGGAGGAGGCCGGGCGCGATGGCGTACGCCAACCGGGTGGCGAGGTGCACGCCTGGTTGCCCGGCCAGAATCAGACGGTCTGTGGCCTGGCACTGAGCCGGACCCGACTGCGTCGCTTCCCGCATGTGCGCTTCGACTACTCGGGTACCGACGTGCTCACTGAGGCGGACGCCGTGGGCTGGATCTGTCCACGCTGCCTGGCCGCCACCGCCGGTAGGCGGGGCAAGGAGAAGCACGGCTGGGTACGGGAGTCTCCTCGCCCTTGATCGACTCGGGATCCCGGAAGTCGGGGTGTTCTGCGCGCGCGGATGCCGCGACTTTCAGGAAGTCGAGTGGATCAAGCCGCGCGCGCCGCAGGCCCCCGCCGCGCTGGTGGGCGGTTGAGCTGCTGCTGGGCGGGTACGGGGTCGGGCATGCGGATCGTGGTGGTGGGGGCGAGCGGCAACGTCGGTACGGCGCTGCTGCGGCGGCTGCGCCGGGAGCGGGGCGTGGAGCTGGCCGGGGTCGTTCGACGGTTGCCCGGCCCGGATGCCGGCGAGCCGTACGACCAGGTGGAGTGGCACTCCTGCGACATCGGCGCGCCGAGCGCGACCGGGCAGCTTGCCGAGGTGTTCGCGGGTGCGGACGCCGTGGTGCACCTGGCCTGGCAGATCCAGCCCAGCCACGACCAGCGGGTGCTGCGCCGGACCAACGTCGAGGGCAGCCGGGCGGTGATCAACGCGGTGGTCCAGGCCGGTGTTCCGGCCCTGGTGTACGCCTCGTCGGTCGGCACCTACGCGCCCGGCCCGAAGGATCACCCGATCAGTGAGCGGTGGCCGGCCACCGGTGTGCCTGGTTCGTCGTACAGCGAGCACAAGGCGGAGGTGGAGGCGCTGCTGGACGGGGTTGAACGGGATCAACCGACGCTGCGGGTGGTGCGGATGCGACCCGGGTTGATCTTCCAGCGGGCCGCGGGTGCGGAGATCACGCGTTACTTCCTCGGCCCGTTGGCGCCGGTGCGGCTGCTGCGCTTCGGCCGGATCCCGCTGGTGCCGACGAACCGCCGGTTGCGGATGCAGGCGGTGCACGCCGATGACGTGGCCGACGCGTACGCCCGGGCGGTGTTGGGTGATGCGCGCGGTGCCTTCAACGTCGCCGCGGATCCGGTGCTCACTCCGGAGCTGGTGGCCCGGCACTTCCACGGTTGGACGGTGCCGGTCGCCGCGCCGGTGCTGCGGGTGGCGGCGGCGCTGACCTGGCGGGCGCGGCTGCAACCGGTCGACGTGGGCTGGGTGGAGCTGGGTCTGAACGCCCCGCTGATGTCCAGCGAGCGCGCGGAGACCGAGCTGGGTTGGCAGCCCAAGATCAGTGCGCTGACGGCGCTCAAGGAACTCTTCGCCGGGATGGCCGACGGCGACCACACGCCGAGCCCGCCGATGTCCGGCGCACGGGATCTGCCCGGCCGCCCCGCCGCCCTCCTCCGCGCCCGCCCCCCAGGCGAAGGAAACCCCTACTGACCCACCCCAGCTTGTTGATCAAGAGCTTTCGGTCAGGAAACACCGCCCCGATGACCGAAACCCCTTGATCACCGGCGCGGTCGCAAGCGGGGTGGGCAGGGGCGGGCGGGTTAGGAGAGCTTGGAGTTGGTCAGGGTGGGGTTGCGGGCGCCCAGGAAGAAGATGCCGGGGAAGCCGCGGGTCTCGAACTTGGCGCTGGGGTTGCGGCGCAGAGTCGAGTTTTCGATCCTCATCGTGCCGGTGCGGTTGTTGCTCACGAAGAAGACCGCGCCGCCACCCTCGTTGGCAGTGTTGTTCTCGATGATCGTGCCAGCGATCCGTACGGTGAACTCGTTGCCGTCGCAGTAGATCGCGCCGCCGCTGCCGCCGCCGGGCGTACCGGACTTGGCCGGGTTGGCACCGCTGCCGATCGCCTCGTTGTTCCTGAGCAGGCTGTTCAGCACCACCCACGACACGCCGATGCTGCTCAACGCCCCTCCGTTGGAGCAGGAACCGCCGTCGAAGGTGCTGCCCACCACGTACACCGGCTTGTTCTCGTACTGGCTCAGCACCCGGACGGCCGCGCCACCCAGGTCGGGGCCGGTGCGGTCGCAGCGGTTGCGGACGAAGCGCGAGTTGACGACCTTCAGCCGCCCGCCGCGTACGAAGATCGCCCCACCGCCGCCGCCCTCGGCCTTCTCACCGGTGGAGTTGCCGTCGGCGAAGGTGAGGTTCTGCACGATGAGCTGCGGGTGATCCTGGTTCTGGCAGTGGGAGGTGGTGAAGCCCTGGGCCTCGTCGCAGGTGTTCATGTAGAGGATGCGGCGCTGCCCCTGGCCGCTCAGCGTGACAGTGCCGCCGCCGTCCAGCACGATCTTCGGCCCGTTGGCGTTGCGGACCTTCGCGGTGGCGGCCATCTTGATCGTCACCGGGGCCGGTCCGCAGTTGAACGTGATGACACCGCCGGCCGCGACGGCCTTCACGACCGCCGCGGAGGTGCAGCTCGCCGGGGTGCCGGTGCCGATGGTCCGGGTCGGCTTCGAGGTGTCCACCGCCCGCGCCTCGGTCGGCACTGTGGCCCTGCCGTTCGGGTTGCCGGCGGCGAGCACCTTGTTGGCGGGCTTCGGGCTGGCGCTGGCCCCCGGGCCGCCGAGGCCGTCCCGCGCACCCGGCGCTTCGCTCTGACCGCCGGTCGGCAGCGCCGTCGGCGAGGCGGTCGAGCCGGCCTCGAAGGCGGGGGCCGGGTCGTTGGGCGCGCAGGCGGGCAGGGTCGCGGTGGCGACACCGAGGACGAGGAGAGCGGCAAGCGACGTCATGCGCACCCAGTGATGCTAGGAGCCGCGACGGCGTCGCGACGAATCCGCCGGGCCGGCTTAATGCACCGCTAAGCCACGCCCGCCGCCCGCCTGCTGCGGCGCGGTGGGGCCCCGGCGGCAAATCGGGCTCAGAAGTCGGCGAAGAGGTACGGCACCCGGCGGGGGAAGAGGCCGCGCAGCTCCGAGGCGGCGTCCACCGGCACCTCACCCAGACCGCGTAGCGGCAACTCGGCTGGGTCCAGCACCCCGTACGCGAGGGCGGAGAGCCCGGCGGCGGTGAGCGTGGCGGTCGGCGCGTGGCCGGTGGTGTCGTCGACCAACTCCAGCGCGCCGGTCGTGCCGTCGAGCAGGTGGGTGCCGGCCAACCAGCGGTCCCCGGTCAGCTCGATCCGCACCCGGCCCGGGCCGGCGGGCAGCCCGCTCAACGCGTCCAGCGACAGCAGTCGGGCCATCGGCGCGGACGAACCCGGCACGGCCGTACGGGCCTCGACGTGCACGTCCAGGTCGGTCAGCCACAGCTCGGGCAACTCGTCCGGCGGAACCTGAACGGTGACCCGCTCGATCTGGTCGACGTGCCGGGCGAAGAACTGCAACAGCAGCGCCCGCGCGAGCGGGTCGGTTACCAGCAGTTCGTTGCCGTGCAGCGTGCCGCCGTGCTCGTCGATCCGGTACGTCACCGCGCCGGTGATCTCCCCGCCGACCCGGGCGGTGAGCAGCCAGTACTCGTCACGGTCACGCATTCCGACCGCCCGGTAGTCCGGGAAGATCGCGAAGCCGTGTCGTTCCTGGAGGTTGCGCTCGGTGAACGCCCGCCACGCCGGATAGCCGGCGGCGACGCGTTCCCAGCCGACCTCGCCGGGCAGGTCCACCCGGAGCAGCGAACCCAGGTTGGCCGGAGTGAAGGTGACCCGGCGGGGCTTGGGCAGCCCGACGTAGCCGAACCGGGCGTAGAAGCTGGGCCGGAACGGATAGAGCGCGCTGAGCGGGTGGCCCTCGTCGCGCATCTCGTCGAGGAGTTGGTGCAGCAACGTCCGGACGTGCCCCTGCCGGCGGGCCAGCGGATGGGTCGCCACCCCGGCGACACCGGCCATCGGCAGCACCACCCCGCGCAGGTTCTGTCGCATCGGGATGGCCGAGACGGCGGCCAACGTGGTGCCGTCCTCCTCGGCGATCAGCGTCCGGTTGCCCTGGTTGTAGGGCAGGTAGTCGCGGAACTCCGCAGTCCGGGCAGCGCTGAGCGGCGAGGACTCGAAGGCGTACGCGGCCAGCGGGAAGCTGGTGGTGAGACGGTCGTCGTCGGTCACCCGGCGGATGGTCATTCGCCCATCTCAACCCGCCGCGCGGGTCGTAGCAACCGGATTGGCCCGATCCGCGGCCGGCACGGCGGTCAGCCGACCGGCAGGTGCCGAAGGTGGCGACGGCGGCGCAGGCGGACGCTGGCCACCGCGGCCACGCCCAGGGCCAGCAGGGCGGTGACGACGAGCCCGTGCAGCAGGCCGCGGGAGAGGTAGCCCTGGTCGGTGTTGTCGACTGTCCAGGTGGCGATCTCCCGGCTCGACCAGAACGGCGTCAACCTCGCCCCGGACCCGGCCGGGTCGATCAGCATCTGCACCGTCACCACTGTCAGCAGCAGCAGCGTGCCCTCCAACTCGCGGGGCAGCAGCGCACCGATCAGCATCCCGAAGGGCGCCGCCACCGCGACGGAACAGAGCAGCGCCGCCGCGAGGCCGCCGTACCGCAGGTCCGCGCCGTCGATAATCGGGAGGAGGAAGAAGGGTACGGAGATGACCAGCCCCACCGTCCACAGGCCGAGCATCCGACCGAGATAGAGATGGTGTGGACGGTAGCCGGCCAGCCGCAGCCTCGGCTCCAACTCGCGGGCCGCGGTAGTGGCGAACAGCGCGGCGGTGCTCACCGCCCACCCCACGCCGAGCAGCAGCGAGCGAACCGACTGCCCGAGGTAGGCGTCCCGCCGGATCAGGTAGAAGGTCAACGGCATCAACAACAACAGCAGGAGTACGCCCCGACGCCGCAGCAGCTCCCGCAGGGTCATCTCGGCGACGGTGACGAGCCGGTTCACGGGCGACCTCCCTGGATGCCGGGCGCGTGCCACCCGGTCTCGTGTGCCGGGGTCAGGTCGAGCACGATGTCCACCCGGTCGAGTTGGTTGAGCAGGTGGGTCACCACGACGATGGCCGTGCCGGCATCGCGCAACCTGCTGAGCTGGTCCCAGAAGTTGACGTACGTTCCCTGGTCGAAGCCCTGGTACGGCTCGTCGAGCAGCAGCACGTCGGGGGCGCTGAGCGTGGACATGGTCAGGTTGAGCTTCTGTCGGGTGCCGCCGGACAGGTGGCGGGCCTGCACATCGCCGCCCGCTTCCCAGCCGAGCTGCCGGGCCGCCGCCCGACCGGCGCGGCGGGCCGGGCCCCGGGCCACACCCTGACCGGCGCCGACCAGCACGAAGTGCTCGTCGGCGAGCAGGAAGTCGGCGGTGCCGCCGGACTGCGGGCAGTAGCCGAGCCGCCCGGAGACGGTCACCTCGCCGGCGTCCGGTGACATGAGTCCGGCGCAGATCCGCAGGAAGGTGCTCTTGCCGCAGCCGTTCGCGCCGACGACGGCCGCGATCTGTCCGGCCCGGACGGTCAGCGTGGCGTCGCGCAGCACGGTTCGTCGCCCGTACCTCTTGGTGATGCCCGCCGCGTGCAGTCGGACCGGCCCGGGGCGCGGTCCGGGCGCGGTGCCGATGCTCTCCACGACCGCGCCCGCGTACTGCTGGGGTGGGCCGAAGACGACCCAGGGGTCGCCGCCGCCCTCGCGTAGGTGCGTGGCGGCCTCGGCGACCACGTGCCGTGCGGCGTCCGCCGCGACCCGGCGCTGGTGCAGCTCGGCTGTGAGCGTACGCAGCCAATCGTCGGCGTTCACCGGGTGACCCCCTTCGTGACGATGTCGTTCACCGGCTGGACGAAGGTGAGCCAGGCGCTGCCGCCGGCGCGGAGCGCCGCGTGCCCGTCGTCGGTGAGCCGGTAGTACTTACGGGCCGGCCCAGCGTTGCCCTCCCGCCACTGCGCGGTCACCAGGCCGGTCTTCTGTAGGCGCAGCAGCACGGGATAGAGCGTGCCGCCCTGGATCGGCCCGACGCCCGCCGCGTCGAGCGCCTGGGCGAGCTGGTAGCCGTAGGACTCGCCTTTGGACAGCAGGGCCAGGACGCAGATGTCGAGCACCCCCCGCAGCCACTGCCCGCGCCGGTCGGAATCCACGCGAGGGACAGTAGCGGCGCAAGCTAGATGGCACAACCACCTACTGTGGCAGCGGAACCCGAACCAGTCGGTTCGGGTGAGCCGCCGAGTGAGTCGTACGGGTCAGCGGGCGACGACGTCGGAGACCACGACTGTGACGTTGTCCGGCGCGCCGGCGTGGTGGGCCAGCTTCACCAACTGCTCGCCGCACTGCTGGCGGTCGGCGTACATGCCCAGGGCCGCGGCGATGGCCTCGTCCTCGACGTAGTCGGAGAGCCCGTCGCTGCACAGCAGCAGCCGGTCACCGGGAACCACGGTGAGCACCCCGACCGCGGGTGGGGTGTCGGCGCCCTGCACGGCCCGGGTCACCAGGGACCGCTGCGGGTGGTGGCGGGCCTGCTCGGGAGAGAGGGTGCCCTGATCGACAAGCGCCTGCACGAACGTGTCGTCCCGGGTGAGCTGGGTCAGCTCCCCCTCGCGCAGCAGGTAGCAGCGGGAGTCGCCCACCTGCGCCAGCACCAGTGTCTCCCCGGCCAGCAGCGCCGCGGTGAGCGTCGTACCCATGCCGTCCCGGCTCGGGTCGACGGTGATGGCGGCGTGGATGCGCTGGTTGGCGGTGCTGACCACGGCACGCAGCGCGTCGGCGGCGCCGTCGGGGTCGGTGGGCGGAGCCAGCTCGTCCAGGATCCGGATCACGATCTCGCTCGCCACCTCGCCCGCAGGCAGCCCACCCATGCCGTCGGCGACGGCGATCAGGCGGTCACCGGCGAGGGCGGAGTCCTCGTTGTTGGTGCGCACCAAGCCGATGTCGTTGAGGATGACCGAGCGGAGGATCAGCGTCATGGGGTCAAGCTTGCCAAGAACAACCCGCATTCGTCTCTACGCCTCCTACCTAGGTCGAGAAATGATTGCGATTTTCGTCGACGGGGCCGACGGTCCGTGACCGATCGGCGGGGTCTCAGCGACGCGGATAGCGCAGGAGCAGGCTCGCGGCGACCTCCTCGTCACCCACTGCCGCGTAGCTGTGTGGCACGTCCGACACCCAGCGGAGGTGACCGCCGGCCGGAGCGGTCAGCGGTGCGTCGGTCGGCCCGGCGCGCAGCACCCCGGCGAACACGGTGACGTGCTCGGTGACCCCCGGCGCGTGGGCGGGGGAGAGCTGGGTGACGCCGGGCGCGACCCGCATCCGGTACAGCTCGTAGGTCGCGTCGGTGTCGGTGAACACCTCCAGCAGGGTGGCGGTGACCGCGGTGCCGTGCACGGTGGGCTCGGCCGCCGGTTCGGCCAGCAGGGCGGTGAACGGTACGCCGAGCTGCGCGGTGACCGCCCAGAGCGTCTCCAGAGTCGGGTTGCGGGTGCCGTGTTCCAGGCCGGAGAGGGTGGCCTTTCCGACACCGGCGAGCCGGGCGAGTGTGGACAGCGAGATCCCCTGCTCCTCGCGCAGGGCGCGGACCCGGCGCCCGACGACGGCGGGATCCACGTCGAGGCCCGGGCGGGCTGGTGGTGAGTGCGGCACCCGGCTATCGTGCTACACGCTTCCGTTCCGTAAACGGAACAGTCGGGAGGGTGGGGTGGCCGGACGCGTGCAACCGGTGCTGGCGGGGGTGGTGACGGCGCTGGTGGGCTTCGCCAGTTCGTTCACAGTCGTGCTGGCCGGGCTCCGAGCGGCGGGCGCGTCGGACGCACAGGCCGCCTCCGGCCTGCTCGCTCTCTGCGTGGCGAGTGGGTTCGTCGCCGTCTGGTTGGGCTGGCGGTACCGGATACCGATGAGCGCGGCCTGGTCCACTCCGGGCGCGGCGCTGCTGGTGGCGACCGGGCCGCCGCCGGGCGGATGGCCGGTAGCGGTGGGCGCCTTCCTCGTCTCCGGTGTGCTGATCGTCGCGGCCGGGTTGTTCCCGCCGCTCGGCCGTGCGGTGGCCGCCATCCCCAAGCCGGTGGCCGGCGCGATGCTCGCCGGGGTGCTGCTGCCGCTGTGCACCGCCCCGGTCCGCGCGCTGGTCGAGCTGCCGGTGGTGGCCGGATCGGTGGTGGTCGGTTGGCTGCTGCTGCACCGGTTCGCCCGCCGCTGGGCGGTGCCCGGTGCGCTGGTGGTGGCCGTGGCGGCGATCGCACTGACCGCACCGCCGACCGGCCTGACCGGTGCCGCGCTGATCCCGTCGGTCACGCTCACCGCACCGGCCTGGAACGCGTCCGCACTGGTCGGGTTGGCCCTGCCGCTGTTCCTGGTCACCATGGCCGCGCAGAACGTACCCGGCATGGCGGTGCTGGTCGGCTACGGCTACCGGCCGCCGTTCGGCGCCGCGCTGCGGACCACCGGCCTGGCCAGTCTGCTCGCCGCCCCGGCCGGCGGGCACGCGGTGAACCTCGCGGCGATCACCGCCGCGCTGGCCGCCGGCCCCGACGCGCACCCCGACCCGGAGCGCCGATGGATCGCCTCGGCCACCGCGGGCGCTGGGCTGGCCGTGCTCGGCCTGGGCGCCGGCGTGGCCACCACCCTGGTCGCGGTCGCCCCACCGATCCTCATCGAGGCGGTCGCCGGGCTGGCGCTACTGGGCGCCCTCGCCACCGCGCTCGCCTCGGCGGTGACCGACCCGGCGACCCGGGAGGCCGCCGTGGTCACCTTCGTGGTCACCGCGTCCGGGGTGACGCTGATCGGCGTGGGCGGCGCGTTCTGGGGCCTGGTCGCGGGCTGCCTGATGCTGCTGCTCTTCCATCGCCGCCAGCCCGCCGCGCCCGACCAGCCTGCCGCGCCCGACCAGCCTGCCGCGCCCGACCAGCCGGCCCCCGCCGCGCAGGGAAGATCCACTCGGGTTTCATGAAGTCGGGCGGTCCCGAGGCTCCGGATGCCCCGATTTCCGTGAACCCGAGTCGATCAGGAAGGTGGGGTCACTCCTCGGGCGGCAGGTCGGCCACCCCGACGGCAAGGAGGACCCGGCCGTCGGCCACCGACCCGATCCGGTCGGCCGGTACGTAGACCGCGCCGGTGCGGGTCAGGTCGGTCGAGACCTTCAGATAGCCGCTGTGCAGCAGCCGCGCCGCCAGATCGGCCGGGACGTCCGGCTCCTCGACCGCGGTCGCCTCGATCAGCTCGTCCAGGCTGCTGCCCGGGTCGGCGGTCGGTGTCTGGACGGTCACCGCGTTCGGGTCGCCCCGCTGGACGAGGTCCACGGTCCCGACCTCGGTGCCAGCTGAGTCGATCACCGGCATCCCGGTGGTGATCCGCGAGATGGTCGCCTGCTGCGCGTCCTGCTGGTCCATCCCGCTGCGGTTCCCAGGGCGGCGCGCCGCTAAACGCCGCCGCCTGCCCGACCGACGCTCAGCGGCCGCCGCAGCCTCGGTGTGGTCGGCACCTCGTCCCAGGGGCAGCGGCTCGGAGGCGACAGGTCCGGAGGCGCAGGTCCGGAGGAGGTGGGCGGGGAAGTGGGTCGGGCGGTGGGTCGGGCGGTGAGCCGCAAGGTGGTGGGTCGGGAGGTGACAGACCGGGAGGTGGCAGGTCCGCAGGCGATGGGCCGGGAGGCGATTGGGCCGGGAGGTGATGGCCCGGAGAGCGTTATGACTCTGAGGCATAAATATGCCTCAGAGTCATAACCGTCGGAAGCAGTACCGCCTCCACAGCCGGCGCAACCACAGCCGGCGCAACCACAGCCGGCGCAACGTGGCGGGCGACGGACCGCGACGCCAGCGGCACGCGGCACACGCCAGCGGCACACGCACACGCCACCGGCGCACGGCACACGCGCAGACGGCGTTCCGCCCGCTCAGCTGTTCGGGAGGGTCCAGCCGCCGGGCGGGCGGGGGGACAGCTCCCGCCAGGTGTCCGGGCCGTCGAGCAGCGCCCGGACGGTGTCCTCGGCCTCGTCCGCACTGCCGTACTCGTAGAAACGGGAGATGCCCTCGGCGCCGCCGGCCCGCTGCTCGACGTGCCACCGGTCGGCGTCCACCCGCAGGAAGACGTCCCGCCGGGCCAGCCGCCCCCACTTCCCGTTCCACCAGTGCTTTCGCTGCTCCATGGCGGGACTCTATCGAACACACGTACGAGAAGGTGCGGCCCCTGCGGGAATCCCACAGGGGCCGATGTGCATCCGTTCGGGTCAGCGCTGCGTCGGCGGCTCCGGGCGACGGCCCAGCACGTCGTCGAGCGCCCCACGCTGCTGGCCGGGGGTGGTGTGACCGGCGGAGACCAGGGCGTCCCGGATCTCGGTGAGCAGCTTGACCTCCTCGCTCGGTGCCGAGGGCGGCGGCTCCTCGCCCCGACGCCGCCGCTCGGCCAGCTTGTTCATCGGGAACACCACGAAGAAGTAGAGCACCGCCGCGGTGAGCAGGAAGGTGATCAGGGCGTTGATGAACCCCGCCCAGTCCATGTAGTTGTCCTTGGTGATCTCCCACCTCCCGGCCGACAGGCCAGTGCCCCCACCGAGTGCCTTGATGAGCGGTTCGAGGAACGACTTGGTGAGTTGTGTGACCACGCCGGTGAACGCGGCGCCGATCACGATGCCGACCGCCAGGTCGACGACGTTGCCGCGCATGATGAAGTCTTTGAAGCCCTTGAGCATTCGTACTCCCGAGGTGTCCGCTTTTCTGTCGGGCACAACCTATGCCCGTTCGGCGGGTTCCAGAAAAGCGCCGGCTTCGAGCGCCGCCCGGCCGGGATCGCCGGCCCGGATCGCCTCGACCAGCCGGGTGTGGTCGACGTAGCGCTCGGGGGTGAGCTCCCCGCCCATGGCCTGGGCGACAGTGCTGCGCAGGGCGGTGCCCACCGAGGCGTACAGCTCGGCGAGCATGGCGTTGTGCGCGGCGGCGACCACCGCCGTGTGCAGTGCCGCGTCGGCCTCGACGAACGCGTCGACCCGGCCGCCGTGCCAGGCGGCCTCGCGCTGGGCGAGCGCGTCGTCGAGCGCCGCCAGGTCCTCCGGGGTACGCCTCAACGCGGCGAGCCGGGCGGCCTCCACCTCGAAGGCGCGGCGTACCTCGATGACCTCGGTCATCCGGTCGTCGCCGAGTCGGCGGGCGACCACCGGTGCCAGTTCGTCGGTGGACACCACGTAGGTGCCGGAGCCCTGCCTGCACTCCAGCACCCCGGCGTGCACCAGGGCGCGGACCGCCTCGCGGACCGTGTTGCGCCCGACACCCAGCGCGGCGACCAGTTGTGGCTCGGTGGGGATGCGCCCGCCGACGGGCCATTCGCCGCCGAGGATCCGGGCGCGGAGTTGCTCGGTGGTCTGCCGGACGCGGTGGCCGCGGGGCGGCACGGTGGGCTGGCCGCGGGGCGGTGCCGGCGGGGCGGAGGGGAAATCAACCGACGGTGGCACTGGTTACATCACCGGTCCCAAATTCATCCCATGATTGTAGGTTAAGGGTCATGACCCCGCCACCAACCGCCGCTCCGGCACTGCCCGCCCCCGTCGCCGTCGACCCTCGCCCGACGCGGGACCCCGGCACCGGCCGGCGGACGCACCCGGCGACCGGTGGCGCGCTGGTGCTGGTCGGGATGCTGCTGGTCGCACTCAACCTGCGCGCCGTGGTGACGAGCCTCGGCGCACTGCTCGACGAGGTTCGCGACGGGCTGGGCCTCTCCGGTGTCACCGCCGGTCTGGTCACCACCCTGCCGACCATCGCGTTCGCCGGCCTCGGCGCGCTCACCCCGTGGCTGGTCCGCCGGGTGGCGCCGGCCCGGGTGCTGGTGGTCGCCATGTTCGCCCTCGCCGTGGGCCAGGTGCTCCGGGTAATCACCGACTCGGCCTTGATCTTCGTGCTCACCAGCGCGCTGGCGCTGTCCGGCATCGCGGTCGCCAACATCCTGCTGCCGATGCTGGTCAAGCAGCACTTCCCACACCGCACCGGCCTGGTCACCGGGGCGTACACGATGGCGTTGACAGTGGGCACGACGGTGGCCGCCGCCTCCGCGGTGCCGATCGCGCACGCCTTCGGGTCGTGGCGGGCCGGGCTCGGCGTCTGGGCCGCGATGGCCGCGGTGGCCGTACTCCCGTGGGTGCCGCTGGCGCTGCGGACCCGCGCCGCGGCGCGGCGGGCGACCCCGACGGCGGTCGTCGCCACGCCGGCGCGGGTCCGGCCGGCGCGGACCCGGCTCGGCTGGGCGATGGCCGTCTACTTCGGGGCGCAGTCGCTCAGCGGGTACGCGATCATGGGCTGGCTGGCCCAGCTGTTCCGCGACGCCGGTTACCAGCCGGAGTCGGCCGGGCTGCTGCTCGCCGGGGTGACCGCGCTCGGCGTGCCGATCGCGCTGCTGATGCCCACCCTGGCCGGTCGGCTGGGCACCCTGCGACCGCTGGTGCTCGGGCTGACCACCGCGTCGGCGCTGGCCTACCTGGGGTTGGCGCTCGCACCGCACGGTGCCGCGCTGCTCTGGGTCGCCCTGCTGGCGATCGGTCAGGGAGCGTTCCCGATGATCCTGACCGCCATCGGCCTACGCGCCCGCACCGCCGAGGGCACTGTCGCGCTCTCCGCGTTCGCGCAGAGCACCGGGTACGTGATCGCCGCCCTCGGCCCGCTGATGGTCGGCATCCTCTACGAGGCCACCGGCGGCTGGACCGCGCCGATCGGGTTCCTGCTGGGTGCCCTTGCCGTGCAGACGACGGCGGGCATGGCGATCGCTCGTCCCCGTTACGTCGAGGACGAGTGACGCACGCGGACGGTCAGGAGGAAGCCGGCGTCGATTCGCCGGCGACTGCCTCATCCACCGTCGGGTAGGTGTGCAGCACCTCGACCAGCCCGCTCACCTCAAGGATGCGCAGCACGCCGCGCTGCGGGGCGGCCAGCCGGACCACGCCGCCAGCCTCGTCGCAGCTGTTCTTGGCGCGGACGAAGACCGACAGACCGGTCGAGTCGCAGAACGAGACGTCCGCCAGGTCGAACACCAGCCGGTTGCGGCCCTTGTCGAGCAGGTCGGTGATCTGGTCCTGCAGCTGCGGTGCAGTGGCCATGTCCAGCTCGCCCGCGACCGCCACGACGACCACGTCGCCGCGTTGTTCCGTGTGCACCGTCAACGACATTCGCCAGACCTCCTGTTATCGGGGGAACGGTATCCCACGACCACGGTCGGAGGTAGAACGGGAGCCCTGATCCGGTGGCCATCATCATTCCGTTGCTACGGGGCAAGTAGTTGGTCAGGCCCCGGTGATAGAGTCCGCCCGGTCCAGGTCAAGGGGGTTCGAAATGGCGTTGAGCACCGAAGAAAGTGGTCGGTTCGCCGCGCTGCTGAGCGGGCAGGACGAACGGGTCACGACTCGGTGGACCGAGATCGTCACCAGTTCGTTGCGAGGCCGGCTGAGCCAGGCGGAGCTGCGCCGACAGGTTCAGGACCTGCATCGCGCCATCGTCTCCACGGGCGAACAGGGCATCATCGAGCTGTCCGCCGACAGCGCCGCCGAACTGCGCGCCGCGCTCTCCGAGCTGTCCCGTGGCCGGGCCCGGCAGGGCTTCTCCGCCACCGAGACCACTGTCAGCATCTTCGCGCTGAAGGACGTGCTGGCCGAGCTGGTGCAGGAGAGCGGCGGCCCGAACGCGCTGCAGGACTACGTCGCCTTCTCGAAGCTGGTCGACGAGATGGGCCTGTTCACCTTCGAGAGCTTCGTCCGCACCCGGGAGAGCCTGATCGCCGATCAGGCCGAGCAGTTGCTCGAGCTCTCCACGCCGGTGGTCAAGCTCTGGGAGGGCGTCGTCGCCGTCCCGCTGGTCGGCACCCTCGACTCGGCCCGGGCCCAGGTCGTCATGGAGCGGCTGCTGCAGACCCTTGTCGACACCAGCTCGCCGTACGCGATCATCGACATCACCGGCGTACCGGCGGTGGACACCCAGGTCGCCCAGCACATCCTGAAGACCGTGGTGGCCGCCCGGCTGATGGGCGCCGACTGCATCATCTCCGGCATCCGTCCGCAGATCGCGCAGACCATCGTCGCGCTCGGCATCGAGTTCGGCGACATCGCCACCAAGGCGAGCCTCGCCGACGCGCTGCGCCACGTGCTGCGGCTCAACGGGGTGGAGACCGCCCGCCGCCAGCCGCGCCGGGACGCCTGATGGAGAGGGTTCCGATCCTCAAGATCGGTGACATCCTGCTCGTCTCCATCCAGCTCGACATGTCCGACCAGACGGCGGTCCAGCTCCAGGAGGACCTGGCCGAGCGGATCGTCGCGACCGGCTGCCACGGCGTCATCATCGACATCACGGCACTGGACATCGTCGACTCCTTCGTCGGGCGGATGCTCTCCACCATCGCGTCGATCTCCAAGGTGCTGGACGCGGAAACGGTGGTGGTCGGGATGCGTCCGGCCGTCGCCATCACCCTTGTCGAACTCGGGCTGTCACTGAACGGCATCCGTACCGCGCTGAACGTGGAGCGCGGCATGGAGCTGATCGCGGCGGCCCACGCCGACGAGCTCGACTACCAGCTCGACGACGATCCGGACGCCGAGACGGCCACGCCGTGACCGCGGGCATCGACCTGGGCCAGCCACAGGCGCAGTCGGTCCGGAGCGATGAGGACGTGGTGCGCGTCCGGCAGTTGGTCCGCGCCGTGGCGGTGGCCAGCAAGCTGTCCCTCGTCGACCAGACCAAGGTGGTCACCGCGGCGAGCGAGTTGGCCCGCAACACCCTGGTGTACGGCGGTGGCGGTTCGGTCGAGGTGACGGTCGTGGAAAACGGCCGCCGCAAGGGCGTGCAGATCGTGTTCGCCGACTCCGGGCCGGGCATCGCGGACCTCGACCTGGCCATGACCGACGGCTACACCAGCGGTGGCGGCCTCGGCCTCGGGCTCAGCGGGTCGCGACGCCTGGTCGACGAGTTCCAGATCGAGACGTCAGTGGAGACCGGGACGCGGATCACGGTCACCAAGTGGTCCAGGTGAACGGCGACGCGGTCACCGACAGTGGCATCTGGTTCCGGGTGGAGGCCAGCAGCGCGGCGAGCGCCGTCCGGCGGGCCGCCGAACGCCTCGGCGCACAGGTGGAAATGGGCGAGGCACGCATCGCCGACCTGGCCATCGTCGCGGCCGAGCTGACCAGTAACCTGGTCAAACACGCCGACGAGGGCGTCCTGCTGCTCCGGCCGGTACGCCGCGCCGGGCAGGCCGGGGTGGAGTTGGTGGCCATCGACTCCGGGCCGGGCATGGCCGACCTGACCGTCTCGTCCCAGGACGGGCACTCCACCACCGGCACACTCGGCATTGGTCTGGGTGCCATCGTCCGGCAGGCCAGCTGGTTCGACGGATACTCGCTGCCCGGCCGGGGCACCGTCCTCGCCGTGCAGGTCTGGCCGGCCGAGGCGGCACGGCCGTCCTGGGCCGGCGCCCTCACCCGTCCGCTGACCGGCGAGACGATCAGCGGCGACGGCTACGCCGTGCGGGTCGTCGACGGGCGGCACCAGGTGCTGGTCAGTGACGGGTTGGGGCACGGCCCGTTGGCCGGGGCCGCCACCGACGCCGCGCTGGCCGCGTTCCGCGACGCCCCGGCCGGCCCACCGGCGATGGTGGTCGGTCACCTGCACCGGAGCATGTCGCACACCCGGGGCGCCGCGCTCGCCGTCGGCGAGCTGCTGCCGGAGGCCGGGGTGCTGCACTACGCCGGCCTGGGCAACATCGCCGGCATGGTCGTCGAGGGTGACGGCCGCCGTCGAGGGCTGGTGTCGCTGCCCGGCATCGCCGGCCACCAGCGGCCGACGATCCGAGAGTACGACTACCCGTTCGGTCCCGGCGCCCGGCTGGTGATGCACAGCGACGGGGTGGTCGACCGGTGGCGGATGACCGACTACCCGGGCCTGGCGGAGCGATCTCCGCTGGTCATGGCGGCGACCCTGCTCCGTGACGCGGGTGTGCGACGTGACGACGCCTGCGTACTGGTCGCGAGGTCGTGGGCATGATCGGGGAGCCGGCCGCGCTGCCGCTGCTCCAGATGGCACTGCGGGTCGAGCAGGACATCTTCGTGATCCGTCAGCGGGGGCGCGAGGTGGCCGCTGTGGTCGGCCTCGAACACCAGGACCAGGTGCGGATCGCCACCGCGCTCAGCGAGGTCGCCCGGGACCTGCTGCGGACGACCGGGGGAGCGGACGTCTCCTTCCACGTCGACGCGGGTGCCGACGGTCGGTTTCACCTGCGCGCCGACCTGGCCCCGGTGTCCCCGCTGCCCGACGATCGCTACGAACCGCAGTCCGGCGCGGTGTCCCGACTGGTCGACACACTGAGCGTGTTGACCGTCGAGGGGGTTACGGTCGTACGGATGTCCCGACGAGTCCCGGCCAACGCGCCGACGCCGACCCCGGAGCGGCTCGCCGAGTTCCGTACCGAACTCGGCCGCACCGCGCCGGGCAGTGCGCTGGACGAGTTGACAGTGCAGAACGGGCAGCTCATCTCTGCACTCGACGAGGTGCGCAGTCAGCGCGACGAGCTGGCCGTGCTGAACGAGGAGCTGGCCGAGACCAACCGCGGCGTGCTGGCGCTCTACAACCAGCTCACCGAGGAGTTGGAGGAGACCAACCGGGGCGTCGTGGCCCTCTACGCCGAGCTGGACGAGAAGTCGGCCCAGCTTCGCGCGGCGAGTGAGTCGAAGAGCCGGTTCCTGGCCAACGTGAGCCACGAGCTGCGCGCCCCGGTCACCGCGATCATCGGTCTGGGGCGGCTGCTCACCGACTCCGCCTCCGACCCGCTCACCGACGAGCAGGGCCGCCAGGTCGATCTGATCCGCTCCTCGGCGGCGGACCTGCTCAACCTGGTCAACGAACTCCTCGACCTGGCCAAGGCGGAGTCCGGCCGGATCGAGCCGGAGCTGGCCGAGGTCGACCTGCGGCCGGTCTTCGGTCAACTGCGCGGCACCCTGCGCGCGCTGGCCACCCGACCGGGGGTGGAGCTGGTCGTGGAGGAGCCCACCGGGCCGGCCCTGCTGCGCACCGACGAGGTGCTGCTCGGCCAGGTGCTGCGCAACCTGCTGCACAACGGGTTGAAGTTCACCGAGCGCGGCGAGGTGCGGCTGCGGGCCAACCAGAACGGCGACCGTTGGCAGTTCGAGGTCAGCGACACCGGGCCGGGCATCGCTCCCGAGCTGCACGACCGGATCTTCGAGGAGTTCTACCAGATCCCCGGAGCCACCCGGGTCGGCGGCACCGGCCTCGGTCTGCCGTACGCCCGGCGGTTGGTGACGCTGCTCGGCGGGACACTGGAGCTGGCCAGCGCGCCGGGCGAGGGCAGCACATTCACCGTCTCCCTACCCACCGGCGGGGCGTGACGGCGTGGACGCCATGCCGACAACCATCCTGGTGGTCGACGACAGTCGTACCAAGCGTTACCTGCTGGTCAGCTGGCTGACCCGGGCCGGGTTCACAGTGCTGGAGGCCGAGAACGGCGCCGATGCGTTGGCTCGGGTCGAGGTGGACCGGATCGATCTGGTGGTCCTTGACGTCCGGTTGCCCGACCTGAGCGGCTACGAGGTCTGCGAACAGATCAAGGCGCGGCACCCGGCGATGCCGGTGATCCACGTGTCGGCGCACGCTGTGGACGTGGCCGACCGCGCCCAGGGGCTGACCCGGGGCGCTGACGCGTACCTGACCGAGCCGATCGAGCCCGAGGAGCTGATCGCCACCACCCGGGCGGTGCTGCGCTACTACCAGGCCCGCCAGCGCGCTGAACTGCTCGCCGAGCGGCTGCTCGGGTTGGCCGACACGACCGTCGCGGTGCATGCGGCGCCGACGTTCGCGCGCCTGCTGGAGGCCGCTGCCGAGGGCGCCGCCCAGATCTTCAAGAGTCCGGCGGCGGTGATCGCCGAAACCTTCGACGGTGACTGCCTCGCGGGTGTCTGCGTCGGGCCCGGCGCGGTGGCCGCCGTGGTGCCGTGGGTCGTCGACGACAGCGGGGTGCCCACCGGTGCCACAGTCCGGGTGGAGACCCCGGCGAACTGGGCGCTCGTCGACTGGCCGGCGGACGACACTGTGACAGTCGCCGCCGCCCGACTGCGCGAGGACCGGGCCCCGCTGTACGTGGTGGTCCCGACCGCCACCCAGACCGCGCGGACCCCGGTGCTCAAGCAGCTGGCTCAGGCGGTGGCGGCGGCCGTGGAGGGGCAGCGCTCCTTCGACGAGGAGCACCGGATCGCTGTCACCCTCCAACGCAGCCTGCTCCCGCGTGGGCTGCCCACCGTGGCCGGCCTGGACCTCGCGGTGCGCTACGAGCCGGCCAGCGCGCGGACCGAGGTGGGCGGCGACTTCTACGAGCTGGTGATGCTCGACGGGCATCTGCTGCTCGCGATCGGGGACGTCGCCGGCCACTCGCTGCACGCGGCGACCGTGATGGCCGAGCTGCGGCACGCGGTGCGGGCGTACGCGGTCGAGGGCCACCAGCCCGGCGAGATCCTGCACCGGGTCAACGAGCTGATGCGGACGCTGCTGCCGAACGAGGTGGCGACGCTCTGCGTACTGCTGATGCACCCGCCGACCGGACACGTCCGGTTGGCCAGTGCCGGGCACCTTCCGCCGCTGATGATCATGGACGGCAAGGTCGAGTTCGTGCAGCACTCCGCGCCGCTGCTCGGCATCCGCGCCCCGCGCCCTGCCGATCTGGAGTTCGTGGTCCCGGCCGGGGCCACGCTGGTCTTCTACACCGACGGCCTGATCGAGCGACGGGACGCCTCCATCGACGAGGGGCTGGCCGCGCTGGCCGGGGTCGCCGCGACTGTCGACGGTGACCTGGACCAGTTCTGCGCCCGACTGCTGGTGGAACTGGCTCCACCGGAGATCCAGGACGACGTCGCCGTGGTCGTCCTGCGGCGTCGCTGATCTGTCAGCTCTCCTCAGCTCACTGAGCGGGCGTACGCGGCGGGGGACACCCCGGCCACGGCTGTGAAGTCACGGACCAGGTGGGCCTGGTCGCTGTAGCCGAGGTCGGCGGCGAGGTCAGCCCAGCTCAGCGGGCCACCGGCGGCCTGTTCGACCGCCTCCTGGAGCCGGTAGCGGCGGATCACCCACTTCGGCCCGACCCCCACGTACTCCAGGAAGAGCCGCTGCAACCGGCGGACCGGAACGTCGTGCCGCGCGGCGAAGTCGTCGACGCGCAGCACCGTCCGGTCGGTACGGATCGCCTCGGCCAGGCGGACGGCCTCCTCGGCCGTCGGGTCCGGCTCCGACTGCCAGGAGGTGAGGAGGGTGTCCAGCGCCCGGCAGCGCTCGTCGTCGCTGGTCGCCGAGGTGGGTGCTCCCGGGAACGTGCCCTCGCCCACCGGGGCGTCCGGGGGGGTCAGCCGGCCGGCGGGCAACGGCACCCTGCGGCCGGTCAGCTCACTGACCGCACGCCGCCAGAACGGGTGGAAGCCGCCGGGGCGGAACTGCACCCCGGACACCCGGCCGGTGCCGCTGAGCGTGATCCGGAACAGGTCGCGGCCCACCCCGGCCACCTCGCCGGACTCGGGCCCGTCGTCGTCCCGCCGGAACACCACGTTGACCGCCGGGTGCGGCACGACCCGTTGCTCGAACGGCGCGCTCAACACCCAGTCGATCAACCAGTAGTGCTCGACCCACTGGCGCAGCGATTCCGCCGGCAGGTGTCGACGGAAGCGCACCTCGCGCAGCAGACGCCCGGGGTCGAGAATTCCCCGGCTGTCGCCACGCGGTCGCTGTCGCATTTGTTCAAGACCACCCTCATACGCTGGCCCTATGTCCACTCAGACTAGCGAGCTGCTGGCGGCCGCCGCGCCGCGAACCGTCGATGTCGTACGGGGTATCTCCGACGACCAACTGGACCTGCCCACGCCGTGCCAGGACTACCTGGTCCGTGATCTGCTCAACCACCTCTTCCAGGTGGTGGTCAACTTTCAGGACCTGGCCGAGAAACGACAGGTGGAGTGGGCCGAGAAGCCCGACCACCTGGGCGACGGCTGGCGGGACCGCTTCGAGGTGGAGACCGGTCGGTTGATCGCCGCCTGGTCGGACCCGTCCAGCGTGGAGGGCATGTCACCGCGTATGCCCATGCCGCAGTCCGCCATTGGCGGTATGGCCCTGCTGGACCTGACAGTGCACGGCTGGGATCTCGCGGTCGCCACCGGCCAGCCGTACCACCCGGCCCCGGAGGCGGTGGCCGAACTGCACACGCTGGTGGAGCAGTTGGGCCCCACCGCCCGCAAGATGGGCGTCTTCGCCGACCCACTGCCCGCCCCCACTCCAACCCCCGACCTGGCCCCCGACCTGGCCCACCTGCTGACCCAGACCGGCCGCACCCCCACCTGGCCCCAAACCCCCTAACCCCACCCCCACCCCCCACCCCCACCCCGGCCCTCGCTGATCAAGAGGTTTGCGTCAGGTTCCGGCGTGCCGGTGACGCAAACTTCTTGATCAACCGAATCGAGACGGGGGCGGGGATGGGAGTGGATGGGAGTGGGGTGGGGTGTTGACCTGGAACCGCCCATGCCGTACGTGGCCAGCACACTCTTCGCCAAGGTCGTGATGGCGCTGCTGGTCGCCGACGTCGGTCGGGCCCAGTCGTACCTGATCGCCCAGCGGGCCGCGCACACCGCACGGCTGCGTGAGCTGACGGTGGTCAAGGCCGACCCGGCCGCCACCCTCAGCGACGTGTTCGGGGCGGCGAGAGGCACGGCCGGCCGCGCTCACCTGGCGGGAACTGTTCAGCGTGGCGCCCGCATGACCACAGGGGCGCCGACGAGACTCGACCGAGCTGAACTCATCGCCGGCCACGTACGCAACAGATGCGGGGCTAATGCGCCGACGTTCAGCAAACAGTCGGCGGACCGGCGAACCGGACCCACAGCAGTGTTCGCGCAGCCAAGAATGGCGAGAGTCGTCTACTCAAGGTCATTGCTGATGCGTTCAGCGCAGCGACCCATGCCCCTGAGGCGGCAAGAATGTCAACCACTTAGTCTGCGTCGTGACTTTTTGGCGGTCGGGCACCGATGCGAAGATAGTCAGACCGGCACCCGACCGCGCTATTGTCAGAGGAATCGCTAAGCGGAATTCAGGCTGCTGCCTGAAGCGCGTTAATTAGCAGGATCCCAGCCGAGGACTAAGCCCGAAGCCCGGCTTCCAATCTGCTTTCTGGGAATAGCTGAGAGTCCAGCACGGACCATCCGGCCCGGCTGTCATCACGATCTTCACCCGGATGGACCGCCCGCCACAGTCGTTGAACGGGTAGGCCACCGTTATGTAGCCGTCGGGACCCGGTCCCCATTTAGTCAAGCAGGTGGAGATGTCGCTTGCTGATGCACTTGAGGGAATAGCGAGAATTCCAAGTGCCACGGCGGCAATTACCGCCGCACTCCTGCCGCGCTGCTTCATTTTCGCCCCTGTCCTAGATGAAGCGGTGGTTATTGATTCCAATCATCAATCACGCTTATTGAGAATCCATGGACTAAGCGCTAACCAGCTGGCGAGTTGACCCTATCAGGGGGTCCACCTTGGAACAAGGCCCGTTGATCGTTGCCACGAGCATTGGCGAACTTGGCTGTGTCGGCGTGGGGGCGGGGCCTAGCTATTACTTATCGGGTAACTGCTGGTCCTGGCGTTAGTGAGACCGTGTGGGCGGTGGTTGCGTCGGCACGCTCGCCGCTCGGTGGCCCCTGCTCGCGGCGGGCCGGCGATGCCCGACCCGTGGGCGGGCAGCCCGACCTTCGCGGCGCTGCTCGCCGTCCTGAGTCGATGTAACACCGCTGGTGGCGGGGCCGCTGTGTGCAACGGAGGCCCGGACGATCGGGTCTCCGATGTCAGACCGGACGGTCCTGGCACGGAAACCCGTGGGAGTTTGCCAGATGCACAGTCAACCGGGCCCTGTCCCGCCGGTGTTCGTCGACGGCACCGGGCGTCGCCGACGGCTGACCGTCATCGCGGGCACCGCCATGGGCCTTGGCCTGCTCACCAGCCTCGTCCTGATCGCCGCGGGGCTCTTCCTGGACACGTCGGTGCCGCTGCCCGGCTGGTCGGACGACTCCCGGGGGACGCGCCCGGTGGAGGCCGGCGTGGACGGGGTCAACCCGCCCCGGGTGGGCGAGTCGCCGTCGCCGTCGCCGGCGGCCCGTACGTCGGCGCCGCTGCCGCGCACCACCCGGACCAGCGACCGATCCCCGACCACGACCGCCACGGCCACTCCGACGCCGTCCGCCACCGACCAACCGGGCCGTGGTGACGAGCGCCGCAGGACCGCCAAGCCGAGCAGGTCGCCCGGTAAGCCGCAGTGATGATGGCGAGACACGTCGCCCGGCGAGACCCTCGTGCGCACTGGCTGCTGCTCCTGCTCGGGCTGCTCCTGCTGCTGGCGGCGCTCACCGTCAACGGACTGCTGAGTGGTCTCGCGGGCGGCTCGGGAAACGCCACCGCGCGGCCCGCGTCGGATGTGCCGGCCGCCGTCAGCTCGGGTGGCCCGGTGCTACGGCTGGATCGCACGGAACCGGTCAGCCGGGCATTGCCGGACCGCACCATCGCGCTGACCTTCGACGACGGGCCGGACCCGCGCTGGACGCCACAGGTTCTCGACGTGCTACGTCGGCACGGCGCGCACGCCACCTTCTTCGTGGTGGGCGCCCGGGTCAACGAGCACCCCGAACTGGTCCGGCGGATCCTCGCCGAGGGGCACGAGGTCGGGTCGCACACGTTCACCCACGCCGACCTCGCCGAGGTGTCGCCGTGGCGGCGTGACCTCGAACTGTCGCTGACCCGCAAGGCTGTCGCATCGGCCACCGGCCGGGAAGTGACCCTGCTCCGGCCGCCGTTCTCCTCGGTGCCGACGGCGCTGACCGGGTCCGAGTACGCCGCGTTGCGCGCCGCCGCCGGTGCTGGGCATGTCGCGGTGCTCACCGACCTGGACACCAAGGACTGGCAGCGCCCCGGCACCGACCAGATCGTGCGGTCCGCCACCCCGAAGCGGGGCAAGGGGGCTGTGGTGTTGATGCACGACGGCGGCGGTGACCGGGCGCAGACCCTCGCCGCGCTGGACCGCCTGCTGCCCGCGCTCGGCGATCAGGGCTACCGGTTCACCACCGTCTCCGCCGGCATCGACGCCTCACCGTCGATGGTTCCGGCGGGCACCGGTACCCGACTGAGCGGCACCGCACTGCGCTGGACCCAGACCGGTGCCCGCTGGTCCGCCGAGGTGATGAACTTCCTGCTCGCCACCGCACTCGTGCTCGGGGTGGCGCGTCTGGCCGTGCAGGTGTTCTGCGCCCAGCGGCACGTGCGCCGGGTCCGCCGGCCCCGCCGGGACCGTCCCGAGGTGCGGGTACCGGTGTCGGTGATCGTGCCCGCGTACAACGAGGCGGCGAACATCGCCGCCACTGTTCGGTCCCTGCTGGCCAGCGCGTACCCGGCGTTGGAGGTGATCGTCGTGGACGACGGGTCGGACGACGGCACCGCCGACATCGTGGAGCGGATGCGACTGCGCGGGGTGCGCGTGATCCGGCAGGCCAACGCCGGCAAGCCGGCGGCGCTGAACACGGGCATCAGGGCGGCCCGGGCGAACCTTCTGGTGCTGGTCGACGGTGACACCGTCTTCCAGCCGGACACAGTGCACCGCCTGGTGCAGGGCTTCGCCGACCCGTCGGTGGGCGCGATCAGCGGCAACACCAAGGTCGCCAACCGGCGTCGGCTGCTCGGTCGGTGGCAGCACCTGGAGTACGTGATCGGCTTCAACCTCGACCGACGGATGTACGACGTGCTGGAGTGCATGCCGACCATTCCCGGCGCGATCGGCGCGTTCCGCCGCGAGGTGCTGCTGCGGGTGGGAGGGGTGCCGTCGGACACGCTGGCCGAGGACACGGACCTCACCATGAAGGTGCTCCGGGCCGGCTGGCGGGTCGTCTACGAGGAGTCGGCCATCGCCTGGACCGAGGCCCCGTCGTCGTTGCGCCAGCTCTGGCGGCAGCGCTACCGCTGGTGCTACGGCACCATGCAGGCGATGTGGAAGCACCGGCACGCGCTGCGCGAGTCGGGTGCCGGAGGCAAACTGGGGCGGCGCGGCCTGCCGTACCTCACGGTGTTCCAGATCGTGTTGCCGCTCACCGCGCCGGCGGTCGACGTGTTCGCCGTGTACGGCCTGCTCTTCCTGCCCTGGTCGACCCTCGCCCTGGCCTGGGCGGGACTACTGCTGCTCCAGGCGGCCACCGCCGCGTACGCGCTGCGACTGGACCGGGAGCGGTACGGCCCACTGTGGGCGCTGCCGTTCCAGCAACTGGTCTACCGGCAGCTCATGTACCTGGTGGTGGTGCAGTCGGTGGTCACCGCGTTGATCGGCAACCGGCTGCGCTGGCAGCGGATGGTGCGGACCGGCGAGGCGGCAGCGTTGGTAGGGGCCGGCCGCGGCTGACGCCACCTCGATGCGGCGTCAGCCGTCCGCCGGTCAGGTCGGGGTGTGGAAGAGGCCGGCCGACCAGGAGATCAGCAGGCCGACGGCGGCCGAGCAGCAGCAGACGAGCAGGGCGGCGGCCACGATCGCGAGGATCATCCAGGCGGACGCGCGCCGGGCCGCACCCGGCGGCGCGCCGGCCTCCGCCCCGTCCTCGTTCTCGTCCTCGTCGGTCATGACCGCCCCCCGATCGCCGTCAGGCGTGGCCGATGCGGTCCAGGATCCAGGCGTTGATGAACGCCTCCTCGCGCCAGGAGTCGTAGCGACCGCTCGGACCGCCGTGCCCGGCACCCATCTCGGTCTTCAGCAGGTAGTCGCCGCCCGGGGCGACCGCCCGCAGCCGGGCGATCCACTTCGCCGGCTCCGAGTAGAGCACCCGGGTGTCGTTGAGGCTGGTCACCGCGAGGATCGCGGGATAGTCCACGGCGGCCACGTTCTCGTACGGCGTGTAGGACTTCATGTACGCGTACACCTCGGGGTCTTCGAGAGGGTTGCCCCACTCCTCCCACTCGGTGACGGTCAGCGGCAGCGACGGGTCGAGGATCGACGTGAGCGCGTCCACGAACGGCACCTGTGCCACGATCCCGGTGAACGCGTCAGGTGCCAGGTTGGCCACAGCGCCCATCAGCAGGCCACCGGCCGAGGCGCCCCGGGCGACCAACCGGTCGCTGGCCGTCCAGCCGGCCTTGACGAGGTGCCGGGCGCACGCCACGAAGTCGGTGAAGGTGTTTTTCTTGGCCAGCAGTTTGCCCTGGTCGTACCACCGTCGGCCCAGCTCACCGCCGCCCCGGATGTGCGCCACCGCGAAGACCACGCCCCGGTCCAGCAGGGAAAGGCGGGCCACCGAGAACCACGGGTCCATGCTGGCCTCGTACGAGCCGTAGCCGTACAGCTCGCAGGGCGCCGAGCCGTCCCGGGGGGTGCCGACGCGGCAGACCAGTGAGATCGGCACCCGGGTGCCGTCGTCGGCGAGCGCCCAGTCGCGGTGCTGCTCGTACTCGGCCGGGTCGTACGGTCGCCCGTCCGGCCCGGGCAGCACCGGCTTCTGCTTGAGCAGCACCATCTGCCGGGTGACCAGGTCGTAGTCGTACACCGAGTCGGGGGTGATCAGCGACGAGTAACGCAGCCGGACCTGGCCGGTGCGGTACTCCGGGTTGGCGTCCAACCCGACGCTGTACAGCGGCTCGGGGAAGTCGATGTCGTGCCCGTCGTCACTGCCCACCGGCAGCACCCGCAGCCCGGTGAGCCCGTCGGTGCGCAGCGACACCACCAGGTGGTTGGCGAAGGCGTCGACGGCCTCCAGTCGGGTGCCGGGAGTGTGCTCGATCAGCGGCACCCAGTCGCCCGGTACGTCCGCCGAGGTGAACGCCAGCGCGAAGTCCTCAGCGCCGTCGTTGTGCAGGATCAGGAAACGGTGGCCGTGGTGCTCCACGGTGTATTCGACGCCCTGTCGGCGGGGGGCGATCACGGCCGGCGCGCCGGTCGGGTTGCCGGCGGGGATCACCAGCACCTCGCTGGTCACCTTGCTGTGCACGTCGATGAGGATGAACTTCTCCGACCGGGTCAGCTCCACCCCCACCCAGAACCGCTCGTCGTCCTCCTGGTGGACCACCACGTCGTCGGCGGCGGCGGAGCCGATGGTGTGCCGCCAGACCCGGTTCGGCCGCCAGGCGTCGTCCACAGTCACGTAGAACAGCACCGAGGCGTCGGTCGACCAGGCGGTGCCGTAGAACGTGTCCGGCACCTCGTCCGGGAGCAGCTCGCCGGTGGTCAGGTCCTTCACCCGCAGGGTGAAGCGCTCGTCACCGGAGAAGTCGGTGGAGTAGGCCAGCCAGCGACCGTCCGGGCTGACGTCGAACGCGCCGAGCGAGAAGAAGTCGTGCCCCTCGGCCAGCAGGTTGCCGTCGAGAAGCACCTCCTCGCCGTCGAGCGGGGCGCCGTCCGCGCTGACCGGCGGGTCGGTCTCACCGTCGCGGACCGCCCGGCGACACTGCACTCCGTACTGTTGCCCCTCGACCGTCCGGGTGTAGTACCAGTGCCCGCCCTTGCGGGTCGGAACGGACAGGTCGGTTTCCTGGGTGCGTCGGCGAGTCTCCTCGAACAGGTCGGCGCGCAGGTCGGCCAGGTGTGCCGTACGCGCGTCGGTGTACTCGTTCTCGGCGGTCAGGTAGGCGATCGTCTCCGGGTCGTCCTTGGCGGCGAGCCAGGCGTACTCGTCGACGACTGTGTCGCCGTGGTGGGTGCGCTCGCTGGGCACCCGCTTCGCCGCGGGCGGGGCAGTCTCGGTGGTCACGGCGGCCACGTTACCGGCCGGCAGGCGCAGCGCGCCGGACCAGCGGCATCCCGATACTCGCCACCACGGCTTTCGAACACATGTACGATGGCCGGCATGGCGGCAGCAGCGAGTTCCCTCGGCCGGTCCGGAGCCCTTGAGATCACCCGGCGGTTGGCGGCGATCTGCGGTCCGCCGTTCTCCCGGCTGGCCGGGCCGGCCGACGAGGTGGCGGGGCGACCGGCGCGTTGGGTGGCCGTCCCGGGCGGCCCGCACGCCGCCGCCGAGGTGCTGCGGCTGGCCGCCGTGCACGATCTGACGGTGGTGCCCCGGGGTGCGGGCACGAAGATCGACTGGGGGGCTGCGCCCGTTCAGGTTGACATCCTGCTCGACACCGGCCGGCTGGCCGGCATCGGTCACGAGCCGGTCGACTCGCTGGTCACCGACGTGGGGGCCGGCACTCCACTGCGGGCGGTTCAGGCCACCCTGGAGCGCACCGGGCAGCGGCTGGCGATGGACGCCCCCTCGCCCGGCGCGACAGTGGGCGGTGTGCTGGCCGCCGGCGAGGCCGGCCCGCTGCGCCACCGCCACGGCAGCCCCTGCGACCAACTGCTCGGTGTGCGTTACCTCGCCGCCGACGGCGAACTGATCAGCGTCGGCGGTGGCGCGCCCGGGCTCGACCTGGCCCGCCTGCTCTGCGGCTCCCAGGGCGCGCTCGGCGTGTTGGTGTCGGCGAGCCTGCGGGTGCAGCCGGTGCCGGCGAGCAGGCTCTGGGTGTCCCGCCCGGTGTGGACGCCGTTGGAGGTGCACGACCTGGTCCGGACGATCCTCGCCGCTCGGTTGGAGCCGTCGGCCATCGAGCTGGACCTGCCCGGAGGCACCCCCCGCCCCCGTACGCCGTACCCGCCCGGTCATCCGGCGGCCACCGCCCGGGAGCGTCATCCGTCGATGTCCGGCCGGGCCGGTGCCCCGTCCCGGGCCGGCAGCCTGGTGGTGCTGCTGGAGGGCGGCCCCGCCGACGTCACCGAGCGTGCCGAGCGGCTGGTCGGCCTGCTGCACGGGGAGGCGACGATCGCCCACTCCGCGCCGACGTGGTGGCGCCGCTACCCGTTCGCGCCCGGTGACACGGCGCTGCGCCTGGAGGTGCCGATCGGCGACCTGCACGCCGCCGTCTACGCCCTACGCGACGCGGCCGGCGCGCCGGTGCCGGTGCGCGGGTCCGCCGGGCTGGGCGTGGTGCACGCGGCACTGCCCGGGGCGCTGGCAGCCGATCGGGTGGCGTCCATCCTGGCCGCCGTCCGAGGGGTGCTGTTGGCCCGGCAGGGCCGCTGCGTGGTGGTGTCCGCTCCGGCGGCGGTCCGCCAGGCGGTCGACCTCTGGGGTGAGCTGGCGGGCCTGGCCCAGTTGCGGGCCGCGAAGCGGCACCTGGATCCGGAGCACCGGCTCGCGCCCGGGCGGCTCCCCGGCGGCCTGTGAGGCCTGACCGGCGTATGAGCCTTCGGCGCGGCCGGGTGAGCCCGTCGGCCGGTGCGGCCCGGCCGGGATTAGTCCAGCCACCACCGGTGCATGTCCAGCAGCGGCGGGGTGAAGCGGGCCACCAGCACCAGCAGGCCTCCGACCGCGCCGGCCAGCAGCAGTGACCGGGTCGCCCGGGGCAGGGCCTCGCGCTCCCTGGCGACCAGCGCCACCGCGACGATCGCCAACGGCAGCGCGAGTACCGCACCCGTCAGGTAGAGCACCCCGACCACGGCATAGAGCCAGAGGAACGGGTTCAGCCCACTCATCCCGAACGGGAGGATGTCCTTCGGGTCGTACGCGCCGGTCAACATCTCGGCCGGGCCGACGCCGGCGCTCGTCATCCGACCGACGTAGAGCAGCAGCACGGTGAGGAAGGCGCCGATGGTCGCGAACTGCGCGACGATCAGGGCCCGGACCGCCGGCCGGGAGTACGACGTGACCTGCGCGGCGCTCGTCATGGCCGTCAATCTACCGAGCGGGCCCGAGATTCGGGGGCCGCGCCGCGGTCAGGTCGCGTCGTTGCGGAGCACAAGGACGGCGATGTCGTCCCGGGGTGGCTCGACCGAGAAGTTGATCGCCGCGGCGCGCAGCCGGGCGGCCACCACGTCGGCCGAATATCCGGCCAGGGGCGCGGCGGCGTCCCGCAGTCGGTCGGTGCCGAACAGCTCCCGGCCACGCCGCCGCTCGGTGACGCCATCGGTGTAGAAGATCAGCGAATCGCCCGGCGCGAGCGTGATCTTCGCCGTCGGTGAGGTGATCGTGTCGAGCAGGCCGAGCGCGGTGCCGCCGGTGCCGACGAACCCGGCGCCGCCCGCCGCGGCCAGCAGCACCGGCCGGTCGTGCCCGGCGAGGTGCAGCGAGACGTCCAACTTGTCACCCTCGCCCTGCCCGACCGCTGCCAGCGCCAGCGTGCAGTAGCGACCGCTACCGCGCTCGACAAGTGTCTCGTTGAGTCGCGCCAGCGCCTCCGGTAACGGTTTGCCGTCGCCGACCAGCACCCGGATGACGTCCCGGACCAGCCCGGTCACCGCGGCGGCCTGGACACCCTTGCCCGAGACGTCACCGATCACCACCAGCCAGCGCCCGTCGGGCAGCGGCACCACGTCGTAGAAGTCGCCGCCCACCTCGGCGTCGTCGCCGGTCGGGACGTACTCGGCGGCGAAACCGATCCCGTCCACCAGCGGGAGCACCGGCGGCAGCAGAGACTGCTGGAGCGTCTGCGCCACCCGACGGCGTTCGGCGTGGATGCGGGCGTTCTCGATGGCCAGCGCGGCCCGTCGGGCCACGTCCTCCAACACGGCCACCTCGTCCGGGTCGTGTCGGTGCCGCTGGTGCCGCCCCACCGCCAGGGTCCCGAGCCGCTGCCCGCGGGCGATCAGCGGGACGGCGAAACCCTCCATCGGCCCGCCCAGGGGGATCTGCGCCGCGCTGCGGGACGCCTCGCGGAGGCGGGCCTGGATCGAGTCCGGCCCGGTCTCCGCCAGCACCTTGTGCAACTGCGGAAGCATTGACTCGTCGGCGTGGCTGGCCGCCGCCAGCCGGAGCCGACCCCACTCGTCGGTGGTGTGCACAGCGCACCACTGGCCGAGTCGCGGCACCACCAACTGCGGCACCAGCGCCATGGTCAGGTCGACGTCCAACGACTGGGCCAGCAGTTCGCTCGCCTCGGCCAGGAACGTCAGCCACACCTGCCGGCGGACGTCGGCCCGGCGCAGCCGGTCGTTCTCCAGGTGCAGCGACAGCCGCTCGGCGGTGAGCACCGCCAACGGTTGGGCGTACGCCGAGGGCGCGGCGTCCAACTCCAACTCCCCGGCGTACGGGCGGTGCACCGTCAGTGGCACCCGGAGCAGGTCGATGCCGGGGCGGGGCGGCCGACCGAAGCGGGCCAGCACCTGACTGCCCTGCCCGTCGCCACGGTCCAGACGGATCGTGCCGCCGGCTGCGCCCACCATCTCGGCGACCCGGCTGAGCAGGCTGGTGGCGAAGTCGGGCAACGGGTCGTCCCCGTACAGGTCGGGGGCGGTCTGCATGAGTTCGCTCATCGCGCTGGCGCTCGGCGCGGACCCGTCGGCGCTCGTCCGAGGGCCGGCGTTGGCCGGTGTCGATTCGCCGATGGTCCCGCTGGAGGGCTGGTCGGCGCCGGGGCGGTCCAGCCGGAACCAGACGCCCTTCCCGGTGGGCAGGTACGTGGTGCCCCAGCGGCTGGCGAAGTGGTCGACCAGCAACAGGCCCCGGCCCCGCACGGAGACCTCGTTGATCTCGGTGGAGTCGTTGCGGTCGCCGACGGTCAGCTCGTCGCCGGAACCGGGGGCGAAGTCGGAGACGGTGACGGTCAGCCCGATCTCGTCCGCGACGACCTCGATGTCCAGTTCGGTGCGGGCGTGCTCGACGGCGTTGGTGGTCAGCTCGGTGGTGAGCAGCAGCGCCTCGTTGGCCAGCTCGTCCAGGTGTGACTCGGTCAACACCGAGCGGACCACGGCGCGGGCGGCGGCCGGCGTACGGCGGTCGGCGGGCAGCCGCACACGCCGGACGGCCCCGTCCCGGGCCCCGGCCGTCGCGGGCCCCGCCTCGGCTGACACCCCCGTATCCTCCACCGTCCCCCTGCCGGGTGCCAAGCCGATCACCGATCGCGGGCTGTCGCGTCGGTCAGCGGCACCGGCGGCAGGGAGCGGGTTGACGCGTCGAAACGACCGGTCCGGGAGCCCGGCGAGGTTTGCGACGCGCCGTGCCGGCTCGACGCCGATCGGGCGGGTCTACGGGGCGATCGATGCCACCTGGCGGGTCGCGCACCCTGGCACCACGGCGCGCGCGGGCACAATATGGGGTGCCGGTGTGTCCGCACGGACCGGCGCCCCCGAGTTGAGCGAGGAATGATGACCACGTCGAAGCAGTCGGTGGCGGATCCGTCCGCGTCCGACCACGAGGCGCTCCTCGGTGAGTTGGCCGAGGCACTGCGACGGATCGGGCGCGGCGACCTGAAGGTTCGGCTTCCCCGCCGAGCCGGCGCGGCCGGCGAGGTGGCGGACGCGTTCAACGAGGTGGTCTCGCTCCAGGAGCGGCAGTACCTGGACCTGCGACGGATCAGCCGGATCGTCGGTCGCGACGGCCGGCTCACCGAGCGGCTCGACGACGAGGGGCTGGACGGCTCCTGGGCGGAGGGGCAGCGGGCGATCAACTCGCTGATCGACGACCTGGGTCGACCGACCACCGAGATCGCCCGGGTGATCGTGGCCGTCGCCGACGGTGACCTGTCCCAGCACATGGCGTTGGAGATCGACGGTCGGCCGCTGCGCGGTGAGTACCTGCGCATCGGGCGCACAGTGAACACGATGGTGGACCAGCTGTCGTCGTTCGCCGACGAGGTGACCCGGGTGGCCCGTGAGGTGGGCACCGAGGGCAAGTTGGGTGGCCAGGCCGACGTGCGGGGCGTCGCCGGCACCTGGAAGGACCTCACCGACTCGGTGAACACCATGGCGTCGAACCTGACCGGCCAGGTGCGGTCGATCTCGCAGGTGGCGACGGCGGTGGCCAAGGGCGACCTGTCGCAGAAGATCACTGTCGGCGCGCGTGGCGAGGTGGCCGAGCTGGCCGCGACGATGAACTACCTCACCGACACGCTGCGGCTCTTCGCCGAGCAGGTGACCCGGGTGGCCCGTGAGGTGGGCACCGAGGGCAAGTTGGGCGGCCAGGCCGAGGTGCCGAACGTGGCCGGCACCTGGAAGGACCTGACCGACAGCGTCAACTCGATGGCGTCGAACCTGACCGCCCAGGTCCGTAACATCGCGCAGGTCTCCACGGCGGTCGCGCGCGGCGACCTGTCACAGAAGATCACTGTGGCGGCGCAGGGCGAGATCCTGGAGCTGAAGGACACCGTCAACACGATGGTGGACCAGCTGTCGTCGTTCGCCGACGAGGTGACCCGGGTGGCCCGTGAGGTGGGCATCGAGGGCAAGTTGGGCGGTCAGGCCCAGGTGCGCGGCGTCTCCGGCACCTGGCGGGACCTCACCGAGAACGTCAACCAGTTGGCCGGCAACCTGACCAGCCAGGTCCGCAACATCTCCCAGGTCTCCACCGCAGTGGCGAAGGGCGACCTGTCGCAGAAGATCACGGTGGACGCCCAGGGCGAGATCCTGGAGCTGAAGAACACCGTCAACACCATGGTCGACCAGCTGTCGTCGTTCGCCGACGAGGTGACCCGGGTGGCCCGTGAGGTGGGCACCGAGGGCAACCTGGGCGGTCAGGCGCAGGTGAAGGGGGTTTCCGGCACCTGGCGGGACCTGACCGACAACGTGAACTCGATGGCGTCGAACCTGACCAGCCAGGTCCGCAACATCGCCTCGGTGACCACCGCCGTGGCGAAGGGTGACCTGTCGCAGAAGATCACGGTGGATGCGCGGGGCGAGATCCTGGAGCTGAAGTCGACTGTCAACACGATGGTCGACCAGCTGTCGTCGTTCGCCGACGAGGTGACCCGGGTCGCGCGTGAGGTGGGCACCGAGGGCAAGTTGGGCGGTCAGGCGCAGGTGCGTGGGGTCGCCGGCACCTGGCGGGACCTGACCGACAACGTGAACTCGATGGCGTCGAACCTGACCGCCCAGGTCCGCAACATCGCCCAGGTCTCCACGGCGGTGGCCAAGGGTGATCTGTCGCAGAAGATCACGGTGGATGCGCGGGGTGAGATCCTTGAGCTGAAGTCGACTGTCAACACGATGGTCGACCAGCTGTCGTCGTTCGCCGACGAGGTGACCCGGGTGGCCCGTGAGGTGGGCACCGAGGGCAAGCTCGGCGGTCAGGCGCAGGTGAAGGGGGTTTCCGGCACCTGGCGGGACCTGACCGACAACGTGAACTCGATGGCGTCGAACTTGACCAGCCAGGTCCGCAACATCGCCTCGGTGACCACCGCCGTGGCCAAGGGTGACCTGTCGCAGAAGATCACCGTGGACGCCCAGGGCGAGATCCTGGAGCTGAAGTCGACTGTCAACACCATGGTCGACCAGCTGTCGTCGTTCGCCGACGAGGTGACCCGGGTGGCCCGCGAGGTCGGTATCGAGGGCAAGCTCGGCGGTCAGGCGCAGGTGAAGGGTGTTTCCGGCACCTGGCGCGACCTCACCGAGAACGTCAACCAGCTCGCCTCGACGCTGACCACGCAGTTGCGGGCCATCGCCCAGGTGTCCACGTCGGTGACCCGCGGCGACCTGACCCAGCGGATCGCGGTCAAGGCGCAGGGCGAGGTCGCCGAGCTGAAGGACAACATCAACCAGATGATCGTCACCCTCCGGGAGACGACCAAGAAGAACGCCGAGCAGGGCTGGCTGGACTCCAACCTCGCCCGGATCGGCGGCCTGTTGCAGGGCCAGCGCGACCTCGGCGAGGTCTGCCGCATGATCATGACCGAGGTGACTCCGCTGGTCGACGCCCAGCTCGGCGCCTTCTTCTTGGCCGACGACGCCGACGGCAGCATGCGGCTCCGGCTGACCTCCTCGTACGGGTACGTGGCGCGGGGGCACGACGTCACCTTCGGGCCGGGTGAGGGGCTGGTCGGGCAGACCGCGCTCTCCCGTCGCACGATCCGGGTCAGCGCCTCCCCGAACAGCCGGCTCACCCTGCGCTCCGGCCTGGCCGAGACACCCCCGTCCGACCTGGTGGTGCTCCCGGTCCTGTTCGAGGGCGAGCTGCTCGGGGTGATCGAGTTCGCCAGCGTGTCGGCCTTCTCCGAGCTGCACCTGTCGTTCCTGGAGCGGTTGGTGCTGACCATCGGCATCGCTGTCAACACCATCCAGGCCAACCGGCGTACGGAGGAGCTGCTGGCCCAGTCGCAGCGGCTGGCGCACGAGATGCAGGAGCAGTCGGCGGAGTTGCAGCGCACCAACGCCGAGCTGGAGGAGAAGGCCACTCTGCTGTCCGAGCAGAAGGGCAACATCGAGACGAAGAACCGGGAGATCGAGCTGGCCCGGCTGGGCCTGGAGGAGAAGGCGCAGCAGCTGACCCGGGCGTCGGCGTACAAGTCGGAGTTCCTGGCCAACATGAGCCACGAGCTGCGGACCCCGCTGAACTCGTTGCTGCTGCTGGCCCGTCTGCTGGCCGAGAACTCGGAGCAGAACCTCAGCCCGAAGCAGATCGAGTTCGCCCGGACCATCCACGGGTCCGGCTCCGACCTGCTGCGTCTGATCGACGACATCCTCGACCTGTCCAAGATCGAGGCGGGTCGGATGGACGTCGAGCCGACCGAGATCCGCTTCACCGAGCTACGCGGCTACGTCGAGCAGGCGTTCGCGCCGCAGGCCGAGGAGAAGAACCTGGACTTCCAGGTACGGGTGAGCAAGGATCTGCCGCCGGCGTTGGTGACCGACGCGCAGCGGTTGCAGCAGATCCTGCGCAACCTGCTGTCGAACGCGGTGAAGTTCACCGACAACGGTGCGGTGACGCTGCGGATCGCCCCGGCCGCGGAGAACGCGGTCTTCGACGTGCCGGCGCTGACGAACGCCCAGCAGGTGATCGCGTTCACCGTGATCGACACCGGGATCGGCATCTCCGACGACAAGCTGTCGATCATCTTCGAGGCGTTCCAGCAGGCCGACGGCACCACCAGTCGCCGGTACGGGGGCACCGGCCTGGGCCTGTCGATCAGCCGCGATCTGGCCCGACTGATCGGCGGCACCATCACCGTCTCGTCCGCGCCCGGTCAGGGCTCGACCTTCACCCTGTTCGTGCCGCAGGTGCTGGCCCCGGACGCAGTGGTCGCACCGCAGGCTCCGTCGCCGCAGCGCGCCGGGCTGCCGTCGTCGCTGCTGATGCCGCCGCTGGAACTGCTGCCGGAACGGCCGGAGGCACCGGCCACCCGTCAACTGGACGGCGCCACGGTGCTGATCGTGGACGACGACGTCCGCAACGTCTTCGCCTTGACCAGTGCGTTGGAGCTGCACGGGATGACCGTGCTGTACTCGGACAACGGGGCGGACGGTGTCCGTCTGCTGGCCGAGCATCCGGAGGTGGACATCGTGCTGATGGACGCCATGATGCCTGACCAGGACGGTTACGAGACCACCCGCCAGATTCGCCGCAACCATCGGTTCGCCGACCTTCCGGTGGTCTTCCTGACCGCGAAGGCGATGCCGGGTGACCGTGAGTCGGCGCTTGCTGCCGGGGGCAGCGACTACATCACCAAGCCGGTCGACCTGGACGACCTGATCGAACTGATGTCGTCCTGGATCAACGGCAGCCGGACCGAGGAGACTTCGTGACCCAGATGGCCAAAGCGCTGCTCGTGGACGACCGCCGGCAGAACCTGACGGCCCTGGAGGCGATCCTTCAGGGCCTGCCGGTCCAGTCCGTGGCGGTGGAGAGCGGTGAGGCGGCGCTCAAGCAGTTGCTGGTGGACGACTTCGCGGTGATCCTGTTGGACGCGCAGATGCCGGACATGGACGGCTTCGAGACGGCGAGCCACATCAAGCGCCGCGAGCGGACGCGGCACGTGCCGATCATCTTCCTCACCGCCGCCGACCGGGACGCCCAGCTCGCCCTTCGGGGTTACCAGGTGGGCGCTGTTGACTACCTCACCAAGCCGTTCGACCCGTGGGTGCTCCGGGCGAAGGTGTCGGTCTTCGTCGAGCTGTGGGTGAAGACCCGGCAGCTCGCCACCCAGTCGGATCTGGTCCGGGAGCGCGACACGCAGTGGCGGCGGCTCACCGACGCGGTCGACGAGGCGACCGCCCAGCTCCGCTCGGACGACCCGGAGGTCCGCGACCGGGCGGTACGGCTGCTCGAACAGGCCCGCTGGGGCAACACCGCCTGACGCGGCGGGGCGGCTCAGCCGGTGGGCTGGTCGTTGCGGATCATCAGGGCGCTGCGCAGGCCGGTGATGTCCAGTACGCGGATCAGGAAGTCGCCCACGTGCGTCAGCATCAGCAGGCTCTGCGCGTGGCTGGCCTTGCGGCTGAGCACGACCAGGGTGCCCAGGCCCTGCGAGTCGCAGAAGGTGACGCCGCCGAGGTCGAGCACGATCTTCGGCGGGGGGTCGGCCAGCACCTCGTTGACGACCGTGGAGAGCTGGGCCGCCGTGAGCATGTCGATCTCACCGGCCAGGCGCAAGACTGCTTCGTCGCCCGTCCGGTGTAGCGTGATGGACAGTTCGGCACGATCCACCCGGTCAGCCTAGCGCGATCCGACCGACCTGGCCTGTCGAGGCCGCGAGCCGTCGCCGTCCAGGCCACGAGGCCCACCGTGTCGGCGCTGCCGACCGGCGCGGGTCACAGGTGAGCCGGGTAACCCCACCGCGGGGTGGCTGCTGGTTGACCGTCCGGCGCTGTCACAATGGCGGCATCGTGACCGACATCTTTCCCGCCGGATCCGGCCGCTACCCAGCCGACGCGCCGGCCTCCGAGGCCCTGTTCGACCGCGCCCGCGCCATCGTGCCGGGCGGGGTGAACTCCCCTGTGCGCGCCTTCCAGGCGGTCGGCGGCACCCCGCGTTTCATGGTCCGTGGCGAGGGCCCGTGGCTGTACGACGCCGACGGTCGCCGCTACGTCGACCTGGTCTGCTCCTGGGGTCCGCTGATCCTCGGGCACGCGCATCCCGAGGTGGTGGCCGCCGTGCAGGCCGCCGCCGCCAAGGGCACCAGCTTCGGCACCCCCACGCCGGGTGAGGTGGAGCTGGCCGCCGAGCTGGTCGACCGGACCCCGATGGAGCAGGTCCGCCTGGTCAACTCCGGCACCGAGGCGACCATGTCGGCGATCCGGCTGGCCCGCGGCTTCACCGGCCGCTCGAAGATCGTCAAGTTCGCCGGCTGCTACCACGGCCACGTGGACGCGCTGCTCGCCTCCGCCGGCTCCGGCGTGGCCACCCTGGGCCTGCCCGACTCGCCCGGTGTGACCGGCGCGGCGGCCAGCGAGACGATAGTGCTTCCGTACAACGACATCCGGGCCGTCGAGGAGGCGTTCGCCGCCGAGGGCCAGCACATCGCCGCGGTGATCACCGAGGCCGCTGCCGGCAACATGGGCGTGGTGGCCCCCCGCGACGGCTTCAACCAGCAGCTCGCCCGGATCGCGCACGCACACGGTGCCCTGCTCGTGGTGGACGAGGTGATGACCGGGTTCCGGGTCTCCCGGGCCGGGTGGCACGGCCTCGACGCCTCCGACGCCGACCTGTGGACGTACGGCAAGGTCATGGGTGGCGGCCTGCCCGCCGCGGCGTTCGGCGGGCGCGCGGACATCATGGCGCGGCTCGCGCCGGCCGGCCCGGTCTACCAGGCCGGCACCCTCTCCGGTAACCCGCTCGCCTGCGCCGCCGGCCTGGCGACCCTGCGGCTCGCCGACGATGCGCTGTACCAGCGCCTCGATCAGACGGCCGCCGTCGTGGGCAAGCTGGCATCCGACGCGTTGGCCGCCGCCGGGGTCCCGCACCGACTTTCGTACGCGGGCAGCATGTTCTCGGTCTTCTTCACCGACGCCGACGTGGTCGACTACGACAGCGCGCGCACGCAGCAGGTGCCGGCGTTCAAGGCGTTCTTCCACGCGATGCTCGCCGCCGGCGTCTACCTGCCGCCGAGCGCGTTCGAGTCGTGGTTCGTGTCGGCGGCGTTGGACGACGCCGCTCTGGAACACATCGCCGACGCGCTGCCCACGGCGGCGAACGCGGCGGCAGCGGCCGGTCACGGGGGTTGAGCGTGAGCGCGAGGAGTGAGCCGGGTTTGCGAGCCCCGCAGTCGCGAACAGAGGGAGCGCAGCCTTGAGCAAGACGGTGGTCCACGTGCTTCGGCACGGCGAGGTGTACAACCCCGACCAGATCCTCTACGGCCGGCTGCCCGGTTTCCGGCTGTCCGAGCTGGGTGTGCAGATGGCCAAGGCCGCCGCGCAGGGCCTGGCCGAGCGGGAGATCGTGCACGTGGTGGCCAGCCCGCTGGAGCGCGCCCAGCAGACCGCCGAGCCGATCGCCGCCCAGTTCGGGCTGCCGGTCGGGGTGGACGAGCGGCTGATCGAGAGCGCTAACTGGTTCGAGGGCAAGAAGGTCTCCCCGGGTGACGGGTCGTTCCGCGACCCGCGCAACTGGTGGGTGCTGCGCGACCCGGTGACCCCGTCCTGGGGTGAGGCGTACCGGGTGATCGCCGAGCGGATGTTCGCCGCCGTGCACGCCGCCCGGGTCGCCGCCGAGGGACGCGAGGCGGTGCTGGTGTCGCACCAGCTCCCGATCTGGACGCTGCGCCGTTACGTCGAGCGCAAGCGGCTCTGGCACGACCCGCGCAAGCGGCAGTGCGGGCTGGCCAGCCTCACCTCGTTCCACTTCGACGGCGCGAAGGTGGCGGGCATCGGCTACAGCGAGCCGGCCGCGCACCTGATCGCTCTCTCCGCGACCGCCCGGACGGCCAAGGGGGCCTGATGAACGCCCGGAGGTGGACCGCCGGTCTGCTCGCCACCGTCGCCGCGATGGCGCTGGTCGGCTGCACGTCGTCGAAGGCGCAGGAGAAGACCTGCACGACCACCACCGACGGGATCTTCGAGTGCGCACCGGACCAGCGCTCCGCGCCCCCGAAGGTCGCCGGTGAGCTGCTGCTCGGCGGCAGCTACGACGTCAGCGAGGCGCGCGGTCAGGTCGTGGTGGTCAACTTCTGGGGTTCCTGGTGCGCGCCCTGCCGCGCCGAGGCGGACGACCTGGAAGCCGTCTACCAGGCCACCAAGGGCTCCGGGGTGAACTTCCTCGGCATCAACGTCCAGGATTCGCGGGACAAGGCCAAGGCGTTCGAGAAGGGCCGGGTCACCTATCCGAGCCTGTTCGACCCGTCCAGCAAGACGGCACTCGCGCTGGACATCCCGCCGAACAGCGTGCCGGCGACGGTGGTGCTCGACCGGGACGGCCGGATCGCGGCGGTGATCCGGGCCGCCGTCAAGCAGGAGGGCCTGCAACCGATCGTCGAACGGGTCGCCGCCGAGAAGCCGGCCCCGAACTGATGGGCGAGACCTTCCGGGAGTTGGCCCTCAGCGGGCCGCTGCTGCTCGCCATCGGCGCGGCGGCGCTCGCCGGCCTGGTCAGCTTCCTCTCCCCGTGCGTGCTTCCGCTCGTCCCCGGTTACCTGTCGTACGTGACCGGTCTGGCCGGCGCCGACCTGGAGGGCCGGCGGCCGGAGGCCGATCCCGCGCCGGCCAGCGGGGGTGTCGCGGTCAAGGAGCGGGTCGCGCGGGTCGGCGCGGTCAAGGGTCGGGTGCTCGCCGGGACGCTGCTCTTCATCGGCGGGTTCACAGTCGTCTTCGTGGCCACAGCGATCCTCTTCGCCAGCATCGGCCGGGTGTTCTTCGACTACGAGCGCGAGTTGCAGATCGGCGTCGGCGTGCTGATCATCGTGGCGGGGTTGAGCTACCTCGGGATGATCCCGGCCCTGCAACGGGAGTTCCGGATCTCCCGGTTGCCGTCGGCCGGGCTGCTCGGCGCACCGGTCTTCGGGGCGGTCTTCGCGCTCAGTTGGGTGCCCTGCACCGGCCCCACGCTCGGCGCGGTGATGGGCATGGCCACCGCCAGCGGCCAGAGCGACCGAGCCGTGGTGCTCGCCGTGGCGTACTGCCTCGGGTTGGGGATACCGTTCGTCGTCTTCGGGCTGGGCTTCGAACGCCTGCTCGGGGTCTTCCGCGCCGTCCGGCGCAACAGCCGCTGGGTCACCCGGGTCGGCGGCGCCCTGCTCATCCTGATCGGTCTGGCCCTGGTCACCGGCGGATGGCAGAGCTTCGTGATCTGGCTGCAGACCACCGTCGGGGTGGGCGAGGTGAGCATCTGATGACGGTCGTCGACGACCGACCGGAGACCGCGGCGCCCGCGCCACGCCGCCGGCCGAACCGGCTGCTGGCCCTGCTGCGCAATTCGTGGCGGCAGCTCACCAGCATGCGTACGGCGCTGATCCTGCTCTTCCTGCTCGCGATCGCCGCCATCCCCGGCTCGGTGCTGCCACAGCGCGGGATCAGCCCGGAAAAGGTCAACGAGTATTTCGTCGACCACCCGGACTGGGCCCCCCGACTGGACCGGATCGGCGCGTTCGAGGTCTTCGGGTCGGTCTGGTTCTCCGCGATCTACCTGCTGCTGTTCACCTCCCTGATCGGCTGCATCACGCCCCGGCTGCGCGACCACGTCCGCACGCTGCGGTCCCGGCCGCCGGCCGCGCCGAAGCGGATGGCCCGGCTGCCGCAGCACACAGTCCTGCCCGCCCCGCCCGGTGGGGCGGCGGCGATCGCGGAGGCGCTGCGCAAGCGCCGCTGGCGCGTCGAGGTGCGCGGCGACGAGGTCTCCGCCGAGAAGGGCTACCTCAAGGAGACCGGCAACCTGCTGTTCCACACCTCGCTGATCGCGGTGCTGATCGGGGTGGCGCTCGGCTCCTGGTACGGCTGGAGCGGCAACCGGCTGCTGGTGGCCGGCGCGGACAACGCGTTCTGCAACACCCGCCAGCAGTACGCCGAGGCGAAGCTCGGCCCCCAGGTGAGCAGCGCCGACCTGCCCCGCTTCTGCCTGCGGCTGGACGACTTCGAGGCCCGGTTCCTTGCCTCCGGCCAGCCGGAGTTCTTCAACGCCACGGTCACCGTCGACGGCCCGGACGAGCCGACCCGTAGCGCCGACTTCTCGGTGAACGCGCCGCTGCGCCTGAACGACGCGAGCGTCTACCTGCTCGGCCACGGGTACGCCCCGGTGATCCGCTACACCGACCGGTTCGGCAACAGCCAGATCAGTGACGAGCCGTTCCTGACCACCGGCGACATGGGCCTGACCAGCGAGGGGCTGGCGGCCTTCCCGGACGCGAACGTCGACCCGGCGACCGGCCAGCGCGCACCGGATCAGCAGATGGCTTTCACCGGCATCTACCTGCCCACCGCGCCCGAGCAGGCGCCGTTCGTCCGCTCGGAGTACCCGACCGAGCGCAACCCCGCGCTGAACCTGGTCGCCTACCGGGGCAACCTCGGCCTGGACGCCGGCATCCCCGGCTCGGTCTACCAACTCGACCAGCGGCAGGTGCGAGCCGGCAAGGTCAAGGAGGTCGGCACCAAACTGCTCCGCAAGGGCGAGACCTGGAAGCTGGACGACGGCACGACAGTCGAGTTCCTGGGCACGGAGCGGTACGTCACCCTCTCCATCCGGCACGATCCCGGCTCGACGATGCTGCTGGTCAGCTGCGGCGTCCTGCTGGTCGGGCTGATGGGTTCGCTGTTCGGGAAGCGCCGCCGGGTGTTCTTCCGGGTGGTGCCGGCCGACCCCGGGGAAGGATCTCCGACGAGCGGTAGTAGCTTGATGGAGGTCGGTGGGTTGCCGCGTACCGACTATCCAGGGTTCGCCGACGAGTTCACCCAGCTGGTCGCCGCCGTCAGCGGTGCCGAACGGGCTGGTGATGGCGCTGACTCCGCTGAGCGGGCCGGCGTGCGAGAAGGAGCCGAGTGATGTCCGCACTCTCCGACAATCTGGTGACCTTCGCGATCCTGGCGTACCTGGTCGCGATGATCGGCCACGCCGTCGAGTACGCGCTGGGCAACGTGCGTACCCGGGTCGCCACGGCGGCTCCGGTGCGCGAGTTGGTCGGTGCCGGCGGCGGTGTCGTCCCGACGCCGCCCGCGCCGGTCCCGTCGCCGCCCACTGTCGACCGTTCCGCAGGGCGGGCCCGGCTGGCGGGCCTCTTCGGGGTGGGGGCCACCGCGGTCGCCGCCGTGCTGCACCTGGCGGCGCTGGTCACCCGTGGGCTCGCCGCGGACCGGATGCCCTGGGGCAACATGTACGAGTTCGTGCTCACGGTGACGTTCATCGGGGTGGCCGCCTGGTTGGTGGTGCTCTGGAAGCGACAGTCGCTGCGCAAGCTCGGGCTGTTCCTCACCCTGGTGATGGTGCTGCTGGTCGCCACCGCCGAGCTGGTGCTGTACGTGCCGATCGTGCCGCTGGTGCCGGCGCTGAACTCGTACTGGTTCATCATCCACGTCTCGACGATCGTCTTCGCGTCCGGCATCTTCCTGCTCGGCGTGGTGCCGGCGGTCGGCTTCCTGATGCGCAACGGGTACGAGCAGGGCAAGCGGAGCTTCCCGTACACCCTGGCCAAGCGGCTGCCCGGCGCGGCCGGCCTGGAGCGGCTGACGTTCGCGCTGCACGCCTTCGCGTTCCCGATCTTCACCTTCGCGGTGATCGCCGGTGCCATCTGGGCCGAGGCGGCCTGGGGCCGGCCGTGGGGCTGGGACCCGAAGGAGACCTGGGCGTTCATCTCCTGGGTGGTGTACGCCGGCTACCTGCACGCTCGCGCGACGCCCAGCGTGAAGCGCAACGTGGCCACCTGGATCGCGGTGCTCGGCTTCCTCACCATGCTGATGAACCTGTTCGGCGTGAACATCTTCTTCACCGGCCTGCACTCGTACGGTGGGCTGGACTGACCTGTTCGATGACGCGCGGGCCGGCCACGGAATCGTCCGTGACCGGCCCGCATTGTTCTCCGTGCCTCGGTCAGCTCACAGTGACCGGGGCGATGTCGTTGCTCGGGTCGTCGTCCACCCGGGGGTAGCGCTGAAACGGCTGGACCTCGCCGGGAGCCCCCGACAGGCTGTCGATCCGCAGGTCGAACCCGACCGCGTGAGTGGTGCCGGCGGGGAAGACCGACCCCGGTCCGTTGCAGTACCAGGTTGCCGGGACAGTCTCGGGCTCCTCCTCGTCACCGCTCAACCAGCAACCCGGCGGGGTGGCCAGCACGGTGACCCCGGCGGGTGGGGTGAAGAGGAAGGCCCCGACGCTCTCGCCAGAGATGCTGCCGTCTGGCACGCCCGGACCTGTGTTGCGCAGGCCGACGGTGACCCGCACGGTGTCACCGACGGCACCGGTGACGGCCGCGCCCGTCGCGACGATGTCGAAGGCGCCGTGCACCCCGCGCAGGTAGGTCTGGCCGTCGGCCCGGCTCGCCTCGACCGGGAGCACGTCGAGCGCAGTGCCCACCGGCCGTAGCCGCAGCGCCCGGTCGGCGTCGCGGCTCTTGAGCTTCACGCCGCTCGGGAGCGGCCCGGCACTGGCCAGCGGCTCTACGACCTGGGTGATCCGCTTGCTGCCGAGCGTCGCCGGGCCGACAGTGGTGCCGAGCCCACCCCGCAGCTCGTGGCGTTGGCCGGGCGCGAACGTGCCCCGCACTGTGCAGACCACCACTGTGGCGAGCGACTGGTTGGTGCCGTACCGGCAGTTGCGGTAGCTGGTCGGCACGAGGCCCACCGGGAAGCGCATGGTGAGCCGCAGATCCACCGCCGGGTGGTCGCCGGCGTTGACCACTGACACCGGTACGGCGAGGTTGTCGCCCACCTCGACGCCGGTCAGGTGCTCGTCGACCAGGTCGAGCAGGTCGGGCCCGGACCGCACGGTGACCGTCGCCTGCTGGGCGTACGCCTCGGTCTGCTCGCCGAGCGCCGTGTAGTCGAGGGTGCCGGTCGCGCCGTCGACCGCGCCGGGAGCGGGTCGGAACACCACCGGGATGGTGCCGGTGAGCGTGCCGAACTCCTCGATGGCTGTCGGCGGCATCGGGCAGGTCACCGAGGTGCCCTGGGTGACGCAGTAGTCGGGGAAGCCGGCGGTGGCTACCCCGGCCAGGCCGGTCAGGTCGATGGTCACCCGGGGCTGGCTGGCGCCGGTGCTGTTCAGGGTCAGCGGCACAGTGCGGCCGGGAGCGCCGGGGCCGCCAACAGTGACGTCACCCAGCCAGCCGTCGACCCAACCGGGATCGTCCTGAGCCGCGGCCGGGCCAGCCGCCACGGCGACCCCTGCGGTGCCCACGACCAGCGCGGTCAGGCCGCGCAAGAGCCTGCCACGCGCAACGTGCACAGATCTCATGGATCTCCTTGAAGAGGGATGAGCCGATCGGAAGAAGCCGGGCTCGCAGCACCCCGACCCGATCGGCATCCATGATCTTAGAGATCACCTGTGACAGTTTTCGATCACGATTTCGGCCTTGATCCACTCGGCTTTCAGGAAGTCGGGATGTCGTGCGGCCCGGGACGCCGCGACTCCCTGAAACCCGAGTGGATCTCTCGGTGGCGGCTGTCGAGCCGGGCGGTCAGGCGGGGGGTCGCTGCTCGCGTTACCGCGATATGCGCGTCACGGCATGACACAGTGTCAGGCGCTCGCTACCGTGCGGCGGATGGGTCGCCTGACCCGACAATCGCGGCGGAAGGTGGGGCGCAGTGACCACAGTGGTGTCCACGGCGGCGCTTATTCGGGAGCAGCTCCGGCGGTCCCGGCTCGCGGCCGGGCTGACTCAGGAGGAGTACGGCAAACGCGCGCACTACTCGCCGTCGATGGTGTCGGCCGTCGAGCTGGGGCAGACGGCGCCCAACGAGGCGTACCTGATCCGGGCCGACGAGGTGCTCGACACCGGCGGCCTGCTGGTCTCGCTGCGCGAGCTGGGCCGGCGCGACGGCGAGCCGGTCTGGTTCCGCCCGTGGCTGGAGGTCGAACGGGTCGCCACCCAGCTGCGCTGCTTCGGCGCGACGATGATTCCGGGGCTGTTGCAGACCGCCGACTACGCCCGGGCGGTGTTCCGGCTCGACCTGGGGCTCACCGCCGACCGGGTGGAGGAGTTGGTGGCGGCCCGGCTGGAGCGGCAGACGATCCTCGACCGGGAGCACCCGCCGCAGCTCACCGCCGTGATCGACGAGGCCGCGTTGCAGCGCTTCGCGGAGGGCTGCGCCGAGGTGCTGGCCGAGCAGTTGCGGCATCTGGTGGCGTGCGCCCGCCGCCCGCACATCAGGGTGCACGTGCTGCCGCAGGGCGTGGGCCTGCACGCCGGTCTCTTCGGGCCGTTCATCCTCGGCCGCACCGCCGACGGCAGCTGGCTCGGCTTCCTCGACAACCAGACCGGTGGCACCGCAGTGGACGACATCTTCGAGGTGGCGACCCTGCTCGGAAGGTGGGAGAGTCTGCGCAGTGACGCGCTGCCCCGGCAGCAGTCGATCGACCTGCTCGAGGAGATCGTGAAGCCATGGATCTGACCGGAGCCCGCTGGCGCAAGTCCACCCGGAGCGGCAACGACGCCGGCGCGTGCGTCGAGGTCGCCGACAACCTGCCCGGCCGGGTGCACGTCCGCGATTCCAAGGACCGCGACGGCGACCTGCTGACCTTCACCCCCGCCGCGTGGCGGGCCTTCGTCGAGCTGGCCCGCGCCCGCTGACCGCGCGCTGAACCGGGCAACCGCAGGCTGCACCGTCATCCGGCACGGGTCGCCCGGCAACCGCCACCTCGGCGAAATGGCGTCGATCGGGTCCACGACTCGCCACCGGCTCATGCCTGCGCAGCAACTGGGGTCAGCCGCCGAACCAGCCGGGCACGTCGAGTCGGAACCAGTTGGCCGAGGCCATCGTGCCGAGGTCGTCTTCCATAGCGGTGACCCGTTCTGGGCCGAGCGTGTCCGCCCACTGTGCACGCAGCCGGTCGAAGATCTCGGCTGAGCGGCGTAGCCCGTCGGCGCCGCGCGGGGTCACCCGGACCAGCCGGCGTCGGGCGTCGGAGGGGTCGTCGACCCGCTCCAGGTAGCCGACGGCCACCAACCGGTCGACGGTCTTGCCGGCGGCCTGTTTGGAGATGCCCAGCCGCTGGCCCAGCTCGGTGGCGGTGGTGCCGTCCGCCCCAACGGCCTGGAGCACGAACCCGTGCAGCGGTCGCAGCTCCGGATGCCCCTCCCGGGCCAGCTCGGCGTGCAGGTCGTCGATCAGCGTCCGGAAGCCGGCCAGGAGCAGCAGCGGTAGCGCGAAGCCTGGGCGCGCGGGATCAGCGGTTGCCATGTTCGACAACCACGTTTACTATTTCGTCAACCACGTTGACCATCTTACGTCCCCCGATCCAAGCTTCGGAAAGTAGGCAGCCATGCCCGTCTTCACCGCCCACACCGCTGAGACCGCACCCGCCGCCGCCCGTCGGTCCATCGAGGGAGTGCGCGGCCGGTTCGGCTGGCTGCCCACCCCGGTGGCGCTGATGGCCGATTCGCCGCAGTTGCTCACCGGCTTCCTCACCGCCAGCACCGGCTTCGAGCAGACCGACCTCGCCCCGCTGGACCGGGAGGTGGTCATCCTGACGGTCTCCACCAGTCACGAATGCCATTTCTGCGTTGCCCTGCACACCGGCAAGCTCACCCGACTCGGCGCGACCCCCGAGCTGATCACCGCCCTGCGTGCCGGCTCGGTGCTGCCCGACCCGCGCCTGGAGGCGCTGCGCCGCTTCACGCTGGCCGTGCTCGACCACCGGGGCGCAGTGCCGGAGGACGAGCTGGAGGACTTCCTGGCCGCCGGCTACCAGCCCCGGCACGCGCTGGACGTGGTGCTCGGGGTCGGCGCGTACACCATGTCCACCTTCGCCAACCGGCTCACCCGGGCACCGCTCGACCCGCCGCTGGCCGCCCACGCCTGGACGCCCGCCGCCGCCTGACCGGGGGCGCCGGACAGCCGCTGTTCAGGACGCCCCGAGGAAGTCCCGCAGCAGGGCGAGCATCTCGTCGGGGCGCTCCTCGTACAGCCAGTGCCCGCAGTCCTCGATCACCTCGCCGCGGACCGTGTCGGCGTACCGGCGAACCTGCTCGGCGACCTGCCCGCCGAGGCTGGCCGCCGCCCCGACAGCCAGCACCGGCATCGTCAGCTTCGTGCCCCGGTACGCCGCGTTGTCCGCGATGTCCTGCTCGAACGCCCGGAAGTAGGCGAAGCTGGCCCGCAGATGCGCTGGGTCGCGCAGATGGCTGGCGAACTCCTCGACGTCGGGCGCGGCGATGCTGCCCTTGCGCACCATCAGCGCGTCGGTGAACTTGTCCACCCAGAGCGACTCCCGTCCGTTGACCAGCGCCTCCGGCAGCCCGTTGCCGAGGGAGAAGTAGCCGAAGTTCCACACCCCGGGCCCGGCCGAGGTGAGCGCGGGGAACGTGTAGATGCTCTCGTCGGGGATCGGCGCCTCGCTGAGCACCAGCCGACTCACCCGCTGCGGATGGGCGGCGGCGTACGCGTACGCCACCATGGTCCCCAGGTCGTGCCCGACCAGCCGGAGGTCACCGACCAGGCCAAGCTGATCGAGTAGTCCGTGCAGGTCGGCGGCGACCGTCTTCTTGTCGTACCCGCCGTCCGGGGCGTCACTGCCCCCGAAGCCGCGCAGGTCGGGTGCGACCACGTCGAAGGAGCGCCCCAACTCGGGCAGCAGGTGCCGCCACATGTACCAACACTGCGGATACCCGTGCAGCAGCACCAGTGGCGGGCCGGCACCCCCACGGACGTAGTTCATGCTGATCTGGCCGACCCGAGCCCGTTGCTCGGTGAACCCCGCCGGAACCCGTTCCGCGCCCATCGCCGCCTCCGCCCGCCGCCCCGCCCTCTGCCGCCCGCCCGGCTACCCGCTCAAGCGCCCGCCATGCCCCGAGGTGCGGCCCATGAGCGGTGATCCACTCGCTTTCCTTGAAGTCGCGGTGTCCGGCGGCCTGGGACACCGCGGTTTCCTGAAAGCCGAGTCGATCTAGACGCGCCGTCCGCTGCCCGCTGCCCGCCGCCCGGGTGGCCGTCGCGGACAGGGGGCGATCGCGAGCGTCACAGCACCCGGCTTGGGCCGTGCGGGAGCCGGTGCGGGAGACTGGGCGACATGGCGGCTCGTGGCTTCCCGTACACCGATCTCAAGGACTTCATCGCGGCGCTGGAGCGCGCGGGGGAGTTGCGCCGGATCGACGTCCCGGTCGATCCGACTCTGGAGATCAGCGAGGTGGTCACCCGCACGGTGCGGGCCGGCGGCCCGGCGCTGCTCTTCGAGCGTCCGACCCGGGGCGAGATGCCGGTGGCGATCAACCTGTTCGGCACCGAGAAGCGGATGGCGATGGCCCTCGGCGTCGACTCGCTGGACGAGGTCGGTGCCCGGATCGGCGCGATGATCAAGCCGGAGCTGCCGGTCGGCTGGTCGGGCATCCGGGAGGGCCTCGGCAAGGTCATGCAGCTCAAGTCGCTGCCGCCGCGCAAGGTGAAGACCGCCCCCTGCCAGGAGGTCGTCTACCGGGGTGAGGACGTCGACCTCAACCGGCTGCCGGGGTTGCAGGTCTGGCCCGACGACGGCGGGATCTTCCACAACTACGGGCTGACCCACACCAAGCACCCGGAGACCGGCAAGCGCAACCTCGGCCTGTACCGACTCCAGCAGCACGGCCGCAACACCCTGGGCATGCACTGGCAGATCCACAAGGACTCGACGGCGCACCACGCGGTCGCCGAGCGGCTCGGGCAGCGCCTGCCGGTCGCGGTCGCGATCGGCTGCGACCCGGTCGTCTCGTACGCGGCCAGCGCGCCGCTGCCCAGCGACATCGACGAGTACCTGTTCGCCGGGTTCCTGCGCGGCGAGCGGGTGGAGATGGTCGACTGCCTCACAGTGCCGTTGCAGGTGCCGGCGAACGCGCAGATCGTGCTGGAGGGCTACCTGGAGCCGGGTGAGCGGCTGCCCGAGGGGCCGTTCGGCGACCACACCGGCTTCTACACGCCGGTCGAGCCGTTCCCCGTGCTGCACATCGAGGCGATGACCATGCAGCGCAAGCCGGTCTACCACTCGATCGTCACCTCGAAGCCGCCGCAGGAGGACCACGGCCTCGGCAAGGCCACCGAGCGGATCTTCCAGCCGCTGCTCAAGCTGATGATCCCGGACATCGTCGACTACGACCTGCCGGCCGCCGGCGTCTTCCACAACTGCGCGATCGTCTCGATCCGCAAGCGCTACCCGAAGCACGCGCAGAAGGTGATGAACGCGATCTGGGGCGCGCACCTGATGTCACTGACCAAGCTGATCGTGATCGTCGACGAGGACTGCGACGTGCACGACTACAACGAGGTCGCCTTCCGGGCCTTCGGCAACGTCGACTACGCCCGCGACCTGCTGCTCACCGAGGGTCCGGTGGACCACCTCGACCACTCGTCGTACCAGCAGTTCTGGGGCGGTAAGGCTGGAGTCGACGCGACCCGCAAGCTGCCCACCGAGGGTTACACCCGCGGTTGGCCGGAGGAAATGAGCATGAGCCCGGAAGTCACGGCCCTGGTCGACAAGCGCTGGAAGGAGTACGGGATCTGATGGCCGTCATCGACGCACCGACGGCGAAGCCGGGCCGGACCAAGTCCTTCCTGAAGCTCGTCGCCGTCGAGCACTCCGTCTTCGCGCTGCCGTTCGCGTTCCTCTCCGCGCTGGCCGCGATGCAGGGTTCCGGCGGGCGGGTACGGTGGCTCGACCTGCTGCTGATCACTGTTGCGATGGTCGGGGCGCGGACGTTCGCGATGGCCGCCAACCGGATCCTCGACCGCAAGATCGACGCGCGGAACCCGCGTACCGCCGGTCGGGAACTGGTCACCGGAGCGGTGAGCGTGCGGACGGCCTGGACCGGCGCGGCCGTCGCACTTGTGGTCTTCCTCGTCGCCGCCGCCCTGCTCAACCCGCTCTGCCTGGTGCTCGCGCCGCTCGCCGTGGTGCCGTTGGTCGTCTACCCCTACGCCAAGCGGTTCACCAACTGGCCGCACGCCATCCTCGGGATCGCCCAGGCGGTCGGCCCGGTCGGCGCCTGGCTGGCGGTCACCGGCACCCTGGACGGCTCCGGACCGGCCTGGCTGCTCGGCGCGGCAGTGGGGCTGTGGATCGGCGGCTTCGACCTGATCTACGCCTGCCAGGACTCCGAGATCGACAGGGAGATCGGCGTGCACAGCGTGCCCGCCCGGTACGGTCGGCGCTTCGCGCTGCACGCCTCCACCGTCGCGCACGTGGTGACCTTCGCCCTGTTCATCTGGTTCGGTGCGCTGATCGGTCTCGGTTGGCTCTGGTGGATCGGGCTGGCGCTGACCGCTGTGGCGTTCGCCTACCAGCACCTGGTGGTCACCCCGACCGACCTCAGCAAGGTCAACCGGGCGTTCTTCACCGCAAACGGGTTCGTCGGCATCGCGCTGTTCCTCTTCGCCCTGCTCGACCTGGTGATCCGGCTCGGCCTACGGCCCTGAGGCTGGGTGGTCCGGCTCGGCCTACGGCCCTGAGGCTGGGTGGTCCGGCTCGGCCTACGGCCCTGAGGCTGGCGGGGTGGTGCTGACCGGGTAGCGGGCGCTCTCGAAGGTCCAGTCGATGGTCCCGCGCACGGCGTTCGCGATCCCGTCGAGATGGTCGGCGACCGCCTCGTCCAACGCCGGGCCGAACGACGGCACCGCGGCGCGCAACGCGACGAAGCGCCGCATCGCCTCCCGCCAGTGCTCGGCCGCCCGTTCGACCGCCTCCGCCTCCGGCACGCCCAGTTCGGCCTCGATGGCGAGGACCAGGTTGTGCCCGCCGGCGGTCACCCGGTCCCGTTCCAGCGAGGCCAGGTCGTTGTACCAGGAGAGCAGGTCGTTGCCGGTGCGAGCGATCTGACGCAGCAGCGGGTGGTGGTAGACCGGGTCGGGCAGTGGCCGGCCGCTGACGAACTCCACAAGCGGGTACGACACCTCCGCCGCCGAGGTCGACCGACGCAGCTCGACGTACTCGTCCACGCCGGGACGGCGGCCGGCCTCCTTGTTGACGGCCTCCTGCCAGGTGCCGTCGAGGTGTCGGGCCACCGCGTCGGCGAAACGGTGCCGCCACCGGGCCGGCATCCGGCGGCGCGGCTCCCGCCAGGCCAGCACCAGCAGTCGCCGCAGCGGGCCGGTCAGCCCGGTCTGCCGCAGCCGGGTGCCGTCGTGCAGCAGTGCCACTGTGCCGTTGCGCAGCGCCCGGATCTGCTCCGGCGTCAACCGACTCGGCCCGTCGCAGGCGTCGTCCACCAGGAAGAACCAGGTGAACAGTGCGGCCAGCGCCCGCAGGTCGGCTTCGGTCGCCGCCGGGTAGAGCCGCGCGGCGTACCGGGCGAAGGCGCCCCGGGACAGCCGGTGCAGCGCGGCGTCGTCCAGTGGAAGGCCCAGCTCGGGCAGCAGACCGAGCAGCCAGTCCTGCACACGATCGGCGTGTGGTGGTGGAAGCCGGGGCGGGATCGGACATTCGCCACGCAGCGCCCGGAGGATCTCGCCGGTCGTCACCGATGCCTCCTCCTCGAGATGGTTCCGGTGCGAATCGCCAGCGGCAGCATGTCAGGTCGGTGGGATGCGCAGGTACCCCGTCCGACATGTCGGACTGGACCAACCCCGGGGGTGCCCACCAGCGGACCAGCCGGACCAGGCAGGCTGGGGGCATGCGGGAACCATGGGTGGTCGGGGTCTCCGGTGCCTCCGGTACGCCGTACGCGGCGGCCGTGATCGGCGGACTGCTCGACGCGGGCGAGCCGGTGGACCTGATCGTGTCCCGGGCGGCACGACTCACAGTGCTCGACGAGACCGGCCGACCCTTCCGTGACGGGCACTGGGCCGAGGACCTCGCCGCCTGGCTGGACCGCGACCTGACCACGGCGGATGTGCGGCACTGGCCGGCCGGCGACCTGGCCGCGGGGCCGAGCAGCGGCTCCTACCGGGTACGCGGGATGGCGGTGGTCCCGGCCAGCACGGCCGCCTGCGCGGGCATCGCGATCGGGCTCTCCAAGGACCTGTTGCAGCGTGCCGCCGAGGTCAACCTCAAGGAACGCCGTCCCGTGGTGCTGGTCCCCCGGGAGACACCGGTGACCCGCAGCCACCTGGAGCACCTCATCGCCCTGCACGACGCGGGCGCGGTGGTGCTGCCGGCCAGCCCCGGCTTCTACGGTGCCGGCGCGGCGGCCAGCGCGCAGCAGTTGGTCGACTTCGTGGCCGGCAAGGTGCTGGACGCGCTCGGCGTCCCGCACACTCTGTTCCGGCGATGGTCCGGCCAGCTTGGCGCAGCCCGAAGCTGAGCCGTCCCGCTCATGCTGAGTCGTCCGCTCGCGCTGGGCACCGTTGTGCTGCTCAGAACGAGCGGTGCTGCCGCCCGGCTGTTGGCCGAAGCGGGACGCGGACCGGACTGGTGTCCGGTCCGCGTGGCGTTGTCCGCACCAGTTCAGTACATGCCGGCGTTGGCCGGACCCGGCCCCGTGGATGCCGCCGGCCCCACGTTGCGTGGTTTACCGACCTCATCCACCTCGTCCAGCATGCCCTCCCCCTCAAGCAGGGCTCGCACCTCGGATTCCCGAAACCGGCGATGCCCGCCTGGAGTCCGGATGCTTCCTATCCGGCCGGCCGCCGCCCATCTCGTCACAGTTTTCGGGTCTACCCGAAACAGCGCGGCGACCTCACCCGGTGTCAGCAGGCGATCTCCAGTGTCCACAGCCCCCTCCTCGCGTCGACGAAGCCCCCGGCTGAACACACTGCCCCCGGCTGGTGCGTAGCCCAGAGCCGTCATGAGGGACGTATGGCAATTACAGCACCAGGGACATGGCCTGTCCGCCCAAACGCGAAAAATGCACTGAGTGGGGAGTTAGTAATGTTACTGGTGCTACCTCTGCCCTGACCGGCGGTTTATGAACAGTGACTCACCGCTCAGTCCAACGGGTGCCGAAGGCCGCACGTTACGTGTGAACGGTTAAGGTCACTCTCTGTGGATGCCATCGACCTGAGCCTCGTCGACCTGCTGCGCGGCAACGCCCGCCTCTCGTACGCCGAGTTGGCCCGACAGGTGGGCCTCTCGGCCCCGGCCGTGCACGAGCGGGTCGGCAAGCTGGAGAGCAGCGGCGTGGTCCGGGGCTACCGCGCGGACGTGGCCCCGGAGTCGATCGGGCTGGGTGTCACCGCGTTGATCGGCATCGTCGAGGACTCCGGCGCCGACAGCGACGACATGCTCGAGTCGCTGCGGGTGCTGCCCGAGATCGAGTCGTGCTACTTCATGGCCGGCGTGGAGTCGTTCCTGCTCAAGGCGCGGGTCGGCACGATCGCCGAGCTGGAGCAGCTGATCGTGCGGTTGAACCGGACTCCGGGGGTGGCCTCCACCCGTACCGCCATCGCGCTCTCCACCAAGTGGGAGAACCGACCCCAGCCGGTCGGCCCGCCCGCGGCCTGACCGCCGCGTACCCCTGGTGTCGCACCGGCGGCCGGCGGTAGCGTGCGCCGATGACCCAGCCGGCGCGTCCCGTGGCCGTGGTGACCGGCGCTGCCGGCGGCCTGGGCCGCGCCATCGCCACCGCGCTGCACACCGACGGTTGGTCGGTGCTGCTCACCGACCTCGACCCGGTGGCGGTGCAGAGCGCCGCGGCGCCGCTCGGCGGCTGGTCGGCCGCCCTGGACGTCCGGGACGAGGACGCCTGCGCCGCCATCGCGGCGACCGCCGCAGGCCGGGGCGACCTTGCCCTCTGGGTCAACAACGCCGGCATCCTGGTCACCGGGGCGTCGTGGGAGCACGACGCCGCGACCCGCCGTCGGGTGCTCGACGTGAACACCCACGGCGCCATGAACGGCACCCTCGCCGCGCTGACCGTGATGCGCGGGCAGGGCCACGGCCACGTGCTCAACGTCGTCTCGTTGGCCGGGCTGGTCGCCGCGCCGGGCGAGACGGTGTACGCGGCCAGCAAGCACGCCCTGCTGGCGTTCAGCCTCGGCACCCTTTCCGACCTGCGGATGGCCGGGTACCGGCGGGTGCACGTCTCCTGCCTCTGCCCGGACGGCATCTGGACCCCGATGCTGCACGACCGGCTGGACGACCCGGGGGCGGTGGCCTCGTTCACCGGATCGATGCTGACCGCGCAGCAGGTGGCGGCCCGGGCGGTCCGGCTGGCCCGCCGGCCACGTCCAGTGGTCAGCCTGCCCCGCTGGCGGGGAGCGCAGGTGCGCCTGTTGGACGCCCTGCCCAGGTTGGCCGTCGCACTCACCCCGCTCGTCCGAGCCGCCGGCCGCGCCGGTCAGCGCCGCCAACGCCGCAGGTCAACGCCGCCGGACCGGCGCTGACCACGGCTGGCCCGCTTGCTAGGTTTCCGAGCGTGACTCATCTCGACCGGTGCGACGAATCCAGCCGAACCTGGGTGACCGAGGCGATCGCCGCCGTCGAGGCAGACGCGAACCGGTCCGCCGACACCCACCTGCTGCCGTTCCCGCTGCCCCGGAAATGGGGGATCGACCTCTACCTGAAGGACGAGTCGTCACACCCCACCGGCTCGCTGAAGCACCGGCTGGCCCGCTCACTGTTCCTCTACGGGCTCTGCAACGGCTGGATCGGGCCGCGCACCACTATCGTCGAGGCGTCGTCGGGTTCCACGGCGGTCTCCGAGGCGTACTTCGCCCGCATGCTGGGCCTGCCGTTCATCGCCGTGATGCCCGCCTCCACCTCGCCCGAGAAGATCACGCAGATCGAGTTCCAGGGCGGCCGGTGCCACCTGGTGGACGACCCGGCGAGCGTGGTGGTCGAGGCCCGCTGGCTCGCCGAGGACTCCGGCGGGCACTTCATGGACCAGTTCACCTACGCCGAGCGGGCGACCGACTGGCGGGGCAACAACAACATCGCCGAGTCGATCTACGCGCAGTTGGAGCTGGAGCGGCACCCGATCCCCGCCTGGGTCGTGGTGGGCGCCGGCACCGGGGGCACGAGCGCGACCATCGGCCGGTACGCCCGGTACCGCCGGCTCGCCACCAAGCTCTGCGTCGTCGACCCGGAGAACTCGGCGTTCTACCCGGCCTGGCTGGCCGCCGACTGGTCGGTACGCACCGGGAAGGGCTCCCGCATCGAGGGGATCGGCCGGCCCACCGTGGAGGCGTCGTTCCTGCCCTCGGTGGTGGACCGGATGGTCCAGGTGCCGGACGCGGCGTCCCTGGCCGCCATGCGCGCCGGATCGGCGCTGCTCGGCCGCCGGGTGGGCGGGTCCACCGGCACCAATCTGTGGGGCGCGTTCGGCCTGATCGCCGAGATGCTCGCCGAGCGTCGGACCGGCTCGGTGGTCACCCTGATCTGCGACCCGGGCGACCGGTACGCCGACACGTACTACGCCGACGACTGGGTGGCCGCACAGGGCCTCGACCTCACCCCGCACCTGGCCACCATCGACCGCTTCCTGGCCAGCGGAGCCTGGCCCGCCTGAACCGGTCAGCGGGTCCGGGTCCGTCTGAGGCCGATCGACCGGCCCTGACCCGCCGGTGTGCTGATCAGCGCGGGTCGATCCGTTCGGCCAGCCCCGGGTAACGCACCACGTAGCCGCTGTCGTCCAGATCGATGTCGGCCGTGAAGGTGCCGCTGGCGAAGCGCACCCGACCCGGCCCGAGCCCGGTGTAGATCTGCTCGGCCGGCACCACCTCCAGGCCGGGCAGCAGCACCCAGGCAACGGTGATCCGGTGTGCCACATCGGCCGGCTCGGCCGCCATCCGAAGCCGGTGCACCGGCAGGGTGTTGAACAGCGGCGAACCGCTCAGGTCGACGTCGAGCGCATCGGCCAGCCGGTCCGGGTCGTCCGTACCCGGCAGACCGGCCCGGCGATGACCGGCCGCGACCAGGGCCGCGTCCAGGTTGCCCTGCTCGGCGGTGGTCACCCGCCAGCGGCCGGCGGCCCGCTCCAGGGTCACCCGGCGCAGCCAGCCGAGACCCTCGGCCTCGACCTCAACCCGGGTGGTGGCCCAGTCCGGCGTGGTGGTCAGTTGGTAGCGGGCGGTCCACGGGATCGGGTCCACGGCGAGCAGAGTGCCCCGGGCCGCCAACCCGTTGCCGTCGTCGAGCAGGACCTGCTCGCTGCCGGCGGTGTCAGTCCGGGACCAGAAGATTGACTTCGGCATGGTCGGCATGAGCCGGACGTTACGCGACCTGCTCGGTATCGGCAGCGCATGCGCGAACGCCGCCGCGAAGCCTGGGCTTCACGACGGCGTTCGGTGGATCAATCAGTGGGTACGCGCTGCCGGTCGCCCGCCGAAACCGCGCCGATCATCACGCGGGCGGTCCTCGCGGGGCCGGTCGTCGCGGGGGCGGTCGTCGCGGGGCCGGTCGTCCCGGACCCGGCTCTCCGGGCGGAACCCACCCCGAGCGTCCCGGTCGCCGAAGCGCCGCTCGCCGGTCGGTCGGTCGCCCCGACCGTCCCGGTCACCGAACTGCGGCCGGTCGCCGAACCGACGCTCGCCCTGCGGCCGGTCGCCGTAACCCCGGGTGTCCCGATCGGCGTAACGCCGCTCGCCCTGCGGCCGGTCGCTGTGCTGCCGATCGCCGAAGCGCCGCTCACCCTGCGGGCGGTCGCTGTAGCTCCGGTCGCCCTGCGGGCGGTCGCCGAAGCGGCGCTCGCCGGTGGGCCGGTCGCCGTAGCGGCGCTCACCCTGCGGGCGGTCGCTGTAGCTCCGGTCGCCCTGCGGCCGGTCGCCGTAGCTCCGGTCGCCCTGCGGCCGGTCGCCGAAGCGGCGGTCGCCGGTGGGCCGGTCGCCGAAGCGCCGGTCACCCTGCGGGCGGTCGCCGAAGCGGCGGTCGCCTCCCGTGCGGTCACCGAACCGGCGCGGTCCGCCGGAGCGGTCGCCGTAGCCCCGGGGCTCGGCCTCGACGCGGACCGGGACGCCACTGGGCTCGCGGGCGCCGACCAGCTCGGCCAACGCCGCGTCCCCGACCCGGACCCGGGTCTCGGCCGGCGCGACGCCAGCCTTCTCCATCATCGCCAGGGTGGTACGGCGCTGCTTGGGCAGCACCAGCGTGGCGACCGCGCCCGACTCACCGGCCCGGGCGGTACGCCCCGCGCGGTGCAGGTAGTCCTTGGGGTCCTTCGGCGGGTCGACGTGCAGCACCAGGGTGACCCCGTCGACGTGGATGCCTCGCGCCGCCACGTCGGTGGCGACCAGCACGTTCATCCGGCCCTCACGGAACTCGGCGAGCGTCTTGGTGCGCATCCGCTGGGTCTTGCCGCCGTGCAGCCCACCGGCGCGTACGCCGACGGCCGCGAGCTGCTCGACCAGCCGGTCCACCCCGAGCTGGGTACGGGCGAAGACCATGGTCCGGCCATCCCGGGCGGCGATCGAGGCCGCCACCGGGAACTTCTCGTGCGGCGGGATCAACAGCATGTGGTGGTCCATGGTGGACACCGAGGCGGTGGACGGCGCCGTGGAGTGGGTGACCGGGTCGGTCATGAACCGCTTGACCAACGCGTCGACGTCACCGTCCAGGGTGGCCGAGAAGAGCAGCCGCTGACCGTTCGCGGGCGTCTTCGCCAGCAGATCGGTCACCTCGGGCAGGAAGCCCATGTCGGCCATCTGGTCGGCCTCGTCGAGCACCGTGACCTCGACGTCGTCGAGCTGGCAGATGCCCCGCTCGATGAGGTCGCCGAGCCGGCCCGGGGTGGCCACGATGATCTCCACGCCGCGGCGCAGCGCGTCGATCTGACGGTCGTACGGAACGCCGCCGACGGCGGTCTTGAGGAAGATGCCGACGGACTTGCCCAGCGGCACCAGGGCGTCGTTGACCTGCATGGCCAGCTCGCGGGTGGGCACCAGGACCAGGGCGCGCGGACGCATCGGCCGGGCCCGGTTGCGGTTGGCCAGCCGGGCGATCATCGGCAGCCCGAAGGCGAGCGTCTTGCCCGAACCGGTCTGCCCGCGGCCCAGCACGTCGCGGCCGGCGAGCGCGTCCGGAACGGTGGCCCGCTGGATCTCGAACGGGCTGGTGATGCCCTGCTGCGCGAGCGCGCGGACCAGCGGCTCGGGCAGGCCCAGGGCGGCGAAGCTCATCGGTTCGGCGGTCTCGGTCGGCTCGGCCTGCGCGGTCGCCACCGGCGCGGTGCCGGCCCCGCTCGGGGCGACGTCGAGCTGCTCCCGGGCGGCGTCGGCCGCCGGGACTGAGTTGAAAACGGACGTAACGGTGCTGGGGTCAGCAGAGGTGGTCAACAAAAACCTTTCGAGCGGGGCGCATCTTCGCGATGGCCTGCCGCGGCTGTACCGCCGGATCGCCCGCAAGATCGCCCAGGGGCGCACACCACGCGCGCCGGGTCAGTGATCTCAGCCAGTGTACGGCGGTCTGGCGAAGCCGCCAGCCGGTTGACCGACCGTAGTGGGCGGACTCACCATCGCTGGCACTCGCTGGCTCACCCGTTGAGCACGCTGCCCACCAGACCGTCCAGGGCGTCACCAGCCAGCAGAACGACCATGACACTGATCGCCACCAGCAGCCCCAGAGCGGCGGCCAGCACGATCATCACCCGGGTGTTCCTGGACTGCTCGGCCGGCGTGTCGGACCAGCCCTGGGCCAGGATGTGCCCGGTCAGCGAGCCGGAGGTCTCCACCGCGTTGGCGGGTATCGCGACAGTGGTGAAGCCGGCGCCCTCGCCGTTGCCGTAGACGGTGCCGGCCAGGTCGGTGCGACTGTCGTGCCGCCCACCACGGGCGCCGGCAGCGTCCCGTCCGGCGGAACCAGCCGGTGGGCCGCTCGGTGACGCGGTCACCCGGGAGTTTCCGCTGTTGCTGGTCGACGAAGCGGCCCCGGCGGTGGACGGTGGCCAGCTCGGCAGCGCTGGTGCGGGCACCACCGGCGGCGCGGAGGCGGCTGCCCCGGCCCATCCGGCACCGGACGTCGGGCGGGTCGCCCCACCGGGGGACGGCCACCCGGCCGGTGGTGCGGAGACCGGAGCGCTGGCCCGTACGCCGGGCGTGTCGGTCATCGCCGGCGGCGGCGGAAACGGCGGTGCCGGCATCGGGCCGGGCGGGGCCGGT
>NZ_PYAK01000012.1 GCF_003264365.1 Micromonospora noduli
AGTCCGGGGTATAAATCATAATTGGCACTGGCTTTACAAGCACCCTGTTGAGTTCTCAAAGAACAACCACACACCGACCAGAAGCCCCACCAAGTGGAACCCCAACCGGGGCTTTTCGTACCGCGTCCCCGCCGCTCTCGCGCCGGGCACTTTTACTACGTTACCTCACCGTCTTCGCCGTGTCAAACCGTGTGTCCCGGTCTGTCATGCTTCGTACGGGTCAGCGCCGGCGCACTCACGCAGCAGCGAACCGCTGCGTCAGGTCGTCGGATTCAGCAGGCCGGCCGCTGCGATCTCCCGCAGTCTCGCCCGGTTCCCTGCCGGTCGTGAACCTTACCCGGTCGGCTTCGCCGCACCAAATCCGCCTCGCGGCCGATCCGGCAAGCCCCGCCCGGACCGCGTCGCACAGGAGCGAACCCCTGCTTGACCCGGTTGCCACCCCGTTTCGGTGCTCTAGGACCTTCGTCCCGTTTGCCCCGTTCCGCGCTGGCAGAGAGAAAGTTACGCGTCTGCGGGTTTGATCGTCAAATCCATGGGTAGCGGCGCGCGTCACATTCTCGCGCCCGACCGGTTTTCCCAGGTCAGGCCCACCCGGCAGCAACCGAGCTCGGTCCGGCCCACCCGGCAGCAACGGGATCCGGCGGCCAACAGCGGGGCGCCGACCGTTCTGATCTCTAGGAGCGGGTGCCGATCAGGACGGCTGCCGCCGCCGGGCTGCGAGCCAGGCCCGGACGCCGAGAACGCCGGCGGTGGTGCCGATTGCCAGCGACGCGGCGATCAGCAGCGCGTGCACCCACAGGAAGCTGGTGGGTGCGCCGTCGGCCACCGTGCCGGACGCCCAGGACCGCGGGTCCTGCCAGATGGCCACCGCGAACCTCGGCCAGATCACCCAGGTCCAGACGCCGACCCCGACCAGGAAGAGACTCCACCCTCGCGACAGCACCATGGCAGCCGAGTATGCCAGCGCAGCTGTTCAGCGGGCGGGCGACGCGGACGCGGACGCGAACGCCCTGCCACACCTGAACAGGAGCGCCGCCGTGCGGAGCGCAGGCTGTTTCCGGCGTCAGCGGGATGGGCACTGCGAAGGGGGACAGCTGAGGACCGTCCCCTGGAGGTGCCCCATGCAACCCTCGATCTTCAACCCCTGGGCCTGGCGTGATCCATCTGCCTTGGCCGGCGGGTATACCCAGACCACCCCCTCGGTCACCCCTCCGGAGGGTCAGGAGGGTGGGCACGACGGCCCGGATGCCCCCGGCCCGGGCACCCCCGTCGACCTGGTGGGTTATCAGGTGCAGGCGAGCGATGGGCGCGTCGGCACCATCGACGAGACGAGCAACGAGGCGGACGCCGGGCACCTGGTGGTGGACACCGGGCCGTGGATCTTCGGCCAGAAGGTGTTGCTGCCGGCCGGAACGGTCGACCGGGTGGATCACCAGGAACGCGTCGTGTACGTCGACCGGACCCGCCAGCAGATCAAGGACGCGCCACCGTTCGATCCGGACTCGGCCGACCAGGAGTACCGGGAACGCGTCGGCGCCTACTACGCCGACAGCTACCTTCCCCCTCCCGGCGCCATCCCGCGGGTAATCTGAGGCCGTGGTCCGGACGGGCAACTGCGCATCCGAGGCGGTCGACCTGGTCGACGACCGCTTCCTCGCTGCCGTGCCCGAGATCCCGACCAGCTCCGGCGATGGCCGTGAGCAACTTCTGAACGTCCTCCGTGCCGGTGGTCTGCGGTTTCGCGCCGGCGCGCGATGGCGGGCGACTCGCTGAGTCGATCTCGCTGACCGAGCAGGGCTGAGCCAGCCCTGCTCGGCGCGCGCCCACGCGTGACCCACCTTCGGATACGAGAGGCACCACCATGTCCGTCGCACGAATGCTCACCGGCGACCGGCCTACCGGCCGCCTGCACCTCGGCCACTACGTCGGCAGCATCGCCAACCGGGTACGGCTGCACCGGCGCTACGAGAGCTTCTTCATCATCGCCGACCTGCACATGCTCACCACCCGCAACCGCCGGGAGGACATCGATCAGGTTTCCGGCAACGCCCGCGAGATGGTGACCGACATCCTCGCCGCCGGCGTCGACCCGGACCGGGCCACCTTCTACCTCCAATCGGCCATCCCCGAGGTCGGCGACCTCAACACTCTCCTCCAGAACCTGGTGACCGTCCCCCGGCTGGAACGCGTGCCCTCGCTCAAGGACATGGCCCGCGACGCCGGCAAGGAGGAGATGCCGTACGGGCTGCTGGGTTATCCGGTGCTCCAGGCCGCGGACATCCTCTGTGTGAAGGGGGAGGTGGTTCCGGTCGGCCGGGACAACGCCGCACACGTCGAGGTGACCAGGGAGATCGCCCGGCGGTTCAACCACCTGTACGGCCCCGTCTTCCCGGTGCCCGAGTTGATCCCGGCGGACACCCCGAGCCTGGTGGGGACCGACGGCGCCGCCAAGATGAGCAAGAGCCGGGGCAACGCGATCGCGCTCTCCGACGACGCGGCGACGGTGCGTCGCAAGGTGCTCGGCATGTACACCGACCCGAACCGGGTGCGGGCCGACGTGCCGGGCACTGTGGAGGGCAACCCGGTCTTCGCGTACCACGAGGTCTTCAATCCGGACCGCGACGAGGTGGCCGACCTGGCCCGGCGGTACCGGGCCGGGCGGGTGGGTGACGTGGAGGTCAAGGAACGACTGATCGTCGCGCTGGAGGAGTTCCTGGCGCCGATCCGGCAGCGCCGGGCCGAGATCGAAGCCGACCGGGGCCTGGTCGACCGACTGATCGTCGAGGGCACGGAGCGGACCCGCCAGGAGGTACGCCAGACGGTGCTCGAGGTACGCCGGGCGATGGGGCTGACCGGCGCGTACCAGCAGGTGCGGCGGCGGGCTGAGCGGAGCCGACGCCGGACGGACGCCTCGACCTGAAGGCCGGGGCGTCCGGTCGGCGGCGTGACGCCGGGTCCGCTGCGACACCGCCGGGGTGTCAGCGGATCCGGACGTCAGCCAGGTCCAGGGTGATCGGCGTCCAGGAGAGATCCGGAGTGCGGTCCTCCTGGCGGATGTGGATCCGGCGTCGCGTGGGCACGACCAGCCCGTCGACCTCGGTGGCTCCGCTGACGTAGTGCGCGGTCGGGGAGGAGCCGTTGACCACCGGCTGGTAGTCCATGCGCCGTAGCAGCCCGCCGTCGTCGAAGTAGTACAGCTGGGTGTCGGTGTGGGTGTGCAGGCTCTCGGGGAACGTGACGCGCAGTACGCGCCACGACTCGCCGTTCTCCTGCGTCCACGGCTCGACCTCGTGCGCCTCGACGCCCGGCCAGGTGAACAGGAACGGCTCGACGAGGTAGTGCCAGGTGGCGTAGCCACGGAAGTAGGCCGCCTGGGCGAGCGTCCACTGGCTCTCCCGGGTGTAGCCGGCGAAGCTGGCCCGGGGGTTCGCCAGCTCGTCGATCAGGCTGCCGTCCGCCGCGGTGACGGTGACCCGGTCGGTGTCGCTGTCGTACTCGGTGACCTGGCCGGTGCCCTCCTGGACGTGGCGGATCCGTTCCCGGTGCAGGTCGGCCTCGACCAGTTCGGTGCTGTCGAAGTCGGGGCGACCCTTGAACGCCCAGAACGGGCCGCTGTAGGTGAGCCGGGTGGTGAGGGTCGACGCGGTGTTCCAGCGATCGAGGCCGCCGTGCCGCTCGATCACCTTGGCGAGCAGTGCATCCATGACTTACTCCTAAGTTAGGACTAGAAGGTCCGACATTAGCACTGGTCGGTGGGCGCCGACTACGATGGCGATGTGACTCAGCGGACTTACCAGGACGCCTGCGGGGCGGCGCGCACGATGGACATCGTCGGCGAGCGCTGGGCTCTGTTGATCGTCCGAGAGCTGGTGTTCGGCCCGAAGCGTTTCGGCGATCTGCGGGCCGGCCTGCCGAAGGCCAGCCAGAACGTGCTCAGCCAGCGACTGCGGGAGCTGGAGCAGTCCGGCATCGTCCGGCGGGTGCAGCTCGGGCCGCCGGCCAGCGTGCACGCGTACGAGCTGACCGAACGCGGTCAGCAACTGGAGCCGACACTGATCGAGCTGTCCCGGTGGGGCGCCGGCCTGCCCGCGGAGCCGGACGTCGAGATGAGCACTGACGCGTTCATGCTGTTGCTCAAGGCTCTCTATCGACCACCGACCAGCGCGCCGGTGACCGCTCGACTCCAGTTGCAGGTGGGCACCGACGCCTTCGAGGTGGGGGTGTCTCCGAGTGGGATCAGCGTGGTCCGTGGCCGGTCAGGCGAGGTCGACGTCACGGTCACCGGCACGGTCAGAGCAATGCGGGGCCTGATGTTCGGCGGCACGCCGCTGCGATCGGCGGTCTCGGCGGGCGAAATCGACGTGCACGGCGACATCGCAGCGGCCCAGCGGTTCTTCCTGCTGTTCGGAGCGACGCCAGGCGAGTAGACCGGATGAACAGTCGACCCCTATGGCGCAGAATGCGAGGATGAGGAGGGTTCTCGACATTCGTCCGGTGCCGGCGGGGGTGACGCACCGGACCACGATGTTCGAGATCTTCTTCGACCTGGTCTTCGTCTTCGCGCTCACCCGGGTCATCACGTTCATGGCGGGGTCGCCGAGCGCGCTCACCCTGGCCCAGGGCTTGCTCCTCCTGCTCCTGCTGCTCTACTCCTGGGGTCCGTACACCTGGGTGGGGAACCTGGTCCGGCCCGACGTCGGCCTGGTCCGCGCGGCCACCCTGGTCGCGATGGCGGCGATCTTCGTGGCCGCGCTGGTGCTGCCGGACGCCTGGAAACAGAGCCCAGGGTTGCTCGACGCGCCGCTCACCCTCGCCCTGGCCTACGTGGTCGGCCGGGCGGTGCAGCTGGCGATCTTGTTCTGGGTGAGCGCGACGAACCCGGCACTGCGCTCGACGCTGCGCTTCTTCAGCGTGCCGGTGATCCTGGCGTGGCTCCCGCTGATCGTCGGCGCCCTGCTCGGCGGCGCGGCCCAGACGGCGCTCTGGACCGCCGCGTTGCTGGTGGACATCGGCGGCGCGCGGATCGCGTCCGCCTTCCGGCCGTGGCAACTGGGCAGCGTGGACCACTTCACCGAGCGGTTCGGCCTGGTGCTCATCATCGCGCTGGGCGAGTCGTTGATCTCGGCCGGCGAAGGGCCACGGACGATGGCACCGGTCGGTGCGGCCGTGCTGGCCGCGCTGCTCGGCCTCACCAGCACGGTCTGCCTGTGGTGGCTCTACTTCGATCGGCTGGCCCCCGCCGCGCGGAAGGCCGTCAGCACTGTGCCGGGTGAGCGACGGGCCAGCGTGGCCGGCGACGCGTACGGCATCGGGCACTCCCCGCTGATCATCGGTGCCATCTACGTCGCGCTCGGCATCGAGGAGGTGATCGCCCAGCTCACCGAGGAGTCGGCGCACCCCGACCGACTGGGCTGGGAGGCCGCCACCGCTCTGTACGGCGGCGCCGCCCTCTACCTGCTCAGCAGGTTGGTCTTCCGCCGGCTGACAGTTGGCGCGGTGTACCCGACGCAGGTCGTCGCCGCGCTGCTGCCCCTGGCCCTGCTGCCGATCGGCCGATCCCTGCCGCCACTGGTGGCGCTCACAGTGCTGACCGCTCTCCTGATCGGGGTGACCTGGTTCGAGCGACGGGTGGACCGACGCGACGAACGACCCGGGTCGGCACAGCCGGACCTGTCCTGAGCAGGGTCGCGGCTTCGGTGTGGCCCGGCCGAAAAGATCTGCCCGCGCCGTGTCGATATCCCCGGCCCGCGTTCGTCGTCATGCTGTACGGCGACCCGCCGCACCGAGAGGAGCCGAAACGTGAAGTACATGCTGCTGTTCATGAGCCCCATGGTTGACGGGGAGGTCGTCGACAACGGGTGCAGTTTCGAGGACTGGATCCGCTACGACCGGGAGATGAAGGACGCCGGGGTCTGGGTCTCCGGGCACCCCTTGCAGGACCTGACCACCTGCACCACCGTGCAGGTCGGCCCGGACGGCGAGCGCACGATCACCGACGGGCCGTTCGCCGAGACCCGCGAGCTGCTCGGCGGGTACGACGTCATCGACGTGCCGGACCTCGATGCCGCGCTGGACTGGGCGGCCCGCAGTCCCGGGGCCATCGGCACCGGATCCGTCCAGGTCCGTCCGATCTTCGAGATCGACATGCAGGAGTGACCGTGCAGGGCGAGGGGGCAACCGTCGGGTCGTCGGTGGAGGCGGTGTTCCGGGAGGAACGCGGCCGGCTGCTCGCCTCGCTCGTGCGCCGCTTCGGCGACCTCGACCTGGCCGAGGAGGTCACCTCCGAGGCCATCGAGGCGGCGCTGACGCACTGGCCGACCGACGGCGTCCCGAGTCGGCCGGGCGCCTGGCTGCTCACCACGGCTCGGCGTCGGGCCGTGGACCGGCTGCGTCGGGACCGGGTGCTGGCGACCCGGCTCGCCGTACTGCAGGCGGAGGCCGAGCGGGCCGATCACGCGCCGCCCGCCGACGCGGACCGCGACCTGCCCGACGACCGGTTGGCGCTCTTCTTCACCTGTGCGCACCCGGCGCTGGCCGCGCAGGATCGCGGCGCGCTCACCCTGCGGTTCCTGGCCGGCCTCACCACCACCGAGGTCGCGCGGGCCTTCCTGGTGCCGCCCGCCACCATGGCCCAACGACTCGTCCGCGCCAAACGGAAGATCCGCGACGCGCGCATCCCGTTCCGGGTGCCCGGCCCCGACGAGCTGCCCGGTCGTCTGCCCACTGTGCTCCAGGCCGTCTACTCGGTCTTCACCGAGGGGTACGCGGCCAGCTCCGGCCCGGATCTGCAACGGATCGACCTTGCCGAGGAGGCCATCCGGCTGGGCCGGATCCTGCGTCGGCTGCTGCCGGCCGAGCGGGAGGTCGCCGGGCTGCTCGGCCTGATGCTGCTGGTCCACGCCCGACGGGACGCGCGCATCGGGCGGGACGGCGCCATGATCCTTCTCGACGACCAGGACCGTGGACGCTGGGACCGTCAGATGATCGAGGAGGGGCAGGGCCTGGTGGTGGTCGCGCTGACCGGCCGAGGGCCCGGCCCGTACGGCGTGCAGGCCGCCATCGCCGCGCTGCACGACGAGGCCGCCGACGTGGCCAGCACCGACTGGCCGCAGGTGGTGGCCCTCTACGACGTGCTGCTCGGCCTGGTGCCCTCACCGATCGTCGCGCTGAACCGGGCCGCCGCGGTCGCCATGCGGGACGGGCCGGCGGCGGGGCTCGCGCTGCTCGACGAGTTGGCCGACGAGCCTCGGCTGCGCGGCCACCACCCCTATCCGGCGGCGCGGGCCGACCTGCTGCGCCGGCTCGGCCGGTACGACGAGGCCGCGGCCGCGTACCGCAGCGCGTTGACGCTGGTCGGCACCGAACCGGAGCGCGCGTACCTGCTCAGCCAGCTGAGAGCCGTCACGACCGAGTGAGCTGTACCCTTCCCGGGTGAGTCTGCCTCTGCCTCCCGGGCCGTTCGCCGCGTACCTGTTCGACTGCGACGGCACCATCGTCGACTCGATGCCGCTGCACTATCTGGCCTGGCAGCGGGCCCTTGAGGAGTGGGGCTGCGAGTTCCCCGAGGACCTTTTCTACGCCTGGGGTGGGCGGCCGACCGCCGACATCATCGTCGCGCTGAACGAGCAGCAGGGTCTTGCCATGCCGGTGGCGGCCGTCGTCGAGCGCCGGGAGAGCTACTACCAGGAGTTGCTACCGCAGCTCGCCGCCGTGCCCGAGGTGCTGGCGCACATCCACGACGCGCACCGGCGGGTCCCGTTCGCCGTCGTCTCCGGCAGCACCCGCGCGTCGGTCACCGCCTCCCTGGAGGCGCTCGGCCTGTTGGACCGGTTCGACGTGCTGGTCTGCGCCGACGACTACACCCGGGCCAAGCCCGACCCGGAGGCGTTCCTGCTCGCGGCGGAGCAGCTCGGCGTACCCCCGGAGTCCTGCCTGGTCTTCGAGGACACCGACCTGGGCATCCAGGCCGCGACGGCGGCCGGCATGGCTTCGGTACGCGTGCCGCAGCAGCGCACGCCCTGACGTCTCAGGCGACCGTCAGCAGGAGCTTGCCGGAGTAGGACGTCTGTAGGCGCTGGTGCGCGTCCCGCACCTTGCCCAGCGGGAACTTCTCCGCGACGTGCACCATGAACGGCCCGGCCTCGATGAGTTCGTTGAGGCGCTGCAACTGTCGAGGGTTCGATTCGCCGTCGTACGCGCGGACCATGACGCCCGGCCGCTCCTGCGGCTCCGGCCGCACCCCGTGGGGGAACGCGACAACTCCGCCGTCGGCCAGCGCCTCGGTGAGCCGGTCCAGCGTCGCGCCGCCAGCCATCGCCAGGATGGCGTTCACCCCGCCCGGCGCCGCGTCCCGGATCCGGGCCAGCACGTCGGTCATGTCGCCGTGGCCCTCGAGGGACACGTCGGCGCCGAGCCGGGTCACCAGCGCGACGCCGTCCGCCCCGGATGCCACGGCGATCACGTTCAGCCCCTGCCGCTTCGCCAACTGCACGGCCAGGTGGCCCTGACCACCGCTCGCACCGAAGATCAGCAGCCAGGCACCGGCCGACAGGCTGATCGCGTCGAGCCCGGCCAGCGCGGTCAGCGCATCGGTGGGCATGGCCCCGGCGTGTTCGGGAGGCACACCGTCGGGGACCGTCGCCGCGTACTCCGCCTTTACCGACGCGTACTCGGCGTAGAAGCCGCCCTTCGGGCGCATGGTGGCGGAGACGTAGACCAGGTCGCCCACCGCCAGGCTGGTCACCTTGCTGCCGGCCGCGATGACGGTTCCGGCACCGTCGGAGCCGGGCACGATCGGGAGCGCGGAGCCCTCCGGCACCAGCACACCCTCGCGCTCGTACGCGTCCCACACCCCGACACCGGCGCTCAGGACCTTGATCAGCACCTCGTCGTCGGCGACCTGCGGGATCGGCAGCTTCCGCAGGGTGATCACCTCCGGCCCGCCGAACTCGTCGAAGGCCGCAGCCTGCATCCGCTCTGGCACATCCCCGTCAACCATGTGGATTCCCTCTCCGTGCCGGCGTCACCGTCGCAGCATGCCGGCTCGGGAACGGGCGTGGCCCGGGGCCGAGCGTCGTTCACCCACAAGGACGAACGTCCGCGCTCGGTGGGCCTCGCCGGGCGTAGCCGGGGCGGGCTGGGGAATGTCCGCGTGCCGCGCCGGGCACGCGCGGGTGCGTTCGACGTGGAGGACCGGGCGCGTCGCGCTGGCCGCGGGACCGACGGAAGGGACATCGTGCACGCTCCGTCGACGCGGGCCGCGGCCTGGCTCCTGGTGGCACTGGCCGCAGCCTCCGGCTGCATCGACGTGATCTGTCTGACCAAGCTCAACGGCTACTTCGCCAGTGTGGTCACCGGCAACCTGGTGCACTTCGGCCACGCGATCGCCACTGCCGACACCCGCTCGCTCGCCGGGGCGGTGGTGGCGGTTGGCGGGTACGCGGTGGGCGTGGCCGGCGCCACTGTGCCGTTGCGGCACACCCCGCCGGGTTGGAACCGCCGCACCGCTGTGGTGACGTCGGTCGAGGCGGTGCTGCTGCTCGGCTTCACTGTGGGCTGGGTGGCCTGCTCAGCGCGTCCGGGATACGGCTTCGGGCTCGTGCTGCTGGCGATGGCGGCCGTGTCGAGCGGCATCCAGAGCGTGATCACGGTGGCCGCCGGTGTACGGGGCGCGTCGACCACCTACCTGACCGGCTCGCTGACCGAGTTGGTCCGGCGTCGCGTCGTCGACCCGCACCGGTTCGCCGACGTCGGTGGCGCCGGCCGGCTGGCGGGGCTGGTGGTCGGCGCCGTGCTCGGCACGTTGGTGCTGCGTACGGCCCCGACCTGGGCATCCGTGCCGGCGGCGGTGCTGGTGGTCGCCGTGATCGCGTTCGCGATCGGCCTGACCCAGCGGGCGAGAACCACCGCCGGCCGAAGCCAGCCGAGGTGACCGGAGCCGCGATCAGGAGGTCTGCGGCTCCGGGCCACGAAGCGCCTGCTCGACGGCGTCGCGGACGCGGGCGTCCTCGCGCGCCTTGCTCTGCGCCCGGTTGCGGCGTCGGTACAGGTACGCACCGACGAGCACGGCGATCAGCACGACGAGCACCAGCACCAGCGTCCAGGGCAGGGCCCAGCCGTGCGCGGTGACCTGGACCGACTTGAGCGAGGTGGTGGAGCCCGATGCGTCGGTGAGCAGGGGTGTCACTGTCGCGGTCGCGGCCAGCGAGATGGCGGGAGCCACCCCGTGCACGGGGACCGTCACGTCCCAGCTCTCACCCGGAAGCAGCTCCGGCGGCGCGGCGACATCCTCGGCCCGCACCCGCAGCAGGCCGAACGGGCCCGACACGGTCACCGCCTGCTTACCGGACAGGGCCGCGTTGCCGACGTTGTGGACCTTGTAGGTGATGGTGGCGTCACCCTTGCTGAACGGGTTGGTCGGTCCGGCGTACGTGACGTGGAGGTTCTCGATCGCGAGGTTCGGCTTCAGCTCGCCGCCCACCCGCAACTTGATCCGGATGCCGAGGCGCCGGTCGACGTTGATCCCCTCAGCCTGGTCGGCCTGGGTCAGCGTGGTGAGGATGCCACCGACGTAGTCGCCGGGCGTGGCGTTCTCCGGAACGTTGACAGTGAAGGGGACCTGGGCGGTCTTTCCGGGTTGGATGATGACGCTGCCGGCGTTCGGCTTCACCCAGGCGCCGATCGCGATGGACTTCTTGTCTCTGGTGAGCAGGTCGAGCTGGCCGGCGTCGGTGGTGAAGCCGTCGGCCGCGTACACGGAGAGGGTGAGCGCCGCCGGGCCGCGATTGGCCACGACCATGGCGTCCTCGACGGCACCACCCGGATTGACGTTGTAGCTGTAGCTGGACCGGGCCTCGCCGTAGCCGTTGGAGGCCGTCCGGACCGTCCAGGCGACGTTGCCGTCCGCCGCGAGGGCGGGACCGGCGCCGACACCGACGGCCGCGACGACTGCGAGCAGGGACAGTGCTGTCGTACGGAGGCTTGCGGCGGTCGTGGTCTTCCAGCGAGTTACGGACGGTCGCATCTCAAGTCCTTGTGGTGATCTTGGTAGTGGGTGAACCGGTGGCGGGGTAGGCCCCGAAGGTGCCTACCCCGCCGAATGGAACAGTCCGGTCAGCTGCTCAGTGCGGTGATCGTGAGGGTGGTGCGGTAGCTGCCCTTCGCGATGCTGTCCGGGATCTTCAGATCCAGGTCAGCGCCGAGCTTGGCGCCGCCACGCGGGTGACCCTGCGCGGCCGCGGCGAGCGCGCTGGAGACCGAGAGGCCCTTGCCCTGGTCGTCGAGGGACGACAGGACCGGGGCACCGGCCTCGGCGCCCACGCCGGCGTCGAGCACGTACGGGTTCCAACCGAGGTAGGAGCCGGAGAACGTCTTGTCGGCGTCCTGGAAGTCGCCGACGTTGGCCGAGATCGACCACGGGGCGAGCGACCGGCGGCTGTCCGACACGAGGATCGGGTTGATCTTGCCGTTGGCCTGGAAGTAGGTGCCGTTGCGCTCCTGCGCGGTACCCAGGTCGACCAGACCGTTGTAGCCGTCGATCGTCCAGCCGAACTCGCCCGGAGCCGGGTTCGGCACGTTGACCTGGATGGCCTGGCCGTCACCGTGGAACGGGTGCACCGTCACGTTGTCGACGATCGAGCCGACCGGCTGACCGTCCGGAGTGTTGACGCAGGACAGGCCCTTCTCGACGGCCGCGTTCGGCGCCGCGCAGGTGCCGCTGCGAACGTTCGCGAGAACCAACTTGTCGCCGCGAACCTGCACCTTGACGTAGCTGCGCACGTGCTCCTGGTTCTGCACGGAGTTGTACCAGTACTTGTTCGCGTCCAGCGGGTCCGGGCCGTTGCCACGGATGCCGGTGCCGGTGGCGTCCGGCTTCTTGATGTCGTAGTACTTCGAGCCGGAGGCCGAGTTGGCCGTCACGTAGATGACACCACCCGGGCCGGGGAACACGTCGGCAGCGCCCGGCTTCTCAGCCGGGTTCTCCTTCTGGCCGTTCTTGATGGAGTAGCTGCGCGAGTAGCTGTGGTCGTGGCCCTGCAGGACCATGTCGACGCCGAGGTTGGAGAACGCGGTGGTGAAGTCTTCCCGCCGCTGCTTGTTGTCGGTGTCGGTCGCGTGGCTGGCCGGCGAGTAGATGGAGTGGTGGTAGACCAGCACCTTCCACTTGGCCTCGGAGCCGTGCTTGTTGATGACGTCGGTGACGTACGCGACGTGCGCCGCGTCGCCGCCGGCGGAGCCGTCCGCCGGGTTGGCGTAGCTGTTGCTGTTCAGGTCGATGAACAGCACATCCTTGTGGATGAACCAGTAGTCGCCGCCGGACCGGGTCGCCTGGTCCCCGTTGTAGTACGCGGACGAGCGGTCGGTGTTCGGGGTGAAGTGGTGCTGCTCGTAGGACTTGCCGCCGACGTCGTGGTTACCGATGGTGGCGACGAGGGGGATCTGGCGCAGCTGCTCGGGGGCCAGGAACGAGGTCCACTGACCCTCGTCGTTGGCGCTCTCGACGTGGTCGCCGGCGGAGACCAGCAGCTCGGCGTTCGGGTTGGCCGCGGTGGCGACCTTCAGGGTGTCCTCCCAGCCGGCCTGGTCCTTCAGCCGGTCACCGGAGGAGCCGATCTGCGGGTCGCCGAAGAACAGGAAGTCGTAGTCGCCCTCGAAGTCCTGCGTCTTGAAGGCGTACGTCGGGGACCAGCTGCCCTCGGCGCCGACCCGGTACGAGTACACCGTCTTCTCACGCAGGTTGCTGATCGTGGCGTGCCGGTTGAAGCCGGTGGTGGAGGTGTTCGCCGCACCGACGGCGTCGAAGCTGACCGCGCCGGCCGGGAACTCGCCGTTGACGATCTCGGCGGTCGGGGCGAGCTGGATCTTCTGCGCGGTGTCGGCGGAGGAGTACCAGCTCACGATGCGCTGGGTCTCGTTGGCGCCGACGCCGAGGACCACACCGGTGATCGTGGTGGACTCGGCCGCGCTCGCGGTGGCCATCAGGCCACTGCCGAGGGCCGCGCCCATACCGAGGAACCCGGCTGCGACCCCGGCGACCAGGCGCCGCCGCACGAGCGCGGAGGCCCGTGTCGAGGTGCTCAATGTCATCGACATTGTTCCCTTTTCAAATAGAGAAATGGATTGTGCCTTCACCCGACGCTGGGGAAGCAATTCCACGCTTTCGCCGCCCGATGAACCGACCATGAACGTGATCTTGCGAAAGACTGCACTTCACGAACTACTTAGCCCTACTCATGATCCAGAAATGCGCTGCACAAACCAGATCAACCCCATAATGGACACGGCTGCGGAAACAGCCCCGGTCGCCCAGAGGCCGGCTTTCGGCGCACGGCGGCGCAGCACGAACAGCAGCGGAAAGACGGCAGCGATAATCGTCAACTGAACGGCCTCGATGCCGACGTTGAACACCAGCAGCGACCACAGCAGGGTCCACGACCACGCCTCGTCGATACCCAGCGCGCCCGCGAAGCCGAGGCCGTGCACGAGGCCGAAGCAGAACACCACACCGAGGCGGATCCAGCCGGCCCGATCCAGGCTGAAGTGGCCGCGCCCGGCCGTCTCCAGGTCGGCCGCGTGCTCACCACGCCGCCAGATCCCCCACAGGTGCCAACCGGCGACGACGGCGATCGACAACGCGATGATCGGCTCCACGATCACCCCCGGCACCTCGACCAGGCCGAGCGCGGCGAGCATGAACGTCACCGAGTGCGCGAGGGTGAAGCTGGTGGCTGCGAGCACGATCTCCCGAAGCCGCCGAGACCCGGCGATGAGCGCCAGCAGGAACAGGATGTGGTCGATCCCGGTCAACAGATGCTCGGCGCCCAGGAGGAAGAACTCGCCGAACCGCTGGTACCAGGCCTGCGCGGTCGAGAAGGACGGGTTGGCGGCGTCGAGCGCCGCGCTGCCCGAACGGCCGTCGATCTCGTAGGTGACGATCGTCTTCGTACCCTTGACGTAGCCCTCGCCATCCGGGAAGAGGCCGCTGCGCACCACGTGCTCGTCGACAGGCTCCGGGCAGGTCCAGTCGAGCAGCAGGTCCGCGTACGGCACACCCTCGCGCTCGCCGATCGTCGCGTCACCCACCTGGATCGGTCGGCAGGCCGCACCCCGGGAACTCACCGAGAATCGGTCGGAGACGTACCCGAGAACCGCCGACGCGTGACCCTTCAGGGCAGCGGCCTGGGCGGCGGTGTCGCCCGCCTCGAACGCGGCGGTTCCCGCCTGGAAGAGCGGGTCGTCGTCGCCGGCATCCGCCGCGGACACGACGAGGAGGTCGTATTCGAGCTCCACCTCGGTTCGAATGTGACCCTCATCTCCCGCCGCAATTTTCGCGTACACAGTCGACGAGAAGCCGTGCGCGGACGCCGGCTTGGCTCCCAGAAACGGAACCACCGCTGCGGCGAAACCGACAGCGGCGACGATAACGGTACGGCGGATGCGGCCTGACATTCGACTCCCTCGGTTGGCCAGTGCACGTTGCATGCCGTGGGTGAACACCAACCCGCGCACCGACGAACCGCCGGAGAACAACTTCCCCGAACGGCCGCCCACCGATTACCGGTGACCGGAATTGAGATAGGAATACGAAGAAGTACGCGCACTTTCCGCCACCACCCGGAGGACGATCACCTTGCGCCCCCCGCTTCGGGCCGTTGCCATGCTGGCCGCGACCGCCGCGCTGGTCACCGCCTGCAACTCCAGCGACGACTGGTCCGAGCCACGTCCGGCGCCCAGCGCCATCGGCACTCTCGGCCCGGGGTTCGTCGACCCCTCCACGAAGCCCGCGCCGGAGGCGACCATCACCCCGCAGCCCGGCTCGTGGGCTGACGTCCACCCGCCGAAGGACTACCGGGTCGTCCTGTTGACCAGCGGTGCGGACAACCCGACGAAGGCCCTCGTGACGGCGGTGAAGGAGTGGGCCGACGACGAGCACGTCGACCTGAGGACCATCGCCGTCGGCAACGCGCACGACACCGTTCCCAGCATCGCCAAGGCGATGGAGATGGGCCCGGACCTCATCGTCAGCGCAGGCAACGACCTCATCGACGGCCTCGCGCTGGTCACCCCGAACCACCTGGACGAGAAATTCCTCGTGGTCGGCGCGGAACTCGCCGAGCCCACCCACAACGTCACAGCGGTCGACTGGGAGGGCGCGTCGTTCCGTGGCGAGGGGCTCGGGATGTCCTCGACGTACGACCCGAACTCGTTCACTGCGGACCGGTGCGCGGCGGCCGTCCGGGCGGGCGTGGCCGCCGTCCTCAACGACCTGACCGGGCTCGTGGTCTGGCTCTGACGCTCGGGCTCCGCCGCGCAGCCGCGCGACCCGGCGCGGAGGCTGTGCGCCTCCGCACCGGGCCTGCGGGTCACCCGGTCGAACAGGTGGGAGTCATCCCCGCACCGGTGCCGCTGCCCTGGTAACCGAACTCGGTCGACTGCCCGGCGGCGATGGCGCCGTTGTAGACGACGTTGGTGAACTGAACGGTCCCGGTGCTGCCGCTCCGGTTGGCGCTCCAGATGCTGGTGATGCTGGCACCCGACGGCAGAGTCATGGTGACCGTCCAACCGTTGATCGGCGCGGTGCCAGCGCTCACCCGCACCGTGGCGACGAAACCGCCCGTCCACTGGTTGACCGACACCGTCGCCGCACAGCCACCACCGGTCGGGGGCGGGGTGGTCGGAGGCGGCGTGGTGGGGGGCGGCGTGGTGGGGGGCGGCGTGGTCGGCGGCGGCGTGGTCGGGGGCGGCGTGGTCGGGGGCGGCGTGGTCGGGGGCGGCGTGGTCGGCGGCGGGGTGGTCGGGCCGTCAGCCAGGACCGGGGTCGGCCAGTCCCGCCAGTCGGCCAACCGGCCGAGCGCCCTGCTGGAAATCCGGATCACACCCGGCTCGTTGCCCGTCTTCAGCAGGAACTTGCGGATGTTGTTCTGCAACGGGGTACGCCACTCCGGGCGGTTGGCGCAGTGGCTGCCGTCCTGGACGTCGGACCAGTAGGTGATGTTGTCGCCAGCGCCGAGCGCCTTGTAGACCTCGGCACCGCCCAGGGCCGCGACGCTCGCCGACCGGGGGCCGAGGTTGGCGATGTGCGGGTTGTCCATGATGAACAGTCCGCGCGGTGCCACCATGGCGACCATCTCGTGGGTGTCCACCGGGAGCCGGTTCGGGCTGCCGGTGAAGGACCCGAACGCGTCACCCAGCCAGGGTTGCTCCCCGTACGCGCTGCTGAGGCTCTGCGCGCCCTCACCCGGGATGCCCCGGAAGATGGGGACGCCCGCGCTGCCCGATTCGATCGGCATGGTCAGGGCAATGCGCTGGTCGAACACACCGATCGCGAAGGCGCCCTTGCCGTAACGGGAGCAACCGGTGACGCCCATCGCGTCCGCCTTGAGGATCCTGCCGTCGGACTGCTCGATGACGTCGATGATCCGGCTGACGCCCCACCCCCAGGCGGCGAGCAGTCCGGTGCTGCTCGATGAGCCGTAGATGCTGTAGAACGCGCCCTGCTTGTTGTTCCGGGGAGTGCCCTCGCGGCCGACTGCCAGTGGGTCGTAACTGATCACGGCAGCGCCGGCGGCCTTGATGGTGGCCGTGTCCGCGCCGAACCCGCCGACGACCACGACGGCCGGGAAGGGACCGGTGCCGCTCGGCAGTTCGACCCGCGCCGAGAAGGTGGAGCTCCGGCCGTTGTGTGCCACGTTGACGGTGATGCTGCTGTTGGACACCGTCCCCGTGATCGTCGCGGGCTTGGCTGGCTTTTCGCCGAAGACGAACTTCTCGGCAAGCTCCTTGATCTCCGCCCGCCGGCAGCGCCATTCGGACTTGGCGGTGATGGTCGTCCCGTTCAGCTTCTTGAAGGGATCGGGAAGCCTAGCGTTGGTGGGCAGCGAGCCCAGGTCAGGCAGACCGGGCACGGCGCAGTCGACGCCCTCGTCCTCCACTGCCGCGGCCAGCGTGCCCACGGCGGCCTGAGCGTTCGTCGTTCGTGTCACTACCGATACCGATCCGGCGACCGTGAGCGCTGCCAGCGCCAGCACGACGACCGGGAACCGGGTCCTGGAACGGCCCGAGGGGATGGTCACTAGAGGTCTCCTTCCGAGGTGGTGGTTACAGGAAGGGACGAAGCGAGATCGATGATCACGATTGCCAGCCACGTAAAGCCTGAGCCAGCCCATCGCAGGGTGTCAATGTTTTTCCGAAAGTTTCGGGCCCGTCTTATCGAAACCTTTCGACGCCAGCGTCCGGCTCGACGGCCGGCATCACGTCCCCGCCGAGCACCCCCGGCACAATCGTGGCCCGCTGTCGCGGCTGCTCACCTCGGCCCGCGGTCCAGGAACTCGTACGTGGTGGTCAGGCCCTCGGGCAGGTCGGGGACCAGGGCGTTGGTGCCGTCGACCACCTGGACGTAGCGCTTGCCCTGGAAGATCGAGTAGCTGCCATCAGGCACCTGATCGATCCGGAAGAGCTGCGTGGAGGCGGCGGCACTACACGCCCGGCCGCGTACGCTGCCCGGCGCGGCGTCGTGCACGACGGTCATGCAGATCGCGTCGGCACCGGACGCCAGGACGATCCGGTACCTGTCGCCCTCGGGGCGCAGCACCCACAGCGCCCGATCGTCGATGCCCTGTTCGGTGGTGGCCCGCACCTGATCGCCGTCACGGTCGATCGCCAACGTCGCCCCGCGCATGCCGGGCAGCACGATCTGGACCTGCCGGCGGCCGCCGAGGATCTCCTGCGGTCCCGCCGAGGCGGTCGCGGACGGAACCACTGGCGGTGCGACCTGGGTGGCCGGACCGGCACCGGGCGTGTCGACGTTGTTCCGCACCTGCACCACTGCGGTGCCAGCGGCGAGGGCCACCACGGCCAGCCCCGCTGCGCCGACGGCCGTCCGACGCCGCCGACGCCGGTCGCTGCGGTGCCGCAACGTCTCTGCCCCCGGCAGGATGGTGACTCGCCGGACCTCGTCCACGATCGCGGTGAGATCGTCGCGCGGATCAGCCATGGGAGGTCTCCTCCTGGTGCGCATCGGTCAGCAACCCGGCCATCGCTCTCCGACCACGGGCGAGGTACGTCTTCACGGTTCCGACGGGGGCCTGCATCTCGGCTGCCACCTCCGCGACGCTGAGGTCGTTGAGATGGTGCAGCACAACCGCCCGCCGCTCGTTGGCGCTCAACCGTTGCAGCGCCTGCAACAGCGCGACGTGGTCCTCGTTCAGTCCCGGCACGCCCTGGTCGACCGCGGCCCGGCGGTGCGCGCGGACCCGGTTGAACGCCTTGCGCCAGCTGCTCACCGCGATCCGGGAGGCCACCCGGCGGACCCACGCCTCCGGACTGTCCGCCTCCCGCACCGTCGCCCATCGCTGCCAGGCCCGCATGAACGCCTCGGCGACGGCGTCCTCCGCCTCGGCGCGGTTGCCGGTGAGCGCGTACACGTGACCCACGACCCGTCCCGCACAGGCCGCGTAGAGGGCGTCGAACTCTTCGGCGTCACGCATCCGACCGGTGCCCTCCCATGCCTCGTCCCCTGGTCACCGCCGCATGGAACTCGCCCGGGTGGACCGGCCGCGTCGGCGCGGGGCGCGATTGTGGCCTCCGTCACACCGCAGTGATCAACCTAACGACCTGGCCAGGCGTCATCGTGCCGACCCGGGAGACGCCCGTGGCGGAGAGGACGATGTGCGACGACGGCAACGACGCGCCCTGACAGCCGGCGTACTCGCGACCGCGCTGGTGGCGGCGAGCCTGACCGCCCAAGCGGCGAACGCGCAGGAAAAGCCGACGGCCACGGCCCCCGGCACCCACGGAACCTTCACCCTGATCACCGGGGACCGGGTGTCGCTGGACGCGGCGGGTCGCCCGCAGATCCAGCGCGGGCCGGGTCGGGCCGCCATGCGGTTCGTGAGCAGCCGGGAGGACGGTCACCAGTACGTCATCCCGGTGGACGCGATGCCGCTGGTGCGGGACGGGCGGCTCGACCGGCGCCTGTTCGACCTCACCACGCTCGGCGAGTTCGGCTACGACGACCGGGCCGCCGAGTTGCCGCTGCTGGTCGCGTACCCCGAGAACATGGCGGCGCGGGCACGGACCGCGACCACCGGGGGTGCCGGGCGGGTGCGGGCCGACCTCCCGGCCGCGCACGCGCTCGCGGTCCGGGCGGACCGGGACGACAGGGTGACCCTCTGGACGTCGCTCACCCGGGGTGCACCGTCCGCGCGCACCCTCACCACTGGGGTCAGCCACATCTGGCTGGACGGCAAGCGCACTGTCTCCCTCGATCGCAGCGTGCCGCAGATCGGTGCCCCGGCGGCCTGGCAGGCCGGTTTCGACGGCACCGGCGTCACCGTCGGCGTGCTGGACACCGGGATCGACGCCAGCCACCCCGACTTCGCCGGCCACCTCACCGAGGTCCGGGACTTCACCGGCGGCAACGACCCCGGCGACGCGGTCGGCCACGGCACCCACGTGGCGTCGACGATCGTCGGCAGCGGCGCCGCCTCCGGCGGCAGGTACCGCGGGGTCGCGCCGGGGGCGAAGCTGCTCGTCGGCAAGGTCTGCGCCACCACCGAATGCCAGGACTCGGACATCATCACCGGCATGCAGTGGCTCGCGCCGCAGGCCCGGGTGGTCAACCTGAGCGTGGGCGGCGACGACGCACCCGGCCTCGACCCGCTGGAGACCGCGGTCCAGGAGCTGAGCCACCGGTACGGCACCCTCTTCGTGGTCGCGGCCGGCAACGAGGGGAAGCCGAAGTCGGTCTCCTCGCCGGCCTCCGCCGACGACGCTCTCGCCGTCGCCGCAGTGGACGCCGACGACCAGCGGGCCTACTTCTCCAGCCGGGGCCCGCGCGTCGGCGACAACCACATCAAGCCCGAGATCAGCGCGCCGGGCGTCGACATCGTGGCCGCCGCCCCCGGCGGTGACTACGCCACCATGTCGGGTACGTCGATGGCGACCCCGCACGTGGCCGGCACCGCCGCGATTCTCGCCGGGCAACACCCGGACTGGACCGGCCCGCAGCTCAAGGCCGCCCTGATGGACTCGGCCAAGCCGACCGGCGAGGACACCATCTACGAGCAGGGGGCCGGCCGGGTGGACATCGCCCGCGCGGTCGCCCAGCCGGTCGCCACCGACATCGCCGCCATCGACTTTCCGGTGCAGCGCTGGCCGCACGCCGACGACAGCCCGATCACCCAGGTCGTCGGCTACCGCAACACGGGCACCGCGCCGGTCACCCTGACGCTGGCCATCGCTCCGGCCCCGGCGGGCATGCTCACCGTCAGCCCGGCCACGCTGGTGGTGCCGGCCGGTGGCCGCGCCGAGGCGACGATCACTGTGGACACCCGGGTGGACGCCCAGGACGGCGTCTACCAGGGCGCGCTGACCGCGACCGGCGCCGGCGACCTGCGGGTACGGACGCCCTTCGTGTTGAACCGTGAGATTGAGAGCTACGACGTACGGCTCGACCACACCGGACGCGACGGCAAGCCGGCCACCGAGTACACGACAGTGGCGGCGAACCTGACCACCGGCGAGTTCAGCACCCTCCCCGCGACACCGGGCGGCGGCGTCCTGCGGCTGCCCAAGGGTCGGTACGCGCTGTACAGCACCATCCACGAGGGTGCCGTGTCGACCCTGCTCGCGCAGCCGGTCCTGGACGTACGCGGCCCGGTCACCGAGGCGGTCGACGCCCGCACCGCCAAGCCGGTCGCGTTGACAGTGCCGCAGCACGACGCCGCGCCGACCTCGATCAACGTGAGCGCCAACTGGGACGACGGCCTGCGCTACCCCGGCGTCCAACTCAGCGGAGTGTCCTTCACGGACGTCTTCTTCGGCCGGCTCGGACCCGCCGCCGCGGCACCCGAGTTCACCGCGACGCTGGGCGTCGGGCTCGCCCGGCCGGGCAGGGACGGTACCTTCCGGAACAGCCCCTACACCTACGACCTGGCGTACGTCAGCACTGGCGACATGTTCACCGGCCTGACCAGGAAGCTGTCGTCGAAGAACCTGGCCACGGTCAAGACGACCTACCGCAGCCAGTCCACGACGGCTACGGCCACCCGCTTCCACCGCGCGTCGGCGCCCGGAGGCGCGGGCCCGATCGGGTCGAACACGCCTGTCGACCTGCCGTTCAAGGGCACCGAGTACTACAACACCGACGGTGGCATCGTCTGGACGTCCACGTTCGTCGAGGGGGACAACCTCACGACGCAGGACTCGACCTTCAGGTCGGGGCGTACGTACACCCAGACCTGGAACGCGGCGCCCTTCGGACCCACAGTGACCCAGGCGCCGACCCTGTCACCCCTGGGGTACGCGGGCCGCGACGGCGACACCATCTCCATCGCGTCGGTGCCGCTGTTCGGCGACGCGACCGGTCGCCCCGCGAGCCGCGACGACCAGCCGGTGCGGTTCCGGCTGCTGCGCGACGGTAAGGAGATCGGCACCTCGGACAGCCCGTGGGCCGAGTTCGCGGTGCCCGCCGGGAAGGCCACCTACCGGCTGGAGGCGACCGCCACCCGAGGCGCACCGGACACCCTGTCGACGTCGGTCTCGGTGGCCTGGACCTTCACCTCGGCGCACACCACGTCGCCGGAGCGGTTGCCTCTGACCACGGCTCGCCCGACGCCCATGCTCGACGACACCAACACGGCACGGACCGGCCGGATCATGACGATCCCGGTGGCGCTGGACCGGCAGGCCGGTTCGAAGGCCGCGCCCAACCGGACGCTCGCCGTGTCCGCGTCGTTCGACGACGGCCGGACCTGGGTCGCCCTGCCGGTGATCCGAAACGTCGCGCTGATCAGTCATCCACGAGGGGCCGGATTCGTCTCGCTGCGACTGACCGCCACCGACACCGCCGGCAACACGGTCACGCAGACGATCCAGCGGGCCTACCGGATCGCCTGACGCATTGCCCGGTCCGGGGCGGTCGCTGAAGCCGCCGCCCCGGACCGGACCTCAGTGCCTCGGTGCCTCAGGCGGTGAGGGCGCCGTCGATGGCGATAGACGCGCCGCTGATGAAGGTGGCCTCGTCGCTGAGCAGGAACGCGGTGAGCGCGGCGACCTCGTCGGAGGTGCCGGCTCGTCCGGTCGGCTGCGCCGACAGGTAGCGCTCCGCGATCTCCGGGGCCTGGCTGACCACGCCCTGCCAGAGCGGAGTGTCGATCAGGCCGGTGACCAGGGCATTGACCCGCACACCTGAGCGCGCCACGTCGAGGGCCGCCGAGCGCGTCAGACCGATGACCCCGTGCTTCGCCGCGTTGTAGGCGGCCTGGGTCCCGTCGCCCTTCACGCCGGAGACCGAGGCGTTGTTGACGATCGCGCCACCGCCGGAGGCGATGATCGCCGGGAGCTCGTACTTGAGGCCGTAGAAGACGCTCGTCAGGTTGAGGGCGAGCGACCGGTGCCAGTTGTCGCTGTCGGTCTCGCGCACGCTGGCCATCGGGCCACCGCCGGCGTTGTTGAACGCGCCGTCCAGTCGCCCGTACTCCGTCACGGCGGCGTCGACGAGCCGCGCCATGTCCTCCTCGACCGTCACGTCGGTGGGCACGAAGAGGGCGCTGCCGCCCGCGCTCCTGATCTGCGCGGCGACCTCCTCGCCCCGGTCCTTGTCCCGGGCGCCGATGACGACGCGGGCCCCTTCCGTGGCCGCCCGCTGGGCGAACGCCAGGCCCATGCCCTGCGTACCGCCGGTCACGACCAGCACCTTTGCTTCCAACCGTCCAGACATCTCGTCTCACATCCACTTCGACTGGTGAGCCGCCACGGGGCCCGCAGGGCTCTTCGTGGGACGGAACGCTAACCTTTTCTGGAACGTTCGACAAAGTAATGACAGTCACAGACGGCACCTCCGCAACCGCGACTGCCTCTCGATTGGGCATCTTCAGCCGACAAGTGCACTGATTTAGACCTGGTGATCACTCAGAACGACGCTGTAACCGCAGGCACATTCTTTGGTGGGCGTTCCATAAACTAGTTAGCGTTGGGCGAGTCGTTCGAATCCCCACAAACCACTCTTAAGGAACAGTCATGCCCACAGGTCGCGCCGCTCCGGAGTCCCAGCGGTGGAAGGCCCTGTTGTTCATCTCCATCGCTCAACTGATGGTGGTGCTCGACGGGGCGGTCATGAACATCGCGCTGCCCTCGGCGCAACAGGCGCTGCACTTCACCGACGGGAGCAGGCAGTGGGTGGTGACCGCGTACGGTCTGGCCTTCGGCGGTCTGCTGCTGGTCGGCGGCCGGATCGGTGACATGGTCGGGCGCAAGCGCACCTTCCTGATCGCGCTGGGTGGCTTCGCGATCGCCTCGGCCATCGGCGGCCTGGCCGTCAACGCCGCGATGCTGCTGCTCGCCCGGGCGCTCCAGGGTGTGTTCGCGGCCCTGCTCGCGCCGGCCGCGCTCTCGTTGCTCTCCCTGTCCTTCACCCAGCCGAGGGAACGCGCGAAGGCGTTCGGCGTGTTCAGCGCCGTCTCGATCGCCGGCGGCGCTGTCGGTCTGATCGTGGGCGGGTTGCTCACCCAGTACCTGAACTGGCGCTTCGCGATGTTCGTCCTCGTGCCGATCGCGGTCATCGGGATCCTGGGCGCCAGTCGCACCGTCCACGACGACGGCGAGCGGCACCGCGCCCGACTCGACCTGCCCGGCGTACTGCTGGCCAGCTCCGGACTCGTCGGCCTCGTCTACGGGTTCGGTGTCGCCGAGAGCCGCGGATGGTCGGCGGGGGTGACCATCGGGTCGTTCACCGCCGGGGTGCTGCTGCTGGCGACCTTCGTCGTGGTGCAGGCGCGGGTCACGTCCCCCTTGCTGCCACTGCGCGTCCTGACCGAACGCAACCGGGCCGCCGCGTACCTCTCGGTGGGCCTTGCGATCGTCAGCATGTTCGGGATGTTCCTCCTGCTCAGTTACTACTTCCAGCAGGTCAAGGGATGGTCGCCGGTGATGGCCGGGTTGGCGTTCATGCCGATGGCCGTGCCGCAGGCCATCGGTGCCACGCAGATCGGCGCCCGACTCGCGCACCGGATCGCACCCCGGCCGATCATGGTCGGCGGGTACCTCGTCACAGCGGTCGGTCTGGTGCTGCTGGCTCTGCTCGACGCGGACAGCGGCTTCCTGGAGATCGCGTTCAGCGAAGCGGTGATCGGGCTCGGCATCGGCACCGCGTTCATGCCCGCGATGAGCATCTCCACCCATGGCGTCGAGCCCAGGGACGCCGGCGTCGCCTCCGCGATGATCAGCTCGTCGCAGCAGGTCGGCGGGTCGATCGGCACCGCGCTGCTCAACACCATCGCGACCAGCTCGGCCGCCACCTACCTGCTCTCGCACGGTGGCCCGGCGGCGCGAGTCCAGGAGCGGAACGAAGCCCTGATGCACGGCTACTCGGTCGCGTACTGGGTCGCCGTCGGATTTGTGGTCGCGGCGGCAGTGGTCTCGGTGGTCATGGTGAACGCCGGTGCCCCGAAGCACGTCCCGGCCCCGACTGACGCCCTCGGGGACGTCACCCCGGTGCCCGTGCACTGATCGCTGTCGCGCCTGCCGATCCGGCGCGGTGACCGAGGACACGGTGCACCGACTCCGCTGAGAGGGTGGAATCAGGGGTGTGAGCAGAGAAGGCGCCGGCGAGTGACGTCGTGAGGTCCACTCTTTCGAGCCGCGATGCGGGTTCGTCCAGCGCTGGCACGACGCCCTCAGCGAACGAACCGGTTCGAGTGACGCCCGCCCATCGGCAGCGCTGGGCGGTGCAGATCATGGCTGTCGCGCCCGACGACCAGGTGCTGGAGATCGGCTGCGGTCGGGGAGCTGCCGTCTCCCTGGTCGCCGGCCAACTCACCACCGGTCGGATCGTCGCCATCGACCGTGCCACGACGATGGTGCGGCTCGCGACCGAACGGAACCTGAGCCACATCGACGCCGGTAGAGCCGAGATCCGGCGAGCAGGGTTCGAGTCGGCCGACCTTCCGACCGGCCACTTCACCAAGATCTTCGCGGTGAACGTCAGCCTCTTCTGGTTGGGCGACGCGGCGCAGCAGATCGCTCGGATGCGCAGCCTGCTGGCACCGGGAGGGCGGCTCTACGTCTTCGGCGAGCGACCCACCGAAGCCCACGCCACCGCGAACCTCGCAGCGACCGAACTACTGCTCGAAACCCACGGTTTCGCCACGACCACATCGAGCGCCACCCGTGGTCAGGGCCGGGTGCTGACCTGTGTCACCGGTACCCCGATCCCGGTGAGCCAGGGCTGATCGCAGCATTGACATGAGCCGGGCGGGCTCGGCGTGACGCCGAGCCCGCCCGTTCCGTGTCAGTCGAGCTTGATCAGATCGGGTCAGCGCTGCAGGGTCAGCAGACCCGGCCGGTACGGCAGCAGGCCGTAGTCGACGCCGTCGGAGCTGGGGGAACGCCCCTGGTAGAGCAGTTGCAGGTTGCAGGCGTCCACTGTCATCGTCTGGTCGGCGTTGGTGCGCAGCAGCTCACCGTGGCTGATGTCGTTGGTCCAGGTCGCGCCGCTGTTGACCTTGCCCGCGAACGGGTTGCTCTGGGACGCGGCCTGCGGCGTCCACGAACCGTTCAGGCTGGTCGCCGTGAACGAACGGAAGTAGCGGCCCGTCGAACCGATCGCCTCGACGATCATGAGGTACTTGTTCAGACCCTGCAGCTTGTAGACCTGAACGGCCTCGAACAGGTTGTTCGTGGTGTCGCTCATGATGGTCGTGTAGCTACTGCCGAAGTTGCCCGGGAAGTTCCCGATCGGCATGCTGGCCCGGTAGATCTTGCCGTTGTCCCCGGCGAAGAACAGGTACATGTTCGTACCGTCACCGATGATCGTCTGATCGATCGGACCGGTACCGGACCCGGTGATGCTTCCGGTGAACAGCGGCTGCGCCGCGGACCAGCCGTTCGCGTTGGTGGGGTTGGTCGAGGTCCGGTAGGAGAACGCCGTGCCACCCCACTGGTAGGTGAGCACCCAGATGTTCTTCGGCGCGAAGTAGAAGAGCGACGGCGCGACAGTCCCGGAGTTCATCGTGTTCTGGGTGGCCGAGGCCATCTGCGAGTAGTTCGAGAAGAGGCTGAAGTTCATCGAACCCCAGCTGCTACCGAAGTCGTGCGTGGTGGCGTAGACCAACTGCTGGCCGTTGTACGGGGCGACGGTGAAGTCCTTCAGCGACACCCAACCCGACTTCGGGTTCGCCAACACTCCGGTGGAGGACCACCGGTACGTCGAGGGAAGGTCGCACGTGCCGCCCGGCGGCGGGGTCGTCGTCGGCGGCGTGGTTCCGTCGACGCGGACGAACTGCCACTGCTGGTTGGTGCCGTTCCAGTCGTCGTACTGCACGATGTTTCCGCCGTCGGCGGTCGAGGCGCCCTGCACCTCCATCACCTTGTTGCTGTTCCGGTTGATCAACCGGACGTAGCCGCTGTCCGAGTCGGCCAGCCGGAACTGCTGGTTGGTGCCGTTGAGGTCACTCCACTGCACGATGCTGCCACCGTTGGCGGTCGAGAAGCCCGAGACATCCAGCACCTTGCCGGACAGCCGCGACTTCACCCGGTAGTAGCCACCACCGGAGTCGACGAACTGCCACTGCTGCTGGTTGCCGTTGTTGCGGGCCCACTGGGTGATCCGGGCACCGTCATTCGTGGCCAGGTTGTAGACGTCCAGGGCCTTGCCGCTGTTGCGATTGACCAACACGTACCACGCGTTCGTGTCGACCGACGCCGCAGCGGCGGGAGACGACACCACCGCTACGGCAGCGCCACCGACCATCAACGCCGCCGCGCTGGCGGCGAGGATGCGGGGCAACCACCAACGCCGCCGCGACGGCGTTGCGATCGATGGAGACCTATCGAGGGCAGACATGATCCTCCTCCAGTGACCAAGAGCCGAACGGCCTGCCCGAGGGTGGGCGTACCGCGACGCGTGGCCGAGCGCGCAGGCGTCAGAGAGTTAGCGTTAACAAGACGCCGGCGCGCAGTGGCGCACGCCTGATTCGAGATCGACGAAGCAGGGCTTGCCCGGAAAGCCAAGGTGTCGTCGTCCTTAGGCATCGACTGTGAGCGATAACATGCCGTTCGTCAAGACGTAATGTGCTGGGAACATCTGCCGCTACCGGGCTGCGGATCTTGTGGTGGAACGTCTTGAACCGCATTCCCGCAGGCATCGCCCCAGATGCCAGGCGAGGACCACCACCGAACCCTTGAGGAGGCCCCTGCGAGCGCGTTAACATCGACGACTGCCCATCGCCGGCGGCTTGCTGGTGGTGCCGGTGAACTCAGCCTGACGGGTCGACCGGCAGGAGCGCTGGCGCGGCGACGGTCAGCCAACGACCGTCGTGCGAGTCAAGGCCCACCGGGTGGCTGGTCCGCAGGCGCCGGGGTACGTCCGAGTCAGACCGCGCCTCGGTCGACCAGGCTGAACGTGGTGTCCAGCGGGGCGTCGCCGAGAAACTCGACGAAGATCTCCTTCTTGGTCGGGCTCCACTGCACCGGGCCGTACTCCTCGTTGATGATGGAGTAGGAGGCGCGCCCCTTGTCGTCCTGGCCCTCACGGAAGATCGTGAACAGGGTTGCCTTGGTGGGCCGACAGTCGGCTCCCACCAGCGACTTGTACCCCTTTGAATCGACCTTGACCCCGAGGCACGGTCGGTGGGCGATCTCCGGGTTGGTGGACTTGATCATGTAGTCGACACCGACCGGTTCGAGCACGAAGAGCGCATCCTTGCCGGTTCCGTTCCCGACCTCGACTTCACCGTGCGACGGCAGCGACAGGTCACCGTCGATCTCCACCACGTGCAGCAGGAATCGCCGCTGACCGGCCAGCATGGCCTGGGTCGGGTCCACGCTGGCCGGCGGTGAGGCGGACGGCCTGCCCGACGCGGGTGTGGACGTCGTGGCCGCCGGCCCGCTCGTCGTCGGGCTACCGCTCGGCGTCGAGCCGGTCCGGTCCGGTTTGGACAGTCCACTCAACAGGTGCGGGCCGAACAGGAAAGCGGGCACCAGCACGGCGATCACCGCAGCAGTCGCCCCCAGCGCGGTGAGCCAGCCACGTCCGCGTGGACCCTCGCGACCGGCCGTGGCCAGACCCGACGGCGTCGACAGCGCGCCCTGATCATCACCGCCGGCAGCGGACGACACACTCGGCGGCGTCGCGCCCGGGAGTTGGGCCGGCGCGCCCTCTGGAGACGCTGTGGTCAGCAACCCGTCGAGCAGCTCCCGGGCGGTGGGCCGGGCGGCGGGGTCCTTCTCCAACGCCCGGGAGACCAACTCCCGCAACGGCCCACCGAGCCCGGTCAGGTCCGGCGGTTGAGTGAGGATCCGCATCGCGGTGGCGGTAGCGGAGTCGCCACCGAACGGGCTGCGGCCGGTCGCGGCGTAGGCGACCAGGGCGCCCCAGGCGAAGATGTCCGCGGCCGGGCCGGACGGACGGCCGGAAGCCGTGTCGAACCGCTCCGGCGCCATGTACGAGACGGTCCCGACCATCTGGTTGGTCCGGGTGTGCTGGCTCGTCGCCTCGAACGCTCGGGCGATGCCGAAGTCAATGACCTTGATCCCGCCCGGCGCGACCAGGACGTTCGCCGGCTTCAGGTCGCGGTGGATCACCCCGGCACCGTGGATGGCGGTGAGCGCGGTGGCCACCCCAACCGCGATGCTGTGCAGTCGCGCCGCTCCCAGCGGGCCCTGCTCCCGGACCACCTGGGCCAGACTGGGGCCCTCGACGTACTCCACCACCAGGTACGGCGGGTCATGGTCCGGGTCGGCGTCCAGGACCTCGGCGGTGCAGAACGGTGGAACCTGGCGGGCGCGGTTCACCTCACTACGGAACCGACCCCGGAACTCCTCGTCGTGCGAGAGTTCCGCACGGACGACCTTGACCGCCACCCGCCGCCCCTGCGGCGAACGGGCCAGGAAGACACTGCCCATACCCCCGTCGCCGAGCCGGTCGAGCACCTCGTACCCACCGAGGCGTGCCGGGTCACCGGGACGCAACCCGTTGCTCACGCCGGGTGCACGCAGACCGCGACCACCGCGCGAACCGTTCCGCCCATCACCCGTTCCCCTCAGGTCACTCCAACGCCGGCCGCAGCCTATCGCCCGTCCACCGAATCCCGTCGATGCCGTCCACCTGTCGGCCGGGACCCGGAGCTTGTCGCCTCGTCACGGCTGGCGCTACTGAAGCCGCCCCTGTCCGTCTGGCCGGGCAGGGGCGGCTTCCGCCCGGGACGAGACCTTTACCGCTTGGAGGCCCAGAAGACATAGACAGCGCCGTACGGCACGGCCACCGTCGCGCCGTCGGTGCAGGCGCCGGCCGGGGCGACGCCACCCGACGCGACCGTACGAGCTATCGGCGGCTCCACTGCTGGTTGGTCTGGCCGGTGCAGGTCCAGAGGACGAGCTTCGTGCCGTTGCCGGTGCCCACGTTGTACGGGTCCAGGCAGAGGCCGGACTGCACCCCGGTGATGGTGCCGTTGGCGTTGACGTTCCACTGCTGGTTCGTTCCGCCATGGCAGTCGTAGATGGTGACCAGGGTGCCCGGCGAGGTGCCGTAGCCGGCGGCGTCCAGACACTTGTTGCCGTACACGGTCAGCGTCTTGCTGCTCGTGTAGGTCCACTGCTGGTTGGTGCGGCCGTGACAGTCCCACAACTGCACCTGGGTGCCGTTGGTGGTGGAAGAACCGGGGACGTCGACGCAGCGACCGGACAGGGCACCCACGATCGCAGTGGTCTGCCCGCCGCCGCTGCCCGGGTTGCCGATGCTGCCGGGCACCGACTGCAGCGCGCTGTACCAGCGGGCAGCCATCTTGTCGTATCCGCCGGACGTGGGGTGGACGCCGTCGATCAGGTCGGCGGTGGTGAGTGCGCTGTGCATGTCGACAAGGCGTACCCGCTTGCCGGCGTTCACCTTGCTCTGCACGATGCCGGGGATCGCCGCGTTGAAGGTACGTGCGGCCGCCTCCTGGTTGCTGTTGGAGAGCGGGATGATCTGCGCGACGAACACCTCGGCGGTGGGAGCCGTGGTGGTGATCCGGTCGATCAGGGTGGAGAGCCGGTTCGGCGCGGTGCTCACGTTGTAGTTCTGCAGGATGTCGTTGGTGCCGATGTGCAGCAGAACAGTCTGCGGCCGCTGGGTGTTCAGCCAGCCGACGATGTTCGCGTCGATCTGGTCGATGCGCCAGCCGGGATGTCCCTGGTGGTCGTGGTCACCCAGGCTTGCAGGCCCGTTGAACTGCGACCCGACGAAGTCCACCGTGTACCGACCGTTGACGAGCCGCTGCCAGAGCCCGATGCGGTACCCGCCCGGCACCTGGGTGCCCTCGGTGATGGAGTCGCCGAGAGGCATCACCCGCACCCCGCCATTGGATTCGGCGTTGGCCGGTCCGGTCGAGGTCAGCACCCCGGCGAGGACAACACCGAGTGCGGCAGTCGCCGCGAGCCATCTTGCCCTCGTTCGCATAGGTTTCTCCCCTGCAGTGGTAGTGCTGACCGAGGAGTCAGGCCGTCGCGACCGCCGCGACATCGGCATGACGATGCCGTCGCAGCACTGGGACGGATTGTTAACGCTAACAGCGATTCCTGTAAATTCTTGTCGCTGATCTGGCCCACGTCAAGCACCAGCAACCTCGGTTTCCGTGCACCGAACCAGCGCGATGGCCGCGAGGCACCAGGATGGCGCTGGCGGTGGCGGTGACTTGCCGCCCCCGCTCTCGGCGAGCGGTATACCTGAGAGTCATATAAATACCTCTGAGGTATACCGCCTTCGATCGACCCGCCCTCCCCGCGGAACGACCGCCGGGACTCGAACCGTCGCTCCTCTGCCGGGCGACGATCCTCCGGGTAGCCGGTTCAGGTATCGATGATGTTGTTGTTCTCGTCGATGCCGTGGCTGCGCCAATAGACGTCCCACTCGTCGTCGACGTGCTGCGGGACCTTGCCCTCCGGGTAGCGGACGTGCGGCGGGGTCGGCTCCTCCCCATCCGGGAAGCAGGCGCTACCGCCCTGCCCGCCCACCGCGATCGCCGGATACTCACCGCCAGCACAGATGTTCTCCTGGAACGAGCAACCGGTGGTGGCCATCAGCCCGCCCAGACCGACCATGGCCAGGGCGATCATGATTGGCGTTCGCATGGAGGGAATTCTGGTCGCCGCAGCCGCGCCTGCCATCCGCACGCGTACTCATCTCGTGCCGGGCGTCACGATTCCTCGCCCGGGGTCGACCAGGCCGGAGGTTGTCGGTCCTGACTGTCGACGTCGCTAGACTCAGGAGGAACCTCGGCAGGTTGAAGACGGAGGAGGCCGTGGCGTTGCGGTTCGAGCATCGCGACACCGAGACCGACGTGAGCCTGCAGCCTCGATCGTCGATGGGTACGTGCCGTTCCCAGTGACGGAATCGGGCAGGATCGTCATCGGCGGCGAAAGCTGGGAGGCGCCGACGTTCGAGAACTCGTGCAGACGCTGCACCAGGCAGGACTCGTCGATGTCTACCGGCTACTCCAATACCCGGTCATCGTCGGCACGGGAAAGCGCCTGTTCCCGGACGGATCGACGCCCGCGACGTTCGCAACCGGCGAAGAGAGCTCGCGCGTACTGCCTGGCGGCGTCGTCTCGCTGACCCTCAACCCCACGAGCCTCGGCGCGATCTCCGCAGGCGCGTACGCGGTCAACAAAGGGCGCTCGGCGACGGTCCTTCGACTGACAACGGCTTGCGGCAATCCCGCGCCGGCGCAGGTAGGCCCGGCTCGCCTTCGACGCGTACGCCTTGTCGGCCAGGACCGGTCCGGCCGGTCCTGCGACGACCCGTGGCCAGGCGGGGAACACGAATAGCCCCGAAGATCGCTATGAACGCCGACGTAGGTGGACCATCTCCAGGGGTCGCTCTCGGCAACTCTCCGTAACGGTCAGCCAGCCTCAGCGGCCGGGTCGTGCACCCATGGGGGCACGAAAAACGCCCCTCTGGTCGACTTCCGTCGACGGCCAAAGGGGCGTTTTCTCTGCTACTGCTGTGCGCCCGAAGGGACTCGAACCCCTAACCTTCTGATCCGTAGTCAGATGCTCTATCCATTGAGCTACGGGCGCTTGTGCTCAGCCAGTGTACACACCCGGCTTTCGCGCGGAGACTCCGGGATTCGAACCCGGGAGGGGCTTTAAGACCCCAACCGCATTAGCAGTGCGGCGCCATAGACCAGACTAGGCGAAGTCTCCCTGGTGATCCTCAGACCACCGCGCCCGAGGATACAGGTCGCCACCCACCGGGAGCAAAACGACTTCCTGGGTACGCCCCCCGGGCTTCGCCCGGGCCCGTGTTTCAACGCTGTGCGCCGGCGTGATCGGGACTACGCTCCATCGATATGCAGGAGCAGCCGCCCAGCGAGTCGACCCGTCGAGAGCCTGCTGAACGAGCGCGTCGGCGCTCCCCACGGGCCACCTTCCGGCCGCCGATCGTGGCCGACGAGCCCGCCGAGGTGGTGGAGCCTGAAGCGGCGGCACCGCCGGCAGCCGCCCCGGCGGGCCAGCGCCCTCGACGGGCCAAGGCTGCCCCGGCGGTGCTCTTCCAGCCACCGGAGCCGGACCGCCCCCTGCCTCGACAGCCCCGGCGCGCACCGACCGAGCTGACCGCCGAGGCCAGCGCGGAGCACACGGAGCACGCGGAGCAGCCGACCGGCGACCATCCAAGTCCAGCAACCGGCCTCGCCTCGACACCGCCGAAGGCGCGGACCGCCCCTGCTCGCAGGGCTGCCCCTCCGCAGGCGGCCGACACGCCCGCCGAGGTGACCCCGGCCACGCCGGCACCCCGCAAGCGCGCCGCAAAACCCACCAAGGCCGCGAGCATCACCGAAGCCGCGAGCACCACCGAAGCGCAGACCACCACCGAAGCGCAGACCATCACAGCCGCGAGCACCACCGGCGAGGCGAGCACCATCACGCCAACGGCCCCGGCCAAAGCCGCAAAGACCACCAAGCGCGCGGCCACCCCACGAAAGAGCACCACGCCGACAGAGCCCGCCCCCGAACCCGTGGTCGGGCCGCACACGGCGCCCGCCGAGCCGCGGACGGCACCGGCAGCACCCGCCGTGCGGCAGGCTGAGCCGGCTCTGCGGCGTACCCCGGAATCGGAGCTGCGCGCGGTCGCCGCGCGCGTGCTCGACCACCCTGGCTTCGCACCGGAGCTGCTGGCTCTGGCCGCGGTGCGGGCGTTCGGGCCCGGCGCGGCCGGGTGGGCCGCCGGGTTGCGTGCCCGGTACCCGGACGCCTCGGCGGACGGCCTGGCCCGGTTGGCGACCCGGCGGTTCGTCCGCTCCGCGGGTGCGGGTGGGGCGACCGCCGCGCTGGCCGGCTTCTTCGCACCGCTGGCCGAGTTGGCGGCGGTGCTGTGGACGCACTCGGAGCTGGTGCTGCACCTGGCCGCCGCGTACGGCAAGGATCCGACGCATCCCGACCGGGCCGTCGACCTGCTGGTGCTGACCCAGGTGCACCCGGATCGGGCTAGCGCGGCGGCGGCCCTGGCCGCCGCCGAGTCGGCGGGTGACCCGGTCGAGGGGGCGTGGCCGCGGGCGGCGGAGGCGGCTTGGCGGTTGGCCGCGCCGCTCACGGCGCAGGCCGGTGGTTGGGTGGCGTTGCGGCTGGTGGCCCGGTTGCTGCCGGGCGCGGCGGTGCTCGCGGCGGCGTTGGGTGACTCGGCGGCGGCCGACCGGCTCGCGGCCCGAGCGGCGGCCGTCTACCGACCCGACCGGCGCTGACGGGTCAGAGCCAGTCGAACCACTCCCGGGGCAGCAGCGCGTAGCCGACGAAGGCGAACACGTCGAGCAGTGTGTGCGCGATGATCAGCGGCAGCACCCGCCGGGTGCGCAGGTAGAAGAGGCTGAACACGACGCCCATGATCGCGTTGCCGACGAAGGCGCCGAAGCCCTGGTAGAGATGGTACGAGCCGCGCAGCAGCGCGCTGGCCGCGATGATCGCGGCCAGCCGCCACTGGAGCTGGCGCAGCCGGGTGACCAGGTAACCGACCACGATCACCTCTTCCAGCACGGCGTTCTGCACGGCGGCGAGGATCAGCACCGGAACCGTCCACCAGACGTCCGGCAGCGCGGCCGGCACCAGCGTGGCGTTGAGACCCAGGTGGGCCGCCACCCAGAACAACGCCAGCCCGGGTAGGCCGATCAGCGCCGCCAGGCCGGCGCCGCGCGCCACGTCCTGACCGGGCCGCCGGGCGTCCAGGCCGAGAGTCCGCGCCGGGTCGCCGGGGTCACGGGTGAGCAGGTGTACGGCGAGCAGCACGGGCAGCAGCGCGAACACGATGCCGAGCAGCTGGTACGTGAGGTCCAGCCAGGGGCGGGCCGACGCCGAGGTGTTCAACGAGGCGGTCTGCTTGGAGAGCGGACCGTCGGCGGTCAACTTCGCGATGATCGAGACCACCGCGTAGATCGCGGACTGGCCGAGGGAGAGGCCGAGGACCAGCAGCGTCTCGGTGCCCAGCAGTCGGCGGGACACCGGGCGGGTCAGCTCAACGGTCACCGCACCACTCTGCCCGACGCACGGCACCCGGGACACGGCCGACCGGCCACCATGAGCCGATCGCACATTCTGTGCGACCGGTCGACACTCTCCGTGGAGATTCTATGGGCGCCCGATCCGTTGCCGTCTGGAGAAGGAGCGTCCGTGGACAACCTCGCGCGGTTGCTGAAGGAGAGCTGGACCCTGGTCGAGGACGACCGGGTCCGGTTGAGCGGTCACTTCTACGCTCGGCTGTTCCTGCTCGACCCCGCCCTGCGGCAACTCTTCCCGGTGCAGATGACCGGTCAGGGCGACCGCCTACTCGAAGCGATCATCACGGCGATCCACACTGTCGACGACCCGGAGAGCTTCGACGAGTTCCTCCGGGCGCTGGGCCGCGACCACCGCAAGTACCACGTCGACGAGCGGCACTACGCCACGATGGGCGTCGCACTTCTGGACGCGCTGCGCAGCACCGCCGGCGACGGCTGGAACCTGGAGTACGACCAGGCGTGGCGGGAGGCGTACGCGGCGATCGCCGCCCTGATGGTGGCCGGCGCCGCCTCCGACGACGACCCGCCGTTCTGGCACGCCGAGGTGCTGACCCACGAGCGGTACGGCCCGGACACCGCCGTTCTGACCTGCCGGGCGTTGCAGCATCCGCTGCGTTGGCAGGCGGGGCAGTACGTGAGCCTGGAGGTGCCGCGCTACCACCCCCGGGTGTGGCGCAACTACTCGGTGGCGAACGCCCCGAACGACGACAACGTGCTGGAGTTCCACGTGCGGTCTCCGGGGGCCGGCTGGGTGTCCGGCGCCCTGGTGCGGCGGGTACGGCCGGGTGACCTGCTCCGCCTGGCGGCGCCGATGGGGTCGATGACAGTGGACCGCGCCTCGGAACGGGACATCCTCTGCGTGGCCGGCGGCGTCGGGCTGGCGCCGATCAAGGCGCTGGTGGAGGAGTTGGCCACCTTCAACCGGACCCGGTGGGTGCACGTCTTCTACGGCGCACGGCAGGCGGCCGACCTGTACGGCCTGGACGGGTTGCAGGAGTTGGTGGCCGTACACCCGTGGTTGTCGGTCACCGCGGCGTGCAGTGAGGATCCGGACTTCGACGGCGAGCAGGGCGAGATCCCGGAGGTCGTGGCCCGGTACGGCCCGTGGACCACGCACGACTGCTTCGTCTCCGGTGCCGCCCGGATGGTCCGGTCCACCCTGCGGGTGCTGGCCGCGGACAACGTGCCGCCGCCGCACATCCGCTACGACACCTTCGGTGACCTCTAGACGTTCCTCCCCCCACACCGGGGCGCGTGCCCCTGCCCCCTGGGGCACGCGCCCCGGTCCCTTCCTGGTCAGTAGCGCCAGGGGCGCCCGGTCTCGCGGTACTCCTCCACCGGCACCAACGGCACGCCGGGTGCCATCCGGTCGACGTAGAGCCGACCCTCCAGGTGGTCGATCTCGTGTGCGACCAGCCGGGCCATGCCGAATTCGAACGACGTGATGATCCGGCTGCCGTCCCACTGGGCGTGTTCCACGTCCAGGCGCAGTGGCCGGGGCACCAGACCTCGGTGGTCGAAGAAGGAGAGGCAGCCCTCGTACTGCTCGTCGGTCTCCGGGTCGGCGTCGACCACACGTGGGTTGAGCAGTACGACCGGCTCCGCCGACCGGTCGGGGGGCCGCACCACGGCCGCCGCGCGGCCGATGCCGAACTGCGGGGCGGCGACGCCCACCCCCTTGTTGAACGGGTGCAGCTCGTCGAGCCGGGCCAGGGCCATGGTGAGCCGGTCGACCACGTCCCGGGCGACGTGTTCCTCCCCGGGCAGGTCGAACGGGCGAGCCCGCTGGCGGAGCAGGTCGTCCCCGCGTTGCACGATGCCGAGGCCGCGCATCCGGTCGCTGGGTCGGACCCGTGCGCCGCCGGGGCCGATGTCCGGTTCGGTGTCCGGGCGGGCACGGAACCGCCACTGCATCCGGTAGCGGGCGTTCAACGGGGGATCGTCGGTCTGCCAGTCGTAGATCACCCGGTCGCCCTCGTCGTGACGCTGCGGCGCCGTCCGCAGCGGGCCCTCCTCCGCGCTGAGGGAGGTCTCCACGCCCCAGACCTGCGGGTCGAGGGCCGCGGGCAGGTCCAGGCGTACGGCGAGCTGCCGGGTGGGCAGTCGGACGGCTCGCTGGAACCAGGGGCCCCACTTCTCGTGCCCGACGCTGTACGCGTACTCGATGGTGGCCCGGTCGCCCGGGTAGAGGGGGAAGCGTCGCTCCCCGTTCTCGAAGAGCAGCCAGATCTCCTTGAACGCGTCCCGATCGTGCTTGGCTCGCCAGTGCATCGGCTCCGGGTCTCCGCCGCCGTCGTCTCGACGGGCCTGTATCTGCAGCTCGGCGAAGGTGAGGGGGTGCTCCCGATGGTGCCGGTTGGAGCGGCCGGGGTCGTTCGGGTAGCGGTCGACGGCGACCCGGACCAGGTAGCGGGTGACCGGCTCGGTGCCGGCGTTGTACAGCTCACGGTGGATGACGCACCGGTAGCCGTCGTCGGCGTGGGTGAGGGTGGCCAGCTCCCGTTCCACGACCAGGCCGGTGCCGGGTGGCAGCCACTGGCCTGGCAGGTACGGCTCGCGGTGCGGCTGACCCGACCGGGCGTGGCGTAGGTCGTCGTACTCCCGGAAGCGCTGCCAGATCGCGCCGCTTGCCTCCAGGACGGCCTCCGCGCGGCGGGCGAAGTCCTCGGTTGGGCGGTGCCGGCGCCCCTCGACATGGCTCACGTAGGACGGGTCGAACCCCATCAGGACGGCCAGTTGCTTCTTGGACAACCCGCGCCCGGTCCGTTGCCGGGCGAGTTCGGCCGCGAAGGAGTCGGCAGCCCGTTCGAGGGGTGAGGTCGTCATCAGCTTCCTCGTGGCCGGGGCTATAAGTTTCACGTTCCGTGCGCAAGCACACACGCAAGTGGCATGTTTTCGACACACCGCTTGACAATCCACCGATGGTCATCGATTGTGCGGCGGCGTTTCCCAGCACTGACTCCGGGTAGTACGCGAAGCGCTACACCCTTCGGATACGGGGTGACCTGGGAGTCAGGGATGTGACCAAGGTGAGGCTTCCCTTACGGCCAGGGGCTTGGTTAGGCTAGCCTTAGCTCAGGACGGCACTGGTTCGTCCGCCGGGGCGCACTCCTCGGTCACACAGACAGGGGACGACTCAGGTGACAGCGGTGATGCCACGGCGAGAGGCCGCCACCACGCCGCTCGCTCCCGTCACCGCGGCGCTCCGGGCCATGTTCGGCACCGACGACCTCCCCGGCCTCGCCCGGGGCCTGCTGGTCGACGACGAGCTCGGCTGGGCGCCCGCCACCACCCTGATCGACGGCAGCCGACTGCCGGAGCTGCTGAACGGCGCCGCCGTCCGCTGGGGCGGCACCCCGCACGCCTGCGCGGCGCTGGCCTGGAAGTCCTACAGCTACTGGGCCGCGCTCCCGGTCGTGCTCGGCTGGGCCTCCGCCCGGCGCGTGCCACTGCTCGATCCGGCCGACCTGCTGATTCACTTCGAGGACCATCGGCAGCTGCTCACCATGGGCCTGCGCCGGGGCACCACAGTGGCGGTGCTGCCGAACGATCCGCTGGCACTGGCCGGCCTGCCGGAGGTGCGGGTCGTCGCCGACGAGGCGGAGCTGCTGGCCGCGTTGCGCGCGTCCCTGCTCGACGCTCACCTGGCGCCGCTCATCACGGCGATCCAGTCCGAGGTCCGGGTGGGCACCCGGACGCTGCTCGGCTCTGTCGCCTCCGGCATCGCGCACGGCATCCTGCGGGCCGCCGACGCCCTGCCCGGCTCCACGGTGCAGAGCATCGACACAGTGCTCGGCGCGCTCGACCTGGCCGACCTGATCGAGCTGGTGCCGGGGCCGACCGGTGAGCCGACAGTGCAGCGCCGCACCTGCTGCCTCGCCTTCACCCTGCCCCGCCCGAAGGTCTGCCAGGGCTGCTGCGTCCGCTAGGGCGGCCTGGGCCGCGCCGCTCAGTCGGTGCCGTACTGCTCAGTCGGTCAGTGACCGGACATCCCACACCCACACGCCGCCGGTAAAGACCGGTTGTATCCCGGTCAGCTCGGTCATGCCCCGGCGCAGTGCGGCCTCGTGCTCGTGTGGCCCGAGGATGACCACCCCGGCCCGCCAGTAGCGCAGGTCGTCGACCGCTCGGACCCGACTCTGCGGTGTAATCGGCGGCACCGCCCCGGTGCGCCGGATGGTGGCGAAGAAGCTGCTGGTGGGGCGGGGCGTCGCACCGAACAACGCGACCTTCGGCGGATCGGCGTTCGGGCGGGTGTCCGGGCCGAGGAAGTAGCCACGGGCCAGCGGCATGTCCAACCGGGTCGCCGCGGACCAGCGCAGCGGCTCGGCGTAGGTGGTGTCCGGCAACGGCAGGGTCACCACACTGCGCCCACCGGTCACGTACGGCCGCCAGGCCCCACTGGTCACGAAGCTGGGGACCGGGTCGGGGCGGGCCACGGGCAGCGGGGTGGGGACGATCGGCAACAGGGCCATCGTGAGCACTGTGGCGGTGACGAAGCGAACCTGCCCCCGAGCGGCCGGGTGCGCCTCGGCCAACTCGCGGGCACGTTCGGCACCGTAGGCGAGCAGCAGCCCGATGATCGGGGTGATCGCCAACGCCCAGCGTGTCGGCACCACCGAGTGCAGGATGGGCAGGTTCTCCAGCGCCGCCCAGGGGCCCGGCACACCCGTACCCCGGTTGTCGAAGCGGACCTCCCGACCCAGCGAGAGCACCGCGAAGAGCAACCCGAGCGCGGCCAGCGCGAGCACCACGATCGAGCGGCGCAGCCACCAGACCAGGGCGATCACCAGCACCACCAGTGACCAACCGAAGAAGCTGTTCTCCTCGGTCGGGTTCTTGGCCAGGCCCGCGGCGGTGCGTGCGCTACCGGCGAGTGATTCCCGGGAGTACGCGACGAACGAGGCCACGTCGCTGGAGTAGCCGCGGATGAGGCGGGACAGCCCGGAGTACGCGTCCGGTCCGAAGAACTGGACGTAAAGGGGGTACGCGAGCAGGAGCGCGGCGACCCCGGCGGCGACGGCCAGCCCGGCGATGAAGGATCGGGCCCGCGACCGTAGATCCGGGCGGCCGAGGGCGAGCACGCCGACGGTCACGCCGAGCCCGATCGCGGTCATCAGCAGGATCTCCAGGTTGAGGAACGCCTGCCAGACGATGACCAGCGCGAGGAGGACCCCGTTGCGCAGCCAGCGGCCCGGTTCACCGAGTCGTAGCGTGCGCCAAATGATCAACGGGACGACGAACTGCGACACGATGTTCGGGTGCCCATTGGCGTGCGACACCATGGCCGGCGCGAACGCGCAGAAGCCGGCACCCAGCCACGCCGGCCCCCGGCTGCCGATCAGAACCCGGGAGAGCACGAAATACCAGGCCGTGGCGGTGGCAATCATGCCGGCGGTGAGAAAGATCAGAAATGACGCTCGCGGCCCGAACAACAGGGTGATCGGCGTCATTGGCAATGAAATGGATAATACGGACGTATTGGCCATCAGATTGACGCCGTCGGGGACGTTCATCTGATTGGAATGGAACGGATACGCAAAGTGCGTGACTACTCGCGCACCGTGGGCCATCATCCATTCGAACTGCGACTGATCGGACTGGTTGTCCCGCACATCGCTGTTCGGGTCCAGCCAGAGTCGACAGGTGACCCAGAAGCCAAGCAGCACGAAGCTCAGCACGGCGACCAGATCGGCCCACATCCCCCTACGGGAAGGCCGAACGGCACCGGAAGCCCTCTCCGCCGACGGCGCGGCGGCCGGGCCGCCGCTGCCGCTGGGCACGTCCGGTTCAGGAGTAGTCATGACAATTCATAGGGTAGTCAGCGTATGGCGCCGCCGTGACATGTTTCGGGGTACTGCCGTACTATGTGCCGGGTTCGCCGACCGCCGATCACGAACCCACCCCCCGACCACAATTCGGCCACCCCGATGCCCCGATTCTTTCGCCATCCCAGCGGATGATTCACTCTGTCGGTCCAGGCACGGGTCGAGTTCATATCGTGAGGAATCGACGCATGGCAGAAATCACTGGGGATCAGCGCGTGCAGTCCGAGGTGCTGGAAGGCCTGGCAACCGCTGTCAACCACCGTCGCTGGTTCATCGAACTGGCCGTGCCGTATCTCGGCGACGACCCGATCGAGATCGGCAGCGGCCTCGGTGACTACGCACTGGAATGGTCCGAGCGGCTGCCGCGGTTCACCGCAACCGAGGCCGACCCGGACCGGCTCGTGCAGCTCAAGGAGCGCCTCGCCGACCGTCCGAACATCGACGTCCGGCAGATGCTGCTGCCGCACAACGACCGGGGCGACTACAGCGCCGCCGTCTCGTACAACGTCCTGGAGCACATCGAGGACCACGTGGGCGCGCTGGAGAGCATGCGCGACCTGGTCCGACCCGGCGGCGCCGTGATCATCATCGTGCCGGCGTTCCAGTTCGCGATGGGCCCGGCCGACATCGCCACCGGGCACGTCCGCCGCTACACGAAGAAGACGCTCGGGGCGGCGATGACCGACGCCGGTCTGACCATCGAGAAGATGCACTACGCCAACGCGCTCGGGCTGATCGGCTACTTCATGGCCACCAAGGTCTTCCGGCTGATGCCGAAGGAGGGCCCGATGGTCAAGGTGTACGACACCCTCGTCCTGCCCGCCACCAAGGCCGCCGAGCAGCTGGTTCTCCCACCCTTCGGCCAGTCCGTCTTCGCCGTAGCCCGCGTCCCAGCCTGACGCACCCATCCCCGCGATCTTGCACCGCACCTCGCGGTCACGTGCAAGATCGCGGGGTACGGATCATTCCTTGATCTGGTAGGTCGGGCGGATCACCGCTCGGGCCAGGGTGTGGAACGTCAGGTTGAAGCCGACGTAGGCGGGGCTGGCGTCCGGAGTCAGGTCCAGGCGGTCGACGTCCAGGGCGTGCACCGCGAAGACGTAGCGGTGCGGGCGGTCGCCGGGCGGCGGAGCCGCGCCGCCGTAGCCCTGCTCGCCGTAGTCGTTGCGGACCGGGAACGCCCCGCCGAGGTCGGTGCCCGCCGCGCCACCAGCCCCGGTGGGCAACTGGGTGACGTTGACCGGCACGTTCACCAGCACCCAGTGCCAGAAACCGCTGCCGGTCGGCGCGTCCGGGTCGTAGCAGGTCACCGTGAAGCTCTTCGTCTCGGCGGGGAAATCCGACCAGGTCAGCTGCGGCGAGACGTTGTCGCCCCCGGTGCTGCCATGCGCGTGCCGGGCGTCCATCGGCTCGCCGTTCTGCACGTCGTCACTCGTCAGCGTGAACGAGGGCACCGTCGGCAGCAGCTCGTACGGGTCCGGGGCGATCGGTCGTTCCAGGGTCATGGGGACGCGTCCTTCCGATGTGCGGAGATACCAGCCCCTTCTTACCCCGCCACGGCCCTCCCGACGACCGGAAGCGCGCGCTGACCGACTGTGGTTTCGCGGAGCTACGTTTGAGTTCGGGCAACGTTCCGCAGGGGGACATCGTGGCCGGCATCTGGCGGGACTTCGCGGTAGCCGTCATCACCGCGTTCCGCCGCCGGGACGAGCGAGCCATCGCCGACGAACGCCGACGCGCTGTCGAGCGACTGGCCGAGGAGACGATCCGCCGGGAACGGCGGTCCACCGACCCGCCGGAGTGACCGGGACACGGGGGCACCGGACTGCCATCACCCCACCCGCGCCAGATCCACTCGACATTCAGGAAATCGCGGCATCCGCGTGGGCCGAACCCCCCGACTTCCGGGAAGTCGAGTGGATCAAGGTGGCGGAGGGTGTGGGATTCGAACCCACGAAGACATCGCTGCCTTACCGGTTTTCAAGACCAGCGCCATCGGCCACTAGGCGAACCCTCCTGGGCCGTCACCCGTGGGCGTACGGCCACGCATAGTCTGCCACGGCTCGCTCCGGGCGGCCCGGCGTCCCTCCCCGGTGCGCCGGCCAGGCGGTCTGCCGCGTCCACTGTGGGCTGGAGGGTGCGCCTGCGGCACCCGGTGAGATCGGGAAGACTGGGCCCATGCGAGCCATCACGATTCCGCAGCCCGGTGGACCCGACGCGCTGGTCTGGGCCGAGGTGCCCGACCCGGAGCCGGGCCCGGACGAGGTGATCGTGGATGTGCGGGCCAGCGGGGTCAACCGCGCTGACCTGCTGCAACGGCAGGGGCACTACCCTCCGCCGCCGGGCGCGCCCGCGTACCCCGGGTTGGAATGCTCTGGGGTGATCACGGAGGTTGGCGCGGAGGTCGTCGGTTGGGCGGTCGGGCAGCAGGTCTGCGCGCTGCTGGCCGGCGGTGGGTACGCGGAGCGGGTTGCGGTCCCCGCCGGGCAACTGCTGCCGGTGCCCTGCGACCCGGTCGACGCGGCGGCGCTGCCCGAGGTGGCCTGCACGGTCTGGTCGAACCTGGTTCAGGTGGCGCGGCTCGGCACTGGCGACACGCTGCTGGTGCACGGCGGGGGCAGCGGGATCGGCACCTTCGCCGTGCAGCTCGGGGCGGCCCTCGGCGTCACAGTGCTGACCACCGCGCGGGAGGGCAAGCACGCCCGGCTGCGTGAGTTGGGTGCGGCGCACCTGATCGACTACCGGGAGCAGGACTTCGTCGAGGAGGTCCGGCGGGTCACCGACGGGCGCGGCGTGGACGTCATCCTCGACATCATGGGTGGGTCCTACCTGGGGCGGAACGTTTCCGCGCTGGCCACCGGCGGTCGGCTCGTGGTGATCGGGATGCAGGGTGGGCGCAAGGCGGAGTTGGATCTCGGCGCGCTGTTGACCAAGCGGGCGAGCGTCACCGCGACGTCGCTACGGTCCCGTCCGCTCGCTGAGAAGGCGGAGATCGTCCAGGGCGTACGGGACGAGGTGTGGCCGTTGGTCGAGGCGGGTCGGATCCGGCCGATCGTGGACCGACGGCTGCCGATGACGGAGGCGGCGGAGGCGCACCGGCTCGTCGAGTCGAGCGATCACTTCGGCAAGGTGCTGCTCACCCGCCCGCCGGGTGGCGGGTCGGCCGTCAGCTGAGCGAGCCTGCCGGGTGGCCGTCAGTTGAGCGAGCCTGCCAGCGTCGGGTCGTCCGTCGGTCGGGGCAGCACCAGCCGGGCGCCCGGGCCCTCGCCGGCCAGCGTGTCCTCCGGGTTGTTGAGCGTGCAGCGCTGCAAGGACAGGCAGCCGCAGCCGATGCAGCCGTCCAGGTCGTCACGGAGCTTGGTGAGCAACCGGATCCGCTCGTCCAGTCGGCTGCGCCAGCTCGCCGAGAGCCGCGCCCAGTCCTGCGGGCTCGGGGTGCGGGCCTCGGGAAGCGAGTCGAGTGCCTCCCGGATCTCGTCGAGCGAGACGCCGACCTGCTGGGAGATCCGGATGAAGGCGACCCGCCGCAGCTCGGCGCGGGCGTACCGGCGCTGATTGCCGCCGGTGCGGTCGGCGCGGATCAGCCCGAGTCGCTCGTAGTAGCGCAGCGCCGACGGTGCCACCCCGGAGCGGGCGGACAGCTCACCGATCGTCAGTAGATCCGGCATCCCCAGGTCCTTGAGTTGAAGTCCACTTCAACTCACACAGTAGTGGCATGACCACCACACTGCCCACCGACAGCAGCGCCCGACTGCCCGGGCTGATCCGACGACTGACCGGCGACGAGAAGCACGCGCCGAGCGCGCACTCCACCACCGATGTGCTCCAGGTGCTCTACGACCGCGTGCTGCGGGTCACCCCCGACACCGCCGACGATCCGCAGCGGGACCGGTTCCTGCTCTCCAAGGGTCACGGACCGGCCGCCTACTACGCGGTGCTCGCCGCGCACGGCTTCATCCCGGACGCCTGGCTCGACGACCTGGCCGGACCGGCGAGCCGGCTCGGCCACCACCCGGACCGGCTCCTGGTGCCCGGGGTCGAGATCGGCTCCGGCTCCCTCGGGCACGGGCTCGGGCTGGCCGTCGGCACCGCGCTCGGCCTGCGCGCCCAGGGGCTGCTCAACCCCCGGGTGTACGTGCTGCTCGGCGACGCCGAACTGGACGAGGGATCCAACCACGAGGCGATCGCGTACGCGGGAGCGACAGGCCTCGACAGCCTCACCGCGATCGTTGTCGACAACTCGTCGGCCAGCCACGGGTGGGCCGGTGGCATCGCCAGCCGGTTCACCGTCAACGGTTGGACCGCCGACACCGTCGACGGCCGGAACCACGAAGCCCTGTACGCGGCGCTGACCGGGCACCGACCACGACACCCGCACCTGGTGGTCGCCCGCACCGAGAGCAAGGGATGACCGACATGCGTACCGCCTTCATCGACACCGCCAACGCGCTCCTCGACGAGAATCCGCGTACCGCACTGGTGCTGGCCGACATCTCGGTGGCCCAGTTCGCCTCGGCCAGCCACCGCCACCCGGACCGGGTGCTCAACGTCGGGATCCGGGAGCAACTGATGATCGGGGTGGCCGGCGGGCTCGCCCTGACCGGGCTGCGTCCGATCGCACACTCGTACGCGACGTTCCTGGTGGACCGGGCGTACGAGCAGATCAAGTTGGATCTGGACCACCAGGGCGTGGGCGCCGTCCTGGTCAGCATCGGCGCGTCGTACGACGGGTCGGCTGAGGGCCGCACCCACCAGTCGCCCGGGGACGTGGCGCTCTTCGACTCCCTCGGTGACGGCTGGACGGTCCGGGTGCCCGGCCACCCGGACGAGGTGGCGCCGCTGTTGCGCAACGCCGCGACCAGCGACGATCCGATCTACCTGCGGCTCTCCGAGCAGCGCAACGCCGAGGCGTACCCGGACGCCACAGGGCTACGGGTGATCCGGCGAGGCCTGACGAATGCGCCCCTCGTGGTGGCGGTCGGACCGATGCTCGACCCCACAGTGGCGGCGACCGAGGGAATGGACGTGACTGTGGCGTACACCCACACGCCCCGGCCGCTCGACACGCCCGGGCTGCGGGCGCTCGCCAACACCGACGTGGTGCTGGTCGAGCCGTACCTGGCGGGAACATCGAGCGCGCTCGTCAGCCGGGCCCTGGCGGACGTGCCGCACCGACTGCTCGCCCTCGGGGTGGGTCAGACCGACCTGCGACGGTACGGCGATCCGGCCGACCACGCCCGGTGGCATGGTCTGGACGCCGACGGCCTGCGGCGGTCGATCAGCGGGTTCCTGGGGTCAGTTGGCGGCTGAGACGGCGGGGCGGCGGCGAGCGCGCTCGCGCCCGAGGATCCAGATCGCCTCGACGCCGTCCTTCCAGGTGATCTTCTTGCCCTCTTCGCGGCCGCGCGCCCGGTAGCTGATCGGCACCTCGTACGGCCGGATCCGGCGACGCAGCAGCTTGCCGGTCACCTCGGCCTCCATGCCGAAGCCGCGCGAGCGCACCTCAAGCGACCGGTAGAGCGCCACCGGCATCAGCTTGAAGCAGGTCTCCAGGTCGCCGATGTACGAGTTGAACAGCACGTTGGCCGCCATCGTGACGCCCTTGTTGCCCATCACGTACCAGAAGCTGTAGGCGCTGTGGCTGCCGAAGGTGCGATTGCCGTAGACCACCGTGGCCCGACCGTCGAGCACCGGGTCGAGCAGCTTGGGGATGTCCTGCGGGTCGTACTCCAGATCGGCGTCGAGGATGACCATGTAGTCACCCTCGGCGCTGTCGACCGCCGTCTTGATGGCGGCACCCTTGCCGGCGTTGCGCTGGTGGGTGATGACCCGCAGGCGCGCGTCGTCGGCGCGACCGAGGACCTCGCCGGTGCCGTCGCGGCTGCCGTCGTCAACAACGACCAATTCGATCTCACAGGGATAGTCCACCGCCAATGCCTGCTTGAGGGCATCCGCGATGCGTTCTTCCTCGTTGTAGACCGGCATGAGGATCGAGAGCTTCACGGGGATCTCCACGGTGGCGGCAACACGTCGGCCATAGCCTAGCCTGGTTGGTTTGTTTACCGCGTACCGCTACCGCTGGGCAGTCGGCGCGGCGGCTTCAGATCAATGGTGTTTACTTCCGCCATGTCGGCTGCCGGCTCCCTGCTCGCGGCGGTTCCTGCCGCCGCGGTGCTCCTGCTCATCGTCGCGGCGATGCCACGCGAGGCTGGCGCGGTCGCACCGCTGCGGCTCGCCGTGGTGCGCGCCGTCCTGCTCACCGGGGCGTACGCGGTGCTCGTCGTCGAGGTGCTCGGCGCGTCGCACGCGCTGACCCGAGGCGCGTTCACCGTCGCCTGGCTGCTCTTCCTGGTCGCGGCGGCAGCGGCGACCGGTCTGCGCTGGCGACGGGCGACCCGCCTCGGGCAGCCGCCCGCCGCCGCACCGGTGCCGGTCAGCGCTGCGCCGGCAGTCAGCGCTGCATCGCGGCCGGTGCCGGTCGGCGCTGTGGTGTCCGGTGGCGGACCCGACGTGTCCACCCCGGCCGCCGAGCGCGGTGAGCCCACCTCCGCGCCGACCCGGGCTGCTCGAAGGTTCGCTGACCTTCGTGCCGTAGCGGTCGACGCGTGGCGTACGGCCCGACCGGGTGAGCGGCTCCTCGCCGGCACGGTCGGCGGGCTGGTCCTGGTGGAACTGCTGGTCGCGCTGTTGGCCGAGCCGAACAACTTCGACTCGCAGACGTACCACCTGCCGAAGGTGGAGCACTGGGTGGCCCAGGGCGACCTGGACTTCTGGCCCACCGCCATCCACCGGCAGGTGACCATCCCGCCCGGAGCCGAGTACCTGCTGCTGCACCTGCGCCTGCTCACCGGCGGGGACCACCTGCACAACCTGGTGCAGTGGGCGGCCGGGGTGGTCTGTCTCCTGGTGGCCGCCCGGATCACCGCACAGCTCGGCGGCGGCAGGCGGGCCCAGTTGCTCACCGCGTTCGTGCTGGCGACCACGCCGATGGTGGTGCTCCAGGCCACCAGCACGCAGACCGACCTGATCTGCGCGGCGTGGGTGGCCTGCGCGGCGACAGTGGTGCTGGACGGGCTGAGTCGACGGACCGGCTGGGGCACGCTGCTCGGGCTGGGTGCGGCCACCGGGCTGACCGCGGTGACCAAGACCAGCGGCCTGATCGCGGTCGGCCCGCTGCTGGTGCTCTGGGGACTGGCCCAGTTGAGGCTGGCCCGGAGCAGGAACGCCGCGTCGACCGACCCGGCAGCCGCGGGCGGTGGTCGGCGGTCCTGGCCGATCGGTGGGCTGGCCCGCACGGTCGGCGGTTCGGTGCTGATCCTGGTGGTCGCTGCCGTGGTGGTCGGCCCTTTCCTGGCTCGGGTGACCGCCGAGTTCGGGCACCCGCTGGGGCCGCCCCGGCTGCGCGAGTCCATTCCGATGGAGCGGCACGACCCGGCGTCGATAGTGGTCAACGCGCTGCGGATCGGGCACACCGCGTTCGACACGCCACTGGCGCCGCTGCGTCGGGCCGGGGCCGAGCTGATCATCAGCGGCGCCGAGGCGATCGGGGTCGACCCGCAGGACCGTGCGATCACCTTCGGGCGGGAACTGTTCCCGGAGCCGGCCTGGTATCCGGACGAGGACCGGGTCGCGTTTCCGCTGGCCGGGGCGTTGGCGGTGATCGGTGCGGTGATGGCGCTCGCCCGACCACGGCGGATCGCTCCCGAGCGGGCCGGGTCGCTGCGGGCGTACGCCGCGGTGGTGCTGACCGCCGTGCTGCTGCACACCGCGATGATCAAGTGGCAGCCGTGGGGGAACCGGCTGCTGCTCTACGCCGTGGTGCTCGCCGTGCCCCTCGCCGGCCTCTGGCTGGACGCTCTCCTGCGCAACCGCGCCGGTGGGCGTCGAACGGTTGCCACGGTGGCGGCCGTCACCGTGCTGGCCACCTCGGCGCTGGCCGGGGTACTCGCAGTGTCGTACGGCTTCCCGCGCCGGCTGGTCGGCGCCGGCTCGGTCTTCACCACCTCGGACTGGGACACCCGGTTCCTGCGCCGCCCCCAGTGGGCCGACGAGTTCCGCTGGGCGGCGACCGCGGTCCAGGACAGCGGTGCGCGGCGGATCGGGCTGGTGCAGCAGAACGACAACTGGGAGTACCCGTGGTGGCTGCTGCTGCGGCAGCCCGACGGCGGCTCACCGGACCTGGTGGCGTTGCAGTCGGTACTGCCGGAACGGCCGCCGGCCGACCCCTCCTCGGTCGACGCGATCGTCTGCACCGGCAACAAGGCGGCCTGCGCCAAACTCGTCCCGGCCGGCTGGCGGCTGGAGTTCCGCGGCTACGTGGGCTACGCCCTGCCGCCGGGCCGCTGAACCAGAAGCCGGCCCGCGCTGCCGTGGCGCTGGCGCGCGGGCCCGGATAGTCCGATCCGGGCGGTTCCGCATCCGGCGCGCAAGGACCTGAAGCGCATTCACATCTATTGATCCGCACGTTACCGTCTGGTAACTCAATCGACGTCCCGCGATTGAGCCGAAAGGAGTGCGTCGATGCCTGCAATCCCCGCCAGGCCCGAACGCGCGACCCGACGACGGGCCATTACCGTCGCCGTCGCCGTCGCCGCTCTCGTCCTACCGATGCTCGCCGGACCGGCCACCCCCGCCACCGCCGCCGACAGACCGACCGTCCAACCACTCCCCGCCAACCTCGAAGCCATCCGGGCCGCCGAGGCGACCGCCCTCTACGGCAGCCCGGCGATACGCCCGATCGAACAACGGCGTACCGCGTTGATCACCATGGGTGACAGCGAGATATCCGGCGAGGGGGTCGGCAACTACGTCCCCGGCACCCACCAGGACGGCAACTGGTGCGACCGCTCGTACGACCAGGCGGTCTTCCGCACCGGCATCACGTCGGACGCGCAGTACAACATCGCCTGCTCCGGTGCCACCCCGTGGAACCTGATCGCCGGCGGCCCGACCCAGCACAACGAGCTGAACCAGGGCGACTACCTGGGCATCAAGGCGCGCAACACGCACGTGAAGCTGATCTGGGTGGTGGTCGGCGCGAACGGTGACGGCACCATCCAGTTCGGTCCGGTCGCCACCGACTGCGCCGTCCGCCGCGTCTTCTTCCAGGGTGCCTGCTACCCCACCTACACCGACCAGTGGACGATCCGCACCGACGGCAGCCGGCAGGCCGTGGAGTCGGCGCTGACCGACATCCGGCAGACCATGACCAACGCCGGCTACCTGCGGTCGGACTACGAACTGGTGCTGATGTCGTACCCAAGCCCCGGCAGCCCCGACGTGGAGGACAACCCCAACTTCCCCGGCTGGTACTCCGGCGGTTGTCTGCTCTACCTGGCCGACGCGGCGTTCGCCCGGAACAAGGCGGTGCCGATGTTCGAGTCGGCGCTGCGCTCGGCCGCGGCGAACACCGGCACCCGCTACCTGGATGCCAGCCGGCTCTTCCACGGGCACGAGGTGTGCACCGACAACACCTCGGTCCGCGGCCTCTTCATCGAGGTCGGCATCTGGAACGAGAACGCCGCCCGACAGTCGTTCCACCCGAACGCCCGCGGGCACGGCATGTTCGCCCAGTGCATCACCCAGTTCTGGAACTCCGGGCAGACGCGGGCCAGCTGCGTCGACCCGGCCAGCACCGGCGGTGGCGTGCTCTACCCGGGGCTGCTGGAGTTCAAGCAACTGCGCAACGTGGCCACCGGCACCTGTGTCGACGGCAAGGGGTACGACTCCCGCAACGGCACCGCGCAGCAGCCGTACTCCTGCCACGGCGGGCGTAACCAGGGCTTCTGGTACGACTCGGCCCGACGGTCGCTGCACTCGGAGCTGTCCCACGACCGTTGCCTGGACGTCGCCAACAGCTCGATGACCGCCGGCACCGCTGTCAACATCTACGACTGCAACGGCACCGGAGCGCAGCAGTTCGTCTTCGTGGGTAACCAGATCAGGCCGGCGAGCGCCAACAACCTCTGCGTGGCGTTCGACAACCCGCTGCTGGGCAGCTCTCGCCTGCGGTTGGCGAACTGCTCCAGCAGCACCCGGCAGCAGTGGTCGTTCGAGGCCCGTACCGCCGCCAACCCGGTCGGCTACGGTCACGACGACTTCATCGGCTCCCGCGTCTACTGACGAGGGCAGGGGCCCTGGCGTCGACCAGGGCCCCTGCGCTCACTTGGCGCGGGGAATGAGGACGAGCCGGGCCACGCCCTTGTCGCCGTCCTTCGCGCCGGCGACGCCGAGCGTCGCGCCGACAGTGACGTCGCTCGGCTGCACTGTGGCCCGCCGCTCGACCACCCGCAGGTCGTCGCCGAAGGTCCAGGTCATGGTGAAGCCGTCGGTGGACTTGACGGTCATCGAGTCGCCGTCGATCGCTGTCACCTCGCCGCGCTGCACGGCGACGGTCTGCGTACCGCCGTCCTTCGTCTTCACCACCGCCTCACCGTGCAAGGTGTTCCTGCGCAGCAGCACGCGGGCCTGGCGGCGCTTGCGCCACTCCTCACCGCGCTTGTCCCGGGCCTTCTCCTTGGCGCTGGGGGACGCACCCGGCGTCGGCGTGGCCGGTGCGGCGACGGTCCGCACGTCCAGGTCGTCGGCGTCGAAGCCCATCGCGGCCAGCGCCTGACCCTCGACTCCCATGGCGGCGGCGACCTCGACGGCGACATCCCGGGCGGGCTGGCTGGCCACCTCGGCTGCGCCGCAGCCGCTGACGCCGAGCGCGACCGCCGCGAGCAGTGCCGTAGTGCCGGTGGCGATACCCCAACGTGGCATGACTCTCCCTCTCGTCCGTGGAGCCCTCAGCCTTCCCGGGAACGACGAGCGGAGCGTCAGGCCGATGTTCGGGTCAGGTAAGGATCGCCGGGCAGCCGGACGGTGAAGGCGGCGCCGCCCTCCGGCGCGTGCCCCGCGGCGATCTCCCCGCCCAACCGGCGGACCAGCCCGGCGGCCAGCGCCAACCCCAGTCCGCTGCCCACCTTGCGCACCCCCCGGTAACGCTCGTGCAGCGCACCGCGTTCGAAGGCCACCGCCAGGTCGTCGTCGGTGAAGCCGGGCCCGCCGTCGCGAACCTCCAACACGCCGCCGTGCGCCGGGTCCGCACCGGCCGGCCGGACCGCGAGCACCACCGGCGACCCCGGGGGTACGACCCGCAGCGCGTTCTCCAGCAGCCCGTCCAGCACCTGCCGGATCCTCCCCGGATCGGTGTACGCGGGCACCGGCTGGCCGGGCGTCTCCACCCGGAAGGGCACGCCCACCGCCGCGCACCGCCCGGACCAGGTCGGCTCCGCGTCCACTGCCAGTTGGGTCAGGTCCACCGGCACCGGTTCCAGGGGAAAGTCGGCGGCCTCCAGCCGGGCCAGTGCCAACAGGTCGCCGATCAGCCGGTCCAGGTGTTGAGCCTCGGCCAGCATCGTCCGACCGGTGTCCACCGTGTCGTCGGCACCGAGCACCCCGTCGGCGAGCGCCTCGGCGTACCCCCGGATCGCGGTCAGCGGGGTGCGCAGCTCGTGCGAGACGGAGAGCAGGAACTCCCGCTGTCGGCCCTCGCTGGTGGCCAGCGCGGCAGCCAGGCCGTTCAACGCCTCGGCCAGGTCGGCGACCTCGTCCGGCGGCTCGACCGGCACCCGGACGGCGCGGTCACCCGCGCGCAGCCGGGCGGCGGCGGTGGCCGCGACCCGGATCGGCCGGGCCAGCCGACGGGCCAGCAGCAGCCCGGCCACCACACCGGCGGTCAACCCGGCCAGCAGCGGCAACCACAGACTGAGCAGCACCCGGGCCCACAGCCCGTCGGCCAGCGGACGGGAGAGCACCACCCCGTTGCCGCCGGGCAGGGCCCGACCCTCGACCAGAGCCCGCTCACCGCTGACCGAGCGGCGGGCCGACACGTTGCGGCCCTGCCCGATCCGCTGCACCACCCGGGGCGGCAGACCCGCCCGGTCGACCGCCCCACGGCGGACCAGGTACGCGTCGATGCCCTGGTCGCGCAGTTGCCGGATGAGCCGTTCCTCGTCGGCGCTGCGACCCCGGTCGAGCCGGGTCCGCAGCACCTCGGCGGCGAGTCGGGCCTGGGCGGCGAGCGCCTCCTGCTCGCTCCGCTCCGCGCCACGGATCGCCAACGGCACCGCGACGATGGCGGTGACCAGCACCGACACCAGCGCCACCGCGCAGGTGACGAGCACCGCGCGGGCGGTCAGCGTACGGCCGAGTCGGCCTCGTCGGGGTGCGGTGGGTGGGGCGGCGCCCACCACCGGCAGGGCCATGGTCGGCGACTCGACGTGCCCAGGGTGGTCAGGCATCGACCGCGTACCCCACGCCGCGATGGGTCCGGATCACACTCGCCGGGCCGAGCTTCGCCCGCACCTGGGCGACGTGCACGTCCACCGTCCGGGTGCCGGCGTGCGCCGCGTAGCCCCAGACACCGGCCAGCAACTCCTCCCGCGTGAAGACCCGGCCGGGCCGGGCCATCAGGTGGGCCAGCAGGTCGAACTCGGTGGAGGTGAGCTGCACCGGAGAGCCGGCGGCGGTGACAGTACGGCGGGCCGGGTCGAGCGTCACCGGGCCGACGACACGCTGCCGGTCCGCGCCCTCCGGGCCGCCGGCGGATCGACGCAGCACCGCGCGTACCCGGGCAACCAGTTCCCGGGGGCTGAACGGCTTGGTGACGTAGTCGTCGGCGCCCAACTCCAGACCGACGATCCGGTCCACCTCGTCGTCGCGGGCGGTGAGGAAGATGACCGGGGTCCAGTCGCCGGCCTCGCGCAGCCGGCGGCAGATCTCGGTGCCGGGCAGGCCCGGCAGCGCGATGTCCAGGACGCAGGCCACCGGGCGCAACCGGCGTGCCGCGTTCAGCCCGGCCTCGCCGTCACGTTCCAGGTGGACGCCGAACCCGTCCCGGGTCAGGTAGAGCCGGACCAGGTCGGCGATGGCCGGCTCGTCCTCCACGACGAGGACGAGCCCGCGATGCGGTGGTTCGACGGTCACCGGCCCATGATTGCCGACTGCGCGGGCTCGGCGCGATCGGTGTGTGTTCGAGTTCGGTAAAGCCGGGCGACGCCCAGCGGAGTCAGCTCACCAGGACGGAGCGAACATCCCGGGCCGGGCGGCGGCCGGTGCGTCACCGATGCTGGCGACGACCCGCGCGCCGGCCGGCCGCAGGCGGGTCCGGAACGCCTGGTTGAGCAACGCGTCGAGCTGCCAGACCTGCTTCGGGTGACTGGTCCGGATCAGGAACCGCTCACGGATCCCGTCGATCGCGGTGGCCGCCATCTCCACCGACTGCAGCCGCGGGTCCGGGCTCCAGGTGACGTTGCTCAGCTCGCGCAATTCGGTGTTGAGGTGCAGTCGCAGTCGGTGCAGGAGCCGGGTCTGCTGGGTCACCACCAGGCGGCGGTGCGTGAGTAGCAACAGGTAGTCGCCGGTGACCGGGCGGTCGGGGCGGCTGCAACGGGTGACCAGGATGGTGGCGTCACCGGAGCCGACACAGCGCCGGAAGACCGGCATGTGCCGGCTCACCGTCTGCACGGCCAGGCCAGCCTCAGCGGCGGCCGGGAGGAACGTTCGGGAGAAGACGTCCATGACCTGCCCAACGACGCCCCCAGCAGGGTGACGTGGGTCACGCGGGAATTTTGGAAGTTCCACGCCGCCTGTCGCACTGCCTGTCCGACTTCCGACTCGGACGGATCATGGTCAGGAGTTCGGCTGAAGTGGACTGGCGGCGAACAGCTCCTCCAGCCAGCCCGGGACCGCGTCGGCGTACTCGGCGCGGGACTCCTCGGGGGTGTCCAGTGCCCGACGCCAGGAGAGCGACCGGCTCACCGGCCCCAGGCCGATCGCGAGGTCGGCGGCCTCCACGAGGGTCCGCCGGTCGTACCGGTCGGTCCACACCTCCAGGTACGCGTCACGCAACCGCACCAGCTGGGCGTCGTCGGCGGCGAGCTTCCCGGCGTGCCCGATGGAGCGCAGGGTCACCAGCAGCGTGCCGAACGGGTGCGCCACCGAGGCGTCGCCCCAGTCGAAGTACCGGTACCCGGCCGCGCCGGCGAAGACGTTGCCGTCGTGCAGGTCGTCGTGTTGCACGGTCGCCGGAATGCCGAGGTCGGCGAGCCGGCGACACCGCTGCGCGTACGCCGGCAGCTCGGCCCGCAACCGCTCGTGCACCTCCGGACTGAGCCCGCCCTCGGCGCCGACCAGCAGCGCCTCGTGATCGTCGAGCAGCTCGGCGAAGAGACCGGCCAGCACCTCCGGACGCTGATCCGGCACGCCCAGGGCGACCAGCTCGTCGGCGCGCGACGCGCTCGCCAGTTGCAGTGCCGCGTACCCGGGCAGCGCCCGCTCCCAGTGCGCCAGGTCGGGGTCGCGCGCCAGCACGTCGCGCAACGACTCGCCGCCGTCGGGCAGCAGCGACCAGCCCTGCGCCGGGTCCACCGCGATCGGCGTCAGCACCCGGTCGGGCGTCAACTCCGCGAGCGCCGCGATCAGGACGGCCTCGTGCACAGTGCCCGGGTTGTTGGCCTTGAACCAGACCGGACCGTCGTCGGTGGGCACCCGCCACACCAGCGACCAGGGCCGCAGCCTCGGCTCCACCAGCCCGGTCACCCGTCGGCCGGTTTGGCTCAGCTGCGCGTCGACCCAGGATCGGGCCCGCACCTGCCACTGCTCGCTGGACCAGTCGGGGGCGCGCTCACCGGCGATCGTCGTCACGCTGGGCACCTTAGGCGGCCGTTCCGCGTCGAGGCGAGGCGTTTTCCCGCCCCGCGTCAGACCAGCTCGACGATGGTGGCGTTGGCCATGCCGCCGCCCTCGCACATGGTCTGGAGGCCGTAGCGGATGCCGTTGTCCCGCATGTGCTGGAGCATGGTGGTCATGATCCGGGCACCGGAGCCGCCGAGCGGGTGGCCGAGGGCGATCGCCCCGCCGCGCGGGTTGAGCCGCTCCGGGTCCGCCTCGGTCTCCGCGAGCCAGGCCAGCGGCACCGGGGCGAACGCCTCGTTCACCTCGTACACCCCGATCTCCTCGATGCCCAGCCCCGCGCGGCGCAGCGCCTTCGCGGTGGCCGGGATGGGCGCGGTGAGCATGGTGACCGGGTCGTCGGCGGCGACCACGGCGGTGTGGATCCGGGCCAGCGGGCGCAGACCGTGTCGGCTGGCCCAGTCGGAGGTGGTCACCGCGAGGGCTGCGGCGCCGTCGGAGATCTGGGACGCGGAACCGGCGGTCACCACGCCGTCGGCACGGAACGGGGTGGCCAGCTCACCCAGCTTCTCCAGGGAGGTCTCCCGGCGGATGCCCTCGTCGGCGGCGAACTTGCCACCGTCGGCGAGCGGCACCGGAGCCAGCTCCGGGTCGAACGCGCCAGCGTCCTGCGCGGCGGCCGCCTTCTCGTGGCTGGCCAGCGCGAACTCGTCCAGTTGGGTACGCGAGAGGCGCCACCGTTGGGCGATCAGCTCGGCCCCGACCCCCTGGTTGAACGGCAGCGGCGCGTCGTCGGCGAAGCCCTCGACGCCCCGGTAACGGGCGCGTAGCTGGTCACTGAACGGCATGCCGCCGGCCACACTGGAGCCCATCGGCACCCGGGTCATCGACTCGACGCCGCCGGCGACCACGAGGTCGGCCTGACCGGAGAGCACCGTCGCTGCGGCGAAGTGCAGGGCCTGCTGGCTGGAGCCGCACTGCCGATCCAGTGTGGTGCCGGGCACCGTCTCGGGCCAGCCGGCGGCGAGCACGCCGTTGCGGGCGATGTTCCACGACTGTTCGCCGACCTGGGACACGCAGCCCCAGAAGACGTCGTCGACCTGGGCCGGGTCGAGCCCGGTGCGCTCGGCGAGGGCGCGCAGCACGTGCGCCGAGAGGTCGACCGGGTGGACGCTGGCGAGGCTGCCCTTGCGCCGCCCGACCGGGGTACGTACCGCGCCGACGATGACCGCGTCACTCATGTTTACTCCCCGGTAACTTGGGCTGCCCCGATCCTACGTCGTCCATCGACCGGTCGTCCGGCCACACCCGCACGAGGTGCCGGAGTCCGACTGCCGCTGGCATGCTGGGCGGGTGAATGAGACCTCCCCGGCACAGCAGTGGCGGGTGCCGTCGAGCCTGCCGGCGGCGAAACTGGCCGGCGCCGTCCTGCTCGTCGCGCTCGGGCTGCTCTTCGCCGACGGCGACCCGGTCCGCCTGGCGGTGGCCGTCCTGGCCGCCGCCGCGCTGGCCGGCTGGGCGGTACGTGACCTGGTCGCGCCGGTCCGACTGGCGGTGGACCCGGCCGGGCTCACCGTCATCCACGGCTTCGCCGGCCGGCGGCTGCTGCCCTGGTCGGCGGTCGAGGCGATCGCCGTCGACCGGCGGCCCCGGCTGGGGCTGACCAGCGAAACCCTGGAGATCGACGCAGGTAACTCGCTGCACCTGTTCGGCCGGTACGACCTGGGAGCCACCCCGGAAGAGGTGGCCGCCGCGTTGCGGGCAGCCCGCCCGGTCAGGTGAGCAGTGCGGCGGTCCGGAAGAGCACCAGCGCGAGCAGGATCAGCAGGATCAGCGCCCCACCGGTGACCTGCACCAGCGTGCGACGACTCCGCGGCGCGTACGCGAGCACCAACGCCATCAGCGCGCCGACCACGAGCCCGCCCAGGTGCCCGGGGATCGAGATGCCCGGCACGGCGAGCGTGAACACCAGGTTGATCACCAGGATCGGGATGATCCGGGAAATGTCCCGGCCCAACCTGCGCTCGATGATGATCAGCGCGGCGAAGAGACCGAACACGGCGGTCGACGCGCCGACGGTGGCCGCCCGCGGGCTGCTGAACAGGTAGGCGGCCACGTTGCCGCCGAGACCCGCGATCAGGTAGAGCGCGGCGAACCGCACCCGCCCGAGGTTGGCCTCCAGCGACCGGCCGAGCACCCACAGCGCCCACATGTTGAGCAGCAGGTGGAGCACGCCGTAGTGCAGGAACATCGCCGTGACCAGCCGGTACCACTGGCCCTCGGCGATCCCGCCGAGCGTGTAGTCGGAGAGGTAGGCCCGGCCGAGCACCGCACCCCACTCGGTCAGCGGCGTGCTGCCACCCATCAGGCCGCCGAAGCCGGAGCCGCCCACCGCCGCGTCCCCGCCCCGGGCAGAGGCGATGGAGGCGAGCAGGAACAGCACGTTCACGGCGATCAGCGCCTTGGTGACATAGCCGTGCCGGCCGGCCGTACCGCCGCCGAAGGCGGTACGCGCCGGCCGGACACTGCGACGTCCCTCGTTGACGCACTCCGGGCACTGGTGCCCGACCGAGGCGTCCCGCATGCAGTCCGGGCAGATCGGCCGGTCACAGCGGGTGCACCGGACGTAGGTCTCCCGGCCGGGGTGCCGGTAGCAGACCGGGGTGGTCGGCGGAGACTCGCTCACCGGGCCGACCCTCCGTCCGCCACCGCACGGTCCACCGGCACCGGCTGTGCTCCGGAGCGCTCAATCATGCGAGCAAAGGTACCTCGCCAGTCGTTCAGGAAGCGGACCGCTCGATCTCGACCCGCTCGATGACGACGTCCTGGAGCGGACGGTCGCTCGGACCGGTCGGGGTGTTCGCGATCGAATCCACGATCTTCACCGACTCCTCGTCGGCGACCTGGCCGAAGATGGTGTGCCGGTTGTTGAGGTGCGGCGTCGGGGACACGGTGATGAAGAACTGCGAACCGTTGGTGCCCGGTCCGGCGTTCGCCATCGCCAGCAGGTACGGACGGTCGAACCGCAGCTCCGGGTGGAACTCGTCGGCGAACTTGTAGCCCGGTCCGCCCCGGCCGGTGCCGGTCGGGTCGCCCATCTGGACCATGAAACCGCTGATCACCCGGTGCGAGATGGTGCCGTCGTAGTACGGCCCACTGCCCGGCTGACCGGTGCGCGGGTCGGTGTACTCACGGTTTCCCTCGGCCAGGTCGACGAAGTTGCGGACGGTCTTCGGCGCGTGGTTGGGGAAGAGCTCCAGCCGGATCGGGCCAGCGTTGGTGTGCAGGGTGGCGTAGACAGCCTCGGCCACGGGTACTCCTCACTCGTTGGTCAGTTCCATGCGGATCCTCCCATGTGCCCGATCTGGCATCGCGGAGGCATCCGAAGGTGGAGGATGACGAAGGAACAACTCCCAGGAGGTAGGACCGTGTTTGGATTCGGGCGGCGTAAGTCCCAGGGGCAGCTGGCCAAGGCCGAGCTGAACCAGAGCATCAGCCACCTGATGCTGGCAGCCAATCACGCCGCGAAGGGCGCCGGCGCGACCGTCGGCCCGCGGGTCCAGGTGGCCCGGGGCTACGTCGCACCGACGGCCGCGAAGGTACGCGACCGCGCGTCCACCGGCTGGGGGACGACTCTCACCACGCTGGCACCGCTGGCGGCGGCTGCTCGTGACGGCGCCGCGCAGGCAGGGCCGCTGACCAGGAAGGCCAAGTCGAAGACCATGCGGATCACCGGTAAGAAGAAGCAGCCGCGTCGTCGCGGCTCGATGATGACCGGCCTGTTGGCGGCGGGTGCCATCGCCGGCCTGGCCGGCGCGGTCGCCCTGCGTCGCCGCCGGGAGCAGCAGGAGTGGGCCGAGTACGACCCGACCCGCAGCACCCTGGAGCCGATGCGCGACGAGGTCGACTCGATCGAGGTGCGTACGCCGTCCGCCGCCCGGGGGTCCGACGGGTCCGCCATGTCCGGCGCGGCGGGGATGACCGGCGCTGGCAGCTCGGCGGTGGCCGGCGGCTCCAGTGCCAGCACCACCGCCCCGGCCAAGCAGACCGGTGTCCGCCCGACCGACAAGGTCCCGTCGGTCGCCGAGGGCGCCACCGATGTCTCCGGTCGGCCGACCGACGACCTCACCAAGGCGCTGGGCAAGGACACGGCCCGCACCAACGGCCGCCGCTGAGATCAACAGCAGCGCATCGGGCGCCGGCGAGTGGGTCCACCCACTCGTCGGCGCTTCCGCGTGAGCGGCGCTACCGAAGGGTCAGAGCCAGCCGTTGCGGCGGAACCAGCGGTAGAGGGCCAGTGAGACGCCGAGCATGAGGGCCAGGGCCACCGGATAGCCGTACGTCATCTTCAGCTCGGGCATGTTCTCGAAGTTCATGCCCTCGACGCCGGCGATGGAGGTCCAGACCGCGGCGATGGCCGCCCACGCGGCGATCTTGCGCATGTCGTTGTTCTGGTCGACGGTGACCTGGGCCAGCCGCGCCTGGAGGATCGAGTTCAGCAGGTCGTCGTAGGAGTTCACCTGCTCCACGGTGCGGCTCAGGTGGTCCTGCACGTCCCGGAAGTACTTGCGGATCTCCTTGGGCACGTCCCGGTTGACCTGGGAGGTCAGCGTCATCAGCGGCCGTTGCAACGGCACCACCGCCCGCTTGAACTCCACCAGCTCCCGCTTCATCTGATAGATCCGCTGGATCCGCCCGTGGCCGTGCCGGTCGAAGACCTCCGCCTCCAGCACGTCCAGGTCGTCCTCGATCTGCTCGGCCACCTCCAGATAGAGGTCGACCACCCGGTCGGTCACGCCGTACGCCACCGCCCACGGGCCGTGCAGCAGCAACTCCTGCTTGGTCTCCAGGTCGGCGCGGATCGGGGCGAGCCGGCAGGCATCGCCGTGCCGGACGCTGATCACGAAGTTCGGGCCGATGAAGAGCATCACCTGCCCGGTCTCCACCACCTCGGAGTTCTCGGTCAGCTCGGTGTGCTCGCAGTAGCGGGCGGTGCGCAGCACCAGGAAGACGACGTCGCCGAACCGCTCCAGCTTGGGGCGCTGCTCGGCCTTGACCGCGTCCTCGACCGCAAGTTCGTGCAGGCCGTAGGTCTCCGCGATGGCGGTCATCTCGGCCAGTTCGGGCTCGTGCAGACCGATCCAGACGAACCCGTGCTCCTCGCGGCGGGCAGCGGCCAACGCCTCCGCGTAGGTCCAGTCGCCGGGCTGCCGCCTGCCGTCGACGTAGAGCGCGCAGTCGACCACCGCGCTGCGGCCGGTGCCCGTGCCCGTCGGCGCCGGCACGGGCGGCGAGCCGTCGGCGTTGAGGATCCGGGTCATCGCCCGGACCGGGGAGGGCCACGCCCGAGGTCGCAGCACCCGACCGGTGGTCGACGGTGCCGTCCGGTCCCGCTCTGTCCGATCCGTCATCGCGTCACCTCCCGCGCTCAGCTGCGGCTTGCAGGCTACGCCGATCGCGGTAGAGGACCGGTGTGACGGCGGTCGCGTGGGGGGCGGCGCCGGGCGGGCCGGGCCGCATCGGGGGGTGTGCGGGGGACGACACGGCCCACCCGGCACCTGTGGGGGCGGGAGGTTGTGCTGCCGCATCAACCCGGCAGGGCCGGCCCGGAGGCCGGGCGGTGAACTCCGCAGCTGGCGGGGTGACGCTCGCAGCATTGTGGGCCAGCCGGCCGCCCGGAGGGGAGCCCCGGGACGGCCGGCATCGTCGTTCTGTCAGGAACCCGACAGTTAATTCAGCTGCGGACGGCCTCGACGGCCGAGGCGAGCCGCCGGACACCCTCATCGATCCGGTCGGCCGTCACCGCCGAGAAGGCCAGTCGGAGAGCATGCCGCCCGCCGTCCAGCACGAAGTCACTGCCCTTGACCACGGCGACCCCGCGCTCGGCCGCCGCCGGGGCGAGCCGGTCGACCAGCACGTCCTCCGGGAACTCCACCCAGAGGAAGTAGCCGCCGTCGGGCTCCACGAACCGCGCCTGCGGCAGGTGCCGGCGCAACGAATCGGCGAGCACCTGGGCCCGCTCGCCGAGCGCCGCCCGGACCGTCTCGATCGAGCGGTCGATGTCACCGGAGACGCAGAACTGGTGCACGATCGCCTGGGACACCATCCCGGGCGAGATGTAGAGGCTCGTCGCGTTCTTCGCGATGGAGGCGATCAGGTCGGCCGGGCCGACCAGGTAACCGACCCGCACGCCCGGGCAGACCGTCTTGGTGAAGCTCGACGCGTGCACCACCACGTTGCGGGTGTCCAGCGAGAGCATCGACGGCAGCGCCTCGCCACGGAAGCGGACGTCCGCGTACGGGTCGTCCTCGAAGATCGTGAACTCGTACTCGGCGGCCAGGTCGAGCAGCTCCCGGCGCTTCTCCAGGGACAGCGTCATGCCGGCCGGGTTCTGGTAGTTCGGGATGACGTGCGCGAGCCGGGGGCGGACCCCGGACTCCAGCAGCTTGCGCAGCTCGGCAGTGTCCAGGCCATCCGGCTGGACGGCGATGCCGTGCAGCTCACTGCCCATCCGCTGGAGGTTGAGCAGCGTCCGGTCGTACGTCGGGCGCTCCACCACCACCGCGTCGCCGGGGCGGACCAGGTGGTCGAAGAGGAACGCGTCGGCCTGAAGCGACCCGTTGGTGACCAGCACCTGGTCGGCCTCGACCCCGTGCTTCTCGGCGATCCACTTTCGCAGCGGTAGGTACCCGACGGAGGTGCCGTACGCCGTCACCCCCGCGGGGTCGGCGTCGAAGGCGCGGACGGCGGCGGCCTTGAGCCCCTCGACATCGACGATGTCCAGCGAGGGAGCCCCACGGGCAAAGGAGATCAACTGCTCGGCGGTCATGGATGTTGAGCGTACGGGCGGCGGCGGGGGACGCGCGGTCGGCACGGCGATGTCCGCATCCTGAGCCACCGGGTCGGGTGACCCCACTCCACCGGACGGCGGCAGATCAGACCGGAAGGGCGAGCGCGTCGTGCTGCGCGGCCCGGGAAAGTCCCTCCAGCTGCACGCCGAGCGCGTCGAGGAGCTGACTCCAGTCGAAGTAGGAGCGCCAGGCGGTGATCCGACCCTTGCGGGCCCGGACCACGTCGGCCACCTCCCAGCTCACCAGCCGGCCGGTGGGCGCGACGGTGCCGTACGGCGAGTGCAGTGTGCCGGTGTGGGTGCCGGTCAGTCGCAGCTCGACCGCGGCGCCACCGCCGGTGCGGACCGCGCCCATCGGGTCGACCCGCAGGTCCGGAAAGGCGCCGGTCCAGGTGCGCAGCAGCGCGGGCAGCTCGATCGGCCGGACCGTCACGCCCGGCATGGCGTAGAACGCCTCCGGGGCGTAGAGATCCGGCAGCCGGGCCACGTCCCGACGCAGGAGCATGTCGTACTGCTGCTCGACCAGCCGCTCCGCGTCGCGCATCGGGACCTCCCCCACGGGCCACGGCATCTCCGCGCCCGCAAGGGATGTCTACCCATCGATCCGGCCCCGCACACCACCCCCGGTCACGTCGTGGCGACCGCCTGGCTCTCCGACCAGACCCGCATGATGTCCCGCACGGAGATCACGCCGGCCACCTCCTGGCCGTCCAGCACCACCAGGTGCCGGAATCCGCCCCGGGCCATCGCGGCGGCGGCCTCGGCCACCGTCCACTCCGGCCCCGCGTAGACCACGTCCCAGGTCAGGTGGGCGCCGGTGCGTTCCACGTCGCAGTCCAGGCCGGCGCCGATGGCCTTCAACACGTCGCGTTCGGTCATGATCCCCACACCCTCGGAATCCGGGTCGATCACGACCGCCGACCCGACACCGCGGGCCGACATCATCCGGGCCGCCTGGCGGAGCGTGTGCTCCGGACCGACGACGAGGACCTGGCTGGACATCGCATCCCGTACCTGCATCACACATCACCCCTTTGGGACGGTGGCATTCGGTACGGACATGGTGGTCGGTGGATGTTTCCGGGACAAGAGCGGCATCGCACAAGCTGCGGACGCTGGCTACTGTCGGATGGTGTCCACCGAGCCCCTGCGCTGCGCCGGCGCGCTGATCGTCGACCATGACGGCCGCATCTTCTTTCAGCGCCGCTCACCACACCGACGCCTGTTTCCCAACTGTTGGGACATCGTCGGCGGTCACGTGGAGCCGGGAGAGGACATCGACGAGGCACTGCGTCGGGAGATCACCGAGGAGACCGGCTGGGTCCTCTCCCACGTCCTGGGCCAGGTGGGCGAGTACAGCTACGTCGGCGACGACGGCCTGGCCCGGACCGAGTACGACTTCCTGGTCCGCGTCGACGGTGACCTCGACCGCCCGATGCTGGAGGCCGGCAAGCACACCGAGTACCGCTGGCTGGCCGAGCACGAGGTGACAGTGCTCGACGAGCACCGCGACGTCAACGACGGGCTGATCCGGCGGATCGCGGAGGAGGGCTTCGCCGTCCTGCGGTCGATCGGTCTGTGAACACCGTCGAACTGGCGCCCCACCGGATCGCCGGGCTGCTCGCGCCGGCCGTGGACCGGACCTTCCGCGCCGGCATCCTGGCCGGCCGGGACGGTGGTGGCGCCGAGTTGTCCCAGCGCTACGGCGGAATCACGGCGACCGGTTTCCTGGTCGACCTGCGCACCCGGCTGGCCGCACCCGGTGGCACTGTCGACGGGCCCGGTTTCGCGGCGATCACCCGCTACCAGGACCCGGTCGCCTGCCGGCGGACCGTGGACAAGCAGGTGGCCCACGGGATGATCTACCGCGGCCCGGACGGCGCCCTGTCCGCCACCGAGCGGGGCGCCGCCTTCCTCGCCGAGCTGTACCAGGTGCACGCCGAGGTCACCGAAGAGTTGTGGGCCGGCCACGAAGACCGGGTGGCCCGGCTGGTGGCCATGCTCGGCCGACTGCTGTCGTACGCCCTGGTGCTGGCCGACGAGGAGCCGGACCGGGTCGCCTCGGCCTTCGCCGCGCTGGCACCCCCGTACGAGCCGGACGGCACCCCGTCGGGCGTGCTGCTGCTCAACCGGCTCAGCACACTGCGACACCACAGGGCCGACGCGCACGCCGCCGCCTGGACCGCCGCAGGGCACAGCGCGTCGAGCATCGCCGCCCTGCCGGCCGGCCCCGAGCGACTCGCCATCGAACTGGAGACCGACCGGCGGGCCGCCGCCCCGTACGCCGCGCTCAGCGCGGAGGAGCGCCTGACCATGCTCGCCGACCTGGCGGCATTGCCCGGCTGACCCGGTTGGCCGGAGCGGCGCACCCGGCCGGCGCTATCCTCCACCGGTGACGGGAGCAGGACTAGGGAGGATGTCGCGATGATCGGAATGGTGCTCGCGGCCGGAGCGGGACGACGGCTGCGCCCGTACACCGACACCCTGCCCAAGGCGTTGGTGCCGGTGGACGGCGAGACGACGATCCTGGACATCGCGCTGGGCAACCTCGCCGAGGTCGGGCTCACCGACATCGTGATCGTCGTCGGCTACGCGGCGGACGCGGTCCGCGAGCGGCAGGCCGACCTGGAGAAGCGGTACGGGGTCACGCTCACCCTGGTGCACAACGACAAGGCCGAGGAGTGGAACAACGCCTACTCGCTCTGGCTCGCCCGGGAGTACTTCGCGCGCGGGGTGCTGCTGGTCAACGGGGACACCGTGCACCCGGTGAGCATCGAGAAGACCCTGCTGGCCGAGCGCGGCCCGGGGATCCTGCTGGCCGTGGACACCCTCAAGCCGCTGGCCGAGGAGGAGATGAAGACCACCTTCGACGCCGCCGGCCAGCTCACCCGGATCACCAAGATCATGGACCCGGGCGAGGCGTACGGGGAGTACATCGGCGCGACGCTGATCGAGCCGCAGGTCGCCGAGGCCCTCGCCGACGCGCTGGAGGCGACCTGGCGACGGGACCCGAACCTCTACTACGAGGACGGCTACCAGGAGTTCTCCGACCGGGGCGGGGAGGTGCGGGCGGCGCCGATCGGTGACGTCCCGTGGGTCGAGGTCGACAACCACGCCGACCTGGCCCGCGCGCGGGAGATCGCGTGCCGCTACTAGCCCGGAGCGTCCTCACCCCGCTGCACATCGACGTGCGACGGGGGGCGGTCGCCGACCTGGGCGCGATCCTGGCCGACGGGCGGATCTCCTCCGGGGGCGACGTCGCGGTGGTGGTCGGCCCGGGTCAGGGTGCCCAGATCGCGGAGCTGATCCGACCGTCACTGCGCTCGGCGGACGTGTTCACCGTCTCCGGCGGGACGCTGGACGCCGCCGACGACCTGGGCGGCAAACTCCGCGCCCGGTCGTACGACGCGGTGGTCGGCATCGGTGGCGGCAAGACCATAGACGTGGCCAAGTACGCGGCGACCCGCCGAGGGCTGCCGATGGTGTCGGTGGCGACCAGCCTCGCCAACGACGGGATCGCCTCCCCGGTGGCCAGCCTGATCACCGACGGGATCAAGGGCTCCTACGGCGTCCACATCCCGATCGGGGTGATCGTCGACCTGGACTTCGTGGAGAGCGGCCCGGACCGGCACAACCGGGCCGGCATCGGCGACGTGATCAGCAACATCAGCGCACTGGCCGACTGGGAGCTGTCCCGACAGGTACGCGGCGAGCCTGTCGACGGGCTGGCCGCCTCGCTCTCGCGGGCGGGCGCCGAAGCGGTGCTCAACCACCCTGGCGACATGAGCGACGACGCCTTCGTGATCGTCCTCGCCGAGGCGTTGATCTCCAGCGGCCTCGCGATGGCTGTCGACGGCACCAGCCGTCCGTGCAGCGGCGGCTGCCACGAGATCATGCACGCGGTCGACTCGCTCTTTCCGGGGACCGCCTCGCACGGCGAGCTGGCCGGGCTGGGTGCGCTGTTCTGCACCTGGCTGCGCGGCGACCTCCGCCGCTTCGGGGAGATGTCGGCCTGCCTGGCCCGGCACGGTCTGCCCCGGCTCCCCGCCGAGGTGGCGCTCACCGACGACCAGTTCATCGAGGCGGTGCAGTTCGCGCCGCGTACCCGGCCGGACCGGTACACCATCCTCGAACACCTGACACTGTCGCCTACCGAGACCCGGGAGCGGCTGGCAGACTACGCCGGTGCAATCCGCGACCAGCTTGGCTGACCCCCGTCCCACCGTCGCCGACTTCCACCGGGTGAACCGGGGCGGCGGCCTGTTCAGCGAGTCGATCAGCCAGTGGCTGGGGGCGGTGTTCGCGCTCGTCGCCCAGCGGCTCGGGCTGCGACCGACCGCGTTGACCATCACCAACCTGGTGCTCGGCCTGGCCACCTCGGTCACCGTGGTGGCGCTCGCCGGCCCGGTCGCCGCCGGGGACGTACCGGCCTGGGTGGTCGGTCTGCTCGCCCTGGTCGGCTGGCAGGTGGCGTACTCCCTGGACTGCGCGGACGGGCAACTGGCCCGGGTGACCGGCCAGGGCAGCGCGGCCGGCGCGCGTGTCGACGTGCTCTGCGACGTGGCCGCGCAGATCGCCCTGGTGGCAGCCCTGGCCGCCACCGCCGTGGCGCAGGAGCCGGGCACGCCGACCTGGCTCGTGGCGACCTTCGCGGGCACCTGGATGGTCAACCTGGTGGCGTCGGTGATGCAGGCCGGCCCGAACGCGGCCAGCATGGTCACCTCGACCTCGCTGCCGGTGCGCCTGGTGAAACTGGTCCGCGACTACGGCGCTGTGGTCTTCGTGGCCGCCGTGGTGCTCGCCGTGGCCCCCGCGCTGGTCCTCTGGGTGATGGTCGCCTTCACGATCGTCAACGGCGGCTTCCTGCTGGCGAGCATCGCCTTCTCGGCCCGCGCCTCCCTGCGCTGACCCACCCAGCCCAGCCCTTCACCCACGCGCCCGCCCGTCTGCGCACTGCCCGCCAGCAAGATCCACCCAACTTCCCCGAAGTTGCTGCCTCCGACCGGCGAGAGACCCCAACATCCCTGATGTTGCGGAGATCTTGCGGGCAGATCCGCCTGCCCGTCCGCAGCACCGCGCGGAGGGGCGGCGGCTTGGCGGCGTCCGCCGCCAAGATCGCGCTCGATCCAGGATGTAGTGGCCTCGGAGCAGCCGGATGGGACTACTTCCTGGATCGAGCGCGATCATGCCGGGCAGGCCAACGCGGGCGGGACCGGGTTCAGACGTGGTTGGGGGTCCGGGCCAGGCCTGCGTAGATGTCGATGAGCTGCTTGGTCACCACGTCGGGGTGGAAGATGCGCTCGTAGCGGGCGCGGGCGGCCACTGTCAGCCCGGGCGCTCCGGCGCGGGCGACCGGCAGGGCGGCCGCGAGCGCGGTCGGCTCCGGAGCGACCACCCAACCCGCCTCGCCCAGACCGATCCCCGCCGGCATGGCTGGCCCGCCGCCGCCCCCGGCGACCGCGGAGGCGATCTCGGCGGGCCCGGTGCCGGCGGGTTCGTGCGGGGCGTCGGCACCGAGCAGGTACGGAATGCCACCCAATGCCGTACCGAGCACCGGACGGCCGCTCGACAACGCCTCGATGATCACGGTGGGCAGCACGTCGTGCCACATCGCGGCGACGATCACCACAGCGCTCGCCTCGACGGCGGCCCGCACGCCGGCCCGGTCGAGCTGACCGAGGTAGACCACGTCGGGTCGCTCGGCGGCGGCTGCCTCCACGAGTGGACGCAGCTCACCGTCACCGGCGATCCGCAGCGTGCCCAGCGCACCCACCGGGTGCCGGCGCCAGGCGTCCAGCAGCAGGTCGACGCCCTTCTCCGGGGAGAGCCGGGCCATGTAGAGGAACCCGTCACCCAGCGGCACCGGCCGACCCGGGTCGGGTACGGAGTTCGGCTTCACCACGATGCGTTCGTCCGGAATGCCGTACTCGCGGAGGTGATCGGCGATCGCCGAGGTGAGCGCGACGTACCGATCCACCGAGCGCCAGGTGCCCCGGTGCACGGCCAGGGTGGTCGCCATCAGCGCGCTCTGCACCGCCGAGTCGCGGTAGCAGCGGTGCTTGATCGCCGGCACCCCCAACGCCCGGCCCTTGCAGTCCTGACAGATCACGCCGTCGCGGAAGTAGATCCCCGACGAGCAGACCTGCCGGTAGTTGTGCACCGTCTGCACCACCGGCACACCGTGCCGGTGCGCGGTCCGCACCACCCAGGGCGAGATCAGGGGGTACGGGTTGTGCAGGTGCAGAACGTCCGGTCGGTGCTCGGTGAGCAGCCGGCTCAGGTCGTGCTGGGCGCGCGGCGCCCAGATCGGCGAGATCGGCAGCAGCGCCTTCGCCGCCTTCGACATCGACGGGATCTCGTCCGAACTGCGAATGAAGGGCAGCACCTCGACGCCAGCGGCGGTGAGCTGAGCGATCTCCGAGTCGACGATCGTGTTCTCACCGGAAGGCTGGGCTTCCCGGTACCGGTTGTGTGCCACCACGATTCTCACGGAGCTTGCCTTTCGTTCGCGATTGCGGGACTCGCAAGCTCATTCCTCACGCTCACGGGAAAGAAGGCTACCGTTGTGTCGTGCCCGAACTACCGGAGGTTGAGGCGCTCGCGGGTTACCTGCGTCAGCGCGCGGTGGGGCGGCGCGTCGATCGGCTGGAGATCGCCGCGATCAGCGCCCTGAAGACGTACGAGCCGGCGCCGACCGAGGTCGCCGGCCGGGCGGTGGTCGACGCCAGCCGGCACGGCAAGTTCCTCGACGTCCTCTTCGAGGGCGGCCTGCACCTGGTGGTGCATCTGGCGCGAGCGGGCTGGCTGCACTACCGGGAGGCGTTCCCCGCCACCACCCCGCTACGTCCGGGCAAGGGCCCGATCGCGGTGCGGGTACGCCTGGACGACGGTTCCGGCTTCGACCTCACCGAGGCCGGCACCCAGAAGAAGCTGGCCGCCTATCTGGTCACCGACCTCGCGGCGGTCCCCGGGGTGGCCAAGCTGGGCCCGGACGCGCTCGCCGCGGATCTGCCCACCTTCGCCGAGCGGCTGCGGAGCAGGCGGGGGCAGGTCAAGGGGGTGCTGACCGACCAGTCGGTGCTGTCCGGGGTGGGCAACGCGTACTCCGACGAGATCCTGCACGCCGCGAAGCTGTCCCCGTTCGCGATCACCGATCGGCTCACCGACGCCCAGATCGCCACCCTGCACGCCGCCACCCGACAGGTCCTCGGCGACGCGGTCGAGCGGTCCCTCGGCCAGCGGGCCGCGGAACTGAAGGGTGAGAAGCGCTCCGGGCTGAAGGTGCACGCGCGCACCGGGCTGCCCTGCCCGGTCTGCGGTGACACCGTGCGCGAGGTGTCGTTCGCCGACTCAAGCCTCCAGTACTGCCCCACCTGCCAGACCGGCGGCAAGCCGCTCGCTGACCGTCGGTTGTCTCGCCTCGTACGGTGAGTAATTGCACTTCGGAGCTACGGCGGGGAATCGCCCTCCCTGAGCGGAAGCTCCGGTCCGCCCTTCTCGCCACGCGCGCATCCATCGGTATAGTGGCCCGGTCCCCGGCTTCTGAAATGGTGCGGAGCCGGCCAGATCCCGCCAGCACCGTCGGTCGCCAATCTCCTTTGGGGCGACGATCGGTCGGAGGCCGCGTGGGAGACTGGGACGGTGGGCGACCCGGGCCTTCACGCCGAGTGAGCGGCCCGTGTCATGCGGGAGGACATGGGTGAGGTGACGGCAAGCCTCCAGCGCCCGGTAACCAACGAAGGCCGGAGCAGACTCGTGCGGCACGTCGACAGCTTCGAGATCCAGCCGCCGACGCCGCCGTCCCACAACGGCGTACCTCGGTCGGCTTGGACGAGGGCGCGACGCCGTGTCTCCCGCTGGCACCGCCCCTACATCGCGATCCTGCTGCTGCTCGACTTCGGCGCGGCGGCGTTCGCCAGCTGGATCGCGATCCAGCTCTTCGACCAGGCCGCCTCCGGGTTCTCCGGCACCCAGCAGGACCCGACGTGGTTCCACACCGTCTCATACCTGCTGCTTCCGCTCGGCTGGGTGATCATCCTCTGGAGCAACAGGGCGTACGACCGGCGCTATCTGGGGCTTGGCCCGGACGAGTTCAAGCGGGTGATCCGCGCCTCGGTGACAGTTGCGGCGAGTGTCTCGTTCCTCGCCTTCTCCACCGTGACCCAGCTCTCCCGGTTCACAGTGGGCACGGCGCTGGTCGGTGCGACGCTGCTGATCCTCTGGGGTCGTTTTGTGGCCCGCTGGGCGTTGCACTACATCCGGCGGCGGGCCGGCCAGGCCGCGCACCGGATGGTGCTGGTCGGCACCCTGCCCGAGTGCCTGGAGGTCTACGCGGCGGTCACCCGCAGCCCGGCCGCCGGGCTGATGCCCGTCGCCATTCACATCACCGACGGGTACGCGGCTGCCCGGGGCATGCCGACCCCGGTTCCGGTGTACGCCGGACGCGACGTCCTGGCCCTGGTCCGTGAGGTCGGTGGGGACACGATCGCCGTCTGCGGGTCGGCCAGCGCGGAGCCGGGCGAGTTGCGCCGGCTGGCCTGGCAGCTGGAGGGCTCCGGCGTCGACCTGGTGGTCGCGCCGCAGCTCACCGACATCGCCGGCCCTCGCGTGCACATCCGGCCGATCGAGGGTCTGCCGCTGCTGCACGTCGAGGAGCCGACGCTCTCCGGACCGGCGCTGCTGGCCAAGAACCTGATGGACCGGGTCGCCGCCGGTCTCGGCCTGCTGCTGCTGATCCCGCTCTTCCTGGCCATCGGCGTGGCGATCCGGATCTCCGACCCCGGGCCGGTCTTCTTCCGCCAGCCCCGGGTGGGGCACGAGGGGCGCACGTTCCGGGTCTGGAAGTTCCGAACCATGTACGTCAACGCCGAGGACCGGCTGGCCAGCCTGGTCGACCGCAACGAGACCGACGGCATGCTGTTCAAGATGAAGGAGGACCCTCGGGTCTTCCCGGTCGGTCGTTTCCTGCGGGCCACCTCGCTGGACGAGCTGCCGCAGCTGATCAACGTGCTCTGGGGCGAGATGTCGCTGGTCGGGCCCCGGCCGCTACCGGCCGACGACGGTGACTTCCTGGGTGACGTACGGCGCCGACTGCTGGTCCGCCCCGGCATGACCGGGCTGTGGCAGGTCTCCGGCCGCTCCGACCTGTCCTGGGACGAGTCGGTCCGACTGGACCTCTACTACGTCGACAACTGGTCGCTCGCGTACGACCTGAGCATCCTGTGGCGCACCGTCGGCGTGGTGCTCGCCCGTAAGGGCGCGTACTAGAGGGTTGGCGCGCCGGCTCGCAGGGGCGAGGATCGCTGCATGGCTGCCAACCTCTCCGCCGTGGTCGGCGTCGTCTCACTCGTCACCGCGCTGACCGCAGCCCTGCTGGCGGTGCTGCGACTGCGAGCCCGCCGTGGCATCGCCACCGCCACCCAGCGGGCCACCTACGAGGTGCTGCACACCGCCGGCCTGGCCGCCGAGCCGCTGCGAGCGGGGTTGAGCGCGGCGGGCGCGGCGAAGGCCGTACGGCATCTGCGGGCGCTGGTGGGCGCGGTCGGGCTGGCGCTCACCGACGCCGACCGGCTGCTGGCCCTGGACGGGCGCGGCACGCACCACGGAGAGCAACTGCTCGCGGCGGCCCAGCGGACGGTGGACAGCGGCCGCTCGACGGTGCTGGGTGAGCAGGAGCTGCACTGCGACCGGGTCGACTGCCCGGTCCGCGGGGCGGTGGTCGCGCCGTTGCTGGGGGCGGACGGCCGGGTGGTGGGCGCGCTGGTGGCGGTCGCCGACAGCCCGCCGCCTCCGGGGTTGGTGCAGGCCACCCTGGAGACGGCGCACTGGGCCGGCAACCAGCTCGCCCTGGCCGAGCTGGACTCGTCACGGGAGCGGCTGGCCCGCGCCGAGATCCGTGCGTTGCGGGCGCAGATCAGCCCGCACTTCATCTACAACGCGCTGACCGCGATCGGCTCGTTCGTACGCACCGACCCGGAGCGGGCCCGGGAGCTGATCCTGGAGTTCGCGGAGTTCACCCGGTACTCGTTCCGGGCGCACGGGGAGTTCACCACGCTGGCCGAGGAGCTGCGGTCGATCGACCGCTACCTGACCATCGAGCGGGCCCGGTTCGGTGACCGGTTGCAGGTGCGGTTGCAGATCGCCCCGGAGGTGCTGCCGGTGACGCTGCCGTTCCTCTGCCTCCAGCCGTTGGTGGAGAACGCGGTTCGCCACGGGTTGTCCCGCAAGCCGGGCACGGGCATGGTGAGCATCGAGGCCCGGGACGCGGGAGCCGAATGCCACATCACGGTGGAGGACGACGGAGTGGGAATGGATCCGACCACGCTGACCGCCGGCATCGCCGAGCTGGCCCGCGGCACCGGCGACCCGGGCGACGACACGGGCCAGCACGTCGGCCTCTCCAACGTCGACGAGCGGTTGCGCTCGGTCTTCGGGGACCGGTTCGGTCTGGTCGTGGAGACCGGGTTGGGCTCGGGCACGAAGGTGAGCATGCGGGTGCCGAAGTTCCACCCCGGCGTGCGGGCAGGGTCGTGAGCGAGCGGACCGCGACGGGTGCGGTGAACGCGTCCGGTTTCCTGCGCGTCCTCGCGGTGGACGACGAGCCGCCCGCGCTCGACGAGCTGGCGTACCACCTGCGGGCCGACCCCCGGGTGGCCCGGCTGCACACGGCCGGCGATGCCACCGAGGCGCTGCGGCTGTTGCGCGACGGCGACGTGGACGTGGTCTTCCTGGACATCCGGATGCCCGGCCTGGACGGCATGGAGCTGGCCCGGGTGTTGCGCCGCTTCGCCCGGCCACCGGCGATCGTGTTCGTCACCGCGTACGACGACGGCGCGGTGGACGCCTTCGATCTGGGCGCCACCGACTACGTGCGGAAACCGGTGCGCGCCGATCGGCTGGCCGAGTCGCTGCGCCGGGTGATCGGCTCGCGGGTGGTGCCGTCGCATCCGGCGGCGCTGGCCCGCGCGGAGGAGGACCCGACCATCCCCATCGAGTTGGCCGGCACCACCCGGATGCTGCCCCGGTCGGCGGTGCGCTGGGTGGAGGCGCAGGGCGACTACGCCCGGTTGCACACCGCGGAGGGGTCGCACCTGGTGCGGGTCTCGCTGGCCACGCTGGCGGAACGCTGGGCCGATGCCGGTTTCGTCAGGGTGCACAGGTCGTACCTGGTGCAGTTGAAGTTGATCGCGGAGTTGCGGCTGGTCAACTCCGGTTACGTGGTGGTGATCGACTCGACCGAGCTGCCGGTGAGCCGGCGGCACACCCGGGAGCTGAAGGACAAGCTGGTCAGGGCCGCGAAGCAGGATTGGAGTCGCTGACCCGGGAATGGAAGCAGACCTACCGTACGTTGTACGCTAGTCCGTACGACTTCCGGGAGGCTTGCCGTGACCGAGACCCCGTTCGACGCCGAAACCGAGTTCGACAGCCAACTCGACCGACTGGTGCAGCTCGGTTACCCCGCCCTCGCCCGGCTGACCGAGAGCGCCTTCCGCGACCTGGTCGCGCCACTGCGGGCCAGGGCGGTCGAGGGCACCGCCGGCCTGCCCGACCCCACCGACGCCCGGGTGCCGTTCCTGCTGGTCATCACCCGGGACCTGATCGGTGTGCCGGAACGGGTGGAGCTGACCACCCTGGCCGGCAAGCGCAAGCCCGGCGTCATCGACCGGAACTACGCCGAGGACGACCTGCCCCGCTTCGACCCGATCAAGGAGCTGGAGGTGCCGGCCGGGCCGGCGTACCTGCTCTTCGACGTCGACCGGGGCGAGGAGTACCGCAATCTGGCACCCGCCACGGCCATGGACGGGATCACCGCTCAGGGCCGATTGCCGCTCAGCATCGACGAGGGGCTCGCCTTCATCACGCTGCACCCGGCCGCGTTGGCGAGCAACCGGTGCTTCTCGCTGGTCGGCTCCCGCTGCGGCGACAAGCGGGTGCCTGCGTTGTGGATCAGCCAGGGCGCACCCAAGCTGGGCTGGTGCTGGTACGGCAACCCGCACACCTGGCTCGGCTCCGCCTCAGCCCGGCCGGAGCGCATCGGCCTGGAGTGACCGCAGGCCGTACTCGGGTTCCTGGAAGTCGGGCCATCCCACCGGCCCGGATGGCCCGACTTTCAGGAACTCGAGTGGATCGAGCCCCGAGGTCAGAAGATGTCGGCCAACGGCAGGGCGAGGGGGAACGGCTGCTCGGTGCGGTAGACCTCGCCGACCGCCAGAACGGCCTGCTCGCGGTAACCGCCCGCGCTACTCACCAGCACGGTCAGGGTCTGCTTGCGGGGCTCCACCAGCCAGTAGAGCGGGATGCCGACGGCCGCGTACTCGTGGCGTTTGAGCACCAGATCCCGGCCAGCGTTGCTCGGCGAGATCACCTCGACGACGAGGAGCACGTTGGCCGGGTCGAGCGCGGCACCGCCGCTGTCCAGTGCGCTCTCACTGGCGACGAAGAGATCAGGCACGAAGTACGACGAGCGTTTCGCGCTGACCCCGATGTCCTGTCCAACGAGCACACCGACGGGGGCCTGCCGGTCGAGGATCCGGCGGAGGCGATTGGCGACCGCGCCGTGGAAGACGTCCGCATGGGGGGACACGAGCAGGGTCCCGTCGAAGATCTCGTAGACCTGGTCGTCCTCGGGGAGGTTCTGGAGGTCGTCCACCGTCCAGGCGTCACCCCAGCCGGGCCGGGCAGGGTTGGTCACCGTCACACCTCCTCTCTACCGGACCACAGTGACAGCTCGGTCGGTTGTCCACAACGAGCCTCCGGAGTTCCCCCACGCCAGCCGGCATGATCCCCGAGTTATCCACAGCCGTGACCGGTTCTCCACAGGTTATTCACAACGCAAACCACTGATCTCCACGGCCGCTGCCTACAGTCAGGACCCATGAACGCACGCCGGGTACTGGTGGTTGAGGACGAACGGACCATCGCCGAGTCCATCGCCGCCCGACTACGGGCCGAGGGTTTCACTGTGGAGATCGCGGCGGACGGGCCCAGCGCGGTCGCGCAGTTCCACGCCGGACATCCGGATCTCGTCGTCCTCGACGTGATGCTGCCGGGCTTCGACGGCCTGGAGGTGTGCCGCAGGATCCAGGCCGACCGGCCGGTGCCGGTGCTGATGCTCACCGCCCGGGACGACGAGACCGACCTGCTCGTGGGGCTGGCGGTCGGCGCGGACGACTACCTCACCAAGCCGTTCTCGATGCGGGAACTCACCGCCCGGGTGCATGTCCTGCTGCGTCGGATGGAGCGGGCCGCCGCCACTCCCGCGCCGCCCGCCATCCGCCTCGGCGACATCGAGATCAACGAGGCCGAGCGACGGGTCCGCCGGGCCGGGGCGGACGTGCACCTCACCCCGACCGAGTTCGACCTGCTGGTCCACCTCGCGGGGCGGCCTCGCACGGTGCTCCCCCGGGAACGGCTGCTCGCCGAGGTCTGGGGATGGGGCGACGGGAGCGGCACCCGCACCGTGGACAGCCACATCAAGGCTCTGCGCCGCAAGCTGGGTGCCGACCTCATCCGCACTGTGCACGGGGTCGGCTACGCCCTGGAGCTGCCGTCATGACGGCGACCCTGCTCACCCGGCTGGACCGGGTGTTGGAGCTACTGCCCCGACCGCTGGATCCGGTGCGCTCGATCAAGCTGAAGCTGGGTGTGCTGCTGGTCGCCTCCGGGGCGGCCGGCCTGGCCTACTTCTCGTACGGCATCGGCTGGCCGCCGCCGATCACCTCGGCCACGGCCATCGCCGTCGCCCTGCTCACCTCGCAGGTGCTCGCACACGGCATGACCTCACCGTTGCGGGACATGACGGCGGCCGCCGGCGCGATGGCCCGCGGCGACTACACACGTCGGGTGCGCGCCACCTCCCGCGACGAGGTCGGCGAGCTGGCCCAGGCGTTCAACAAGATGGCCGAGGATCTGCACGCCGCCGACCAGCGTCGACGCGAGCTGATCGCCAACGTCTCGCACGAGCTGCGTACGCCGATCACCGCGTTGCAGGGCGTGCTGGAGAACATGGTGGACGGGGTCGCCGACCCCGAACCCGCGGCGCTGCGTTCGGCGTTGGCCCAGACCGAACGGCTCGGGCACCTCGTCGCCGACCTGCTCGACCTGTCCCGACTCGACGCCGGGGTGGTGCCGCTGCGGCGCGTACGCATGGACGTGGGGGACTTCCTCGACGAGGCGGTGGAGCACGCCACGGCCAGCGCGTCCGGCGCCGGCCTGGACGTGCGCTTCCAGCTCCGTGACCTGCCGACACCGCTGACGGTCCACGCGGACCCGTGGCGGCTGCACCAGGTCTTCGCGAACCTCCTCGACAACGCGGCCCGACACAGCCCACCCGGCGGCACGGTACGGGTGTGCGCGGAGGAACACGGCGACCAGCTCCGCTTCGAGGTGAGCGACGAGGGCCAGGGCATTCCGCCGGACGAGCGTTCCCGGGTGTTCGAGCGGTTCACCCGCGGCGACCGGTCGGCCGGCGGCGGGACCGGGCTCGGCCTGGCCATCGCCCGGTGGGTCGTCGAACTGCACGGCGGTCGGATCGGTGTCCTCGATCCCGCCGGGCCAGACCGGGGTGACCGGCCCGGCTGCCGCATTCAGGTCACCATCCCGTGCGACGGGCCATACCGAGAAGAGGCCGCATGACCAGCCCCGGCAGCACCCCCCTCCCGGCCACCGGGCCGACCGGGCCGGCGCAGGCCGCCCCGGCCGTCAGGCCCGGCCCGGCCGCACCGCCGGCAGCCGGTTGGCCCCCGGCAGCTCCGGCCACACCGCTCCCGCCCCGGCCACCATCGGTGATCGCGCGGCGCTGGCCGGGACCATCCGGCGATGCGGTTCCGACGGTGCTGGTGGCGTCGGCGGCGGCGGCGGTCGTCGGCGCCTCGGTGCTCACGATGGTTCGTCCGGGCCTCGGCTGGCTGGTCGCCGCGTTGGCCGGCACGGCCGCCCTCAGCACCGCCGCGGTCGTCAGGTCCGGGGCGTCCTCCCCGGTTGCGGGCCGCACCGCGCCGACCGAGCCCGGTCCCGCAACCGGCGCCGAACCCGCCCGTCCCGGTGCCACGGGGGCACCGGGGCGGGTGGCGCAGGCCGCCTGGGCTGCCGCGACTGTCGCGTTGATCGCCGTCGGCACCTTCCGGGCCGCCGGTTGGCTCTTCGCGCTCTGCCTGGTGGCAGCGGTGGGGGCCGGGACGCTCGCGGTGACCGGCGGGCGAAGCCCATTCGGAATGCTGGTCGCCGTGACCCTGCCACCGGCCGCGACGGTACGGGCGCTCCCGTGGGCGGTACGCGGAGTGCGCACCAACCGCTCGGCGGGCTCGGGGATCGGGTTCGGACGCATCGTTACCAGCCTGGTGGTGTCCGCCGTCCTGCTGACGCTGTTCGGACTGCTCTTCTCCTCCGCCGACGCGGTCTTCGCCAACCTGGTCGGCGGTCTGCTGCCCGACATCGCGCCGGCCGGTGTGATCGGCTGGTTGCTGCGGCTGGCCCTGATCGGCGGTGGTCTGCTCGGTGGCGCGTACCTGGTCACCCGCCCACCCGACCTGGAGGGCTTGCGACCGGCGTCGTCACGGCCGGCCCACCGGCTGGAGTGGACCCTCCCGCTGGTGTTGCTCGACGCCCTGTTCGCCGCGTTCGTGCTGGTCCAGCTGACTGTGTTGTTCGGCGGGGCGGGGCACGTGCTGCGTACGGCCGGGCTCACCTACGCCCAGTACGCCCGTGGCGGGTTCTGGCAACTGCTCGCCGTCACCGCGCTCACCCTGCTGGTGATCGCGATCGCCGCCCGTCGGGCGCCGAAGGCCACCCGAGGGGACCGGCTGCTGGTCCGCGGGCTGCTCGGCACGCTCACAGTGCTCAGTCTGGTGATCGTCGCCTCGGCGCTCTACCGGATGCAGGTCTACGCCGACGCGTACGGTGCCACCCGGCTGCGGCTCGTCGTGTCGACCATCGAAATCTGGCTCGGGCTGCTCTTCGTCCTGGTCGGGGTTGCCGTGGCGCGGTTGCGGGCCGAATGGCTCCCCCGGCTGGTGGTCGGCACCGCGGTGCTGGCGCTGCTCGGGTTGGCCCTTCTCAACCCGGATCGCCTGATCGCCGAACGGAACGTCGACCGGTACCTGGAGACCGGCCGGTTGGACGTCAGCTACCTGTCCGGGCTGTCGGCCGACGCCGTACCGGCCCTGGATCGGCTGCCCGAGCCGATGCGCTCCTGTGCGCTGGGGGAGATCGCCGCCGAGCTGCCCCGGGACGGCTTCTGGGCGGCGAACCTCGGCAGGGAACGCGCCCGGCGGGTTCTCCACACGACCCCGGTGCGCGCCAGCGTGACCGACTGCCTCGGCTTGCAACGCTGGTGAGCATGAACGCTTGACAATCGCGTACGGCGGGCGAGACTGCCGGGGTGGCCAAGCAACTCCCCGACGTGGGGTCGAGCGGTGCGGTACCGCCGCCCCGGCGGTCCCGGATCGTGCTGGCCGAGATCACCAGGCAGGACACCCGCGCCGAGCGGACCCGCGCCGAGCTGGCCCAGCAGACCCAGGTCGGCGAGGCGCTGGTCCGCGGCCTGGTCCGGGCCCAGCTCGCGCTGGCGCTGCGGCTGTCCCTGGTGGTGGCCATCGGGTTGGGCGGGCTGCCCTGGCTGTTCGCGATCGCGCCCTCGCTCGGCCGGACCACAGTCGCCGGCGTCAACCTGCCGTGGCTGCTGCTCGGGGTGGCCTCCTTCCCGTTCCTGATCGGCGTGGGCTGGGCGTACGTGCGGCTGGCCGAGCGCAACGAGCAGGACTTCACCGACCTGGTGCAACGGCCGGAGCACTGAGTGGGCAACGACTTCGTGGTCCCGGCCATCGTCGCGGTCACCCTGGTCACCGTCGGGATCGGCTTCTACGGGCTGCGGTTGGCCCGGACCACGTCCGACTTCCTGGTGGCGTCCAGGGCGATCAGTCCGACCTGGAACGCCGCCGCCATCGGCGGGGAGTACCTGTCGGCGGCGAGCTTCCTCGGCATCGCCGGGCTGGTCCTCAAGTACGGCGTGGACGTGCTCTGGTACCCGGTCGGGTTCGCCGCCGGCTACCTGGCCCTGCTGCTCTTCGTGGCCGCGCCGCTGCGCCGCTCCGGTGCGTTCACGCTGCCCGACTTCTGCGAGCTGCGGCTGGGGTCGCGTCGACTCCGCATCCTGGCCACCGCCTTCGTCATCTTCATCGGTTGGCTGTATCTGGTGCCGCAGCTCCAGGGCGCCGGGCTGACCCTGGCCACGGTGGCCGGCTCCCCGTACCCCCTCGGAGCCCTACTGGTGGCGGCCGTGGTCACCGCGAACGTGGCCTTGGGCGGCATGCGCGCGATCACCTTCGTGCAGGCTTTTCAGTACTGGCTCAAGCTGACCGCTCTCGCCGTACCGGTGATCTTCCTGGCCCTGCAGTGGCAGGCCGACGGCCGCCCGGCGGTGACCCCGCCCGACGGGCCGACGTTCCGGGCCGCGACCACCGTCGTGGTCGAGCACCGCGCGACCCTCACCCTGCCCGACGGTGACATCCGGGAGGTACGCCCCGGTGACGAGTTGACCTTCGCCGCCGGTGATCCGGTGCCGGACGTCTCCGGGGTCGCCACCGATGCCAACGACTGGTTGCTGCCCAGCGCCGCCGGTGACGACGACCGGGGCCTGTTCGCCACGTACTCGCTGATCCTGGCCACCTTCCTGGGCACCATGGGCCTGCCGCACGTGCTGGTGCGCTTCTACACCAATCCGGACGGCGCGGCGGCCCGCCGGACCACCCTGGTCGTGCTGGCGCTGGTCGGCGCGTTCTACCTGCTGCCCACCCTGTACGGGGTCCTCGGTCGGATCTACACCCCGCAGTTGCTGCTCAGCGGCCAGACGGACGCGGTGGTGGTGCTGCTACCCGAAGCGGCCCTGGGTGACGGCCTGGCCGGGCGGCTACTCGCCGCGCTGGTCGCCGCGGGTGCCTTCGCGGCGTTCCTCTCCACCTCGTCCGGCCTGCTGACCAGCGTCGCCGGGGTGATCTCGACGGACGTGCTCGGTCGGGGATCGGTACGCGGGTTCCGGCTGGCCACCGTCATCGCCGGTGGTGTGCCCGCGGTGCTGGCGCTGCACGTCTCCGGGCTGGACGTGTCGCAGGTCGTCGGGCTGGCCTTCGCGGTCGCCGCGTCGAGCTTCTGCCCGCTGCTGGTGCTCGGCATCTGGTGGCGCGGGCTGACGGACGTGGGCGCCACCGCCGGCGTGGTGGCCGGCGGCGGCGCGGCGATCGGCGCGGTGCTGGTCACAGTGCTCGGCCCACCGCTGTCCGGCTGGCCGGCCACGCTCATCGCGCAGCCGGCCGCCTGGACGGTGCCGCTGGCCTTCACCGTGATGGTCGCCGTGTCGATGGCGACCCGCAGGCGGGCCCCGGCCGACGTCGCCGCCACCATGCTCCGCCTACACACCCCGGAAGCCCTCCGCATGCAGTGATCACCGCTGCGACATGCCCTCAGCCATGTCACCGCCATGCGCCTTTGCCCTCGGATCCAGCTTGACCATGGCAGAGGTGCGCCGGGGGCGCCACCAGGTCAACAGGTGTCAGTGCCGGCGCAGAGCCGCTGCGCCACCGGGCGGGCGTACCGCCGCGCCTCCTTCGGGGTGGTGTCCGTGTCCAACGCGACCTGTGCCACCAGGTCACCCTGCCGTACGACGAGCCAGCGGCTCCGCACGCCCTCGATGTCCGAGCCCACCAGCAGAGACTCGTCACCGGCCCCCAGCCCATCGGCCAGGACCGACATCGAACTGGTCGCCCCCCTGGGTTTGCAGTCGGTGAAAAGTGCCCGGACCGCGTCCATCTCAAGGGCAGCATCGCGAATCGAGAAACGGACGACGCGTTGGATCATCCTGTCGGTCGGCGAGTCGAACGAGACGGTTCGCTGGGCGAGCCTGCCGTTGGACGTCCCCGTCGGCGCTTCGCGACAGTAGATCGACACTGACTCCAGGCTCCAGTCGCCGTCGATGTCGTCCTCTGCCATCGTGAAGCCGGCGGGCAGATCCGAGAGCCGCAGCATGGCTGCGGCCGGAATCGCCGGGTCGGTGGAACCGGCCGACGGCCTACGTGACGGGCTCGATGGCGGTGCGGCGGGAGTGGTGCTGGTCGTCGACGGCCGAGGTGCGGCCGAGGTGGCCGACGGCGCGGGTGACGGGGTGGGTGATCCGGTCGCCGGCAGCACCGGCGTCGGCGCGCCCTCCCGGCCGCCGGCCAGCGCCACCGCCCCGGTGGCCACCACTGCCACCGCCACCACTGCGGCGAGCGCCGCCGCGATTCTCGTCTGACGGGTCCGCCGCCGGCCGCGCTCCCGCACCTGTGCGGTCGGGGCCCAGCTCAGGTGCTCGGTGTCGCGGAACAGGTCGGCGAAGGGCTGATCAGGCATTGCTGACCTCCTCGGGGAGGGTGGTGCCGAGCATGGGGGCCATGGCCTGGCGGCCCCGGGAGAGCCGGGCCTTGACGGTGCCGAGCGGTACACCGATCTGAGTCGCGATGTCAGCGACCGAGAGGTCCGCCAGGTAGTGCAGGACGATCGCCTCGCGTTGTTCCAGCGGCAATCGACGTAACGCCGCGACGAGCGCGACGGTGTTCTCCGAGGGTGGTCCCACGGCAGTGGTCGGACCGTGCCGCCGGTTCGCGCGGATGCCGTTGCGGATCTTGCGCCATCGGTTGATGAGGAGGCGGTGCCCCACGCCGCGCACCCACGCCTCCGGATCGCCGTACTCGCCGACGCGCTGCCAGCGCTGCCAGGCCCGCACGTACGCCTCCTGTGCGGCGTCCTGCGCCTCATGGATGTCGCCACCGAGCGCGTACAGCACGGTGACGACCCGATGCCTGGTGGCCCGATAGAAGTCCTCGAACCCCTCGTCTCTGTCCAACGTCCCCTCCCCCGTTGTCTTCTGCCACTGTCACCCGCCAGCACGACGGTCGGTTGCATCAGGTGCAGCAAGGAGAGCGGAAGTTTGGCAAGGAACGAGGCTGCCTGGCGCGACGCCGAGCTCGTTCCGCGCGATCCTCGTCCGCCTCGGGGATGATCGCGGGTCCGCCCGTCGCCGGACGGCGGAACTGGCGATCGACGGATAACGTCGGCGCATGACTGTTGAGCACCCCGCGCTCGCACTGCGTGGCCTGGCCAAGCGGTTCGACGGCACGATCGCGGTGGCCGGCGTCGACCTGGACGTCCCCGCCGGCTCCTTCTACGGCCTCCTCGGCCCGAACGGCGCCGGCAAGACGACCACCCTGTCGATGGCTGTCGGGCTGTTGCGGCCGGACGCCGGCTCGGCCTGGGTGCTCGGGCACGACGTCTGGCAGGACCCGGTCACCGCCAAGCGGCTGCTCGGCGTGATGCCCGACGGGGTCCGGTTGTTCGACCGGCTGACCGGCGCGGAGTTGCTGGCGTACAACGGGTTGTTGCGGGGGATGGACCCAGCGGTGGTTGACCAGCGGGCTGCCGAGCTGCTGGACGTGCTGGCGCTCGGCGACGCCGGTCGGACGCTGGTGGTGGACTACTCGGCGGGCATGAAGAAGAAGATCGGCCTGGCCTGCGCGCTGCTGCACGGCCCTCGGGTGCTGGTGTTGGACGAGCCGTTCGAGGCTGTCGACCCGGTCTCCGCCGCGCTGATCCGGGACATCCTCACCCGCTACGCGGCCGGCGGCGGCACAGTGGTGTTCTCCAGTCACGTGATGGAGGTCGTCGAGCGGCTCTGCTCACACGTGGCGATCCTGGCCGGCGGCACCATCAAGCGGGTCGGGACCATCGACGAGGTCCGTGGCGGTCGCTCGTTGGAGCAGGTCTTCGTCGAGGTGGTCGGCGGCCGCACCGCGACCGGCGAGGAGCTGTCGTGGCTCTCCCAGTGAGCGCGGACGCCACCCCCGCCGCGCCGGTACGGTCGGTCTCCGCTCGACACTTCGTGCGGCTCAAGCTGCGGGTGATGGGCAACAACTTCCGGGGCCAGGGCTGGCGGATCGCCCTGTTCGTCGGCGGCGCGTTGCTCGGGCTCTGGTTCGCCGCCGCGGGGTTCTTCCTCTTCGCCGCGCCGGGCCTGACCGGCGACGGCCGGTACGCGGTGCTGATCGCGGCGGCGGGTGGCGGGCTGCTGGTGCTCGGTTGGCTGTTCCTGCCACTTGTCTTCTTCGGTGTGGACGAGACACTGGACCCGGCCCGGTTCGCGCTGCTGCCGCTGCCCCGGCGCACGTTGGTGACCGGCCTGTTCGTGGCGGCCCTGATCAGCGTGCCGGTGCTGGCGGTGCTCATCGCGTCGTTCGGGCTGGTGCTGACCGCCTGGTCGTTGGGTGGCTGGTCGGCGGGGTTGGTCGCCGTCGTGGGTGTGCTCGCCGGGATACTGCTCTGTGTGGCCGCCAGCCGGGCGGTGACCAGCGCCTTCGCCACCATGTTGCGGTCCCGACGGGTCCGCGACCTGGCGGCCGTGCTGCTGGCGGTGACAGCCGCGCTGCTCGGCCCGTTGCAGATCTTCGGCCTCGCCGCGCTGCGCGAGGCGGACTGGACCCGGTTGACCGGCGTGGCGACCGTCATCGGGTGGACACCGTTGGGCGCTCCGTGGACCGTCGGCATCGACGTGGCCCAGGGGCGGGTGTGGGCGGCACCGGTCAAGCTGCTGATCACGGTGGTGGCGCTCGGCGCCCTGCTGGCCTGGTGGTCCCGGTCGATCGAGTCGGCGATGGTGGGTGCGGCGAGCGCCGGTAAGGCCCCGGTGCGGCGCGGGGTCACCGGCGGCGCTGTCGCCCAACTGTTTCCCCGGGTCGCCACCTGGGCCGGCCGGGACCGGTTCGGTGCTCTGGTCGCCCGGGAGGCCCGTTACTGGTGGCGGGACGCGCGCCGCCGGGCCAACCTGATCACGATCGCGGTGGTCGGCATCTTCGTGCCGGTGTTGATCAACGTTACGGGCGGGGACTTCGCGTTCGAGGACGGTGCCGGGTTCACGGCCGCCGCCAGCGACAGCTCACCGGTAGTGGTCACCATCTCCATGCTCCTCGTGGGCGTGCTCGCCGCCGTCACCCTGGCCAACCAGTTCGGCTTCGACGGCAGCGCGTACGCGGCGAACGTGGTGGCCGGGGTTCCCGGCCGGGTCGAGTTGCGGGCCCGGATGACGGCCTTCTCGCTGTACGTGCTGCCGATGTTGGGCGTCGTCGCGGTGGTGTTGTCGTTTCTGCTCAGCCGACCGGAGTGGATCGGTCTCACCATCGGCGGCCTGGTCGCCACCTACGGCGCCGGGCTGGCGGTGAACAGTTTGATCTCGGTGCTCGGGGCGTACTCACTGCCGGAGACGAGCAACCCGTTCGCCATGAACAGCGGTGCGGGCCTGGCGAAGGGGTTGCTGACCCTGCTGGCCATGCTCGCCTCGGTGGTCGCCGCTGTGCCGATGGTGGTGGCCGCCGCGCTGCTCGGTGACGCGTGGCTCTGGCTGGCCCTGCCGGTCGGTGCCGCGTACGGGCTGGGCGCGGCACTGCTGGGCGCGTACCTGGCCGGCGACGTGCTGGACCGCCGCCAGCCGGAACTGCTGGCCACTGTCACCCCGCGCCGCTAACCGGCGCGGCGGCTGGGGTCCTGGGCGGCGTCGGCGATGAAGCCACGCCAGGCGGTCGGCGCGAAGCTGAGGGTCGGGCCGGAGCGATCCTTGCTGTCCCGGACCAGAACGACGCCGGGCAGATTGTCCGCCACCTCGATGCAGGCACCACCCGTGTCGCCGGACCTGGTCGACGTCCGCCAGCGGGGTTGAGGAACGGTCATGGCGTCACCTTCAGCTTCCGGATCAGATCCAGCGAGGCGCTTGTGGAAAGTGCCTCGCCCAGCAGGCTATCCCATTTCCGACCAATCAGACGCACGACGTCCGGGTCGTCGATGACGTGTCCGCGAGCCACGTCCTCGACATAGGTGACCCGTTCACCGTCGGGCAGCTCAGCGAGCAGAAATCCGCCTGTCAGTCCGACATGGGCTCCGGCATCGAGGGGCACGATGTGCAGTCTGACGTTCGGCATGGCGGCGAGTTCCATCAGCCGAGCAAGCTGCGCGTCCAGTACCGCCGGTCCGCCGATCGGGCGGCGTAGAGCCGTCTCGTCCAGGACGAAGACGCATTGCGGCGACTCTGCCCGCTGCCACAACTGCTGTCGATCCATCCGGACCGTGACCAACTCGTCCACCAACTTGGTCGGATTCAGGCCACCAGCGGAAATGACCGCGCGAGCATAGTCCTCGGTTTGCAGGAGCCCCGGAATCAGGCACGGCTCGAACTCGCAGAGCCGGATCGCCTGCTCCTCATGATTGCGCCACGGAACGAACCAGGTCGGTAGCCGCTGCCGATCGGCGGCCCGCAACAGTTCGGCGAGGAGGCCGCCGGTGGCTAGGGCCTCGTCGGCGGCCACCGCGAACTCCATTGTCGGCCGACGTCGGCCGGTCTCGATGGCGGCCACCGTGGATGGACTCCACTTGGTCAGCGTGGCCAGAGCCTCCTGGGACACCTCGGCACCGGCCCGGGCGGCCTTCAACGCCCGTACCCACATCTCGACGTTCATCCTTACCTCTCCGGTAAGTACGTGACCGCGCTGCGTAGTAAGCCCTGGCATCCTCCCCTGTCCGCGCCGCTCAGTCCAGGGTGGATAACACGCGGCCCGGCCGGTGGAGGCGACGTCCCGGCGACTGGGTCCTGCGTTCGGGCCGCCCCGGTCATCCCCCGATCGGGGCGGCCCTCGTCGACTGGGAGGAGATCAGCCTTGTTCGGGTTCATCCGTGGCAGGAACGGGGCGCGGTGGTCGTACCGGAGAAAGAAGGTTGCGGCACCGGCGGCCGTGCCGGGCGCGACCGGATCGGAGCGGTCGGCAGGCCCGCCGAATCAACCACCCGCGTGGGCGAACGGGCCGACGGTGGCCCTGCCGCGACCAGGCCGGGCCGGTTGGCTGACCCCGGCGCAAACCTGGCGCGCGAACGGTGGCCGCTGGTGAGCTGCGCCGGCCGGGAGCGCCACGCCACCACAAGCGATATACCTCTGAGTCATATTCATGCCTCAGAGGTATATCGCTCAAACCGGAGAGACCCTTCGACCACCGTACGGGGTCGGCTGATCGCGAAGACCGGGCCCGGCTGGTGAGCCGGCCACACGTGCCGATGCGGCCGCTGTGGCGGTGTCGGGGCTGCGGCGCGCACTGGCCGTGTCAGCCGGCGCGGCTGGCACTGCTCGCTGAGTACCGAGACGACCGCGTGGGGCTGCTGGTCTACCTGGCCACGATGATGGCGGAGGCCGGTGATCAGCTCGCCCGGCTCGGCGGACGACCCGCCGATCTGCACGAGCGCTTCCTTGGTTGGGCGAGGGGTCGGGGCGGCACAATGTTTCACGTGAATCATGAGCCGGGTGCCGAGATCCACCACACCGATCCGTTCGCGGTGCCGACCGGGCAACGGTCGCCGGTACGCCGGCTGCGTGGTCGCCTCGCCGCACCGGTGACCCTCTGGACGACGCCCGGTCCGGCCGGGCTGACCGTCTCGTCCACCCTGGTGGCCGAGGGGGAACCGGACCGGCTGCTCGGGCTGATCGACCCGGAGTCCGACCTCTGGGCGGCCGTCGAGGAGTCGGGTCGGTTCGCGGTCACGCCGCTCGGCCCGCCGCACCGGCAACTCGCCGACCGGTTCGCCGGCCTCTTCCCCGCCCCGGGCGGGCTCTTCGCCACCGGCGCGTGGAACGACACGCCGTACGGGCCGGTTCCGGCGGACGCCGGCGGCTGGGCCGGGTGCCGGCTGGACACCGCCCGGGAGTACGGCTGGGGCCTGCTGGTCGAGGCCACGATCGAGGCGGTCGAACTGGCCGAGGAGGCAACTCCGCTGCTGCACTACCGCGGTCGTTACCACGAGCTGCCGGCCTGAACGGACGCCTCGCCAGGGGCGACCGATCACCGCAGTGACCTGAGTCACTTGGCGCAGCCAGCCAACCGCTCGGCGCACTCGCCGACCGGCGTCGATCTCAGCCTTCCCTGCCGGGGAGTGCGCTCTTTACGGTGCGCGAAACTCCTCTGACGCCTGTGAAGGTGGTGATCCACAGATGTCCACGGACACACCCGCTCCGGCTGCTTCCCAGTCGGACAAGTATCTGGCCGTACAACGGTCGGACGAGTTCGCCGGGCTGCGGCGTGCGCTGCGCGGCTTCGTCTTCCCGATGACCGTCGCGTTCTTCCTGTGGTACGCGCTCTACGTCATTCTCTCCGCGTACGCCCGGGACTTCATGGGCACGAAGCTGTTCGGCAGCAACATCAACGTCGCACTGGTCTTCGGCCTGCTCCAGTTCGTCTCCACGTTCCTGATCGCCTGGCTCTACTCCCGGTACGCGGACCGGAAGATCGACCCCATCGCGGACCGGATCCGCGCCGAGATCGGGGAGGTGACCCGTGAAGACGGTTCACGCGGTTGAGACGTTCCTCGCGGCTGAGGCGGGCGATCACACCGCCCGCAACCTGACCATCACGCTCTTCCTGGTCTTCGTGGCGGTGACCCTGGGCATCACCATCTGGGCCAGCCGGCAGACCAAGACGGCGACCGACTTCTACGCTGGCGGCCGGTCCTTCTCCGGCTTCCAGAACGGCATGGCGATCGGCGGCGACTACATGTCGGCCGCTTCGTTCCTCGGCATCGCCGGCATCATCGCGTTGTACGGCTACGACGGCTTCCTCTACTCGATCGGCTTCCTGGTCGCCTGGCTGGTGGCCCTGCTGCTGGTCGCGGAGCTGCTGCGGAACTCGGGCCGGTACACGATGGCGGACGTGCTGGCCTTCCGGATGCGTCAGCGTCCGGTGCGTACGGCGGCGGCGGTCTCCACCATCACGGTGTCGATCTTCTACCTGCTCGCCCAGATGGTCGGCGCCGGCGCGCTGGTCGCGCTGCTGCTCGGCATCCGGCCGGGGACGACCTTCCTCGGCATGGATGCGGACACCGCGAAGGTGGCCACCATCATCATGGTCGGCACGCTGATGATCATCTACGTGACCGTGGGTGGCATGAAGGGCACCACCTACGTGCAGATCGTCAAGGCGTTCCTGCTCATGGGCGGCGCGCTGTTGATGACCATCCTGGTGCTGGCGAAGTTCAACTTCAACCTGTCGGAGCTGCTCGGCCAGGCGGCCGCCGCCTCCGGCAAGGGCAGCGCGTTCCTCGAACCCGGGCTCCGGTACGGCGTCGAGGTCGCCGGCAACTCGACACAGACGTTCTACAACAAGGTCGACCTGCTGTCCCTGGGCATCGCCCTGGTGCTCGGCACCGCCGGTCTGCCGCACATCCTGATCCGCTTTTACACGGTGCCGACAGCGAAGGCGGCCCGTAAGAGCGTGCTCTGGGCGATCGGCATCATCGGCACCTTCTACCTGCTCACCCTGGCCCTCGGCTTCGGTGCGGCGGCGCTGGTCGGCAGCCAGGCGATCACGGCACAGGACAAGGCCGGCAACACTGCCGCGCCGCAGCTGGCCGAAGCGCTCGGCATCGACTTCTTCGGCGGTGAACTGGGCGGGGCAGCCCTGCTGGCGATCATCGCGGCGGTCGCCTTCGCCACCATCCTCGCGGTGGTCGCCGGGTTGACGCTGGCCTCGTCGTCCAGCCTGGCGCACGACTTCTACGCGAACGTGCTGAAGAAGGGTGAGGCGTCGGAGCGGCAGGAGGTGCGGGTCGCCCGGATCTCCGCCCTGGGGATCGGCGCGGTGTCGATCGCCCTGTCGATCTATGCGCAGAACCTCAACGTGGCGTTCCTGGTGGCGCTGGCCTTCGCGGTCGCCGCCTCGGGCAACCTGCCGGCGATCCTCTACAGCCTCTTCTGGCGGCGGTTCAACACCTCCGGCGCGGTGTGGGCGATCTACGGCGGGTTGCTCTCGGCCGTGCTGCTGGTGTTCTTCTCGCCGGTGGTCTCCGGTGCGGCGACCTCGATGTTCCCGGACCACGACTGGCAGTGGTTCCCGCTGTCCAACCCGGGCATCCTCTCCATCCCGTTCGGTTTCCTCTGCGGGTGGATCGGCACTGTCATCTCCAAGGAGCACGACGAGGACAAGTACGCGGAGCTGGAGGTGCGGGCCCTCACGGGCTCCGGCGCCCACTGATCCGAGCGCTCGTCACGAGAGGCCCCCTGTGCTCAACAGGGGGCCTCTTCGTGGAAATGGGGGTCGGTAGGCTGACCGGCATGAAGGTTGCTGAGCGCTTCGGTTCCGGTCACCGCGTTCTCGTCACCGGCGGCGCCGGTTTCGTCCCGTCGCACCTGGTGGATTCCCTGATCGCCCGGGGCTGCACGGTGGTGGCGCTGGACAACTTCGTGACCGGCTCCAAGGAGAACGTCGCCCACCTGCTGGATCGGCCGACCTTCACCCTCGTCGAAGCGGACATCTCCGATGGTCTGCCGACCCACCACCCGGCGCTGGCCGAGCGGTTCGACGCGATCCTGCACATGGCCTCTCCGGCCAGCCCCACCGACTTCGCCCAGTTGCCGGTGGAGATCCTCCGGGTCGGCTCGGTCGGCACCCTGCACCTGCTGGAGCGCGCGACCGCCGACGGCGCCCGGTTCCTGATGGCCTCCACCTCCGAGGCGTACGGAGACCCGAAGGAGCACCCGCAGCGGGAGACCTACTGGGGCAACGTCAACCCGATCGGGGTCCGCAGCGTCTACGACGAGGCCAAGCGCTTCTCCGAGGCCGCGACGATGGCGTACCACCGCTACCGGGGGCTCGACGCGGCGATCGTCCGGATCTTCAACACCTACGGCCCGCGAATGCGCCCGGACGACGGCCGCGCCATCCCCACCTTCATCTCCCAGGCGCTGCGCGGCGAGCCGATCACCGTGCACGGCACGGGCAACCAGACCCGGTCCATCTGCTTCGTCGAGGATCTGGTGCGCGGCATCCTGCTGCTGCTCGACTCGACCGAGACGGGTCCGGTCAACTGCGGCACCGAGCACGAGCTGACCATGCGGCAACTCGCCGAGTTGATCGTGTCGCTCTCCGACAGCACCTCGAAGGTGACCTATGTCACCCGCAGCTCGGATGACCCGGAGATGCGTCGACCGGATCTCACGCTCGCTCGTGAACTGCTCGGATACGAGCCGTCGGTCGCGCCCGAAGATGGCCTGCGACGCACGATCGAGTACTTCCGGTCGCGGCTAGGGTAACCAGATTTTCGCGTACCGCCTGCCGCTGAGTGTCGCCTGAAGGCGGCAGTGGCTCCCGCTACGTACCCTGAGTTACATGTCCGCGACCTCGTCTGCCGGCGTCCCGCATCCGTACCTGCACCGCAGCGCCGGGCGCGCCTCGGTGCCCGGCCCCGACCGGGGTGCCTCCGGGCGTGCCCGTCCGACCGAGGCGCGCTTCTACCCGTCGTACGACGAGGAGCAGCCCCGCTCCGGCGGGCCGGCGGGGCCCCCCGGGCCCGGCGGTCCGGGTGGCACCGGTGGTCCGGGGCGGCGCGGCCCGCGACCGCGCTGGGGTCGGATCGCCCTGGTGGCCGGGGCCGTGGTGCTGGTGCTGGCGCTGCTCGGCAGCGTCGGCGCCTGGTTGTACGCCCGCAACCTCAACAGTGACCTGGCCCGCACCGACCCGTTCGCGGAGATCACCGGTGGTCGGCCCGCCAAGACCGTCGATGGCGCGCTGAACATCCTGCTGGTAGGCAGCGACTCACGGGACCCGGACGCGCCGGTCGACAGCAAGAGTCAGTGGCGCGCCGACACGATCATCGTCATGCACATTCCGGCCGACCACCAGGAGGCCTACCTGGTCTCCATCCCCCGCGACCTGTACGTGCCGATCCCGGAGAGCGCCGGCGCGGACTGCGGCTCCGGTTCGCGCGCGAAGATCAACGCCGCGTTCGCGTTCGGTGGGCTGCCGCTGGCGGTACGCACCGTGGAGTGCTTCACCGACGTTCGGATCGACCACGTGATGGCGATCGACTTCGGCGGTTTCAAGGAGGTCACCGACGCCCTCGGCGGGGTGGACCTGAAGGTCGAGCGCACCGTCACCTCGATCCACAAGCCGTACCGGACCTTCACCAAGGGCACCAACCACATGGACGGCGCGGAGGCGCTGGACTGGATCCGGCAGCGCAAGCAGTTCCCGGACGGGGACTTCGCCCGGATGCGGCACCAGCAGGAGTTCCTTCGGGCACTGATGGACAAGGCGGCCAGCACCGGCACGCTGGCGAACCCGAAGAAGCTCAACGATTTCCTCAAGTCGGTGACCGCGGCCGTAACCGTCGACCAGACTTTCTCGGTTACAGACATGGCGCTGCAGTTCCGCAACCTGCGCGGCCAGAACCTCACCTTTGTGACCAGCCCGAACTCGGGCAGCGACACCATCAACGGCGAGTCGGTGGTGGTGTCGGACCGGGAGAAGGCGCTCGCGATGTACCAGGCCATGTCCGCGGACACGATGGCCGAGTGGGTCAAGGCGAACCCGCCGAAGAGCAACGACGGCGGCTGACGACGGCCCGACTGGCACCAACCGTTCGGGTCATCGAGCAGCGACGATCGACTGAGTCTGCAAAATTCGACGTCCGGATTGACCCGGGATGAACTCGCCAAGTCGATTTGATGTACGTACAGTGGTGCCGCCCCCTCCTGATCACGAGCTGGAGCACGCATGCCGGTTCAGGCCAGTCGTCGCCCTTCTACCCCCGGGTCCGCCGCCCCCAGCGGTCGAGTCGCTGCGGCCATACCCGTGCAGGCACGCCCCTCGGGCGGCGGGCCGGGCTCGCGTCCGCCCGGCAGCGGCGGTGGCGGCGGTGGCGGCGACCGCCCGGGTGGCGGTGGGTCGAAGAAGCGGACCAAGCGCAAGGACCCGCTCTGGGCCAGGCTGACCGTTGTCTTCGGTGCCGTGCTGATGCTCAGCAGCGGGGTGGCCATCGTCGGCAGCAAGGCGTTGATCGGGCAGGCGACCGGCGGCATCGCGAAGGGCAACCTGCTGGGTGATGCCGGCAAGTCCGACGCCGAGGGCGGTGCGAGCCTGGACGGCCCGATCGACATGCTGCTGCTCGGCGTGGACGCGCGGGAGCGCTGGGCCGCCGACGACGTCCGCTCGGACAGCATCATCATCCTGCACATTCCGGCCACGCACGACCAGGCGTACCTGATCTCGATCCCTCGTGACACCGAGGCGCAGATCCCGGCGTTCAAGAAGAGCGGCTACGGCGGCGGCTCCGGGAAGATCAACGCCGCGTTCCAGGCCGGTGCCGCAAACGGTGGCGGCTGGGAGGGCGGCGCCCAGTTGATGGCACAGACGATCAAGCGGCTCACCGGGATCAGCTTCGACGGCGCGGCGATCATCAACTTCGGGGGCTTCAAGAACGTCATCGACACCCTGGGCACGGTGCGGATCTGTGTCAGCCAGGAGGTCAAGTCGCTGCACATGTCGTACGTCGACGGCAAGCCGATGTGGAACGCGGACGCCAAGAAGACCGGCAAGCAGCGGACCCCGGTGGTGCACAAGAAGGGCTGCCAGGAGATGGAGGGTTGGGCCGCGCTCGACTACTCCCGGCAGCGCAAGTCCCTCAAGAACGGCGACTACGACCGCCAGGCCAACCAGCAGCAGCTGATCAAGGCGATGGCCAAGAAGGCCACCGAGGGCGGGATGTTGTCCAACCCGGCCAAGATGAACAACCTGATCAAGGCGGCGGGCAAGGCGTTCGTACTGGACACCGGCGGCGTGCCGATCGAGGACTTCATCTTCACCATGCGCGGGGTCACCGGCAACGAGCTGACCATGCTCAAGACCAACAACGGCACCTTCCACGCCAACAACAACAACACCGAGGGCTTGAGCGAAGAGACGATGGCGATGTTCCAGGCCGTCAAGCAGGATAAACTCGCCGAGTTCGTCTTCACCCACCCCGAGGTGATCTCCACCCGCAAGTGAGGCCGGGAGTCGCGGAAAGCCAGCGACGGCCTCGTCACCGCCCGTAGCCTGACGTGAGCAGGTTTCACGTATCGGCTGCGGGGAGGCGGTCACGTCCAGGTGGGGACGGAACGCAGCGGGCCGGGCCGGAACGACCCCGTCCGCCCGGTCGCCTCGCGTCCGTTGGCCGCGGATCCTGCTCGGCATCGGCCTGGCTCTCGTCCTGCTGGCGGGGCTCGCCGTGGCCGGGCTCAAGACGCTCAGCCACCGCTACGACCGCACGGTGACCAAGGAGCAACTGCTCGACGCCGACGCCCGCACCGAGCGCACCGACCTGGACGGGCCGCTCAACTACCTCCTGGTCGGCTCCGACCGGCGCCCGGGCGACAGCGGCCCGGACCAACGCTCGGACACCATCCTCATCGTGCACGTCCCCGCCGGGCAGCGGGAGGCGTACCTGGTCTCCATCCCGCGTGACCTGCTGGTCGCCATCCCGCCGGCGAACGGCTTCGGCGGCGGTCAAGACAAGATCAACGCCGCGTACGAGCACGGTGGCGGCGGGCAGGCCGGCGCCCAACTGCTCTCCGCCACACTGCACCAGCTCACCGGAATCCGGTTCGACGGCGCCGCGCTTATCGACTTCTCCGGCTTCCGGAAGGTCATCGACCTGCTCGGCGGGGTGGAGATGTGCGTGGACACCGAGGTCCGCTCGATCCACACCAACCGGGTCTTCACCACCGGCTGCCACCAGATGGACGGTGCGCAGGCGCTGGACTACGTGCGACAGCGTTACGACCTGCCCGGCGGTGACTACGACCGGCAACACCACCAGCAGCAGTTGCTCCGGGCGATGCTGGACAGCGCCGGCAGGGCGGACCTGCGGAGCAACCCCGTCAAACTGGACCAGGTGCTCCGGGCGGTCGGCAGCTCGTTGACAGTCGACACCAACGGCGTACCCCTGGAGGACCTGCTCCTCGCGCTGCGCGCGCTGCCGCCCGACGGGATGCGCGGCGTCCAGGTGCCCTCCTCGCCGCAGACCATCGACGAGGTCTCGTACGTGGTGCTGGACAACGGCGGCAACGGGCTCTTCGAGGCGGTCCGCGGCACCCGGGTACCGGCCTGGGCGCAGGCAAACCCCCGCTGGGTGACCCGGTTGTGACGGTGCCGACGGCCCGGTCGGTGCCGAACCGGGCCACAAGGATCTAGTGTTGCTTCCTGTGTTCGGACCCCAGGTTCCCACCGTGCCCGTGACCGAGATCGCCGACGAGACCTACCTGCTGGATGTGCGGGAGGACGACGAGTGGGCGGCCGGCCACGCGCCCACCGCCCACCACCTGCCGATGATGGAGCTGCCGGCCCGGCTGGCCGAGGTGCCCACCGACCGGGAGGTGGCGGTCGTCTGCCGTTCCGGCGGGCGTTCCGCCCAGGTCGTGGCCTACCTGATCAACAACGGCTGGGAGCAGGTGCGAAACGCCGACGGCGGGATGCGCCAGTGGGCTGCGGTCGGCCGACCGGTGGTCGACGCGAACGGGCAGCCCGGCCAGGTCATCTGAGGCCGGCGGAATGGGCGGGCCACTGGTTTTCGCGCACCGCGGCGCCTCGTTCGACCTACCCGAGCACACCCTCGCCGCCTACCTGCGCGCCCTCGACGAGGGCGCCGACGGCCTGGAGTGCGACGTCCGGCTGACCCGGGACGGGCACCTGGTCTGCGTGCACGACCGACGACTCGACCGCACCAGCAACGGTCGCGGTCTGGTCAGCGCGCGTACGCTCGCCGAGCTGGACGCCCTGGACTTCGGCTCCTGGCACCCGGGCAGCGCCCCGAACGGCGACCTGCCACCGGACGAGTCCCACACCCGGCTGCTGACCCTGGCCCGGCTCCTGGACGCGGTGCTCGCCGCCGGGCGGCCGGTCCGACTGCTGGTGGAGACGAAGCACCCGTCCCGCTACGGCTCGAACGTGGAACGGCGACTGGTCAGCCTGCTGCGCCGGTACGGGCTGGCCGACCCCGCGCCGGACGACCCTGTGCAGGTCACCGTCATGTCGTTCTCCCCGCTGGCGGTCCGTCGGGTGCGCGAGCTGGCCCCGACGCTGCCCACCGTGCTGTTGCTGGAGGTGCTGCCGCCCTGGCTGCGGTTGGGTCGGCTGCCGTTCGGCACCCGGATCGCCGGGCCGGGCATCGGCCTGGTCCGGGCCCGCCCGCAGTTGCTGCCCGCACTGCGCGCGGCCGGCAACCAGGTGTACGTCTGGACGGTCAACGAGCCGACCGACCTGGAGCTGGTGCTGGCCGCCGGGGTGGACGGGATCATCACCGACCGGCCCGCGTACGCCCTCGCCCGGCTGGACCGCTGACCCATCGACCGGGCGGGGGTGCCCAAAACCGGGCCGGCGGGGCAGACTCGGCACATGCCGGAGCGTATCGATTTCCCCGCTCTCCTCGCCGGCCACACCGTCGTGATCGAGATGATCAACTCTGGGGACGCGGGCCTACCGGTCCTCACCCAGCTGCTCCGGGTGGCCCAGCCGGCGCTCGGTGCGACCGGGATGGCGTTCGTCGAGTTCGGTCCGACCGGCGGTCGCGTCATCGCCGCGACCGGCGCGGCGGAGTGGGCCCTCGGCCGACCACTGGCCGTCGACGACCCGGACACCGTCTGCCTGCTCTCCGGGCCACGGGTGCGTCAGGCGCGGGTGAGTGACCTCAACGGCAAGCTGGCCGGCGAACTGGCCGGCAGCGGCCTGCGCCGGATGGTCGTCTCCCGGGCCGAGATCGGCGGTCACACCGTCGGCAGCCTGCACGCGCTCTACCCGGGCGACGAGGAGCCGGGCGCCGAGCAGCAGGGAGTCATCGGCTATCTCGCCTCCTGCATCGGGCACATGTACGGCGACCAGAGTGGCCTGCCGGTGCACGGCGACGGCCCGGTGGTGGCGGCCCTCGCCGACGGGCTGGCCGTCGTCGACCGGGACGGGAACGTCCGGCTCTGGAACCCGGCCGCCGCCCAGGTCACCGGCCGGACGGTCGAGCAGGCGCTGAGCCGCCCGTTGCCGTTCCCGCTGCCGCCCTCCGGGCAGGTTCGGGACCACCGGATGCCGGACGGCCGCTGGCTGCGGATCACCTCCGGCGACCTGCCCGGCCCGGGAACGCTACGGGTGGTCACCTTCCGCGACATCACCGACCAGCAGCGCCGCGACCACGACCGCGAGCTGTTCGTCGCGGTGACCAGCCACGAGCTGCGCACCCCGGTCACCGTCATCAAGGGGTACGCGGACACCCTCACCGACCACTGGGAGTCGCTGACCGACGTCGACCGACGGCAGGCGGCCCGGGTGATCGGGCAACGCGCCAACGAGCTGGCCCGGCTGGTCGACCGTCTGCTCAGCTCGGCGGCCGAGGTGGGGCCGGGCGACGACCCTCCCACCCCGTTCGACCTCGGCGAGGCGCTGCGCTCCGCCGTCGTCGACCTGCCGGCGGAGCTGCGCCGTCGGTTGGTGCTCCGCCTCCCGAGCGATCTGCCCAAGGCGCTCGGTCACCGGCCCAGCCTGTCCACGGTGCTGACCGAGTTGACGACCAACGCTGGTAAGTACTCGGCACCTGGTTCTCCCATCGAGATCACCGCCTCGGGCGACGGTCACCTGGTGGCGTTCCGGGTCAGCGACCAGGGCATCGGCATCCGACCCGAGCACGTGGAACGGGCGTTCGACCGGTTCTGGCAGGGCGAGTCCGGCGACCGTCGCGGCTACCCGGGGGCCGGGCTCGGCCTCTATCTCGTCCGCCGGATCGTTGAACAGCAGAATGGATGGGTATCCCTACGTCCGAGGACCGGCGGCGGTACGGTCGCAGAGGTGCGGCTACCACGCGGTTGACCAGGGGTGGCGCGACGTGGAGGCGACGGTGGCAGCGGCAACGAGGGATCGAGCCTGGTGCGTGGTGGTTCCCCACCACCCGGGCGGGGCACGGCTGGCCCGACACCGGCTCGCCGCCGAGCTGGCGGACGTCGTACCCCCGACGCTCCTCGCGGACCTGATCGCGGTGCTCGCGGAGCTGGTGGGCAACGCGGTGCGGCACGCCAGACCGCTGCCCGGCGGCGTGATCCGGGTTGCCTGGCAGCTGCGGCCCTCGGCCGAGGGCGCACTGATCCAGCTGCGGGTCACCGACGGCGGCAGCGCGAGCGCCGGGCCACGGCTCCGGACGGCCAGCCCGGACGCGGCGGACGGGCGAGGGCTGCACATCGTGGCCGGCCTGGCCACCCGTTGGGGCGTCGAGCAGGACGGCATGGGCCAGCGCGTCTGGGCGGAGTTCGACAGGGTGCCGACACCCCGACCCGACCTGGTGCCAGCGGGCTGAGGACGGCTCGGGCGGGTCCCGGTCACGGCGAGCCGCTCGGGGCTCTAGGCTGTGACGCCGTGAGTAAGCGTCGAAAGAGCCAGCGCGCCGCCGCCGACACCACCCCCCGTCGCGACAAGGTGCGGGACGTCTTCGTGCCGCGTCCGTTCGACGGGCTGATCGACGAGTCCGAGTGGATCGCGCTGCGCGAACTGGTGCCCGCCGCCTCCGCCCCGCTGCGGCTGGCGCCCGCAGTGGTCGAGGAATTCGGCGACCGGACGGTGACGCTCGCCACGGTCCTGCCCATGGCCGCCCCGGCGATCACCAAGCCGGACGGCCGGGTGCTGATCGGTCTCCAGCGCCACCAGCAGTCCGGTGACGTGTCGCGGGATCTGGCAGACGCGTTGCTCAGCGCGCTGCGTGCCGAGCCGGGTGGCCAGGTGGCCGTGCCGCCACTGCCCGGTCCCGGGCCCCGGCTGCAGGACATTCTCGTGGACGGTCCGCTGGACATCACCATGCACGACGGTTTCGACTTCTGGCTCGACCCCGGGGCCGCCGACGATCCGACCGTCCAGGCGTCGCTGGAGCGGGCGAACGCGGCCATCTACCCGACGGTCCGGCTGACCGCGGCGAAGGCCGCGTACTGGTGTCAGGTCCCGGAGAAGGCCCACGTGCGCTGGGTGCTGCCGGACGACGAGGACGCCGCACTGGACGCGCTGGCCCGCCTCGGCGCGGCCGGCACGCTGACGCTCGGCGAGCAGACCAGGTTCGCCGGCATGTTCCGCGCGCACGGTCGACTCGTGCCGGTCTGGGACCTGCCGGAGGAGACCCCGGCGGCCGAGTGGGAGGAGCCGGTGGCGCAGTTCGCCAAGCGGTACGCCGAGGCGCTCACCGTCACCGACCCACTCGACGCCGCCGGTCGCCGGGCCCGTCAGGGGCTGCTCGGCCGCCAGCTCACCCTGCGCTGAGCCGGGCCGTCGTCCCGCACAGCCGGGCGGCGGTGCGGTCGTCCCGCTCGACCGGGGCGACGGGCGCGGTCGGTCCGTTCCGCCCAGCCGGGCGGCGGGTGCGGTCGTCGCGTGCTCAGCTGGCGACGGGTAGCGGGTCGCGGGTGATCGGGCAGGACATGCAGCGCGGTCCGCCACGACCGGAGCCCAGCTCGGAGCCGGCGATCGGGATCACCTCGATGCCGGCCCGCTCCAGTTGGGCGTTGGTCTCCGTGTTGCGCTCGTAGCCGACGCACAGCCGAGGGGCCAACGCGAGGGTGTTGTTGCCGTCATCCCACTGCTCGCGTTCCGCGGTGACCGGATCCAGCCCGGTGTCGATGACCCGGAGCAGGTCGAGGTCCATCGCGTCGGCGGCGGCCCGCAGGAACGGCGCCGGCCCGTCCACCCGCGGGTCCTCGCCGTCCCCGCCGGCGATCACCGTGTACGCGGACAGCGTGCTCGCGATGTTGGGGTACATCAGGACGGCGTCCACGTCGACCATCGTGCACACAGTGTCCAGGTGCATGGTGGCGCGCTTCTGGGCGATCGGCACCACCAGGATGGTGTGGGCCAGGCCGGCGGCGAAGACCTGCCGACTGAGGCGTTCCGCGCCGGCCGGGGTCGTCCGCTCGCCCACCCCGACCGCCAGCACACCGGGCGCGAGCAGCAGCACGTCCCCGCCCTCCAGGTGCTCGAGGCTGGGACGGTAGACGAATTCGGTGCCGGCGAACCGGGGGTGGTGGCGGTAGATGGCGTCGGTCAGGGTGGTCTCACGGCGGCGGGCCGGCATGGCCAGGCTGGTGACACCGACACGGTCGCCGATCCACAGCGACGAGTCTCGGGTGAAGAGCAGGTTGGGCAACGGGTCGATGACGAAGTCGTGTCGGTCCATCAGCGTGTAGACCAGCCCTCCCGGTCGCTCGGAGCTGATCCGCAACTCCTCGTGGGCCAGCCCCGCGGTGAGCACGTCGGCCAGCGTGGCCGGGTCCAGGTAGGAGAGGTGGTCGGCGACGCGGGCGCGCAGCGTGTCGCCGAGCCGCCGGGAGCGCAGCACCTGCTCGGTGAGTTCGGCCCGGGCGTCCGCGACGGCCAGCGTCTCGGCCAGCAGGGTGGCCAGGTAGAGCACCTCGACGCCGCGCTCGCGCAGGGCGGCGGCGAACGCGTCGTGCTCCTCCTGGGCGCGCCCCACCCAGGGGATCGCGTCGAACAGGAGCGAGTCGTTGTTGCGCGGGGTGAGCCGGGCCAGTTCGGGGCCGGGCCGGTGCAGCAGTACCGTGCCGAGCCGCCCGACTTCACTGTCGACGTAGTGGGTCACTCCCGCAGCGTAGGGCAGGGTTTAGCGGCATCCGAGAAAAGAACTGTGGATGAATATGGCATTCATCCACAGTCACTCCGGCGTTCCGGCTTGCCGAACACCGGTAGTGGCAACGTAGGGTAGTGAGGACATAACTTCGAGGGACCTTTTGCCGGAGGTCGCGATGACTGTCTTTCCCGCACGACGAGCCGTACCGTCCGCTCGGGCACTGCCGCCCGTCGCGGTGCCACACCCCCGCGTCGAGGCGCCGGGGGTTCTCGAACCGGTCCGTCCGACACCGCTCGAATGGGCCCGCCGCCGTCGGGCCGAGCGGGGTGCACGCCGCCTGGAGGCGGCCGGGGCACGGGCGTTGGGTCAACTCGACCACCTCGGGCCCGCCTGGCACGTGATCGAGTGGCCGCGCACCGACGTGACAGACGTCCTCGACCGCGGTCAGGACGAGCGAGCCGGGTTCCTCGCCATCGGGCCGAGTGGCCTCTTCGCCGTGACCATCGCCGACCACGGCCGAGCCAGGGTGCTCGTCGCCGGAGACGTGGTGCAGATCAACGGCAAGCGGCCCCCGTACGTGGCCGAGTCCCGCCGGGACGCCAAGCGGGCCAGCAAGGCGCTCTCCGAGGCGGTGGGGCTGCCCGTTCCGGTGACGCCGGTGCTGACCTTCGTCGGCTCGGGCGTGATCAGCGTCTACGGCCTTCCGAAGGACTGTCTGATGGCCACCCACCGGGAACTGGACCGGCTGCTCGTGGCCGGCGGCAGCCGGATCAGCCCCGCGACCGCCGAGAAGCTTTCCCGGGTCGCGCAGCACCCGGGCACCTGGCTGAACGGCACGTACCGTCCAACCGCCGACTACCGGTGGTACGACGAGGGCCGAACGGCCGCTGACAAGCCGGCCCACCGCCGGTAACGTCACCGGCGACGCCACGCGGCTCCGGTCCCCCCGTTCGCCTCACCGGTCTCCGCGCCGTCACCGGTCGCCTCGGTTCACCCTGTGCGCCCCGGTGACCCGGTGCGCTCGGTGATTCCGTCGGCGACCCGCTAGCGTGGACAGTCGATCGGTGCACATAGGAGGCGCGGTGGCCCACGTCGAACTTTCGCTCTCGGAAGCGTTCGTGCCGGCGGCGCGGGCCTCGACAGAGCCGGAGTCCGACAACGTCGGCCAATGGTCGTCGACAGTCTCCCGGGCCGACGAGCCGTGCCTGCTGATCGACGCCGACACCCGGGTGGTGGCGATCTCCACGGCCGGCTGCGAGCTGCTCTGTCTCGGTGAGCCGGCCGGGCTGATCGGGCGACCGTTGCTCGATGGCGGGCTGCGCCTGCTCGACTTCACCGCCAACCGGGGCGAGCTGACCGAAGCCGAGATCGACAAGATTCCGCCCCTGCTGGCGCTCTCCTCCGGCCGACTCGCCCGTGGGCTACTCAGGGTGCAGGCCGCCTCGGCGAACAGCTCCGACGCGACAGTCGACGCGATCTCCACCCCCGTGCTCACCGACGGCACCGTCGCCGGCTCACTCACCTTCTTCTCCGAGGTCTGACCTGCGGCGCGGTGTGTCCTTCGCCGCACGCGGCGTTGCCGGGGTGGGTCATCACGAAGGCCGTAGGGTGCCCTCATGCTCGATATCGCTCTGCTGCCGGGGGAATACGCTGTGTGCCGGCTGGCCGCCGGCACCACCCTGCCGTACGCGCTGTCGAGCGGGCTGCGCGGCGCAGACGTGGTGACGGTGAGCTGGACCTCCGACGGGATCTCCGTGATCTGCCCGACCGAACGGGCGCCGGCACAGGCCGTGGTGGAGACGACCTGGCGCTGCCTACGGGTCACCGCCCCGGTGGCGCTGGCCGGCACCGGCAGCCTGGCCGCGCTGGTCGACCCGCTCGCCGAGGCACGGGTCAGCGCCGTCACGTTCTCCACGTTCGACACCGACTATCTGCTGGTGCCGACCGTCCGGCTGACCGAGGGCACGGCCGCGCTCCAGCGCGCCGGGCACCGCGTCACCGGCTGACCTTCACCCGACCGGCCGCTCACCCTACGATGGGCTCGGCCACCCCGGCCGCGACGAATTCTCCGATGTCCCGAGGATCGGCCCGTGCCGTTCACCCCACCCCCGCCCGCGTCCCCCGCACCGCGGTCGACGATCCACCCCCCACCGGCGACTCCTGGCCGGGCAGCCGACCGCGTTCCGGCGCGGAGCCTCGTCCGAGTCCTGCCGATGGTGCTCGCCGTCGCGGCGCTGGCCGGCTGTGGCGCCCCACCCGGGCTGGGGGAGCCGACCAGCGTGCCCACCCACACCGCGGCCCCGACACCGTCCGGTCCGAGCACCCCACCGGCCACCCCGCCGACCACCGCGCCGTCTCTCGGTACGGTCACGCCCACCCCGGACGCCGGGTTGGTCGCGACGGCCTGCCGCAACGGGCCGACCGGCCAGCGGGTGCTGCAACTGTTGCGCGGCCGGGCCGGAGTGCTGCCGGCGAACGTCCGGGTCCAGGTCCGCACCGGGCCGCTCTGCGCCGGCGACTGGCAGTTCACAGTGCTGACGGTGACCGGGCACGAGGAACTCCAGGTGGTCACCCGGGGTGAGCCGGGTTCCCCGGTGCTGGTCACCGCCGGAACGGACGTCTGCACCATCGAGGTACGCGCCGCCAGCCCGGCCGGGATTCGCGCACTCGCCTGCGACGCCGGCCCGGCCAACGGACCGGGTGCGTAGGCTGATCGGCATGCCGGGAACACCGCCGACACGTTTCGTCTTCCTCGGGCCGGAGGGCACCTTCGCCGAGCAGGCCCTGCGCTCCATACCCGCCGCCGAGCGCGGCACCCGTACGCCCGCCCGCAGCGTCGGAGAGGCGCTGGACAGCGTCCGCGCCGGCGACGCCGACGCCGCGCTGGTGCCACTGGAGAACTCGATCGGCGGCGCGGTGGGCGTCACGCTGGACGAGATGGCCGAGGGCGAGCCGCTGGTGATCACCCGGGAGGTGATCCTGTCGGTGGAGTTCGTGCTCGCCGCACGGCCCGACACCCCGCTGCCCTCGATCCGCACCGTGGCGGCCCATCCACAGGCATCCACCCAGTGCCGAGGCTGGCTGCGCGATCACCTGCCCGACGCCGTGGTGGTCGACGTGCTCTCCAACGGCGCGGCCGCCGCCGGTGCCGGCAGAGGCGAGTACGACGCGGCGATCTGCGCACCGATCGGAGCCTCCCGGCACCGACTCACCACACTCGCCGACAAGATCGCCGACCACCCCGACGCGGTGACCCGGTTCGCGCTGGTGTCCCGCCCCGGGCCGCCACCGCCGCCGACCGGTGACGACCTCACCTCGCTCGCTGTCTACATCGCCCACGACCGGGTCGGCGCACTGCTGTCGGTGCTGATGGAGTTGGCCGTCCGTGGGGTCAATTTGACCCGGATCGAATCGCGGCCGACCGGCGAGGCGTTGGGCCGCTACGTCTTCTTCCTGGACTGCACCGGCCACGTGGCCGACGTACGCCTGGGCGAGGCGTTGCAGGGGCTCCGCAGGGTCTGTGCCGACGTCCGCTTCCTGGGCTCCTACCCCCGGCACCGGTGGGCCGAGGCGGGCGAACGCCCGGTGCCCGCACCAGCGGGCCTCTCCGACGTCGACTACGCCGACGCGGCGGCCTGGCTGACCCGCCTGCGTACCGGCGAGTTGACCTGATCGGCGCGGAGCGCCCCCAGGAGAACGGGAGTGCCCGCGCCGCCGCGGTCAGCTCGACAGATCAGGTGCGCCCCGCGCCACTCCCGGTCAGCTCAGCAGACCGCCGAGCAGACCGCCCTCCTGCTGCTGCTGGCCACTGCCCAGGACCGGCGGCTCCTCGGACGGCTGCACCACCACGAAGCCCTGACCGGCGAAGCTCATGGTGAACGACTCACCGGTGCGGCGCCCGAGCAGAGTGCCGAGGCCGAGCTGCTCGGCCCGGTGGTAGCCGGTCTGGAGGTTGGCCGACCAGCAGACCGCGGCCTGGGGGTCGACGTACGTCGGGGCGTCCACGTTCAGCACGACCGGGGTGCCCTTGGTGGTGATGGCGATCCGCCCGTAGCCGCTGAACACACAGTTGAAGAGGCCGGACGAGGACGCCATCCCAGCGCCACCGACCATCCTGATGTCGTACTGGAGGGTGGAGTCGAAGGCGAGCACGCTGCTGCCGTTGATGGAGAGGGCGTCGCCCGGCTCCAGGTCGATGATGTGCACGTCCTTGGCCAGCTCGGCGAGGAAGACGTCACCCTGGCCGGTGACCTTCATCAGCGGGACGCCCTCGCCGGTGAGCTTCTGCTTGAGGAACTTGCCGAGCCCGCCTGAACCCAACGCCTGGAACTGCACATTCCCCTGGTAGGCGACCATCGACCCGACCCGGGCCATCGCCTCGCCGTTGAGCTCGATCTTCAACATTTTGGAGTTCTGCAACCGCATGCCGGGCTGCGCGGACTCCTTCTCCAGATTCTCCGCGGAGAACAGCTCGCTGCGCATGAAAGGGCCTCCTGAATAGGGTCGCGTTCGCTGCACCGACGGTAGGCGACCTCGGCAAGCACCGGCCATCGGACGGACGGCGCGGCGGGGGCGGGACGAGCGGCGCGGGCTCAGCCCCAGCCCAGCGCGTGCAGGCGCGCGTCGTCGATGCCGAAGTGGTGGGCGATCTCGTGCACCACTGTCACCGCCACCTCGTCGATGACGTCCTCGTCGTTGTCGCAGATCCGAAGGATCGGACGGCGGTAGATGAAGATCCGGTCGGGTAGCACGCCGGCATAGTCCCAACCGCGCTCGGTGAGCGCATACCCCTCGTAGAGGCCGAGCAGGTCGACCTCTCCCGGTGGCGGGTCGTCCTCGACCAGGATCACCACGTTGTTCATCAGGCCGAGAAGTTCTTCGGGCACCTCGTCGAGGGCTTCGCCGACCAACTCCTCGAAGCGCTCACGGCTCATCTCCACCGGCACCTCGCCCATTGTGCCCGACGCGGGGGCACGCGGCCCGGTCCTGCTGGACGACCATGGCCGTCATCCGCACATGCACGGAAGAAGCGACCACCCGGGACCGGGCGGAGGCTCCTTCCGTGGACGTACGGTGTGGTCCGGCTAGCTCAGGCAGCCAGACGGGCGTTGAGGGTGATCTCGGCACCCGGCGAGAGCAGGCGGGAGATCGGGCAGTTGGCCTTGGCGGCCTCGGCGAGCTTCTGGAACTCCGCGTCGTCGATCCCCGGGACCTGGCCGACCGTCTCAAGGTCGATCCGGGTCACGGTCATGCCGGCGTCGGTCTTGTCCAGGTGCACCTTGGCGGTGGTCTCGACCGAGGTGGCCGTCGAGCCCGCGTCGGCAAGCGCCTTGGAGAACGCCATCGAGAAGCAGCCGGCGTGCGCGGCGGCGATCAGCTCCTCGGGGTTGGTGCCCTCACCCTCCTCGAAGCGCGACTTGAAGGAGTAGTTGCCGGACAGGCCGCCCTTACCGGTGCGGACGGTGCCCGCGCCCTCGGTGAGATTGCCCTGCCATTGTGCTGAAGCGGTACGGATAGGCATGGGGCAAACGCTAGCGGAAAGGCGACCGCCGAGCGACAGACCGGCGCGCTCGCCAGCCCTGCGATCCCGGTCACCACCAGCTTGCTGTGCCATGATGCGACACAGGTCCGTGACCGGCGGAAGGGTGGCCGATGTCCGAGGAGCTTCCAATCCCGCGGCAGGGCGACCGATCCGAGGCCCCGGCGGTGATCGAGTGGGGTGCCGACGAGCGTGCCCCGCGACGCCGCTTCGCCTTGTCCCTGGCCGATCTCGCGCAGGATCCTCGGCTGCCCCTGCTGCTCGCCGGTCTGGGCGCGGTGGCCGCTGTCGCCTCGCTCGTCGGTGAGTGGCTGGTGATGAGCCTGCCGAACGGCGGGCCCGAGGGGAACGCGACGTTCGAGGTGCCCGCCGGGGTGTCCGAGGTCGGTGGCTTCGGGGTCGGCTACCTGGTCGGGCTTCTCGCCCTCGTCTGCGCCGTGGCGCTGACGTTGCGCGGCACGGCGGCCGTGCGGCCGAACGCCCGGCTGGCCGGCCTCACCCTGGCCGGTGCCCTGCTGGTGCTGCTGGTGGCCGCCACTGCCGGCCTCGACAACCCTGGTCAGCGAAACTTCTTCTACTCGCTTGAGGACGGCTTTCACATCGAGTACGGCCGTGGGCTGGTGATGGCCTTCGTCGCCTGTGTGCTGTTCGCGGCCGCCCTGCGGCTGACCCCCGCCACGCCTTCCGGCGTGTTCGCCGGGCCACCAGATGATGACCGGCCCGGCGACGCGCCAGCACCACGGCCCTGGCGCCGGCGCCGGGACCCCGACCCGATCGAGGACGGCCTCCCCGCCCCAGCCGACCTCACGGTCACCCCCGCCGCCCCCTTCGCCCGCCCCGACCCCCAGCCCTGACTCCCACCCACCCTCGCCACCCCTCGCGTCGCCGATCTTGCAATCGCTGTCCGGACAAAGGGTGCGTAACACGCGAATCAGCAATCGAGAGTGCAAGATCGCGCGGGGAGTGGGATAGCGCGGGGCGGTCATCTGGCGGGTGCCCGGGGTTGGCGTCCGATTCGCCTGGAAGCCATGGATGCGACCGGTTCCGCGAGGTACGGTTGCTGCCCGCCGTCACGCCGGGCCTTGGTTTCCTTGGCCACGGCAGGTGCGACGGCGGCGGGCGAAGGAGGAACGATGACCCGCCCGGGACTGCCCAAGTTGATCGCGACCGACCTCGACGGGACGCTGGTCCGCAGCGATGACACCGTCTCCGCGTACACCCATGGGGTGCTCGACCGGGTGCGTGCCGCCGGAATTCCGGTGGTCGGCGCTACCGGCCGCGGCCCTCGGCTGACCGAGTTGACCCGCAACGACATCCGCGCCGCCGACTTCCTGGTGATGGCCGGCGGCGGACGGGTGGTCGACCAGAGCGACCCGAGCGGCCCGGTGGTGCTCCGCGACGAGCGGCTGCCCGCCGAGGTGCTGGCCCGGCTCCTCGCCGACCTGGAGGCGGAGGTCGGCCCACTGACCGTGATGGTCGAGGCGTCCGACGAGCACGACGCCCCGCTGTGGGGCGACTACCACGAGAGCTGGCCCTACCAGGACCGCTTCGAGGCGCGCACTCGCGACGAGTGCCTCGCCTGCGACGTGATCAAGGCGTTCGCCCGGACCGCCGACCACCACGTGGACGAACTGTTGGCGGTGGCCCGCCGGATCGTCTCGCCGCAGGTCGCGACGCTCACCCAGGCCGGTCTCGGCTTCATCGAGATCTGCCCGCCCGGCGCGGACAAGGCGACCGGGCTGACCGTGGTGGCGCAGACCCTCGGGGTCGACCCGGCCGATGTGCTGGTCTTCGGTGACATGCCCAACGACCTGCCGATGTTCGAGTGGGCCGGTTGGTCGCGGGTGGCCGTGGCCAACGCACACCCCGCGCTGCGTGCCGCCGCCGACGAGGTGACCTTGCGCAACGACGACGACGGGGTGGCGGTGTATCTGGACCGGCTACTGTCCCGGTAATGGGAGACACACCCCGCCTCATTGCCACCGACATCGACGGCACGCTGATCCGCGACGACCACACCGTCAGCCCACGCACCGCTGACCTGCTCGCGCGGATCTCCGCGCGAGGCACGCCGGTCGTCCTGGTCACCGGCCGTCCGGTCCGCTGGCTCAAGATGGTGTACGACCAGCTCGCCCGACCGCTGCCGGCGGTCTGCGCCAACGGCGCCGTGGTCTACGACCCGTTCTCCGACGAGGTGGTGCGGGCTGACCCGCTCGCCCCGCACCACCTGGCCGAGGTGGCCCGGAGGCTACGGGCCGAGGTGCCCGGCATCAGCTTCGCCGTGGAGATCCTGGACAGCCGGGAGATGCGGCACGAGGCGCACTACCCGCTGCGCTGGGACGCCGATGCCAACGGCATCCGGCCAATCGAGACGCCGGAGGAGTTGCTCTCGGTCCCGGCGGTGAAGCTCCTCGCCCGAGCCGGCGAGCAGGACCCGGATGCCTTCGCCGAGCTGATCGCCACGGCGGTGGCGGGGTTGGCCGAGGCCACGCACTCGTCGTCCTCCGGGCTGGTGGAGATCTCGGCGGCGGGGGTGACCAAGGCGGCGGGGCTGGCCTGGTACTGCGACCAGCTCGGGGTGGCCGCGGCGGACGTGCTGGCCTTCGGAGACATGCCCAACGACGTGCCGATGCTGACCTGGGCCGGGCGTGGTGTGGCGGTGGCCAACGCGCACCGCGCCGTCCTGGCGGTCGCCGACGACGTGACGACGGCGAACACCGAGGACGGCGTGGCGGCGTACCTGGAAAAGATCTTCGGGGTGGACTGAGGTCAGAGGTACTGACCGGTGTTGTGACCCTCGCCGCCGCCCGGCTGGCCGATGCCCGGCATCCCGGGGACGACCCCACCGGGGCCGCTGGGCAGCGCCTGCCGGCCGCCGCGCATCTGCTCCAGCTGCACCCGGGCGGCCATCTGCTGGGCCACCAGGGCCGCCTGGATACCGTGGAACAGGCCCTCCAGCCAGCCGACGAGCTGGGCGTGCGCGATCCGCAGCTCGCCCTCGCTGGGGGCCTTGTCCTCGGCGAAGGGCAGCGAGATGCGCTCCAACTCGTCGCGCAGCTCGGGGGCGAGGCCCTCCTTGAGCTCGACGATCGACCGCTCGTGGATCTCGCGCATCCGGCTGCGGCTGGCGTCGTCGAGAGGTGCGGCCTTCACCTCCTCCAGCAACTGCTTGATCATGCTGCCGATCCGCATCACCTTGGCCGGCTGTTCGACCAGGCGGGTCGGGTCCTCGCCCTGGCCCTCGTCGGTCTGCATCGTGCCGATCGGCCGGCCGTCCGGGCCAACCACCACCACTGTGCCGGAGTGGCCGGAGTCGTCGGGGCCGGGCTCGTCGTTCTGTCCAGCGGAGCGCGCTTCGGTCATGGGGACCATCTTTACCCAGCGGGCGCGAACCATGCCGGCCGGGACCGACTACCGGGGCCGAACCACCCGGGCGGGGCGCGCTACCGTCGCGCCATGCCTGTCGACCCGCGCGCCGTGTTGACCCGGCCCGCACCGGAGCCCGACCGGACCGTGGCGTACGGGGACCACCCGGATCAAGTGGCCGATCTGCGCCTCCCGGCCGGAACCGGGCCGGCCCGGCCGCTGGTCGTCGTCCTGCACGGCGGCTTCTGGCGGGCCGAGTACGACCGGCGGCACACCGGTCCGCTGGCCGCGGCGCTCGCCGCTGACGGCTACCCGGTGGCGCAGCTGGAATACCGCCGCACCGGGCAGCCCGGAGGTGGCTGGCCGGGCACCCTGACCGACGTACTGACCGGGGTGGCCGAGCTGCCGGCGCTGGCGGCCGAGGCGCTGCCCGGCAGGGTGAGCCTGGCCCCGCCGATCCTGGTGGGGCACTCCGCCGGCGGCCACCTGGCGCTGTACGTGGCGGCCACCGCCCCGGCGACGGTGAGCGGAGTGCTCGCCCTGGCCCCGGTGGCCGATCTGGGCGAGGCGTACCGGCGGGATCTGGACTCGGGCGCGGTCGCCGCGCTGCTCGGCGGCGGACCGGCGGAGGTCCCGGACCGGTACGCGAGCGCGGATCCACGGATGTTGGTACCGATACGAACACGGATAGTAGTTGTTCATGGCTCTGACGATCATCAGGTCCCGGTGGAGATGAGCCGGGATTTCGTCGCGGAGGCGCGTGCCACAGGTTCCGATATTTCCCTTGTTGAACTGCCCGGATGCGAGCATTTCGGGCTGATCGACCCGGAGGCCGTCGCCTGGCCTCAGGTCCTCGTCGTGTTGCGGTCCCTGCACGATGATCACTAGCCATTGACGCAGCGTCGCGGACCAGGTAGAACGCCGGTGGGGCTGTGTTCGGCCCTGCAACGCTCCTTGGAAGGAACTCGGTGTCGCAGATGAATCGCAGGCGGGCGCTCCAACTGTTGGCCGCGCTCGGTACCACCGGGTTCGTCGCCGCGTGTGGCTCAGACGGTGACGCCGAGTCGACCGCCGACCGGGGCCCGATCAAGATCGGTTTGATCACGCCGCAGGCCGGTGGTTTCAAGAGCATCGGCGACGACATCACCAACGGCTTCCAGCTCTTCCTCGACCTGCACGACCAGCGGCTCGGCGGCCACCCCGTGGAGTTGCTGACCGCCGATGAGGGCGACACCGCGAAGACGGGCAAGGCTGCCGTCGAGGGCCTGCTCAAGCAGGGCGTGCTGGCACTCACCGGCGTGGTCAACTCGGCGGTGATGGTCGGTATCCGGGACACCGTGGAGCAGGCCCGGGTCCCGCTGATCGGCTCCAACGCCTCACCGAGCAGTCTGCAGAGCGTCTTCTACATCTGGCGGACCTCGTACGTGCTCGACGAGGCCGGTCGGGCGCTGGGCCGCTACCTGCGCGACCAACTGCCGGCGAACGGCCGCATCGCGATCATCATGCCGGAGAACGTCGGCAGCCCGGACGTGGTCCGCGGCTTCCGGCAGGAGTTCGGCGCGACCGACCCGCGGATCGGCGACCCGGTGACCTACACCAACGCCACCTCCAACCCCGGCAAGACGACGTACGCCTCGGACATCACGAAGGCGCTGGCCAAGAAGCCCACAGCGGTCTTCTGCTTCTTCGCCGGAGCTGCGGCGGTGGAGTTCATCAAGCAACTGCGTGAGAAGTTCGCCGGGCCGATCTACGCACCCGGCTTCCTCACCGAGGGCGCCGTGCTGGAGAACCTGAAGGACAACGCGCTGGGCATCCAGACCGCGTTGAACTACTCGGCCGACCTGAACAACACGTCGAACCGGGTCTTCGCCTCGGCGTACCGCAAGAAGTACCAGGTCACCCCCACCACGTACGCGATGGCGTCGTACGACGCGGCGCAGGTGCTCGACCAGGCCATCCAGCTGACCGGTGGAAAGCCGACGCCGCAGCAGGTCAACCTGGCCCTGGGCAAGATCGGCCAGATCGACAGCCCGCGCGGCATCTGGCAGTTCAACCAGCCGCGTACCCCGCAGCAGAAGTGGTACCTGCGCGAGGTGCAGCGCGACGGTCAGGTCATGTCGAACGTGCTGATCAACGAGCTGGCCACGCTGGGCTGACGCCCACCCGGAGCACGATTCGGGGCCGGTCTCCCAGTGGGAGGCCGGCCCCGAGACGTTCGCGGGTCAGTGCCGCAGCTCGGCGATGCAGCACTTCACGCTGCCGCCGCCCTTCTTCAGCTCGGCCAGCTCGACGGGGACCGGGGTGTATCCGGCCGCCTTGAGCTTGCCGGCCAGGCGGGTGGCCTCGCTGTTGAGCACCACGTTCGCGCCGTCGCTGACCAGGTTGAGCCCGAAGGCCATCGCGTCCTCGTCGTCAGCGATCACCGCGTCCGGGAAGAGCTGGGTGAGCACCCGCTGACTGGCCGCCGAGAACGCACCCGGGAAGTAGACGACGTTCGTGTCGTCGATGGCCGCGAGCGCCACGTCCAGGTGGTAGAAGCGGGGATCGATCAGGCGCAGCGACACCACCGGACGACCCAGCGCCTCCTGCGCCTCCGCGTGCGCGGGGATCTCGGTACGGAAGCCGTGCCCGGCCAGGATGAGCCCCCCGTGCGCCTCCGGCACGTACGCGAAGTCGCCCTCACCCTCGTTGGTCTCGCTGGGTGCGATGAACCGCCAACCCTGCGCCTCGTAGAAGGCGTGGTGGGCGGCGGCCTCGGCGGCCCGCTGTTCGTGCTTGAACCGGGCGCCGTAGACGGTGCCGTCCACGACGAAGCCGCCGTTGGCGGCGTAGACCATGTCGGGCAGGCCCTGCTCGGCGGTGAGCAGGTGCACCTCGTGGCCGAGGCCGACAAGCGTCTCGCGCAGCCGGTCCCACTGCTTGACGGCCAGGTCCCGGTCGACCGGGGTGGTCACGTCCATCCACGGGTTGATCGCGTACTCGACCGCGAAGTACTCCGGCGAGCACATGAGATATGTCCGCTTTCGCGGGAAACGCTGCTGGTTCACGGTCACCAAGAGTAGGTACCGTAGAACTTTGAAAACAGCCACAAGCGTTGCTTCCCAGAGGCGGAACGTTGCAGATAGACGCGGTAGACCAGCGGATCATTGCGTTACTCGTCGCGGACGCCCGTGCGTCCTACGCCGACATCGGTGCCCGGGTGTCACTCTCCGCCCCAGCGGTCAAGCGTCGCGTCGACCGGCTGCGCGCCACCGGCGTCATCAGGGGATTCACGGCCGTCGTTGACCCGGCCGCCGTCGGCTGGACCACTGAGGCCTTCGTCGAGTTGTTCTGCGCCGGCCGGACCACCCCGGCGCAGATCGGCGTCGCCGCCCGCCGACACCCCGAGGTGGTCGGCGCGTACACCGTCTCCGGGGAGGCGGACGCGCTCGTGCACCTGCGCGCCGCCGACATCGCCCACCTGGAGGCGGCCCTGGAGCGGCTGCGTGCCGAGTCCTTCGTGACCTCCACCCGCAGCACCATCGTGCTCTCCCGGCTGGTCGAATCGCCCGGCGTCGGCCCGTCCGCCGGCACCTCTTGACCTCAACCCAGGTTGAGGAGATGGACTGACCCCGAGTGGGCGAGACAGCCCATCGGGGCCGAGGGGACTGTCATGCGAGCGATCTGGTTACGTGAGTTCGGCGGGCCCGAGGTGCTGATGCCCGGCCCCGCGCCCGACCCGGTGCCTGGCCCCGGCCAGGTGCTGATCGACGTCGTGCACGCGAACATCACCTTCATCGAGACCCAACTGCGCGCCGGTCACCCCGGCCCGTTCCGCCTCACCCCACCGCTGATCCCCGGCAACGGCGTCGGCGGGGTGATCACGGCGGTCGGGTCGCACGTCGACCCGACGCTTACCGGGCAGCGGGTGGTCAGCGCCACCGGAGGTTCCGGCGGTTACGCCGAACGCGCGGCCGTTGACGCGTCGGCGACGATCGCGGTGCCGGCCGGGTTGGCTCTGGACGAGGCGGTGGCGCTGCTGGCCGACGGACGGACCGCCACCATGCTGATCGAGGCGGTCGGCGTCCGCCCAGGTGACCGGGTGCTGGTGGAGGCCGCGGCCGGCGGCGTCGGCAGCCTGTTGGTGCAGCTCGCGGCCCGGGCCGGGGCCCGGGTGATCGGCGCGGCCGGTGGGCGACGCAAGGTGGACCTGCTACCCGGCCTGGGCGCCGAACTGGCCGTCGACTACCTGCTGCCCGAGTGGGCCGAGCAGGTCCGCGCTGCGGTGGGCGGGGTCGACGTGGTGCTCGACGGGGTCGGTGGTTCGGTGGCCCGGGCCGCCTTCGACCTGCTCCCGCCGGGCGGCCGGATGGTCAGCTTCGGGCTGGCGAGCGGGGAGTGGTCCCCGGTGTCGGCGGAGGCCGCCACGGCACGGCAGGTCACAGTGGTCCGCCCGGACGTGCCACCGGCCCGGCTGCGGGCGTACACCGAACAGGCCCTGGCGGACGCGGCGGCCGGTCAGCTGCGACCGCTCATCGGCCAGCGCTTCCCACTGGAACGCGCCGCCGACGCGCACGCCGCCATCGAGGCGCGCGCGACGGTCGGCAAGACCCTGCTGGACGTGGCCTGATCAGGCTCAGAGGTACATGCCGGTGCGGTGCTCCGACTCGTCGCGCCGGACCGGCTTGTCACCCTCACCGAAGAACCGCTTGCCACCGAACTCGCCGTGCAGACGGTCGTCCAACTCGTCGGCGAGACCGGTCATCACCTGCACCGCCAGCATCAGATGGGTCGCCTGGAAGTTGCGGCCGAACACCGGGATGGACGCCCACACCGTGTCGTCGGCGCAGTAGAGGCGGCCGATCGGCATTCGGTTCGTCAGCTCCGAGAGCTTGACGTAGAGCCGCTCGGTCGGCTCCACCTCGGTGAGCACCGGGGAGAAGACGTCCACCAGGGGCGGATTGTCCCGTACCCGTACGAAGACCATCGCCGAGCCGGCGCGGATGGTGATGTCGCCGTCCGAGTCGATCTGCAACCGGTCGGTGTCCGACTTCAACATCGTGGAGACCACGGTGCGGACCCGCTCGGCCAGGTCGAGCACGTCGTCCCGCTCGACCTGCGCGGCGGCCGCCTCGGCCAACGCCTCCTCCAGGTCCGCCTCGACGTCGGCGTCCGGACCGAACTCACTGCGGGCGGTGCCCAGCGGCTCCACGGCCAACGGCTCGCCCTCGGCGTCGTGCACCAGATAGACGAGGAAGGCCGGGTGCGGAGCCCCGTAGACGTCCCGCAGCGTGCGGGAGAGCAGCGTGGCGACCTGGGTCGACTCGGCCGTCGTGGCGTTCAGCCCGAAGGAACCGCCGGAGCCGGCGACCACCCCGGGCGGGGACCAACCGAGCGCGACCATGTCCGCCACCGCGCCCCGGTCCAGCCGGTAGCCCGCCGGCAGAGCGGCGTTGCCGACCGCGCGGGCGGACAGCACCCGGTCCGCGTCCACGTCGACGCTTATCGAATAGACGGCGTCCCCGGTGCCGGAGGCGGTGGGGTCGAGGGTCACGTCGAGGTGCGTGCCAACGGGAAGTTCCCGCAGCCGTACGGCGAGCGCGCGGGCAAACTCCCGCCACGCCTCGGTCACCTTCGCCCGCAGGTCGGTGGTGCTGGGCTCGTCGAGCAGGATCGATTCCGGCGGCTCAGTCGAAGCGCCGGGTAGCTCACCGTGCGGCGCCGAGGGGTGGTCAGCCGTCATGATCGCCTCCGTCCGTCACGATCACCCTACCCACGCCGCCCGTGGGTCGAATCAGCCCGGACCGGGATCGGACAGCGGCGGTCAGGGGGTTGCCGGGTCCGTGGGTTCGGCGCCCAGCTCGACCGGCCAGGCGGTGGCCAGCGCGCTGAGCCGGGCCGCGGCGTCCGCCGGCTCCGCGCCCCGGCCAACCGCCAACCCGAAGAGGTACGCGGTGACCGGCGCACCCGGACGCAGCACCTGGTGGGCAACGTCCCGGGCGAGGTCCAGCACCGCCGGCACCGGCACCGCGGCCGGGTCCAGATCCAACTCGGCGCACACCGCCGTGACCCAGTCGTCCATCACCGTCATCGCGCCCACTCCTCCGCCCGGCGTACGTCCTCGTCAGTGTCGCAGTCGAACCACGGCGGCGGGCCCTCGCCGGACCAGGCCACCTCCCGCACGACGAGACCGGCGAGCAACGCCCGGACCGGGGCTCCGGACAGACTTCCGCCCCACTCGACCGTCAACCGCTGCACCGCTGCCCGCAGCGCGGCGACCCGCCAGACACCGCAGAGTGACTGCCGCCGCCCGTCCCCGTCCACGAAGCACGCCCCGTCCGGTCCCCGCTCGCCGTCGAGGCCGCTGTGGGCCGGCGGCGCCGGAGCAAGGCCACTGCCGGCCGGCGGCACCGGAGCAGAGCCGCTGCGGTCCGGCGGCGCGGGAGCAGAGCGGCCGCCCGCCGGTTCGGTGTCGGAGGTCTCCGGCTTGAGGTGGTTCAGCAGTTCACCGATCGCGGCCCGGGTGAGCAGCGGCAGGTCGGCGGCGAGCAGCGCGACCACGCTGACGTCGGGATCCAGCAGCGCCAGGCCGGCCGCCGCCGCCGCGACCGGCCCTCCGCCGGGCGGGTCCTCCCGGACGACCCGCACACCCGACGGCACGGCGTCGGCCGCACCGACCAGCACCCGCGGCGTCGCGTCGCTGACGGCGGCCAGCACCCGGTCACGCATCGATCGGCCACCGACCGGAAGCGCGGGCTTGTCGAGCCCGCCCATCCGTCGGGCGGCCCCACCCGCGAGCACCACGGCGGCGTACGTCCCCATCCGGCCACCGTAGCCGTGCCGGCGCTCGATCGTGCCGACCCCGCGCCTCGCCTCGCCTCGCCGCGCCTCTGCTCGCCTCGCCTCGCCTCGCCTCGCCTCGCCTCGGTGATCATGGAGTTGTCGCTCGACACACCGACGACACGCGCGGACAACTTCATGATCAACGCGCGGGGTTGGGGGTGGTTGGGGTTGGAGTGGGGTGGAGGATGGCGGGATGGGACGGGCAACTGATCGACGGGGCGTACTCCGGATCGACCTGGACGCGGCGACCGCCGGACGCGGATCCGTCCGCCGACCGGACACGCTCGCCGTTGAGGAGCCGCTGGAGATCCGGGTCGGCGCGGCCGGCCCCGGCCGACGCCGGCCGCTCGCCGTCACCATGCGTACCCCCGGTGACGATCTGGACCTGGCCATCGGGTTCCTGCTGACGGAGGGGCTGATCCGGTCGACCGACGACGTGTTGACCGCGCAACTCTGCGCCGGCGCGGAGACGCCGAACACGTACAACGTGGTGGACGTGGTGCTCGCCCCCGGCGTACCGGAACCGACCACCGACCCGTCCCGGAACTTCTACACGACCAGCTCCTGCGGGGTCTGCGGCAAGGCCAGCATCGACGCGGTACGCACCCGGTCGCTCTTCCCGGTCGCGGCGGACCCGCTCAGCGTGCCGGCCACGCTGCTCGCCGAGCTGCCCGACCGGTTGCGCGCCGCCCAACGCGGCTTCGATCGGACCGGTGGGCTGCACGCCGCGGGGTTGTTCACCCCCGACGGTGAGCTGGTGGTGCTCCGGGAGGACGTGGGCCGGCACAACGCCGTGGACAAGGTGATCGGCTGGGCCGTGCGGGAACGCCGACTGCCGCTCGCCGGGCACCTGCTGCTGGTCTCCGGAAGGGCCAGCTTCGAACTGACCCAGAAGGCGTGGATGGCGGGCTTGCCGCTGCTGGCCGCGGTGTCCGCCCCGAGCACCCTCGCCGCGGAACTGGCCGACGAGGCGGGGATGACACTTGTCGGCTTCCTGCGCGGGCGGACCATGAACGTCTACACCGGGCCGCACCGGATCACGGTGGAGCAGCCAGCCTGACCCGAGCGGCCCGTCAGCGACCGATCCGGTCGATCAGGTCGAACAGGGCCAGCCGTGCGGCGGCATCACGGGCGATCAGGAAACCGGCGATGCCGAGGATCCAGCCCAACGCGCTGCCCGCCTTCGTGACGATCCAGTTGTTCAGGCGGGCCAGCACCGGCTCGACCAGTCGCGGGCGGGCCACCCTGGCACCCAGCAACAACACCGCCGGCAGCACCATGACCAGGCAGTACCCGGCAAGCAGCGCCACCACGCTCGCCGCTCCCACTCCCGAGGTGGCCAGCAGACCCACCGCACCGAGGTACGGAAGCATGGTCGCCACCTCGGCGAGCGCCGCGAGCAGCGCCAGCCCGACCAACCAGCGGGCCGAGGAATCTCCGGCGGTGGCCCGGTCCCGCCAGCGCAAAACACCACCGGTACGGGGGCGCCGCTTGCCGTCGTAGCGGAAGCTGAGCGCCAGCATTCCCACGCCGAGGACGAGTTGTGCCCAGAGGACGCCCCGGTTGTCCAGGGCGCCGCCCAGCGCGTCGCCCAGCCTGCTGCCTCCCCAGACCAGCAGCAGCCCAACCGCGAGGTAGAACACCGCGATGGTGGCGAGGTAGCCCAGGATTCGCCGGACGTTGACCGGCCCGGGGGCGAGCAACAACCAGACGGGGATGAAGAGGGTGCCGATGCTGGTGCTGTCGATCAACGCCAGCCCGGCCAGCGACAGCAGCAACTCGGGGGTCATGTCGTACCAACGCGGAGAACGGCCACGAGATCATTCTCCGGCGGCGGTGACCTGTCCGCGTCGGCCGTGGACAGGAGCAACGCGTACATCCTTCGACGGAGGCGTCGCCGGAGGACCCGTCACGCCAGGTTGAGGATGCTCCAGTTGGTGGGGAGCACCTTCGCCGCCACAGTGGGTTGCGCTGTCGCGTAGTGCGCCTCGTGGGTGAGTGCCGCACGGGCGGCCTGGCCGAACGAGATGTCTCCGGCCGCGGCGCGGGCCAGCCAGCCGGTGTCGCGCACGTCCTCGGCGTCGAGCGGCAGCAGTCGGATCATCGGGGCGGTCATCATCAGGGCCAGTAGCGCGGCATCGATCTCGTCGGCCACGCTCGCGAAGGCGACAGCCAGGCAGGTCGCGGGGATGGCCACCTGCCGACCCTCGTCGGCGACCTCCAGCATCAACTCCCCCACCGAGACGTTGCCCTCGATGTAAGCCGTCAACGCCGACGCGTCGAACACGACAGCGATCTGATCGCTCATCCGGCGCCTCCCAACATCCGGCGTCCCTCGGCCAGAGCGTCCGCCGGAATGGGCGTCGCCAGGCGCTCCCGCCATCGCGCCCGACCCGCCTCGGTCACCTCGATGCCTGCTCGCCGCAGCACCTCGTCGAGGTGCACGCGGGCCATCTGCACCCGCACCGCAGCGGTGATGGCGGCCGAGACGTTGGGCTGCTGGTCGAGCCAGTCCGCGACGTCGTCGGGGAGGCTCACGGAGCGCTTCACGGTCACGTCCGCCAGCCTATCAACCTCGGTAGCACCGGCGGTATTACCGCGCGGACGGTGGGGCTGGTCAGCGGCGGCCACGTCGGCTCCGTCGGCGGGGCCGGATGACGCCGGGCATCCCGACCGACGGCCAGCCGTCCAGCTCGGCTGGAGGCACGCCCCGTCGGAGCAGGTCGTCCAGCAGCAGGGCGAGCGAGTAGTCGGGGTGCAGGCTCAGCGTGCGTTCGAGCGCGACCGCCGCCAACGCGCCCTGTCCGGCACGCCAGGCGGCGAACGCCAGCAGCGCACCCGGCGCGGCGGCCACCTCCGGCTCGGCGCGGCGCAGCACGTCGGTCCAGAGGGCGATGTCCCGGTCCCGGCCGTCGGTGCGTTCCCACGCGTGATCGCGGACCGGCAGGTGGGTCATCAGCAGGCTCAACCAGGCCACCTCGTCGTCGTCGAGCCGCTCACCACGCCGCTGCCGGCGCTGGGCCTCGCGGACCGCCGCCACCCCGGCGGCGCGCAGCGCCCGCGCCCCGAGCAGGTCACTCTCGGGTGCCTGCTCGACCAGCTCGGCCAGTCTCAGCTCGGCGCGAGCGGTGGCCGCGCGGGCCGCCTCCCGGGCCGGGCCGTCCACCGGTGCCACCTGCGCCACCAGGGCGCCCCGGTCGGGGAGTGCGACCTGACCGGCGAAGACCGCCGAAGCGGTCAGCCGGTTGACGGTCGGGTCGTAGCGGCGACCCTCGGGCGGGCAGCAGTCGGGCTCGGTGCAGAGATAGGACCACCAGCGGCCGTCGGTCACCCGCAGCGCGTCGAGCACGTGCAGCCCGAAGTCGTTGAGCGCGTCGCGCACCGCGTCCACGGCCGGGGTGACCCGCTCCGGTTGCCCGTAACCCACCACGGTGGCGGCCTCCGCGCCCTGCCTGCGGATCACACCGGCCAGGTGCCCGGCCAACCCGCCCGGCTCGGTCGGATCGGGCAGGTCCGCGCGGGCGGCGAAGACGATCTGTCGACCGACCAGCGCCACGGCGACCACGCTGTCGGTGGGATGGAAGCCGAGCAGGTACGGCACAGCGGCGATCAGATCGGCGGGTGAGCGGACGGCGAGCTGAGGGCGTTCGGTCGAGGTCATGTCGGAAGCCTGCGGCGGGCGTACCAGGCCCTGCCACCCCCTGTGGACGACACGCGACTTATCCACAGTTACTGAACGTGTTTCCCCTGCTCACGCCACACCTACGGGTGCGGAAAGAGCGCCGATGTCGTCGGGCGACACCTGGCTGTCGTAAGGAGCGGTTACCGTGCGCTGATGGACCTGGCGTACCTGCGCGCGCATCCGACCCACCTCCCGACCTTCCGTACCCATCAGCGGCTCCGGGAGACGCCGGTCGCCGGTGGAAACATCTGCGCGGCCGCCCGGCTCACCCTCGACGACGGCCACTCCGTCTTCGCCAAGTCCTGGCCCGAAGGCGCCGACCGGCCGGCGCCGGAGGGTTTCTTCGCCGCCGAGGCCGCCGGCCTGCGTTGGCTGCGGGAGGCGGACGCGGTCGGCGTACCCGAGGTGATCGTGGTGTTGCCGGAGCTGCTGGCGCTCGACTGGGTGGAGCCCGGCGAACCGACGCCGGAGGCCGCGGAGCGCTTCGGCCGGGAGTTGGCCGGGCTGCACCGGGCGGGCGCAACCGCCTTCGGTGCCACCTGGCCAGGGTTCATCGGCTCGCTCCCACAGGACAACACCCCCACCGGCGGGCGCTGGTCGACCTGGTTCGCCGAGCGGCGCCTCACCCCCTACCTGCGACGCTCGGTCGACGGTGGCGCGCTGACCAGCGCCGATGCCGCTCTGGTCGAGCAGGTGATCGGTCGCCTCGACGGGCTCGGCGGCGACGAGCCGCCCGCGCGCATCCACGGCGACCTGTGGCCGGGCAACGTGCTGTGGGGGGCCGACGACCGGGCCTGGCTCGTCGACCCGGCAGCGCACGGTGGGCACCGGGAGACGGATCTCGCCCAGCTCGCCCTCTTCGGCGGCATCCCCCACCTGGATCGGGTGCTGGCCGCCTATCAGGAGAGTTGGCCACTACCGGACGGCTGGCGTGACCGGGTGCCAGTGCATCAGCTGCATCTGCTGCTCGTGCACACCGCACTCTTCGGCGTCAGCTTCCGAGATGTGGTCGTCCAGACCGCCCGCGGCGTCCTGAGCCGGGCCGAGCGCGCTACGGTCGACAGGTGAGCGTCGCCCCGGGGACCGACGGCGTCCTCGTCGACCGGTACGGCCGTGTCGCCCGGGACCTGCGCGTGTCCCTCACCGACAAGTGCAACCTGCGCTGCACCTACTGCATGCCGGCGGAAGGTCTCCCCTGGCTGGCCGGCCCCGAGCTGCTGTCCGACGAGGAGATCGTCCGGCTGGTCCGGGTGGCTGTCGAGCTGCTCGGCGTGACCGAGGTGCGGTTCACCGGCGGTGAGCCGCTGATCCGACAGGGGCTGGTCGACATCGTGACGGCTGTCGCCGCCCTCGAACCCCGCCCCCGGGTCTCGCTGACCACCAACGGCATCGGCCTGGACCGACTGGCCCCGGCGTTGCGGGCGGCCGGCCTGGACCGGGTGAACGTCTCACTGGACACCCTGGACCCGGACCGGTTCACCAAGCTCACCCGCCGCCCCCGCCTTGACGCAGTGCTGGCCGGGCTCGCCGGGGCGGCGGCCGCCGGGCTCAGCCCCGTGAAGATCAATTCAGTGTTGATGCGGGGTGTCAACGAGGACGAGGCGCCGGCGCTGCTCCGCTTCGCCCTCGATCACGACTACCAGCTGCGGATCATCGAGCAGATGCCGTTGGACGCCCAGCACGGTTGGGCTCGCGACACCATGGTCACCGCCGAGGAGATCCTGGCGTCGCTGCGTACCGTCTTCCATCTGAGCCCCGACCCGGCCGAGCGCGGCGCGGCACCGGCGGAGACCTGGCTGGTCGACGGAGGCCCCGCCCGGGTCGGTGTGATCGCCAGCGTCACCCGCCCCTTCTGCGGGGACTGCGACCGCACCCGACTGACCGCCGACGGTCAGGTCCGCGCCTGCCTCTTCGCCACCGAAGAATCGGATCTGCGCGCCGCGCTGCGCACCGGCGCGGACGACGACGAGTTGGCCCGGCGCTGGCGTACCGCGATGTGGGGCAAGCGCGCCGGGCACGGCATCGACGACCCCACCTTCCTCCAGCCGACCCGACCGATGTCCGCGATCGGAGGCTGAGCGTGGAGGGGCCACCGCTGACCATCCGCTACTTCGCCGGCGCCCGCGCCGCCGCCGGCCGCGCCGAGGAGGCCATCCCCGCCGGGCGGTCACTCGACGACCTCACGGCCGAGCTGACCCAGCGCCACGGAGACCGGCTCGCCGGGGTGCTGCGGGTGGCGAGTTTCCTCGTGAACGGCGTCACCTGTCATGATCGTCAGGCACCCCTACCGGCCGGGGCCACGATCGATGTCCTGCCCCCGTTCGCGGGCGGCTGAGGGAGGCGCACACATGATGGCGGTTCTGGGGTTCGTGGCTGTCCTGGCGCTGGTCACCGGTCTCATCCACCTCTACCTGTGGAAGCGACTCGTACGGGACACCACCACGCCGGGCCGTTGGCGACAGATCGGCGGGATCGCCGCCCTGGTGCTGGCCCTGCTCGTGCCGGTCACCCTCGCCGGGACGCAGGCCGGGCTCTACTGGCTCGCCTGGCCGGGCTATCTGTGGCTCGCGCTGATGTTCTACCTGCTGGTCGTACTGGTCGTGCTGGAAGTCCCGATGCTGGTCACCCGGCTGGTGCTGCGTCGCCGGGTGGTTGCCGCGGAGCCCACCACCGCCGCGCCCGAGCCGGTGCTGGTCGGTGCCGCCGGGCCGACCGAGCCACCGGCAGCCGGCGCCGTAGCGGCACCGGACCACGACCCGTCCCGTCGGTTGCTGCTGGCCCGTGGGGCGGCCATCTTCGCCGGCCTCACCGCCACCGGCGTCACCGGGTACGGCATCCGCACGGCGCTTGGCCCGCCGCATCTCGACCGGGTGCGGATCCCGCTGGCCAAACTTCCCCGCAGCATGGACGGTCTGCGCATCGCCACCGTCTCCGACATCCACCTCGGCCCGCTGCGCGGCCGGGCGCACACCGAGCGGATCGTCGCCGCGATCAACCGGCTCGACGCGGACATCGTCGCGGTCGTCGGTGACCTGGTCGACGGCTCCGTGGCCGAGCTCGGCTCGGCCGCCGCGCCGCTGCGCGACCTGCGCTCCCGCTACGGCAGCTTCTTCGTCACCGGCAACCACGAGTACTACTCCGGCGTGGAGGAGTGGGTCCAGGAGGTCGACCGGCTCGGTCTGCGGGTGCTGCAGAACCGGCGGCAGGAGATCCAGGCCCGGGGCGGTGTGCTCGACCTGGCTGGCGTGAACGACCTCACCGGGGCGGGCACCGGCCTCGCCGCCGGGCCGGACTTCGCCGCCGCTCTCGGCGACCGCGACCCGAGCCGACCCGTGGTCCTGCTCGCGCACCAGCCGCTGGCTGCCAAGGAGGCCGCCCGGTACGGCGTCGACCTGCAACTGTCCGGGCACACCCACGGTGGGCAGATGGTGCCGTTCAACCTGGCCGTCGGGCTGGAGCAGCCGGTGGTCAGCGGGCTCGGCGAGGTCGACGGCACCAAGGTCTACGTGACCAACGGCGCCGGTTTCTGGGGGCCGCCGGTCCGGGTCGGCGCGGAGCCGCAGATCAGTCTGGTGGAGCTGCGCTCGGCATAGCGGAGGTCACGTCCGCGCGTGGCGGCGGGTGGCCGGCGCGGCGGGCGTGACAGGATGCGGCGTGCCCCCGTTCAGCGCCGTACCCCCCGGTGGCCTACCGCCATTCGTCGCGGACCTGCACATCCACTCGAAGTACTCGCGCGCGTGCAGCCGTGACCTCACCTTGCCGAACCTCGCGTGGTGGGCCCAACGTAAGGGCATCGGCCTGCTCGGTACCGGCGACTTCACCCACCCCGCCTGGTACGACCACCTGCGGGAGACGCTGCGCCCGGCCGAACCGGGGCTCTACCGGCTCGACCCGGAGGCGGAACGGGACGTCGCCCGTCGGCTGCCACCCCGGCTCGCGCAGACCGCGGAGGCGGACCCGGTCCGTTTCATGCTGAGCGTGGAGATCTCCACCATCTACAAGCGGGATGACCGGACCCGCAAGGTGCACCACCTGATCTACCTGCCGGATCTGGACGCGGTGGCCCGGTTCAACACCGCGCTGGGCCGGATCGGCAACCTCGGCTCCGACGGCCGGCCGATCCTCGGACTGGACTCCCGCGACCTGCTGGAGATCACCCTGGAGGCCAGCCCGGACGGCTACCTGGTGCCGGCACACATCTGGACTCCCTGGTTCTCCGCGCTGGGCTCGAAGTCCGGCTTCGACGCGATCGCGGACTGCTACGCGGACCTGGCCGAGCACATCTTCGCCGTGGAGACCGGGCTCTCCTCCGACCCCGCCATGAACTGGCGGGTCGGCAGCCTGGACGGCTACCAACTGGTGTCCAACTCGGACGCCCACTCGCCGCCGGCGCTCGGCCGGGAGGCGACAGTGCTGACCGCCGAACGGGACTACTTCGCCGTTCGGGAGGCGCTGCGTACCGGTGACGGCCTGGCCGGCACGATCGAGTTCTTCCCGGAGGAGGGCAAGTACCACGCGGACGGGCACCGGCTGTGTGGGGTCAACTGGTCTCCGGAGCGCACCCGTGCGGCCGACGGGCGCTGCCCCGAGTGCGGCAAACCCCTCACCGTGGGCGTCCTCAGCCGGATCGAGGAGTTGGCGGACCGCCCGGACGGGCACCGGCCGGCACACGCCCGGGACGTCACCCACCTGGTGCCGCTGGCCGAGATCCTCGGCGAGATCAACAAGGTGGGTGCCCGGTCGAAGAAGGTCGAGGGACGGCTCAACGAACTGCTGGCCACGCTCGGCCCCGAGTTGGAGATCCTGACCACGACGCCGCTGGCCGAGATCGCCCAGGCCGGTGGTGAGCTGCTCGCGGAGGGCATCGGGCGGCTGCGGCGCGGCGACGTCCGCCGGGTGCCCGGTTACGACGGCGAGTACGGCGTGATCACGCTCTTCGACCCGGCCGAGTTGGGCGCGCAGGAGACGCTGTTCGACGTACCGGTGCCGGCGCAGCGACGACCCGCGGAGTCGGCTCCCCGGGTCCCGGCCAAGCGCCCGGCGGCGGCGAAGGCGGAGCCGAAGCGGAAGCCGGCCCCGGCGCCCGCGCCGCCGATCGCGTCGCCGCCGTCTCCGCACGAGCCGTTCGAGCCGATGCTCTCCGGCATGGAGGAGGTCGGCACCGGCCTGCTGGACCGGCTCGACGCCATGCAGCGGGTGGCCGCCTCCGCTCCTGGCGGTCCGCTGCTCATCGTGGCTGGTCCGGGCACCGGCAAGACCAGGACGCTCACCCACCGGATCGCGTACCTCTGCGCGGAGCTGAACGTCTTTCCCGAGCACTGCCTCGCGATCACGTTCACCCGACGGGCAGCCGAGGAGCTGCGGCACCGGCTCGACGGCCTGCTCGGCCCGGTCGCCGAGGACGTCACAGTGGGTACGTTCCACGCGTTGGGGTTGACCATCCTGCGGGAGAACGCCGACGCTGCGGGTCTCCCGGCCGACTTCCGGATCGCCGACGACGCCGAGCGGGCGGCAGCACGCACCGAGGCCGGCGACGACAGCGCCGCGTACGTGTCGCTGCTACGCAAGCAGGACCTGGTCGACCTGGACGAACTGGTGACCCTGCCGGTGGAACTGCTGCGGGCCGACCGGAAGTTGGTCGAACGGTACCGGGACCGCTGGCGGTGGATCTTCGTCGACGAGTACCAGGACGTCGACGAGGTGCAGTACGAGCTGTTGCGGCTGCTCAGCCCCGCCGACGGCAACCTCTGTGCGATCGGCGACCCGGACCAGGCCATCTACTCGTTCCGGGGCGCCGACGTCGGCTACTTCCTGCGCTTCTCCGAGGACTTCACCGACGCGCGACTGGTCCGGCTCAACCGCAACTACCGTTCGTCGGCCCCGATCCTGGCTGCCGCCGTGCAGGCCATCGCGCCGTCCTCGCTGGTCCGGGGTCGGCGACTGGACCCGGCCCGGCTCGATCCGGAGGCGCCGCTGGTTGGGCGCTACCCGGCGGCGTCCGTGGCGGAGGAGGCCGACTTCGTGGTGCGTACCGTCGACGATCTGGTCGGCGGGTTGTCGCACCGTTCGCTGGACTCGGGCCGCATCGACGGCCGGTCCACCTCGCTGTCGTTCTCCGACATCGCCGTGCTGTACCGCACCGACGCGCAGGCCGCCCCGATCGTGGATGCCCTGACCCGGGCGAACATCCCAGTGCAGAAGCGTTCCCACGACCGGCTGCGGGACCGGCCCGGGGTGGCCGCCATCGCCCGCGAGCTACGGCACGCCGACGGTCTGGCCGGCTCACTGGCCGCCCGGGTGCGGCTGGCCGGTCAGGTGGTCGCCGAGCGGTTCGCCGTGCCCACCCTGGATGGCGCCGGCAGCACGGTCCGTCCCGAGGACGTCCGCTCGGCCGTGGACCTGCTGACCCCGCTGGCCCGACGCTGCGGTGACGACCTGGAGGCCTTCCTGTCGCAGTTGGCCACCGGCGCGGAGGTGGACGCGCTCGACCCGCGTGCCGAGGCGGTCACGCTGCTCACCCTGCACGCCGCGAAGGGCCTGGAGTTCCCGGTGGTCTTCCTGGTCGGTGTCGAGGACGGGCTGTTGCCGTTGCGCTGGCCGGGCTCGACGCCCGACGAGGAAGCCGTCGCCGAGGAGCGCCGGCTCTTCTTCGTCGGCGTGACCCGAGCCCAGGACCGGCTGTACGTCAGTCACGCCGCCCGCCGCACCCGGCACGGCACCGAGCGCGACTGCGCACCTTCGCCGTTCCTCGGCACCATCGACCCCGGCCTCTTCGAACGCTTCGGCGAAGCCGAACCCCGTCGCCCCAAGGACCGCCAACTCCGCCTGATCTGACCCCCGGTCCTCCACGCCCCATGCCCTGTCGATCTTGCACTTTCGGTCGTCGTTGTGCGTGGGATGCACCTTATGTCGGCGCAGAAACTGCAAGATCGACGAAGCCGGGGGCGGGGTGAGGGGGCGAGGGCGGTCAGTCGAGGAGGACGGCGAGCCAGGCGCCCACCAGCAGGGCCGGGCCGAGGGGCAGCAGGGTGTTCCGGTGCACCCGCCGCGCGGCAAGGAGACCGAGCACCAGACCGCCGTGCAGCACGTGCGGCAGGAGCAGCCCGGCCAGCAGGGCGTCCCACCCCAACCAGCCGAGCGGCAGGCCGAGGACCGCGGCGAGTTTCACGTCCCCGAAACCCAGCCGTGAGCCGGGCAGCAGGGCCAGCAGCACGTGTGCCGCGCCCGCGACCGCCGCACCTCCCAGCGCGCCGAGCAGCCGGCCGGGAGTGCCGGACAGCAGCGCCGCGGTGGTCAGCCCTCCGAGGGCCAGCAACCCGGCGACGAGCACCAGCGGGTCGGGCAGCCGCAGGCAGGCCAGGTCTACCCGCGCCAGCACCAGACCGACCGCCGCGACCGCGAGGAAGACCGGCAGCGCCGGGTCGTCACCCACGGCGACGGCAACGCCGACAAAGACGCTGGCCGCCGCCATCGGGTCGACCCAGGGCCGTCGGACCGGCTGCGGCAGTGGAAACTCCCATGGCCGGACGTCCGCGGTGGCGAAGCGCCGCGACACCAGGGGTACGACGAGGCCGACCAGCGCGCCGAGCAGCGCGATCGACACCAGCGCGGCGGCCGACATGGGCCGGACGTTACTGGCGGTCGCGCTCCGGCGTGTCCCCCGATCGTGATCCCGTGCCCGCCTGACGCGGCCGTTCGGTGGTCACCACCAGGGCGACCCCGGCGACGATGACAGCACCGCCCAGCAGCACCTGCGGGGTGATCGGCTCGGCCACCAGCAGCGCGCCGAGCGCCACCGCGACCGCCGGGTTCACGTAGGCGTACGTCGACACCAGCGAGATCGGCGCGTTGTGCAGCAGCCAGACGTACGCGGTGAAGGCCACCAGCGAGCCGGCCACCATGAGGTAGCCCAGCGCCAACCAGGACCGGGTGCTCACCGCCGCCGGGTGGAAGTCGGCCAGTTCGCCCCGACCGGCGGCGAGGGCCACCAGCGCCAGCGCGCCGGCCAGCATTTCGTACACAGTGGCCACGAACGGGTCGGCGGGCATCCGGATCCGTCCGGACAGGAACGACCCGACCGACCAGGAGGTGGCCGCCGCCACCACTGTCAACGCCCCGAGCAGCGGCACCGCGGCCGAACTACCGCCCGGCAGCACCAGCAGGATGAGGCCGACGAAGCCGAGGGTGACCCCGGCGAACGTCCAGATCGGCGGCCGGTCCCCGGTGGCCGAGCGCAACAGCACCACCAGCAGCGGCACCGTGGCCACCAGCAGCGCGGCGATCCCGGACGGCACCGCCACTCCCGGCGGCCCCGATTCGGCGAGCACCACCAGGCCGTTGCCAGCGGTGAGCAGGAGCACCCCGACCAACGCGGCCGAGCCGAGTTGCCGTCGGTCCACCCGCAGCGCGCCGGGGCCTCGACGCAGTCGCAGCACCACCGCCAGGACCAGGCCGGCCACCGTGAACCGGAGGGCGGCCGACAGCAGCGGAGGCAACGTCTCCACGGTGATCCGGATGGCCAGATAGGTCGACCCCCAGAGTACGTAGACCACGATCAACGCGGTCCAGATCACTGTCGGCGTGCTGCTGGCACGACGGCCGACGAGGGCTGTGGTGCTCGGTGGAGGTGAGCTCATCAGTGGACCACGCTACGGTGGCCCCGGAGCCCGCGTCGCGCTTTGGTGGCCGGCCTCTCACCACTCGTGCAGGAGGGCGGCATGACGAACTACGGACAACCGGGGAGCGGCCACCCAGGGCCGTGGCGTGGGCAAAGACCCGACGAGACGCCCGGTCGACCGGCGCAGCAGCCCTACCCGCCCGCGTCGGAGCCCTACCCGCCGGCGGTCCCGTCGTACCCGCCCGCACCGCAGGGACGACCCGGGCCGTACGGCGGCCCACCCAACCCGCCCTACGGTGCGGCGCCCGGCGCGCCCTACGGTGGCGGGACGGACACGCCCTACAGCCACGAGCCCCGCACGCCCTACGGCGGCGCGTACCAGCCGACCCCGCCGACCCCGCCGTACGGCGGGCAGCCGTACCGACCCGACGACCCGTACGGCGAGGATCCGACACCGAGCCGACGCGGTCGGGGGCCGCTGATCGCGGTACTGGCCGTCGTACTGCTGGTGGTGGCCGTCGCCGGGGTGTTCTGGTTCCGCCGCGGGCAGAACGACCCGGCACCGGCGGCCGCGCCGAGCAGTTCGGCCGTTGCCGGTGAGCCCAGCGCGGACGCGGTCGAGCCCGCGCCGAGCGCGGCCGCGCCGGAGTCGTCGGCCGATCCCCGGTTCGCGAAGGTCGGCCAGTGCGTCCGCAACGACGGCACCGCCGGCGGCAAGCCGAAGCTGCTGATCAGCGGCTGTACCGCGAAGTCGTACGAGGTGTTGAGCCGGATCGACGGCCCGACCAGCGGCGAGCGGGACGCCGAGGCCAAGTGCGGCAAGGTCGAGGGCTACACCAACTGGTATTTCTTCGACAGTGAGCTGGACACTCTCGACTTCGTCCTCTGCCTCAAGCAACGCTGAGACCACCCACCCCCGGGGATGACATGACGACCTACGGACCTGCGGGTTCCGATCAGCCGGACGATCCGTACCAGCGCCCGCCCAGTGGGCCGGACAGCTCACCACCGGTGGACCCGACAGTGCCCCAGTGGAGCACCCCGCCGCCCGGTGACGACCCGACCCGGCAGCAGTGGGGTCCGCCGCCGACCGGCGCGGAGCCACCGACGGCACCCATGTGGGCGCCGCCGCCCACCAACCCGGAGCCGCCGACCACACCGATGTGGGCGCCGCCGCCCACCTCGGGCCCGGGTTACCCACCGCCCGGGCCGTTCCCACCGGCCGGGCCGTACCCACCGGCGGGCCCGATGCCCGGTCAGCCGGCCGGGCCGTTCCCACCGGCGGGCCCGATGCCGGGTCAGCCAGCCGGGCCGATGCCGGGTCAGCCGGCCGGGCCGTGGGATCAGCAGCCTCCCGGCGGATACGGGATGCCGCCCGTCGCGCCGGCGAAGAAGACCGGCCGCAACGTCGCTCTCATCATCACGGTGGTGGTGCTGCTCGTGCTCTGTCCGTGCCTCGGCCTGGCCGGATGGGCGGTCTGGAAGGTGGCCGACGCTGGCAGTGACGCGGCGCGTACCCCGTCGACGAGTGCCCCTGACGTTCCACCCGCGCTGCCCAGCGACGCCCCGACGTCGGCCGCCCCGACTCCGGGCGAGGAGTTCGCCAGGGGTGACTGCGTGGTGAACGACGGCAGTGAGACCGACGCGGAACTCCGCAAGGTGCCCTGCGGCCCGAACACCTATCAGGTGCTGCTGCGAATTCCGGCGACCACGGACGGCGACCGGTGCGAGACGCTCGCGCCACAGGCGACCGCGAACTACGTGCACGACAACTCGGTCGATCTGTTCGACTACGTGCTCTGTCTGAAGAAGCGTTAGTCCGATCTGGCCGATCGATGGTCCGATTGCCAAAACTAGGGCTGTCTAGCGTCCACGCTAGACAGCCCTAGTTTGTGCTCGACGGGCTCAACACGCCGGTAGCCCCATCTATCCATGTCTAGCCTCGCAGCTAGATGGCCCGATAATCTGCGATGCGTGGATCCGGTCCGCAACCCGTACGCGCCGGGCGCCGGTCAGCGTCCGCCCGAACTTGCCGGGCGGGGGCGAGAGCTTGACGTCTTCGACATCGTGCTCGAGCGCATCGCCCGGGGCCGACCCGAGCGCAGCCTGATGCTCACCGGGCTACGTGGCGTCGGCAAGACGGTCCTGCTCAACACCCTCCGGTCCCAGGCGATCAACCGGCTCTGGGGCAGCGGCAAGATCGAGGCTCGACCGGACCAGTCGTTGCGCAGACCGGTCGCCGCCGCACTGCACATGGCGGTCCGGGAGCTCGCCCCCCGCCACCGCGCACCGGACCGGATCGACGCGTTCCTCGGCGTCCTCAAGGCGTTCGCCCAGCGGTCCAACCCGACCGGCCGGGCCGGTGCGGCCACCAAGCTGCGCGACCGGTGGCAGCCCGGTATCGACGTGCCGGCCGCCAGCGGCCGGGCCGACTCCGGCGACATCGAGATCGACCTGGTCGAACTGTTCAGTGACGCCGCCGCCGTGGCCAGCGACGTCGGCACCGGCATCGCCATCTTCATCGACGAGATGCAGGATCTCGGCCCGGAGGACGTGTCGGCGCTCTGCGCCGCCTGCCACGAGCTGTCCCAGCTCGGCGCGCCGCTGATCGTCGTCGGCGCCGGCCTTCCGCACCTGCCGGCCGTGCTCAGCGCCGCCAAGTCGTACTCCGAACGGTTGTTCCGCTATCAACGCATCGACCGGCTCGACCGGATCGCCGCCGACCGGGCGCTCTGCGCACCCGCCGAGCGCGAGGAGGTCGAGTACGAGCAGAAGGCACTCGACCTGCTCTACGAGAAGTCCGGCGGCTATCCCTACTTCGTCCAGGCGTACGGCAAGGCCACCTGGGACCACGCGCCACGCTCGCCGATCACCGCCGCCGACGTGCGGGTCGCCGCGCCCGAGGCGGAGGCCGAACTGGCGGTCGGGTTCTTCGGTTCCCGGTTCGAACGGGCCACTCCCGCCGAACGCGAGTACATGCGGGCGATGGCCATGATGTCCGCGGTCGAGGGCGAGCCCGGCGCGGTGGTCCGCGACGACATGGACGCCGCGGTGCCCACCGCGGAGATCGCCCGTGCCCTCGGCCGCAAGCCGGCCAGTCTGTCCCCGGCCCGGGACGCGCTGATCAAGAAGGGGCTGATCTACTCCGGTGAGCGGGGCACTGTCGCCTTCACCGTCCCGCACTTCGGCCGGTACCTGCGGACGCAGCCGGCCTGACCCCCGACAATCGCGTCGACCCGGTCAGACCTTCGACCAGGGCGCCGGAAAGAGCACCTCACCGCGAGGCGGGGGCCCCTCCTCGCTGGTGGACGGCGGCAGCACCAGCGCCTGCCAGGGTTCACCGAGGCCGGCCCACGGGCCGGTCAGGCCCAGTTCACTCGCCGGGCCGAACCCGAACCGGCGGTAGAAGACCGGGGCACCGAGGACGACGACGAGCCGCTCGCCCAACTCGGTGGAGGCGTCCAGGGCAGCCTGCACGACCGCCGTGCCGTGCCCGACACGCTGTCGGTGCGGCGCGACAGCCACCGGGCCGAGGGCCAGGACGGGCACGTCCGAGCCTCGCTCCGGCCGCAGCCGCACCCGGGTGAGCAGCGCGTAACCGACCACCTCACCGCCGTACTCGGCGACCATGGCCAACTCCGGCAACCAGGCGGTGGTGTCGCGTAGCTCGTCGACCAGGCTGACCTCAGGCGGTGTCGCCACGTCCGGACGGGCGAAGGCGGCAGCCAGCACGCGGCGGACCGGTCCGGCGTCGGCCGGGTCCTCGGGGCGTAGCCGCAGCGTGGTCACCCGCGCGACGTTACCCGCCAGCGCCCGTCCATCCGTGACGGTCGCTCGATTCGGCGTGGCGTACGTGTACGAACACCAATCCGATCCTGCGGTTGACGGGGTAGCAAACGTCGCGACGGGGTATGACTGATCCATGACGCCCGTACGTTCCCTCGCCCGCGCCATGCTGAGCGGCATCTTCGTGGTCAGCGGGTATCGCAACTTGCGCGACCCCGGCCGGCTCGCGGTGGCCGCCAAACCGGTGACCGACAAGGTCGCACCAGTGCTGAAGAAGGCGCACCCGAGCTTCCCCACCGAGACCGAGACCTTGATCCGGCTCAACGCGGCCGTGCAGGTCAGCGCCGGTCTGATGCTGGCCACCGGCCGGTTCAGCCGACCTGCGGCGCTGGTTCTGGCCGGCACGCTGGTCCCGGTGACCATCGCCGGGCATCCCTTCTGGAACAACGACGACCCGATCGCCAAGAACAACAATCAGATTCATGTCCTGAAGAACCTCGGGCTCCTCGGCGGTCTACTGCTCGCCGCGGCGGACACCGGCGGCAAGCCGGGTCTGCGGTGGCGGACGGGCCATCGCATCGGCCACTCTCGACGTTCCATGCAACGCGCCGTCCGGACCGCCCGCCGCGAGGCCCGAATCGCCGTCCGCTCCGCGTCCACCGCACGTCGACTCCCCGGCTGACCTGCGTCGATCCGTCTCCGTCCCGCCCACACCCCTCGCTAAGGCCACGAATTACCTGAACCACCCGGTAGGCGTTAACGCGGTGGAAATGTCAAAAACATGTGTGGGATCGGACACGGTCGCATAACGCGGGAGGCACTGACGTGAGGCGCCGTTCTAGGCTCCGTGCAGGACCTGGACGGGTAGGACGACCTTGGTACGGGGGTGGCCACGCCATGCCGACGGATGTCGGTAGACGGGCGGACCGCCTCGCCCCAATCCAACGTGTGACACGCGGGATCGACCGCGTGACGCGCGGGATCGATCGCAGGAACGTCGTACGGGGCGCCATCGTGGCCGCCGTCGCCTATGCCGCATGGCTTGCCATCGGCACCTTCGGGCGGCCGTACAACTTCTTCGACATGAAGATCTACCACGGTGCCGTGGTGTGGTGGGCGAGCGGTCACGAGCTCTACGAGTTCATCGCGCCCGAAACCACACTCGGGTTCACCTATCCGCCCTTCGCCGGGCTGGTCATGCTGCCGATGGCGCAGCTGCCGATCGGCGCGGCCGGCCTGGTCAACGCCGCCGCCAGCATCGCCGCCCTGGCGCTGGTGCTGGCCGGGCTGCTCCGACCCATCGTGGACCGACTGGGATGGCCACTGTGGTTCACGGTGGCCCTGGCGGTGCCGCTCGCCGTCGCCATCGAGCCGGGTCGGGAGACGCTCGGCTACGGCCAGGTCAACATCCTGCTGTTCGCCTTGATCATGGCTGACCTGATCGGCCTTCGCTGGCGGTCCCGCCGGGGCACCCACTACGCCGCCACCGACGGCCCGCTGCTGCGCTTCATCTACGGCGGGGCCTGGGCGGGGGCCGGTATCGGCCTCGCCACCGCGGTCAAGCTCACCCCGGCGCTGTTCATCGCCTACCTGCTGATCACCCGTCAGTGGCGGGTGGCGGCCACCGCCATCGGCACCACGATCGGCGTGACGTTGGGGACCTTCGCGATCGTCGGTGACGAGTCGCGGACCTACTTCGGCAGCGTGCTGTGGCAGACCGAACGGGTCGGCGCGGCGGACATGACGCCCAACCAGTCCCTCGCCGGCCTGCTCGCCCGGCTGTACGACTCGATCGAGACCCCGGGGCTGCTGTGGCTCGCCTTCTCGGTGCTGGTCCTGGCGCTGGGCCTGTCCCGGGCGGCCAGTTCCCGCGCCGACGGTGACGAGTTGACCGCCTTCACGTTGGTCGGTCTCACCGCGAACGTGATCAGCCCGATCTCCTGGACGCACCACCTGGTCTGGGTGATCCCGGCGATCATCGTGCTGGCCGACGCCGCCGTGCGTCGCCGCGAGGCGAGCCGGGGGATGCCGCAGCGCACCGGCCAGGGGGCGGTCTTCGGCGGTCTACCCGGGGTCAACGGGCTCCGCCCGCCGATCTGGTACCCGACGCTGACCGGGCTCCGCCACGGCTTCGCCGCGATCGGGCTCTACCTGCTCTTCCTGATCTCCCCCATCTGGCCGTACGAACACCAACTGCCGGAGATGTCGCACTACCAGGACGGCCTGTTCGGGGCACTGATGGAGAACTCGCTCGCGCTCGCGCTGATCGTGCTGGTCGCCGCGCTGCCCTGGCGGCCAGGCGCAGAGCCGGCGTTCTACGGCGACCGGCTCGCCCGGGCCGTGGTCAACGGCCGTCGCTGAGCGGTCAGGGGCAGTTGACCCATTCCTCGGTGCCGTCGGTGAAGACCTGCCGCTTCCAGATCGGCAGTCGCGCCTTGACCTCGTCGACCAGTCGGGCACAGGCCGCGAAGGCCGCCGCCCGGTGCGCGGTGCTCACCGCAGCGACCAGCGCCACGTCACCGATCACCAGGGGGCCGACCCGGTGCGAGACCGCCACCGCGTAGACGTCGGGCTCCGCGGCGATCTCGGCTGCCACCTCGCGCAGCACCTGTGCGGCACTCGGGTGCCCCTCGTACTCCAGGCTGGTGACCTGGCGACCGTGGTCGTGGTCGCGGACCACACCCTGGAACGACACCACGGCGCCGGCCCGGCGGTCGGCGACCGCCGCCTCGTGCGTGGCGAGGTCGAGCGGCTGGTCGGTGACCTCGCCGAAGGTGATCGCTGGTGCGGTCATGATGCACGCTCCCCGGGAAACAACGGCAGTGGCACGATCGGCACCCGGTCGCCAGGCTCACCGCTGGTGCCGGGTCGGATGACCGCGAACCCGTCCGCGCCGGCCAGGCCCCGCAGCATCGCCGAGCCGACGTGACGAACCGGGAACGCGACGCCGGCGGACCGGTCCAGTCGGACCAACGCCAGGTGGGTGTGGTCACCGCGACCGGGCACCGCCTCGGCCAGCGTGACCTGCGGCAGCACCGGCATCGACCGGCCCTGGAGGCCGGCGAGCAGCGGGGCGACAAGCGACACCAGCGCCACGATGGCCGACTGCGGGTTGCCCGGCAGCCCGGCCACGAACCGGGCTCGCCCGTCGGGGCCGGTCAGCCGGGCCAGCAGCATCGGGAAGCCCGGGCGGACCGCCACCGTGTTGACCACGTAGTCGGCGCCGAGCGCCTCCAGGGTCGGGTGCAGGTGGTCGACCGGACCGTTCATCGTGCCGCCGGTGGTGCAGACCAGATCGGCGTGGCCCAGCGCCGAGCGTAGGGCCGCCACGTGCGCGGGCAGCGTGTCAGCCACCGGGCCGACCACGTCGGATGGGCGGACCTGGCAGCCGTACCGTCGCAGCCAGGCCGGCACCGCAGGGCCCAGCGCGTCACGGATGCGACCCGCCGCGGGCGGGCCCGCCGTCAGCAGTTCGTCGCCGAAGACCAGCAGCGCGGCGCGTGGCGCCCGCCGGACCCGCAGCGTGTCGTGCCCGCAGGCGGCGGCCAGGCCGATCACCGCCGGGTCGACCGGCGTGCCGGCCGGCAACAACTCCTCATCGGCGTACGCCTCCTCGCCGGGGTTCCGCCACTCGGGCGTCTTCCGGGGAGTGCCGCTGATCAGGCCGGTGGTGGACGCGGCGGACTCCTCCACGCGGAGCACGGCGGTGGCGCCCTCGGGCACCATCGCGCCGGTCGCGATCTCGACGGTGGTGTCGTCCTCGGTGAGCGGCGCGGGGGTGCTGCCGGCCAGGACCCGGCCGACGACGCGCCACGGCCCACTGCCGCGCACCGCCCAGCCATCCACGCTGGAGGTCGGGAACGCCGGCAGGTCAGTGCGGGTGGTCAACGGCTCGGCCAGGGTCGACCCGTCCGTGTCGACAAGTGGTCGGGCGGCGGCGGGCAGCGCGGCGGCCAGACCGACCGCGTAGACCCGCGAACGGGCTTCTTCCCACCCGGCTGGCGGTGGGGCGGTGACCCGATCCGCTGTGGGTGCGGTTTCCGTGCTCACCGACCGAGCCTATCGGCACGGACCGACACCCGCCCGGGCCTGGCGCGCACCAGTCGGTGGTCGCCACCGCGAAGCGGTCAGTGGTCGCCACCGCGGAGCTGGTCGACGGTGTGCCCGAGGATCGGCCCGAGAACGGCCAGGCCATCCCGGGCACCGCCGGTCGAGCCGGGCAGATTGACCACCAGCATCCGGCCGGCGACCCCGGCCAGGCCCCGGGACAGCACCGACGTCGGCACCCGGTCACGACTGTGCGCGCGGATCGCCTCGGCGATGCCGGGGATCTCGTAATCCAGCAGGCCCCGGGTCACGTCCGGTGTCCGATCCGTCGGGGTCACTCCGGTGCCACCGCTGGTCACCACCACCTCGACACCATCGGCGCGGGCGGCCCGTAAAGCGTCCCCGACCGGCTCACCGTCGGGCACCACCACCGGGTCGTCGACCTGGCAGCCCAGCTCACGCAGGCCGGCGACGAGCAGCGGCCCGCTGGTGTCGGCGTAGACACCGGCCGCGGCCCGGTTGGAAGCGACGATCACCCGAGCCCGGATCACGGCCGGTCCTCCGGACGGACCCACTCGCCGGTCTTGCCGCCCTCCTTGCGCAGCACCCGGACCGCCTCCACCGAGGCCGCCGGGTCGACCGCCTTGACCATGTCGACCAGGGCGAGACCGGCGACAGCAACCGCCGTCAGTGCCTCCATCTCCACCCCCGTCCGGTCTGCCGTGCGGGCAGTGGCCGTGATCTCCACGGTGTCGGCGGTCAGCCGTAGGTCGACGGTGACACCGTGCAGGGCGATCGGGTGGCAGAGCGGGATCAGATCAGGAGTGCGCTTGGCCCCCATGATCCCGGCGAGCCGCCCGACGGCCAACGCGTCACCCTTGGGCAGCCCGTCGCGATGCAACAGGTCGATGACCTCGGGCGTGGTCCGCAAACGGCCGGCCGCGACGGCCAACCGACCCGTCACCGCCTTGGCAGAGACGTCGACCATACGGGCCGCGCCGGCGCGATCGACGTGGCTGAGCTGCGCGGGTTCGGTCACGGTCGTGAGCCTATCGGTGCGGTACGACGGCGGTCGGAAGGAGCGGCGTCACACTGACGACGCGCCGGGTGCTGACGGCGCAACGGTCCCGACGCCGCTCCTCCCTCACCGACCCGCCGCCGAGGTCGCTGGGGGGGACCTGGCAGCGGGCGCGTGTCGACGACCCGGTTCTGCCCAGGGGCAGAACCTCCCCCGTTCGCCGATACGGCCGCCAAGTTACCGGGCCCGCCGATAAGAAATCGATAAGCGCCGTTCAGGCTGGTCAGCGCTCTGCGACCACTGTCGCGCCAGTCAACTCGGCGAGGCGACGTTCGGCCTCGAAGCGCTCCGGCACGCCCATCCGTCGGAAGATCGCCAACGCCCGCTCCCAGTGCCGCCGCGCCTCGGCCGGGTCGATGCGGCCGAAGTGTTCGGCGAGCCCGGCCAACGCTCGACCCTGCTCGTGGGGGTGCGCGATCCGCGTGGCCAACCGCAACGCCTCCTGGTGCACCTCGAACGCCTCGCCGCCCCGACCCTGCGCCAGCAGGGTGCGGCCGAGTTCGTTGAGCGCAGCCGCCTCGACGTGTCGCTCCCCCGAACCGATCGACAACTTCCGGGCCAACTCGTGCTCCTGCTGGGCCTCCACCAGACGACCCAGACCGCGATAGGCGATCCCGAGGTCGTTGCGCACCTCGGCCTCGGCATACCGGTGGCCGGTCCGATCGCGCAGCGCCAACGAGGCCAGGAGAATTCGGATCGCCTGCGGAAGGTCACCCATCCGAAGGCGAACGGCGCCGATGTGGCTGAGAGCGTTGAGCGTGTGGAAATCGTCGGAGTTCGTTCGGGCCCACGCCAGGTGCAGGCGGTGCATCCGTAACGCCTCCTCGTAACGCCCCAGGGACGTCAGTGCGATGCCGAGATTCGGCAGCACCATCGGCACCCTGACGTTGCCGTACCCCTTGTAGTCACGCAGGCACTCCAGACCGACTGTCACCGCTTCGGCCAGATTGCCGCTCCACCAGTAGACGGCGGCGAGATTGGCGCGGTATCGGGCGGCGTTCAGCACGTCCCGTGCTTCTCCGGCGAGGGCGACAGCGCGAGTCAGATGGCGCAGCGCTGCCCGGTTGTCGCCGGTGCGGACGTATCCGGAAGCAAGGTAGTTGTTCATCAATGCCGTTGCGCCGACGTCCCCGGATGCTTCCGCTGCGGTCAGCGCGTACCGGTGGGTCGTGATGATGTCCTCGAAGTATCCGCGGATGTAACACAATCGCCAGAGAGCACGGGCCAGTCGCCAGGAGTGCTCGTGGAAGCCCTCATCGAGGGTTGACCGCACCATCGTCACCAGGTCCGTCCGCTCCCTCTCCAACCAGTCGGCGGTGGGCTCCCCGATCGCGTCGATCAACTCGGGTCGCCCGAACGGGAGATGTGTGACGCGAGATCCCAGGTCGTTGAACTCCAGCGTCTTGGCGACCCTCAGTGCCACCTCCAGAGTGAAATCGAACAGGTGAGCCAGCCCGGCCTTTCGGTCGCTCGCGGAGTCGGTACGCGAACAGAGTTCGATGGAGTACTGCCGCATGAGGTCGTGCAGTCGATATCGCGTCGAGTCCAGGTCCTCCACCAGGTTGCTGTCGACGAGGTCGTCGAGCGCCGCGCGAGCTTCCGCGATCGTCAGACCGGTCAGCGCGGCGACTGCCGGCGTGCTGAAGCGGCTACCGGGATACAGACCCAGGAATCGGAAGACACGCTTGGTCGAACTCGGAAGCGGCTCGTAGGAAGCGGCGAACGCTCCGGTGACGGTGCTTTCTTCCTGAGCGAGATGGCGCAGCACCGGAGCGTCGTCGGCCATCTGTCCGGCGAGGTCCGCCAACCGCCAGCCCCGCCGATGCGCCAACCTGGCACCGGCCAGCCGGATCGCCAGTGGGAGGTACCCGCATCGGCGCACCACCTCGGCGGCCGCCTCCGGCTCGGCTTCTGCCCGGTCCCGACCGACGCTCAGGCTGAGGAGTTCAACGCTCTCCCGAGGGCTGAGGAGCGGAAGCGTCTGCGAGGGCCCGACATGCGGGTGGGTCAGACGCCGCCGCGAGGTCACCAGTACGACGGTGGTCGGCTCGACCGGCAGCAGGGGCATGATCTGCTCGCTGCTCGCCGCGTTGTCGAGCACTATCACTGACCGCCGCCGGGCCAACTCCTGCCGCCACAACTCCATCCGGTCGTCGAACTCCACCGGTACACGGCCAGCCGGAACGCCCAACTGCCGTAGCAGGGAGACCAGAGCACTCGCCGGCTCCACCCGGTTCTTCTCGCCGTGCCCGCACAGGTCGATGAACAGCGCGGCGTCCGGGTATCGATCGGCCAACCGGCGGGCCAGGTGCACGGCAAGTGTCGTCTTGCCGCTACCCGCCATGCCGTCGATGATGTGCACGGCTGGCACCCTCTCCTCGACCCGCCGGGTCTCCGCCAGCAGCCGCGACACCACGTCCTCCCTGCCGACAAAGTCGGTGACCGCTCGCGGGAGGTGATCCACCAGGTCGGGCTGAGGCGCTCTTGCGGGCACCAGGACACCGACTGTGGACGTTGGGTTCGTAGCAGGGCGGGCGCTCTGGCCGGCCGGACGGGATGCGGCGCGGTTCGCCGGTCGCCGGGCTGGCACAGCCGAAACGATCGTGCGTTGGAGAGCCTGGAGGTCGGAACCCGGGAGGACGCCGAGTTCGGCCATCAGCTTCGCCCGAACCTCGTCGTACGTCACGAGCGCGCCCGCGTGGTCGCCGCGCTCGTGCAGCGCCCGCGCGAGGAGGACGTACGCCGGTTCCCGGAGGGGATGACGGGCGATGACCTCCCGTAACAGGGGGATCGCCTGGTCGCCCCGTCCCGCCCTGAGCTGCGCGTCGGCAAGGAGCTCCACGGCCAGCAGGCGCTCCTCCTCGGCGGCCACCACGCGCGCGCCGAGCACAGGCCCGAGCGCGATGCCGGCGAGCATCGCACCCCGCCAGCGCCCTACGGCGGACCCCAACCGTTCCAGGGCGCGCTCGACGTGGCCGGCTATCAGGGCCTCGCGACCCGCAGCGCACTCCGCCTCGAAGCGAAACACGTCAATAGCATCCGGCCCAATGGTGAGACGGTAGCCGCTCTGCTGCCTGACGAGGACACCCCGACCGGACTCGAAAGCCTCGAAGGTTCGGCGCAGATTGGCGGCATAGGTCCGTACGTTCGCCACCGCGGAGCGCGGCGGGGCGTCCGGCCACAGCTCGTCGACCAGGTCGTCGAGGGTCACCAGTTGCCCGGGTTGAACCGCGAGCATCGCGAGGACAGCCTGCTGTTTGGGCGTACCCAGGTGCAGCTTGCGAGCGAGCAGCTGCACCGAGAGGCCGCCCAGAAGTTGAATCTCCACCCGTCCCCCCTGCTTCAGCGGGGTATTCAGCCGATCACGCAACGAAGCTTACGGGCACCGGATGTAACGGCTGATGCCAATCAGGCTGCCGATGCGAACGCTCCCGCGGCCGTCCGCTGCGACCGGCCGACGAGTGCAATGCGAACATTGCAAGAACCACCGGTTGCGTCGGCGTTCTCGACTCATGCCGCAGCGCGGAGAGAAGGAGCGAAAGCCCCCAACTAGTGGTTTCGGTACCGACCTCGGTCCTGACCCCGGGAACGCCCCGGGGCAGTGCCACCATCATCAATGTTCATCTGCGAACGGTTGCGCCACGGTCGACGAAGGGGACTCCTGGCTGAAGCTGACGAGCGGTCGACCGAATCGGCGGATGAGTTGCGGCACGACAGCACCCACACTGGGGACGCGGTCTAATCACTCGGCACCGCTCACGACATTCCGCAACGGACCGGATGCAACAGGCGAGCATCCCAGCGCTCTCCGCACCGGAACGCAAACAGAATGTCACTTATGCGCACAGGATTAACTAATGTTGAGGATAACGACATTTATCATCCCTAACTAGGGCCAACCCCATTTAAGCTCCATTCGTAGAGAGTCGGCTTCAACGGAGTCCGACAAGCTCACGAAGGAGAGGGTGGGTGAAATGCGCGGAAACGAGTGGGGCTGACATCGGTGCAGGACTTCTGCATCGCTCGGCGATATGGTTGCGGGTACGACAGGCGAGGTAATCCAGGAGTTGCGTGGCCTCTTCACAACGACGCGATGACGGGACCGATCGACGGCTACGGCTGATCGTCGGTCTCCTCGTCGTTGCTGCCACGATCGTTGCGCTCGCCTCCCTGAGACTGACCTTCCCTGCGGCCGAGGCTCCGACACCCGACGGAGCAACCCTGGTAACGCTGACCGCAATGATCGCCTTGGGTGCGTTCGTCAAGACGCGCGTACGTGTCCGGTCCGCGGTGCACCTGATCAGTTGGAGCGAGGCGGCGATCGTCATCGCGGCTGCCATTGCCCCCGTTCCGTGGGTGGTGCTCTGCACCTGCATCGGGATCACCATCGCCTCGGCCCGGCTACCACCGATCAAGCTGGCCTTCGGCGTCGGCAAGAACGTCCTCGTCGCGGCCGGGGCAGGCACTGCCTTCGCACTGCTCGGCTGGACCTGGCCCGCCATGCAGGCCCCGCAGCTGGTGGGGATCCTGTCGGTCGCGTACCTCCTCGCCGCCTTCCTCGACGAGGTGCTGGCGATCCCCGTGATCGCGCTCGCCTCCGGCACCAAGATCTCGACTCAGTTCCGCAGCAACCTGGATCTTCGCCTGGCCGGCTACGCGGTCCGGTTCGTGGTGGCGGCCCTGACCCTGCTCACCCTCCAGATGGATCCACGGCTCCTGCTCGCCGTCCCGCCCCTGGTCCTGAGCCTGCACCTGGCCTACTCCGCGCGCATCCGCGGCCGCACCGAGCAGCAGGCGTGGCAGCGGCTCGCCCGCACCACCGACGCGCTCAACGTGGTCGACCTGGACAACGTCCTCACCACAGCTGTCACCCAGGCCGCCGAGTTGTTCTCCGCCGACGAGGTCGAGATCGAGCTGCGCGACGGCGGCCGCACCGTACGCGGCGGCACCGGCGGCATCACCTTCGACGGCCCGACCGGCACGCCCACCGACGTGGACGGCACGATCGTCCCCGCGCCGCTGGAAGGCCACGACCGGACGGTCGACGTCGGCATGCTTCGACTGCGCTTCCGCGGCCCGGTGCAGCTCTCCGAGCGGGAGCAGTACACCCTGCGCACCTTCGCCTCCGCGCTCTGCACGGCCGTCCGCAACGCCCAGGCGTACGCCGAACTGGCCCGGGTCGCCGACGAGCACGCGTACGCGGCCTCACACGACGCGCTGACCGGCCTGGCCAACCGCCGGCACCTCCTCGACGAGGGCACCGAACAGTTGAGCACCCGCCACGCCGACGGGGTGACCGCGCTGGTGCTGATCGACCTCAACCATTTCAAGGAGGTCAACGACACGCTCGGGCATGCCGCCGGCGATCAGGTGCTGGTGCAGGTGGCCGACCGGTTGCGGGGTGCGGCCCAGCCGAGCGACCTGGTGGCCCGCCTCGGAGGCGACGAGTTCGCCGTACTCATGCGCGGTCTGCCGGCCCCGGCGGTCGCCGCGCACCGGGCCGAGACGCTGCTCGCCGCCCTGCACGAGCCGTTCGAGTTGGACGGCATGCGAATCAGCGTCGAGGCCAGCGGCGGGATCTCCGGCGCCCCGTCCAACGGAGGCATGGCCGAGTTGCTGCGCCGCGCCGACGTGGCCATGTACCAGGCGAAGCGGGCCGGGCAGCGGATCTCCACGTACGCCCCGACCCGCGACACCGCCGACCTCGGTCGTCTCACCCTCGGCGGTGACCTACCGCGCGCGGTCGCCGACCACGAGTTCGTCGTCAACTTCCAACCGATCGTCGACCTGGGCACCGGTGAGGTGACCAGCGCTGAGGCGCTGGCCCGCTGGCACCACCCCACCCACGGCCTGATCGACCCGCTGCGGTTCCTGGAGGCGGTGGAACGGTCCGGGCTGCTACCGGCCTTCGCCGAAGCGATCCTCGACCAGGCGCTGATCGCGGCGGTGAGTTGGCGCGACGCCGGCTTCGACGTACCGGTCGCGGTCAACGTGTCCCCGCGCAGCCTGCTCGACGCGCGGTTCCCGGGCTCGGTGCTGGCCCGGCTGCGCGCCCACGACCTACCACCGGACCGGCTGGTCCTGGAGTTGACCGAGACGCTGACCCTCAGCCAACTCGACGTGGTCGACCGGGTGCTCAGCCGACTACGCGACGAGGGAGTCCGGTTGGCGTTGGACGACTTCGGCACCGGCTACTCCTCACTCTCGCTGCTCTCCCGAATCCCGGTTCACGAGCTGAAGATCGACCGGAGCTTCGTGACGACGATGGAGAGCTCGGCGGAGGCCGCCGCCGTGATCCGCTCCACCCTCGACCTGGGTCGCAGCCTCGACCTGGACGTGGTGGCCGAAGGGGTGGAGAGCGAGCCGCAGCGGCGCGCCCTCTGGGAGTTGGGCTGCGTCGCCGGCCAGGGGCACCTGTTCGCCCGGCCGATGCCGTCCGGCACTCTGCTCGCGGCGATGCAACGCGGCTCGGGCGGCCGACCGGGCACCCTCGCCGCGCCTCTGCACGACACGGGGGCGGTGATCCGGTTGAGCCAGAACCGCCGCCAGGTCGGCCGCTCCAGGCCCGACCGCCTGCCACACCTGCCCGCCTGAGCAGGCATCGCCCCGCTACGCGGGCAGCCCGGTCTGCCAGACTGTCGCGCGTGATCGTCGACGACCCGACCGCCCACCGCAGTCGCTGGCACTGGCGCACGCTCGACAACGCCGCCGGCGGACTCGCCCTCGACCTGGGCCTCTACGCCGTCTCGGCCACCTTCGCCGCGATCACAGCGGTCACGTCCACCCTGCTGCCGCACCGCGCCTGGGGCGCGGTCGCCTCCGTCGGCTACCTGCTCGCAACGCTGACGGTGATCGCCCAACTTCTGCTACGTCGACGCTCTCCGACCTCCCGGCTGACCGGTCTGCCAGCCCGCTGGGCGGTCACCGGCCTCGCCTGGGCCACCACCACACTGCTGCCCCTGGCCTGGCAGAGCATCGACCGGGCCGGTGGGCGCACCGACCGGGCCCAGGAGGAGGTGCTGGTCGTGGAGCAGGCTGGCAGCCGCCTCCTGGAACACGGCACGCCATACCTCGGACCCGACGCCATCGCCGCCCTGCCACCGGGCGAGCAACTGATGGGCTACACCCCGTACCAGCCCGGCATGGCGATGTTCGGCCTGCCCAGAGCATTGCTCGACACCTGGTGGACCGACTCCCGGGTCTGGTTCGCGGTGGGCACCGCGCTGGTGCTCGCCCTGGCCGTGGCCGCCATGCGCAGAACACCCGCCACCGCCGGGCAGGCCACCACCGCCGCGACCCACCGGCGGGACGCCGCCCTGCTGCGCGGCGTGCAGGCCGCCACCGTACTGCCGATCTGTGCCCTCACCCTCGCCACCGGCGGCGACGACCTACCCGTACTCGCGCTCTGCCTGCTGGCCCTCGCGTTCGCCGCCGCCGACCGACCCGGCCGGGCCGGCCTCGCGGTCGGGCTCGCCGGCGCGCTGAAGCTGTTCGCCTGGCCGGTCGCCCTGGTCCTGATCGTCTGGGGCCTGACGCGACGCGCCGGCACCCGAGTCGCTGTCGGCGCCATCGGACTGCCCATCGCCGCACTACTGCCGGCGCTGCTGGTGGACCGCGACGCCCTCACCGAGAACGTGCTGCGCTTCCCCCTCGGCCACGGGCTGGTCACCAGCCCCGCGCAGTCCCCGTTCCCCGGCTACCTGATCGCCAGCGCGCTACCCGCCGGCCGGCTGATCGCCGCCGGGCTGCTGGTCGCCGTCGGAGTGGCCATCGCCGTCCGGCTCGCCCGCCGCCCGCCCCGCACCGCCGTCGCCACCGCGCTCATCTGCGGGTACGGGCTGCTCGCCGCCATCGTCCTGATGCCCTCGACCCGCTTCGGCTACCTGCTGTACCCGCTGGCACTGCTGACCTGGGCTCCCGCCCTGCACCGCCCGGGCGACACACCGACCGCCGCGGCTGCCGATGAGGGGTCCGGTCGGACCACTTCGGCGTAACTTCCGAGCGGAACGGCGCGTCAGGGCGTAGACCTGAAGGCATGACCACGTACCGCGACCGGGCCGACGCCGGCCGGGCGCTCTCCGAACGGCTCACCGCACTCATCGGCGACCCGGACGTCGTCGTCCTGGGCCTCGTCCGTGGCGGCGTGCCGGTCGCCCGGATCGTCGCCGAACGCCTCGGCGCACCACTGGACGTGCTGGTCGTCCGCAAGCTCGGCATGCCGTGGGCCCGGGAGGTCGCCTTCGGCGCACTCGGGCCGGGCGGTGTCCAAGTGCTCAACGACGCGGTGGCCAGCCGACTCAGCAGCGACGACATCGCCGAGGTCCGCCATCGGGAGCAAGCCGAACTGGAACGCCGGGAACGGCTCTACCGGGGCGATCGCCCACAGCTGGACCTCACCGGGCGGACGGCCGTGATCGTCGACGACGGCCTTGCCACCGGCGCAACCGCCCGCGTCGCCGTCGAGGTCGTCCGCCAACTCGGGGCACACCGCGTCGTGGTCGCGGTCCCGGTCGGCGCGCAGGAGGCGTACGAACTGCTCGCCGCCGAGGCCGACCAGGTCATCTGCGCGCAACGCCCGGCGGACTTCGGCGCGGTCAGCGTCTACTACGACGATTTCCACGAGGTGTCCGACGAAGAAGTCACCGAGGCGCTCACAGCAACTGCATAGGTCCACCAGGTACCGTCGGGCGATGAGTAGCCTCACCTGTCCCAAGTGTCACGGAGAAATGCGCCAGTACGAGCGCAGCGGCGTCGTCATCGACCAGTGCGGGGAGTGCCGAGGCATCTTCCTGGACCGCGGCGAGCTGGAGAAGCTGTTCGAGGCGGAGGCCAACTGGAGCCGCCAACAGACCGGCGGCGCGCCGGGGCAGCCCGCGCAGCAGCCGGCCGGCTACCCGCCCCCGCCGCCCCCGCCGCACCAGCCCGGTTACGGCGCCGTCCCGCCGCCGCCCCCGCCCGCCCACGGCTACCCGCCGCAGCCGGCCTACGGCCACCAGCAGCAGCAACACCACGGCTACCACGGCCACTACCGGCAGAAGAAGCGCAAGGGCTTCCTCGACGAGATGTTCGGCTGAGCCCAGGCCGACCCCCCGCCCGGGTCGATCACGCGTCGGCCCGGGCACACCACCCGGGCCATTGGTCGTTGGCGGGCACGATGCTTCATGCGAGGCTGAGTCGCATGACCGCGATCCGACCGGACGAGGCGCTGGCCCAAGCGTACGACGGCATCACCGCGGTGGTCGGTCGCCTGGACGATGCCGGCCTGCAACAAGCCACCCGCTGCCGGGGCTGGCTCATCGCCGACCTGCTCCTGCACGTGCTCGGCGACGCCCAGCGGGCACTCGTCACCCTGGCCAGCCCCGTCGACGGCCCCGCCGACGTCGACGACGTGAGCTACTGGCGTGACTTTCCCGGCAACGACGACGAGGCCGCCCGGCACGCCTGGTGGGTCCGCCGATCGGCTGCCGCCTTCGACCGCCCGAGCGGGATCGTCGAGTTCTGGCGCGACACCGCGCCGGCGGCGGTCCGCGCCGCCACGTCAGCCGACCCCGAGGGGTACGTGACCACCCAGGGACACGTGCTGCGCGTGCCGGATTTCCTCGCCACCCTTACCACCGAGGCCGCCGTCCACCACCTGGACCTGACGCTGGAACTGCCCGACGCGCCGCCGCCCGGCCCACTGGCGGTACGCGTCGCGGTAGCGACAATGGACGGCCTGCTCAGCGACGACACCGTTCGACCCACCGCGTGGGACGACCACGACTTCCTGCTGAAGGCCACCGGGCGCGTACCGCTGACCGACCGGGACCGGCTGGAGTTGGGTGAGTCGGCGGGCTGGTTCCCACTGCTCGGCTGACGAACGACGGTTGCCGCGCCGGTCAGCCGATGGCCATGTCGACGAAGCGGGACAGGTGCAACTGGGCCGCGACGGTCACGGTGTCGGTCGGTCCATTTCGATGCTTGGCAACAATAAAATCCGCCTCCCCGGCCCGCGGCGACTCCTTGTCGTAGTAGTCGTCGCGGTGCAAAAGGATGACAACGTCGGCGTCCTGCTCGATCGAGTTGTGGGTAGCGATGCCATTGGCGATGAAGTTGTGCTTCCCGAGCACAGTCGCGTCGAACACTTCCTGTTCACCGAGCGACTCGATGGACACTATCGAGTCCCAGAAGATGTCGTTGGTCGCGTGCAAGTCGAGGTCGGCCGCATTGAGGACGGTGGCGATCGCCGCCAGCCGGGAACGACTGGGCGCGCGCTTCCAGAGGGCGCTGCCACAGAACTGGGTGCCGATGGCAGCCGCGAACTCACGGTGGGTCATCCCCTGCTCGACCAAGATTTCCTTCACCCTGGTCCACACCTCGCGCGGCACGGTGTCAACGTTGGTGTTGCTCTCCGTCGACTCCAGAGCAGCAAGCAGAGCAGCGCAGCCCTCCGAGCGCTGCCCGTAGACGCCAATCTCGCGCAGGAACCTCAACTGGTCGTCCCGACCGGAGATGTCGAGCGTGAACTGAGGGCGATGTCCCACGACTGGTACGGCCCGCAGTCGGGCTGTGATGCCGTACCTGAGGAGCAGTCGAGAGATGTCCTCGAGCATTCGTCGGCTCGTGGACGCGAAATAGACGCGCCCTCCGCGGCCTGTGCCGTTGACGGTCACCGAACCGTCCGTGGCCCAGAGGTGCCGCAAGAAGCTGGTGATCTGTTCCTTGGGCAGGCTGAAGACGGCAGAAGGGAGGAACTTCTCGTGTGACCTCAGACCGAAGAGGCCCAACTCGTCCAACCAAGACGCGATCGGGTTACGCCGACCGCGAGCCAGACGATAGGGGGCCGGCAGGCGGAGGGTTGTCACCCTCGCAGCCGCATAGTCGTCGCGGACGGCGGAAATCCCGAAGTGCTTCGCTGCTTCGGTCACGGCCTGCAGGTTCAGCTCATCACAACTCGCGTACCGGATGGGTTGGTGCCGCACGAAGGACCCGTCGCCCAAGAGGTGCGCCAACATGACCACCTCGGCGTCGACCCACGGGCGGGTGACCATTGGAGGCGGTAGGTGTCGCGGCGTAGCGATGCGGTCTCCGGGCGACAACTCACCGAGTGGCAACCAGCCGCTGAACGCGAGGAAGGGGTGATTCGCTGTGGCATCGATCTGCTTGCCCGACGCGAGGGTCAGCCGGAAAACTTCGCGGGTGCCGCTCGGGAAGACGTGGGTCATGGTGCGAGGCGTATAGCGAAGGCTCTCGTCCAACGCCCAGACCGGGATGTCCTTTGCGCCGTTGGACAACAGCTCACCGAGCGTGATCTCGGTGTTGTCATCCGCGCGTACCACCCGGGTCTCCGCAGTAAGGCAGCCCGACTCACGAAGATCAGACAGCTGGGGTCGCTTGTCGGTGCGCTGCTCGGGGCCACGGTTCAGCTGACTGACCGCGATCACCGGGCACTCGACCTCCTTGGCCAACAGCTTCAGGCCACGGGACAGGTCCGCGACCTCCTGCTGGCGGCTCTCGGTGCGCTTCGGTGAGGTCATCAGCTGGAGATAGTCGACCACGATCATCTTGAGGTCGTGCCGCTGCTTGAGCCGCCGAGCCTTGGCCCGGATCTCCATCAGGTTCATGCTCGGCGTGTCGTCGACGAAGAGCGGCGCCTCGCTGATCTCACCCATGCACCGGGCCAGCTTGGTCCAGTCGTCGTCGGAGAGCTGACCGCTGCGCAGCACGTGCAGCGGCACCCGCGCCTCAGCGGAGAGCAGCCGCATGACGATCTCGACCTTGCTCATTTCCAGCGAGAAGATGGCTGCCGCCTGGTTGGCGCGAATAGCAGCATTTCGAGCAAAGTCCATGCTGGCCGTGCTGTTGTGGGTAGGGATCATCGCCCGGCTGGCCAGGTACAGGTGTTCGTCGTTGTCGACGGTCACGCACCGCACCGGAACGCTGGGGACCGGCCGGACGTCGACGATGAACCGCGAGGTCGTTCGAACGTCGGAGGTGGTGCGGCGGCGTTCGGCGTGTGCATCCTGCTTCCGCCTGAGCCGGAAGATGACATCCGGTGTGGAGAAGTTCAGCGTGTACGCGATCGACGACTCGTCGGTGCGTCCGCGCACCGGCTTCGCGTTGACCGTGCAGCGGTAGCCGAGGCTGACGATGAGTTCGCGTACGTCATCAGCCAGCCGCTTCGAGGTCGACGTGTACTGCAAGTTGCCGGAGGGGGCGACGGTCCCATCGGTGTCCATCAGCCCAGCGAGCAACGCCCTGCGCTGAGCCTCCGAGGCGCGCAGATAGACGCCCGGGATGTGCTTGTTCCCCGCTACCCCGACCTGACGCAACAGCCCGAGGAAGGAACCGTTCCGGTGACGGCAGTCGGCACACTTCCTCGTCGCTGGATTCTCACGCAACGCCCTGGTCGAAGCGCCACAGTCCACGCAGACACCGCTCCCCGCAGCAGCGGACGTGGGCTGCAGCAGAATGGTGTAGACCATCGGCCCGCTGGGCCGCACGACGAATCCGTCCGCCTCGACGTGCGCGACCATCTCCGGATCTGCCGTGGTGAAGCGGCTGGCGTCGCTGTGCCCGTCACCGAGCCATGTTCCCAAGGTGTAGGGCGGGACCAGCAGCTCACGGTCCGGGAGTTGGATGGGAGCGCAGTTGCGTACGGCATGGTTGAGCCGTCGCTGGGCGGTGTCGGTACGTAGCGTGGCCGCGATCTGGGCGGTGGTGACAACGCCGTCGTGGTCGGCCCGGCTGCCGGCATTGACCTCCCGCTCGGCTCGTTCAAGAAGCGTGCCCAGAAGCGGACCGGCCGGATAGCCCGGTGCAGTCCAGTTCTGTGGCTTGCCGTTGCGGACAATGGGACGGCTGATCCGGCCAACCGACCCGACCTCACGGGCGACGGTGTGCAGGACATGCCGGAACTCCGGCCCAACCTGCTCAATCGTGTCGAAGAGCGTGATCGGCTGGTTCCCCAGGGAGCTCAGCCGCTCATGTGCCGCACGCACGTTGGCCAGCGACGATTCGGGCCAGTGCCGCCTCTGCCGCGCCGGTTCCTGCCGCCGGATCGCCCGCGTGGTCGTCTTCCACAGGTGCTCAGCGTCCGCCACTATGACGGTGCCGTCCGAGAACTCGACCTCGTAGCAGGGACGGTCGTGCATCACGTCGAAGGCGTGTGTGACAGTGGTCGGAGATCCGTCCGCAGCCAGTAGCTGATCGCCCGCCTTGACCTCGCCCATGGTGGTCCAGCCATCCGGGGTCGGCAGTGGGGTGTCGAGCGCGAGCGCCTTGCCCAAACCCGGCCTTCCGGCCACGATGATCAACTGTCCGGCGTGCAGGCCGTTGAGCAGTCGGTCCAGGTCGCTGAAGCCGGTCGGCACGCCGGTCATCATGCCGCCGGTCGCCCCCACCGCCTCGATCTCGTCGAGCGTCGGCTGCAACATGTCGGCCAGGACCGCGAAGTCCTCGCTGACCCGCCGTTCGGTGACGTCGTACACGGCCTGCTGGGCGAGGTCGACGACGTCGTCCACGTCTCGGCTGCCGCCGCTGGCGGTGCCGTAGCCCAGTTGCACGATCTTCGTGCCAGCCTCGACCAGTCGGCGTAGCACCGCCCGCTCGCTGACGATGCGGGCGTAGTAGGCGGCGTTGGCGGCGGTGGGCACGCTGGCGATGAGTGTGTGCAGGTACGGCGCGCCACCGATGCGTACCAGATCCCCGGAGTCGGCGAGCGCCGCCGCGACAGTGATCGAGTCGGCCGGCTCACCCCGGCCGTAGATGTCGAGGATGATGTCGAAGATGGTGGCGTGCACCGGCCGGTAGAAGTCGTTGGTCTTGAGGATCTCGACGACGTCGGCGATGGCGTCCTTGGAGAGCAGCATGCCGCCGAGGACGCACTGCTCGGCCGCGACGTCCTGGGGCGGGGTCTTGTCGAACTGGCCATCCCGCTGCGCGGGTGGCTGGCCCCCGCCGGAGCGTGGCTCTGCCCGCATGTCGTCGGTGACCGACACGGGTCCCCCCTCCACTGCGCCGGATCCAACCCCAGCTCTACCGCTGGGGTACGACACTTCTCCTTCGACCGGGCCGGTCGATCGGGGGCCATCGCCGGCGGTCGAGGGCCAACCATACGGACCCCGAGGTCAGAGACTCAACAACGCCGGTGGACGAGCCTCGGGACAACCTGTGGATCCCGGTGGACAGCATGTGCGCAGCGTGTGCACAGCCTGTGGATAACCATTGGGGAATTCTCGGCCATAAGTGGTTGACCTGCGAAAACACGCTCCCCAGCCTGTGGAGGAGAATATTTCGGTCGGGCCTGTGACACGATCGTCCCGTACTATCTCCAGCGAACGGCTACACCTGGACAGCGGATTCCGCTTTCGGTTCAGAAGGGTCACACTCCGGCCGTGAATTACCGGGACTGGGGACGCGGCGATGGCAGCCCGCGCGAGCGCCAGCCAACCGCCTCGTGGGGTGAGCGCGCGGCGTCTGTTCCGGTTGACCCGTACGACGAGGACGGGCGCTACCGCACCTCCAGCAGGCGGCGTGCGTTGGACCGCGGCCAGGACGAGCCTGTCGACGCCTACCTGCCCCGGTGGGCGCTGGAGTCCGGGGTCCGGCACGCGGACGGCGGTGGTCGCCACGCGGCACCGGACGACGACGAGGACGAGCCCGAGCGGCCGATCTCCGGGGCAGGCCGACGGTCCGCCGAGTCGTCGAGTGGTCGGCGGCGGGGCAGCGAGCCGCGTCGGCGGGAGCAGGCAGCAATCGGCCCGGCGCCGGACTCGGACCACACCCGGGAGTGGACGCTCGACCGGCCGCAGGAACAGGGCTACTCCGGCCGCCGGCGGGCCGATGCCGGGGAGGACGAGCCGGTCTCCGGCGCTGTCTCGGACCGGCGTCCCCGCCGCGCGCCCGTTGGCCGTCCGCAGGTTATCTGGTCGGGCGGGGAGCCGGAGTCCGCCAAGAGCGAGCAGGTGCCGGAGCAGGAGCCGAGCCGTCCCAGCCGGCGTAGCCGCCGTGCGGCGGAGGAGTCCTGGTCACGTCCGGCGGCCGACCCGTGGGCCCGCGGATCGGACCGGGTGGCGGAGCCCGAACCGTCGTACCCGCCCGCGGTGGACCCGTGGGACGCCTCGGGCGTGCACGCGTGGCCGCCGACGGCCGGCACGGACAGCGGGGACCTGAGCGGGCAGTGGTCGGCGGTGGAGAGCGTCGGTGGCTGGGAACGGTCGGACCGCACCGGCCAGTGGGAGCGGTCCGCGATCGAGGACGACCAGTGGGACCGTACGCTGGCGCCGCGCTCCGATCGCTCGGTGGCGGCCGAGGGGTGGCCGAGCCGGGATGACGGGTTCTGGTCCGGCACTCGGTTGGCCGATGACGACCCACGTTGGATGGATCCGACGACGTCGGCGCCCCGCTCTCCGGTGGTGGGATACACCGCCCCACGGCCGCGCAGCGCGCCTGCGCCGCGTCCGGGCGCGCCGCGTCCGGGTACGCCCCGGCGTCGGGCGGACCGGCCGGCGGTGGGAACGGCGTCGGTACGTCGGCGGGTCGAGTCGGCGGCCACGGGTGCCTGGGCGCGGCGTCTGGAGGACGACCTGCTGGACCCGGATCCGGGTGGGTCCGTCCGGCCTCTGCTGTACACGGCGGCCTGTTACCTGGTGCCGGCGATGCTGATCTTCGTTTGGCTGCTGACGTTGGACAGCCAGGCGCCGGCTGGTTGCGTGACCGACATCAGCGGGGGCGGGTGTGAGTCCGCCCGGTCCCGCGCACTGGAGTCACTTCTGGCCGGTTCGCCGCGCTTCGGTCTGGCTCTGGTGAGCAGCCTGGTGGTGGCGGCGCTGCTGCGGCGGGTGGGTACGACCTGGCGCTCGGCGACCATCGCGGTTGCCGCTGCGGTGGTGGGCGGCGGCCTCTCCACGGTGCTGATCAGCGCGGTGACGGGCCAGCCCATCGGTTGAGCCGTCGGCGGGCCGGGCCAGAGCGGGCGGGCATCGGGCCGGGGCCCCTGGCCGGAGGCAGGTCGCGGCCCGCTGGGCACCCCGTCGGGCACGCCGGGCGAGCCTGTCTTGGCCCGGGCAGTGCCGGGTTGGATGACGTACGCACGAGGGCCCGCACCGATCGCTCGGTGCGGGCCCTCGTGGTGGTGTTGCGGACGTCAGCCCTGAACGACGTTCAGGTTGAACGCTGCGGTCACCTCGGGGTGCAGCTTGATCTTCACCGGGTAGGTGCCGGTTGACTTGATGTGACCGGGCACCTCCAGCCGACGCCGGTCGAGGACCGGGCCGCTGGCCGCCTTGACGGCGTCCACGATCTCGGCCGGGGTGACCGAGCCGAAGAGCCGTCCGCCGTCGCCGGCGCGGACCTTCAGGTTGACCTTGAGACCCTCGAGCTGAGCCTTGACCTCGTTGGCGTGGTCGAGGTCGCGGATCTCGCGGGCCCCACGGGCGCGCTTGATGACCGTGACCTGCTTTTCCGCGCCCTTGGTCCAGGCGATCGCGAAGCCCTGCGGCAGCAGGTAGTTACGGCCGTAGCCGTTCTTGACCTCGACGATGTCGCCCGGGGCACCGAGGCCGGACACTTCCTGAGTCAGGATGATCTTCATATCGGTGCCTCCTCTCAGCGGGTGGTGGCCGTGTATGGCAGGAGCGCCATCTCACGGGCGTTCTTGACCGCACGGGCGATCTGCCGCTGCTGCTGCGAGGTCACGCCGGTCACCCGACGAGCGCGGATCTTGCCGCGATCGGAGATGAACTTGCGCAGCAGCGCGGTGTCCTTGTAATCGATGTAGGCGATCCCGTCCTTGTCGAGCGGGTTCACCTTCTTCTTGGGCTTGCGCAGTGCCGCAGCCTTGGCCGTTGCACGTGCTCCTGGTTTGCGATCGCGAGCGCTAGGCGCCATTAGAACGGTGGCTCCTCGTCAAAATTGGCGCCCGAACCGGCACGCGCGGGAGAAGGAGCAGCCGAAGCCCAGGGGTCGTCGAAGTTGCCTCCGCCGCCACCCTGGTTGCCACCGCCACCGCCGCCACCGAAGCCGCCGCCGCCACCGCCGGAGCGGGACATCTTCTGCACCTTCGCCGTGGCGTAGCGCAGCGACGGGCCGATCTCGTCGACCTCAAGCTCGATGACAGTGCGCTTCTCACCCTCGCGGGTCTCGTACGACCGCTGACGAAGCCGGCCCGACACGATCACCCGAGCGCCACGCTGCAGCGACTCGGCGACGTGCTCGGCGGCCTGCCGCCACACGGTGCATGCGAGGAACAGCGGCTCGCCGTCCTTCCATTCGTTCGACGCCTTGTCCATGAAACGGGGCGTCGAAGCGACTCGGAACTTGGCGACCGCAGCCCCGGAGGGGGTGAACCGCAACTCGGGGTCATCGGTCAGATTGCCGATGACCGTGATGGTGGTGTCTCCTGCCATGACCATCTCCTCGCGCACTCAGCGTCTCGTCGTACAGGCTCGCAGAGCCGTACGACAGAGTCGCGGAGGCTGATCCGGACGAACCGGGGTTGGATGCTCTAGCGCATTTCCGGTCGGATGACCTTGGTGCGCAGCACGGACTCGTTGAGCCGGAGCTGACGGTCCAGCTCGGCCACCGCAGCAGGCGTGGCCTGCAGGTCGATGACGGCGTAGATGCCTTCGGCCTTTTTGTTGATCTCGTACGCGAGGCGCCGACGGCCCCACACGTCGGTCTTCTCAACCGAGCCACCCGCGGTCCGAATCACGTTCAGGTACGTGTCGAGCGACGGTGCGACGGTGCGCTCCTCGAGGCTGGAGTCGAGGATGACCATTAGTTCGTAGTGACGCAAGACGTGCTCACCTCCTGTGGGCTAAGCGGCCACGGTCCTTCCGTGGCAGGAGGTCTTGTGTCGTTGCCCGCACGCGCCGAGGGAACCCGGCCGGACGCGGACAACCTGACCAGGATACCCGGTCCCAACGATCATGCCCGGGGTGGTCGGGTCCGGACCCGGACGTGCCGACGGGGGCCCACCGTCCGACCGTCAATCGGTCGTGGTGGACCCCCGTCTACGAGGCCGCGGGGCGTCCGGTCCGCATTCCTTGGGTGGGACCTGGGGAGGAACGACCACACCGATGAGGTTGGACCGAAGACGCCCCGCGGAGCTTTATCGTGTTGTTATCTGACGATACAACAGCACTCGTACCTTGTCGGGGGGAAAAGCACAATTTTCCGAGATTCGTCGTCGCTCGGTACTGGTGTGCGATGGGGTCGCCCCCGCTGCGCCGGGCCGCGCCGCGGGGGTGACCTCGCTGTCGGCCGTCGACCGCCGGTCGCCGTGTGCGACGCTCGCGCCGCTGGCGGCACCGGGATACTGGTCGCCGGTTCAAACCCATCAACGATCGTCGGTCCCTCCGGTGACGCGACACCGCCCCGGCCGTCGCCCCGCCGGTCTGGGTCGCGACGTAGGCTCGCTCGCATGCGTATCGGAGCCCACGTCGACTCGACCGACCCGCTGGCGGAGGCGGCCGCCCGGTCCGCCGAGACCGTGCAGTTCTTCCTCGCCGACCCACAGGGTTGGAAGGCGCCCAAGCCTCGCGAAGATGCCGAGCGGCTGCGCGCCGCCGAGGTCGACCTCTACGTGCACGCGCCGTACGTCATCAACGTGGCCACGCTCAACAACCGCATCCGGATCCCGAGCCGCAAGCTGCTGCTCGGACACGCCAACGCGGCCGCCGCCATCGGTGCCAAGGGCCTGATCGTCCACGGCGGCCACGTCAACGCCGGCGACGACCTGGCCGTCGGCTTCGACAACTGGCGCAAGACCTTCGCGTACGCGGCGGACTCCGGCGGCTTCGGCGTACCGGTCCTGATCGAGAACACCGCCGGCGGCGACAACGCCTGCGCCCGACGGCTGGACGCGCTCGCCCGACTCTGGGACGCCATCGGTGACTACGAGGTCGGCTTCTGCCTGGACACCTGCCACGCGTACGCGGGCGGTGAAGAGCTGCTCGGTCTGGTCGACCGGGTCAAGGCGATCACCGGGCGGATCGATCTGGTGCACGCCAACAACTCCAAGGGCGCGTTCAACTCCGGCCAGGACCGTCACGACAACCTGGGCGGCGGGACGATCGACCCGGAGCTGGTGGTGGCGGTGATCCGGGCGGCCGGCGCGCCGGTGGTCGTCGAAACACCGGGCGGTGTGACCGGCCAGGCCGCCGACATCGACTTTCTGCGTGAGCAGCTCGGAGCGGAGAGCCCGGCAGCATGACGAGCGGACAGCCCGGGACCGGCAACGCTCGGCCCACCCCCACCGGCGCGGCCGCCGAGAGTCAACCCCCCACCAAGGCCGCGGCCGGCACCCCCACCCAGCAGAACGCCGCGACCAAGCAGGATGCCGCCGAGAGCGGCACCGCGGCCAGCGACAGCACTACCAAGGGCACCGACGCATCCAAGGACAGCGACACGGCCGAGGACAGCGGCACGGTGGATGGCGCGGTCAAGGACAGCGCCGCGATCAAGGACAGCAAACCAGCCAAGGACAGCGACCCGGCCAAGGACGGCGACACAGCCAAGGACGCGAAGGCGGACGGCACCGGCGGTAAGGACAAGGCCGACAGCGAGGTCAAGCCGGTCGGCCCGGAGCGTTGGGAGGCGTTCGCCTCCGCCCCTGAGCCGAAGCCCTCCATCGTCAGTCGGGTGGTCCGGGCGGTCGGTCGATTCCTGATCCACGAGTGGACCCTGGCCGCCCTCGGCGCTTTGGCACTGGCCGTGTTGATGACCTGGCCGACGCTGCGCTATCCGCGCTACACCCTCCCGCAGGACTACTGGGACCCGAGCCTGCAAGCCTGGCAGATGGCCTGGTCCGGGCACATCCTGCTGGCCGAGCCGGCGAGGCTGTGGCAGTCCAACACGTTCTTCCCCGAGCTGTGGAGCTTCGCGTTCTCCGACACGCTGCTCGGGTACGCCCCGGCCGGGATGGTCGGCAGCGGTCCCGAGGACGCCGTGCTGCGCTACAACATCATGTTCGTGCTGGCGCACGCGCTCGCCACGCTCGGGGCGTACGCGCTGGCCCGACAGCTCGGGGCCGGCCGGATCGGCGCGGCCGTCGCGGGGGTGAGCTACACCTACGCGCCGTGGCTGCTGGCCCAGGCCGGGCACCTGCACGTGCTCTCCAACGGGGGCATTCCGCTGGCGCTGGCAATGTTGGCGCGCGGGCACGGGTGGTCCCTCCGACACGGCTACCGGCCGGAGCGCCGGCATGACGGTTGGGTCTACGCCGGTTGGCTGGTGGCGGCCTGGCAACTCAGCCTCGGTTTCGGCATCGGGCTGCCATTCGCGTACTTCCTGGCCGGCGCGGTGCTGGTCACTGCCGTGCTGTTCTTCGCGCGGCGGCTGCGCACCGGGCAGGCCGTCCCGTTCGGTCGCCGGTTGTTCGCCGCCGACGTGCTCGGCGGGGTGTTGTTCGCCGGTGTCGGTCTGCTGATGGCGTTCCCGTTCTTCAAGGTGACCGAGCTGCACCCGTACGCCGAGCGCACCATCGCCGACATCAGCCTCTTCTCGCCGCCGGCGTCGGGCTTCGTGACGGCGCCCGGGGAGTCGCGGATCTGGGGTGGGCTGCACGAGGGTGCCCGGGCGGCGCTGCCGTGGCACCCGGAGATGACCCTGCTGCCGGGCTTCGTGCTCTACGCGCTCGCCGCGGGCGGGTTGCTCTTCTCGGTCTGGCGGCTGCGGCATCGACTGCTGCTGCTCGCCGGGGTGCTGCTGACGATGGCCTTCGCCATGGGCACCCGTTTCTTCGACGGCACCTTCACCTACGTGCCCCTCTTCGAGCACCTGCCGGGCTGGAGCGGGCTGCGTACCCCCGGGCGGTTGATGCTCTGGACCACGTTGTTGCTCGGCCTGCTCGCGGCGGGCGCGGTCACCGCGCTCACCGACCGGGTCCGCGAGTTGACAGCGCAACGGATTCCGTCGTGGCCGGGGCCGTGGCTGCGGATGGCCACCCTGCTGCCGCTGCTGCTGGTCACCGTCGAAGGCCTGAACACCACCCCACACCCGGTGGTGCCGACCCAGCCGGCGGCGATGCGTTCGGCGGAGGGTCCGTTGCTGGTGCTGCCCAGCAATCAGAGCCTGGATCAGCACGTGATGCTCTGGTCGACCAGCGGGTTCCCGGACGTGGTCAACGGCGGTAGCGGCTTCACGCCGCGCCAGCTCGACGACGTCCGCCGGGTGAGCCAGTCGTTCCCGGACCAGACGAGCGTCGACTACCTGCGCACGCTCGGCGTCCGCACGGTGGTGCTGCTGCGCGGTCAGGTGGCCGGCACACCGTGGGAGATCAGCATCGACGCGCCGGTCGAGTCGCTCGGCATCAGCCGGCAGGACGTCGGCGACGCTGTCGTCTATCGCCTCTGAGGCTTAGGGCGGTTTTCGGGGGAGCCCGCCCGGCTCCGGGCGGTCAGGCTTGATCCCTGCGCCGGACGGGCTCCCCCGAAAACCCTGACCTGGTCCGGGTCGCGTTCAGCCCAAGGGGTCAGGTGGTGATGGGTTCCACGGAGTGCTCGCTTCTTGCGGGGCGGCGCCATCGGTCCATCCAGGGGGCGTCGGGTGCGCCGTCGAGAACGCCGCCGTCCGGGTCGTCCGGGTAGGTGGCCCGCACCGCGTCCTGCTCGGGGTGCAGGATCTCCTTGACGACGAACACGCAGAGCACCACCACAGTGGCCAGTCGCAGCGTCGAGGCCAGCACGAACACCCCCTCCGGGAAGACCGGCTTGCTGGTTGCCGCGCCGAGCAGTTCGCCGTAGAAGGCGACGAAGTAGCAGACCTCGGCGATCTGCCAGGCCAGGAACGCGCCCCACTTCGGTCGGGCCAGCACCACCAGCGGGAGCAGCCAGAGGACGAACTGCTGCGACCAGACCTTGCTGAAGATGAGGAACGCGGCGACCACCAGGAAGGCGAGCTGACCCAGCCGCGGTCGGCGCGGCGCTCGCAGCGCCAGCACGGCCACGCCGAGGCAGGCCAGCCCGAACAGCGCGTACGACAGGGTGTTGAGGGTCGGGATGTTGGCGTTCAGCCACTCGAACGGGCCTAGCTTGGCGGGGTCGTTGCCGACCTTGCCGTCCAGGTAGCGCCCGATGTACCAGAACGTGCCCCAGTCGATCGGCCGGGTGGTGTTCAGCTCGAAGAACCGGTCCCAGTTCTCCGGGTACGCCCGCGCGGCCGGCAGGTTCACCAGCACCACTGCCGCGATCGCCGTACCGATGGCGACGAGCGCGGCACGAACCCGGTCGGCCCGCAGCGCCAGGATGAGGATCGGCCCGAGCAGGAACAGCGGCCAGAGCTTCGCCGCGCCGGCCAACCCGAGCAACACGCCGGCCACGGCCGGTCGTTTACGGGCCCAGGCCAGCAGCCCGAAGGCGGCCAGCCCGATGGCGAGCAGGTCCCAGTTGACGGTGGCGGTGAGTACCAGCGCCGGGGCGAGTGCGAACAGCGCGGCGTCCCAGGGTCGTCGTCGGCGCAACGCCAGGATCACCGCAACCGTCGCGACCGCGAGCGCGCTCAGCACCAGCGCGTTGAGGTTGTAGAACCACTGACCCTGGTTGATGCTCGGGTCGCCGTCGCCGATGGCGTGCACCGGCAGGCCCAGCGCCCCCATGAAGTAGCCGGTCAGCACCGGGTACTCGACCGGGTGGTCGCGGTAGGGCACCTTGCCCTCGTTGAGACCTTCGGCGTAGTAGAGGGCAAGGACATCGGTGTAGCAGAACCGGGTGTACTGGACGTTGTTCTGCCAGGCGCCGTCCTGGCAGGGCGACTTCTGCACCCAGTGCAACGCGAGCGTGAGGCACGCCAACGCCAGCACGATCCGCACGGCGGTCCAGAAGCGACGCTCCCGACCGGCCGGCCGGTCCAGCGCGGTCGCGTGATCGCCCAACGGCCCGCCGATGACGCTGGAGATGCCGCGGACGAACCCGTCGGAGCGGGACGGGTGATCGTTGGTTCCGGCGTCGTCGATGCCTTGCGTCGACTGCGTGCTCATGAGGGTGCATCCTGCCCTATTGCGGTGGCCTCCAGAAGCCGACTCTGCCGGATCTGTTACGGCAATCAGCGCCGCGCGCCCCTCGGCGACATGCGGCGTCAGCCACCGAGCGCGGGCACACCGTTTCGCCTCCCCGGCGCTGGCAGCAGCCGGATCCGCGACGTCCCCGCCTGGATCAGTCAGCGTTGCAGCGCCGCCACCGGCTGGATTCGCATGGCCTTGGCCGCCGGCCAGAGGCCAGCCAACAGCCCGGTAGCAGCGCTGAGTGCGACCGCCAACGCGGTTGCCCTGAGATCAAGGACCGGCGACCAAGTGTTGATCAAGCTGACCACACAGATGGCGACGACACCGGCCCCGACGCCAACCAGCCCACCGAGACTCCCGAGGGCGGTGGTTTCCCCGATGAGTTGCGCGAAGATATGGATTCGGCGAGCGCCGATCGCGCGGCGGAGACCGATTTCTGGAGTACGTACGGCGATGGACGCCATCGCGGCGTTCGCGATCGACAACGCACCGGCCACCAAGGAGATGAGGCTGAGCAGAAGGCTCGAGGTGGTAATGCTCGACTCGATCTCGCGTCGCATCGTCCGGGGATCGGCGGGTGCGATGGAACGCAACACGCCCGGCCCCTCGGGCCGCAGCGCCAATGCCGCTTGGCCGCCAATGAGTTGAGCCGCTCCCGGCGCTGTCGCCACGAGGACGTCGCGTTCGCCAGGCTGCCTTGAGTTCTCCAGCTCCTGTGCTGCCGAGGCGGGCATGAGAATTGCCAGTAGAGACTCCGGCCGGCGCTGCACTTCGTCGAAGATGCCGGCTACCGTGTATGCGCGATCATGAATGAAGATGGCCACACCAGGCCGATCAACGGCAAGCGACTGAGCGAGCGCCTGGGGAACCAGGACTACCCGGGAACGAGTCCGCTCATGAAATGCGTCGTAGCTGCGGCCCTGCAGGATTCTGGGTTGGATGACCGCAAGTGCGCCGGGGTCCGCGCCGATCACGTTCATGGCGCTACCTTCCACGGCCAGCGCCCGGGTGACTGTCTGCTCCGGCAGGGAAAGCCGCCGTCCGACCGAGGTGACCCCGTTCAGCCGGCGTACCCGCTCCAAACTCGCGTCCGACTGCCACTGATGGTCGATGCTCTTGTCTTCCGGCCGTACCACGACCTCGGTGGCCCGCCGGACGTCGAACGAGTCCGATACCTGCCGCTGCAATGTCGAACCGAGACCGAGCGTCGCAACGAAAGCCGCGGAGCCGAGGGCTGTTCCCAACACGGTCACCGTGGATCGACCGGCGTTGCGGCTCACGGACAAGGATGCCTCACGCACCCAGTCAGCCATACGGAGTCGCGCCGTGCGCACCGGGAGGGTTTCGGACACGGCACGGATCTGGCGCCTCGTCGAGGTGAATCGAAACCTGAACAAGGTCATCCTTCCGTCACCGTGCCATCGGACAGCATCAGTCGTCGAGGTGCCGCTGCTGCCACGTCGGCGTCATGGGTCACCACCACGACGGTCAACCCGCTAGCGTTGAGTTCCTGAAGAAGTCCGAGCACCTTGCGGGTGTTGGCGCTGTCAAGGTTTCCGGTCGGTTCATCACAGAAAAGCACCCGCGGACGTCCGGCTACCGCCCTCGCGATCGCGACACGCTGGCGTTCACCGCCCGACATCGTTCGCGGGTCGGAGTCCCGCCTGTCCGCCAGACCGACCCGCTCCAACGCCTCGTACGCGCGGCTGCGGCGACCACGTCTCGAATGCGGGCCGTAGAGCATGCCAAGCTCCACATTCTCGACGGCGCTTCGCCCAGGCAGCAGGTGGAAAGCCTGGAAGACGAACCCGAATATCTGACCGCGGATTGCACCCCGTGCTGTGTCGGTCAGTGATGTCGTATCGATACCACTGATGCGATAGAGCCCTGACGTCGGCCTGTCAATCATTCCGAGGAGGTTGAGAAGCGTGGATTTTCCGGACCCAGACGGGCCCGTGATTGCGATGTACTCACCATCATTTATCGCGAGCGTCGTCGGCCGCAACGCTTCAATAAGGTGACCGTCGTCGTAGGAGCGCGAAACGTCGACCAGGTCGAGCAAGAGAATCTATTCCGTTCCTGATAGACCGGATCCAGAAACACCTACAACGACCAGATCCCCCTCGGCCACCTGATCGAGCACCTCCGGCTTTATCTCCACCCAACCGCCGGCGACCTGACCCGTCCGAACACCTATTTCCTGCGTGCCGCTCTGCTCGTTGTCGAGTGTCACGAAGGTAGTGCCGTCCGGTCGCGACGAAACTGCGGTCACAGGAACCGCCAGTACAGGCTGGGCGCTCGCGGCGACCGGAATCGTCACCCGCACGGACCTGTCTGCTGAGGCGTCCATGCTGGAGCTTGTGAACGCGAAGGCCACCTGGTAGCCGGCTGCTCCGGTCGTGCTGTCCACAGCCTGTTTCGTGCCCACCGAGGAGATGGCGGCCTGCGCCTCTACTCCGGTCGCATCGTCGAAGACGCTGCCCTGCATGCCAACTCGCAGGAGGCTGACCTGCTCGCTATCCACGACGGCGGAAATGTACACGGGGGCACCGTCCAACTCGGCGACTGGTTCGTCCCCGGCCTTCAGCGTCGTTCCAACCTTCACGCGTAGCGCCGTCACGGTTCCGCCATTCTTCGGCAGCAGCATGACCTCGGCTCGCGGCAACGACGGACCAGCAAGAACCTCGGTCTTGGCGAGTTGCCGCCGGGCCTCCGCCAACTGCTCCTTCGCCTCGGCGACCGTTGGCTGCGTAGGATTCGGCTCTTGGCCTTCCTCCGGAGTCGCGGTCGGAGCACCCTGAGGTTTCGTGGCCGCTCTGTAGGCTGCTTCCGCCTGTTCGAGTCCGTCTCGGGCGACCTTCGCCTTGTCACTGGCCTCGCTGTCGACCGGAGCCTGGTAGCCACGATCCCGGTAGAACCGGCCGAGGGCCTGCTGCGTCTGCAGGTCGAGCTTCCCGCTGCGGCTCGGGGAGTAACCCAGAGCGCGCAGAGCCTTCTGGACAGCCACCACGTCCGGGCCCTCCATGCCACCGAGTATGTCTCGGTAGAGCGTGAAGGGGAGATTCAGAGCGAACAGGGGCCTTCCGGCGATCTCCACCACCGGATCACCCGACCTGATCCGCTCGTTCTTCGCCGTGTGCACCTTCGTGACGACGCTGTTCGGCCCGACGACATCCGGTGGAGGCATCAGCTTCACGCTCGCTCCCGGCGTGACCTTGCCACGAAGGACAACCGGCTCGCTGAGGATCCTCCGTTCGACCCGGCTCGTCACGTTGGAGGCCGGCGGCGGGGCAGCATCCGCAGCTGCCTGGGCAGGAGAGCGAAGCTGGCTTCCGACCCACACCGCGCCAGCGACCAGGGCAGCGACCACGGTAAGGCCTACCAGGGCGACGAAACGGAATGACCTGCCCGTAAGAAGACGACTCATCAGCGCGCCACCCCTACGGTATCGGCCAGGAACCCGTCTCGGGCATTCAGTCGCGATGCTTCCGTCCTGCCGGGGAGATGCCCGAGCACGACGGCTCTACCGAGGCCCACCGCGACCACAGCTGCCCTTCTGGCTCTGGCCGCCGGGATCTCTTCGACGAGCACGGTAGCGATCACCAGAGCGACCGCCCAGATCGCCAGTACCGCCAGTACCGCCAGGGCGACGATCGAGTGCTCTCCGAGCAGCGAGGTAAAGGCTAGTGGTGACGCCACCACCGGTACGGCGACAGCGAGTACGCCTACCGGAACGAGACGCGCACTCCTCAGGGCCAGCAGCCGTCCGAGCCAGCCGACGCCGACCGCTGAGACGACCCACCAACACCCGGACGCCACGGCCTCGGCGCGGCCCGAGAGCGCCTCCGCCACTACCACCAAAACTACGGCGTAGACGGCTGCCGTCGACAGCGGCAGAAGCGACAGCGCGCTGCTTCGGGTACCACGGTCTTTCATGTGTTCTCCGTGTTCGAGCAGGGTAGGGAGCGATCGCCGACCTGGTGCTGGGCCTGTGCGAGCGCCCGGCACTGGAGCAAGGAAACAGCCAGGACTCCTCGGCCGTCGCCACCTACCGGGTGCCAAGACGGATGGTCCGACCTGCACAGTGAACCTGATCCGCTTCGGCTCCCACTTGTCGCCGCCGTTCTCAAGGTCTCCGGGCGAGACGCCGAAGAGTTTTGGAGCCGGATCCTCGAGAAGCGGCAGTGTCCGCCACAGCGGTTACGTTGACTCCGTGAGCGCCGCGGCTTTCTTGGCCAGACTGGTTATCTGCGGATTGAGCTCCGTGAACTGGGTTTCAAGGCGATCAATCGTGATCTTCTGCTGCCGCATTGACATATCGAGAAAAAAGTCGTCGAATCCCGCTGCCGTCCCACACTTCCGCCAGGCTGTCGCGAGCTTCTTCTCGCCTTCGGTGGGAACATATGGGGCCGGTGGCACCGCCGGTCCGATCTGCACATCGCCCGCATCGCGTCTTGGCTGCCAGCGTGCCTCGACTGGCTCAGCGTGACGGCCGAAGGGAACACCGAAAACATTGATCGACGGCTCTTTAACCCAGTGATCTTTGTTAGGGATGACGTAGCCTTCACCGGCAAGGCATTCAGCCATGCTTTCGCCCACCTTGCTCGGTGGGTGCGCGCGATAGACGGGCACCATGGCCTGAGTCAACTCATTGCCCAACTCGAAGTAGGTCTTCCAGACTTGGTTCGCGTCAGGACCAATCGCCTCCCACGACTGCTTGCCACACCTTTCGAGATTCTGGTCGAAGCTGGGGTCCTTCGAGACCAGTCTCGCCGGCTTGGCGGGCAGGTCTCGTCCGAAGCCCCGACTCCGTGCGAGTTCATCGCTGGCTGGCATGAAGGTTCCGGGAGTTACGATCAGTTCCTCAAACAGACGGGCCGGTTTGCCGGTCGACACCTTTTGCAACTGAGGGAAGCCGGCGTCACGCATGCATGCATCCCGGATCTTCTTGGTGGCGTATTCGATGAATCCCAACTCTGCACCAAGGAAGACGTCGAACGGCTGCGGCGCTGCATCCTCGTGCGAGGAGCCCGCGCCGGAGGGAGTACCTCCGGGACCCTGCTTGGCTTCGGCCGTACAGCCGGCGACCAGTGCCGCGGCCATGAAGATGGCCGCAGCACTGTGCCCGGGACGGCGTGACAGCCACCCCTTCGTGCTCATCATGTGATCCAAATCCTTGCAATTGGTCAGCAGGGGTAACGGTCGTGGCCGTTGTTGTACGGGTTGGTGTTCTCCTGGTTGTAGTAGGCGCCGCCGAACTCGATGTTCTGGTAGACGTACCAGGTGCCCGAGCCGTTGACGTCCCACATACGAACGCCGCACTGAGTGTCCTTGTTGTGGACAGACTTCACCTTGTCCATAACAACGATGCCGTATTCGTTCTGGTTGGGCAGCCAGAAGCGGTCGTCCCGGTGGTTCATGTCGTCATACCAGAACTGCCGGCTGCCATTGTTGCTGTCCACGTAGGCATACTGAGCCTGGTAAAGGCAGATCTCCCCGCGGTTGCAGGGCTCCCAGCCGTCACCGGTGTCCGCCGCTACGGCCGGGCTGCCTGGTAGCAACGCCGATGCCAGCAGGAACGCACCGGCCACTGCAGCGGTCCGCGTGATTTGGCGGACGACCTTTGACCCCATTGGCATGAGCCCCTCCTTCGATAGATCAACTGGCTTACTGGTGCCGAAGCATACGAGTGCGCGCACTGCCGCAGGGGGCGCTTTTTTCGAGAACGACAAAGCCGTGACCGAGATGTCCAAAAATCAAATACGCTAGGTAGCGCGGGCTCCAGCGGACCTTTCGAAGCCCAAGAAGTTTTGGCTGATCAAAGCTGACGAGATGCTAAGTTTCTACTCTGGATGTGAGGTAGGTCGCACTACTGTGCGATACGGCACGCTTGCAGGGCAAAAAAGGGTTGATGCCTGGCCCCATTCCTCAGACGAGCGCGCCAGCACGACCGCGTTGAGGTCGTAAAACCACTGCCCTGGCTGATGCTCGGGTCACGATCACCGATGCGTGAGGCACACCAGCGCCGCCAGCGTCAGCAAAATCCGCACGACGGTCCCGAAGCGCCACTCCCGACCCGCCGGCCGGTCGAGCCCAGGCGCGTGGTCGCAAAACGGCTCACCGATCAACGCAGAGACGCCCCGGCGCGGAGTGACGGGTACGAAGACGCCGCCGCCGGCCGGGACAGGTCGTCCGGCCGGCGGCGGCGTCGTGCGCTGGTGTGGCTCAGTCCCGGTTGGGTGGCAGGCTGGGCAACAGCCCACCGCCGCCACCACCTGTGCCATCGCCACCGGGATTACCGCCAGGGTTGCCCCCGGGGTTACCGCCGGGATTGCCTCCAGGGTTGCCACCGGGGCAGAACAGGTCGATCAGCGGGTTACAGGGGGTGCCCTGGCCGGGCCGACCGCCCGGGTTGGTCGGTGGCGGAGGCGGCGGAGGCGGCGGAGGCGCTTCACCGTTTCCGGAATCCGGATCGCCGACGTTTGCCGCTGGCGGGAAGTCGAGCTTGGGCTTGCCCTTCAGCGCCTCGTCCATGAACCGCTCCCAGATTTCGCCCGGGAGGTTTCCACCGCTGACCTTACGGCCGTCCTTGAGAATGAGTGGCTTCCGGTCCCTCACGTTGCCCACCCACACCGCAGTGGCCAACTGTGGCGTGTAACCGATCATCCAGGCGTCGCCGTTGTCCTCGCTGCCGTCCTTGAGTTCCCAAGTGCCGGTCTTGGAGGCAGCCTTGCGGCCGTCATCGAGCCGGTGGTTGACAGCGGCCGGGTAGTCCTTCAGCACCGACGTCACGTCGTCCACCACGCTCTTGTCGATTCTGCGCTTCGAGTCGAGCTTCTCGCTGTAGACCTTGTCCCACTTACCGGTGTTCGGGTTCTGCTTCTCCACCGAGTAGAGGAAGTGCGCCTTGTTGTAGACGCCCCCGTTGGCGAAGGTGGCAACGCCGTTGGCGTGGTCCAGCACCGTGATCGGATACTGGCCGTAGCCGACAACGTTGAAGAACGGCTCTGGCGTGATGTCCTTCGGGTCGGTCTTGGTCAGGTCGTAGGCCTTCGCCGGGTTGGTGTCCGTGCGCCACATGGTGGTGACGCCCGCCTGCTTGGCCATGTCCACGACCTTGTCCGCGCCGATCTCCTCCGTGACGTAGTAGAACGGCACGTTCAGGGACTTGAGCGTGGACACCCGCAGCGTGCAGGAGTTACCGCAGTCGGGGTTGTCGTCGCCCGCGTTGCTGACCTTGAAGGTGCCTTCCGGCTTGAAGGCCTTGCCCTTCCACCGAGACTCGAGCGCCTTCTTCTCCTTGAGCGCGGCCGCCAGGGTGTAGATCTTGAAGCTTGAACCGGGCGAGTGGCCGCCGCTGATCGCCCCGGTGGAGTCGGTGTTCTTGCCGGCATAGTCGGTGCCGGTGCCGTTGTCACCGCCGTAGTACGCGACGACCCGGCCGTTGGTGGGGTCGATCGACACCACCGCGGCCATGATGTTGCTGCGCTCACCGGCCAACTCGGAGCCCTTGGACTTGCGCTGGGCCGTCGCGACCGCCGCCGCCTGCATCTTGGTGTCGACTGTGGTACGGATCCGGTAACCGCCGGCCATCAGCGCCTGGGAGCACAGCGGCTTGGCGTCCGTCACCTGGGTGTCCTTGTCGACGCAGATGCCCCTGTCCCGCATCTCTTCCCGGACGTAGTTGATGACGTTGCCGTACGGCGTGTCGACGCCGAAGTCGACGCCGATGCCGCCCTTCTTCGGAGCCTTGAGGGTCTTTGTCGGGTACTCGATGGGCCGGTCCTTCTTGCCGGGCACACCGAGCCAGCCCTCCTTGACCATGCCCTCGATCACGTAGTTCCAGCGATCCTGGGCCGCGGTCGGGTTGATCGCCGGGTCGTAGCCCTGGTGGGTGGAGGTTGGCTCCGGCTGCTTGATCAGGGCCGCGAGCACCGCTCCCTCGGCCGGCTCGAGCTTACTCACCGACTTACCGAAGTAGGTCTGCGCCGCCGCCTCGATGCCGTAAGCACCCCGACCGAAGTAGATCACGTTGAGGTAGTGCTGCATGATCTGCGGCTTCGTGTACTCGTCGTTGAGCTTGGAGGCGAAGATCGCCTCCCGCACCTTCCGGGCGTACGTATCGCCCTCCAGGCTGTCGTAGGCGTTACGGGCGTACTGCTGGGTGATGGTCGAGGCACCCTGCTTGTCGCCGCCGGAGACGTTGTTCCAGGCGGCACGGGCGATGCCCTTGTAGTCCACACCGGAGTGTCGGTAGAAGTTCCGGTCCTCGGCTGCGGCGACGGCGTTCTGGACCCACTCCGGGATCTGCTCGATGGTGACCAGAGTGCGGTTCTGATCGCCCACCTTGGCGATGATCGTCTTGTTGTCGAAGGCGTACAGGGTGGTCGCCTGCGGCGGAGTGATCTCGTCCGGAAGCACCACGCTTGTCGAGTAGTAGGTGAACCCGACCACGCCGATGCCGGCGAGCATGATGAAGACGGCGAACCCGGCGATCAGCAGGTTCATCCGCTTGCGCTTCTTCGCCCGCGCCGCGGCGGCGCCCGAGTCGCCCGGCCCACGACCGCCCGGCCCACGACCGCCTGGCCCCCCGGGACCGCCCGGACCAGTTCCTCACCGAGATGCTGATCATCGAGGTCGCTGCGCCCGTCATGCGTCGTATCCCCGAGGCGAGCCTCTACG
>NZ_PYAK01000013.1 GCF_003264365.1 Micromonospora noduli
CCGTTGCCGACGAGCGCCGCTAGCTCAACTGGCAGAGCAGCGGACTCTTAATCCGCGGGTTCGGGGTTCGAGTCCCTGGCGGCGCACCAACGATCAAGGTCCTGACCTGGTGATTCACACCGGGTCGGGGCCTTTTTTGTGTCTTCGGTACGTCCGGTAACTGGCGGACACACGCGGTACGAGGATGATCTTCCGGATCAACGGTTGGTGTTCAGGCGGACGATGGTGCCGTTGAGGGCGGTCGCGAAGAGCGTCCACGCGGCGTACGGGGCCAGTGCGACGGCCGCGACGCGGTCGGCCCGTGCGGCTCGGCGGAGCAGCACGAGGTTGGAGGCGTTGAGCGCGGCGATTTCGGCCAGCGCGATGGTGGGTCGGTGGGCCTTGAAGAACAGCGCGCTCCAACCGAAGTTGAGGGCCAGGTTGAGCCCGTAGGCGCGGGTGAACGCGGCGCGGTCGGTTCCGCTGGTGCGGTCCAGCACGCGGGCGCCGGCCACCGCGATCAGGGCGTACAGCGGCGTCCATGCCAGCGGGAACGCCACGGGCGGGGGTTGCCAGGTCGGCTTCCGTAGCCGTTGGTACCAGCGTGAGGAGGCGTCGGTGACCGTCGCCCCGGCGGTGGCTGTCACGGTGACCGCTGCCGCGGTCCTGGCCAGGGTTGGTAGTCGCATGCGGTTCAGCTACCCGGCCTGCGACGGATCAATCGCGTCCCGTTCACCGGCCGGCGGGCGGTGCAACGAGAGCGGAACGCTGTCGGGGTGCTCGGTTAGCCTCGGCGCCATGCCGATGATCACAATCGCCGATGAAGTGACCGGAGCGCCGAGCGGTCCTGAGTGGACCATGGACATCTTCGAGGAAGAGGTACGCCTCGGCGAGTTGATTCGGCGGCGGGTCTTTCTGGAGGTCGCGGAGTCCGGCGGGCACGTCGATCCGGAGGAGCGGACCCGGGCGACGCTCGAGGCGTTCGGCCGCAACGGCTTCGTGGTGCTGGTCGACGACCGGCAGGTGACGGCCCTGGACGACAAGGTCCACCTGCACGCGGGGTCCCGGATCACGTTCCTCAAGCTCGTCCCGCTGGTGGGTGGCTGATGGACACGTACGACCCGGAGCAGGCGCTGCGTGACGTGATCACCACGGTCAGGGGGTGGTGCGAGCGGGGCGGTGACGCCCTCAACGAGATCGACGGGCGGGACTTCGTCAATCGGGTGAGCATGGTGTGCGGCTGGGCACCGGACGGCACCGGGCCGGCGCTGCTCGCGGCGCTCAACGACCCGGCCGGACCGTACGAGCTGGCGTCCCCGCAGATCGAACTGCTGCCGGACGCCACACAGCGGGCCGAGGAACTCGCCGCCGCCGTCGCGGCGCTGAATGGTGATGGGGCGGATGACGACCGGCGGGCCGCCGCGGCGATGACAGTGATCGACAATCTGCCGCGGTTACCCCACAGCCGGAACACCTTGTGGGACGTCGCCCGCGGCGAGGTCTGGGAGCGGGCGAAGCAGCTCCTGGCCGTCCAGCCGGTGCAGGCGCGGCAGTTGGTGTTCGACGCATTGGCGGTGCCGGGGCAGGACAGCGACGGGCGCAACGGGCTGATCCGCGCTCTGTGCTCGGCCGGCGGGTTGACTGGATCCGGCTGGCTGGAGCGGCTGGGCGGTCAGGCGTGGCTGGGATTCGGACGGTGGAGCGCGTCGCTTGTGAGCTTCACCCGGGAGTCGCTACAAGCCGAGCACCTCGCCGGGCGTTCGCACCCGGCGGCGCTGGCGACCTGGCGGCGGACGCGGATCGAGCGCGTCCACTCGGACATGGGCGACGAGGACGAGGCGATGTGGCCGACCGTCAACATCGGCGAGCAGTGGGCTGACCGGGCCGTCGCGGACATCGAGGCGATGCCGCAGGAGCGCCGATCCAGGTGGCAGGCGTTGCTTGCCCACTGCCTGCTCGGTGCGGACAAGGCGCGGCCGACGGCCGCCTGGCAGAAGAGCGCCCGGGTTCTGCTCGACGCGGTCGGCGTCGACGAGTTCACCGATCGGCTCGACGACTGGCTTCCGCTGGTGGGTCTGCCGCGCAGTCTGCCGCTGCGGATGACCACCTGCTGCCCCGGTCACATCGAAGATTTCCCGCCGCGGCTGGCCGACCGCCACAACGTCGGGGTGCTGTGGGGCCTGCTCTGGACGCGAGCGATGTGCCCGCCGTCGGAGGAGACCCTGCGCAGCCTCGGCCACATCGCGGAACGGGCCGCCCGCAAGGTTCCCGGCCACGGTCCGTCGAGCCCGAAGCTGGCGAACGTCGCGGTCGCGGTGCTCGTCGACACCGATCACCCCGCCGCCCTCGCGCAACTGGCGCGGCTGGCGTCGCGGCTGACCTACAAGAGCACGCTTCGCATCGTCGAGAAGGGCCTGACCAAGCACGCCGAGGCGCTCGGCATCGGTCGAGAGGACGTCGAGGAGATGGCGCTGCCCGGTTTCGGGCTGCCGCTCGCGGACAAGCTGGGTGACAGCTCGTACGAGGTCGAGGTGCGCGGCGTCGACGCCGTCGTGGTGTGGCGCAACTCCGACGGCAAGGTGGTCAAGGCGCCTCCGGCGCAGGTGCGCAAGGACCACGGCGAGGAGTTGAAGGAGCTGAAGGCCACAGTCGCGGATGTCGGTGCCACGCTGATCGGGACCCGCGACCGCCTGGAAGGGCTGCTGCGGCGCAACCGTACGTGGACCGTCGAGCAGTGGCGGGAGCGGTTCCTGGACCACCCGCTGGCCCGGACCCTGACCCGACGGCTGATCTGGACCGTCGACGGCGTCGCCTGCTGCTGGGGCGGCGACGCCCTGCGGACCGTGGACGACAGGGTGTTCGAGCCCGCCGGCGACGCCACGGTGAGGCTGTGGCACCCGGTCGACGATCCGACCACGGTCCTGGCCTGGCGGGACTTCCTGGCCCGGCACACGATCACCCAGCCGTTCAAGCAGGCGCACCGCGAGCAGTACCTGCTGACCGACGCGGAACGGGCCACGGGGACATACTCCAACCGGTTCGCCGCGCACATCGTGCGCCAGCACCGTCTCATCGCGCTGCTGTCCCGGCGCGGCTGGTCGCACGTTCGACACCGCAACGACGGCGCGAGCTACCAGGACCCCTGGCTGGCCCTTCCGGACTGGGAGCTGCGCGCCGTGCTGCACATCGCCGGGATCGAGGATCAGGGCGACGACCTGATGTTCGACACGATGGGGACCGACCAACTGGTGTTCGTCCGGGGGGAACGTACGCCGGTGCCGCTGGAGGAGGTTCCGGCGGTCGTGCTGAGTGAGGTGATGCGCGACGTCGACCTGTTCGTTGCCGCGGCCGGGGTGGGCAACGACCCGAACTGGTACGACGGTGGTCCCCAGGGCCGGTACCGCGACTACTGGTCGCAGAGCAGCTTCGGCGACCTCACCCCGACCGCTAAGACTCGCCGGGAGGTGCTGGCCGAGCTGGTTCCCCGACTGGCGATCGCCAACCGGTGCACGTTCACCGACCGGTTCCTCGAAGTACGGGGTGACCTGCACACGTACCGCATCCACTGCGGCTCGGGCAACATCCTGATCGCCCCGGAGGATCGGTACCTGTGCATCATCCCCGACTCGGCGAAGGCGAAGGAACCGGAGATGTTCCTGCCCTTCGAGGGCGACAGCCGGCTCGGCGAGATCATCAGCAAGGCGTTGCTGTTGGCCGCCGACAAGAAGATCAAGGATCCGGTGATCCTGCACCAGTTGGCACGTTGACGTCAGCTGGAAGCCCGCCTCGGCAGTAGCAGCTCCTCGTGATCGAGTTCACGTTCCAGGACGCGGAGTTCCTCGTCCGGCAGTCGGCCGGAGTCGCGCCAGCGCACGAGCTCCTCGCGCTGCGCGTCGATGGCTGTCCGCCGGACACGAAGAGCCGTCTCGTACTCCGGTGAGGTGGGCAGCTCGGATGAGCCGCTCTGCTCCAGAAGGTCCAGCCGCCCGCGGTAGCGCGCCAGTCGGGCCAGCAGTTGCGTACGGGTGGTGTTGACGGCCACCACGCTGTCCGGCTCCACGGCGGCAACCTCCTCGAGGCGGGCCAGGGCGGCCTCGACCGCCGCCGAGCGGGCCTCGTTGCGTACGCGGGCCTGGTCGGTTTCGTTGGCGCGCAGGCCCAGCATCCGCACGAGCGGCGCGAACGTCAGGCCCTGCCCGACGAGTGTCACCAGGACGACCACGAAGGTGCAGAACAGCAGGAGGTCACGGTCGGGAAAGGGTGCGCCGCTGTTGGTGGTCAACGGCAGGGTGAAAATCGCGGCCAGGCTGATCACGCCACGGGTGCCGGACCAGCTCAGTGCCACCACTTCACGGGAGGTGAGCCGGCGGGCGTTGCGGTCAGCGCGCTCGATCCGCCGGGCGCTCCCGGGTTCGTCGGGGTCGTACTGCTCGGAAATGCCGCCCAGCCGGGTGTGCAGTGACCGCGGGAGGGACTGGGTCATCACCAGCCACGCGGGGCGCAGCAGGAGCACCACGCCGACCGATACCGCGACAGCGATGAAGATGGTCGACGTGTCGTACTGACGTAGGCCCTTGACGACTTCGGGAAGCTGCTGGCCGATGAGCAGGAAGACGAAGCCTTCGAGGAGGAAGTCGACCAACCGCCACACCGCGCTGGTCTGCAACCGGGCGGCCCCCGAGGTGAGCTGCGGCGTCTTGTGACCAACGATCAGCCCGGCGATAACCACGGCGAGCACCCCGGAGACGTGCAGTTCCTCGCCCAACAGGTAGGCCACGAACGGTGTCGCGAGCGAGATGGCATTCGACAACAGTGGGTCCGCGGTGAACGGTCGGGCCAGACGTACCAGCCAGGCCACGGCCGCTCCCACTGCGACCCCGCCGACCGCCGCCAGCACGAACTGGGCAACAGCGGACGGAAACGAGAACTCACCACCCACCGCGGCGGCCACCGCGACGCTGAGCATCGTCAGCGCGGTGGCGTCGTTGAGCAGCCCCTCGCCCTGAATGATCGTGACCATCTTCGGTGGCAGGTTCACTCGGCGGCCCACCGCCAGGGCGGCCACCGGGTCGGGCGGCGCGATGGCGGCGCCGACCGCGATCCCGGCAGCGAGCGTCGCCCCGGCGACGAACAGGTGGAACCCGATGCCGACCAGTACCCCGGTGAGGAGCACCAGCAGCACGGACAAGCTGACCACGATGCGCAGGTTCCGGCGAATGTCCAACAGTGAGGAGTCCAGTGCGGCGCTGTAGAGCAACGGCGGCAGCACGATCATGAGCACAAGGTCGGGATCAAGGCCGATGTTGGGGCCGGGGAGCAGCGCGTACACGATGCCGATGAGCGGCAGAAGCGCCGCGGCCGGCAGACCGGTGCGGGCCGCCACCCACCGCACGACGACGATGACCGCGACAGCGGCGAGCACGAACAACAACATCGAATGGGTGCTCACCTGGCTACTTCCCCCTGGAGCGGCGCGAGGTTCTTCGGATCCACTGCGGGCTCGCGGCCGAGCCGGCCGTTCGGCGCTGGTCAGCGCAGCAGGCAGCAGTAACGAGCGTACCCGCTTGATCAACCGGACCTGGCCGGCTGCCGGACCCGGCCGGCTGCCGGACCCGGCCGTCGTGCCCAGCACCGGCGACAGCGTCTCCCGGCACCGTGCTAACGTCTCGTCCCGTTGCCGACGAGCGCCGCTAGCTCAACTGGCAGAGCAGCGGACTCTTAATCCGCGGGTTCGGGGTTCGAGTCCCTGGCGGCGCACCAGCGATATTCAGGGGGCATGGCCAATCGGCCGCGCCCCCTGAATTGCGTTCTCCGGCGGGGCAACGCGGATCACGAGTGGACCACGACGTCCCAGCGCCCACACGATGAGCGCGAAGCAGCAGAGCGCCGTTCCCGCGATGGTGACCGCTGTCCAGCCGCCCGCGGACCAGAGCGCGGTTGCGGCGGCGGAGCCGATGGCGGCGCCGACGAAGTTGCCGGTGGCCAGCGCGGTGTTGAGCCGGCTCCGGGCCTCGTGAGAGAGGGCGAACAGTCGCGCCCGGTTCAGCAGGGCCTGCGTCTGGAGGGCGACGTCGAGCATGACGATCACGATGATGACGAGGACGACGGACCGTACGGCGAACGCCGCGACGACGAAGGCTGTGAGGGCCAGTATCCAGGCCGCGCCGGTGGCCGGAAGCGACCAGCCGCGGTCGTGCAGCCGTCCGCCGCGTAGGCCGGACAGGACACCGGCGAGTCCGGCCAACCCGAACAACCCGATCACCGCCACCGGGTACCGGAACGGCGGGCTGCTGAGGAGGAACGTCAGCGCCGTCCAGAACAGCGAGAACGCGGCGAATCCGGTGGCGCCCAGGACCAGCGTCCATCGGACCGCCCGATCGCGCACGACCACCGCGCCGACCGAGGCGATGAGCTGCGCATAGGGCATGCGTGTCCGCGGTGCCAGCGGTGGAATCGCGCGGTGGAGCACGATCGCGAGCAGGACGGCGAGGACCGCGGCGAGGGCGAAGATCGTCCGCCACCCGGCGGCGTCGGCGACGAGGCCGCTGATCGTGCGGGAGGCCAGGATGCCGGTGAGGGTCCCGGATCCGACGACGCCGACGATCCGACCGCGCTGGGCGTCGCCGGCAAGGTCTCCGGCGAGCGGAGTGAGGATCTGCCCGGAAATCGTCGTCACGCCGAGCACGCCGAGTGCGAGCAGGAGTACGCCGATCGACGGCGCCAGCGCGCACAGCAGCAGTGCGGCGGCCGAGGTCAGCAGCATGATCGGGACGAACCGGCGGCGGTCCAGGACGTCACCGAGCGGTACGAGCAGCAGCACACCGACGGCGTACCCGAGCTGCGTCGCGGTGACCAGCCAGCCGGCCGTCGCGGTCGTGACGCGTAGATCGCCTGCGATGAAGCCGAGCAGTGGCTGGGCCCAGTACAGATTGCCGACGGCCACTCCCGCGGCCAACGCGAAAAGGAACGTCAGCCGGCGGCCCATCCCTGACGGCGGTGCCATGCGGGGTGCTGCCACCCTGCCACGCTACGACCTGGGGCAAAGCCTGTGCCGTGGCGAGGGCTGAGCGTGCAGGACCGCTCTGATGCCCAGGTTCCCGGGTCGAATTGCCAGGGGACTTCGGGCCCGCTGGTCTTCGTGGCGATCAGGAGCCGCCTGCCGAACGCGGCGCGTACATGATCAAGGCGACGCCGATCAGGCAGATGCCGGCGCCGATGACGTCCCACCGGTCGGGCCGGAACTTGTCGACGATCACGCCCCAGGCGAGGGATCCGGCCACGAACACGCCGCCGTAGGCGGCGAGGATGCGCCCGAAGTTCGGGTCGGGCTGGAAGGTGGCGACGAATCCGTACGCGCCGAGGGCGATGACTCCGGCGGCGATCCACCACAGGCCGCGGTGCTCGCGCCAGCCCTGCCAGATCAGCCACGCCCCGCCGATCTCGAACAGGGCGGCGACGACGAACAGCAGGATCGAGCGGACGACGGTCATGCGTGGACCGTACCGGTGTGCCCGCAGCCCCCGATCATGTCGGTGACCTGGCCGAACAGGCACCTCCTGGAGCGATGGTGGCGAAGGGGATGGGGCAGCACGGCTGGCCGGCGCACTCGACGAGGTCGTCGCAGCCGGCCTCCACCGCGGCGCGCAGTGTGCCGGCGATGACCTGCAAGTCAGCGATCTTCGCCTCGACCTCGGCGAGCTTTGCCTGGGCACGGACCCGTAGGCCGGCGTCGGGGTGGCGACCGTGCCGGTGCTGGCCCGCGTCGAGAAGTTCGGCGACCTCGTCGAGGGTGAACCCGAGCCGCTGCGCCGCTTTGATCACCCTCAGCACGGTGACCGCTTCGGCTGGGTAGAGGCGGTGCCCGCCCAGACTTCGGTCTGGTTCGGCGAGCAGTCCGCGGCGTTCGTAGTAGCGCAGCGTCTGCGGGTTCACCCCGGCTGCGGCGGCGACCTGGCCGCTGCGCAATCCGCTCATGCCGTCATCCCGGCCGTGGCTCGTAGCGCGAGCGCGTCGAGGACGTCGACGTGCGCGGCCGGCACCCGCACGTCGAGGCGCAGCGTGCCGGTCTCGGCGGCGAGGGTGAACGAGAAGAACGAGCAGCAGGAGCTTTCCCGGCGGATGAGGTCCCGGGCGGTCGCCTCGGCGGTCGGGTCGAGACGCCACAGCAGTTCGGTGGGGGACAGCCGCTGCTGCGCCAGCAGGGCGGTGGCGAACAGGTAGTCGAATTCGGCCAGCCGCAGCGGCCGTTGTCCGCTCGGCAAGGTGCACGACTCGGGCAACCACGCCTGGGAGTCAGTGGTCATACCGACGACGGTAAGCGTGTACCTGGGTACCGGATGCAAGCCTGACGCTCGGCAAGTTTGCCGACCGGTCGCCACGGCCCAAGGTTCAGACAGGTGGGCGTTCGTGGTGGTCGATTTCGGCGCGGAGCGTGTCGGCGAAACCTTCGGCCGTGGCGAGTTGGTCGCGCAGGGCGGTGACGCGGGTGGTGGCGGCGGTGTGGAACATGGCGAGCCGGTCGAGCAGGGCGGCGCGGTCGGCGCCGGTGGTGGTGTCGAGGGCGTCCAGGACGGTGAGGAGGTCCCGCATCTCGTCGAGGGTGAAGCCGAGGGGTTTCATGCGTTTGACGACGGCGAGGCGGTCGAGGTCGGGTTCGGTGTAGAGGCGGAAGCCGCCCTCGCTGCGGGCGGAGGGAACGATCAGGCCGGCTTCCTCGTAGTGGCGGATGGTGCGGATGCTCAGCCCGACCCGTTCGGCGGCCTCGCCGATCTGCATGAGGCGGCCGGTGGCCGAGCCGGAGCGGTGCTGCTCCGGCTCGGTTTCCCGGCTGGTGGTGGCCATCAGTGGCCGACGCCGAGCTGACCGGCGAGGGTGTCGTGGATGCGGGCGCTGGGCTTGTTCAGTTCGATGATCTCGACGGTCTTGCCGCGGGTGGCGTACTTCTGCGTGATGGCGTCGAGGGCGGCGACGGATGAGGCGTCCCAGACGTGGGCGTGGGTCATGTCGATGACCACCGTCTCGGGGTCGTTCGCGTAGTCGAACTGGCCCACCAGGTCGTTGCTGGAGGCGAAGAAGAGCTCGCCGCGTACCGAGTAGATCCGTGTGGTGCCGTCCGGGTCCAGGACGCTGGTGACCTCGACCAGGTGGGCCACCCGCCGGGCGAAGATCACCATGGCGGTGAGGACGCCGATCACGACGCCGATGGCGAGGTTGTGGGTGGCCAGGGTGGTGGCGACGGTCGCGACCATGACGATCGTCTCGCCGTACGGCATCCGCTTCAGCGTGGCCGGGGCGACGGAGTGCCAGTCGAACGTCGACACCGCCACGATGATCATCACGGCGACCAGGGCAGCCATCGGAATCACCGCCACCACGTCGCCGAGCGCGACGACCAGGACCAGCAGGAACACGCCGGCCAGGAACGTCGAAAGCCGGGTACGGGCGCCGGACGCCTTCACGTTGATCATCGTCTGGCCGATCATGGCGCAGCCACCCATGCCGCCGAAGAAGCCGGTGACGATGTTGGCCACGCCCTGACCCCAGGACTCGCGCGTCTTGCTGGAGGGGGTGTCGGTGATGTCGTCGACGAGCTTGGCGGTCATCAGCGACTCCATCAGCCCGACCAGCGCGATCCCCAGGGCGTAGGGGGCGACAAGGGTGAGGGTGTTCATGGTCCAGGGGATCTGCGGCAGGCCTAGGGTGGGCAGGCTGTCCGGCAGGGCTCCCTCGTCGCCGACGGTCGGCACCGCCACGCTGGCGAAGACGGTGACCAGGGTCAGGACCACGATGGCGACCAGTGGCGCCGGGATGGCGCGGGTGAGCCGGGGGAGCCCCACCATGATCGCCAGGGCGACGGCGACGAGCGGGTAGACCAGCCACGGCACGCCGAGCAGGTGCGGGACCTGGGCGGCGAAGATGAGGATGGCCAGGGCGTTGACGAAACCCACCATGACGCTGCGCGGGATGAACCGCATCAGCTTCGCCACGCCGAGCACGGCGAGCAGGATCTGGATCGCGCCGCCGAGGATCACCGCCGCGATCAGGTAGTCCAGCCCGTGTTCCTTCGCCAGTGGCCCGACGACGAGGGCGATGGCCCCGGTCGCGGCGGAGATCATCGCCGGACGTCCTCCGCAGATCGCGATGGTGACTGCCATCGTGAACGAGGCGAACAGTCCCACGCGGGGGTCGACACCGGCGAGGATCGAGAACGAGATCGCCTCCGGGATCAACGCCAGGGCGACGACCAGACCGGCGAGGACCTCGGTGCGGAACACCTTCGGTGACAACCAGGACGGACGGGACAGACGCGGCCGGTTGACCGCGGACAGCACAGAAGACATACAGCCATTTCCACTCGGGCGTCTCGTGGACGCGCTCAGCTCCGCCCTGGATCGGGCAGCTACCCGCCGACCAGCGACAGGCGGTTGAGCGGCCTCAGGGCGTCATTGCCCGGACGCGTCACACTCGCCGGGGGAGCCAAGCGGCCCCGCCTGAAAGCCGACAGTGAAGCTACCCTTCCGTCAGGGGAGAGTTCACCGAACGTGCTGATCATCACCGCGCGCTCCGCCGATCAGCGCTCGATCACCTGCATCTGCTCGTCGGTGTGGTGGCCGCCCTCGGCGACGGGCAGCGCAGTGAGGGTGGCGACCTGCTTGGGGGTGAGCGTGACGGTGTCCGCTGCGGCGTTCTCCTCCACGCGGCTCACCCGCTTGGTGCCGGGAATGGGAACGATGTCGTCGCCCTGGGCCAGTAGCCAGGCCAGGGCGACCTGGGCTGACGTGGCGCCCACCTGGTCGGCGACGGCCTGCACCTGGTCGGCGATGCGCAGGTTGCGCTGGAAGTTCTCGCCGGTGAAGCGCGGGTGGTTCTTGCGGAAATCGCTGTCGTCGAGGCGCTCGACGTCAGCCGGCGTGCGTAGGGCACCGGTGAGGAAGCCGCGGCCAAGCGGTGAGTACGCCACCAGGCCGATGCCCAGCTCCCGCAGCACGGGCAGAATCTGCTCCTGATCACGCGTCCACAGGGAGTACTCCGACTGCAGGGCGGTGACCGGGTGGACGGCGTGGGCGCGGCGGATGGTGTCGATCCACGCCTCGGACAGGCCGACGTAGCGGATCTTGCCTTCCTGAACCAGGGCCGCGAGGGCGCCCATGGTGTCCTCGATCGGGGTGCTCTGGTCGACGCGGTGCTGGTAGTACAGGTCGATGTGGTCGGTGCCGAGGCGCTTCAGCGAGCCCTCGACGGCGGTGCGGATGTTGTCGGGGCTGCTGTCCAGGCCTCCCGGGACACGGCCGTCGTGGGAGACGAGGCCGAACTTGGTGGCCAGCACGACCTGGTCACGGCGGCCCTGTAGGGCACGGCCGACCAACTTCTCGTTGACGTACGGGCCGTAGATCTCCGCTGTGTCGATCAGCGTGACACCCAGCTCGAGAGCCCGGTGGATGGTGCGGATCGACTCGGCATCGTCGCTGCCCGCACCGCTGTAGCCGTGGGACATTCCCATCGCACCCAGACCGATGCGGGCGACCTCGAGCTGACCCAGCTTCACCGTACGCATGTTTGTCGTCCTCTCGTTCGTTCGTTGAACCGACAACCCGTTGTCCCGCGACATGTGCCTGGTGGGGGACTGCGGGTTCGGGGTGGATCAGGCTTCGGGGATCGGCCTGCCGAAGGTGGCGAGGGTGATGTCGGCGGGATCCGGGCCCCCGCGCTTGCCGGTGTCCAGGGCGTCGATCGCGGCGAGTTGCTCGGCGGTGAGCGCGAAATCGAACACGTCGAAGTTCTCTGCGATCCGCGCGGGCTTCGTCGACTTGGGGATCGCCGAACGTCCCTGCTGCACGTGCCAGCGCAGCATCACCTGCGCCAGTGTCTTGCCGTGTGCCTTCGCAATGTCACCGATCACCGGATCCTGCAGGGTGCTGGTGTGCTCGCCGTCGCGGTAGAAGGTGATGCCGCCGATCGGCGACCAGGCTTGCGACAGGATGCCGTGTTGCGCGGCGAAGGCCTGCACCTCACGCTGGGCGAAGTAGGGATGCACCTCGATCTGGTTCACCGCGGGCACGACGGTCGCCTTGTCGAGCAGCGCGGTCAGGTGATCGACCATGAAGTTGCTGACTCCGATGGCGCGGACCCTGCCGTCGGCCAGCAGCTTCTCCAGAGCCCGGTACGCGTCCAGGGTCCGATCGAACTCCGACGGCAACGCCTGGTGCAGGATCAGCAGATCGATCTGCTCGACGCCGAGTTTGGCGGCGCTCTTCTCGAATCCGTGCAACGTCTGGTCGTACCCGTAGTCGTTGATCCAGATCTTGGTCTCGATGAAGACCTCGGAGCGGTCGATGCTCGACGTGGCGATCGCCTCGCCGACCTCACGCTCGTTGCCGTAGGCGGCCGCGGTGTCGATGTGTCGGTATCCGGCCGACAACGCGGCCTCTACCGCGGAGCGGGTTTCCTGCGGAGGTGTCTGGAAGACACCGAGACCGACGGCGGGAATCTCGACGCCGTTGTTAAGCGTCAGCTGCGGGGTTGGCATGACAGCTAGTCCTTCCGATGCCGGGGCCCGTGCGGGTCTTACTTTCAACAGCAGATACCGCAGTCAGGTTTCCGGGGAGACCTTGCTCAAACGGGTACTGGCAGAGTCCCCCACCCCAGGTTTGGTCGCCGGGCGGTCGAGCATGAACCACCGTCGTGAGGGGTACCGCCAGGGACCCCCTCATGCCGGCCGTGATGCCTAGCCTGGGCATATGGACAACCGCAGCGAGGTACGGGCGTTTCTCACCTCCCGCCGAGCCAAGGTCAGCCCGGAGCAGGCCGGCATCCCCGCGTACGGCAGTCGCCGCGTCGCGGGGCTGCGCCGCGGTGAGGTGGCCGCGCTGGCCGGTGTCAGCGTCGAGTACTACACCCGCCTCGAACGTGGCAACCTCGCCGGCGCGTCCGACAGCGTCTTGGACGCCATTGCTCGTGCGCTGCAGCTCGACGACACCGAAACCGCTCACCTGCACCATCTCGCCCGCGCCGCCGGCCCTCAACCTGCGCGCGGCCGCGCCCAGCGCGACAAGGCCCCGGAGATCCGGCCGGCGATCCGCCGAGTGCTGCACTCGATGACCGGTGTGCCGGCGTTCCTGCGTAACCACCGCTTCGACATCCTGGCGGCGAACCCGCTGGGCATGGCCCTCTACGCGCCCATGTTCGCCGCGAACGCGGCGCTGCCGGCGAGCTCGATGCGGTTCACCTTCCTGGACCCACACGCACAGGCTTTCTACCCGGAGTGGGCGCAGGTGGCCCGCTCCGCCGTCGCCGCGCTCCGCATCGCCGCCGCGCAACACCCCGAAGACCAGCAGCTGATGAACCTGATCGGTGAGCTGTCGATGCGCAGCGAGCCCTTCCGTGCCTGGTGGGCCGCCCAGGACGTCTACGTCCACCGCCACGGCAGCAAGCGCTTCCGCCACCCGGCCATCGGCGAACTGGACCTGGCCTTCGAAGTGCTCGAGCTGCCCGGTGACGCTGCCCTGACGGTCCTGACCTACTCCGCCGAGCCGGGCACCGGCTCCGGTGACGGCCTGGAGCTGCTCGCCGCCTGGGCCGCCGCGCAGGAAGGCGCGGCTACCCGGATCAGCTGAGCAGGCCGATGCGGCGCAGCCAGGCCGCGACGTCGGGTTCGGCGTCGGCGACTTCCTCTCCGCGCACAGCGAGGCCCTCCCCGATCGTCGCGCCCCGGCAGATGGCGGCGTAGTCGCGTTCGGTGGTCCCCAGCCCGCTCATCGCGTGGGTGGTGAGCGGGTGGACGATCCTACCGCTGAAGTCGAGGCCCTCGACGAACGTCGTCATGATCATCGGTGCTCGGACGTTCCAGATTGGGCTGCCGAGCAGGATCGTGTCGTAGCGTCCGATCGAATCGAGTGGGTTGGCGATCGCCGGGCGGGCGTTCGCGTTCTGTTCCCGCACGTTGCGCGCGACGGTCGGCTCATAGTCGTCGGGATAGGGGTCGGCGGCCTCGATGCGGTGCACGGCGCAGCCGGTGAGTCGGCTGATCATGCCCGCCACCACCTCCGTGTTGCCGATGGTCAAGCGCCGGCGACCGCCGTTGAAGTAGTTTTCCCCTGCGCGGGAGAAGTAAGCCAGCAGCACCCCGCCGGCGGACGGCGAGGCGGGGGTCGAGGCGCTGCGCGATGCGCTGTCGGCCGGGGTGGAGGCCGGCGATGGGGCAGCGCGCGGTGAATCGGCGCAGGCGCTCAACATCGGGCCGGACGCCGTCGCGGCAGAACCGAGCAGGACGCCTCGCAGCAGCGCGCGGCGCGGGTACGCGTTCCTCGCATCCATCAGCCCTCCAAGCACCTTCTCGTCGTCGCGACAGGCGTGTGGCTCGCACTTCCATGCAACCCGTGATCTGGAGGGTCAGGGAGCCCCTGCTGAAAGGGGTGATGGCAGAAACCCCCATACGCCAGCAGCACCCATGCAGGACCCGCTGCGGCCCGGTATAGGCCGTGCTGCCTCCCACACCTGGTCAGCCGGCATTTCGGGTGAGGTCGACCATCTCGGGATGGGGTCCATTCGCCTACTGTTCCTGCGAGGCCTGGAACGTCACTGAACCTGGAAACGCCACTGAACCTGACGCCACGCGTTGCCGGCGCCCGGAGACGCCGGCAACGCCCCTGGGTCAGTTGGCGTGGGTCAGGCGTGTGGTGATGCGCAGGCCCGTGAGGGTGTCGTTCATCCACGGCACCCGCTCGCGGTGCAGACCTGCGGACATCTGGTCCGCCCACACCTCGTACCGCTGCATGAGCGTGTTGGCGCGGGACCGCGCGCTGGTGATCAGACAGTCACCCAGTGGGTCACCGGGAAGGTTGGACGAGTCGACAGCGGGCTCGCAGGGCACCTTGAGGCTGACCTGGTCGCGCAGTGGGCGGCTGGGGTCGAGCGAGCACGGCGTGGGCCCGCAGAGGGTGTAGTTCCCGCTCGCCTTGGCGTAGGCGTTACCGATCTTGGCGTCCGTCGGCATGTTCACCGGAATCTGGTACTGCCCGAACAGGTTCGCGGACAACACGTCGTCCGAGTCGAGGGCGTTGGGCAGACCCAACCGGGTGTACGCCTGGAGCAGCCGCGCCGCCGTGTTCACCTTCTTCAGGGCGGTGGGCACCGGCCCGCTGACCTGGGTGCTCTGGTCCCGTACCCGGTCGTACATGGACTTCTGCCGGGCCTGGAGGAAACCGCGCAGGGTCGGGGTCAGCGTGGTGTCCAGCGCCGTGTTGTTCACGACCGTCGCGCCGCTCGCGAAGGCGTACCGGCCGGACGGCCACTTCGGGGTCAGGCCCTGCTCGGGCGTGGTCTCGCTGTCACAGTTGAAGAACTCGCAGTCGACCTGGTAGACCTGCTCGTCGGGCCAGGTGTAGTCGGCGGTCCGGGAGTTCTGCCAGGCCGTGGACGAGTTCAGCCGGAACCGGCTGTGGATCTGCAACCGCAGCTTGCCGTAGTGGCGGATCACTCCGGTGCCGTAGCCCGTCGTACGTGTGTAGACCCAGCTCGGCGTGTAGCAGTGGCCGACCTCGGGCAACTCCCGTACACCCGCCGGCGGCTCGTCGAGGCGCGGCGTGTACGCGTACTGGAGTGCTCGCACCATGTTCGACATCAGGTCGTAGCGAACGTTGCTGGGCCGGTCGATCTGCCTGGTGCCGCTGCACGAGGGCACCGTCGTCTCGTCGGCCTTCGCCGGCGCCGGCGCGAGTGGCTTGTCGGTGTCCCAGAACAGGTCGTAGTTCTTGGGCGTCTTCACCTGTACGCCGTTGGCGTCCGGCTCGTAGCGGACCTGGACCTCGTTGGTCCGGAAGGCGGCCAGCGCTGTCGACAGCTCATTGGTGGCGGCGACGTACTCGTTGACCAGCCCTGTGATCAGGCCGTTGGCGTTGCCGTTGGCCGGTCGACCGAAGCTGGCCGCGAGGTCGGCGATGCGGGTGCCCTCCGCCTCGATCTGTGCGGCGCGGCCGGCGCTGACCTGGGCGGCGTACGTCGGGTTCTGCAGCATCAACATGGCGTACGACTGCGCGCCGAGGTTCCACACCGTCGGGTTGCCGACCGGCGTCGACGGTTCGACCATCGAGGGGTCACGTCCGCTGGCGACCCGAGCCAGGTAGTTGATCGACCGGGCCTCGCCGAAGCTGTTGAGCGCTGTGGTCGGGTCGACCGCCGGGTTGTCGGCGTCGGTCCGGGGCACCACGAAGGCGGCGCCGCTGGCCAGCTGTGTCGAGGTCAGGTGGAACTCGTTCTCCGGGCCGACGAACTCGCCGTACGTCGGGATCGGTTGACCGAAGTTCTCCAGGTAGCCGATGTACTTGTTGATGTCGGCGCGGGCGTCGTGCAGGGTGGCGTCGCCGATCGCGGCCAGCACTGTGGCGGCGATGTCCTCCAGGCGCAGGCCGAGCTGGGCGACCTGCTGCTGGACGAGGGTGATCTGCGCGGTGTTGCCGGCGATCGCGGCGTTCAACTTGTCGAACTGGGCCATCATGTTCGCGTACACCGTGTTGATCTGGGCCTCGACCCGCGCGAAGCTGGCGCGCATCTCGTCGCCGAGGGCCCGCACCTCGTCGCGCAACGCTTTGACCTGGGCCAGGATCTGTGCGTCCAGCGACGGTCCGCTGCTGCCGAAGAGCCCGACGATCGACATCACGGCACCGAAGACGTTGCCGGTCATCGCCAACGTCGCGGTGCTGAAGATCGAGCCCGCGAGCCCGCGGCCGGTGATCGCCGCCGCGTACTTGGAGATCGCGCTGATCGTGGTGAGGACCGCCTCCCCGATCACCTTGGACTTCTTGCCGGCGGCGGGGTCGGCGAACCCGATGATGGTGGAGACCATGCCCACCCCGGCCTTGATGTCGGAGATCGTCTGCTGCCGATCCTTGTCCCGGTCCTCGGCGGCCTTCTTGGCCGCCGCGGTGCACGCGGCGCTCGGCGGCCCTTCCGGCGGGCACTTGCTGTTGTTCTCGCCGATCTCGAGACGGATCTCCAGGCTCAGGCCGAGCAGCTCAGCGTGCAGGGAGGCCAGCTGCTGCTTGGCCGCCGCGACGTACGCCACCGAGTCGTCCCGCAGCGCCAGGATCGCGTCGAGGTCGACATGCGAAAGTCCGGGATCCTGCCGGAGCTCCTCGTAGGTGTTGGTGATGTCCACCCCGATCGGCTCGCCGAGGACGGCGTTCCAGGCGGTGGCGACGGAGGCGCTGGCTGCCGCTGCATGTCGGACCGCGGACCACACCGCGGCGAGAGCGTCGTCACGGCCGCGCAGCCACTGGGCGGTCCGCAGCGCGCCGGAGGCGAGTTCCTCGCGGGTGTCCCACGGCTCGACAGTCTTGCCGATCACGGCCCCGACCAGGCCGGTGATCTCCGGCGAGGTTCGGGTTTCCCCGCCGGGCGCGCCGAGCAGGATGTCGACGGACTTGAGCAGCAGGTCCTGTTCCGGCAGCAGGAGGTCGAACGTGGTCAGCGATTCGTCGAGCAGCTGCTGGCGTGCGGTGAGCTGGGTCTGTGCCTGTTCGGCCGTGGCGTTCGGGTGCAGACGGTGCCACTGAGCGAACTCGGCCGACAGCACGACGGTGGTGATCCGAGCGGCGCCCTGGAGATGGATCTCGGCGACCTGGCCGAAGGCCCGGTCGGTGAGCGCTGCCTGAGGGACGGGGACGGGGACGGGATCGGCCGACGCGGGCTCACCGGAGAGCACGCTTGCCGCGGTGACAGCGATCATCGCCAGCACGGCAGTCCCGCGCCTGGTGCGCGTGGAACGTTTTATTGTCATGCCGCGAACGTATTGAGCAGCCTGAAAGGGCGCGGAAACCGCGCTGACTCGCGCTCAGCCGGCGGCGGGTGACGCGGCGGGCGCGTCGAGGGCCGGCGCCACGACGGCGAACGCCTGGTCCATCAGCTTGGCCAGGTGCTGCTCATCGTCGCCCGGCTGCCACCGCTGGAGCACCGTGTCGAGTGCCAGCAGTGCCATCCCGGCGGCCATCCGTGGGTAGGGGTCGGTGTGCGGGTCGAGGCCGCTGCGGTTGGCCAGCTCGGCGGCCAGTTCGGCGCGCCACTCGATCTGGCGTTCCAGCCAGCGGGCGTGCAGGGCGGGGGTGTCCAGGATGAGACGGACGACGACCCGGGCTCGCTCGGAGTGTTCCGGGTGGTCGTTGCAGGCGGCCAGCGGCACCCAGAGGGCGTGCCGCAGCGCGACCGACGATGGCTCGGCGGGTGGCCGGGTCGCGAGTTCGGTGATGATGTCCGCGCTGGTGTCGGCCAGGAACCGGACGACGACGTCCTCCTTGGACGCGAAGTAGCGAAAGAAGGTACGTCGCGACATGCCGGCCGCCGCCACGATGTCGTCGACGGTCACCACGTCGAAACCCTTGGTCGCGAGCAGCATCAGGGCGGCGTCACGCAGCTCGTCGGCAACGAGCTGGCGTTTGCGTTCGGCCAGGCTGTTGTCCGCACGAGCTCTCATCCGTCGATGCTACGTCATGTGGTGCTACGGCATGCCTGTGGTGGCATCCCGCGCATTGCTTGACACTGAGTGCCACCGATAGCACAGTGGGTCGCATGACTGTCAATGGCTGGTCCACTGAACAGATCCCCGACATGAGCGGCCGTACCTTCGTCGTCACCGGTGCCACGGCGGGCCTCGGCCTGGTCACCACCCGGGCGCTCGCCGCCCGCGGTGCGCGCGTCGTGCTGGCCGTCCGCGACGAGGAGAGGGGCCGCCGGGTGGCGGCCGACATCGCCACGACCCGACCCGGCGTCGACCTGCAAGTCCGGCGGATCGACCTCGCCGACCTCGACTCGGTACGGAAGTTCGCCGACGGGATGCACGCCGACCATTCCCGGGTGGACGTGCTGATCAACAACGCCGGAGTGATGGCTCTGCCCCGCACCCTCAGCCCGCAGGGGCACGAGGTGCAGTTCGCCACGAACCACCTCGGGCACTTCGCTCTCACCGGGCTCCTGCTCGACCTCCTGCTGGCCGGCCGGGATCCACGGGTGGTCACTGTCACCTCGGTCAACCACCGGCAGGCGAAGGTGCGCTTCGCCGACCCGACCGGCGAGCGCGGCTACTCCCCGATGGGCTTCTACAACACGTCCAAGCTGGCCAACGCCATCTTCGGCTACGAGCTGCACCGGCGGCTCAGCGCCGTGGCCAGCCCGCTGGGCAGCTTCCTCGCCCACCCCGGCTACACAGCGACGAACTTGCAGAGCGGCGCCACCACGCCGATCTGGCGGCTGCTGCTGGGCCGGATCGGCAACCCACTCCTGGCCCAGCCGGTCGACCGCGGCGTCTGGCCGCAGCTGTACGCCGCCACCGACCCCGGGGCGCAACCCGGCCAACTCGTCGCCCCCGGCGGGCCGGGCGAGCTACGCGGCCACCCCGCGCCGGCGAAGCTCTCCACCGCCGCGACCGACCCCGAGCACGGCCGCCGTCTGTGGGAACTGTCCGAACAGGCCACCGACGTACGGTTCGGCGCGCTGCGGCCGGCGAGCTGATCGCGGAGGCCGGGAGCCGTCACGTTCCACCGCGCTAGATCGTCCTGGGGACGAGCAACCACAACGGAGGAACCATGTTCGCTGCCTATGTCACGGTCACCGTTCTGGCGTCGGTCTTCACCGGCTTCGCCGCCGTCACCTACCTGATCGGCCACGACTACCCGAAGGCGCAGGCGGACATGAAGCGCGTGCCGCGCTCGTGGGTACCGCGGTTGGGCGTGGCGCTGGCGGCAGGCTCGTTGGGGCTGCTGGCCGGCTTCGCCGTACCGCTGCTGGGCACTCTCGCCGCCGCTGGGCTGGTGCTGTACTTCATCGGCGCGCTGATCGCGCACCTGCGCGTCGGCTCCCGTCAGCTGGTGGGCCCGGCCGTATTCTTCGTCACCGTGGTGGCCGCGCTGACCCTGAACGTGCTCTACCGCTGGTGAACCGTCAGCTATGACGTGAGGCGCCCGTCCCGCATCTGGACGGTTCGGTCGCAGCGCGCGGCGATGGCTGTGTCGTGGGTGGCCATGATGACCGTCGTGCCCTGCTCGTCGCGCAGCCGCAGCAACAGGTCGACGATGGCGGTGCCGGTCTGACTGTCGAGATTGCCGGTGGGTTCGTCGGCGAGCAACAGGGCAGGTCGGTTGATCAGCGCACGGGCGATGGCGACCCGTTGCTGCTGCCCGCCGGAGAGCCGCGACGGCAGGGCGGCGGCCCGGTCGGCGAGCCCCACCGTCGCCAGCAGTTCGTGTGCCCGAGCGACCTTGTCGAAATCGGTGCGGAACGGGATCAGCGGTGCCATGACGTTGTCCAGGGCGGTGAGCGTGGGCAGCAGGTGGAACCGTTGGAACACGAAGCCGACCCGCCGCCGGTAGGCCGCCAACCCCCGGCCGGACAGGCCGGTCACCTCCTGACCGCCGACCTCGATGCTGCCACCGTCACTCCGTTCGATGGCGCCGATCAGGTGCAGGAGCGTCGACTTGCCCGAGCCGCTCGGCCCGGACATCGCGATAGCGGTCCCGGCGGCGATCGCGAGGCTGACGTCGTTCACCGCCACCAGCGGTGCACCGTCGGGCAGCGGGAATGACTTCCGTACCCGGGTGAGACACACAAGCGGCATGGTGACCGTGCTCGACGCCGCAGCTGACGTCCGTTCCATCGGACCTACTCCTTTGCCGCTCACCCCTCGGCGAGCAGGTGGGCGGTGGGCAGTCGGCGGAGCACGGCGATCGGCACCACCACCGACAGAGCGGAGACGGCGACGCCGAACACCAGGGCGGCTCCGGAACACCAGAGGATTGGAACGGTGACGCCCCCGGTGAAGGCCGCCGCCGCGCCAAGGCCGGCAGCGGCACCGAGCGTGCCGCCGATGGCACCCATGCCGATGGCCTCGATGATGACCAGCCGGTTCAGCATGGCGTCGGTCCAGCCGACGGCACCGAACAGGGCGAACTCGGCCGCGCGTTCGGAGATGTTGAGATAGAGCACGTCAGCGACCGAGACGATGCCCAGCATGATCGTGACCGCCACCGCGATGTGATCGACGGTGCGGGCCTGGAGGGTGATGGCGTCACCGAGCAGGGTGCCGGTGATCGCCCCACGGAACGCGAACGTGATGGCCAACAACATGGTCAGCGCGGCCACCCCGATCATCAGACTCAGCGCGCCGAGCGCGGTCCGACCGGGTGTGCGGGCAAGGTTGGCCAGGGCGAGGGTGACCAGCCGGCGCGGCGCCTGCCGGCGGAGGGCGAAACCCGGGACGGCGGGGCGGATGATCTCGCCGGGGTCCGGCCGGGCGGCCCGCCAGGCCGGCCAGCCGCCGGCGAGCAGGGCAAGGGCCATCGCTGCGGGTACGGCGAGCAGGGTGTGGATCCAGGCGATGTTGAGCCCGAGACCAAACGCGATCCCGAGCGCCAGCCCGGTGCCCGCGATGCCCGCGGCGAAACCGATGCCGACGATCTCGATGAACATCAACTGGAGGAGGTGCCGTCGGCCCCATCCGAGGCAGGTGAGGATGCCGAACTCGGTGCGTCTGGCGCGGATGGCGGCGGTGTTTGCGTTGAGCACCGCCAGCGCGCACACCGCGAGCACCAGGACGGACAGCAGCACGCTCTTGCGGTCGGCCGCGCGGACGAGCACGGACGCGACGCCCTTCTGTACCCAGGGCTCGGCCACGGCAAGGTCGGGCCGGCCGTAGTTGCCCGCCGGGTAGTGCACAGTCACTGCGGTGGGTGACGACCCCAGGGTGATGTCGACCTGCAGGCCGGTGCGTTGCGCGATCTCCTCGGCGATCAGCCGGACCCGCTCGCGGGAGACCGGGTCGATGCCGACGTCTCCGGCCAGCCGGACTCGCACCACGCTGATCGGTGAGGTGGTGTTGAGCTGGTACTCCGGGTAGCTGGGCTCGGTGCTGTACGCGCCGGGGTCGAAGATGGCTGGCAGGGCCGCCATGGTGGTGAGCATCAGCGGTGGTTGGCTGAGCAGGCCGGTGACGTTCGAGTTCGGGGCCAGCCGTCGGCCGCCCAGCGCCTGCCGTGACGCTTCGTCGGCGCCCTCGGCGCCCGGGTTGAAGTACGTGTCCATAGGCACGGCCGACAGCGCGCTGCCCAGCGAAACCTTGGCGGGGTCGAAGGTGCCCACCGCGCCCAGCGCGGCATCGGGCATGCTCACGTCCCCCGGCTGCTCCTCGTAACCGTGCGCCAGGTTCCGATGGACGGCCACCTCGCTGCGCACGCTGGTGTCGGCGAACTCCATCGGCACGTGCCGGGACGACCCGCCGTCGTCGGCGCCCTGACCCCAGATCTTCAGGTCGTACGGATCTGGCTGGGCCCGCAGACCGTTTCCGGCCCGTACCCTCTTCGGCGGTCCGACGGTCCAGAACTGGTCGAGCCACCTGGTGTTCGACGTTGCCAGGTCGTACTCGACGCCGAGGTCGTCGGGACGGAGCATCCGGTCGAGCAGGTTCTGGTACGGCTCTTCAAACGACATCGCCCGTTGGGCGACCGGCGTGCCGGACTCGTTGACCAGAGCGGCGCGGAGCCGCTGGTCGTCGGCGGATCTCCGGACCAGCTCGGGCGCGTCGGAGTTCAGGCGCTGCACTGTGACGTTGAGCGTCCTGTCGACCTGGGGTCGGTCCGCGACGAGGATCGGGAGCACCGAGTAGGGGTACGGCATTCCGTCCAGCCGCCGTGAGGTCGGCGCTTCCGCCGAGGTGAAGTATCGGCCTGAGGTGACGGCCTGGTCCAGCCCCGCCAGCGCGGCCTCCGACTCCGGGTCGACCGCGGCCATCAGGAACGGCACCGTCCACGCCAACGTGACTGTCGGCCGCATCGCCTTTCCCTCGCGATCCGTCGAACCCATGCCACCGACGCACGTCAACGACGATCGGGCTCGAAGGTCGGTCGGTGCGAGCCACTCCTCGGCGGTGATGGCCGGAGCTGCTGGGCAGATCTTCACCCGCTGGCCGTCGGCGTCGACCTCCTCCGGCGGTGGCAGGCCCCCGCCGCTCTTCAGTTCGCTGTTCGGCACCACGTCCAACCGATTGCGCGTCGCGTACAGAAACGCTGGCCCGTCCGGGATCTGGCTCAGCCCCGCGTCCGTCGCCCAGGTCGGCTGGACCCGCAACACCTGACGCTCGGCGGTCGGGTCAAGGTGATCCGACAGGTCGACAGTCACGGGCACCGTGCGCATCACGTACCCGACCATCGCGACAGGTGCCGCCACCGACACCCCGCGCACCGCCTGGATCTCGTGCCACTGATCGTGGGTGATGCCGCCACGCATGCCGGCCAACTGGCCCGACTGGACCAGATTGCGCTCCTGCTCCAGCGGCAGCACCGCGTCCTTGGGGCGTACCAGCAGGTCGTAGACCGGGCGGTAGTTGGCGCTGACCGTGCCCACCGCATCCAGTCGGGAGGTCACAGCGGCCCCGGTGAGCACTGTGAACCCGGCTACCGCGACGGCGATCATCGAGAGCAGGGCCAGCGACCGGCGCAGCCGTACGCGCCACTGCGACGCGGCTATCCCCAGCATCGACGCCCCGCCCCGCATCATTGGTCCTCCTGTGGGAAATCATACGACCTTTCTCCCTCTCCGCCTGTCCGACGGTTTGTCGACGGAGGGAGCAGGTATTGCCCAGTCATTGGCGTACATCTATAGTTGCGCGGATCACAACAATCATGGCCGTGGTGACGCGGCCGGGTCGTCGAAGCGCTTCGACGATTCGTCGTTCAGGCCCGTCAGCCGGGTGTCGAGCCTGGTCACGCCGGTCTCGGCGCCCCGCTGGGCGTCTGTCGTACGACATGAGGAGAACCGCATGCGGAACTGGCGCCTTCGGCGCGGAATCACCGCGCTCGCGCTTGCCCTGCTAGCCCTACCGGCCGTTCCCGGCACCGCGCTCGCCGAACCCACCTACCCGTTCCGAGATCCCCGCCTGCCCGTGAACGTCCGGGTCGACGACCTGCTCGGCCGGCTCACCCAGGACGAGAAGATCTCCTGGCTGCACCAGTACCAGCCGGCCATTCCCCGGCTGGGCATCGGCCTGTTCAAGACCGGCACCGAGGCGCTGCACGGGGTGGCCTGGTCCACCGACATCGACAACAACGGCGCGGTGGTCAAGGCTCGCGGCACCGTCTTCCCACAGCCGGTGGGCATGGCGAGCACCTGGAACACCGACCTGATCCGGCAGGTCGGATCGGCCGTCGGCGACGAGGCGCGCGGCTACCACGCGCAGAACCCCCGGGTCTGGGGGCTCAACCTCTGGGCGCCGGTGGTCAACCTGCTGCGCGATCCCCGGTGGGGCCGCAACGAGGAGGGCTACTCCGAGGACCCGCTGCTCACCGCCGAGATCTCCACCGCGTACGGGTCGGGGATGACCGGCGGTGACCCCAACCACCTGAAGAGCGCGCCGACCCTCAAGCACTACCTGGCCTACAACAACGAGGTCCGACGCGATGTGACCTCCTCGAACGTGCCGCCTCGGGTGCTCAACGAGTACGACCGCGCCGCCTTCAAACCGGCCATCGCCGCCGACGCGGCGACCGGGATGATGGCCGCGTACAACCTCGTCAACGGCCGTCCGGCCACAGTGGACCCGGACCTGGCCACCGTGGTACGCGACTGGACCGACCAGCCGCTGATGAACGTCACGGACGCCTGGGCGCCGAACAACCTCGTCGCCTCGCAGGGGTACTACGCCACCCAGGCCGAGGGCAACGCCGCGATCATCAAGGCCGGCCTCAACAGCTTCATCACCGACGACACCAACGCGCAGCCCACCATCACCGCCATCAAGCAGGCCCTCGCGACCGGCCTGCTCACCGAGGCAGACATCGACGCCCGGATCCGCGAGATCCTGAACGTCCGGTTCCGGTTGGGTGAGTTCGACCCGGGCGGCGGCCGGTACGGCGGCATCACCCCGGACGTCATCAACAGCCCCGAACACCAGCGACTGGCCCGGCAGGCCGCCGGCGAGGCGATGGTGCTGCTGAAGAACGAGCGGCAGGCGCTACCGCTGGACCCGGCCCGGACCCGCAAGGTGGCGGTGCTCGGCCCGCTGGCCGACACCCTCTACTCGGACTGGTACGGCGGCGACCTGCCGTACCAGGTGACGGCGCTCGACGGCATCCGCGAACGGCTGGGCAGCTCGGCCAGTGTGAGCGGGCTCGACGGGGCGGACCGGATCGCGCTGAAGGACGTGTCGACCGGCCGGTACGTCTCGGCCACCGGCACCACCGACGCCGACCGCGTCCTCGGGACCGGCGCCACCCCGGCGCTCGTCGCCCAGTTCGACGTGGTCGACTGGGGGCAGGATGTGGTGACGCTGCGCAACGCCGCCAACGGCCGCTACCTCGGCTACAACTGGGGGCCGTTCCTCACCCGTGACGAGCAGCCGAACGGTTGGTACGTCCAGCAGCAGTTCAAGCTGGAGCCGCAGGCCGACGGAACGGTGGTGCTGCGCTACGTCGGCTACGAGACCAAGGAGAGCTGGTTCGGCGCCGACACGTACGTGACCATCGGTGACGACGGCGCCCTCAAGCTCGGCGCATCGACCCCGGCCGCCGCGACCCACTTCAGTCGCGAGGTGATCAGCAGCGGAATCGACCGGGCCGTGGCGGCAGCCAAGGCGGCCGACACCGCCGTGCTTGTGGTCGGCAGCAACCCGTTCATCAACGGCCGCGAGGCGCACGACCGGACCTCAACGGCGCTGAGCGCCGGCCAGGAGGCGCTGGTCAAGGCCGTGGCGAGGGCCAACCCGCGGACCGTGCTCGTGCTCCAGACCAGCTACCCGGTCACCATCCGATGGGAGCAGGAGCACGTACCGGCAATCGTCTGGACCACCCACGCGGGCGCGGAGACCGGTCACGCCGTCGCCGACGTCCTCTTCGGCGACCGCAACCCGTCCGGCCGGCTCACCCAGACCTGGTACCGCTCGGACTCGCAACTACCGCCGGACCTGCTGGAGTACGACATCATCTCGTCCGGGCAGACCTACCTGTACAGCCGCGCGAAGCCGCTCTACCCGTTCGGCCACGGGCTGTCGTACACCCGCTTCCGGTACGGCCAGCTGCGGGCCGGTGCGCAGTCGGTCGCGGCCGACGGCACCATCACGGCCAGTGTGGACGTGACAAACGTCGGCAGTCGGGCCGGGACCGAGGTCGTTCAGCTCTACACCCACCAGCGCACCTCGCGGGACACCACCCCGATCCGCCAGCTCAAGGCGTTCCAGCAGGTGAAACTCGCGCCCGGGCAGACCCGTACGGTGACCTTGCGTCTGCCCGCCGCCGACCTGGCGCACTGGGACGTCACCCGCAGCAGGTGGGTGGTCGAGTCGTCCGTCCACGACCTGATGGTCGGGGCGTCCGTCGAGGACATCCGGGCCCGCGCCGCGGTCCGGGTCCGGGGTGAGACCATCCCGGCCCGCGACCTGTCCCGGACCACCAGGGCCGAGACCTTCGACAGGTACGCGGGCGTCCGGCTCGTCGACGAGACGAAACCCAGCGGTACGGCGGTCGGTGCCACAGCCGCCGGTCAGTGGATCTCCTTCGACGGTTCCGCGCTGCGAGCCGACGCGCGCACCTTCACCGCGAAGGTCGCCAAGGCCGGTGCGGGCGTCGGCACGATCCAGATCCGGATGGGGTCGCCCACCGGCCGGCTGCTCGGCACGGCCACCGTGCCCAGCACCGGCGACAACTACCGGTACGTCAGCATCAGCACCGAGTTGGCCCGGGCCGTCGGCAACCACGACGTGTACCTGGTGTTCGACTCCCCGCTGCGGCTGGCGGAATTCTCCATCAGGTGACCGGCGCCCGGGGCCGGGTCGATCGTCGACCCGGCCCCGGGCCTTCGGCTGGTCAGCTCGCCGTGCAGGTCAGCGCCGGTGTACTGGGCGTGCCGCTCGACGAGCCGAGGAACCCGAACGCGGTGCTCGCGCCGGCGCCCAGTGCCCCGTTGTAGGCGACGTTGCGGGCGGTGACCGCCGACCCCTGGCTCGTGACTGTTGCGTTCCAGGCCTGGCTGATGCTCTGGCCACCAGCGAAGGTCCACGTCACGGTCCAGTTGCTGATCGCCGAGGTTCCCGCGGTGACCCGTACCTCGCCCTGGAAGCCGCCGGTCCACTGGCTGGTCACCGCGTACGTCGCGGTGCAGCCCGCCGCCGGGGGTGGGGTGGTGGGCGGTGGGGTGGTGGGCGGTGGGGTGGTGGGCGGTGGCGTGGTGACGGAACCACCCCAGCCGGCGGTGGAGTCCAGCCAGGCGGCGCGTCGCAGCATCCAGTCCCGCATGACCTGGACCTGCCCCTGCCAGGTGGGCGAGGTCGGGGTGCGGAAGAAGCTGACCGTCGGTGCCGTCAGGTTGGGCCAGCGTTGGAAGTTGCGCTGGGCCGCGTTGGTCAGCGGGGCCGCGAGAGCATTTATCCGGGTCTGGAGCGCGGCGTCGGAGAGCAGGCCCCGTCGCAGCGTCTGCCAGCGCGATCGGGCCTGGTTGACGAACGCGGGGTCGCGCAGTAACTGGGCGAACCAGTCGTTGGCCGACGGCTGCCGGGTCTGCTGGTGCTGCCAGCCCGATACCTGGTCGTTGGCGAAGAACCCACCGACGCCGAAGCTGAGGTCGAAGTCCCACAGCGGACCCGCGAAGATCTTGCTGTCCCGGTCCTTGTAGAAGTGCGAGCTGCGGACGTAGGCGTCCATCTCCCGGCTCAGCTCGTTGACGATCATGAGGTCGATGAAGGAGTCGACGTCGATGTACTTGCGGTATCCGGTGGTCGGGTCGGCGAAGTTCGACGAGTGCAGCACGTCGTTGAACTCCTGGAGGTGACCGCGCAGCCAGTCCCGTTGCTGCGGTTGCAGGGGCGACGGGTCGGCTACCTCAAGGTAGTTCCAGCAGGTGGCCGCCGGCCCGGTGCACGGCAACGTCGGCTCCTCGGCCGCCATCCACTCGAATTTCCAGATGTACCCGCCCTGGATCTTCGGCAGTGTCACGTCGTCGGAGTCCAACTGCTTGAGGTCGAGGCGGTCCTTGGAGTTCTTGATCGTCTCCATGAACATGTAGACGCCCATGTAGTCGCTGGCACCCACCGGTGCGGCGTCCGTGTTGAGGTAGAACTCGGCGAACGCGTAGCGCGGGGCGGGCAGCCCCATCTCGCGCCCGAGGTCGTAGACGAGAGCCTCACGGATCAGCGCCTTGTCGGGGAACGGGCCGCGCAACACCCAGTCGGAGTCGGCGGGCATGCCCAGCACCGGGTGGTCGGCGTCGTCGTCCTCGTTGTCCCAGAACTCGACGCGGAACGGCGTCTTCTCGAACGTTGCCGACGAGTTGCCGCGCAGACGGAATCCGGCCCGGGTGCTGAGCGTCGGGGCGGCCGCCAACGACGTGGTGCCGCCGCCCGTCGGTTCGAAGATCATGGTGGTGGCGTCGAAGTACTCACGGTCTGGCCGGCCGGCACCGTACGAGTCGATCAGTACCACCGGCAGGTCGTGGGCGGTGGTGACGTTCTGGGCGGCGTACATGGCGGTGCCGGGCGCGCCCGTCGGCGTCTGGCCGACGAACGCCTGTGCCCGCAACTGGGTGGTGCGGGTGAAGCGCAGCGCCGAGCCCGAATAGAGCGACGACTGGGCGGTGGGTGGCTGCCCGTTGGTGGTGTAGCGGATCTGGGCACCGCTGACCGTGCTGCTCAGCGTCACCGTCACCTCCCCCCGGAAGGTGCCGCTGGGCACCGAGAAGGTGATGTCGCCGGCCAGGTCGTCTGCCGCGGCATCGGCGGCCGGGGTGCCGGCGGGGAGTTCGGTCACCGGTTGGGCGACCTGGGCAGCGGCGGCAACGGGTTCGGCGCCGGCCGGTGGTGAGGACACCACGAGGAGGCCTGCGACGAACACGGCGGTGGCGGCGATCCCGGCGGCACGAAGGGCCGCCACCGGAAGACCGGTGTTGCGGGTGGTCATGCGCACGATGCCTCCTGTTCTGATCGGGTGGGAACGGGCAACTCCAGGAGCGCCGAGGACGGGTCGGCGCGGAAATGGCGGCGTAGCGTCCGACGCCACGGCACATCGGGAAGGTCCAGGCGGAGTGCCGCGAGACCGGTGGCGTACTTCGAGATGCGTACGGGCCGGGTCCCGCGCTGCCACAGCGCACGGTCGACCAGCGAAGGGGCCGAGCTGGTCTTGGTCTCGACCACGGCGATGCCGGGCAGTCGCAGGGTTTGGTCACCGTCCTGCCAGGTGAGCCCGGTGTCGATGGTGACCCGGCTCGCGGTCGCGGGCAGCAGCAGAGTGGAGCGACGGTAGCTGGTGACAAGCACCGGCTCGAGCGGGCTGCCGCTGAGATTGGACAGGATCAACTCCCGGTCGAGCACCTCGTTGACGAACCCGCGCCCGGACCGGACGGTGCGGCGGTCCTCGGCGAGATACGGCAGTCGGTGTTTGGTGACCCGTCCGCGTGCGCCGCTGATCTTCACTTCAAGCCAGCACTGGGCGGAGTCGAGGTAGGTCCGGGTCCGTACCTTGAAGCGCCTGCGCCGCCGGTACGCGGCGCAGTGGTAGCTGGCCAGGCAGGGCGTGTCGAAGTACACGGACTCGTACCGGAAGCTGCGCTCACCGTCGATGTCCAGCACGCGGGCGTACGGGGTGAGCTGGTCCAGCAGTTGCGGCAACTCGTCCACCGCGATGACGTACTTGCGGTCCACCCTGCACTGCAGCGCCGCCCGGTCGATCACCTCGGCGAGTGCGATCGGCGCCAGCGTCGCCAGCGGTGGCGCGTTCATCGAAGCGCTCCGGCCCGTACCGACTTGCTGGTGCCGGTCGCCGCGCTGCGCCGGGCGACCGAGTATCGGACGTCGACCACTGTGGTCTCGTTGACCATGTCGAGCCGCTGGACGATGGCGTTGTGCACCCGGGCGTTGAGCAGTTGTTCCAGCTGGGCGACGAGAGCGACGTGATCGGTGACGGCGGAGTCGAGCACCATGATCTGGTGCCGGTAGTGCCGGAGCAGCCTTCGGTGATCGCCGATGAACATCACCGCGACGATGAGTGCCATCAGACCTCCGCTGAGCCAGACCGAGGTGGTGCTGAGTGCGCCGAGAATGCCCAGTGCGAGAGCGGAGAAGTAGTACGCGACCTCGTGCTGGTCGAGCTCCGTCGACCGGAGTCGGATGATGGAGAGCACTCCGAACAGCGCCAGCCCCAGCCCGAGCCCGGCCCCGACGTCACTGGCGCTCAGCGCGCTCGCCACCGCGAGGACGCCGACGTTGACCCCCAGGTAGGCGACGACCAGGTCGCGCCGGCGGTGCCGGGGGAAGTAGAGCCCGAAGACGAGCAGCGCCACCGCGCAGATGTCGATCGCGAACAGGACGAGCTGCGACATCGCTGGGGTTCCTCCTGGTTCACGCCGGAGTGGACCGACGCCAGGCCGCCGTCGCTGCGTGGCGACCTGCGGAAGGTGGCCGGACCCCCGGGCTACTTTTCGGTAAACTTTCGGTATTTCGTTGGTGACTGTAAGCAGAACATCAACCTAAGTCAATGTGTGATCTGTGCGGACATGCAGGTCCCGAGGCCGGCTGGCGAGGGTGCGGTGCGCCTGACGTGGGCAGGCTCGGGGCGCCGCCTCGGCTCGTGAGGCCACCGAAACTTTCGGAGTCTTTCGGGCGCACGGACGGACCTCTGGGTGGTCGCCCGGGTTCGCGTGACCGTCAGCGTGGGCGGGAGCTCAGTAGCTGTGGTGCCTATGGAGCTGATGCCGCAAACGAATCAGGCGAGGGGACCCGTGGTGGCGGTCGGGGTCGCGACAACCGTTCGGGGCCGTCTGCCGGTGATGTCGTAAGCGATTCAGCTCCAAAGGAGACCGCGCCCACCCATGCCCCTGTCTCGACGGCGCCGGCGGGTGCGCCGCGCTCCATCGCTCCGCGAGTGGTCGCGGGCCTCGACGGGCGAGCCTCGCCTCGTCGCTGCGGATTCGTCGGACGACGTGAGCAGGGGCGTGCGGCCGGCGTGGTTGGTCTGCCCGATCCGGGGGCATTTCTGCATAGACGCCCTCCAATTGCCAGTTGCATTGGTCAGACGTGTGACCTACGCTCCCAGTAAGAATTTCGGGGCGGTTAACAAAGAGTGCGGTCGGGGCGACGGAAGTCCCCGCCGGCCCTTAGTGGCGTCGCTGTTCCGTACTCGTCGCTCGATACGCACTTTGGGCACCACATCGACGACCAGTGAGAGGAACAGACGTGAAGTCAGCCATATCCACCGCTCGATTGTCAGTGTTGGCGGTGGCGGCGCTTGTCGCCGCCACACTGCCGGCAGTGCTGACAAACCAACTGCCGGCCTCGGCCGCGGTCCAGGCGACCTACTATGTCGCCCCGGACGGTAACGACGCCAATCCGGGCACCCTGCAGTCGCCATTCCGGACTCTGCAACGTGCCCGGGACGTCGTTCGTACGGTGAACACGAACATGACCGGCGACGTGAACGTCTACCTCCGTGGTGGCACCTATCCGGTGAGCAGCACTGTCGAATTCGGGCCGAGCGACTCCGGCACCAACGGCTTCCGGGTCAGCTACGCGGCCTACGCCAATGAGAAGCCGGTCCTTGACGGCGGCGTCCAGGTGACCGGGTGGAGCCAGCACAGCGGCAACATCTGGAAGGCGCCGCTCGACCGCGCCAACAAGCTGCGGGCGCTCTACGTCAACGACAAGCGCGCGTACATGGCGTCGAAGACGATCAGCTCGGCGGGCTGTTACGGGACGTACAACATCACGGCCAACCAGGCCTCGTGGGCCTGGGAGTCGGGCTCGCAGTGCGACGGCGCAAAATACAGCCTCAACGATTTCCCGGCCGTCGCCAACAATCAGGACGACATCGAGATCGAGACCGGAACGACCTGGACCACGGCCATCGTGGGCGTCCGGCAGGTGACCACGAGTTCCGACGGCGCCAACCGGGTGGCCCTCTTCCAGCAACCGGGTGCGGCCATCGCGCAGGGCGCGTTCAACGGCAACGCGCAGGTTGGTGGAACCCACAAGGTGATGAACGCCTACGAGTTCCTGGACGCCCCCGGGGAGTTCTACTTCGACAAGACCAGCCGGACGCTCTACTACTACAAGGCCAGTGCCGAGAACATGTCGACCGCGACGGTCTACGCGCCGAACAACGTGACCACCGTGTTGCGGGTGGCCGGCACCTCGACGAGCAGCCACGCGCGCAACATCACCTTTTCCGGCCTCACGGTGCAGCACTCCGACTGGAACCTGGTCAACGTCGCCGGATCGTCCTTCAAGCAGGCGCAGCAGGGCAATCTCAGCGCGAACGTGTACGCCAAGGGCAACTTCCACGTCTACCACTACCGCAACGTCGATGTGGTTCCCGGCATCGTCCAGGTGCAGAACGCCGACGGGATCCTCCTGCAACGCAACCGGATCCAACACACCGGTTCCGACGGGATCAGCATGGTCAACGACGTGCAGGGCACACAGTTGATCGGCAACCACACCAACGACATCGCGGGGTCCGCGATCCTCGTGGGCCATCCACAGCACGTCTACATCGGGGACGGCACGTCGACCAACCGGGAGAAGTACTCGGCGTCGGTCGAGGGGCTGCCGAAGAACATCGACATCAAGAACAACTACCTCTACGACAGCGCGGTCCTGTTCAACGGGCACAGCCCCATCTCCGCGTACTTCGCCGACACACTGACCATCCAGCGCAACCGGATCGAGAAGACCCCGTGGTCGGGCATCACGCTCGGCTGGGGCTGGTGGAACTTCGACGGATCGTCGGGCTCGATCGTGCCGAACCGACCGACCACCACGGCGAGAAACAACACCATCAGCTACAACCACATCATCGACACGGTGCAACGCCTCAGCGACACGGCTCCCATTTACACGCTTGGGAGCCAGCCCGGCACCACCATTACGAACAACTACCTCCAGGGCGTTCCGTCGGGCCACAAGTACGGATTGCACCCGGATGAGGGCTCGGCGTTCATCACCTTCCGCGACAACGTCCTGAGTATCGACAAGAACGTCACCTGGATGATCAACTCGGACGACTTCGGGCGGAAGCACGATCTGAGCATCACGCAGATCTACGGCCCGATCAACAAGGTCTCGAACAAGAATCTGCCGAACAGCACGGTCGGCGACATCCTCGTCTCCTCCGACTATGTCTGGCCGGCGGTGGCGTACGGCATTGCCGCGAATTCCGGTCTTGAGGACGCGTACCGGGACATCATTCCGGCGAGCAATTTCTCCGCGCCGAACTACGCGCTGCCGGCCAGCACCTTCGTCACCAGTGCCACCGCGTCGATCCCGATCCGGAGCATCGGCGACGCCACCAGATCGGTCTGGCTGGCTCCGTACGGCACGACCACCTTCACCGCCGGGGCGACGATGACCAGGGCCACCGGCACCGCCACGTCCATCGCCGTGCCAGCCACTCAGGGCGAGTACCGGCTCTACGTCGTCGACGCACAGGGCAACCGGTCGGCCGAGTCGACAGCGATCGTCCGGCAGCAGCAGGGCGGTGGCAGCGGTACGGGGAGCGGACAACTCGTGGGTGGCCAGTCCGGCCGCTGTGTCGAGGTGCCCAACTCCTCGACCACCAACGGCACTCAGACCCAGCTCTGGGACTGCTCCACCGGCACCAACCAGCGGTGGACCCACACCGCCAGCAAGCAGCTGACCGTGTACGGCAACAAATGTCTGGACGCCTCCGGGGCGGGCACGGCCAACGGCACCGCGGTCATCATCTGGGACTGCCACGGCGGGCTCAACCAGCAGTGGAACGTCAACACCAACGGCACCGTGACGAACGCCCAGTCGGGGCTCTGTCTCGACGCCAACGGCGCCGCCACCGCCAACGGCACGAAGCTCATCCTCTGGTCCTGTAACGGCGGCACGAACCAGCGGTGGACGCTGCGTAGCTGACCGACCAGAAGCCCCCGGGGCCAGGCCGACACGGGCCTGGCCCCGGCTACTTCTGGTACGCGGGCCGCTGGCGTGGGTGTGGGCATCGACCGTCGGACTCGACGGTCGATGCCGACACGTGCTGCCGGGTCGATCCGACAGGCGTCGTTACTTGGCGGCGTTCAGGGCCACCAGTGCCTGGGCGGTACGGAAGTACGGGCTGCGACCGAGGTCGCCGACAGTGGTGATGTTGAACGCCTCCTTGAGCAGCTTGGCATCGCCGGCGCTGACGCCGGTGAGCGCATCCACCGGGGAGTCGACCAGCTCGGCGAGAGTCTTGTCCTGGTAGGCCTTGACGACCAGCTTGCTGAAATCGGTGGCGACAGTCATTCGTTCTCCTTCGATCTGTGGGGTGGCGGAACCAGATCATCATGTACGGGCCGGGATCCACTGTGAACAGCGACGAGGGGCCGCCGGGCACTCGTCAGGCGGTCACGCCTCCGGCGTGGCCTCGGCCGTCCCGGTCGGCTCGGCGGCCTCGTCGTCCTTCGAGGGTTCCTCCTCGTCCGCCGCCTTGACGCGCGCGGGCTCGGTCCAGGAGAACTCGATCTCGACGGACACCTCCGTCTCGTTCTCCCGCTCGATCTCCAGCTCGCACCGCACCGTGTCCGCGACGGTCACCGCACCCGCCGCGCCGTAGAAGAGCCGCCCGTCAGACTCCAGCTGGTTCGCCAGTTGGCGCAGCCAGGCGGCCAGGTCCGAGCGCGACACGGTACGGGCGTCCTCGTAGATATCCATGTCGGCCATGCTCGCACTCCACAAAGGACAGCGTGCGCAGGGCTTCGGCTTCGGACGTCCCGGCCGGCATGATATGGATCTTGCCGGTGGCGATCGTCCGGGAAATTTCGGCTTCGGAGGTGCCGTCGGACAGCGTGCGGGTAATGCTGGGCGATGAAATCCACCTGGAAGCCCCACGAGAAGCACGGTGGCCTGTCGGACAAGGACAAGCGCGAGCTGCCGGAGACCGTCTTCGCGTTTCCCGGCAAACGCAAGGAACCGATGACCGACGCCAGCCACGTCCGCAACGCCGTCGCCCGGTTCGACCAGGTGCAGGGCGTCACCGACAAGGACCGGGACCTGGCCTTCCAGAACATCCTCGCCGCCGCCAAGCACTACGGTGTCGACGTCGCCGAGACGAACTGGCGCCAACTCGGCAAACTCCCGCACACACCGAACCCCGCCCACTGACGGGGCGTCCGCACGATTCGGCTCGCTCGCCGGATAGGTTCGTATTCGCTGGGTAAGCGGCGTGGATGCCCGCCAAACAGGAGCCGGCAGCTGACGACGACCCGCCCCCGCACGGGGTGTCCCGGGCCGGTCGAACCTGGGCCAGCCTGCCCAATCCGGTGCGGCACGGGTTGCGCTCCCGCGCCTGGCGGTTCCGCCTCTACGGGCTGCTCGCCGTGCAGGCCGGCGTCGCGGCGACGATCGCCTGGTTCGTGGGGGCACAGTTCCTGGACAATCCCTCCCCGGTCCTCGCGCCCACCACAGCTGTCGGCATCGTGGCCGCCTCGATGGGCACACGCCTGCGGCGCACCATCGAGCTGCTGGTCGGGGTCGTCCTCGGGCTCGCCGTCGGCGACGCGGTCATGCCGCTGTTCGGCATCGGACCCTGGCAGACCGGCCTGGTCGTCGTACTGGCGATCATCGTCGCCATCCTGCTCAAGGGCGGTGGCTCCCTGCTCACCCAGGCCGGTGGCACCGCGGTGCTCATCGCCACCCTGGAACCGCCAGTGCGTGACCTGTCCGTTCCTCGCTTCGTCGATGCCGCGGTCGGCGGACTGGTCGGGTTGGCGGTCGGTCTGCTGGTGGTGCCCATCCACCCGCAGCGGACGGTGCAGCGGCTGGCCGAACCGGTCCTCGACCCGGCTATCGCCGCCCTGCACAGCCTGGGCGGGGCGTTGCGTCGTCGGGACCTTGACACCACCGAGCAGAGTCTGACCGGCCTGCGGATCCTCGGGTCGCGGGTGACCGCGCTGGACGAAGGGGTCGAGGCTGCCCAGGAGGTGGTGCGACTGGCGCCGCTACGGTGGCACCAACGTCGGTTGCTGGCCCGCTACACCCGGGCCGTCAAACATCTTGAGCGGAGCCTCTACGGCTGTCGGGCCGTTGCGCGGAGACTGGCCAAGGCTCTCCGGGAGGATGAGCCGATACCGGAGGAGTTCGCGGCAGCCATCGAGCTGCTGGCCACCAGCATGCATACGCTGAGACGCACCACCACTCCCGAGCGGGCGGACCCGCGGGAGGCGCGCCAGCAGATCCTGACCGCTCTCAAGCTGGTCGAAGAGGCGCAGGGGCAGCCCGCGCCGGATCCCACCCGTCCGCACGCCCACCGGTTGGGCTACTCGGGGATGATCGCCGCGGGTGAATTCCGCACGGCCGCCCAGGACCTGCTCATCGCCAGTGGGTTGGACACCGACGAGGCGGCAGCGCTGGTGCGGCGGACGTCGGGTCGGGACGAGTGGGACTGAACCCCGTTCACCCGTCAGGTCGCCTTCAGCGACGCGAGGACGTCGAGGTAGTGCGGGTTCCTCATGACTCCCAGCACGTTGCCGAACGGGTCGACCACCGCTGCGGTGATGAACCCCTCGTCCCCGTGCGGAGTGATCGGCTGGTACTCAGTGGCGCCCAACGCCAGCAGCCGCTCGACGGTCGCGTCGAGGTCGTCGACGCACCAGTGCATGATCGCGCCGCCGGGCCCGGCCGCCGCGCCGGCCGGTGCGTACCTGCGGTCGATGATGCCCAGCTCGGCCTGATAGTCCCCGATGCGGAACTCGGTGTAGGCCGGGCGTCCGTCGGGACCAGGGCGCATGAAGTACGCCTCGATGCCAAGAAAGTCCGCGTACCAGGCCGTGGCGGCTGTCACGTCGTCCGCCCAGATGTTCAGGGTGGCGAATCCTCGCAGGCTCATCAGGTGTCCTCTCGTCGATGTCGACGCTATCGACCATTGCGGAAGGTCTGCTTCCGCAATGAGTTGCCGGTCTCGGCGGTGTCGAGCCCGGGGCCGCATCTTTCGTCGGTGCCCGGGTAGTCGCCGCCATTGCCAGTACGAGTGGCGGGGGATGGCGTGGACAGCTACCCGGCAGTCGAGGACCACGGTCTGATCGGTGATCTACAGACCGCGGCGCTGATCAGCACGGACGGTACGGTCGACTGGTTCTGCGCGCCCCGCTTCGACTCGCCGAGCGTCTTCGGCGCGCTGCTGGACCGCCGCAACGGTGGCCACTTCCAGCTCTCGCCCGACGGCGTCGACTACACGAGCAAGCAGCTCTACCTGCCCGGTACGCCGATCCTGATCACCCGCTTCCACAGCGCCGACGGTGTCGGTGAGCTGTTGGACTTCATGCCGGTCACCGGTGCGGAGGCCACCGAACGGCACCGGTTGATCCGGCTGGTGCGGATGGTCCGGGGGAGCATGCGGTTCCGCTTCCACTGCCACCCACGGTTCAACTACGGGCGTGATTCGTACGAGCTGGAGGTGCACCCCGAGGGCGACGTCTTCCGGAGCCCGACGATGACCCTCACCCTGGCCGCCTTCAAGAACTCGCTCCGCGAGTTCGACGCGAGGGACATCAAACGGGACACCGACGGCGTGTCCGCGTCGTTCACCCTGCACGCCGGCGACATCGGCGGGGTGGTCCTGGAGACTGCCTGTCCGCACGCGCCGCGAGCACTCAGCACCGACGAGGCGTGCGATCTGCTCGCCGAGACCCGCGACCACTGGCGGCGGTGGGTGGGCGGTTCCGGATACAAGGGCCGCTGGCGGGAGGTGGTCGAGCGGTCGGCGATGACCCTCAAGCTGATGACGTACGCACCGACCGGCGCCCTGGTCGCCGCGCCCACCGCGGGGCTGCCCGAGCAGATCGGCGGGCAGCGGAACTGGGACTACCGCTACACCTGGATCCGGGACGCGTCCTTCTCCGTGCACGCGCTGCTGCGCCTGGGCTTCACCGACGAGGCCGAGAAGTATCTGCTCTGGCTCGACGCGCGCATCCGTGAGGCACGGGACGGCAACCTGCCCCTGCAGATCATGTACCGCATCGACGGCTCACCGGACCTCCCCGAGGAGGTGCTGGGTCACCTGGAGGGGTACCGCGGCTCCGCCCCGGTGCGGATCGGCAACGGTGCCGCGGGCCAACTCCAGCTCGACATCTACGGCGAGGCGCTCGTCTCGTTGGAGCTCGCCGACCGCAACGGGCTGATCGCGCCGTACGAGGGGTGGCGCAAGACGGCCGGCTTGATGGACTGGCTCTGTGCGCACTGGGACCAGCCCGAGGACGGCATCTGGGAGACCCGTTCCGGTCGGCAGGACTTCACCTACGGTCGGGTGTTGTCCTGGGTCGCGCTGGACCGGGCCATCCGCATCGCGCGACGCCGGGGCCGCCCCGGCGACATCGCCCGCTGGTCCGCCGAACGTGACGCCATCTACGAGCAGGTGATGACTCGTGGGTTCAACCAGGAGCGTCGCGCGTTCGTGCAGCACTACGGGTCCGACATCCTGGACGCGTCGCTGCTGGCGATGCCGGGGCTGAACTTCATCTCGCCGACCGACCCGATGTGGGAGTCGACGCTGCGCGCGATGGACACCGGCCTGGTCTCCGACAGCCTGGTCTACCGCTACGACCCGAAGGCATCGCCGGATGGTCTCGCCGGCACCGAGGGCACCTTCAACATGTGCACCTTCTGGTACGTGCAGGCGCTCGCCCTGGCCGGCCGGATCGACGACGCCCGGTTGACCTTCGAGAAGATGCTCACCTACAGCAACCCGCTCGGCCTCTACTCCGAGGAGATCGCACCGACCGGTGAGCAGATCGGCAACTTCCCGCAGGCGTTCAGCCACCTCTCGCTGATCAGCACGGCGGCCCACCTCGACGACCTGCTCGACCACCAGGGTTGACCGGACCGGTCAGAACAGCGTCAACGGCTCGACCGGGATCGGCTCGGGCAACGCGTCCAGCCCGGGTACGCGTGCTCGTACCTCGTCGTGGAACCGGCGGGCGAGCGCCGGAGCGTCGGCGTTGTCAGGGGTGTGGATGAACATCGTCGGCGAGCGTCCCTCGCGGAGCCAGGCGACTGTCACGTCGACCCAGCGCTGCCACCCCTCGACAGTGCGCGTCGAGTCGTCACGACCGAGGTAGCGGACGATCGGCCGGTCGGTCAGCGCGACGGACCGGAGCGGCACGCGGGGCTTCCTGGTCCAGGCGTCCCGCTCCGCGTCGCTGGTCGGCGGGCTCGCGAAGAAGGCGGTCGTGTCGAAGGGGATCCATTCGGCGCGGGCGGCGGCGAGGGTCGCCCCGAGCAGTCGGGCCGCGCGGGCGTCGGTGAAGAACGCGGGATGGCGGACCTCCACCGCGTACCGGTGGGACTGCGGAAGCTTTTCCAGGAAACGGCCCAGGGCCGGGATGTCGGCGGGCGCGAACGAGCCGGGCAGCTGGATCCAGAGGGCGTGGGCGCGCGGGCCGAGCGGTTCGATGGCGTCCAGAAAGACGCGCAGCGGTTCGTCGACGTTGGTGAGCCGGCGTTCGTGTGTGATGACCTTGGGAAGTTTGAGGACGAACCGGAACTCGGGCTCCGTCTGGGCGGCCCACGAAGCCACTGTGTCCCGGGCCGGTGCCGCGTAGAACGTGGTGTTGCCCTCCACGGCGTCACACCAACTGGCGTAGTGCCGCAGGCGCTCGGTGGGCGGCAGCCGGTGGCCCGGCCACGACCGGTGACTCCACATCGCGCATCCCACGTGCAGACGCATGACCGCCCTTCCCGCCGGTGACCGCGCTCGACCGGAGCCCACCGTATACGGGCCGCCGGACGCGCCGGGCCCACGGTGGCGGCAGGTAGGGTCCGACGCCATGCGCGTGCTGTTCGCCAGTCTTGCGTCCGTCGGTCACACCTATCCGCTGATCCCGCTGGCGATCGCCGCCCGGGAGGCCGGGCACGAGGTCCACTTCGCCGCCGGTCCAGAGGTGCACCCGCCGCTCGTCGCGCACGGCCTGCGGCCGTTCCGGCCCGGCGACGCCTTCTACGAGGTGTACGCGGAGGACCTCGCACCGGAGCTCGCGCGGCTGCGGCCCGACCTGGTGGTGCACGAGTGGGGGCTGCCGGGGGCGGCCGTGGCGGCTCACCGGGCCGGGATCCCGGGCCTGTGGCACGGGTTCGGCCGGATGTTTCCCGAGGGCATCGGTCTGGAACTGCCCACCAGGAACGCCGAGGTTGTCGGCCGGCCGCACCTGGACATCTGGCCGCCCTCGCTGCAGGACAAGGACTTCCTCGCCACCGAACGTCGGATCGAGCTGCGACCGGTGGCCTTCTCCTCACCGGCCCCGCTGCCCGAACGGGTGAGCCGTCGAACGTCCCGACCGTTGATCTATCTGACCCTCGGCACCGCGTTCGGCACGCCGGAGCTGCTGCGCAACGCCATCGCCGGCCTGGCGGCGCTGAACGCCGAGGTGGTGGTCGCGGCGGGCCGGGTGCCCCGGGAACAACTGGGCGAGATCCCTGACCACGTCAGCGTGCACCAGTGGGTGTCGCAGGCGGAGCTGCTGCCGCTCGTCGACCTGGTGGTGCACCACGGAGGTAGCGGCACCACGCTCGGCGCGCTCGCGGCCGGCGTACCGCAGTTGCTGCTGCCGCAGGGCGCCGACCAGTTCGCCAACGCCGACACGCTCGCCGCCGCCGGTGTCGCCCTGCGGCTTCTTCCCGGCGAGGTGGACGCGAGCGCCATCGCCGAGCAGGCCCACCGGCTGCTGCCGCAGCGCGGCAACGTCGGGCAGCGCGACGCGGCCCGCGCTGTCGCCGAGGAGATCGCCGCCATGCCCTCGCCAGCGGCCGTCGCTCGACTCCTGCCGGAGTACGCCGCCTGACTGGACGCACCATCGTCAACCCAGGGTTGACGGGACGGGTCCGTCAACTTATGGTTGACGCATGACAGATCCTCTCCAGATCGGTAACACCGTCAAGCTCGACGACCTGATTCAGGCGATCAAGACGGCGCACACCGACGCGCTCGACCAACTCACCGACGCGGTCATCGCCGCCGACCACCTCGGCGAGGTTGCCGATCACCTGATCGGGCACTTCGTCGACCAGGCTCGGCGCTCGGGGGCCTCCTGGACCGACATCGGCCGCAGCATGGGAGTCACCAAGCAGGCCGCCCAGAAGCGCTTCGTGCCGAAGGCGACCGACGCGGCCGCGCTCGACCCCAACGCCGGCTTCGGCCGGTTCACCCCTCGCGCCCGCAACGTGGTGATGGCTTCACAGGAGGAGGCCCGGGCCAGCGGCAACGCCGAGATCGGCCCCGAGCACCTGGTGCTGGGCCTGCTGGCCGAGCCGGAAGGGCTGGCCGCCAGGGTGATGGCTGGTCGCGGCGCCACCCCCGAGGCGGTACGGGAGGCGGTCGGTGCCGTCCTCCCACCACGGGCCGAGCAGGTTCCGGACCTCATCCCGTACGACGCGCGCGGCAAGAAGGCGCTGGAGCTGACCTTCCGGGAGGCGCTGCGCCTCGGGCACAACTACATCGGCACCGAGCACATGCTGCTCGCCCTGCTGGAGCAGGAGGACGGCGCCGGCGTGCTCACCAACCTCGGCCTGGACAAGGCGACGGTCGAGGCCGACCTGGCCGCCGCCCTCGCCGCCGCCGTCGGAAAGAAGTGAGAACCAGGGGTCAGGGCGCCTCAGGAAAGCCGTAACGCAGGGCGTGCTCCGGATCGGCCGGGTCGATCTGGCGTACGCCCGCGTCGGCGAGGCGCTTGTTGACCTCGTCGAGTTGCTCGCGCACCAGTCGGGCCTCCTCCTCGGTGACCCGGCCCCGGTGTGGCTTGCCGGCGTGCTCCAGCGTGCCGTAGTCGATCTTCTCGGTGGTCTTGCGGGCCTTGGGCGGGCGAACCCGCTCGGCCGTCTTCAACAGCTGCGCCATCGGCACGTCGGTGGCCATCGCGTCGAACTCGCTGGCGGTCAACACCACCCGGCGGGGCTCGCCACCACCGTGCCGGTCGTGGATCTCCACCACCGCCACGTCCAGCGCGGCGTCGTCGATGTTCTCCACCTCGCCCGGGGTGGCGTCCAACTGCACGGGCCCGGCGACCAGGTCCGGGTGCTCCAGCACGACGACGCGGACCACCTCGTCGTCCTGCTGCAGAACCGTGCCGGTGAAGTCGGAGACGTGGATCGTCTTCTTGCCCATGCGCGGAGCTTCTCCTGTCGTAGGCCGGGATGGCGGACCACAAGAAATTACCCGACAGGTGTGCGAAAGCCGCCGCTGGACCTCCTCCGGTGTGTCGCCCCGAACGTCAGAGCCTGCCCTTCGGCGCCACCCAACCGGTGGTGGGTCAGTGGGTGTTCAGGCGGTGCCGACTGGAGTTGCCGACGGACAGCTTGTTCAGGCCGGCCCACGACAGGGAGTCGCCGCCGATTGTCCGCGGGTTCCGGTAGCGCGGCTGGGGCGGATTGCCTCCGACGGCCTCCGCCGCCTGCCAGAGTCGCTCGGGGTCCTGCTGGTAGTGGTCGCTCGGCTGAATCGGCATGCGTTCACCGTCCCAAACAAAGGTGTCCAGATATGGAAATACATATGACGGTCGATCCGCGCCCCCGGTTCCCGCACCCCTTTCCCACTCGGCCCTGACGTATCCTGCGCCCGGCCCTGCCGTCCGGCGTACGGTGATCGACGACGGGTCGGGTGACGGGGAGGTGCGCATGCTCGACCGGCGGCTTCACCTGCACCTGGCCAGCTGGCTCGGCCAGTGGCCGGCAGGGCCGGGGTTGCACGTGGTCGCCTCGCAGCGGCGGGCCGAACCGGCCTGGGATGGCCGGCTACGCCCCGCGCTCGCCGTGGACACCGGGCAGAGCGCCGTGCTCTCCGTGGCGCCGGACCGTGTGGCGGCGATTCGCGCGCTGGTTCGCCATACGCCGGCTCGCTTGCTCGCCGCGCTGCCGGAGGCCGTCGGCCGGCCCGAATTCTGCGTACACGACGGTCCCTTCCGGTGGAGCGTGGCGCCCGCCCCGCTGCCCGACGTGGGGGAGTGGACCGAGCCGACCGCCACCGGGCTGCCGCCGTGGCTGCGACTCTTCGACCGGCCGGTGCTGGTGGTCCGTGACCCGGGCGGCGCCTATCTGGCCGGTGCCGGGATCAAGCGGCACGACGCGTACGGGCACGAGTTGGCCGTCGGCACGGTGCCGGCCGCCCAGGGGCATGGCCTCGCCCGCCGGCTGGTGGCCCAGGCGGCGCGGCGGGTGCTCGACGAGGGGGCGGTCCCCACCTACCTGCACGAGCGGGACAATCACGCCTCGGCCCGGGTCGCCGAAGCGGCCGGGTTCCCGGACCGGGGCTGGCGCGCGTACGGGGTCTATCCGCGCTGAGCGGGCATTGGGCGCGGACCGTGGATCCCGGGCCGGATCCACGGTCCGCAACCTCCCCCCAGGCCCCGGTTCCGGGTGTAGCGGCCCCGCCGACGGCGTGCCGCTACGTGTCGATCACGCTACGTATCGAACAGGCTCGGGGCAAGGTTGAAGCTGTCGGTTCGGAGTGTCGAAAAGTGGACTTGACCTGCTGCTTCGCCGGCCGAAGGAGGTCAGCCGGATCAGTGACGGAGCGTGCGAATCAGGTCGAGCACCTGTCGGGTCACCGGCCGCAGGACCCGGAGCCGGGACAGCGCCACGAGCCGGTCGATCAGTGGTACTGCCCCGTCGATGAGCTGGCGGGTCTTGGTCTGGCCCGGCGATCGGTCGTGCACCCAGTAGAGGATCACGCCCATGTACGCGAGCCAGAGCAGCTCGGGCAACTGTGGGCGCAGCTCGGCGTCGACCTTGGCCGTCGAGCCGGTCAACACCTCGCCGAAGAGGTCGATGGCCGCCTGTCGGGGGCCGGAGGACTCCGCGGAGAAGGGGCTCAGCGGGGAGGTTGGCTCGGCCGCCGTCTTGAAGAAGGTCGCCGCGAATCCGTGTGAGGGCGTCAACACGTCGATCCCCGCGTGCAGCACCCCCGCGAGCCGGGGACCGAACGCCTCCTCCCGATCGAGCACGGGCTGCGCGGCGGCCCGGTGCTCGACCTGGGACTGGGCGTAGAACTCCTGAATCAGGTGGTCCTTGGAACCGAAGTAGTAGTAGGCGTTGCCGACCGCGACGCCGGCCTCCTGCGCGATCGCCCGCATGGTGGTCTGGGCGTATCCGCGTTCGCGGAACAGCCGCATCGCGGTGTCCCGGATCAGCTGCCGGGTCTGCTCGCCTCGGGCGGTGGCTGGATCACCCGCAGTGGTCGTCTGCGCAGGCTGCTCGGTCATCGGGGTCACCGTATCCCGCCGGTTCGTCGGTCGGCTCGGCCCACGGGTCGCGGATCCGCTCCCGGATCGCCGACGCGGCGGCCACCGTCTGCCGGGCCAGGGGCAGCAGGTGCGGTCGGGCCAGCCGCTCGGCAGTGGACCGATGGTCGGTCAGCGCCCAGAGGCAGGCGAACCAGGCGCCGTCGCCCGCGTACACCTCGCCGGTGTCGGCGATCACGGTGAGGTCGCGCAGCGTCGCGTCGTGGTCCAGGCCGGGGAAGCGCCGCCGGGCCTCGGCGGACCCGGCCGGCACGAACTCCAGGGGGACGAGCTGGGCGCGGGACGACAACCAGCGGCGGGCGGCGCGGCAGAGTGGGCAGGCCGCGTCGAACAGGACGGTGAACCCCCGGATCCCACCGCCTGCGTGAGCGGTGGGATCCGGGAGCCGACCGACGCCGTCGGTCGGGGGCACGGTCATCGGGTTGGTGGGTTGTTCGTCGGGCCGACGCCCGGTTGCGGACCAGCGGGCTGGGGTCCGGCCGGGTTCGCGCCGGTCGGCTGCGGTCCGCCCGGGTACGCGCCGACCAACTGCGATCCGGGTGGGGTGGACGGCATGGGGAGCCGGCCGATCGGGGCGAGCGGGGGGTGGGTGGCGAGCTGGCGGAGTCGGTTTCGGCGGTAGCGGCCGAGCGCGAAGACGTTGAAGAAGTGCAGCGCGCCGAGCACCAGCAGCACAAAGCCGATCTTGAGAGACAGCTCCTCCATGGCCTGGCTGGTCGAATCGATCGGGTCGGAGTGCTTCATCGCCACCGTGACGTAGCCGAGGTTGAGCAGGTAGAAGCCGACCACCAGGAGGCTGTTGACCGCCCGGGCGAGCCGTTCCTCGGCGAACACCTCCTCCAGGAAGACCTGCCCGTTGCGGGACAGCGCTCGAGCCACCCAGATGGTCAGGCCGACGCTGACCGCGAGGTAGATCACGTACATCCAGACCTTGATGTCCATGTGGACGCCCTTCTTGAACGTGTTCAACTACCGATGTCATCAGACTAGGGCCGATATTGAACATGTTCAAGAAGTGGCGACGAGTGACTGTGGACACTCTGGGGTGGCGCTGGAGCGCGCCATCCGGCCGCGCCTGACGCCCGGCCGGATGGCGCCGTGGCTCAGCCGGCCAGGCCGAGCACCTCGGCCGCCGCGCGACCGTTGGCGTGGCTCGCGCCGTAGGTGGTGACGAAGGCGCGGACGCCCGCGGGCCGCCACTGCGCCGGCCAGCCCATCTCCACCACTGTCACCGGGTGCTGGGCCGCCAGGTCGGCGATCAGCTCCGGGCCGCCGGGCAGCCGGTGCAGGTGTCGTCCGACCAGGACGATGGGACGGTCGCCCGCCAATCCACGCAGCGTGGCCGGGTCGGTCTCGGCGGCGATCACCCGGATCTCCGGCACCCCGTCCAGGTGTGGACCGAGGCCCCACGGCACCCGACCCTCGGCCATCGTCGACTCGGTGTGCAGTTGCACCACCAGTGGCTGGTCCAGGCCGGTGAGCAGGCCATCCACCCGGACCGCTCGACGCGCTGCCGCGTACCCCAGCTCGGGGTCGCCGGTGGCCGGCGACCCGCTGGCGGCCCGGGTCCAGGCGGCGAGATCGGCGGCGCGGCCGGCCGCCTCCTCGACCCGCGCCCTCGCCAGCCGGCCGTCGGCGAGCGCGTCGACGATCTCGGCGGCCACCCGCTCGACCAGTTCGGCGTCGACCTTCGCGCCGATGCAGAGCAGGTCGGCACCCGCGCTCAGGGCGCGGACCGCAGCCGGCCCGACCCCGCCGGCGGCCACCGCGGCACCTTTCATCTCCAGCGCGTCGGTGATGACGGTGCCGGTAAAGCCGTACTCGGCGCGCAGCAGGTCGACCAGGACGGCTCGGCTGAAGGTGGCCGGGTCGGCGCCGGTGAGCGCCGGCACCCGGATGTGCGCTGTCATCACGGCTCGCGCCCCGGCGGCGACGATGGCCGCGAAGGGCGGTAGATCCCGCTGGCGGAGCAGGCCCAGTGGAGCGTCCACTGTCGGCAGTTCGTGGTGGGAGTCGGTGACGGTGGCGCCGTGCCCGGGGAAGTGCTTGGCGCAGGCGGCCACGCCGGCGGCCTGCAACCCGGCCACGGCGGCGGCCGAGTGGGCGGCCACCCGCACCGGATCCGCGCCGAAGGACCGGGTGCCGATCACCGGGTTGTCGTCGGCGGTGTTGACGTCGACAGTGGGGGCGAGGTTGACGGTGACGCCGAGCGCGGCCAGTTCGGCGCCGATCGACTGGTAGACCCGTCGGGTGAGGGCCACGTCGCCGATCGCGCCCAGGGCGGCGTTGCCGGGGTACGGGCTGCCGGTGGCGTGCGCCAGCCGGGTCACGTCGCCACCCTCCTCGTCGATCGCGATCAGCGCATCCGGCCGACCGGTGCGCAGCGCGGCGGTGCTCGCCGCGACCTGCGCGGGGTCGTGCACGTTGGTGCCGAACAGGGTGTGCCCGGCCAGCCCGTCGGCCAGCAGGTCGACCGCCCAGTCCGGCGGGACCGGTCCCGGGTACGCGGCCAGCAGCGTGCCCAGCGCGAGCCGGCGCAGTCCTGGATCCAACCCCACGTGCTTCCCCCTTCGGTGCCCCCGCGAGTACGAAACGTCGTACCGGTGGTGGTCCTGGCCCTGCCGACTCGGCGGAGCGTCCCACCGTCGAGTGGCCGTTACGCTACGGCTACCCGTTCGCAGGTCGGTTTACAGTTAGCAAAGTTTACTAAAACTAGAGGACGTGTCATGAGTGCGACCCGGCTGCCCGGCACCCCCCGTCTGTTGCGGGCGCTCAACGACCGTGCCGCGCTGGAGCTGCTCCTCGAACGCGGCCCGCTGACCCGGGCTCGGCTCGGCGAGCTGACCGGACTGTCGAAGGTCACCGCCTCGCAACTTGTCGAGCGGCTGGAGGAGCGCGGCCTCGTCGCGCGGGTCGGCGAGCAGGCCGGCGGGCGAGGGCCGAACGCCCAGCTCTACGCCGTCCGCCCGGGCAGTGCGCACGTGGTCGGTGTGGACGTCGGACCGGACCGGGTGGTGGCCGCCTGCGCCGACATCACCGGTGCTGTCATCGGGCGGGTGGAGCAGTCGACCCGGGACACCGACGACCCGGTGGGCGTGGTGCACAACGCCGTCGTGCAGGCGGCGAGCAGCGCCCAGGCGCAGCTGAGCAGCGTACGACGGATCGTGCTCGGCACGCCGGGCCTGGTCGACCCCGGCACCGGCGACATCACCTTCGCCTTCAACCTGCCGCGTTGGCACAGCGGTCTGCTCGCCGCGTTGCGGGACGACCTGGATACGCCGGTGGTCTTCGAGAACGACGTCAACCTGGCCGCGGTGGCGGAGGCGCAGTCCGGCGCAGCGCAGGGGCTGTCGGACTTCGTGCTGGTCTGGGTGGGCGCCGGCGTCGGTCTGGCGATCATGCTGGGCGGGCGGTTGCACCACGGCAGCAGCGGCGCCGCCGGCGAGATCGGCTACCTGCCGGTGCCCGGCGCGCCCATCCCGCGCGACGTCTCCCGTCGCGCCAAGCCGGCCTTCCAGCAGCTGATCGGTGCGGACTCGGTACGCGCGGTGGCCCGCGAGCACGGCTACCCGGACGCCGACGCCGCCGAGGCGGTCCGCGCGGCCGTCGCGGCCGGCGCCGACGGGGGCCCGATGCTCGACGAACTGGCCCGTCGGCTCGCGCTCGGCGTGGCCAGCACCTGCGTGGTGCTGGACCCACCGCTGGTCGTGCTCGCCGGCGAGGTCGGCCAGGCCGGTGGCGCTGCGCTCGCGGACCGGGTGCAGCAGGAGGTTGCGGCGATCACCTTGGTCCAGCCGCGAGTGGTGCCGACCGGGCTGACCGAGGAGCCGATCCTGCAGGGCGCGCTGCGCACCGCCCTGGACGCCGTACGCGACGAGGTGTTCGGCTCCACCGTCGGCTGAGCCCGCTGCGGCGGTCATGTGAAGGAATATTTCACCGTGCGTCCGCAGGGTGCAAGCTCTTGCCGGACGCCGGCTTGGCCGTTCCGTCGGGCCGCCCGGACCGGGGCGACCCGACGGCCTCGATTCAGATCAGGTCGCGGCGACGGAACACGGCGAACGCCGCCGCGGTCAGCCCGCCCGTGATCGCCAGCAGCACCAACAGTGCCGGCAGCCAGGTCACCGTGTAGAACCCCTCGCAGTACGGGAAGTCGGTGCTGCCCCGGCAGAGCTGTTCGTCATAGAACCGCGCCCCGCCGTTGAGCCACGCCCCGATGTGGCTGGACAGCATGAACAGGTCCGACTTCCGCGCGTCGACGATCTCCAGGACCAGTCGGGCGCCCAACTCCCAAACCACCGCGTACGCGGCGAGCGCGCCGAGCGCCGCCGAGGTGTGCCGACCCAGCGTGGCGATCGCGAAGCCCAGCGCGGAAGCGAGCAGCACCAACACCAGGCCACGGCCGTGCACCGCACCGAGTGAACGCCAGAAGTCACCGTCCAGCCGGCCCGGCAACCCGGCGGCCTGCCCGATCACCCAGAACGTGGCGAGGTAGACCACCGACGCCAGCAGGGCCAGCACCAGCACCGCGCCGAGCAGGGTGCCCAACTTGGCCGCGAGCACCGTCAACCGACGGGGTCGCCAGAGCAACAGGTTCACCACGCCGCCCGAGGTCAGGTCCGCGCCGATGTAGGAGGCGCCGACCAGGAACCCGAAGAGCACCAGGAACGCGATGAGGAAGTACAGCAGCGGCTGGGCCTGCTCGGCGAAGTTGAACACACCCGGCAGATAGTCGGCGGGGATCGGCAGCCGGTCCTGCCGGATCGGGTCGATCTCCGAGCAGTCGCTGGGGAAGTACCTGTCCGTGTCGGCCGGCAAGGTGCCGCTCTGACGGGCCAGGCACTCCTGGTGGGTGGCCTCCAGATCGCGCCGTGCCTCGGCGGCCTGCGCCCGCGCCGAGCTCATCTCGTCCGCGTTCGGCTTGTGGGAACCGGCCAGTGTCGTCGCCGCCGTGACGGCGAACGCCAACACCAACAGGACGACCATGAGCTGCACGAAGCGACGCGCGGACAGTCGCTCCAACTCGGCACGCACCAGGTTCACGCGTCCACTCCCCGATCAAGGTCGATCACAGCTTCGCCCTGCGGCAGCGACGAGTCGCCGACCTGCCGGGGCACCGACGAATGCTCGTACGCGCCGGTCAGCTCCAGGAAGACGCTCTCCAGATCCGGCCGCAGCGGCGTCAGCTCGCCCACCCACAGACCCTGCTCACCAAGCACCCGGCTGACCACCGTCGGGTCGCTCACTCCGCTCACCACCAACGCTCCGCCGTCCACGACCGCCGTCAGCTCGGCCGCGTGCAGCAGCTCGACGGCCCGCTCCGGCTCGGCCACCCGGACCAGCAACTCGTGCCGGTCGTGGCCCGCCAGCACCTCGTCCACCCGACCGGTCGCGACCCGCCGCCCCCGAGAGATGATCGTGACGTGGTCGCAGATCAGCTGGATCTCGCCCAGGATGTGACTGGACACCAGCACCGTCACCCCGTTGGCCGCCAGCGACCGCATCAGGTCCCGCATCTCCCGGATGCCCGCCGGGTCCAGCCCGTTCGCCGGCTCGTCCAGGATGAGCAGCCGCGGGTCCTTCAACAGCGCGGACGCCACCGCCAGACGCTGCTTCATGCCCAGCGAGTAGCCCTTCACCCGCTCATCGCCCCGGTCGTCCAGGCCCACCAGATCCAGCACCTCGTCCACCCGCGAGACCGGCACCCCACCCGCGCGGGCCAGCAACCGCAGCGTGCGGTAGCCGGTGAAGTTGCCGAAGAACTGTGGGCTCTCCACGATGGCGCCGACCTGCCCCGCCACCCGGGGCAGCAGCTCCGGCGACGGTTCACCGAGCACTGTCATCCGGCCGCTGTCGGCGCGGACCAGCCCGAGCAGGGCCCGCAGCGTGGTGGTCTTGCCCGAGCCGTTGGGGCCCAGGAAACCGTGGACCTGGCCCGCCTCGACCAACAGATCGAAGCCGTCCACCGCCACCCGTCGGCCGCTGCGCAGGCTGTGGAAGGTCTTGCGCAGACCCTCGATCTCGATGACCGCGCTCATCGGCGCGGCTCCGTACGTCGACGGGGCATGGGCCGTCCTTCGGGCTTGGTGATCAATGACACGGCGCTTCACCCTATGGCTGAGGTGCCGCCCATGGGGGGCACCCCGGCGCTGCGTGGTTGGATGGTGTGGTGACTGGTGACCTGATCCCCGGCGCTGCCGACGCCGCGCCTGCCGCCGCTCTCGTGGACCCGGATCTGGTGGTCAGCCTCGACGGCGTCGGCGTACGCCGCTCTGGCACCGCCCTCCTACAGGACCTGACCTGGCGCGTCGAGCTGGACGAGCGGTGGGTCGTGCTCGGCTCCAACGGTGCCGGCAAAACCACACTGCTCAACCTCGCCGCCGGTCGGCTGCACCCCACCACGGGTGTCGCGCACGTGCTCGGCGAGCGGATCGGCCGCACCGACGTCAACGAGCTACGTACCCGGATCGGGCTCACCACCGCGGCGATCGCCGAGCGGCTGCCCGCCGACGAACGGGTCAGCGACGTGGTGGTGACCGCCGCCTGGTCGGTGGTCGGCCGCTGGCGGGAGAACTACGACCGCGGCGACGAGGCGCGGGCGCGGGCACTGCTCAGTCAACTCGGCGTCGGTGGCCTCGCCGAGCGCCGCTACGGCACCCTCTCCGAGGGTGAGCGCAAGCGGGTGCAGATCGCCCGTGCCCTGATGACCGACCCGGAGCTGCTGCTGCTCGACGAGCCCGCCGCCGGGCTCGACCTGGGTGCTCGGGAAGACCTGGTCGCCCGACTGGCCGAGCTGGCGTACGACCCCGACGCCCCGGCGATGGTGCTGGTCACCCACCACGTCGAGGAGATCCCGCCCGGGTTCACCCACGCGATGCTCCTGCGCGAGGGCGGGGTGGTCGCCCAGGGTCTGCTCGCCGAGACGCTGACCGGTGACAACCTCTCCAAGACCTTCGGGCTGCCACTTGTGGTCGAGCGGTCGGGCGACCGCTTCACGGCTCGCGCCGCCTGAGCGCCGGACAGGCGGAGACGGCCGTGCCGCAGACCCGGGTTGCCGTGGTGGGCAGCGCCAACATGGACCTGGTCGCGATGGCACCCGCGCTGCCTCGACAGGGCGAGACCATGCTCGGTACCGACTTCGTGATGGTGCCCGGCGGCAAGGGCGCCAACCAGGCCGTGGCCGCGGTCCGGGCCGGCGCCTCCTGCGCCTTCCTCGGCGCGATCGGCTCGGACGCCTTCGGGGTCACCCTCAAGGCCCGCATCACCGCGGCCGGCGTGGACACCAGTCAGCTTCGCGTGGTCTACGGCGCCTCCGGGGTGGCGCTGGTGATGGTCAACGCCCAGGGGGAGAACGCCATCGTGGTCACCCCCGGCGCGAACGACGCGCTGGTCGGCCTCACCGAGGAGGAGCTGGCCACGGTGCGCGGGGCGGACGTCCTGGTCGCCCAACTGGAGATCCCGGTGCAGACCGTGACGGCTGCCGCGGTGGCCGCCCGCGAGGCCGGCACGAGGGTCATCCTGAACGCCGCCCCGGCGCGGGACCTCCCACCCGAGTTGCTCGCCGCCGTGGACCTGCTGGTCGTCAACGAGGGCGAGGCGCAGGCGCTCGCCGGCAGGGGTCGGGAGGAGCCGCGCGCGCTGCTCGACCTGACCCCCCGGGCCGTGCTCACTCTCGGCGGTGAGGGCGCCTGGTACGTCGACCGGGACGGCACCGAGGTGCACGTGCCGGCGGTACGGGTCGACGTGGTCGACTCCACCGCCGCCGGTGACGCGTTCACCGCCGCGCTGGCCGTCGGCTGGGGCGAGGGGCGCGACCTGGTCGACGCGGTGCGTTGGGCGTCGGCGGCCGGCGCTGCCTGCGTCCGCAAGCTCGGCGCCTCGGTGGCCCTACCGCAACGCGCCGAGATCGACGAGCTGTACGTACCGGCCTGAGCGGCGTTCCGCGCTGGGTCGGCGTGAGCGCGTAGGCGGGTTACGCCCGCTGGCCCGCACCGGTGCGGAAGGCCCGGCGGTACGCCGACGGTGAGGTCAGCATGACCCGGCCGAAGTGGTGCCGATAGGTCACCGGCGTGTCGAAGCCCACCGCGCGCGCGACCTGCTCGACCGAGGCGTCGGTCTCCTCCAGCAGGGCCAGGCTGGCGCGGATCCGCTGGTCGATCAGCCAACGGATCGGGCTGGTCCCGGTGGCTCGGGCGAAGTGCCGCAGGTAGGTGCGGGACGACATGTGCGCCCGCCCGGCGAGCTGGGCCACGCTCAGCGGCTCGGCGAGATGGGCGAGCGCCCAGTCGATGCTGCCAGCGATCCGGTCGTCGTCCGGGTCGGCGGGTACCGGCGCCTCGACGAACTGGGCCTGCCCGCCGTCGCGGTGCGGCGGTATCACCAGCCGTCGAGCGACCGCGTTGGCGATCGCCGCGCCATGGTCGCGCCGGATCACGTGCACGCAGAGGTCCAGCCCGGCCGCGCTGCCAGCACTGGTGAGCAGGTCACCGTCATCGAGGTAGAGCACGTCCGCGTCCACCTCGACCCGCGGGTACCGCCGCGCCAGCAGTTCCGCGTACCGCCAGTGGGTAGTGGCCCGCCGACCGTCCAGCAACCCCGCCCCCGCCAGCGCGAACGCGCCCGAGCAGATCGACATGATCCGGGCACCGCGCCGGTGTGCCCGGCGTAGCGCGGTGATCAGCTCGGGCGACGGGTCAGCGGTCACGTCCGGCACGCCGGGCACGATCACCGTCCGCGCCGTGGCCAGTTCGGCCAGACCGTACGGGGTGTGCAGGCTGGCCCCGCCGACCACCGGCACCGGCCCCGGCTGCTCGGCGCAGAGCACCAGGTCGTACCAGTCGACGTCGAACTCCGGCCGGGCGAGCCCGAACACCTCGGTGACGATGCCGGTCTCGAACACCGACATCCCCGGGTACGCGAGCACGGCGACCCGGTGCGCGGCCGCCGGTCGTCGGGGCGCTGGCAGCAGGCGCGGGCCGGCTGTCGTGGCCGGAGTCGGCATGGCGGGATGTTAGCGCAGGACGTCGTTCCCGCCACTCGTCCCGAGGGGGCATCGTGCCGAGGATCGGTGCATGACCTTCACCTTCGCCGTTCCGCCGGCCGATCCGGCCACCGCCGCCGCCTACTTCCGCAATCGGCTCAGCGTCGAGACCGACGTCAGTGACGTGCACGCCGACCTGTCGGCCCGTACCCCGGGTCTGGTGGTCGTCGATTCTCGGGGCGCGGCTGCCTGGGCGCAGGGGCACCTACCCGGCGCGGTGCACCTTCCCACCGCCGAGATCGCGACCCGGGCAGCGGACCTGATCCCGCCGGGCTCGGCGGTGGTGACCTACTGCTGGGGTCCGGGCTGCAACGGCGCGACCCGGGCGGCGCTGGAGTTCGCCCGTCTCGGTCATCCGGTGAAGGAGATGCTCGGCGGGTTCGAGTACTGGGCGCGGGAGGGGCTGCCGGTGGTGACGGAGGCCGGGGTGACCCGGCGACCGGTCGACGACCTCACCGCACCCAGCACGACGATCACCTGCGACTGCTGAGCCACGGCGCAGCCGGGCGAGAGCTCAGCCGACGGGCTCGTCGGTGAGCTTCTCGCCGCGTCGGCGCAGCATGCCCAGCCCGGGGATGCCGGCCACGGCGAGCTTGAGGTCGCGGGTCACGTCCAGCAGGTCGTGCAGGTCCGGCCCGACCCGGTCCAGTGTGGCCAGGATCGGCAGGATGTCCGCCGTCAGGTGTTCCTTGAGCTTCGGCAGCTCGTCGATCAGGTGAATCGCCGCGCTGATCTCCTCGTGGCTCAGTTCCTCGACGAACCGGCCGGCCATCGGCGCGGCCCGGCGCAGCGCCGGCTCGTACGCCGCCAGCAGCTCTGCCGCCGTCGCGGCGGCCTCCGTCGCGGTGCCCACGGTGGTGGCGGCGCGGTTCGCGACACGGTCGGCCTCGGCGACCACAGTGCCCGCCGCCCGGGAGACCCGTTCGGCCTCGTCGACCACCACGGCGGCGGCGGTGGCCACCTCGGTTGCCGTGTCGATGGCGGTGGTCGCGGCGGCGCTGATGACTGCCACCTCGCGAACCGCGGCCTCGGCGTCAGTGAGCACCTGGTCGGTCCGGTCCAGGGTCGTCTCGATCCGGTCGACCACGCCGTTGATCCGGGCCAGCAGCGCCTCCACCCCGTCCAGCACCGCGAACGCGCGGGCGGGCACGGCCGCCATCGAGGCCGCAGAGCCGAGCGCCTGGTCGAGAGCGGAGCGGGTCAGGCCGACCACGGCGGCCGGGGTGGGGAGGGGAATCGCCATGGGGTCAAGTGTGCGTCGGCCGTGCCACAACCGCCCGACGGAGCCGGTCAGCGGGGCCGTTGAGCGGCGGTGTCGGCGCGGGCCACCCGCAGCGCCCACCAGATCAGCGGCACCTGCAACGGCACTCGGCCGTACGCGATGGCCCGCTTCGTCGGGCGTCGGTGCCGCCAGTCCACGGCCATCTTCACGTTCGCCGGCAGGACGGCGACGAAGAGTGCGGCGGCTGCCCGACCGCCGGCCCGCCGGGTGGTCGGGTGCGCCACGGCCGCCGCCACCGCCAGCTCGGCCACCCCGCTGGCGTACGTCCAGAAGCGGGCCGGCCCGGGCAGCGCGCCTGGCACGATCGGGTCGTACACGCCGGGTCGTAGCAGGTGGGTGACGCCGGCCGCGGCGAGCAGGCCGGCCAGCGCGACGGCCTCGCGGCGGCGGGTGGTCATCGATGGTCCCCCTGCTGTTCGACGGCGCGCTGCACGGCCCGGTAAATCTGCCCGAACCGTAGCGCGTCCGGGGTGCGCACCAGCAGGTCCTCCCGACCGTGGTGCTGCACCCACAACTCGTGCACATGGTTGCCGCGCTCGTAGGAGCGGTCCAGCCAACCCAACGGGATTTCCAAGAACGGCATCAACGCCAGCGCCCCCACCGCGCACGCGGCGAGGATGATCAGCGCCAATTGCCAGTTGCCCCGGTCCTGCGCGGACCAGGCCAGTGACAGCACGCAGACCACCGCGACCAGCGGCGGCAGCGAGAGCAGCAGGACCAGGACACCGCGCCCCAGCACACGGCCCCGGACTGCGAGGGTCTTCTGCCCCCGGTCGTGCCAGACGAACGTCACGTCGGACAGGGCGATCACGTGACCGCCCGCCCGGATCGACTCGGAGGTCACCTGCACCGCGTCGTCCCGGTAATAGAGGGTCATCACTAAGCCTAACCACCGCCAGGCAACCTTCGCCTCGCTCGGACCTTGGCACTTGGCCTTCTTCGCAGAGGATCGGCCCTTGCTCACAGAGGATTCGACGGAGGCCGTCCGGCGGGTAGAGGTGACGTCGCGGCGGTCCTTTGGAGCTGAACCGTCTGCGATATCACGCGTCGCGTCGCGTTGCGGCGTTGCGGCGTTGCGGCGTTGCGGCCTTGCGGCCTTGCGGCCTTGCGGCCTTGCGGCCTTGCGGCCTTGCGGCCTTGCGGCCTTGCGGCACCGCAGGCTCCCCGGTCTGATTCGTTTGCGATATCAGCTCCATAGGCACTGCAGGAACGCTGCGCCCGCTGTGTCCGCGTCCGCTGTGTCTGCGTCCGCTGTGTCCGGCTGGCGAGCGCGGTCCCTGCGTGACGGCCGGCCCCGGTCAGGTCGGGACGTGAAGCGGAACCAGGGGCTAGCGGCGCGTGACGGGGTGGGCCGGCTGGCTGTGCTCTACCGCGCGCTGCACCGCCCGGTAGATCTGCCCGAAGCGCAGCGCGTCACCCGTGCGCAGCAGCCGCACCGGCTGACCCCGCCAACGGGCCCAGATCTCCAGTTGGCGGCTGCCCCGGGCGTACGAGCGGTCCAGGTGTTCGAAGAGGAAGTCGGCGACCGGCCCGACGGCCAACCCGACCAGCACCGACGCGCCGACGATCGCGATCGTCACGGTGGGTGAGCGGTGCAGCCAGACGGCTACGGCGATGCCGAGCACCGCCGCGACCAGCGGGCCGGCGAGCGCGGCGCCGATCGCACCCCGTCCCACCAGCACTCGCCAGGAACGGGTGCCCCGGCGGTGCCAGATCATGGTGATGTCGGCCAGCTTGTAGCTGCGACCGTCGACACTGACGGTGGTGGAGGTGACCTGCACCGACCTGTCGTCGTAATACGTGATCATGGCTGGACTCCCGCCCACGGGGCTGACACCACACTACTTACCCAAACGAGCCGGGTCGTAAGGTTGGCACGCGACTTCGACGAGGAAGTGAGGGCAGCGTGGGCGAGTTCGTTCGGCTGGAGACCACTGACGGCATCGGCACGATCCGGCTGGAGAGGCCGCCGATGAACGCGCTCAACACCCAGGTGCAGGAGGAGTTGCGCGCCGCCGCCACGGCGGCCACCGCCGATCCCGAGGTCCGCGCCGTCATCGTGTACGGCGGGGAGAAGGTCTTCGCCGCCGGCGCCGACATCAAGCAGATGGCCGAGATGTCCTACGTGGACATGGCCGACCGGGCGGCGAACCTGTCCAGCGCGCTCGGCGCGATCGCCCGGATCCCCAAGCCGGTGGTCGCCGCGATCACCGGTTACGCCCTCGGTGGCGGCTGTGAGCTGGCGTTGGCCTGTGACTGGCGGGTGGTCGCCGAGGACGCCAAGCTCGGCCAGCCGGAGATCAAGCTGGGCATCATCCCAGGTGCAGGCGGCACCCAGCGGCTGGCCCGCCTGGTCGGCCCGGCCCGCGCCAAGGACCTGATCATGTCGGGGCGGATGGTGGACGCCCAGGAGGCGCTGCGCATCGGCCTGGCCGACCGGGTCGCCCCGGCCGCCGAGGTGTACGACACGGCCGTCGCGTTGATCACTCCGTACCTGACCGGGCCGGTGCAGGCGCTGCGCGCGGCGAAGCTGGCGGTCGACGGCGGCCTGGACATGGACCTGAACTCGGGCCTGGCCTGGGAGAGTCAGCTCTTCGCGGCGTTGTTCGCCACCGACGACCGGCGCGAGGGCATGGCGGCCTTCGTCGAGAAGCGCAAGCCGGGCTTCACCGGCCGCTGATCCGTCGCTTCCCGGCCCGGTGGCCCTGACCTCGGCAACGTCCACTGGTCGGGGCCACGGTCGCACTGCCAAGTGACTGGCCGGTAACCTGTGATCCCGGCCACGGACGATGGGAGCGACATGACGGAGCGGATCGAGGGTCACGGCGGCGAGTTGGCGCTCGCGGCACTACGCGCGCACGGCGTACGGGAGATGTTCACGCTGTCCGGTGGGCATGTCTTCCCGCTCTACGACGCCGCGTACAAGACCGACTTCCCGATCTACGACGTCCGGCACGAGCAGTCCGCGGTCTTCGCCGCCGAGGCGGTGGCCAAGCTCCAGCGCCGCCCCGGCCTCGCCGTGCTCACCGCCGGGCCCGGTGTCACAAACGGCATCTCCGGCATGACCAGCGCGTTCTTCAACGCCTCGCCGGTGCTGGTGCTCGGCGGCCGCGCGCCCGCGTTCCGCTGGGGCTCGGGCAGCCTCCAGGAGATGGACCACCTGCCGCTGGTCAGTCCGGTCACCAAGCACGCCGAGACGGTGTTCAGCACCGACGACATCCCGCGGGCGGTGGGTGCGGCGCTGAACGCTGCGCTCACCCCGCACCGCGGCCCGGCCTTCCTCGACTTTCCGCTGGAGACGGTCTTCTCGGTCGCGGAGGCCGATCTGCCGACCGTGACGGGTGTCGACCCGATCGCGCCGGACCCGGAGGAGGTCGGCCGCGCGGCGATGCTCATCGCCGGGGCGCAGCGGCCGGTCATCATCGCCGGCTCCGACGTGTACGCGGGCGACGCGGTCGCCGCGTTGCGCGAGGCGGCCGAGGCGTTGCAGGTGCCGGTCTTCACCAACGGCATGGGTCGCGGCTCGCTCCCGCCGGAGCACCCGCTGGCGTTCGCGAAGGCCCGCCGGGCCGCGCTCTCCGGCGCCGACGTGGTCGTGGTCGTGGGCACCCCGCTGGACTTCCGGCTCAGCTTCGGTGACTTCGGCGACGCCAAGGTGGTGCACATCGTCGACGCCCCCAGCCAGCGGGCGACGCACGTGCAGCCCGCCGTCGCCCCCGCCGGTGACCTGCGCCTGATCCTGTCCGCGCTGGCCGATCACTCCGGCGACCGGGCCGACCACTCCGACTGGATCGCCGACCTGCGCGTCGCCGAGGACGCGGCGAAGGCTCGGGACGCCGCGGAGATGGCCGCCGAGACCGACCCGATCCGCCCGGCCCGGATCTACGGTGAGCTGCGTCGGGCGCTCGCCCCGGACGCGATCACCATCGGCGACGGCGGCGACTTCGTGTCGTACGCCGGGCGGTACCTGGAGCCGGCCCAGCCCGGCACGTGGCTGGACCCGGGCCCGTACGGCTGCCTGGGCACCGGCATGGGTTACGCGATGGGCGCCCGGGTCAGTCACCCGGACCGGCAGATCTGCGTGCTGATGGGCGACGGCGCGGCCGGCTTCTCGCTGATGGACGTCGAGTCGCTGGTCCGCCAGAAGCTGCCGGTGGTGATCGTCGTCGGCAACAACGGCATCTGGGGGCTGGAGAAGCACCCGATGCGGGCCATGTACGGCTACGACGTGGCCGCCGACCTCCAGCCGGAGCTGCGGTACGACACAGTTGTCAGCGCGCTCGGCGGAGCGGGGGAGACGGTCGCCAAGGCGGCCGACCTGGGCCCGGCGCTCCAGCGGGCGTTCGACTCCGGAGTGCCGTACCTGGTGAACGTGCTCACCGACCCGACCGACGCGTACCCCCGCTCGTCGAACCTGGCCTGAGTCGCACCCGCCGCCGCCGTCGCTCCTGCGCCGGCGGCGGCGGCGCGTTCACACCTCCGGTCGGTCACCCTCGCGCGGCGGCTCACCGTCGCGGCGGCGAAGGTCGTCCTCGCGTCGCCGCAGGTCTTCCTCCCAGCGTTGGAACAGCTCCTGGTCCTGCTGCTTGGCGCGTTCCTCGACGGAGCGCAGGAACTCCGGGTCGTCGTCGGGGGCCACCGGCCGAGGGCGCTGCCGCTCGCCACCGCCGGTGCCGCCCGGCCAGCCCTTGCGGACGCCGGGGGTGGGCTCCCGGCCGACGATGAACCAGGCGATCGAGCCGACCAGCGGGAAGAACAGGATGATCAGCACCCAGGCGATCCGGGGAAGGGCACGGATCTTGCCCTCCTCGGCGGAGAGACAGCTGATCAGCGCGCAGACGGCGAGGACAATCTGCACCAGGAAGAGGAGTACGCCAAGCCGGGCCATGCACCCATGATGACGCACCGGATCGCGTCACCCTAGTCCGCGCAGGACCAGCAGCACTCCCAGTAACGCCAGCACCACCGTGCCCACCGTGACCAGGGGCAGTGTCCGGCCGCCGGTGCGGGCCGGACCGGTGCCGGTGCCCCGGGGCCAGCAGAGCACCAGCAGGGCGCCCCACACCAGAATGGTGCCGCCGGCGATCAGCGCACCGGTCGGGTCGCCCGTCGACGCCAGCCGGACGGCGAGCGCTGTCACCACTGTCACCGTGAGCAGGGTGCGCCGCCAGGCCAGCCGGGTCCGCTCCGGTTGCAGCCCCGGGTCGCGTCCGGTGCTCACCGCCCGCCGACCGCCCGCATCAGGACGGCGACCACCAGCAGCAAAGCGCCGACGCCGAGGGTGAGCGCCAGGATGGCGGGGAACCGGGACGCGGGCAGCTCCTGACCGAGCCGGATGGCCCGCTCGGTACGCGCCCAGTGGTCCACAGCGCGGATCGCGACCGCCGCGCCGAGCAGCAGCAACGCCACAGCGATCACCTCCCGCAGGTGGCTCATCGGAAGGGGCGGCAGGAACTGCGCGGCGGCCAACCCGCCTCCGACCAGCGCCAACCCGGTGCGCAGCCAGGCGAGGAAGGTCCGTTCGTTGGCCAGGGAGAAGCGGTAGTCCGGTGTTTCACCGACCGAGCCCAGCTCCGCCGGGTCGAACCACCGCCTGATCGCCTCCCACACAGTGGGAGATTATCCGCTTCCCATCCCGCTTAGCCTGGGCCGGTGACTGATCTCGACGTACAGACGCTGCGGACCGCCTACGACAACCAGCTCCGCCCGGAGATTCCCGACCCGGTTCCGGCCGGGGTGACTGTGGAGCGGGACGGGCCGCTGGTCCGGATCTCCGGGCTCGATGCCGGTGGTTTCATCACCTACCGTGACCTTGGCGGGTTGACCGGCGACGCGCTGGACGAGCTGATCGCCCGGCAGGTGCGGTTGTGCCGTGAGCGGGGCGAGTCGGCGGAGTGGAAACTCAACGAGCACGACGAACCGGCGGACCTGGCGGACCGCCTGCGCGCGGCCGGCTTCGTGCCGGAGGACCGGGAGACCGTCGTGGTCGGCCCGGTCGCGCCGCTCGCCGCCGCGCTGCCCGTCGCCCCCGAGGGGGTACGCCTGCGTGAGGTGACCTCCCGGGAGGACCTGGAGCGGATCGCCGCCATGGAGGAGGAGGTCTGGCAGGAGGACCGCTCGCACCTGGTGTGGGGTCTGGCCAAGGAGATCGACGCCGACCCGCACTCGATCACAGTGGTGGTGGCCGAGGCGGACGCGACGGTGGTGAGCGCCGGCTGGGTGCGCTTTACTCCGAACACCGGCTTCGCCACCCTGTGGGGTGGGTCCACCCTGCCGCAGTGGCGTCGCAAGGGCATCTACCGGGCGCTGGTCACCTACCGGGCCCGGCTCGCCGACCAGCGGGGCCGGACGCTGTTGCAGGTCGACGCCTCGGAGGACAGCCGGCCGATCCTGGAGCGACTCGGCCTCGTCCCGATCACCACCACCACCCCGTACGTCTACACTCCGTGATCATGGAGCAGCGGTTGACGGACGAGGAGCGGCTGACCCTCAAGACCGGTGCCTTCGGCGCCGTCTTCCTGGTCTCCAACGCCGACCCCGGTGTCCTGGGGGTGATCCGGGAGAGCATCGCCGCGTCCGGCGCGCTGGCCGACGCCAGTGGCACGGTCAAGGAGGCGCTGACCACCGGCCCGCTGCCGCGACTTCCCCGGGACTCGCAGCTGGAGATCGAGTCGGTGGTGCTGCCGGCGCTGGGGCAGGCGGTGCGGATCCTGCGCGAGAAGTCCCCACGGGACGTGGACGCGTACCGCGAACTCGTGTTGGCCGCGGCGGACCAGGTGGCCCGCGCGCACGACGGGGTGGCGCCCGCCGAGGCGGCGGCCATCGACCAGATCCGGGTCGCGTTGACCGAGCCAACCTGACCGGCTGCGCGTCGGTGAGCTGTGTCACTCTGAGTGCTGCGGGAGCGCAACCTACTGGCAGGTAACATTGCGCCGTGGGCAACTGCACAACCGCCCGCGGTTGACCTGGCGTCGACCGACGCGCGACGCTGCGCCCCAGACCGGGCGAGCGAATCGCAACACCACACAGGAGGGTCGTCGAAGCGCGATGAACATCGTCGTACTCGTCAAGCAGGTGCCTGATTCGGGCGCGGACCGCAACCTGCGCAATGACGACAACACCGTCGACCGCGGTTCGGCGAACAACGTGATCAACGAGATGGACGAGTACGCCATCGAGGAGGCGCTGAAGATCAAGGAGGCGCACGGCGGCGAGGTCACCATCCTGACCATGGGTCCGGACCGGGCGACCGAGTCGATCCGCAAGGCGCTCTCCATGGGTCCGGACAAGGCCGTGCACGTGCTGGACGACGCCCTGCACGGCTCGTGCGCCGTCGCCACCTCGAAGGTGCTCGCCGCCGCTCTCGGTCAGCTCAATGCTGACCTGGTCATCTGCGGTGCCGAGTCCACCGACGGCCGGGTCCAGGTCATGCCGCACATGATCGCCGAGCGACTGGGCGTCGCGGCGCTCACCGGTGCCCGCAAGCTCACCGTCGACGGCGCGACGCTGACCGTCGAGCGGCAGACCGAGGAGGGCTACGAGGTGGTCACCGCCGCCACCCCGGCCGTGGTCTCCGTCTGGGACACCATCAACGAGCCGCGCTACCCCTCCTTCAAGGGCATCATGGCCGCCAAGAAGAAGCCGGTGCAGACGCTCTCGCTGGCCGACCTCGGGGTCGCGGCCGACGAGGTGGGCTTCGACGGCGCCACCAGTGCCGTCGTCGAGCACACCAAGCGCCCCCCGCGCTCCGGCGGCGCCAAGATCACTGATGAGGGCGAGGGCGGCGTCAAGCTGGTCGAGTTCCTCGCCACCGAGAAGTTCGTGTGAGAGGGGGGTCTGACATGTCCGAGGTTCTCGTCGTCGTCGAAGCCACCAAGGAATTCGGCGTCAAGAAGGTCACCCTGGAAATGCTCACCCTCGCGCGTGAGCTGGGCTCCCCGAGCGCGGTGGTGCTGGGCGGCGCCGGCGCCGCCGAGGCGCTGAGCGGCAAGCTGGGCGAGTACGGCGCGGAGAAGATCTACGCCGCCGAGGGTGACGAGATCGACGGCTACCTGGTGGCCCCCAAGGCGACAGTGCTGGCCGAGTTGGTCAAGCGGGTGCAGCCGGCCGCCGTGCTGCTGGCGTCGGCCCAGGAGGGCAAGGAGATCGCCGCCCGGCTCGCCGTCAAGCTCGACAACGGCATCCTGACCGACGTGGTCGGTTTGGACGCCGACGGCACCGCGACCCAGGTCGCCTTCGCCGGCTCCACCATCGTCAAGTCCAAGGTCACCAAGGGCCTGCCGTTGGTCACCGTCCGGCCCAACTCGGTCACCCCCGCCCCGGCGGCGGCCACCCCGGCGATCGAGCAGCTCAGCGTGTCGGTCACCGACACCGACAAGCTGGCCACTGTCGTCGAGCGGGTCGCCGAGCAGAAGGGCTCCCGCCCTGAGCTGACCGAGGCCGGCGTGGTCGTCTCCGGCGGTCGGGGCGTCGGCAACGCCGACAACTTCAAGCTGGTCGAGGAGCTGGCCGACCTGCTCGGCGGCGCCGTCGGCGCGTCCCGCGCGGCCGTCGACTCCGGCTTCTACCCACACCAGTTCCAGGTGGGCCAGACCGGTAAGACGGTCTCCCCGCAGCTCTACGTCGCCCTCGGCATCTCCGGTGCCATCCAGCACCGGGCCGGCATGCAGACCTCGAAGACCATCGTCGCGGTCAACAAGGACGGCGAGGCGCCGATCTTCGAGCTGGCCGACTTCGGGGTGGTGGGCGACCTGTTCAAGATCGTCCCGCAGGCCGCCGAGGAGATCCGCAAGCGCAAGTAAGCCAGCGATACGTCAGTGGCCGCCCGTGTGAACGGGCGGCCACTGCCGTGTGGGGAGCTGATCGGCGAGCCGGGGAGCTGAGCCGGCCCGCCGATCAGCCCGTCAGGGAGCCCCTCAGCAGGCTGTCGCCGGAGTGGCGGGTGTTGTTGTCGTACTGCTCGGCGGAGACGTCGACCACCGAGTAGCTCTTGAGGTCGACATTCGGGGGCAGGGGTAGCAGCGCGTCCGAGCCGCCACCCAGGGTGCCGACCGAGAACATCTCCATCGTCGTCGGATTGATGAGCCAGACCTCGTAGTACCCCGCGACGCTCGGGAGATTCGCCACATGCAGATGTAGTTGGCCGTCCTTCAAAACCCGGGCGTCACCCTTGGCCGTCGGCGGGGTCGCCCCGTACGCCGCCAGCGGCGCGCTCGCCACCACCACCGGCGTCGGGGTGGGCGTCGGATCGTCCGGTCGGAGCACCGAGACGGTGCCCACCACGCCGACCGCCGCGGCGGCGGCCGCGGTCACCGCGGTGGCCATCCAACCGGACCAGCCGCGACCCCGACGGGATCGCCGTGCCGGGTCCAGTCGGGTCACCGTCGACTCGGCCGCCGCGCCGAAGGTCTGCTCGGCCGTCGTGGTGTCGGCCTGCTCGGGCACCCGGCGTCGACGGGTATCGGTCAGCAACGGCCCGGCCTCCGCAGCCCTGACCTGGGCTTCGATGCCCTGCCAGACGTGCTCCGGCGGGTCGGGCAGGTCGGCCAGGCCCTGCGTCTCGGTGCCGAGCCCCGCCACCTGCTGAAGGCTCGCGACCTCCGCGCGGCAGAGCGCGCAGGTGCCGAGGTGGGTGCTCTCCCCGTTGTCCGCCTCGCTCTCACCGAGTGCCAGAAATACCAGCCGGTCGTGGTCCAGGTGCTGCACCGTCCACCTCCCATCTGCGCTTCAAGCTCGCCATACCGCGTCGGATGTGACTCTTCACGGTGCCCAACGGCACGCCCGTCACAGTGGCTATCTGCTGGTGTGTCAGGTCGTCGTAGAAGGCCAGCTCCAGCATCCGTCGCTGGTCGTCCGGGAGACGAGCCAGCTCGTCGGCGATCACCAACCGGTCCACCACGCGGTCCGGATCCGGCTGGGTCTGCGCCGGCTCGGGCAGTTGTCGGACCGTCTCCACCACCCGGGTCTCCCGGGCCGAGGCGCGCATCCGGTCGATCACCTTCCGCCGGCCGATGCCGAGCAACCAACCGATCAGCGACCCCTTGGCCGGGTCGAACGTGTCGCGACCCAGCCAGGCGGCGACGAACGTCGCCTGGGTGACGTCCTCGGCGTCGCTGCGGTTCGCCAGCATGGACGTGGCCAGATGGAGCACTGCACGACCGTAGCGGTCGTACGCCTCGCGGAGCGCCACGTCGTCACCGGCGCGGAACCTGCGGTCGAGGTCGTCCACCGGAGGGTCGGGTTCCTGTCGTAGCGCCGTCATCGGGCGGCTCGCCTTCGATGGGGCATGCCCGACTGTAGCTGCCACAGTCCCCGCCCCACTTCCCCGGTCGATGTCATCTCACCAGCTCTTCGTCTCCCGACCCCGTTCCGGATGCGGTCTGGGCCGGAAAGAAAAGTGCCTCCGGGGCGCATCCACCCGTCCGACAGCCGGCGTAACCCGTTCTGCAAGCCAGGCCTGACGAATCAGCACCAAATATCAGGAGGCAGACATGCAGTTCTCGTACTTCCGTCGGGTCGCCGCGGGCGGCGCGGTCGCCGCGCTGGCCTTCGCCGGTGTCGGCGCCCTCACCGCCGGCCCCGCGTACGCCGCCACGTCGAAGGTCTCCGTCGTGCACGGCATCCCGGACACCCCGGTCGACGTCTACGTCAACGGCAAGAAGACGCTGGACAACTTCAAGCCCGGCGACGTCGCCGGCCCGCTGAACCTGGAGGAGGGCGACTACGACATCGCGCTCACCAAGCCGGGCGAGCCGATCGGCAGCGCGATCCTGAAGGTCGACAACGCCGCGGTGCCGGGCGGTGCGAACGTCAGCATCGCGGCCCACCTCGACGCCGCCGGCCAGCCGAAGATCACTCCGTTCGTCAACGACGTCTCGAAGGTCGACGCCGGCAAGGCCCGGCTGATCGTCCGGCACACCGCCGCCGCCCCGGCGGTCGACGTCCGCGCCGGTGGCACCCCGGTCTTCGAGGACCTGACCAACCCGAACGAGGCCAAGGGCGACGTCGACGCGGGCGAGGTGAAGGCGGACGTGGTGCTGGCCGGCACCGACACCGTGGCCATCGGCCCGGCGGACCTCAACCTCAAGGAGGGCACCGCCACGATCGTCTACGCGATCGGCTCCGCCGAGGGCAAGACCCTCGACGTGGTGGCCCAGACCATCACCGGTCTGCACTCCGCCCCGGGCGGCGTGCCCAGCGGTGACGGCGGCCAGGCCGGCACGGGCGTGGACACCTGGTGGTACGTGCTCACCGGTGCCGGCGTACTCCTGCTGCTTGGTGGTGGGGTGCGGATGGCGACCGCGCGGACCGGCCGCAAGTGACGGTGCGCAATCGCGGCGCGCTGGCGGCCCTGGCCGCCGGCGTTGCCGCGCTCACCGCCGCCGCTCTGGTGGCGTGCGCCAACCAGCCGGCCGGGACGGTGGGGGCCGAGGAGGCGAGCACGCTGGCCAGCCCCGCACCGACGGCCGCCGGTGCCCCATCGGTGCCGGTGACCGCGGGTGAACTGCCCGCCGGCCCGAAGATCATCCCGCCGGTACGGCTGCTGATCCCGGAGATCGGCGTCACCGCCACAGTCAACGCGGTCGGCATCAACGAGCGGACCAACGAGTTCGAGGTGCCGCCGAGCGTCGACCAGATCGGCTGGTACCGCTACGGCCCCGGCCTGGAGACAGACGCCGGCTCGGTGGTCATCGCCGGTCACGTGGACAGCGCCAAGCAGGGCAAGGGGGCGTTCTTCCGGCTGCGTGAGCTGGACCAGGGCGACACGTTGACCGCTACCGGCAGCGACGGCGAGGCGCGGCGCTACCGGGTCGTCGCCCGGGAGGAGTACGCCAAGACCAAGATTCCGCTGGACCGGTACTTCGCCCGCGACGGCAAGCCGAGGCTGACCCTGATCACCTGTGGTGGGCCGTTCGACGCCAAGGCGCGCAAGTACCGCGACAACATCGTCGTCACCGCGGTGCCCGCCTGAGCGGGTCCCCGCGCATCGGGCCGGGGTGGAGTTCCACCCCGGCCTTTGCGCGCAGTCCCCTCCGGCATCCGGTCCCCAAGGTGTCGGCCGTACGCTGAACGGCGATGGCTTACCTGGATCACGCGGCGACGACTCCCATGCTCGATGAGGCACTGGAGGCGTACGTCGCCACCGCCCGCGAGGTCGGCAACGCGTCCTCCCTGCACGCGGCGGGCCGCCGTGCCCGCCGCCGGGTCGAAGAGTCACGCGAACGGGTGGCCGCGGTGCTGGGCGCCCGGCCCTCCGAGGTGATCTTCACCGGTGGTGGCACGGAGAGCGACAACCTCGCGGTCAAGGGCATCTTCTGGGCCCGCCGAGCGGCCCGGCCCGACCGCCGCCGGGTGGTCTCCAGCGCCGTCGAGCACCACGCGGTGCTGGACGCTGTCGACTGGCTGGCCCAGCACGAGGGCGCCGAGGTGGGCTGGCTGCCGGTGGACGCCGTCGGTCGGCTCGACCCGCAGGCCCTGCGCGCCGAGTTGGACGCGCATGCCGACCAGGTGGCAGTGGTCACCGCGATGTGGGCGAACAACGAGGTGGGCACCGTCCAGCCGGTGGCCGAGCTGGCCGCCGTCGCCGCCGAACACGGTGTGCCCTTCCACACCGACGCCATCCAGGCGGTCGGCCAGGTGCCCGTCGACTTCGGCGCCAGTGGGGTCGCCGCGCTGACCGTCACCGGGCACAAGTTGGGCGGCCCGACCGGGGTGGGCGCGCTGCTGCTCGCCCGGGACGTGCCGGCCACGCCGCTGCTGCACGGCGGTGGCCAGGAACGCGACATCCGCTCCGGCACCCTCGACACCGCCGGCATCGTCGCCTTCGCGGTCGCCGTGGAGACGGCCGTGAAGGGTCAGCAGGAGTACGCGGCCCGGGTGGCCGCGCTCCGCGACGACCTGATCGAGCGGGTCCGCCAGGCGGTGCCCGAGGTGATCTACAACGGTGACCCGACCGACCGGCTGCCCGGCAACGCGCACTTCTCCTTCCCCGGCTGCGAAGGCGACGCGCTGCTGCTCCTGCTCGACGCGCAGGGGATCGCCTGCTCGACCGGCTCCGCCTGCTCGGCCGGGGTGGCCCAGCCCTCGCACGTGCTGCTGGCGATGGGCGCCGACGACGATCGCGCCCGCTCATCGCTGCGCTTCACACTGGGCCACACCAGCACCCAGGCCGACATCGACGCCCTCATCGCGGCTCTCCCGGCAGCGGTCGACCGAGCCCGCCGAGCCGCCGCCCTCCGCACCCCCCGCTGACCCGGGCCCAGCCCCGCGATCTTGCACTTTCGGTTGGCTGTTCGCGCCTTGTGCGGCATATGTCGCCGCAGAAACTGCAAGATCGCGCCGGTGGGTGCGCGGGGCGGGGCCAGGGTTCGGGGGGTTTGCGGGGCTGGTGGATAGGGTTGTCGTGGGGACGGGGAAGGGGAGTGGGTCGGTGAGGGTTCTGGCGGCGATGTCGGGTGGGGTTGACTCGGCCGTGGCGGCGGCGCGGGCGGTGGCTGCCGGGCACGATGTGACGGGCGTTCACCTGGCGCTGGCCCGCAACCCACAGACCTATCGGACCGGGGCGCGCGGCTGCTGCACCCTGGAGGATTCCCGGGACGCCCGACGGGCGGCCGACGTGATCGGCATCCCGTTCTACGTGTGGGACATGGCCGACCGCTTCCACGAGGACGTGGTCGACGACTTCGTCGCCGAGTACGCCGCCGGTCGTACGCCGAATCCCTGCCTGCGCTGCAACGAGAAGATCAAGTTTGCGGCGGTGCTGGACCGGGCGGTGGCTCTGGGCTTCGACGCGGTGGTGACCGGGCACCACGCCCGCCTCGGCGCGGACGGGCTGCTGCGGCGCAGTGTCGACCTGGCCAAGGACCAGTCGTACGTGCTCGCCGTGCTCACCCGCGAGCAGCTCGACCGGTCGATCTTCCCGCTCGGTGACTCGACCAAGGCGCAGGTCCGCACCGAGGCCGCCGAGCGTGGCCTGGCCGTGGCCGACAAGCCGGACTCGCACGACATCTGCTTCATCGCCGACGGGGACACCCGCGGCTTCCTGGCCGGTCGGCTCGGTGAGGCGCCCGGCGACGTGGTGGACGCCTCCACCGGCGCTGTCGTCGGCAGTCACAGCGGTGCGTACGCGTACACGGTGGGGCAGCGTCGCGGGCTGCACCTGGACCGGCCCGCCCCGGACGGCCGGCCACGCTACGTGCTCTCCATCACGCCGAAGACCAACACGGTGACGGTCGGCCCAGCCGAGGCCCTGGACGTGTCCGACGTGCACGCCGTACGTCCGGTCTGGACCGGCGGCGTCCGTCCGGACGCCCCGGTCGAGTGCGAGGTGCAGTTGCGCGCGCACGGCGACGTGGTCCCGGCGACCGTCGCACTCGACGGTGACCGGCTGCACGCCGAGCTGCGCCGACCGGTTCGCGGCGTCGCCGCCGGTCAGGCAGTGGTGGCGTACCGACCGGACCCGGCCGGCGACGTGGTCCTCGGCTCCGCGACCATCACCGGCTGACCACACGGTCCGGGTGTCCGCGGGATAGCCTTCGCCCGTGACAGATCAGGCGTGGCCCTGGCCGGCCGGCGCGGCAACCGGAATTGGTTCGCTGCCCGGCACCGACATCGGCGAGGCTCAGCGGGTGGTCCTCGGTGAGCTTCCCGAGCTGCCCCACCTGCCCGAGTTGCCGGCCCGTGGCCCCGGAGCGGACATGATCGGCCGGTCCGCCGGGCTGCTCGTCGAGCTGCCGGTCGAGGTGTACGCGGGACGGTGGCGGGTCGCCCCACGCCCGGGCCGCGACCTGCGCCGGGCCCGTGACCTGATGGAACGCGACCTGGACCAGCTCGCCGAGCAGGCCGAGGGGTACGCCGGGCCGATCAAGGTGCAGGCCGCCGGCCCGCTCACGCTGGCCGCCTCCGTGGAGTTGCCGATCGGTGGCCGACTGCTGCGCGATCCCGGCGCGGTCCGCGACCTGACCGGCTCCCTCGCCGAAGGGCTGCGCGCGCACGTCGCGGCGGTCGCCCGCCGGCTGCCCCAGGCATCGGTGCTGCTGCAACTGGACGAGCCGTCACTGCCGACAGTGCTGGCCGGGCGGGTGCCGACCGAGAGCGGTCTGGGCGCGTACCGGGCGGTCGAGTCGGTGGACGCCGCCGCCCTGCTGCGCACCGTCGTCGAGGCGGTCGGCGTGCCGACGCTGGTGCACTGCTGCGCCCCGGACGTGCCGCTGGAGCTGATCCGCTCCACCGGCGCCGTCGCTGTCGCCCTCGACCTGGACCTGGTCACCAAGCTCGACCCGCTGGGCGAGGCGATCGACGCCGGCCTCGGGTTGCTGGCCGGGGCCGCGCCGACCCGGCCGCCGTCGGCCGGTGGCACGCCGACCTCCGCGCAGATCGCCGATCGGGTACGCCAGGTCTGGGACCGCCTCGGCTTCCCTCGTCGCCAACTCGCCGAGCAGGTGGTGATCACCCCGGCCTGCGGCCTCGCCGGCGCCACCCCGGAGTACGCGCGGGCGGTGCTCGCCGCGTGCCGGGACGCCGGGCGGCGCCTCGCCGAGGACTGAGGTTTCCTGTCGTACCCGGTGGGCAGGATGACGGTCATGATTGGACAGCTGCGTTCAGTGGTGATCGACTGCCCGGATCCGCGGGCGTTGGCGGCGTTCTACGCCGAGCTGCTCGGCGTACCGCTCGCCGAGGGCAACTCCGATGACGACTGGGTGGTGCTGGGCGGCCCACCCGGTCACCAGCCACGCCTTGCCTTCCAACAGGCGCTCAACCTGCGCCCACCGGCCTGGCCGGATCCCGAGCGCCCACAGCAGTTCCACCTCGACGTGACGGTGGACGACATCGAGGCCGCCGAGAAGGCGGCGCTGGCGCTGGGTGCTCGGCGGCTGCCAGGTGAGGGCGAGGGCTTCCGGGTCTACGCCGATCCGGCCGGCCACCCGTTCTGCCTCTGCTGGGACTGAGCGCGTCGTGGGTTGCGGCGGCCGGGCATCATGGCCGCCGTGATCCCCACCTCTGCGCTTCGCGCCTCCGGTTCGCTCTTCGGCCTCGCCTACGGTGACGCGCTGGGCAAGCCGACCGAGTTCCTGACCGTCGCCGAGATCGAGCGCCGGTACGGCCCGGCCGGTCCGCGTGAGCTGTCCGGCGAGCCGGCACTGGTCACCGACGACACCCAGATGGCGCTGGCGGTGGGTTGGGCGCTGCACGAGGCGCCGTCGTTCACGCCGGAGGCGGTGGAGCCACTGCTGCGGCGACGCTTCCTGGCCTGGGCGGTCAGCCCGGACAACAACCGTGCCCCGGGCATGACCTGCCTGCGCGCCTGCGGCGAGCTGAGCCGTGGGGTGCGCTGGCAGGAGGCGACGGTGGTCGGCTCGAAGGGCTGCGGGGCCAACATGCGGGTCACACCGGTCGGGTTGCTCGACGTGGACCTCGACACGCTCGCCGGGTTGGCCCAGTTGCAGGCCGGGCTGACCCACGGCCACCCGACCGGGCTGGCTGCCAGCGAACTCACCGCGTACGCGGTCTTCGCGCTGCGCACGGGCGCCTCGCTGCCCGACCTTCCCGCGGTGCTCACCGAGCGGGCACTGTCCCAGCGCCTGGTCTACTCCGAGCAGTGGCTGGGAGACCTCTGGCAGCGCGCCGGTTCCGCCTCTCCGCAGGAGTTCATCGCCCAGGGTTGGGACGAGTGTCTGGCGGTGCTGGGCCGACTGACCAACACCCTGGCGCAACCGGACGACGGTGGTGACCCGTGTCAGGCCACCGGGGAGGGCTGGGTGGCCGAGGAGGCGCTGGCCACCGCGCTGCTCTGCGCCGTACGGCACGCCGACGACCCGGTCGCGGCGCTGGCCCGCGGCGCGACCACCGCCGGCGACTCCGACTCGATCGCGGCCCTGGCCGGCGCGTTCGTGGGCGCGGCCGTCGGCATGACCGCCTGGCCGCGCGACTGGGCCAACCGCATCGAGTACGCGGACCAGCTGGCCACGCTCGGCGCGACCTGGGACTGACCCGGCTCGGCTCGGCCCCGGCTCGGCTCGGCTCGGCCCTGGCCCGCCCCTGGCTCGGCCCCGCCTGGTCGGCCTGGCCCGCCTGGCCCGCCTGGTCGGCTGGCCGGCCTGCCGGGGCCCGTCGAGATGATCAACTCGGGTTTCTGTAAATCGGGGTATCCCGGAACTCAGGACACCGCGACTTTCAGGAACCCGAGTTGATCATGAACGCCGCCCGTCGCGAGGATGGGGGAGGGCGCCCGGCCGCGAGGACGGGGAGGGATGGTCGGCGGGCGGACGCGAGGGGTGGTCAGGAGGTGGGGAGGTGGCGCAGGCTGCGCACTTTTCGCCACAGGTCGGCGTCGCAGCGGCCGGCGTGGTCGGCGAAGGCGGCCGAGCTGAGTCGGATCGGCTCGGTGAGGCTGAGGTAGCTGTCGTGCTCCGCGCCCGGGTCCCACTCCCGGGTGGGAATCCGCACGTGGTCGTCCCGGTCGCTCTTGTCCTGGCTGGTGATCTTCAGGACGTCGGCGCCCCGGGAGTCGGCGCGCAGCACCAGGCACGGGCGCACCTTCGACCCGCTGCCGTCGGCGTACGGCACGTCGGCCCACCAGATCTCACCGGGCGCCGGGGCGTCGCCGTGCCGGTCGGTGTCGCGCGAGCGGGGTTTGGTGGACGGCCGTTCGGCGCCACGGGGCCGCGGCGGGGTGGAACGGCGGCCACCGGTGCCGCCCCGACCCGGCCGGGTGCCCGGACGCCGGGTGGCCACCCGGTGCCGCCAACTGTTCCACGCCCAGCCGGCGGCGACGGCCAGCAGGATCGCCACCGCCCAGAGCAGTGCCTCGGGCATCCGTACCTCCGCGTCCCGGCGACCCGCCGGTCGCACCGTCCGGCGATCCTTGCACGCCGCCGCCCGTGCCGCCCGCCAACCACACCGCCGCCGCCCGTGCCGCCCGCCAGCCACACCGCGGCCGCCCCACCGCCGCGCCGCACGCACACCTCGACGCCGCCGTGCCCCCGGTGGCACTCGGCCGTCACCCTTGATCACTTGATGGTCAACAGCTGGATCGTCCCGTCGACGGCTACCGAGCATCACGTGATCACCGGATGCGGCTGAGGGCGAGGTCGCTTCGGGCGCGGGTGGGCGGCGGATTGTCCCACCGGCCCGATACGGTGCCGGAGTAGCGTGATCAGGGAGGTCGCAGGCGTGTCCGAAGGTGGCGGTGTGTCCGAGGAACAGATCGGTCAGCAGGTCAGCCCGGCGCAGGAGGCGGCGGCCGGGGCTGAGCCCACGCCGCAGGCCCGGGAACGGCACGCCGCGCTCAGTCAGGAGTTGACCGAGCACCAGTACCGCTACTACGTGCTGGACGCGCCGACCATCCCCGATGCCGACTTCGACAGGCAGTTGCGCGAGCTGGAGGCACTGGAGGAGGAGTTTCCGGCGCTGCGGACGCCCGACTCGCCGACCCAGCGGGTGGGTGGCACGTTCTCCACCGACTTCACCCCGGTCACCCATGCAGAACGGATGCTCTCGCTCGACAACGCCTTCGCCGACGAGGAGCTGGCGGCCTGGGCCGAGCGGGTCGAACGGGACGCGGGCGGCCCGGTGCCCTACCTGTGCGAGCTGAAGGTCGACGGGCTGGCGATCAACCTGACCTACGAGAACGGCCGGCTGGTCCGGGCCGCCACCCGAGGCGACGGGCGTACCGGTGAGGACGTCACGGCAAACGTGCGCAGCATTCGGGACGTGCCCAGCCAGCTCGTCGCGTCCGCCGAATTCCCGGACGTTCCCGAGCTGGTGGAGGTCCGGGGCGAGATCTACTTCCCGATCGCCGCGTTCGCCGATCTCAACGCGGGTCTGGTGGAGCAGGGCAAGGCGCCCTTCGCCAACCCTCGCAACGCCGCCGCCGGCAGCCTGCGACAGAAGGATCCACGGGTCACCGCCACCCGGCCGCTGCGCCTGGTGGTGCACGGCATCGGCGCCCGCCGCGGGTTCCAGCCCACGGCGCAGTCCGAGTCTTACGCGGCACTCAGGTCGTGGGGGTTGCCGACCAGCGACCGGTGGCGGGTCGTCCCGGACCTGGCCGGCGTGGCGGAGTTCATCGCCTACTACGCCGAGCACCGGCACGACGTCGAGCACGAGATCGACGGTGTGGTGGTCAAGGTCGACCCGGTCTCCATCCAGGGCCGGCTCGGGTCGACCAGTCGTGCCCCGCGCTGGGCGATCGCCTTCAAGTACCCGCCGGAGGAGGTCACCACCAAGCTGCTCGACATCGACGTGAACGTGGGGCGCACCGGCCGGGTGACCCCGTTCGCCGTGCTCGAACCGGTGCGCGTGGCCGGTTCCACTGTCGCACTCGCCACCCTGCACAACGCCCGCGAAGTGGAGCGCAAGGGGGTGCTGATCGGCGACACGGTGGTGCTGCGCAAGGCCGGAGATGTGATTCCCGAGGTGCTCGGCCCGGTGGTCGACCTACGACCCGCCGATGCCCGGCCGTTCGTCATGCCGACCAGTTGCCCGGCCTGCGGCACCCCGCTCGCGCCGTCAAAGGAGGGCGACGTGGACATCCGTTGCCCCAACACACGCAGCTGCCCGGCGCAGTTGCGGGAGCGGGTGTTCCACCTCGCCGGCCGGGGTGGGTTCGACATCGAGGTGCTCGGCTACAAGGGCGCGGCCGCCCTGCTCGACGCGGAGATCATCAGCGACGAGGGGGACCTCTTCCAGCTCGACGCCGAGCAGCTGTCCCGGTCCCCGTTCTTCGTCAACAAGGACGGCAGCCTGGGCAGCAACGCCACCAAGTTGCTGGACAATCTCGCGGTCGCCCGGGAACGGGACCTGTGGCGGGTGCTGGTGGCGCTCTCCATCCGGCACGTGGGCCCGACCGCGGCCCAGGCGCTCGCCCGGCACTTCCGCTCGGTGGACGCCATCGACGCGGCCACCGAGGAGGAGCTGTCCTCCGTCGACGGGGTCGGGCCGACCATCGCCGCCAGCATCCGGGAGTGGTTCGCTGTGGACTGGCACCGCGAGGTGGTCCGCAAGTGGGCCGAGGCCGGCGTACGGATGGCCGAGGAGGCGGTCGACGAGGGGCCGCGCCCGTTGGAGGGGTTGACAGTGGTGGTGACCGGCACCCTCGCCGGTTTCTCCCGCGACCAGGCCGCCGAGGCCGTGCAGAGCCGGGGCGGCAAGGTCAGCGGGTCGGTCTCCAAGAAGACGAGCTTCGTGGTGGTGGGGGACAACCCCGGGTCGAAGGCCGACAAGGCCGCCAGTCTCAAGGTGCCGGTGCTCGACGAGGACGGGTTCCGACTCCTGCTGGACGCCGGCCCGGACGCCGCCCGGGAGGTCGCTCAGCTGGGCGGCTGACTCCGCCGGCGGCCGGGCACGGCGACTGGCCGCGTATACCAACTTAATTACGACTACGACCGATTCGTGACTGTCATACCGGGAAACTGGGGGCCGAGGGCGTTTCATTGGGTCACGGCGCGCGCACCGGCACGCCGATGGTCGGTCGGGAGGTGTGGTGGAGGTCGCCGACCCACGCAACTCGCTTCCTGCGGGACGGGTCGCACCGTTCGCCGCCTTCATCGCCGGCATCCTGGCGGTCGCCGCGCTGACCGCCGCCGTTCCACTCGCGACGCTCCCCGGCGAGTTGTCCGAGTTGCCGGTGGCGTTCTGGACGATGGCCGCGCTCGCCGTGGTCTGCGACGCGCGCCCGTTCGTGCCGCCGGGGCGCCGGCAGACGTCGGCGGTGTTCCCGTCCACCTGCTTCACCTTCGCGATCCTGCTCGGCTGGGGTCTCGGCCCGGCGGTGGTGGTGCAGGCGGTGGGCGTCGTCGTCTCGGGTTGGCGGATGGGGCACGCGGCGTGGCGCACGGCGTTCAACGTCGGCCAGTACGCGTGTGCCCTCGCTGCCGCCTATGGCGTGATCCAGCTCGGCTCGGGCACGATCTTCTCCGGTGGGCGGTTGCACTGGACCGACGTGGCCGCCGTCGGCGGTGCCGCGCTGGCCTGGTTCGTCGTCAACTACGGGTTGGTCAGCTGGGCGGTGCGGCTGCGGTTCGGGGACCGCTGGTGGCCCACCGTCCGCCAGGGCCTCGGCTTCGAGTTGCTCTCCACCGGCTCGCTGCTGCTGCTCGCGCCGGTGCTGGTCGCGGCGGCGCGGGTCAGCGCCGCGCTGATCCCGCTGGTGCTGGTGCCGCTCTTCGCCGTCTACCGGATGGCGCGGTTGACAAACGAACAGCAGCACCTCGCCGCCGCCGACCCGCTGACCGGGCTGCCCAACCGCAAGGCCCTGCTGGCCGAGGTGGCCGAGCAGGTGCACCTGCATGCCGAGCGGACCGCCCGCGGTGAACCCGACGGGCAGCTCGCGCTGCTGCTGATCGACCTGGACCGGTTCAAGAACGTCAACGACGCCCTCGGGCACGCCGTGGGTGACCGGCTGCTGGTCGAGGTCAGCGCCCGGCTCACCGACATGCAGCCCCGACCACAGATGATCGCCCGGCTGGGCGGTGACGAGTTCGCCATCGTGATGACCGGGCTGACCGACGTCGGGCAGGCGCGGGAGTTGGCCGACCGGGTGGTTCAGGCGCTGGCCGAGCCGGTGCCGCTCGACGGGCTGCCGCTGGACGTGGGCGGGTCGATCGGGATCGCCCTCTTCCCGGAGCACGGCGAGGACTTCGCCACCCTGATGCGCCACGCCGACGTCGCGATGTACGACGCCAAGCACCGCAACGACACGGTGGCCGTGTACGCCCCGGAGTCCGACCACAACTCCGCTGAGCGACTCGGCCTCCTCGCCGACCTGCGCCGCGTACTGGAGGCCAGCCCTCCGGCCGAGGGGCCGTTCGACGCCGACGCGGAGTCGGCAGTTCAGGGCGAGGGTGCGGAGCCGGACGGGAACGGCCGGCACGGCGTGCCGAGCGACGCCGAGCGGACTGCCGACGTACCCCTTGTCGCGTCGGCGGAGGTGCGCGGCGGTGACGGTGCGGCGCTGCCCACCGGCGCCCCGGCCGGGGGTGCGCTGCCCACCGCGGCGTCGGACCGGTCCGCGCCAGCGGCGGACCCGGCGTCGGCGGTCGCCACAGCACGGCCGGGTGCTGCCCGGTGGTGGGCACGCCGTCGGCGCACCGACGCCGAGCTGGTGCACTCCGATGAGCTAATCAACCGGATCGCCACCGGCGCCGACCCGATCCGGGGCCGCAACGCCCGTGCCACTGTCGCCGGTACCCGTTCCGGCCCGGTCCGGGAGCGGCGCGCCGGGGGCGGGATCGGTCGGCGGTCCCCGAACGGGGGCGCGGCGGGCAAGGGGCGCAACGGGGGTCGGCGGGACGTCGGGCCGGGTACGCCAGGGCAGCCACTCGAATCGACCGGGTGGGCGCACGCGGACGATGAGCCGGCCGACGACGCCGGGGAAATCACCATGTACTACCAGCCGCAGATCGCCATCGCGACCGGCGAGGTGGTCGGCGTCGAGGCCCTGCTGCGGTGGCGGCACCCCCGGCGGGGCATGGTCGACCCGGAGGAACTCATCCGGGTCGCCGAGCAGAGCGCCGTGATGCGACTGCTCACCCGCCGTGTCGTCGACGACGTGGTGGAGCAGCTCGCCAAGTGGTCGGCGGCCGGCATCGGCCTGCGCGCGGCGCTCAACGTGAGCGTGCGCGACCTGCACACCGGCGAGATCGCCGACCAGATCGCCGACCGGCTGGCCCGCTACGGGGTGCCGGCCGAGCGGCTTCAGGTCGAGATCACCGAGGGCGCGTTGATGGCCGACCCGCGCCGGGTGCTGGCCACCATCTCCCGCCTGCACCGGATCGGGGTGGCCATCGCGCTGGACGACTTCGGCACCGGCTACTCCTCGCTCCAGCACCTGCGCCGCCTGCCGCTGTCAGAGGTGAAGGTGGACCGGTCGTTCGTCCTCGGCATGGCCGACGACGCCGACGACGCGGCGATCGTCCGGTCGATGATCGAGCTGGCCGGCGCGCTGGGGCTGCGGGTGGTGGCCGAGGGTGTGGAGGACGAACGGACCTGGCGGATGCTGCACGCCGCCGGCTGCGACGCCGCCCAGGGCTGGTTCTACGCCCGGCCGATGCCGGCCGAGGAGTTGGTCACCTGGCTGGCCCGGTACCGGCCGGTCCGCCCGACCGGCGGGCACCCGCAGCCGGATGTCGCTCGCCGCCCCACCCGCTGACCCGGCACGAGGGTCGCTGGAGGGGGAGTCGGGGACGCGGCACCGGAGCGGAACAATAGACTCGCTCCGGTCACCGCGTGTCACGCTCCACCTGTCGCGCGGCCGGCACACCGCCCGACCAGCAGGAATTCAGAAGGGGGCACGGATGGCCGCCATCTCCCGCGAGGAGGTCGCGCACCTGGCGCGCCTGTCGCGGCTCGCCGTCACCGAGGAGGAGCTGGACACGTTCGCCGGCCAGCTCGACGTGATCCTCCAGGCGGTCGCCCAGGTCGGCGAGGTCGCCGCCGCGGACATCCCGCCGACCTCGCACTCGGTGCCGCTGACCAACATCTTCCGCGAGGACGTCGTCACGCCGTGCCTGACCCCGGAGGAAGCGCTGTCGGGCGCGCCCGACGCCGAGGACCAGCGGTTCCGCGTACCGCGGATCCTGACCGAGGATGTGGCCTCATGAGCGATCTGATCAAGATGACCGCGACGGAGATCGCGGCCCTGGTCGCCGGGGGCGAGACCTCCGCCGTCGAGGTGACCCAGGCGCACCTGGATCGGATCGCCGCTGTCGACGACCGGGTGCACGCCTTCCTGCACGTCGACACCGAGGGCGCGCTCGCCGCGGCCCGCGCGGTGGACGAGCGCCGGGCCGCCGGCGAGGAGCTGGGCCCGCTCGCCGGTGTGCCGGTCGCGGTCAAGGACGTGCTCGCCACCCGGGGCGTACCGACCACCGTGGGGTCGAAGATCCTGGAGGGCTGGCGCCCGCCGTACGACGCGACGATCGTGCAGCGGCTGCGGGAGGCCGGCACGGTGATGCTCGGCAAGACCAACATGGACGAGTTCGCGATGGGCTCCTCCACCGAATACTCGGCGTACGGCCCGACGCACAACCCGTGGGACCTGAGCCGGATCCCGGGTGGTTCGGGTGGTGGCAGCGCCGCCGCGCTGGCCGCGTACGAGGCGCCGCTGGCCATCGGCTCGGACACCGGTGGCTCGATCCGCCAGCCCGGCGCGGTCACCGGCACCGTGGGCGCCAAGCCCACCTACGGCGGCACCTCCCGTTACGGGCTGGTGGCCTTCTCCTCGTCGCTCGACACCCCCGGCCCGTGTGCCCGTACGGTGCTCGACGCGGCAGTGCTGCACCAGGTGATCGGCGGGCACGACCCGCGCGACTCCACCTCGATCCCGCAGCCGGTGCCGGACGTGGTGGCGGCGGCGAAGCTCGGCGCTATCGGCGACCTGACCGGTGTGCGGCTCGGCATCGTGACCGAGTTCGTGGGCGAGGGCGCCGAGCCGGGCGTGATGGCCGCGTTCCGTGAGTCGGTGGACGCGCTGACCAAGATGGGTGCCGAGGTCGTCGAGGTGTCCTGCCCGACGTTCGCGTACGCCCTGCCGGCGTACTACCTGATCGCCCCGAGCGAGTGCTCCTCCAACCTGGCCCGGTTCGACGGCGTCCGGTTCGGCCTGCGGGTCGGCGACGACGGCAACCGGTCGCTGGAGGAGGTCATGTCGCTGACCAGGGAGGCCGGCTTCGGCCCGGAGGTCAAGCGCCGCATCATGATCGGCACGTACGCACTGTCGTCGGGTTACTACGACGCGTACTACGGGCAGGCGCAGAAGGTCCGGACGCTGATCACGCGGGACTTCAACGCCGCGTTCGAGCGGGTCGACGCGCTGATCTCGCCGACCACCCCGTCGGTGGCGTTCCCGATGGGTGCTCGGACCGCCGACCCGTACCAGATGTACCTGGCCGACCTCTACACGATCCCGACGAACCTGTACGGCGGGCCGGGCATCTCGGTGCCCTGTGGGCTCTCCGAGGGGCTGCCGGTCGGTCTGCAGGTGATGGCCCCGACGATGGCCGACGACCGGATGTACCGGGTCGCCGCCGCGTTGGAGTCCGCCGTCGGCACGTTCACCCCACCGGCGCTGTGAGGCAGGAGCCACGATGACGACGACACTGCCCGCGTACGACGAGGTCGTTGCGCGCTACGAACCGGTGATCGGCCTGGAGACCCACGTCGAGCTGGGCACGAACACCAAGATGTTCTGCGGTTGCCCGACCGACTTCGGCGGCGAGCCGAACACCCGGGTCTGCCCGGTGTGCCTGGGTCTGCCCGGTTCGCTGCCGGTGGCCAACAAGGCGGCCATCGAGGCGATCATCCGGATCGGCCTGGCGTTGAACTGCTCGATCGCCGAGTGGTGCCGGTTCGCCCGGAAGAACTACTTCTACCCGGACATGCCGAAGAACTTCCAGATCAGCCAGTACGACGAGCCGATCTGCGTCGACGGCTTCCTGGACGTCGAGGTGGGCGGCGAGACGGTACGGATCGAGATCGAGCGGGTGCACCTCGAGGAGGACACCGGCAAGACGCTGCACGTCGGTGGCGCCACCGGCCGCATCCACGGCGCGACGGAGTCGCTGGTCGACTACAACCGGGCCGGCATCCCGCTGGTCGAGATCGTCACCAAGCCGATCACGGGCACCGGTGCGCTCGCCCCCGACGTGGCCAAGGCGTACGTCGCCGAGCTGCGCGACGTGATCCGCACCCTCGGCGTCTCCGACGTGCGGATGGAGGAGGGTTCGCTGCGCTGTGACGTGAACACCTCGCTCAACCTGCCGGGCGCGGAGTGGGGCACCCGTACCGAGACGAAGAACGTCAACTCGCTGCGGTCGGTGGAGCGGGCGGTCCGCTCGGAGATGCTGCGGCAGGCGTCGGTGCTCGACGCGGGCGGCCGGATCACCCAGGAGACGCGCCACTTCCACGAGGACACCGGTGACACCACCCCGGGACGTTCGAAGGAGACGGCCACCGACTACCGGTACTTCCCCGAGCCGGATCTGGTGCCGATCGCCCCGGACCCGGCCTGGGTCGCCGAGCTGAAGGCCGCCCTGCCGGAGCTGCCCCGGGTGCACCGGCGTCGGCTCCAGGAGCAGTGGGGCCTGTCCGACCTGGACATGCAGTCGGTGCTGAACGCCGGCGCGGTCGAGCTGATCGAGGCCACCGTGGCCGCCGGCACCACTCCGGCCGCAGCTCGCAAGTGGTGGCTGGGTGAGCTGTCCCGCCGGGCCAACGAGAGTGGCGTGGAGCTGGCCGAGATCGGTGCCACCCCCGCCCAGGTCGCCGAGCTTCAGGGGCTTGTCGACGCCGGCAAGCTCAACGACAAGATGGCCCGCACGGTGCTGGAGGGCGTGGTCGACGGTGAGGGCTCGCCCACCGAGATCATGACCAACCGGGGCCTGGAGGTCGTGTCGGACACCGGCGCGCTCACCGCCGCCGTGGACGAGGCGATCGCCGCGAACCCCGGCATCGCCGACAAGATCCGCAGCGGCAAGGTCGCGGCGGTCGGCGCGCTGGTCGGCGCGGTCATGAAGACCACCCGTGGTCAGGCCGACGCGAAGACCCTGCGTGAGCTGATCCTGGAGCGCCTCGGCGTCCAGGGCTGAGACCCGCCCGGAGCAGGCCGCCGCCGCGACCCGGCGGCGGCCTTCCGCCACCCCTGTCGACTACGCGGCCACCCCGCACCCCTCGCGAGGGCGTCAACGGCGACGCCTGGATGGAGCCACAGTGACCGAGCACGACCTCGATGTCCTCGACGAGATCCAGCGGCGGGTGCTGTGGCTCGCCACCCGGATCGTGGACGCCGCCAACCATGACCGGGCCACCGGCGACGGTGTGAAGGTCGGCGGTCACCAGGCGTCCAGCGCCTCCCTGGTCACGGCGATGACCGCGCTCTGGTTCGCGCACCTGGACGCCGAGGACCGGGTCGCCGTGAAGCCGCACGCGTCCCCGGCGTTCCACGCCATCCAGTACCTGCTCGGCAACCTGGACCGCTCCTACCTGCCCCGGCTGCGGGCCCGTGGCGGCCTCCAGTCGTACCCGTCGCGCACCAAGGACCCGGACGCTGTGGACTTCTCCACCGGCTCGGTTGGCCTGGGCGCGGCGGCGCCGCTCTTCGCCGCCGCCACCCGGCGGTACGTCGACGCGCACTTCGGGGCCCGCCCGCACTCCCGGTTCGTGGCGTTGATCGGCGACGCCGAGCTGGACGAGGGCAACATCTGGGAGGCGGTGGCCGACCCGGCGACCACCGGGCTGGGCAACGTCATGTGGCTCGTCGACTTCAACCGCCAGTCGCTGGACCGGGTGGTCCCCGGCATCCGGATCAACCAGTGGCGGGGCCAGTTCGAGGCGGCCGGCTGGCACGTCGTGGAGGTCAAGTACGGCCGCCGGCTCGCCGAGGCGTACGCCCGGCCGGGCGGGGAGGCGCTGCGCGACTGGATCGACGCGATGCCGAACGAGCAGTACCAGTCGCTGTTCGGGCTGGTCGGGCCGGTGCTGCGCAAGCAGTTCCTGGACGGCGCTCCGGCCGGCATCGCCGAGCTGATCGCCGACGTCTCCGACGAGGAGCTCGGCCCGCTCGTCACCGACCTGGGCGGGCACGACCTTCAGGCGATGCTGGACGCGTACGCCCAGTGCGACGCGGTCACCGACCGGCCCAGCGTCGTCTTCGCGTACACAGTGAAGGGTTGGGGGTTGCCCATCGCCGGCAATCCGCGCAACCATTCCGCGCTGCTCAGCTCGGAGCAGGTCGACACGCTGCGCGCCGCGCAGGGGTTGACCGCCGAGACCGAGTGGGACCGCCTCGACCCGGCGTCACCCGCCGGGATCCAGGCCGGCGCCCGCCGGGAGGCGCTGTCCCGCGCGCCACGCGAGCGTGCGCTGGGGGTCACCGTCCCGGAAAGCACAGGAGTACGCGCCAACAAGCCGATCTCCACGCAGGAGGTCTTCGGTCGGGTGCTGGTGGACCTGGCGCGGGACCGGGAGGTGGGCCGCTACCTGGTCACCACCGCCCCGGACGTGGCCACCTCCACCAACCTCGCCGGGTTCATCAACAAGACCGGGGTGTTCGCCCCCACCGAGCAGCGTTCCTGGACCGAGGACCGGATGCTGCGCTGGACGGAGAGCCCCGCTGGGCAGCACATCGAGCTGGGCATCTCGGAGATGAACCTGTTCCTGCTGCTCGGCCAGCTCGGGCTGTCCTGGGATCTGTCCGGGCAGCCGCTGCTGCCGATCGGAACCGTCTACGACCCGTTCGTGCTGCGCGGCCTCGACGCGTTCCTGTACGGCACCTACTCCGGCTCCCGGTTCGTGGTGGCCGGCACCCCGTCGGGCATCACCCTCGCCCCGGAGGGCGGCGCCCACCAGTCCACGATCACCGCCTCGGTCGGCCTGGAGTTGCCCGGGGTGACCTTCATCGAGCCGGCGTACGCGGCCACCCTCGACTGGCTGCTCTGCGACGCGCTCGGTCAGATCGCCGGCGGGTCGGCCCCGGCCGCGACCGCCGCACCCGCCGAGGACGGCGCGTACTACTTCCGGTTGAGCACCCGACCGCTGGATCAGGCGCCGTTCGAGGCGGCCCGGGCGCGGCTCGGCGACGCGGTGCTGCGCCGGCAGGTCGTCGCCGGGGCGTACCGGCTGGTCGACGCGCACCAGGCGTACCCGCACCTGGTCGACGCCCCGGTGGTGCAGCTGGCCGCCTCCGGTGCCGTGCTGCCCGAGGTGCTCGCCGCCGCGGCGGAGTTGGCCGACGAGGGCATCGCCGCGCACGTGGTCGACGTGACCTCGCTGGACCGGCTCTACCGGGCCTGGCAGCGCACCCTTCGCCAGGGCGTACGGACGGCCACGGTGCCCAGCGTGCCGGGCGCGCTGCGGTCCGCGTTCGCCGATCGGGTGCCGGTGGTGACAGTGCACGACGCCGCGTCGCACGCGATGGCCTGGCTCGGTTCGGCGGTCGGCGCACCGGCGGTGCCGCTCGGCGTGGACGAGTTCGGCCAGTCCGGCAGCGTCGCCGAGCTGTACGAACTGCACGACCTGCTGCCCGGCAGCATCGTCAACGCCGCCCTGGCCGCCATCGCCCTCCGCTGACCCGTCGCCCGCCCGCCGGTCCGCCGGTCCGCCGGGCTGGCGGGCGTCGACGTCGGCTCAGCCCGTCGGCGTGGGCGTGGGCGTGGCGGGGACGCCGCCGCTCGGCGTGGGCGTGGGTGTGGCGGGGACGCCGGCGGCCGGGTTCTCCACCAGGCGTCGTTCCAGGTTGACCTGGGCCTGCCCGGTACCGCCGACGGTGATGGTGTCGTACGCCTGGAGCATCTTCTGCTGGTCGAAGTAGAGCACGCTCATCGACAGCGGGGTGGGCTTCTCACCCTCCAGGCCGCGCAGCCCGGCGCCGCCGGTGGAGCCCTCCACCATCAGCGTGGTGCGCTGCTGCCCGGGCGCCTGCGGCAGCTCGGAGACCTGCCGGGAGTGGGTGTGCCCGGCCAGCACCAGCGGGCAGGTGCCGGCGAGCGGCCCAGCCGACGCCGGGTCGTGCACGAGCGCGATGTTGACCGGTCGCGGTGAGCTGCGGACCGTCGCGGCGAGCTGGTTGCCGGCCCCGATCACCTGGTCGGCCACCTGCTGGGTCAACCCGCTGCCGGCCGGGGAGGTGTTCTTGTCCGGGGTGAAGCGCGGGTCGCCGATGCCGGCGATGGTCAGCCCGGCGACCGTCGTGGTCGTGTTGTTCAACACGATCGCGTTCGGCTGACGGGCCACCGCGGCGGCGGTCTTGCCGGAGTCGTGGTTGCCCCTGATGAAGACGTACGGCTTCTTCAGCAGGCCGATCGAGGCGACGAAGGAGGCTTCCGGTTCGCTGCCCCAGTCGGTGATGTCCCCGGTGTCGATCACCACGTCGATGCCGAACTGCTCCACGACCGTCCGGATCAGCTGCCAGCCGGTCGGGTTGAGGTGCATGTCGGAGACGTGCAGCACCCGGGTGGTGCCCGGGGTCGGCTCCAACAGCGGAAGCGCCGAGACGGTGGTGTAGAGCTGGCTGACGTTGCCGACCAGGCGCTGCAACTGCTCCGCGTACTTCGTGTAGTCGTTGGCGATCCGGCGGGCGTCACCGACGATGGCCGGCGCGTTGACCAGCAGCCCCTCGTAGCGCGGTTCCTCGATGGCCTGCGGACGAAGGGTCGCCGCCGCCGTGCCGAGGCTGCTGGCGGTGACCAGCAGCGCCAGCCCACCCGCCCAGGCGGTGCGCCGGACGTCGCGGAAGATCAGCCCGGCCAGGATCAACGTGACAAGCACCGACGCGCCGAGGGTACGCAGGCCGAGGCGCATCACCCCGGACCGGACGTCCTCCACGGCGCTCTGGCTGGCCCGGCTGATGCTGGCCGGATCATCGATCAGCGCCTCGGTGCGCCCCTGGTCGAGGGCGCCCAGCCGGACGGTGAGATGCGTCGGCCCGTCGTGGCTGTCGAGCAGCAGCGCACCGAGCGGCGGGATGTCGACGGTGGTGCCGCCGTCCCGGGCGGGGGAGATGCTGAGATTGGCCCGGAACGGGCCGATGTCGGTGCTCACCTGGCCACCGGCCAGCACCCCGAGCACCGCCCCCGTCAGGGCCACGGCGAGGACGGCGACGATCAGCCCGAGGCGGCGCAGCGGGCCGGCCGCGCCGACCCACCAACCCGTCGTCGGGCGCGGCTGATCGTCGCCGGTCACCGGGTCGTCCCGGTCATCGGCGTCGTCGTGCCCATCGTCGCGTTGCCCGTCCATGCTGAAAGTCTGACCTGCCCGTCGGAAGATCTTGGCAAACCTGAACGGATGGTGACGCAATCAGCTGCGTCCGCCGTCACCACCCGCGAAGACCACCCGCAGGAGCCGGTCATCGTCGCCCGCAGGGTCGCCCCGGCCGTCGTGGTTGGAGGTGCTGACCCAGAGCGACCCGTCCGGTGCCGCGGCCACCGCACGCAGCCGACCGTAGCGGTTGGTGAGCAGCTCACTGGGCTGACCGAGCAGGGTGCCGGTGTCGGTCAGCTCCATCACCCAGAGGCGCTTGCCGCGCAGACAGCCGGTGACCAGCAGCCGGTCCGTGGCGGCCAGACCGGAGCAGGACGCGTCCGACGTCGCCCACTGCGCGATCGGGTCGGTGAACCGCTTGTCGCCGGCCTGGCCCTCGACCTCCGGCCACCCGTAGTTGCCGCCCTTGGTGATCTGGTTGATCTCGTCCCAGGTGTTCTGGCCGAACTCGACGGCGTACATCCGCTTCGCGGCGTCCCAGGCGAGACCCTGGACGTTGCGGTGCCCCAGGGACCACACCGGGGAGTTGGGGTACGGATTGCCGGCGGCGGGCTTGCCGTCCGGGGTGATCCGGAGGATCTTGCCGCCGAGGCTCTTCACGTCCTGGGAGAGAGGGCGCTGACCGGCGTCGCCTGTGCTGACGTAGAGCTGCTTGTCCGGGCCGAAGCCCAGCCCACCACCGTTGTGCACATTGGCTTTGGGGATGCCGGTGAGGATCGGGGTGGGCTGCCCGCCGAGTTGCAGCCGGGCGACCCGGTTGTCCCGCTCGGCGGTGTAGTAGACGAACACCGTCCGGTCCCGGGCGTAGTCGGGGGAGACGGCGATGCCGAGCAGGCCACCCTCGCCCGCCGCCGCCACGTCGGGGATCGTCTGCACCGGGCGGACCCGCAGCCCGTCCGGCCCGGACTCGGGCCCGACCTGGAGGATCCGGCCGTTGTCCCGCTCGGTGACCAACGCACCGCCGTCCGGCAGGAAGGCGATCGCCCACGGCACCCGCAGACCCTTGGCGAGCACTGTCGCCACCGCCTGCTGGCCGGCACCGCCGGGGCTCGCCGACGCGGACGGGGTCGGCAGGTTGGGCGGTTCGCCGGCCGGGTCTGGCTCCGGCTCGCCGAAGCTGCAACCGGCGGTCAACAGCAGCGCCGCGCAGGACGCCGCGAGGGCCACCCGGAGGCGGTGGATGCGAGGGTACGGGGGACGGGCGTTCACCCGGCCCAGGGTAGCCCGCCGCGCGACCCGGCCGGGCCCGTCGAGATGCAACGGGTGCCGATTGACCCGCCCGGATGATCGCCAGTGGACCACTCACCGAGCCCGTACGGCCAGCAGCGCGGTGTCGTCCTCCCGGTGTCGGATCGAGGCGAGCAGCAGGTCGCACAGGTCGTCGAGGGGCAGCGTGTCGGTGCCGGTCAGCCGACCCACCAGCTCGGTTAACCCCTCGTCGATGGAGCGGTCCCGTCGTTCGATCAGCCCATCGGTGTAGAGCAGCAGGGTGTCGCCGGTGGCCAGGATGGTCGACTGACTGCTCCGGGGTGACGGGCGGGCCAGGCCGAGCAGCGGCTCCGGCGTCGCCTCCAGGGCCTCCACCGCCCCGCCGACCCGGACCACCAGGGCCGGCGGGTGCCCGGCGTTGGACCAGGTCACCTCGTGCACACCGGCGCGCTGCGGACAGATCCGTACCAGCGTCGCGGTGGCGGCGATCGGCAGCCGCAGGCCACGGATCGCGCCGTCCAGGTTGCTCATCAGTGACCCGACCGCGTCCGGTCGGCCGAAGGCGTTGCCCCGCACCAGGTTGCGCAGCTGGCCCATGGTCGCCGCCGCCTCGATGTCGTGCCCGGCCACGTCTCCGATCGCAGCGATCACGTCGCCGTCGGGCTGCACGAAGGCGTCGTACCAGTCACCGCCCACCTCGACCCGGTCGGCCGCCGGCTGGTAGCGGGCCGCCAACTCCAGCTCCGCCACCACCGGCAGCCGGGGCAGCATGCTGTGTTGCAGGACCTCTGCCACGTGCCGTTGCTCGCCGTACATCGAGCTGTTGCCGACGGCCTGGCCGGCCCGACGGCCGATGTCGACAGCGGTGAGCAGGTCCCGGTCGTCGAACTGCTGACGTTGGCCGCCGTTGACGAGGGTGATCGCCCCCAGCACCGTGCCGCCGACGCCCCGCACCGGCACGCTCAGGTAGGAGGCGATGCCCAGCCGGGCGGCGATCGTCGCCATCTCCGGGTGCGTGGTGCCCCTCGTCACGTCGGCCAGGGACGCCACGCTGCCGAGCCGGGGCTGGCCGGTCCGCAGGACCGCCCGGACCATCGACTCCGGGCTCAGCCCGGTGCGCAGCAGATCGCCGAAGCGGTCGACGTCCGCCGCGCGGGCCGGGTCCCGGTGCACCGAGACCACCTCGCGGGGCAGGCCGGTCGGCCCGATCAGGGTGAGCAGGCACCAGTCGGCGAGCAGCGGCACCATGGTGGCGGCGAGCCGACGCAGCGCGGTTCCCACGTCCAGGGTGCCGGCCAGCGTCTCACTCACCCCGGCCAGCAGTTCCAGCCGCCCGTGAGCCTGCACCACCCGCCGCCGGGCCTCCTGCGCGCCGTCGAGCGCGATCCGCAGCCGCAGCTCCGACGAGCAGGCGGCGGCCAGGTCGGCCAGGGTCCGCAGCTGCGCGGCCGTCCAGGCGCGGGGCTTGCTGTCGATGGCGCAGAGCGAACCGAGCACCCGGCCGGAGAGGTCGGTCAGCGGCATCCCGGCGTACGCGACCACGCCGAGGTCGTCGATGGCCAGGTTGTCCCGGACGCGGGGGTAGAGCCGGGCGTCCGGCAGCACCATCGGCACCTCGATGTCCACTACGTGCTGACAGAACGAGTGGCTCAGCGGGGTCTGCCGACGCTCCGACCAGGGCTCCGGCAACCCGACCGCGCCGGGGAAGAACTGCCGGTCGGCGGAGACCAGGGAGACCAGCGCGACCGGCACGTCCAGCAGGTCACTGACCAGCCGGGCGAACCGGTCCAACGCCTCGTCCGGGGCGGCGTCGAGCCCGGTGTCGGCGAGCGCGCGCAGCCGCTCCGGGTCGCCGAGCACCGAAGGTGGCGCGATGGGACGCCGGGGCGAGGCGGGGGAGCCGTCGGTCATCGTGCACCTGTCTGCCGGGCGGAGGCGGACGGCCCTCCGACCCTTCCTTATACCTCGCGCGGGTCCGGGTTGAACCTCGGTGTGCTGAGTCTCGCCCGCCCCGGCTCCACGCGCCATCCCCCGGCACGCCGGTTCACCGCCGTGCCTGCACCGGCAGCGGCGGCGGGGACTATCGTCGGCGGACGTGAAGGTATGGATTCCGCACCAGGCCGGCCTGAACCTCCTGGGTGATCTGCCCGCGGACGTGACAGTGGAGGTCTTCGAGCACACCGACCGGATGCCGTCCGAGGCGGCCGACGTCCGCTTCTGGGTGCCGCCGTTCCTGGGTGGCTCGGACGCGACGGCCGTGCTGCGGGAGCTGCCCGACCTGGCCGTGGTGCAGTTGCTCTCCGCCGGGGCGGACGCCTGGGCCGGCCGGACACCGCCGGCTGTGACGCTCTGCGATGCTCGGGGCGTGCACGACCCGTCCACCGCCGAGTGGGTGGTCACCGCGATCCTCACCCAGCTGCGGGCGTTCCCGGCGTTCGTCCGCGCGCAGGCCGAGCGGCGCTGGACGTTCGCGGAGAACACCCCGACCGACGAGCTGACCGGTAAGCGGGTGCTCATCATCGGCGCCGGCTCGATCGGCGCTGCGGTGCGCGACCGGCTCGCCCCGTTCGACGTCAGCTTCACCCTGGTCGCCAGGACGGCCCGCCCGGAGCAGGGGGTGCACGCCGTCGAGGAGCTACCCCGACTGCTGCCCGACGCGGACGTGGTGGTGGTGCTGGTGCCGCTCACCGACCAGACCCGTGGCCTGATCGACAAGGCGTTCCTGGCCGCGATGCCGGACGGGGCGCTGCTGGTCAACGCCGCCCGGGGCCCGGTGGCGCACACCGAGGCGCTCGTCGCCGAGCTGGGCACCGGTCGGATCTCGGCGGCGTTGGACGTCACCGACCCCGAGCCGCTGCCCGCTGACTCCCCGCTCTGGGTCATGCCGAACGTGCTGCTCACCCCGCACGTCGGCGGGTCGGTGCGCGGGTTGTTGCCACGGGCCTACCGGCTGGTGGGCGATCAGGTCCGCCGGTTCGCCGCCGGGCAACCGCTGATCAACACGGTGGTCGACGGCTACTGACCGGGGGTGTCCGCCGGAGCGTCCGGCAGCGGCTGGCCGGTCGCCGCGACCAGTTGGGGCAGATCCGCCCCACGGACGGCCGGCAGGACAACCTGGCGGCCGTCGTCGAGCCGGGCCACCGCGCGCCCGCGCTGGTCGGTGGTCAGCTCGAGGACCTGGTCCCACTCGATCCGACGCTGCCCGACCAGCGCCCGGATGCGCAGCTCCCGCGCGTCGGCGTCGGTGCCGGCCCGCCAGGCCCACACCGCGACGGCGAGCGGGACGAGCAGCACCGGCAGCAGGTAGTTCCGGGCGTTGGCCAGCGGCAGGGCGCCGACGAAGGCGATGATCGCGGCCACCAGGATGGCTTGGTTGTACCGGAAGCGGACCGTGTCGGGCTTACTCACCCTCCGATGATCCCACTCCGGGTTGTTTCGGCTCGCGGCGGGCGGTGCCGGCAGCGTGCGGTACGCCGTACAGTGACACAGGTCGTTGTCTCCCCTGAGTGACCGGCAAGTAACCAATTCGGCCGTCCATCGTTGCCAATCGTGGGTAGCGGACTCGCAACGTCCGATGTCCCGCACCGCCGCACCGCCCCCGTGCCCCCTCACGAAGGCGACCGCCGTGCTCCTCGCGTACCCGTTCCGCGTCCTCGTCCCCCGCCGTGCGGCACCGGAGGCCGCCACGTCCGTGGCGGTGGCGCTGCTCCTCCTCGCCGGTTCCGTCGACCTGGTCCCGCCCTCGGTGGTGATCGCGCTGGCCGCCGGCGCCGGCGCCACGCTCGCCGGGCTGCGACTGTCCCGGCTGGCCTCCCGACGCGGCACCGATCCGACACCGCGTGCGGCGGGGGTGCTACTCGACGCGGCGGTGGTGGCGGCGGGTCTCACCGCCGTCGTGCTGCCCCTGGCCGGCATCGGGCACACCCTCGCCGTGCTGATCGGGTCGCTGGTCGTGGCGGCCCTCTCGACGGCCGGTCTGTACCGGCTCCCCGGCCGGTCGCAGCCGGCGGCCCCGGTCCGGTTGCGGTGGCTGGTCGAGTCGACCGGCCCGGCCCTCGGTCTGGCCCTCGCCGGCTGGTTGCTGCTGCCCTCCGACGGCCTGCCGGTCAGGGCTCGGCTGGTCGCCGCGTTGACGCTCGGCGGGTTGAGCATGGCCGCGTTGAACGCGTTCGCGGGGCCACGTCGGCGCTCGGGTGCGTCGCTCTGCCGGGGCGGCGTCCTGCTCACAGTGGGCGGGCTGGTGCTGCTGGCCACGTTGCCGTCCGCGCCGGCTGGCCGGGTGGCCCTGCTGGCCGTACCACCGCTGGTGTTCGGGATGTTGCTCGTCGCGGTCGGCGCGGCGGATGCGGCGGACGACGGGGAGTCGGTGGAGCCGGTGGCTGCGGCCTGGCCCCGGTCGGTGCTCCCCGCGGCGGTGCTGCTGCTGGCATCGGGTCTGCACCTGGGAGCCGGCCGCTCGCCGGATCGGACGAGCGTGCTGTTGGCCCTGGCGGCAGTGCCGCCCCTGGTGCTGCGCGAGCTGCTGCGCGCCGGTGACGGGTCCACGTCCGTTCGGCGGGCCGCTCATCGGCGACCGGCCGGCCGTTCGCTGCGGCACCGCCGTGCGGCCCCGGTCCGCTGGCCGGGCACGCCGGAGCCGCCGCCCGAGCGGGCCCTCGGCGTCCCGGAGGGCGCGGCGCCCGCGCTGGGTGCCGGCGCGACGTGGTCGCCTGACCACAGTTCCGCGTGGTCGGGGCTCAACCGGCGACCCGCGGCGGCGAGCCCCGGTGACCGGGCCAGCCTGCTGGACGCCCTGGCCGCGATCGGCGACGTTCCGGCGCCGGCCGGCGCGCTGCTGCTGGTGGATTTGCACGGCACCGAGGGGTTCGGCCCGACGGCCCGGGAGGACGTGCTGGCCGAGGCGGTGCACCGCGCTCGCGCGGTCATCGCCCCCGACGATCTGGTCACCGGGTGCACGGGTACCGGCTTCGCGGTGGTCACCGCCGCCGGGCCGGTGCTGGCGTACGCGCTGGGCACCCGACTGTTGAGCGCGCTCAGTCCGCCCTACCGGCTGGCCGGTGCGATGCTGCGCGTGCAGACGAGCATCGGGTTGGCCGAGGTGAGCGGCGCCGGGCCGGCGGACGTGCTCCGGCAGGCCGAGCTGGCGAGACGACGGGCCGTGCAGCTGGGCCGGGACAGGGTGGAGTGGTACGACGCGTTCCTGGAGGAACAGCTGGTGCGCCGGCTCGACCTGGAGCGCGAGCTGCCCGGTGCGGTGGCGCGCGGCGAGCTGGACCTCGTCTACCAGCCGGTGGTCGACCTGGCCGACGGGCAGCCGGTGGGCGCGGAGGCGCTGCTGCGGTGGCGCAGCCCGGTGCTCGGCACTGTGCTCCCGGCCGAGTTGCTGCCGGTCGCCGAGGACCTGGACCTGGTCGGCGAGTTGGAGTGGTGGGTGCTGGACCGGGCCTGCCGGCAGTTGTCCGACTGGTCGGTGGGTGTCCGGGAGCTGTGGATGGCGGTCAACGTCACCACCCGGGAGCTGACCACTCCCGACTTCGTCCAGCGGCTCGCGGCCGTGCTGGCCGCGTACGGGGTGCCACCGGAGCGGCTGGTGGTGGAGGTGAGCGAGCCGAGGGTCGCCGGTGATCTGTCGACGGTGGTGGCTCGGCTGGCCGGGCTCCGGTCGCTGGGCGTACGCACCGCGTTGGACGACTTCCGGGCCGAGCACGCCTCGCTGGCCCAGCTTCGCCGTCTGCCGATCGACCTGCTCAAGGTGGGCCCGGAGTTGGTGGGCGCACGGCCGGACGGGCAACCGCCGCTGATCGACGTGGTGGTCAACGTGGGCGAGCGGCTGGGCGTTGAGATCGTCGCCGAGGAGTTGGAGTCGTCGACCCAGGTCGAGGGGGCGCGCCGGGGTGGCTGCCGGTACGGGCAGGGGTTCGCGCTGGCCCGGCCGGCGACGGCCGAGCGGGTCGAGGCGTACTTCGAGGAGTTTCCCTCAGCATCTCGCTGAACCGGTTCATCTCCCCCGGGGCGGTGCGGTGCTGCCGCGCGGCGTGAGGTGAGGCGTCTCGTCCTGCACCCGCCCGGCCGGTTGCCCGGCGACGACGGCGAGCAGTTGCCTGGCGGCGTGCGCGCCGTACGCCGGGATGTCCCGGCCCAGCGCGGTCAGCGGCGGGTGCACCAGCCGGCACAGCGGCGAGTCGTCCCAGGCCACGATGGACAGATCGCCGGGCACGGTCAGGCCCATCTCCTGGGCGACGGAGAGCCCGGCGATGGCCATCACGTCGTTGTCGTAGATGACCGCTGTGGGCCGGCCAGCCGAACTGAGCAACCGGCGGGTGGCCCGGCCGCCCTCCTCGCCGGTGTAGTCGGACCAGACGGTGACCGCGTCGACCAGGCCGAGCCGCTGGCAGACCGCCGCGAAGGCGTCGGTGCGGATCTCGGTGTGCCGTAGGTCGGGCAGGCCGGCGACCCGCGCGATCCGCCGATGCCCGAGCGCGGCCAGGTACTCCACCGTCTCGGTCAGCGCGGCGGCGTCGTCGGACCAGACACTCGCCAGCTCACCGGTGCCGCCGGGGCCACCGATCACCACCGCCGGCAGTTGCAGCTGTTCGAGTGCCGGGATGCGACGGTCGTCGGTGCGCAGGTCGCAGACGAGCACCCCGTCCACCCGTCGTTCGCCCCACCAGCGCCGGTAGACAGCGATCTCGGCGTCCGGGTCGGCCACCACCTGGAGGGTCAGCGCATACGAGCGGGCGGAGAGCTCGGCCTCGACGCCACTGATCAGCGCCATGAAGAACGGCTCGACGCCAAGGGTTCGCGCCGGTCGGCACAGGGCCAGGCCGATCGCCCCGGCGGTGGCGGCCGAGAGGGCGCGGGCGGCGCTGCTGCGGCTGAAACCGATCTCCGTGGCGATGGCCAGGATGCGCTGCCGGGTGGCCTCGGAGACGCCGGGCTGCCCGTTCAGCGCGTACGACACGGCGCCCTTGGACACCCCGGCGCGTCGGGCGACGTCGGCGATGGTCGGCCGCTTCACCGGCGTGCTCCTTCGCTCTCTGGCCGTTGACAGCCCGGATTCCGGACCGTACCGTAGCTCAGCTTATCCGGTTCAGTACGGCATCTTTCGATGCGGGAAGGTGCGGTGAAATCGTGAGCCGACAGGCACTCTACGACGGTTGGACAGTGCGAGCGGCCCCCGGAGCACAGGTGCCCGAGGAGGTCGCCGGCCGGTCCGCACCGGCGACAGTGCCGGGCTGCGTGCACACCGATCTGCTCGACGCCGGGTTGATCCCCGACCCCTACCTCGACGACAACGAGCGGGCGGTGGCCTGGATCGGGCGCACCGACTGGGTCTACCAGTCCACCTTCGTCCACCGGGCGGGCGACGACGAGCGCGTCGACCTGGTCTGCGCCGGCCTGGACACCGTCGCCACGCTCACAGTCAACGGTGTGGAGGTCGGCCGCACCGCGAACATGCACCGCGGCTACCGGTTCGACGTCCGACCGCTGCTGCGCGACGGGGACAACGACCTGGTGGTCACGTTCGACTCCGCGTACCGCTACGCCGAGGCGCAGCAGGAACGGCTCGGCGACCGGCCGAACGCCTACCCGGAGCCGTTCCACTTCATCCGCAAGATGGCCTGCAACTTCGGCTGGGACTGGGGGCCGACCCTGGTCACCGCCGGCATCTGGCAGGAGATCAGCCTGCACGCCTGGTCGACCGCCCGACTGGCCACCGTCCGTCCACTGGTCACCATGGACGGTCGCGACGGCCGGGTCGAGGTGCACGTCGAGGTCGAGCGGGTCGCGGACGTCCCGCTGACCGTCCGCGCCGCCGTGGCCGGCGTCCGCGCCGAGGTGGTCGTCCCGGCCGGGCAACGCACGGCCGTGCTGACCCTCACCGTCCGCGAACCCGCGCTGTGGTGGCCCCGGGGGTACGGCGAGCAGGCCCGCCACCCGATCGAGGTGACTCTGCACGCACCGGACGGCGACACGCTGGACAGCTGGTCGCACCGGATCGGCTTCCGCTCGGTGCGGCTGGACACCACACCCGACGAGCACGGCACCCCGTTCGCGTTGTCGGTCAACGACGTCCCGGTCTTCGTCCGCGGGGTCAACTGGATCCCGGACGACGTGTTCCCCACCCGGATCACCCGGGCCCGGCTGGCCGAGCGCTTCGACCAGGCTGTCGCGGCCAACGTCAACCTGCTGCGGGTCTGGGGCGGCGGTCGGTACGAGTCGGCGGACTTCTACGACCTGGCCGACGAGCGCGGTCTCCTCGTCCAGCAGGACTTCCTGTTCGCCTGCGCCGCGTACCCGGAGGAGGAACCGTTCGGCACCGAGGTGGCAGCCGAGGCCGCCGAGCAGGTGACCCGGCTCGCGCCGTACCCGTCGCTGGTGCTCTGGACCGGCAACAACGAGAACATCTGGGGCTGGCACGACTGGGACTGGCAGCAGGCCCTCGCCGGGCGCACCTGGGGGCGCGGCTACTACCTCGACGTGCTGCCCCGGATCGTCGGCGAGCTGGACCCGACCCGCCCGTACTGGCCGGGCAGCCCCTGGTCGGGCACGGAGTCGATCCACCCCAATGACCCGGCGCACGGCACCACCCACATCTGGGACGTGTGGAACACCGACGACTACACCAGGTACCGGGAGTACGTGCCGCGCTTCGTGGCCGAGTTCGGCTACCAGGCCCCACCGGCGTACGCCACGCTGCGCCGGGCGTTGAGCGACGAACCCCTGGCCCACGACTCACCGGGCATGGCGCACCACCAGAAGGCGGCCGGCGGTGACGCCAAGCTCCAGCGGGGCCTCGACGCGCACCTGCCCGCCCCGGCGGACTTCGACGACTGGCACTACCTGACGCAGCTCAACCAGGCCCGGGCGATCCAGCTCGGCGTGGAACACTTCCGCTCCCACCGGGACGTCTGCGCGGGCACCATCGTCTGGCAGCTCAACGACTGCTGGCCGGTGACCTCCTGGTCGGCAGTCGACGGCGACGGCCGCCGCAAACCCCTGTGGTACGCGCTGCGCCACGCCTACGCCGACCGGCTGCTCACCGTGCAACCCCGCGACGGCGGCCTGGCCCTGGTCGCGGTCAACGAGACTGCCGAGGCATGGACCGCGACGGCAGCGGTCACCCGGTTCACGCTCACCGGGGAGCCGAGGGCGAAGACCTCGGTCGACCTCGACGTCCCGGCGTACTCCTCGGTGGTGCTGGCGCTGCCGACGGACCTGGCACGGTCGGAGGATGCCCGGCGCGAGGTGCTGGTCGCGGAGGCCGGTGGCACCGCGGAGCGCGCCCTGTGGTTCTTCGCCGAGGACCGGGAGGTGGACTGGCCGGCGGCGGCCTGGGACGCGACGGTCGAGCCGGTCGACGGCGGGCAGCGGGTCCGGGTCACGGCCCGCACGGTGCTGCGCGACCTGACGCTCTTCCCGGACCGCCTCGATGCCTCGGCGGAGGTGGACAAAGCCCTGGTCACCCTCCTGCCGGGCGAGTCGGCGACCTTCACCGTGCGCGCCGACGCCGCGCTGGACCCGGCGGCGCTGACCAGCCGTCCGGTGCTGCGCTGCGTCAACGACATCTGAGCGGGCGGGCCCTTTCGCCACACCCTTGTCGGCGGAGGGGCCCTCATTGACGACGTGCGGACCACTGCGCCGACCCGGCCAATGATTGAAGACTTCTTCAAGTGCTAAAGTCTTCGCATCGATCGGAAGAGGTGCTCATGTCGGTCCCGCTGTACCAGGCGAAGGCGGAACTCTTCCGCACCCTCGGGCACCCGGTGCGCATCCGGGTCCTCGAACTGCTCCAGGACGGCCCGAAGCCGGTCCGCGACCTGCTCGCCGTCATCGAGGTCGAGGCCTCCAACCTCTCCCAGCAACTCGCAGTGCTGCGCCGCGCCGGAATGGTCACCTCACACCGTGACGGTCCCCTCGTCATGTACGCGCTCAGCACCCCGGACGTGGCCGACCTGCTGGCCGCCGGGCGCCGGATCCTCGGCGCGGTCCTCACCGACCGGGACGGCCTCCTCGGGGAGCTGCGCGCCACCGGCGCGGACAGGTGAGCGCCGCCATCCCGGTGGTCCGAGAGCGGCTCCTCGGGCTGCTGCCCGGCCGGGCCGACTGGGCGGCGGTCCACCGCTCACCGCGCCGGGACCTGCTGGCCGGACTCACCGTGGCGGTGGTGGCGCTGCCGTTGGCCCTGGCGTTCGGCGTCACCTCCGGGCTGGGCGCCCAGGCCGGGTTGATCACTGCCGTGATCGCCGGTGCGGTGGCCGCTGTCTTCGGAGGCTCCAACCTCCAGGTCTCCGGGCCGACCGGGGCGATGACCGTGGTGCTGGTGCCGGTGGTGCAGCAGTTCGGAGCCACCGGCGTGCTCATGGTCGGGGCGATGGCCGGCGTGGTGCTGATCGCGCTCGCCGTGGCCCGCCTGGGCCGGTACGTCCGCTACCTGCCCACCCCGGTGCTGGAGGGTTTCACCGCCGGCATCGCCGTGGTCATCGCGCTGCAACAGGTGCCCGCCGCTCTCGGCGTCAGCGACGCGCACGGGGAGAAGGTCTGGGCCGTCGCCTTCGACGCGGTCGCTCGTTTCGTCGTACACCCGCGGCCGGCCGCGCTCGCGGTGGCCCTCGCCGTCGCGGCACTGATGCTGCTGGGTGCCCGGTGGCGACCCGGCCTGCCGTTCTCGCTGCTCGGCGTGGGGGCCGCCACCGTCCTCGCCGAGGTCATCCCGGTCGACCTGGTCCGGATCGGCGCGCTGCCGCAGGGTCTGCCCGCGCCCTCGCTCAGCTTCCTCGACCTCGGCGCACTGGGTGTGCTGCTTCCCAGCGCCCTCGCCGTCGCCGCGCTCGCCGCCCTGGAGAGCCTGCTCTCCGCCACCGTCGCCGATGGCATGACCGTCGGCGAGCGGCACGACCCGGACCGGGAGCTGTTCGGTCAGGGGATGGCCAACCTCGCCGCCCCCCTCTTCGGCGGCATCCCAGCGACCGCCGCCATCGCCCGGACCGCTGTCAACGTCCGCGCCGGGGCGGCGTCGAAGTTGGCTGCCCTCACCCACGCCGTCGCCCTCGCGGCGATCGTGCTGGCCGCCGCGCCGTTGGTCGGCCGGATCCCGCTCGCCGCCCTGGCCGGGGTGCTGCTGGCCACCACCGTCCGCATGGTGGAGGCCGGCTCGCTGTGGGCGCTGGCCAGGGCCACCCGGGGTGACGCGGTCGTTCTGGTGCTCACCTTCGCCGTCACCGTGATCTGGGACCTCGTCACCGCCGTCGCGGTCGGCGTCGGCGTCGCCGTGCTGCTCGCCCTGCGCGCGGTGGCCCGCAGCGCCCGGCTGGAACAGGTGCCCCTCGACCCAGGCGAACACAGCGCCGAGGAGTACGCGCTGCTCACCGAACACATCGTCGCGTACCGGCTGGACGGGCCGCTCTTCTTCGCTGCGGCCCACACCTTCCTGCTCGAACTCTCCGAGGTCACCGACGTCCGGGTCGTCATCCTGCGGATGTCCCGGGTGACCACCATGGACGCCACCGGTGCGCATGTCCTCGGCGATGCGATCCGGCGGCTACGCGGACGCGGGATCACCGTCCTGCTCTCCGGCATCACCCCCGCCCACGACCAGGTGCTGGCCACACTCGGAGTCGCTGACGACCTACGCCGCGAGGGGCTGGTCTTCCAGGACACCCCGGCCGCGATCCGGTACGCCCGCGGGACCGCGCTTCCCGTGGCAGGCAGCCCATCTGACCGGCCGTAACGGTCGGGAGGCGCGTGACACGAGCGGTGGGCCTGAAGGTGACTCCTCCAGGTCCACCGCTCGTCAGAACGCGCTGCCGGTCAGGCGCGGGCGGCGGCGAGCACCTGGCCGACCAGGGCGCCCGAGGTGCCCGAACGCTCGTACTCGGGTCGGTTCAGGCTGCCACCCATCAGCGGCGCCGGGTTGCGGTGCACGGCCGGGCTGTCCGAGCTGACCAGGGCCGCGAAGTGGTACTCGTCGGCACCGGTCGCCTCGACGATCCGGGCGATGTTGCGCGGGGTGATGCCACCGCCCGGCATGATGACAATCCGGCCGGCGGCCCGGCGCACCAGGTCGGCGATGAGCGGAGCGCCCTCCAGCACGCTGACCTCCTGACCCGAGGTGAGCACCCGGTGCACACCCAGCTCGACCAGCTGCTCCAGCGCCGCGTGCGGGTCCCGGGTCATGTCGAACGCCCGGTGGAAGGTGATGCTGGCGTCGCCCGCGGCGGCGATCAGCCGGCGGGTGGTCGGCACGTCGACGTCACCCTCGGCGGTCAACGCGCCGATCACGATGCCCTGCGCGCCGGCCGCCACCGCGGCCCGCACGTCCCGCTCCATGGCCTCGATCTCGAACGGCGAGTAGATGAAGTCGCCGGCCCGGGGACGGACGATCACGTGTACCCGGATCCGGCTGACCGCGCGCACTGTCGTCTCGATGGTGCCCAGGCTGGGGGTCAGCCCGCCGTCGAAGAGAGCGGAGCACAACTCCACCCGGTCGGCGCCGGCCTCCTCGGCGGCGACCGCTCCCTCGACGCTGTCGATGCAGATCTCGAATGTGTTCATGATTCTTCCTTTTCCGTGCGAGGCGATGCCGCTTCGGTCCGAGACGATGCTGTGGTCCAGTCGATGACGGCCGTGACGGCACCAACTGGTACGCCGCCGCCGAGCACCGGCACCTGGCGCAGCGCGTCGGCCCCACCCACCGGTACGCCCACGGCGTCGAGGGCGGCGAGGGCGATGGCGGTGGTGGCTCGGGGCGAACCGTCGATCGCCTTCACCGCCACCGCGTGACCGTCCGGTGCGGCCACCGCGAGCACGCCCTCGGCCCCGCCCTTGGCGAGGAAGCCGGGGAGGGCCCGCATCAGGTCGGTGTTCGGGTGCCCGTTCCAGCCGCCGACGTACTCCGGGTGCTGGCGCATGGCCTGCGCGACCAGCGCCTCGTCGCTGCCGGCGGGCGCGGTGACCAACGCCTGGAAGGTGCGGGCCAGGCCGGTCAGCGACAAGCCGAACAACGGCGCCCCGCAGCCGTCGACCGCGTGGTGCGCGATCGGCGTGCCGGCCAGCCGGGCGACGGCGGCGGCGGTTTCCCGCTGGAGCGGGTGGTCGGGGTCGAGGTAGTCGTGGGTGCTCCAGGACCGGGCGACGCAGGCGACGAGCATCGCGGCGTGCTTGCCGGAGCAGTTCATCCGGATCCGGTCGCGCTGTCCGCCGGCGCGGATCAGCCGGTCCCGGGTCGGTTCGTCCTCCGGCCAGTCCACCGGGCAGCCGAGCGCGTCCTCGGTCAGGCCGGCCCCGGCCAGCATCGCCCGAACCACCTCGACGTGCCGGTCGTCGCCGGTGTGGCTGCCGGCGGCGAGGGCCAGCGCCGGGCCGGTCAGTTCGTCGCCGGCCGCGATCCGGCAGGCCAGTGCCTGCACCGGCTTGAGGGTGGACCGGGGCAGCACCGGCTCGTCGGGTACGCCGGCGGCGAGGGCGACAGTCCCGTCCGGGGCGAGCACCACGACGCTGCCGTAGTGCCGGCTCTCGACGAAGCCGTTGCGCACGACCCGGGCCAGTTCGGCGTAGCGGAAGATGGTCACCGGGGGGTGTTCCCTTCGAGGAGTGGCGGGGGCAGTTCGGCGGTCCGCCGTCCGCGCCGGCCTCCGAAGCGGCCGTTGCGGGCCTGGAGTACGCGGGCGAACTTCGACAGCGAGGCGTTGACCACCAGGTAGATCAGCGCCACCACCAGGAACGTCTGGATCAGCAGGTGGGTGTACGAGGAGAGCACCTGCCCGCTGTAGAGCAGCTCGGTGTAGCTGACCACGAAGCCGAGCGAGGTGTCCTTGAGTAGCCCGACCAGCTGGCTGACCAGGGACGGGGCGAGTTGCAGCAGTGCCTGCGGCAGGACCACCAGTGCCATCACCTGCCCGCGGCGCAGCCCGACCGCGAGGCCGGCCTCGGTCTGCCCGCGGTCCAGCGCCAGGATGCCGGACCGGAAGATCTCCGCGAACGCCGCCGAGTTGGAGACCACCAGCGGCACCACGAGCTTCCAGAACAGCGGGAAGTTCAGCCCGTACTGCGGCAGCGCGAACAGCGTCACGTAGATCAGCAGCAGGGTGGGGACGGTCCGGAAGATCTCCACGTACGCGCCGGCCAGCCAGCGCAGCGGGCGGTGCGTCGACAGCCGGCCGAGCGCCAAAAGCAGCCCGAGCGCGGCGCTGAGCACCGCGGTCGCGGCGGCGGCGCGCACCGTTGCCCAGAGGCCGTTGAGCAGGTACCGCCAGATGGGCCAGGTGGTGAACGGTTCCCACCGGGCGGCGGCCAACTCGCCGTGGCTGGCGAACTGGTAGACGGCCGCGACCAGGGCGCCGACCAGGAGGACGGCACCCAGCACGGTGGCGATCCGGATCCGCCGCTGGGCGCGAGGGCCGGGCTCGTCGAAGAGGATCTGTTGCGTCTTGTTCATCGGACGATCGCCAGCCTTCGTTCGAGCAGGCCGGTGACCTGACCGATGATCAGCGCCAGCAGCATGTAGGCGAGGCCCGCGCCGGTGAACACGGCGATCGGTTGAGCCTCGACCAGGTTCACGGTGTTGGCTGCCTGGGTCAGCTCGACCACGCCGACGGCGGCGGCCAGCGAGGTGTTCATCAGCAGCGCGATGCAGATGTTGCCGATCGGCTGGATCACCGCCCGGAGTCCCTGCGGCAGGATCACGTGCCGCAGGGACTGGCCGAAGGTGAGCCCGATGGCTCGGGCTGCCTCAGCCTGGCCCACACCGACAGTGTTGATCCCGGCGCGGATCGCCTCGGCCAGGTATGCCCCCTCGTACACCGCGATGACGATCGCGGCGGAGGTGAACAGCGGGAACGTGATGCCGATGGTCGGCAGCGCGAACACGAAGAGCACCAGTAGCGCCAGCAGGGGAAGGTTCTGGAACACCTCCACGTACGCGGTGCCGATGGCGCGCAGCAGCGGGACGGGGGCGATGCGCAGGGTGGCCACGACGATGCCCAGCAGCATCGCCCCGACGGTGGTCACGACGGTCAGTTCGACCGTCGTGACCAGGCCGTGGCCAAGCTCGCTCAGGTGGGCGGTGAGGGCTTCCATCGGTACGAGAGGCTGCTCAGGAGCCGTCGGCGGAACCGAGGGCGGGCGGGGTGGGCGCCCCACCCTCCACCACCGAGCCGAGGGTGCCTTCCCAGACCTTCGCCCACGTGCCGTCGGCCTGGATCTTCTTCAGCCAGTTGTTGACGAACTCCTTGAACTGCGCGTCCTCCTTGTTGAGGCCGATGCCGTAGGCCTCGGTGGTGAACGGCTCGCCCACCACCTTCATCCCCGGGTTCGCCTTGGCGCCCGAGGCGAGCAGCGTGAAGTCCTGCACGTACGCGTCGCCGCGCTTCTGCAGCAGCGCCTGCAACGCCTGCGGGTCGGTGCCGAAGGCGATCTGCTTCGAGCCGGGCGCGGCGGAGGGCAGCGCGGTGACGGCGGGGGTGTTCGCCCCGACGATCACGGTCTTGCCGGCGAGGTCCTTGACGCTCTTGATCGAGGTGTCGTCCTTGCGGACCCCGACGGCGAGGCCGGAGGTGAGGTACGGCCCGGCGAAGGCGACCTGGGTGGCCCGCTGCGGGGTGATCGTGTACGTCTGGAAGACCGCGTCCACCGACTTGGCCTGGAGCATGGCCTCCCGGGTCTGGGTGCCGATGGTCGTCGTCTTCACCTCGGGCTTGCCGATGATGTACTTCGCCAGCAACTTCGCCATGTCGGCGTCGAAGCCCTCGATGGTGCCGCTGACCGGGTTCTGCTGGGCCAGCAGCGGCGCGTCCAGGGATCCGCCGATGTTCAGGTAGCCGCGCTTGCGGATCGCCTCCATCGTCGAACCGGCCGGGATGTCCGCGTCGGTGGCCACCGGAGCGGCGTCGTACACCGACTGGGCGACCACACCGTCGCCGCCCAGGCCGGGGTTGCCGGGCAGCGTCGGAGCGCTGCCGCCGCTGTCACCGCCGCAGCCGGCGGCGGCGAGGGCCACCGCCACCGCGGTGGCGGTGAGGGCGAGCGACCGCCGCCCGGTGAAGCTCATCTTGAGGATTGACATGACACCCTCCCGTTGGGGGCTAGTGCTGGAGGATCTTGGATAGGAAGTCGCGGGCCCGCTCGGTGCGCGGAGCTGCGAAGAAGTCGTCGGGTGCGCCGGATTCGACGATCCGGCCGTCGTCCATGAAGACCACCCGGTCGGCTGCGCGACGGGCGAAGCCCATCTCGTGGGTCACCACGATCATGGTCATCCCCTCGGCGGCAAGAGAGACCATCACGTCGAGCACCTCGTTGACCATTTCCGGGTCGAGGGCCGAGGTCGGCTCGTCGAAGAGCAGCACCTTCGGTTGCATCGCCAGGGCCCGGGCGATCGCGGCCCGCTGCTGCTGCCCGCCGGAGAGTTGGGCCGGGTGGTGGTCCGCCTTGTCGGCGATACCGACGCGCTCCAGCAGGGCCATCGCCTGCTGCCGCGCCTCGGGTCGAGGGATCCGGCGGACCCGGGTGGGGCCGAGGGTGATGTTGTCCAGCACCGTCTTGTGGCCGAAGAGGTTGAAGGACTGGAAGACCATGCCGACATCGGCGCGCAGCCGGGCCAGCGCGCGGCCCTCGGAGGGCAGCGGCTCACCGTCGATCTCGATGCTGCCCTCCCCGGCGGTCTCCAGCCGGTTGAGGCAGCGGCACAGTGTCGACTTGCCGGAGCCGGAGGGCCCCACCACGACGACCACCTCGCCGGCGGCCACCGTGAGGTCGATGTCCTTGAGCACGTGCAGCGGACCGAACCACTTGTTCAGGCCGCGTACCGACACCATCGGTCGGTTCGCACCCGTCGTCTCCGGTGCCACCAGACGGCCTCACTTCCTTCGACCACAAAACTAAGTCAGCTTCATATCGAACCAACAGCGCCATCTAAAGGTAGCCAGCAAACTAAGTCAACCGGTTGCTTGAACAAACTCCGGGTGCTAAGAAGCTGACGTGACGATTGACGACGCGCCACGCGATGCCCTCCGGGGCGGCCCCCGGGAGCTACTGCGCTGGGTGGCCACCGGTGCGGCCGTCAGTCGGGCCGACCTGTCCCGCCTCTCCGGGCTCTCCCCGTCGACGGTCTCCCAGCGGGTCGAGGCGTTGATCAGCCAGGGGCTGCTGGAGGAAGCCGGCGCCGGGCAGTCCCGGGGTGGGCGGCGACCCCGCCAACTCGCCGTGCCCACCGGCGGCGCCGTGGTCGGCGCCATCGACCTCGGCGCGCACCACGCCCGCGTCGGTGCACTGGATCTCTCCGGACGGGTGGTCCAGGCCCGCACCCTGCCGGTCCGCATCGAGGACGGCCCGGAGGTGGTGCTCGGCGCGCTACTCAACGAGGTCGCCACGCTGGTGGACGGCGATCCGGCGGCCTCACGCGGCGGCTCGGCCACAGGTGCGCTCCGCGGTGTCGGCATCGGGATCCCCGGTCCGGTCCAGCACTCCACCGGGCGGATCGTCAGCCCGTCGCGGATGCCCGGCTGGAACGGCTTCGACGTCGCCGCGTTCTGCGCCGGCCGTGTCGACGTGCCGGTCATCGTGGACAACGACGCCAACCTGATGGCGCTCGGCGCGCACCGCACCGCCCATTCCGAGTTGGACCACGCCGTCTACATCAAGGCTGGCACCGGAATCGGCTCCGGTGTGATCTCCAGTGGACGGTTGCACCGGGGCGCGCAGGGATCGGCCGGGGACATCAGCCACTGCCGGGTGGTGGCCGATCCCGCGCCACCCTGCACCTGTGGCAACGCCGGTTGCCTGGAGGCGGTGGCCAGCGGCGCCGCACTGGTCACCGCGCTCCGGGAGCAGGGGGTGCCGGTCTCCGACCTGACCGGCGTGATCCGCCTGATCGACGACGGTGACCGGCAGGCCACCGCCCTCGCCCGGCAGGCCGGCCGCGCCGTCGGCGAGATCCTGGCCGTGGTGGTCAACTTCTTCAACCCGCAGGTGGTGGCCATCGGTGGTCGGCTCGCCGACTGCGAGCCGCTGCTGGCCAGCATGCGGGCCACCCTCTACGAGCGATGCCTCCCGCTGGCCACCCAGACCCTGCTCATCGAACGGGTCGCCGCCGGCCAGGACCTCGGCATCACCGGTGCCGCCCACCTGGTGATCGACCACGTCGTAGCGGCCACCTGACCTCGCTCAAAGCAACTGCGGCGCTCACCTAGGGTGACCCATTTCTGTGTTGAATGCCGGATCTATGCGCTCTTGCGCGTGCGCCGGCACCGATCATCCTGACAGTTTCCTTACAGGCAGTCACGTAGCCTTCCGGTGTTCCTCACTCACCCGTGACTGCTCCTGGAGGTTCCGACGTGCGGATCAACGGACGGCTGCTCGTGCCGATCTCGTTGGCAGCGGTGCTGACGACCGCCGCCTGTGGCCTGTCCACACCGGCGGCCGGGCAGGCCGAAGTCCCACGCTCCGGCCCGAGTACGCAGAGTTCAGCGCCGAGCCCCGGCGACACGCCGACCTCCAGCCCGACTCCGGAGATCCCGACCGACGCGCAGATCCCCACCAGGGCCGCCGGCACCTTCACCACCGCCACCGGCAACGGTCGCGTGATCGGCAAGGGCAAGAAGCGGGTGCGCTACAGCGTCTCGGTGGAGAAGGGCATCGCCTGGGGTGACATCCCCGCCTGGAAGCCGGACCGGTTCGCCGCGAGCATCGAGCAGGTGTTGGCCGCACCGAACGGATGGGCCACGTCCGCACAGCACCCGGTCACCAACGCCGCGGTGAACCTGACCCGGGCGTCGTGGTCCTTCCAGCGGGTCGGCACCTCGAAGGTGGACGTCGACGTGCGGCTCGCGACACCGAGGACAGTGGACCGACTCTGCGGCGCGAGCGGCGTCGACACCGAGGGTGTCTACTCCTGCAAGTACGGCAAGACCATTATGATCAACCTGCGGCGGTGGCTCCAGGGCTCACCGGGATACCCGGTCAGCATCGACGAGTACCACGCCGGCGTGATCAATCACGAGTTCGGTCACTTCCTCGGCTTCGCCCACATGAAGTGTGGCGGTCGCGGCAAGCCGGCCCCGGTCATGATGACCCAGACGATGGGCCTGGGCGGCTGCGTGCCCAACGTCAGCCCGTTCGTCGGCAACGGGCAGTTCGTCAGCGGACCGTGGGCACCGTCCTGACCGCACGGATCTGTGGTGACCGCGAACCGGCGAGCGGCTCGGCATGCGCACCGGCGGTACCGGAACGGAACGGGCGGGCCCGGCATGACGCCGAGCCCGCCCAACACGAAACTGATCAGTTGCTGGCGGTCAGGCCCTGCAGGCCTTCGAGCATCTCGGCGAAGTCGGTGGTCTCCGCCGGCGGCGGCGTCTCGATGGTCACCGCCTTGTCGTAGTCGGTGTAGTCGATCACCATGTCGCCCAACTTGCCCATGAACAGGCCGGCCCGACGCGGACGGTACTGCTCGTCGACCCACAGGTCGATCTTCAGCTCCTTGATGCCCTGCGTGGCCAGCGCCTGCTCGGTGGCGTCCCGGCGCATGGCGTCGATCTGCTTGAGATAGGTCGCCACCGGAGTGGTGACGGTGTAGTGGACCGTCGGTACGCCATTCACCGTCTCCTGGCCGACTACCGTCGTGCCGTCGATGGCGAGCAGCGTCTTGACCTGCTTGACCGGGTCGGCGTTCTCGAACTGCTTGGTGAAGTCCGTGCCTGCCATCTCGCTCAGGCCGGTCAGGTCCATCTTCATCCAGCGCTTCCCACCCGTACCCGCGCGGTTTTCCGCTGGAATCTCGGTGAAGATCACGGCACCGATCATCCGGACGGTCGTGGCACCCTTGCTGTTGGTCATCTTCATCTCGGCCTTGAGCGGGTCGCCCAGGTCCAGGAGACCCTGCATCGAGATCTTCTCGCCGGCCATCGTGCCCGTCATCGTCACGGTCACCGAGTCGGTCTTGTCGGTGGCCTCGACCGCCTTCAGCAGCGAACCCTTGAGATCACTGGTCAGCAGCTCCAGGACGCTGGGCGGCTTCGGCGCCTCGGACGCGCCGGACGTCACGCCGCAGGCGGAGACAGCGACCGCGGTGAGCGCCGAAACCGCCACCAGAGCCGGCTTCTTCCAAAATGACACGTACACGCCTTCCCCCGTAAGAATCTGGGGCGATCCCCAGTAGACCGACGACACGCTAGCCCACACGGTCGATGCGGGGGCACCGCGTTTTCGCCGATCCACCCCGCACCGACATCACAGATATCGGTGCGGGTGGGGCCGGGTGCTTACTCCGGGACGCGACGGTAGGCGCCGTCGCTGGCCGAGGTGGCCATCGAGGCGTACGCACGCAGCGCCGCCGACACGGGCCGCTGCCGATCGGTCGGCGTGTACGGCTTGTCGCGCTTCTCCTCGGCCACCCGGCGAGCCTCCAGCTCCTCGGCTGGCACGTTCAGCTCGATCGACCGGCCCGGGATGTCGATGACGACCTCGTCGCCGTCGCGGACCAGGGCGATCAGCCCGCCGGAGGCCGCCTCGGGGGAGACGTGCCCGATGGAGAGCCCGGAGGTGCCGCCGGAGAAGCGGCCGTCGGTGAGCAGCGCGCAGGACCGGCCCAGCCCACGTCCCTTGAGGAACGAGGTGGGGTAGAGCATCTCCTGCATGCCGGGGCCGCCCTTGGGGCCCTCGTACCGGATGACCACGACGTCCCCGGCGACCACCTGCTTGGCGAGGATCGCTGTCACCGCGTCGTCCTGCGACTCGTAGACCTTCGCCGGGCCACGGAAGGTCAGGCAGTCGTCGGGCACGCCGGCGGTCTTCACCACGCTGCCCTCGGGTGCCAGGTTGCCGTGCAGGATGGCCAGCCCACCGTCGGCGGAGTAGGCGTGCTCGCGGTCCCGGATGCAGCCGCCGGCCGCGTCGGTGTCCAGCGACGACCACCTGTTGGTGGTGGAGAACGGCTCGGTGGTGCGCACCCCGCCGGGGGCGGCGTGGAACAACTCGACGGCCGTCGGGGTGGGGGAGCCACCGCGCACGTCCCAGTCGGTCAGCCACTGCGCGAGGGAGGGGGAGTGCACGGCCCACACGTCCCTGTTGAGCTGCCCGGCCCGGTCCAGTTCGCCGAGGATCGCCGGGATGCCGCCGGCCCGGTGCACGTCCTCCATGTGGTAGTTCGGCGAGTTCGGCGCGACCTTGGCCAGGCACGGCACCCGGCGGGAGATCGCGTCGATGTCGCTGACGCCGAAGTCCATCTCCGCCTCGCGGGCGGCGGCGAGCAGGTGCAGCACCGTGTTGGTGGAGCCGCCCATCGCCACGTCCAGGGCGACGGCGTTCTCGAAGGCGGCCTTGGAGGCGACAGTGCGCGGCAGCACCGAGTCGTCGTCGCCGTCGTACCACCGCTTGGAGATCTCCACGACGGTCCGGCCGGCCTCGACGAAGAGCGACCGGCGGGCGGCGTGGGTGGCCAGCGTCGAACCGTTGCCGGGCAGCGCGAGCCCGATCGCCTCGGTGAGGCAGTTCATCGAGTTGGCGGTGAACATGCCGGAGCAGGAGCCGCAGGTCGGGCAGGCGGAGCGTTCGATCTCACCGAGCTGCTCGTCGGTGACCGCCTCGTTCGAGGAGGCGATCATCGCGTCGATCAGGTCGATCTTGCTGTGCACGACGCCCTCGATCGCCATCGTCTTGCCGGCCTCCATCGGGCCGCCGGAGACGAAGACGGTCGGGATGTTGAGCCGCAACGCGGCCAGCAGCATCCCGGGGGTGATCTTGTCGCAGTTGGAGATGCAGACCAGGGCGTCCGCGCAGTGCGCGTTGACCATGTATTCGACCGCGTCGGCGATCAGCTCACGGCTGGGCAGCGAGTAGAGCATGCCGCCGTGGCCCATCGCGATGCCGTCGTCGACCGCGATGGTGTTGAACTCCCGGCCCACCCCACCGGCCTCGGCGACCGCGTCGGCGACCAGGCCACCCATGTCCTTGAGGTGTACGTGACCAGGCACGAACTGGGTGAAACTGTTGGCGATGGCGACGATCGGCTTGCCGAAATCGTCGTCGGTCATCCCGGTGGCCCGCCAGAGGGCCCGGGCGCCGGCCATCGTCCGACCGTGTGTGGAGGTCCTCGACCGCAGCTCAGGCATGCATACCAGCATGACACCACCGGCGCGTCGGCCCACCCGGGTATCTGCCGTGTCCCAACAGATGCACACTCAGCCCCCCATGACGTGCGCGCATCCGGCACTCTTGGAGGCGTGCATTTTCCACCGGGCCTGGTCGCTGTCGCGGCGCTCAGCGGGCTCGTCGCCGCGGTGGCCGCCGTGCTGCTGACCGCCGTCGCCCGGCGGCGGACGATGCCGCGTCGACCGGCGCACGTGCTGCTCGCGGCGGCCGCCGGTGTTGCAGTGCTCAGCCTCCTGGCCGGGGTGGTCGCCGCGCTCAGTGCGACCGACCACTGGGCCCACGAGCAGGGGCAGCGCACCGGTTGGGCGACAGCGGTGGCGATCGGCACGGCGGTGAGCGGGCTGGCCTTCGCCGCTGGTCTGCTCCGGCTGCCCGGGGTGGCCGCCACCGCGGCCGGAACGGCCCGGCTCGCACTGGACGGGCTGGTGATGGCGGCGGCGCTGTGGTTCGTCGGTTGGGTGCTCTTCTCCGAGCCCACCCGGTTGCTCGGTGCCGCCACCCCGATGGCCTGTCCGGCGATCCTGCTGGCCACTGTGAGCGCCGCGCTCGGTGCCGGGCTCGTCGTGATCGTCGTCTTCCGGGCGGCCAGGCCACGTCGAAGGCTCGCCGCGCTGGGCGCCGGCATCAGCGCGGTGACCTGCGGCGGTCTGGGTCTCAGCGCCGGGCTCTGCCAGGCCGGGCCGACAATGGCGCTGACCGGCGCGGCGGTGCTCGCCGCCGGTCTGCTGACCGTCGCGCTCGCTGTGTACCGGGCCGACCGGCCGGGGCAGATCGACCTGGACCTGGTCGGTAGCGACGGCGAGTACGCGATCGCCCCGATGCTGGCGATGGCCGCCTCGGCGATGTACCACCTCGTCCAGGACGGCCGGTTCACCGCGGCGGGCATCGTGGCCGGCAGCGTGGAGGGCTTCGCCCTGGTGGCGCGGCAGTACCTCACCCTTCGCGACGTCCGGGGGTACGCGGGGCGCCTGGCCGAGCGGGAGGCGCACTTCCGGGAGCTGGCGCACACCGATCCGCTGACGTCGTTGGCCAACCGGCGCGGGCTGCTCCGGGCGCTGCACCGCAACGCCGCCGACCACAACCCGTGTGTGCTGCTCGGCCTGGATCTGGACGGCTTCAAGAACGTCAACGACATGCGGGGCCACGACGTGGGCGACGCCGTGCTGGCCGAGGTGGGCCGGCGGCTGCGTGGCAACCTGCGCCCCGGCGACGTGGCCGCCCGGCTGGGTGGCGACGAGTTCGCCGTACTCATGCAGGGCCGGCCGGTCGAGGCGGACCGGGTCGCCGAACGGCTCCTCGGGGTGCTCAACCGGCCCTACGACCAGCCGGAGGGGCCGGTCTTCCTGTCGGTGAGCATCGGGGTGGCCGACTGGGCCGACGAGCCGGACGTGGAGCTGCTGCTGCGCCACGCCGACCTGGCGTTGCGCTACGCCAAGCAGCGGGGCAAGAACCGGATCGAGCGGTACGACGCCGCGTACGACCAACTGCTGCGTCGGCGTACGACGGTGGAGCACGAGCTACGCGGGGCCATCGACCGCGACGAGCTGCGGTTGGCGTTCCAGCCGGTGGCGTCGTTGCCGTCGGTGCGGCCGGTCGGCGCCGAGGCGCTGCTCCGTTGGCACCATCCCGAGCTGGGCAACGTGCGCCCGGACGAGTTCATCCCGCTCGCCGAGGAGTGCGGCATGATCGCCCCGCTCGGTGCCTGGGTGCTGCATCAGGCCTGCTACCAGCTCTCCCGGTGGCTGGCGGACGGGCACGACGTCTGGGTGTCGGTCAACGTCTCCCCGCGCGAGCTGCACGCCCCGGAGTACGTGGTCCAGGTCGCCGAGGCGCTGCGCGCCCACCACGTGCCGCCGCAGCGGCTGGTGCTGGAGGTCACCGAGCACGCCGTCGCCACCGACCTGGACGAGCTGATCCGCCGGCTCACCGCGCTGCGGTTGACCGGTGTCCGGATCGCGCTGGACGACTTCGGGGCCGGCTACTCGTCGCTGGGGCAGCTGCGCCGGTTGCCGATCGACATCCTCAAGATCGACCACAGCCTGGTCGCCGAGCACGAGCCGGTCCGCCCGGTCGGCCAGGACGGCCCGGCGTTCGCCCCGATGGTCGACATCGTCATGCGCCTGGGCCACCAGTTGGGGCTGGAGGTGATCGCCGAGGGGGTGACCACCCCGACCGAGTTGGCCGCGGTGGTGGCCGCCGGTTGCCGCTTCGGCCAGGGCGCGCTCTTCGGCTGGGGGGTGCCGGCCGAGCACCTGGAGGCGATGCTGGAGGCGGCCACATCCCCGGGTGCGCGTCCCGCTCCGGTGCCCGCGCCACGCCGTGCTCCAGGCGGGTCCGGGCAGCCCACCCCGCCTGCCGATGGCGCGTCGCCGGCCGACGCGCCGACCTCCGTTAACCAACATGTGGGATCAGTTGACTCATCGCGTGAGATGCGTCAGGCTTAGCCGCATGTCGTCGTACCGGTCGCTGCGAGTACTTACCTGAGCGCACTCTCCCTCACCGAGAGTGCGCTGGCCCCGTGCATCTGCACGAGGGCCGTTTTTATTGCCATCGGAACCTGGCGAGGCGGGCCCCGCCCGCGTCGCATCGCTTGACTAGCCACCAGCCACTCCAGCCGAAGGCCAGAACCGCCATGACGAGACCAACGCCAGAGACCCTCGCCCACACCGCCCGCCGGGCCCGCGCGGCCGCCGACCCGACCCTCGACGTCGACCAGGCCGCCACGCGCACGGCCACCCCGGCCGTCCCGGCGGTACGGCCCGCCGCCGCGACCCCGATCTCCGGAGCCGGCTCGCTCGTGCGGTCCCTTGAGGCGCTCGAGGTCGACGTCGTCTTCGGCATTCCGGGTGGCGCGATCCTGCCGGCGTACGACCCGCTCTACGACTCGACGGTCCGGCACATCCTGGTGCGGCACGAGCAGGGCGCGGGGCACGCGGCGACCGGCTACGCGCAGGCCACCGGCAAGGTCGGCGTCTGCATCGCCACCTCCGGCCCGGGCGCTACGAACCTGGTCACCCCGATCGCGGACGCGTACATGGACTCGGTGGCGATGGTGGCGATCACCGGGCAGGTGGCCAGCCCGTTGATCGGCACCGACGGCTTCCAGGAAGCGGACATCCAGGGCATCACCCTGCCGATCACCAAGCACAACTTCCTCGTGCAGAACGCCGAGGAGATCCCCCGGGTGCTGGCCGAGGCGTTCCACCTGGCCAGCAGCGGGCGACCCGGCCCGGTGCTGGTCGACATCCCCAAGGACGTGCTCCAGGCGCCGACCACCTTCTCCTGGCCGCCCACCCTGGACCTGCCCGGCTACCGGCCCACCCTGCACCCGCACGGCAAGCAGATCCGGGAGGCGGCGCGGCTGATGGCCGCAGCTCGACGGCCGGTGCTCTACGTGGGCGGCGGGGTGCTCAAGGCCGGTGCCACCGACGGGCTGCGCCGGTTGGCCGAGCTGACCGGCATCCCGGTCGTCACCACGCTGATGGCGCTCGGCGCGTTCCCCGACTCGCACCAGCAGCACCTCGGGATGCCCGGCATGCACGGCACTGTCGCCGCGGTCTACGGGCTGCAGAAGGCGGATCTGATCATCGCGTTGGGTGCCCGGTTCGATGACCGCGTCACCGGCAAACTGGACTCGTTCGCCCCGGACGCGACTGTGGTGCACGCGGACATCGACCCCGCCGAGATCGGCAAGAACCGGCACGTGGACGTGCCGATCGTCGGCGACGCCAAGCACGTCATCGACGAGCTGATCGCCGCGGTGACCGTCGAGCGGTCGGCGGGGCACACCGCCGACCTCGGTGACTGGTGGACGCAGCTCGACGACCTGCGCAACCGTTACCCGCTGGGTTACGACGAGCCGGTCGACGGGACCCTGTCCCCGCAGTACGTGATCAAGCGGCTGGGCGAGATCGTCGGCCCGGACGCGATCTTCGTGGCCGGGGTGGGCCAGCACCAGATGTGGGCGTCGCAGTTCATCTCCTACGAGAAGCCGTACACCTGGTTGAATTCCGGCGGCCTCGGCACGATGGGTTACGCGGTGCCGGCGGCGATGGGCGCCAAGGTCGGCAAGCCGGACACGGTGGTCTGGGCGGTGGACGGGGACGGCTGCTTCCAGATGACCAACCAGGAGTTGGCCACCTGCGCGTTGGAGGGCATCCCGGTCAAGATCGCCGTCATCAACAACGGCAATCTCGGCATGGTCCGGCAGTGGCAGACGCTCTTCTACAACGAGCGCTACTCCAACACCGAGCTGGGCACCCACAAGCACCGCATCCCCGACTTCGTCAAGCTCGCCGAGGCCCTGGGCTGTGTCGGGCTGCGGTGCGAGAGCGCGGATGACGTGGACAAGACCATCGCTGCGGCCATGGAGATCAACGACGCGCCTGTGGTGATCGACTTCGTGGTCGGCAAGGACGCGATGGTCTGGCCGATGGTCGCCGCCGGCACCAGCAACGACGAGATCATGTTCGCCCGTGGCGTCCGCCCGGCCTTCGACGAGGATGACATTTAATGACCATGCACACCCTGTCCGTGCTGGTGGAGAACAAGCCGGGCGTGCTCGCCCGGGTCTCCGGCCTGTTCTCCCGGCGCGGGTTCAACATCGACAGCCTCGCCGTCGGCGAGACCGAGAACCCGGACGTCTCCCGGATCACCATCGTGGTCAACGCGGAGTCGTCCCCGCTGGAGCAGGTCACCAAGCAGCTGAACAAGCTGGTCAACGTGCTCAAGATCGTTGAGCTGGATCCCCAGGTGTCGGTCGCCCGGGAGCTGCTGCTGGTGAAGGTTCGCGCCGACCGGTCCGCGCGGTCGCAGGTGCTGGAGACCGTCAACCTGTTCCGCGCCCGGGTGGTCGACGTCGCACCGGACACGCTGACCATCGAGGCCACCGGCACCCCGGACAAGCTCGACGCGCTGCTACGCGACCTCGAGGCCTTCGGCATCAAGGAGATGGTCCAGTCCGGGCTGGTGGCCATCGGGCGCGGCTCGCGTTCGATCACCGCCGGTCCCGCGCTGCGGGCCGCCTGACCCGCCGCCGGTCGGCCCTCGGCCGGCCGTCCCGGATTTCATCCGCACAGACCACGACGGGCCGCCCCGGCCGTCGTACGAAAGGGAAGTTCTCATGAGCGTTGAGGTGTTCTACGACGACGATGCCGACCTCGGCCTGATCCAGGCCAAGAAGGTCGCGGTGATCGGTTACGGCAGCCAGGGCCACGCCCACGCGCTGTCGCTGCGTGACTCCGGCGTCGACGTGGTGATCGGTCTGCCGGAGGGCTCGAAGAGCCGTCCCAAGGCAGAGGAGCAGGGCCTGCGGGTGGTCACGCCGGCGCAGGCCGCCGCCGAGGCCGATGTGATCATGGTGCTCGCACCGGACACCGCCCAGCGCGGGATCTACGCGGAGTCGATCGCCCCGAACCTCGCCCCGGGCAAGGCGATCTTCTTCGGCCACGGCTTCAACATCCGGTACGGCCTGATCAAGCCGCCGGCCGAGGTGGACGTGGCGATGGTCGCGCCCAAGGGCCCCGGCCACCTGGTCCGCCGCCAGTACAGCGACGGCAAGGGCGTGCCCTGTCTCGTCGCCGTCGAGCAGGACGCCAGTGGCAACGCGCTCGCGCTCGCCCTCGCGTACGCGAAGGGGATCGGCGGCACCCGGGCCGGTGCGATCAAGACCACCTTCACCGAGGAGACCGAGACCGACCTCTTCGGTGAGCAGGCGGTGCTCTGCGGTGGCGCCTCGGCCCTGGTGCAGACGGGTTTCGAGGTGCTCACCGAGGCGGGCTACGCCCCGGAGGTCGCCTACTTCGAGTGCCTGCACGAGCTGAAGCTGATCGTCGACCTCATGTACGAGGGCGGCATCGCGAAGATGCGCTACAGCATCTCCGACACCGCCGAGTACGGCGACCTCTCCCGTGGCTCGCGCATCATCGACTCCCGGGTCAAGGACGAGATGCGCAAGATCCTGGGTGAGATCCAGTCCGGCGAGTTCGCCCGCGAGTGGGTCGCCGAGGACGAGGCCGGCCGGCCCAACTTCACCAAGTGGCAGGCCGAGGGTGCGGCGCACCCGATCGAGGAGACCGGTAAGAAGCTGCGCGGCATGATGAGCTGGGTCGACCGCCCGATCACCGAGACCGCCTGACCCGTCCGAACGACGATCCACCGACAGCCCCTGGGCTGGCGCTCTCCCCAGCGCCGCCCCGGGGCTGCCCGGCATGCTGCCGCCCGTCGATACGTCGGGCGGCAGTGCTCGTGCGCCACGACTCACCCGGAGTGACCCGGGTCAAGGACGCCGCCGGTGCTCGGCGCGGCCGGCGCAACCGTGTCGGTGCGGTGAACGGCCGATGTCCGTCGCCCGACCGGGCGTGTGAGGGCACTCACCCCGAAGACCGGAACACGCCGACCAGCGGGGCCCCTACGATCGCCTGTAGGTGCAGCAGCCGGCACCTGACGGCCACGGCACGGATCAGCGCAGGGCGCAGTGCGGCGCCCCGCCGCCCGGGCCGATCGCAAACACGACCTCTACGAGGACCGATGAATCCTGTCGTACTGATCGCCGAAGAACTCGCCCCCGCCGCCATCGAGGTGCTCGCCCACGACTTCGACGTCCGTCACGTCGACGGCACCGACCGTCCGGCCCTGCTCTCGGCGCTCTCCGAGGCCGACGCCGTCATCGTGCGCAGCGCGACCCAGATCGACGCCGAGGCGGTCGCCGCCGCGCCGCGACTCAAGGTGGTCGCCCGGGCGGGCGTCGGGCTGGACAACGTCGAGGTGCCGGCCGCCACCGCGCGGGGCGTCATGGTCGTCAACGCGCCCACCTCCAACATCGTCTCCGCCGCCGAGCAGGCCGTCGCACTGCTGCTCGCCGTCGCTCGTAACACAGCGAGCGCCAGTTCCGCGCTCAAGGCGGGGGAGTGGAAGCGGTCGAAGTACACCGGCGTCGAGGTCCAGGGCAAGACGGTCGGCGTGGTGGGGCTCGGTCGTATCGGGGTGCTCTTCGCGTCTCGTATCGCCGCGTTCGGCACCCGGCTGATCGCGTACGACCCGTACATCCAGCCGGCCCGTGCGGCGCAGCTCGGCGTCCGCCTGGTCGGGCTGGAGGAGCTGCTGCGGGAGAGCGACTTCATCTCTATCCACCTGCCGAAGACGCCGGAGACGGTGGGCCTGATCGGTGAGAAGGAGTTGGCGCTCGTCAAGCCCGGCGTTCGCATCATCAACGCCGCCCGTGGCGGGCTGGTCGACGAGCAGGCGCTCGCGGACGCGATCGCCGAGGGCCGGGTCGCCGGCGCCGGTGTCGACGTGTACAGCAAGGAGCCGTGCACCTCGTCGCCGCTGTTCGCCTTCGACAACGTGGTGGCCACCCCGCACCTGGGCGCCTCCACCCACGAGGCACAGGACAAGGCCGGTCTCGCCGTGGCCAAGAGCGTCAAGCTGGCGTTGCAGGGCGAGTTCGTCCCGGACGCGGTGAACGTGCAGGCCGGCGGTGTGGTCGCCGAGGACGTTCGGCCGCTGCTGCCGCTGGCGGAGAAGCTCGGCCGGGCGTTCACCGCGGTCGCCGGTGGGGTCGCCGCCAGCGTCACTGTCGAGGTCCGCGGTGAGATCGTCAGCCACGACGTGTCGGTCCTCAAGCTCGCCGCCACCAAGGGCCTGTTCAGCTCCGTGGTCGAGGAGCAGGTCACCTACGTCAACGCCCCGCACCTGGCCGCCGAGCGTGGCGTCGAGGTCACCCTGGCCACCCTGGCCGAGACGGCCGAGCAGCCGACCCTGGTCACCGTGCGCGGCGCGCTGCCGGATGGCCGGACGGTCAGTGTCTCCGGCACTGTCACTCACTCCGGCGCCCGGGACGTGCTGAAGCTGACCGAGGTGGACGGCTTCGACGTGGAGATCGGCGCGGAGGGCATCCTGCTCTTCCTGCGCTACGCCGACCGGCCCGGTGTGGTCGGTACGGTCGGTACCCTGCTCGGCGAGTCGGGCATCAACATCGCCGCCATGCAGGTGGCTCGTCGGGAGGCGGGCGGTGAGACGCTGATGACGCTCACCGTCGACCAGGCGCTCGGCGCCGACCTGCTCACCTCGGCCGCCGAGTCGATCGGTGCCACGGCGGCCAGCGCCGCCGACCTGCGCGACGAGTAGTAGACGACAAACACCGTGGGGGGCCTGGCGATTCGCCGGGCCCCTCGTCATTTCCCGTCCGTGCCGTCGGTCAGGTCAGCCGGGCAGCCGCGCCGGCGGCGGGTAGACCGAACCGTCCTGCGGGTCGAAGAGCATCAGACCGTGCTCGCCGGCCAGCCGCTCGATGTCCAGTAGCACCTGGTCCGCGCAGGTCGGGTGCAGGTTCAGCTCGACGTGGTCGTGGGCCGCGTGCAGCGGCGCCACCGCCCACGGGCTGTTCGGGCCGGGGTGACGGTCCGGATAGGAGGCGGTGATCGCCCGGTAGAAGCTGACCACCCGCGGATCGGGGTAGCGGTCCACGTGCCGCCCCTGCCGGCAACCGTTGACCGCTGTCCGCACGTCCTCGGGCGTCGCCCCGTCCTCCAGGGCCCACACGCTCAGATCGAAACTCACGGCGGATAGCGTGCCATCCGGCGTTCACCATGTCGAAACTGCCTCGCCGCCGGTCAACCACCGATCACCGATGTCTCCGGTCACGACGGTCCGGTGTGGAGACTCTTGCGTCGAGTTGCGTCGATTCGCTAGCGTACGCACTGCGGTCACTGGCCGAGTTCGAGGCGCCGGCCCGTCTTCGGGTGGCGCGGTCGACGTCCGGCCCGACCGGTCCGCACCCCTCGGTTGTGCGAGCCACGCGCACTCGTCGCTGACCGGCCCCCACTGTCGTTGCCGAGACCGTGGGGGCCGATCGCGGGCCCGACCAGCTCAGCGACGGTGCGCGAAGAGCGCGCGATAGTCGGAGTTGCCCCGGAACCACGCCAGGCCGGTTGGGCCGGCGGCGTAGAGCGCGGTGGCGTAGGCGTCGGCGATCGTCAGGTCGGGGCCCACCACTGTGGCGGCGAGAAGGTGATCGGCCGGCTCGCCGGTGTGCGGGTCCACCACGTGCCCCTGCCGCCCGGTCACCCCGGAGGTGCCGATCGCGCCGGCGGTCATCTCCAGCACCAGCGGCGCCCGCTCGGGTGCGGTCGGGTGGTGCACCGCGACCCGCCACGGTCCGCCGTGCGGCGCGCGGCCCCGGACGACGAGGTCGGCGCCGGCGAGTACGGCGTAGTCGTGGATGCCGGCGGCGCGCAGTCGCTCCGCGGCGCGTTCCACCGCCCAACCGCCGAGCAGGCCGCCCGGGTCGAAGCCGCCGGGCACCGCCCAGGCGTCGAACCACCCGTCGGTGGCCGCGCGCATCGCGGCGCAGCGGTCCACCAGATCGGCGAGCGGCGGGTACGACTCCGGGCTGATCTCGCCCCGACGCAGCCGGGAGACGAGGCTCTCCGGTCGGTTGGGACCGTAGGTGAGGTCGATGGCACGCAGCTCGGCGACGCTGTCCCGCAGCGCTTCGCCCACGCCCCGGCGGCCGAGCCACTCGGGGGCGTTGAGCAGCAGGGTGTACTCGGCGGTCGCGGTGCGAACGGTGTGCTGCACAGCGATCCGGCCCTCGGTGGCCGCGGCCGGGTCGATCCGGTGCCGGCGGCTGCCGAGTCGAAGGTCCGGCCGGCGGTTGCGGAACGCGGACGGGTCCGGCCAGCGGGTCCGTGGCTGCTCGTCGATGCGCATCGCATCTGCCCCCTCGCACATGGCGCCGCGTCACCGCGACCCCGTTGGTCAGCGGGCCCCCGCGACCCACTGAGCACTACCGTAGGCAGCGGAGATGACCGCCCCATGAGTCCCAGCTGAGAGGGTGCTGTGCATTCCCCAATCCCAAATCGTGGACGCAGCGTACCGGGAGGCGGGACGGCGACGTACCGTTGCCCCGAACGGAACCGTTGAGCAGAGGAGTGCGGTCGTGGCGCGGATCGCGGTGGTGGCCGGAGACGGCATCGGGCCCGAGGTGGTCGCGCAGGCCCGCAAGGTCCTCGACGCGGTGCTGCCCGACGTGCAGGCCACCGAGTACGACCTCGGCGCCGCCCGCTGGCACCGTACCGGAGAGGTGCTGCCCGACTCGGTGCTGACCGAGCTGGCCGGGCACGACGCCATCCTGCTCGGCGCGGTCGGTGACCCGACCGTTCCGCCGGGTGTGCTCGAGCGAGGGCTGCTGCTCAAGCTCCGGTTCGCCTTCGACCAGTACGTCAACCTGCGCCCGTCCCGGCTCTGGCCCGGGGTCGCCGGCCCGCTGGGCAACGTGAAGCCGGGCGAGGTCGACCTCGTGGTGGTGCGCGAGGGCACCGAGGGGCTCTACGCCGGTGCCGGTGGTTCCCTGCACCGGGACACCCCGGCCGAGGTCGCCACCGAGGAGAGCCTGAACACCCGGCACGGCGTGGAGCGGGTGATCCGCGACGCGTTCGCCCGCGCCAGCCGCCGGGAGCGGCGCAAGGTCACCCTCGTGCACAAGACCAACGTGCTCACCCACGCCGGGTCGCTCTGGGCGCGTACGTTCGACGCGGTCGCCGCCGAGCACCCGGACATCGAAACCGAGTACCAGCACGTCGACGCTGCGGCCATGTTCCTGGTCACCCAGCCGCAGCGCTACGACGTGGTGGTCACCGACAACCTCTTCGGCGACATCCTCACGGACATCGCCGCGGCCGTCACCGGCGGCATCGGGCTGGCCGCCAGCGGCTGCATCAACCCCGAGGGGGCGTACCCCTCGATGTTCGAGCCGGTGCACGGCTCGGCGCCGGACATCGCCGGGCAGGGCATCGCCGACCCGGTCGCCGCGGTGCTCTCCGCCGCGTTGCTGCTGGAGCAGCTCGGGCACAGCGAGTCGGCCGCCCGGGTCAACGCGGCGGTCGCCGCCGAGCTGGCCAGCCGGGTGCCGGGCGTAACGCTGCGTACCGAAGAGGTCGGCGACCGGCTCGCCGCCCACGCCGTAGCCTGATCACCCCGGACCGAGTGGCGACCGGCCCTGACGCCGGTCTGCCACGGGCAGCCCGACCGGCGCTACCCGCTTAACGACCGTTCGGGGTAAGTTTCTGGCACAGCCATGTCGGTGTGCGGTCCCGCATGCCGTTGTTCCGCAGGGAGGTCAGCGCGATGAGCGGTGGTGACAAGCTCGACTTCGAGATCCGTCCGAATCTCGCGCCGGTATCCGCCGCCGATCGGGCCGCACTGCTGACCAATCCCGGCTTCGGCCGGGTCTTCACCGACCACATGGTCACCGTCCGCTACGCCGACGGCAAGGGCTGGTACGACGCCCGGGTGGAAGCCCGTGCCCCGATCCCGATGGACCCGGCCAGCGCGGTGCTGCACTACGCGCAGGAGATCTTCGAGGGGCTCAAGGCGTACCGCACTGCCGACGGTGGCGTGACGATGTTCCGGCCGGACGCCAACGCCGCCCGCTTCGCCACCTCCGCGCAGCGGATGGCGATGCCGGTGCTGCCGCCGGAGGTGTTCGTCGACTCGCTGCACAAGCTCATCGAGATCGACCGGGAGTGGATCCCCACCGGCGAGGACGGCAGCCTCTACCTGCGGCCGTTCATGTTCGCCAGCGAGGTCTTCCTCGGCGTCCGCCCGGCCAACGAGTACCTCTACATGGTGATCGCCTCACCGGTCGGCGCGTACTTCACCGGTGGCGTCAAGCCGGTCACCGTCTGGGTCTCTCCGGACTACACCCGGGCCGCGCCCGGTGGCACCGGCGCGGCCAAGTGCGGCGGCAACTACGCCGCGTCGCTCGCCGCCCAGGCGGAGGCCATCGAGGCCGGCTGTGACCAGGTCGTCTTCCTGGACGCGGTGGAGCGCCGGTTCGTCGACGAACTGGGCGGCATGAACGTCTTCTTCGTCTACGACGACGGCACTGTCGTCACCCCACCGTTGACCGGCACGATCCTGCCGGGCATCACCCGCGACGCCGTCCTCACGCTGGCCGGCGCGGCCGGACACCAGGTCGAGGAGCGGCCGGTCAGCTTCGCCGACTGGCAGGCCGACGCCGCCAGCGGACGCCTGAAGGAGGTGTTCGCCTGCGGCACCGCCGCGGTGGTCACCCCGATCGGTGGGGTCCGCTTCCCGGACGGCGAGTTCCTGATCGGCGGTGGCGAACCCGGTCGGGTCACCATGGCCCTGCGTCAGCAGCTGGTCGACATCCAGCGGGGCAAGGCGGCCGACCCGCACGGCTGGGTGCAGCGGGTCTTCTGATCTCCGTAGCTGCGCCGGCCCGTCCCCCGGACGGGCCGGCGCAGTCGGCCCTACGCGTCGGTGGGCTGCGCCTTGGTGGGGGCGTCGAGCAGGTGGTCGCGGAGCGCGGCGAGCTGCTCGTCGGTCACCCCGGCGTGGCGCAGGTACGCCTCGACCGAGCCGTGCCCCGCGCGCAGCTCGTCGAGGAAGATCTGCATCGCCTCGGCGGGTGAGGCCAGAAACGGTGCCGGCACCTCCACTCCGTCCGGGTTGATGGAGGCCAGCCACGCGCTGTACCGGGCCGACGCCTCGCTGCTGAGCGCGTAGTCCGCGGTGATGTCCGCGTCGTCGACGCCGAGCACGGCGAGGGTCAGCGCGCACACGATGCCGGTGCGGTCCTTGCCGGCCACGCAGTGCACGACCACCGGGGCGTTGGCGGAATCGGCGATCAGGCCGACCGCCTCGGCCAGCCCGGCGGTGCCGGTCTGCGCCAGGGCGGCGTACCGGTCCGCGAGGTACCGGGCCAGGCTCGCGCCCTCCTCGTGCGGCACGCCCGCCCAGTCGTCGTGCTCCGGGTGGATGTGCCGGTAGGTCAACCCCTGGTATGCCGGCACCCGGCCGTCCCGCTCCACCTCAGTGGGGCGGCGCAGGTCGATGACGGTGCGGATGCCGATCGCGACGAACGCGTCCCGGTCCTGTTCGGTGAGGCGGTGCAGCGAGTCGGAGCGGTAGAGCCGACCACGGCGTACGGGTCGGCCGCCGTGCCCGAGGTAGCCGCCGGCGTCGCGGAAGTTGAAGGTGGCGGGGAGCGGAATCTGTCGGCTGTCGTCGATGGCGTCCACGCCCTCACGGTAACGGCCGGCGGGGTCCGAGCCCCACCGGCCGTCGGGCCGAGCCGTCAGCGTGCCGTGCCGGGCGGAAGCGCACCGTACGTCTCGTCGTAGTAGCCGCCCAGCTGATCCCGGTAGCTCGGGTCGCTGTGGCTGGTCTCGTCGTACTCCGGGGCGGCCTTGATCTGGTCCCGGGTCCGGTCGACGGAGACGGTGCGCTGGTCGTGGTCGACCTGGTTGACGGTGCCGGCCGGCAACATCACCTTCTTGCCGAAGATCCAGGGCCCAGTGTCCACGACCAGGTAGCTGCCGCCCACCTCGTGACTGGCGCTGTCGATCTTGCCGATTCCACCGTCGGTGGCCTCGACCTTGTAACCGACCAGGTCGACGTCGGCCACGCCGGCCTGGTCCCGGTAGCGCCAGGGGTCGAACGTGCCGGCCGGCGCGCCGCCGGGCACCGTGCCCTGGTCGCCGCCGCGCAGCGGGTCCGGCCCGGCGTGGGTGGCGTGCGGATCGATCCTGTCCATGCCGTTCACTCCTGACTGTCGCCGATCGTCTCGGCGTAGGTGGGTGTGTCCCCGCAGGAGCTACCCGGCTGTCGGGGGCCGGAAACGGCGACAGGTCGGGGTAGGGCGACGGGCCGAAGCGCGTACGGCAGGGGGCCGAGGCCGCGAGGTGCGGCATCGGCCCGTCGGGGCGTACGTGTTCAGGCCAGTGCGGCCTCGGCGTCCAGGGTGACCGCCGCGGCGTGCACCACGGCGGAGATCCGCAGGGCCTCGTGCAGCTGCTCCCTGGTGAAGCCGTTGCCGCGCAGCTTCTTCTCGTGCAACTCCAGGCACACCCCACAGCCCGTGACGGCCGACACGGCGAGGCACCAGAGCTCGAAATCGCCCTTGTCCACCCCCGGCCTCGCGATGATCTGCATCCGTAGTCGGGCCGGCATCGAGGCGTACCGCTCGTCGCCGATCAGGTGCTTGGCCCGGTAGTAGATGTTGTTCATCGCCATGATCGCCGCAGCGCCCTTGGCCGCCTCGACACCCTCCGGCCCGAGGTGCCCGAGCGCCTCGGCCGCGATCTCCCGCAGCACCACCGGGTTGCGAGCGGTCACCGCGCAGGCCAGCGCGGTGCCCCAGGTCTGCACCGGGGTCAACGCCGAGGAACCGATGGTGGAGCCGAGGTTGAGCCTGATGTCCTTGGCGTACTCCGGCAGGGCTGCCCTGATCGCGTCCAGGCCCATGGTCAGACTCCGGCGGCGGGGGTCTCGTCGGCGATCTCCGTCGGGCTGATGGAGGTGAAATCCATCGGCCCGACGAAGACCACACACCACGTGCCCTCGTGGGACGTGTGGTTGATCGTCCTGGACGCGTTGTTGGCGCCCAGCGATACGCAGGCGGCGAGTCTGTGCTCAGGTAAGCGGTCACTGACGGTGAGCACAGGTCCTCCTTGCAGACGGCACGGTGGCCGTCATCGGATCCGCTCCAGATGCTTCCGCATGGCTGTTTCCCAAGATGAGTGGCCCGGTGGCTTGTGAAGCCGATCACGAGCGGCAGTTCGGGGCGAACGAACCCTCCGTCACCATCCCGCTATGTGGATTGTTCCTCCCAAAAACAGGGGAGGGGTGGCAGAGTGGCCATCGTGACCAGCACCGCCCTGATTATTGCGACCTAGCGCGCCGGCTCTCCCCTCTGCCGAGCGCGCAGACCTCCCGCATCCGCGGGAGGTCTTTTTGTTGCTCCGAGAAAGGATCCTGATGACGTTCCAGGTCTTCGACACCACGTTGCGCGACGGCGCTCAGCGCGAGGGACTCACCTACTCGGTGGTCGACAAGCTGGCCGTGGCCCGGCTGCTCGACGAGTTCGGCGTCGGCTTCATCGAGGGCGGCTGGCCGGGCGCGGTGCCCAAGGACACCGAGTTCTTCCGCCGCGCCCGTACCGAGCTGGACCTGCGGCACGCCGTACTCGTCGCGTTCGGCGCCACCCGCAAGGCCGGCGTTGCGGTCGCGGACGACCCCCAGGTGCGCGCCCTGCTGGACGCGCAGACCCCGGCCGTGGCCTTGGTCGCCAAGGCCGACACCCGGCACGTCGAGCGCGCGCTGCGCACCACCGGCGCGGAGAACCTCGCGATGATCCACGACACCGTCAACCACCTCGTCCGCGAGGGTCGACGGGTCTTCGTCGACGGCGAACACTTCTTCGACGGCTACCGACACGACCCCGCGTACGGCGCTGCCGTGGTGCAGACCGCGCTCGCCGCCGGCGCCGAGCGGATGGTGCTCTGCGACACCAACGGCGGCATGCTGCCGTCCCAGGTGACCGCCGTGATCCACGACCTGACGAACAGGCTGGGGATCGACGCCGGGCTGCTCGGTATGCACGCCCAGAACGACACCGCCTGCGCGGTGGCCAACACGATCGCCGCCGTGGAGGCGGGGGTCCGCCACGTGCAGGGCACCGCCAACGGGTACGGCGAACGCCCGGGCAACGCGGACATCTTCGCGGTAGTCGCCAACCTCCAACTCAAGCTCGGCATGCCCGTCCTACCGGAGGGTTGCCTGGCGCAGATGGTGCGGGTCTCGCACGCCATCGCCGAGATCGCCAACATCGCCCCCGACACCCACCAGGCGTACGCCGGGGCCGCTGCCTTCGCTCACAAGGCGGGGTTGCACGCGAGCGCGATCAAGGTCGACCCGTTGCTCTACAACCACGTCGACCCGTCGGTGGTGGGCAACGACATGCGGATCCTGGTCACCGAGATGGCCGGTCGGGCCAGCGTCGAGCTCAAGAGTCGTGAGCTCGGCCTGGACCTGGCCGGCAGCCCGGACGCCCTGACCCGGGTCACCAAGCGGGTCAAGGAGCTGGAGGCGGGTGGCTGGTCCTTCGAGGCGGCCGATGCGTCCTTCGAGTTGCTGGTCCGCTCCGAGCTGCCGGAGGGCAGCCCGGCCCGACCGTTCACCCTGGAGTCGTACCGGGTGTTGGTCGAGCACCGCGAGGACGGCGCGGTGGTCTCCGAGGCGACCGTCAAGATCCGGGTTCGCGGTGAGCGGGTGATCGCCACCGCCGAGGGCAACGGCCCGGTCAACGCCCTCGACGAGGCGCTGCGGGTGGGGCTGGCGCGGCACTATCCGCAGCTGCGCGACTTCGAGTTGGCCGACTACAAGGTGCGCATCCTGGAGGGCAGCCACGGCACCGGCGCTGTCACCCGGGTCCTGCTGGAAACCTCCGACGGCGGTGGCCGGGACTGGACCACTGTCGGCGTCCACCCCAACGTCGTCGAGGCCAGCTGGCACGCCCTGGTGGACGCCCTCACCTACGGCCTGGCCCCCACCTCCGTCTGACTCCCCGCCTCCCCGCCCCCGGTCAGGGGGTGGGGAGGGTGAGGGTGGCCTGGACGGGGCGGTGGTCGCTGCCGGGCAGGGCGAAGACCTGCACCGAGCGGACCGCTATCCGGTGGTCGACCAGGACGTGGTCGATGGTGACGGGTGGGATGAGGTCGCCGTCGTACGGACCCCAGGTGCCGGTCAGACCCGCTCCGGCGGCATCGGCGGCGTCGACGTAACCGCTGCGCAGCAGGGCCCGCAGTGGACTGTGGTCGAGGGTTGCGTTGAAGTCCCCGGCGAGGATTCGCAGGCCACCGTCCGGGGTGGCCGGTGGTTGGGCGGTCAGGTCGGCGCGCCAGGCACCCACCTGGTCCAGCGCGTACGGCGCCGAGGGGTGGGCCGACTCGACGCGGACCGGAGGCCCGCCGGGGACGGACACCGTCGCATACGCCTGGCTGAAGCCCCAACCGTCGAGGTTGCGTCGGACGCCGCCGTCGCTGATCGGCCACCGCGAGTAGAGCCCGGAGCCGGGGGTGCCGATCTCCGGGTTGAGCTGCCGGTGCGGCAGCAGCGTGGCGAGGCCGAGGTGATCCAGGGCGCCCTGCGCGTCCGGCGTGAACTCCTGCACGGTGAGCACGTCGATCTGGTGTCGTCGGACCAACTCCACCAGTGTCCGCGCGTCGCCGGCGCCGGCGAGCAGATTGGCGGTGAGCAGCCGCACTGTCGGCCCGGCCGCCGCCGGCTGCGGGCTGGCCAGCGCCCGAGGTGCGACGGTGCCGAGCAACGCCACTGCCGCCAGGGCCGCGAGCGCCGCCGGCCACCAGCGCCGCAGGGCGAGCGCGAGGGCCAGGACCAGGACGCTGCCGCCCGCGACGTACGGCGTGAAGGCGAGCGCCTGCACCAACGGCCCCCGGTCCAGGCCGAGTAGTCGGGCGGCCGCCCAGAGGGCGGTGGGGACGACGGCAAGCCAGCAGAGCACCGTGCCGAGCCGAGCCCTTCGGTGCGCGGGCAGCGCGTCGACGATCACGTGATGATCGTAGTCGGGCCCGGCGAACCTATTTCATGAATGACGATGCGCTCACATTTCACAATTATCTGACGGTTGGTTGACACCCCGGAAAAGCGAGATCAACTATTGACTGTCGGCTTTTTCTGGTGCTACGTTCCATCTGGCTTAAACGACGCAACTCTGAGTAGTAATCGCAGCTCAGATGGGATGCAGATTGCTAAGAAATCAATCTCGTCGGGTGTGAGCGAGGCAGCTTTCTTCCGCCCGACTGTCGTCGTACGCCTATTTATGGGCAGTCATCCGTCCCGCCCCGCGGGTCGGCCGAATTCGCACGGTCACACAAGGGGGACCTGTCATGAGCAAATCCTTCCGACGTAAGGCGGCGGCGGTAACGTTCGCCGTCCTGGGGCTCAGTCTCGCCGGTGGGGGCATCGCTATCGCCCAGCCGCAGGCGTTGGCGCCGCAGGAAACGGTCCAGCCGGCGGCACGCGGCAGCAACGCCCAACCGCCGGTCACCGCCGAGTCGGCCCGCACGGCGAAGGCCGCGCTGAAGGCCAACTCGACGCTCGTCGCCTCCACCACCATCGTCGTCGTCAACTCCAACGGCACCAAGGCGCGCGGCACCGGCACCGTCATCAAGTACGGCACCGGTCAGTACGAGGTGATCTTCGGTCACAACGTCACGGCCGGTGTCCTCGTGGCCACCATCGGCCGGGCTGACGCCTGCTGCATTCCGCCGGCCGGCGAGATCTCGGTCGCGCCCCGGCTCAGCACGCCCAACGCGGTCTTCGTCCAGACCCGCACCTCGGCCGGCACTCCGACGGACCTGGGCTTCCACCTGGTCGTCCATCTCGCCTGATCGGCCCGACATCCGGCCCCCGTCGCCTGTGGCGCCGGGGGCCGGACCCGGTCCGCTCGGCGCGCGGACCCTCCGGCCGCACCTCGGCCAGCCCGTCCCGAGGTCGATGGGTCACGAGGGCCGTCCTCGACCGGTTCGTGCCGGTCGGGCGCTTCCTGGTCGGTCACCGGCCGGTTGGTAACCCCTCGGCGGGCTCGCGACGGTCGTCACCCTTCCGTGCGGCTCATCCCGATTCCGGCCACTCCGGACCGGTCCGGCCCGCACAATCCCACGTTTGCCGAGCCTGTGCCCGGGAAGCAAGCACCGTGACGGACATCTCGGACACCCTGGCCAGCATGCCCAGCCCGGTCGATCCGGAGCCGACCGGCATCGAGCTGGAACAGACCCTCTTCGAGGTCAAACGCGTGATCGTCGGGCAGGATCGCCTCGTCGAACGCCTGCTCACCGCCCTGGTCGCCAACGGACACTGCCTCCTGGAGGGCGTACCCGGCGTGGCCAAGACACTGGCCGCGCAGACCCTGGCGACAGTGGTCGGCGGCACCTTCTCCCGGATCCAGTTCACCCCGGACCTGGTGCCCTCCGACATCGTCGGCACCCGGATCTACCGGGCGTCCAAGGAGACCTTCGACATCGAGCTGGGCCCGATCATGGCCAACCTGGTGCTGGCCGACGAGATCAACCGGGCCCCGGCCAAGGTCCAGTCGGCGCTGCTGGAGGCGATGGCCGAACGGCAGGTCTCAATCGGCGGGCGCAGCTGGCCGGTCCCGGAGCCATTTCTGGTGCTGGCCACCCAGAACCCGATCGAGTCCGAGGGGGTCTACCAGCTCCCGGAGGCACAGCGCGACCGGTTCCTGATGAAGGTGGTGGTCGACTACCCCAGCGACGCCGACGAGCTGGCCATCCTCTACCGGATGAGCACCGACCGACCCACCCCGCGCCAGGTGCTCGACGCGCAACGGCTGCGGGACCTCCAGATTCACGCCGAGCGGGTCTTCGTCCACCACGCGTTGGCCGAGTACGTGGTGCGGCTCATCCTCGCCACCCGCGACCCCGGCCGGTTCGGGCTGCCGGAGATCGCCCCGCTGTTGGCGTACGGGGCCAGCCCCCGGGCCACCCTGGGCCTGGTCGCGGCCGCCCGGGCACAGGCCCTGCTGCGGGGTCGGGAGTACGTGCTGCCCGAGGACGTCCGTGAGCTTGCCGTCGACGTCCTCGCCCACCGGCTGGTGCTCTCCTTCGACGCGGTGGCCGACGGGGTGTCGGCGGAGAGCGTGGTGCGACGGCTCGTGGAGGCGGTGCCGCCGCCCCGGCTGGCCACCGGACACCCGCAGCAGACACCGGATCTGGCGGCGGCATGAGACGCGCCACCGTCGCGCCCGTCGACCCCGGCCTGGCCGAGCTGGCCCCGGACCAGCGCCTGCGCCGCCTGGAGCTGACCGTCACCCGCCGACTCAACGGCCTGCTGCACGGCCAGTACCGTGGTCTGCTGCCCGGTCCCGGCAGTGAACCCTCCGGCAGTCGCGAATACCGGCCGGGCGAGGACGAGGTCCGCCGGATGGACTGGGCGGTGACCGCCCGGACCGCCGTGCCGCACGTCCGGCAGGTCGACGCCGACCGGGAGCTGACCACCTGGCTGCTCGTCGACGGCAGCGCCAGCATGGAGTTCGGCACCGCCGAGCTGGACAAACGGGAACTGGCGGTGGCCGCCGTCGCGGCGGTCGGCTTCCTGACCGCGGGCGTCGGCAACCGCCTCGGCGCCCAGGTGCTGCGCGCCGACGGGGTACGCCGCTTCCCGGCCCGCAGCGGGCGTACCCATCTGCTTGCCCTGCTCCGCGCGCTGCTCGCCGCTCCCCGGGCCACCGCGCCCACCGACCGGCCGGGGCGCGGGCCTGCGGCCCGACCGCCCGATCTGGCCGACGGCCTCGACGCGCTGCACCGGATCGCGAACCGGCGTGGGCTGGTAGTGGTGGTCTCCGACTTCCTCGACGGCCTGCCCGACGACCCCGGCCAGACAGCGCCCTGGGAGCGGACCATGCGCCGGCTGGCCGTCCGGCACCAGGTGCTGGCGATCGAGGTGACCGACCCGCGTGAGCTGGAACTACCGGACGTCGGACTGATCACGCTCGTCGACCCGGAGACCGGTCGGCACCGCGAGGTGTGCACATCGGACCGTGGGCTGCGCGAGCGGTACGCCGAGGCCGCCGCAGCCCAGCGCGAACAGGTCCACCAGGCGCTGCGCCGCAGCGGGGCCACCCATCTGCCGCTGCGCACCGACGGCGACTGGAGCGCGGACATCGTCCGGCACGTGCACGCCCAGCGTCGACTGGCCGCCGCGCCGGTCGGCCGGCCCCGGGGAGGTGCCGCGTGATCTGGCAGTCGCCGCTGCGGCTCTGGCTGCTGCTCGGCGTGCTCGCCCTGGTCGTCGCGTACCTGGTGATGCAGCGGCGACGCAGTCGGTACGCGGTCCGCTTCACCAACCTGCGGCTGCTGGACCGGGTGGCGCCGGAGCGGCCCGCCTGGCGTCGGCACGTACCGGCCGGGCTCTTCCTGGCCATGCTGGCGCTGCTCGTGGTCGGCTTCGCCCGACCGAGCGCCGAGGTTCGGGTGCCCCGGGAACGGGCCACTGTGATGGTGGCGGTGGACGTCTCCACGTCGATGCTCGCCACCGACGTCGAACCGGACCGGTTGGCCGCGGCGAAGGAAGCCGCCCGGCGCTTCGTCGAGGGTCTGCCCGACGAGTTCAACGTGGGTCTCGTCGCGTTCGCCGGCAGTGCCGCGGTGCTGGTGCCCCCGGGCACCGACCGGGACGCCCTCGACGAGGGGATCGACCGGCTCGCCGAGGGCATCACCGGTGTCCAGGGCACCGCGATCGGCGAGGCCATCAACACCTCGCTCGGCGCGGTCAAGAGCCTGGACAGCGAGGCCGCGAAGGAAACCCCACCCGCCCGGGTCATCCTGCTCTCCGACGGCGCCAACACCTCCGGGATGGACCCGATGGAGGCGGCGGCGGAAGCGGTGAAGGCGGAGGTGCCGGTGCACTCGATCTCGTTCGGCACCCCGTCCGGGTTCGTCGACCGAGGTGGACGACCAATCCAGGTGCCGGTGGACGGACAGACCCTCAAGGCGGTCGCCGAGGAGACCGGCGGGATGTTCCACGAGGCCAGCACCACCGACGAGCTGCGGGCCGTCTACGACGACATCGGCAGTTCGGTCGGCTACCGCACCGAGCGGCAGGACATCTCGGCCCGGTTCATCGGCCTCGGACTGGTGTTCGCGATGGGCGCCGCCGCCGGCTCGATGCGCTGGTTCTCCCGGCTGCCCTGACCGCCGCGCCCAACCGACGTCGACCGTGAGGAGTACGCATGGCAGTGCAGACCGGACTGGGCGAACCGCGCGGTCCCTGGTTCATCTCACCGGAACTCGACCCGGACGGGCGCGGGTGGTGGGACGCGCCCGAGCGCGACCCGGGCGGGCGACGGCCCGGGCGGCTGCTCGCCGTGTTGGCAGTGGTGGCGGTCTCGGCCGTCTCCGGTGCTCTCGCCGGCGGCGTGGTGGCCAGCCGGGACGGGGCTGGGGGTCCGGCTGCGGCGTCCGCCGCCCCGGTGCCGGCCGAGCTGGTCACCGCGGCCGAGCGGACCGTACCCGGGGTGGTGTCGGTGCTGGCCGGCGGCGCGACCAGCGGGTCCGCGACCGGCTCCGGCTTCGCAGTGGACGACCAGCAGCACCTGATCACCAACGACCACATCCTGGCCAAGGCCGGTGGTGGGCCGGTGACCGTGGAGCTGCCCGACGGCCGCCGGTTCGCCGCCGAGGTGGTCGGACGGGAGCCGCGCAGCGACCTGGCGGTGCTGAAGGTGCCGGCATCGGCCGGTCTCACCCCGCTGCCCCTGGCCAAACCGGGCGCGACCCGGGTCGGTGAGCCGGTGCTCGCGGTGGGGTCGCCGCTCGGTCTGGCCGGAACGGTCACCGCAGGCATCGTCAGCGCGCTCGACCGGCAGGTGCGGCTCGGCAACAACCGGCACAGCGCGGTGCAGACGGATGCGTCCATCAACCCCGGCAACTCCGGTGGGCCACTGGTCAACGCGCGCGGGGAGGTGGTCGGGGTGAACACCGCCATCGCCACCATCGACGGAAACGGCTCGATCGGCATCGGGTTCGCCATCCCGATCGACCAGGTGCAGCAGACCGCCGACACGATCATCGGCAAGGGCGGCTGAGCTGCCCGAACGCCCTGACGGGGGCCACCACTGTCGGATATCCGGCCAGACGGCATCGGACCATGGAAATATTACGCTCGGTATGGATACTGGCGGAGGTGGAGCGTCCTCTTCTCACGGTCCTCCTACTGGTGGGCCTGGTCATCGGATGTGCAGTGGGGTCTGCGTACGCCCGGGCACGACGTGGGTGGAACGATTACCAGACCGTCAAGAAATCGGTGCCAGGCGCCCGTCGGGGCGCCTGGTCGCTGATCCGCGGCGTCGTCGTGAAGGCCGCGGTGATCGGGGTGCTGCTCTTCGGCGCGGTGGCGTACGCGGCCGTCGGCTCCGACGAGGAGAGCGCCGGGCCGGCGCCCACCCAGTCGCCGACGCAGAGTGAGCCTCCGCACCGATGACCCCTGGCGGGTCGTCGCGGGTTAGCCTCGGGGCGTGGACGACGGACTGCGGGTGACCGACCGGTGGGTCGTCCCCGCCGGGGAGCTACGGGAGCGCTTCTCCCGCTCGTCGGGGCCGGGCGGGCAGGGTGTGAACACCGCGGACTCCCGGGTCGAGCTGAGCTACGACGTGGCCAACTCGCCGGCCGTGCCGGAGTGGCTGCGGCCGCGGGCGCTGGCCCGGCTGGCCAACCGCCTCGTCGACGGGGTGCTGACGATCGCGGCCAGCGAGCACCGGGCCCAGCTGGCCAACCGGGAGGCGGCCCGGGCACGGATGACCGCCCTGCTGCGGGAGGCCGCCGCGCCCCCGCCGCCGGCCCGCCGAGCGACCCGCCCGTCCCGTGGGGCCAAGGAACGCCGGCTGGCCGAGAAGAAACGCCAGTCCCAGCGCAAACGGGACCGCCGCGCCGACGACGACTGATCCCCGACGGCGACTAGGCCGGCACGGCGGCGAGCAGCCGGTCGCGCAGCACGGCGGCTCGCTCGGCGAACCCGCGCTGGGCCGCCGCGTACTCCGCCCGGCCGTCCGGGGTCTCCACGCGCACCGGCGGGTAGCCGAGTGCCGCCAGGTCGTACGGGCTGGCCCGCATGTCCAGCGTGCGGATGTCCCGGGCCAGGTCGAACGCGTCGGCCACCAGCTCCGAGGAGACCAACGGCGACAACTTGTACGCCCACTTGTACAGATCCATGTTGGCGTGCAGGCAGCCCGGCTGCTCGTGCGCGTGCTGCGTCTCCCGGGTCGGGGTGAGCAGGTTCAACGGGCGGGCCGGCTGCGTGAAGAACCGGAACGCGTCGAAGTGGCTGCACCGCACGCCCCGCTCCTCGACAACCTCGTCGGTGCGTTCCGCGCTGAGCCGCAGCGGCCAGGCGTTGTGCCGCAGCTCCTCCCGGGTCTGCCGGTAGACCATCGCCCACTCGTGCATCCCGAAGCAGCCGAAGTGCGCCGCACGTCCACGCGTCGCCTCCAGCAGGGAGCGGATCCAGGCGATCGACTCGCCGCGCCGGGCGCGTACCCCCTCGGTGTCGAGGGTGACCCCGGCGGTGCCGGCGCGGTAGTCGCGGCCGAACTCGGCCGGATCGGCGTCGAGCAGCTCGACCCCGGGCCCGGGATGCCAGCGCCGCAGCTGGGCCGGGCGGTGCGAGTAGTAGGTGAACAGGAAGTCGGCCACCGGATGCCGCTCACCGCGTCGTCGCCGGGCCAGGTGCGGGGTCAGCCAGACGTCCACCCGCTCCTCGTGGGCCCGTCGGCGGGCCTGCCACTGCGTCGCGTCGAGCACGGCGGGGGCGAGGGCGGCGGTCACGCACCCCAGGGTACGACCGCCGCCCGCACGCCGTTCTCAGGGCATCTGCACCCGGACCCCGGCGGAGAACACCCCGCTGCGCAGCTCCAGCTGCTGGGGCGGGTCCCGCCCGTCGACGGTGAAGACCAGCGGGAGCACCATCCGGGTGCCCGCCGCCATCGGGTCGGCGAAGACGTCCCGACCCAGGTTCGCCGTCCGGGTGGCCGACTCGTCGGTGCTCACCCAGCGCCCACCGGGCAGGTACGCCCGTTGCAGCTCGCTGTGCCAGGGCTGATGGTCGCCGGTGACGTTGCGCACACCCACTGTGGCCTCGCAGCGTCGCCCGTTGGCCGGTGCGGCACCGCCGCCGTCGGCCTTCCCGGCGGTGCCGGGCGCGCCGCAGGTCATCCGGTACACGGTGAACTCGAACGCTGACTCGCGCAGCGGCACGCCCAGCGACCCGTTGACCCCGGTGCCCACCCACGCGCCGCTGGTGGGCTGCTTCTGCGTGTCGATCGCCGCGACCTGCCGGGTCGCCGTCCAACCCGCGGTGCCGACCACAGCGGCCAGCACCACGACGGCGGCACCCACCAACATCCAGACCGGCGGGGTACGCCGACGCCGCACCGGACTCGGCGCTGCCGGGCGGGGGTAGACCGTCCCGCGGCCACCCTCGGCGCCGCCACCGGTGGAGAGCGCGGCAGCCGTCACCCGCCGCCCGCGCCGACGTCGCCACACCCACACCAGGGCGGCGCTGATCAGCAGCAGGACCGCCAGTCCGCCGAGCAGCACCGGGTAGCGGCGCCACGGCGGCGCCTCGGTCACCTCGGCCGCCGGTGCCGCTGTCGCCTGCCAGGTGGCCGTGGCGCAGTCGTACGGCCGGCTGCCGTCACTGGTGAACGCGCAGGTCGGCGCGGTCAGCGGTTGGCCCGGCGCGGTCGCCGCGAGTGCGGTGCCCAGGGTGGTGGTGCTGTGCGCGGGCAGCCGCAACCGCCAGGTCACCTCGGTGGCCGATCCGCCGGCCGGGGTGGACCGGCCACCACCGCTGATCGCGGTCGTCGACGATCCGGGCGGCAGTTCCTGACGCACTGTGGTCTCCAGCGGAGAGTTGCTCACGTTGCGCACCTGGATCCGGTACCTCGGTGCCGGGCTGCTCTCCGTGGCGACCGCCACCGTGACCTGTTGCGGGGGCGCCGACGCCGGTGCCCGGGTCGGTGGTGCCATCGCCGGTGGCGCCGACGGCGGGGTGGGCTCGGTCACTCGCGCGACCATCGCCACCGGCGGCCGGGTTCCCGCTGGTGCTGGTGTGGCCGCCGGTGGTGGTGGGGCGGCCGCCGTCGGTTGTGGCGTGGCGGCCGGTGGTCGTGGCGCGGCCGCCGCCTCCGGAGCCGCCGACGGCAGGGCCGGCACGGCGGCGAGGATGCCGAGGCAGTGCACGAACACTGCGAGGGCTCTGTGGTGTCGTGTCGATGCAGGCATACGAACGAACCTCCGGAGCCGACGCTAGGGGCGAGCCGCCTCCGTGCGGGTACGAAGTCGAGAAGTCCGCCCCGGTCACCTCCAGCTCCGGTAGGGTGCCGCGCGCTGACGGGTTGAGCACACCCGACCGCCGGTCCTGGCCGGTTTGGGCGTCGGCGGCGCTAGATTGGCCGGGTGCGTATCGCTCGTTTCGCCCATGCCAAGGGAATGTCGTTCGGTGCCGTCGAAGGCGAAGCGGAGGCCGGGCCGCAGGGCCTGACCATCGCCGAGATCGAGGGCCACCCGTTCGGCAATCTCTCCTTCAGTGGGGCCCGCTGGGCCCTCTCCGACGTCCGGCTGCTCTCGCCGATCCTGCCCAGCAAGGTCGTCTGTGTCGGCCGCAACTACGCCGACCACGCCGCCGAGCTCGGCAACGAGGTGCCCAAGGAGCCGCTGCTCTTCCTCAAGCCGTCCACCTCGGTGATCGGCCCCCGGGACGCCATCCGGCTGCCGATCTTCTCCAAGCAGGTCGAGCACGAGGCGGAGCTGGCGGTCGTGATCGGGGCGCCCGGTGCGCGCCGCGCCGACCGCGCCGCCGCCGAACGTGCCATCTTCGGCTACACCTGCGCCAACGACGTCACCGCTCGGGACCTCCAGCGTTCGGACGGGCAGTGGACCCGGGCCAAGGGCTTCGACTCGTTCTGCCCGATCGGCCCGTGGATCACCACCGGGCTGGACGTCTCCGACCTGGAGATCCGGTGTGAGGTGGGTCGCAACCCGGAGGAGATGGAGGTACGCCAACTCGGCCGGACGAAGGACATGGTCTTCGACGTGCCGGGTCTGGTGTCGTACATCTCGCACGTGATGACTCTGCTGCCCGGCGACGTCGTTCTCACCGGCACTCCAGCCGGGGTTAGCCCGCTTGTCGAGGGGGATACCGTCACCGTGCGGATCGACGGCATCGGCGAGCTCACCAACCCGGTGGTGCCCGTCGCCTGATCCGTCTGATGCCCCTGTTTCCGCAGCTCACGGGTGGTTCGGGGGGATCGGATTTGGCCTGCCGGCACCGGGAGGGTAAAGTTCACTCCCGGCGCCGCAAGGGGCCAATGGGGTATGGGGTAATTGGCAGCCCGACTGATTCTGGTTCAGTTAGTCTAGGTTCGAGTCCTGGTACCCCAGCGCTGCTGGAATTCGCGAGAATTTCCAGACGCTGGATTCTGACGGAGTTCGACTCCGCCCCTTCGGGGGCGGAGGGTGGTCTTCGGTAGAGTGCAGCTCCTCCACCGGTAAGGTGGGGGAGCAAAAGTTGTTCTGGCCCCGTCGTCTAGCGGCCCAGGACGCCGCCCTCTCAAGGCGGTAGCGCCGGTTCGAATCCGGTCGGGGCTACAGCGTGCACAGCCCGTCTCACCTCGTGAGGCGGGCTGTTTCGTGTCCGCCGCCGGGCCCGTTCCGGCCTCCGTCGGGCCCTCGGGTGACAGCGCACCCCGCGCTCGTGCCCGGGTACGGTGCCGCTAGACTACATTCGCACCGCCCGTGAGGGTGGTGAACGGAAAAGTTCTGGCCCCGTCGTCTAGCGGCCCAGGACGCCGCCCTCTCAAGGCGGTAGCGCCGGTTCGAATCCGGTCGGGGCTACAACCAAAGGCTCATCCCGCTACGCGGGATGAGCCTTTCTCGTTGCCGTCCCCAACCCAGCCCAACCCCGTCCCCACCCACCCTGCTCGCCCCTGCTCCCGGTGATCAAGAGCTTTGCGTCACCAGGTTCAGCGCGTCGTGACGCAAACCTCTTGATCACCGAGGTCGGCGAGGGTGAGGGGAGGGAGAGGGGGGAGTGGGGGAGGGGGTGGGGTCGGGGTTAGAGGCCGGATAGGCGTTGGCCGGCTCTTACTACGGCCATGGCGTGGCGTTCGCCGGGGCGGCGGCCCAGGCGCTCGATGGGGCCGGAGATGCTGACCGAGGCGATGACCCGGCCGGTGCGGTCGCGGATCGGGGCGGAGACACTCGCCACACCGGCCTCCCGCTCGGCGACGCTCTGCGCCCAGCCGCGGCGGCGTACCTCGGCGAGGGTGCGGCCGGTGAACTTGCTGCGCGGCAGCAGCGGCATCACCGCCTCCGGCGGCTCCCAGGCGAGCAGGATCTGGGCCGAGGAGCCAGCCGTCATCGGCAGCACCGAGCCGACCGGAACGGTGTCCCGTAGACCGCTGGCGCGTTCCGCCGCCGCCACGCAGATCCGCTCGTCGGCGCGGCGCAGATAGAGCTGCGCGCTCTCACCGGTGGCGTCGCGCAGCGCGGCCAGCAGCGGCTCGGCGGCGGTCAGGAGAACGTCCGGTGCGGCGTTCGCCAGCTCGCCCAGGCGGGGGCCCGGCCGCCATCTGCCCTGGGTGTCACGCACCAGCATTCGGTGGATCTCCAGGGCCTGGGCCAGGCGATGTGCTGTGGCCCGGGGCAGCTTGGTGCGTTCGACGAGTTCGGCCAGGCTGGCGCCGTCCACGCAGGCGGCCAGGATGACCACCGCCTTGTCGAGAACGCCGACACCGCTCATACTGTGTCCCACAAGCCGAAACTTACCTCCCAGAATTTAGGATGTCCAGATGGTGGGAGTCACTCCTGAGCCGAGGACCCTGGCCGAGAAGGTCTGGGACGCGCACGTCGTACGGTCCGCCGCTGGTGAGCCGGACCTGCTCTTCATCGACCTGCACCTGCTGCACGAGGTGACCAGCCCGCAGGCGTTCGACGGGCTGCGGCTCGCCGGGCGCCGGGTGCGTCGTACCGACCTGACCCTCGCGACCGAGGACCACAACACCCCGACCGGGTACGCCGACCCGGCGTTCCGCCTCCGCCGTGGTGACCTGCTCACCATCGCGGACCCCACGTCGCGTACGCAGATCGAGACGTTGCGCCGCAACTGCGCCGAGTTCGGGGTGCGACTGCACCCCCTCGGCGACGACAACCAGGGCATCGTGCACGTGATCGGCCCGCAGCTCGGTCTCACCCAGCCGGGCCTGACGATCGTCTGTGGCGATTCGCACACCGCCACCCACGGCGCCTTCGGCGCGCTCGCCTTCGGCATCGGCACCAGCGAGGTGGAGCACGTGCTGGCCACCCAGACGCTGCCGCAGAGCCGGCCGAAGACGATGGCCGTGAACGTCACCGGGCAGCTCGCGCCCGGCGTGACCGCCAAGGACCTGGTGCTCGCGCTGATCACGCAGGTCGGCACCGGTGGAGGTCGCGGGCACATCGTCGAGTACCGCGGCGAGGCGATCCGCGCCCTCTCCATGGAGGGGCGAATGACCATCGCCAACATGTCCATCGAGTGGGGTGCCAAGGCCGGCATGATCGCGCCGGACGAGACCACCTTCGCGTACCTCAAGGGTCGACCGAACGCGCCGCAGGGCGCGGACTGGGACGCGGCGGTGGCGTGGTGGCGGACGCTGCCCACCGACGAGGGCGCGAGCTTCGACGCCGAGGTGACCCTGGACGCCAGCCAGATCACTCCGTTCGTCACCTGGGGCACCAACCCCGGGCAGGGTGCGCCGTTGAGCGCCCCGGTGCCGGACCCCGAGGAGTTCACCACCGACTCGGATCGCACCGCCGCCCGCCGGGCCCTGGAGTACATGGACCTGCGCCCCGGCACCCCGCTGCGGGAGCTGCCCATCGACGTCGTCTTCGTGGGGTCCTGCACCAACGGTCGCCTGGAGGACCTGCGGGCCGCCGCTGACGTACTGCGCGGTCACCGGGTCGCCGACGGCGTCCGGATGCTCGTGGTGCCCGGCTCCGCCGCCGTGCGCGAGGCCGCCGAGGCCGAGGGTCTGGACAAGGTCTTCGCCGACGCCGGGGCCGAGTGGCGGTTCGCCGGCTGCTCCATGTGTCTGGGGATGAACCCCGACACGCTCAAGCCGGGCGAGCGCTCCGCCTCCACCTCGAACCGCAACTTCGAGGGCCGTCAGGGCCGGGGCGGGCGTACCCACCTGGTCTCCCCGCCGGTGGCCGCCGCCACCGCCGTGGTCGGCCGGCTGGCCGCCCCCGCCGACCTGTAGAAGGGACCGACGAGATGGACAAGTTCACCACCCACACCGGCACCGCCGTGCCGCTGCGCCGGTCCAACGTGGACACCGATCAGATCATCCCCGCCGTGTACCTCAAGCGGGTGACCCGGACGGGCTTCGCCGACGGGCTGTTCAGCGCCTGGCGGGAAGATCCGGCATTCGTGCTCAACGATGAAAACTATTCCGGGGCGTCGATCCTCATCGCCGGTCCGGAGTTCGGCACCGGCTCCTCCCGGGAGCATGCCGTCTGGGCGCTACGGGACTGGGGCTTCCGTGCCGTGGTGGCCCCGCGCTTCGGTGACATCTTCCGCGGCAACGCCCTCAAGGAAGGTCTGTTGCCGGTCGAGTTGGAATTGAAAGCCGTCGAAGAGTTGTGGGACTTGGTCGAGGCGGATCCCACCACTGCGGTGACCGTCGACCTGACCGCCCGCCAGCTCCGGGCCGGGGACGCGAGCTGGTCGTTCCCGCTGGACGACTTCAGCCGTTGGCGGCTCCTGGAGGGCCTCGACGACATTGGACTCACCCTCCGCCACGCCGCCGACATCGACTCCTACGAGGCGCGCCGGCTGCCGTTCCTGCCCTCCGTGGCATAGCCGTTAGGCCGCCCGCACAGCGGATTTCACCCCCATCGGTCCATCCGGTGGGGGTGAATCCGTTACGACACAAGGGCTTTTTTCTACCGAATGTTTGTGTCCCGACAGCACAGGGCATACCGTGCGCGCAGAATGGCTCGCAACGAGTCAGTTGCACAATCGGGAGGAAGTCGTGAACAAGGCCGAGCTCATCGAGGCGCTCGCCGTTCGCCTGGGGGACCGGAAGATGGCGACGGCCGCGCTCGACGCGGTCCTCACCGAGGTCCAGGCGGCGGTCACCAAGGGCGAGAAGGTGGCGATCACCGGATTCGGAGCATTCGAAAAGCGTGTGCGTGGCGCGCGAACAGCGCGCAACCCGCGTACCGGCGAGGCGGTGAAGGTCAAGAAGACGTCAGTCCCGACCTTCCGCCCCGGCGCCGGGTTCAAGGAAATGGTGGCCAGCGGCAAGGTGCCGAAGGCCACGGTGGCGACGAAGAAGGCCACCACCAGCACCGCCACGGCCAAGGCGGCGGGCACGAAGGCGACCGGCACCAAGGCGGCCACCGCCAAGGCGGCGGGCACCAAGGCGACCACGGCGAAGGCGGCCAGCAAGAAGACCGCCCCGGCCAAGGCGAGCAAGACCGCCACGGCGACCAAGACGGCCGCCAGCAAGAAGACCGCCCCGGCCAAGGCGAGCAAGACCACCACGGCGACCAAGACGGCCGCCAGCAAGAAGACCACCGCGGCGAAGAAGACCACCGCCGCGACCCGGTCGACCGCGGCGAAGAAGACCACCGCGGCGGCGAGCAAGAGCACGGCGGCCAAGAAGGCGCCGGCGAAGAAGGCTCCGGCCAAGAAGGCGGCCAGCAAGCGCTGACCGACAGGTACCGCAAGGGCGTCCACCAGTGGGTGGGCGCCCTTTCGGCGTACCGGACGGCTTTTCGGCGTACGGGGAACCGTTGACCGGGTTGGCGCGCTCGCGCAGAATCGCCGTGCCGGCCACCCCTGGGCCGGCCCGTCGACGGGAAATGGGGCGCCGGTGCGCTACCGCCAGCTCACCACCGGCACGCTCGCGCTGGGCGTGCTCCTCCTCATCGACGTGCTGCGGGTCTGGTTGCCCGGCATCATCACCATCTTCGGTCAGGCGGCGTCCACCCCGGCCGAGCTGATGGGGGCGTTCGCCCTCGGCTGGTTCGTGCTCGCGATGGGCGCGCCCGCCGTGGTCCGCCGAGTCGGAGCCCGCCCGGTCACTGTCGTCGCCGCTGTCGCGCTCGCCGTCGCCCGGCTCGCGCTCACCGCCGCTCCCGGCGGGCGTACGCAGCTCTGGTTGGCCACCGCCGGGTTGCTCGCCGGGCTGGTCTGGCTGGTCGGCGTCGCCGCCGACACCGACCGTCCGGTCCCGGGGCTGGCGTTGGGGTTCGCGGTCAACGCGGCAGTGCACGCGGTGCTGGACACCGTCGACCTGGTCTGGCGGGGTGACTGGGTGGCCTGGCTGCTCAGCGCCGTCGCGGTGGCGGTGTTCCTGGCCGGCACGGCGCAAGCCGGCCAGCGCGGCGGTGCAGGTAACGCCCTCGCTGGCCCCGCTGACGCCACTGCGGGCCCTGGTGGTGGTCGAGCCTGGCTGCTGGCCGGGCCGGCGCTGCTGCTGGCCGGGATGGTGGCGCTCTCTCCGGCGCTGGCCCGAACCGGGATGTCGTACCTGGTCGCCGGGGACGGGGTGGCTCGTTCTCCGCTGTTCGGCCTGGCGCCGGTGCCGGTGGCGGTCGCCGGGTTCCTGTGCGCCGCGTTGACCCGGCCGCCCAGCGGGTGGGGCCGGGCGTACGGTCCGGTGGCGCTGCTTGGCGGCGCTGTGCTGTTCGCCCTCGACCGGGGCGACCTGCTCCTGCCGGCCATCCTCCTCGCCGCTGTCGGCCTCGGCGCCTGCCTCGCGCTGACCGACGACGCCAGCCAGCCTGCCATCGACACCGCGAGCGCCGGCACCGCTGGTGGCACCAGCGCCTCCCGGCGGGGGTACGCGGTCGCCGCCGGGATGCTCGTCTTCGCGCTGGGGGCGGTCGGCTACTACTCGGCCTACGACCTCGGCTACCCCAACGCGGCGGTGCCAGTGGTGGTGGCCGTGCTGATCGCCGCCATGGCGTTCACCGCCCGCCCCGTCGTCCACCGGCTTCCCGGGCCGTTTCCGCCGCTCCGGGCCGCCGCCGCGGTCACCGCGCTGGCCCTGCTGGCACCGGTGCTCGCCGACGAGGTACCGGTGGCCAGCAACCGGGACGGCCCACCGGAACGGTTGACGGTGGTGGCGTACAACATCCGGATGGGGTTCGGGCTGGACGGCCGGTTCGACCTGAACGGCCTCGCCCAGGTCGTCGACCGGCAACGGCCCGACGTGGTGCTGCTCAGCGAGGTCGACCGGGCGTGGCTGCTCAACGGCGGCCACGACACCCTGGACCTGTTGTCAGACCGGCTCGGTATGCCGTACGTCTTCGGGCCGGCCGCCGACCCGGTCTGGGGTGACGCGGTGCTCAGCCGTTGGCCGGTACGCGATCCGCGGACGCTGCCGCTGGCCGCCGTCGGCGCGCCCACCGGAGCGCAGGCCCTCGCCGTCACGCTGGACCTCGGCGACGGTGTCCGTACCGCAGTGGTCAGCACCCACCTGCAACCGCCACCCGGCAAGGGCCCGGTGGTCCAGGCCCGCGCGGTCGCCGACTTCGCCACCCGGTACGCGGCCGGTCGGCCGTTGGTGGTGGGGGGTGACCTGAACACCGAGCCGGGCGACGAGGCGTTCGCGGAGTTCACCAAGGCCGGCCTGGTCGACGCGTTGGCCGCCGCCCGACCACTGGCGACCAGCCCGGCGGACGACCCGCGCCAGCAGATCGACCACATCTTCGTCTCGCCCGGCCTGACCCCCGGCGATCCCGTCGCGCCGCACAGCACGGCCAGCGACCACCTGCCGGTCGCGGTGACACTGACCCTGCCGCCCCGCTGACCAGGCCGGGCCCGTCGAACGCGGGCCCTACAGGCGATCGGTGGCGAGCAGCCGGTCGGCGGCGAAGGCGAGCAGCCACCCGCCGCCCTTCGGGGTGGCGAAGTCCTCATCGGTGCGGCCGGTCAGCCGCTCCAGGGCACCCGGCAGGACCTTGCCCTGGCTGCACACCGCCGACTGCCCACCGGTGCCGGCCAGCTCCAGAAGTCGGGCGGCGGTGGCCAGGATCTGCTCGTCGCTCTGCTGGCCCGGTTGTGGTTCGTCCAGGTCGCCGCAGACCTCGATCGGCAGGTCGAGCAACGCGGCGGCCGGGTCGAGTGTCTGTACGCACCGTCGCGGCGACGCCGACACCAGCCGGGCCGGTCGGATCAGGGCGATCAGCTCGGCCAGCGTGCTCGCCTGGGCCCACCCCTCGGCGTCCAGGGGCCGTCCGACGTCCGGGCCGGACCAGGTGGCCCGCTTACCGGCGTGCGCGTGCCGAACCAGCGCGACCGTCGCCGTCACCGACGGCAGCGCGGCGAACGCCGCCAACACCTCGGCGTCGTGCGGGTAGCTGACCAACCGGATCGCGTCGTCCACCGCGAGCCAGCGGATGTCGTCCACCTCGGTGTCCGGTTGGAAGCCGCCACTGGCCACCGCGAGCATCGACCAGTAGTCGACCAGCTTGGGCTGCCCCTCGCTGCGGTACCGCACCGACGGCAGCCGCACCTGCGGCACGCCCCGCACGTCGGCCTCCTCGGCCACCTCACGCACCGCCGCGGCCAGCGCGTGCTCGCCCGGCTCCAGCTTGCCCTTCGGCAGCGTCCAGTCGCCGTAACGGGGGCGGTGCACCACGCAGACGCGTACGCCGTCGTCGGTCGGCCGCCAGGCCACCCCGCCTGCCGCCCGGATGCCCGTCACGGCAGCCAACTGGTGCGCCGTCGCCGGGTGGCCCGGTGCCAGGCAGCCGGGAGGAGACCCCGCATCCGGCGTACCGACTGGCGTTCCCGCTCGGCCAGCCGCCCGGCGGTGACCGCCAGCTCGTGGTCGTCCGGTCGCTCGGCGGCGATCTCCAACCAGGTGTCCGCCGCCACCGCCGCGTCCTGGTGCTCGCCGAGCACGTCCTGCACCCGGGCGAGTGCGCGGGACAGCCGCCGTGCGTCCTTGCCGACCGTCGGGGCCACCGCGTTGACCGCGTACCGGGCCTGCTTGCCCTCCCTGCGGACGGCGTGCCAACGGTCGTCCGGCGACTGTGCGTCGAGCCCGCCGACGCCGTCCGGCCCGCTCAACCGCCGCCAGGGGCGGGCCACCAGCGCGGGTAGCGCCTGCGCGGCGGGCGCTGCCGCCCGGCGGGTGAACCGGGGCGCGCGGGCGGCCAGCACCAGGGAGTCCACCAGGGCCAGGTAGCGCGCGGAGCGCAGCATCTCGTCGATCGCGGTGAGCGCCTGCCGCTGCCGCTCGGCGAGCACCTTGTCGAGCCGGTCCACCGCGCCCCGGTCGAGCGGGCTCAGCGGATCGGCGTCGGCGGTACGGCGCAGCCGCGCGCGCAGCACCTCGGCGTCGCGGGCCGCGCCGAGCACGTCGGCCAACCAGCGCAGCTCGGTGCGCAGCGGGCGGGACCAGGTCTTTCGCAGCAACGGTTTGAAGGTGCGCAGATCACTGCGCAGGCGTCGGCAGGCCACCCGCATCTGATGCACTGCGGTGTCGCCGCCGGCGGCCGGGGCGCGCAGCCGGACCAGCGGGTCGTGCGCCAACAGCCGGCGGATCTCCTTGCGTAGCGACTCGGTCACCACGTCACCGGCGCTCGGCTCGGCGGTCAGCCCGGCCGGCGCGACCAGATCCGGATCGGCCTGCGCCGTCGCGCCCAGCGCCCGTACGTGCTTCGGCGTGAACGACCCGCCCTGCGCGCCAGCCTCGCGCAGCACCCCGCCGACCCGGTCGAGCAGCTTCCGGTCGCCGGCCTTCAGCTCCACCTCCACCTCGCGGAACGTGTCGGTGGTGCTGCCGGCGTCGTCGAGCACTGTCACCCGGTCGTCCACCACTTCGGCGAGCACAGTGCCGGCCCGGTCACACACCTCGTACGCGTGCCGCACCGTCCGCACCACTGTCACCGGGGCCAGCGGAGCCCCCCGGTGCAGGACGGTGACCAGCTCCACCAGCTCCGGAGGCGGCTGCCCCTTCGGCCCGGCACGGGAAATCTCGTGCCGGACGCCCGGCGTCCCGGTCGGTAGTTTCACCGTCCAGGGCAGCTCGTCGCCCCGGCGGTGGCGCAGGGAAGCACCGGCCCGGGCCAGCCGCAGGTCGACAGTGTCGAGGTAGCGGGCGACAAGCGTCACCGGTGGCAGCACCCGGACCTGACCGCCGGCCGGGGCCGTGCCGGCCAGGTCCGGCAGCACGTAGGCGTCGTCCACCTCGTACTTCTGCTCCTCCTCGACCATCAGCTCAGCCTATGCGCTGCGCGGTCAGCTGGCCGTGCCACCGACGCGGCGCAGCAGCAGTTCCTGCAGATGGGCCCGGGCGGCGTTGTCACCGCCGGTACGCCGGGTCCAGGTGCCGTCGCCGGCCAGCTCGAACGCGTCCACGTCGGGGCTCATCGCGGCGGTGAGCACATGGTCCAGCTCGGCGCGGGCGACCGGGTCGCTCACCTGCACCAGCGCCTCCACCCGCCGGTCCAGGTTGCGGTGCATGAGGTCGGCCGAACCCATCCAGAACTCGGCCTCGCCGTTGTTGCCGAACCGGAAGACCCGGGAGTGTTCCAGGAACCGGCCGAGGATCGAGCGGACCCGGATGTTCTCCGACAACCCCGGCACCCCCGGGCGCAGCGTGCACATGCCCCGGATGAGCAGGTCGACGTGGACGCCGGCCTGGGAGGCGCGGTACAGCGCGTCGGTCACCCCCTCGTCGACCAGGGAGTTGACCTTGAACTGGACCAGGCCGGGCATGCCCAGGCGGACGTGCGAGATCTCCCGCTCGATCCGCTCGATGAGGCCGCTGCGGATGCCCTGCGGGGCAACCAGCAACCGCCGGTACGCGGTCTGCCGGCTGTACCCGGTGAGCACGTTGAACAGGTCGGTGAGGTCGGCGCCGATCTCCGGGTCGGCGGTGAGCATGCCGAAGTCCTCGTACAGTCGGGCCGTCTTCGGGTGGTAGTTGCCGGTGCCGATGTGGCAGTAGCGACGGATCTGGTTGCCCTCCTGCCGGACCACCAGCGCGGTCTTGCAGTGCGTCTTCAAGCCGACCAGGCCGTACACCACGTGGCAGCCGGCGCGTTCCAGAGTGCGGGCCCAGCCGATGTTGGCCACCTCGTCGAAGCGGGCCTTCACCTCCACCAGCACCACCACCTGCTTGCCGGCGGCGGCCGCGTCGACGAGCGCGTCGACGATCGGGGAGTCGCCGCTGGTCCGGTAGAGGGTCTGCTTGATGGCCAGCACGTTCGGGTCGGCGGCGGCCTGCTCGATGAAGCGCTGCACGCTGGTGGCGAACGAGTGGTACGGGTGGTGCACCAGGATGTCCCCGTCGCGCAGGGTGGAGAAGACGCTGCGCGGCACCTCGCCCTCGGCGAGCCGGGGATGGGTGGCCGGCACGAACGGCGGGTCCTTCAGGTCCGGCCGGTCCGCCTCGCCGTAGACCTGCCACAGCGCGGACAGGTCCAGCAGGCCGGGCACCCGCAGGACGTCCTGCTCGTCCATGTCCAGCTCGCGGACGAGCAGCTCCAACATGTGGTCGGAGATGGACGCGGCGACCTCCAGGCGGACCGGGGGACCGAATCGCCGACGGGCCAGCTCCCTTTCCAGGGCCTGGAGCAGATCCTCGTCGCGGTCCTCGTCGACCTCCACCTCGGCGTTGCGGGTGACCCGGAACAGGTGGCACTCGACCACCTGCATGCCACTGAACAGCTGCCCCAGGTGCACCGAGATCAGGTCCTCCACCGGCAACATCCGGACGCCGGGCTGGTCCCGGTCCACCCGGACGAAGCGGGGGACGTTGTTGGGCACCTTCACCCGGGCGAACAGCTCCGAACCGCCGTCCGGGTCACGAACCGCCACCGCCAGGTTCAGCGACCGCCCCGAGATGTACGGGAACGGGTGCGCCGGGTCCACCGCGAGCGGGGTCAGCACCGGAAAGATGTGCTCCCGGAAATAGGTGCGCAGCCGCTCCCGTTCGCCGTCTCCCAGCTCGCCCCAGCGCAGGATGCGGATGCCCTCGTCGGCCAGCTTGGGCAGCACGTCGTCGACGAAGCAGGCGGCGTGCCGGGCACCGAGTGCGGCGGTCCGCTCGGCGATCAGCTCCAACTGCGTACGCAGGGGCAACCGGTCCCCGCCGCGCACCGGCAGGCCGGCGGAGAGCCGCCGCTTCAGCCCGGCGATGCGCACCATGTAGAACTCGTCGAGATTGCTGGCGAAGATGGCCAGGAACTTGGCCCGCTCCAGCAGCGGGGTGCGCTGGTCCTCGGCCAGGGTGAGCACCCGGGCGTTGAAGTCGAGCCAGGACAGCTCCCGGTTGAGGAACCGGTCCTCCGGCAGCGGTGGGGCCGCCGAGGGCTCGTCGTCGTCCTCCGGTGTGGCACCGGTCGGCAGGTCGTCGGGCAGGACCTGGTGGACGTCACCGGCGGCCGGGCCGTCCGCTGCGATCTTCGGGGCGGGGTCGATGACCTCGTCCAGCCCGGAGGAGGCGGCACCGGGATCGTCGGCGAGTGTGTCGGCGCGGGCGGCACCGGCACGTTCGGCACGGGACGGGCGGAAGCGCCCATCGGTGCCGCGCGTACGGGAGCCGTTGCGAAGGTCGGTGGCGGGCGGGTGGGCCGGTTGCTCGCGAGGGGTGCTCACCCGCTCATAATCACCCGATTACGGTAAACGCAAAATGAACTTGGGCTCGCCGGGTCAGATCATCGTCGGCAATGTCACCCGGACAACCTCGCCGTCGGGATCGGTGTCGATGCGAACCCGCTGGCCGAGCCGGAGAAGCCGCAGCCCGGAGGCGTCGAAGGCCCGGGCGGGGAAACGCATCTCGGTGCCGTCGTCGAGCAGCAGGACACCGCTGCGCGTCGCCGCGTCGTAGCTGGCCACCGTGCCCTGCATGCTGGCACCGTACACCCGGGGGCTCACCCCGTGGCGCGGGCTCAGCCCACCGGGCGGCTCAGCCTGCGGCGCGGGCGGGGCGACCGGCGGCCACCAGTGCGGCAGTGCGCGGCCCCAGCCCGAGCCGGGCCGCGGCGG
>NZ_PYAK01000014.1 GCF_003264365.1 Micromonospora noduli
TGTCGCTGGCCACCCTGGCCGCGGCGGCGGCGCTGCTCGGGTAGGTCCGTCAGCTGACTCGTCCAGCATCATGGTGACCAACGAACACGAACCGGACTCGATTCGCCTACCGCCGTTGCAGGATTAAGCGTCGCGACGGCGGAAAGTGACAGCGGCAAGCGTTAGTACGGAGAGTGTCCATGTGACCGTGGCGGCGGCACCGCGGGTCGGGTCGAGGGCGGCCGTGTCCGGCAGGTAGGCGGCGTTGGTGCAGCTCCGGGCCCGCAGCAGCGGGCCTGCGATGAAATACAGACCGAGCAGCAGAACCACGGCGGGCACTGCACGGCGAACGACGCCGGCGACTGCGGCCCCCAGCAGCGTGGTGAGCGTCAGGTAGGCCGTCGCGGCCGGCATCCAGGTGCCCGCACCGCCCGCAAGGGTGCTGGTGGCCGCTGTCACGGCGGCCACCGGAAGCGCCACCACAGTCAGCGCGACGGCCTTCACCGCCTGTAGTGGCAGGCGCCGGGGCATCGCGAGCAGCGTGGTGCTGATTTGGCCGCCCTCCTGGTACTCGGACGCGGCCGCGAGCACGCCGAGCACCAGGAAGCCGGCCTGGGTGTAGCCGAGTGGGGCCAAGGCGGCGACCTCGCCGAGCGACTCACCGTGGAACTCGGCAGATGCGTACACGTACGTCAGCAGCAGGTTGGCGGTCCAGGTCAGTAGTGCGGTCAGGCGCAGCGACGGCAGGGTCAGCAGTTTGCGCAGTTCAGCGCGGGCGGTGTTCATACGTCCCGCCGCTCAAACAGGACCGCGCCGACCACGAGTAACGCGATGACCCAGGCCGTCATCACCAGGCCGGCGGTCACCGGGGCGATCTCGACCGGGAAGTCCGCGCTGCCGATGAACATCTGCGCTCCGACGATGTCCGGCAGATAGGAGGCAAGGTCGGTGACCTTCGTCAGCAGGTACGACACTGACACGACGGAGCTGTTGATGATCAGCAGCGTCAACGGCACGATGCCGTTGCGGGAAATCAGCGCGATCGCATACGCCAGTAGTGCGGTCAACGTCCAATAGAGGATCGCGGCCACGACTCGGGCCGGGGCGGGTGCCGGCGCGTGTTCGCCGTACAGCACCTGGGTGAGGGTGAGTGTGGCGGCTGTGGTGACCGCTGCCTGGGCCGCGACGACCAGCACGAGCGCGGTGGCTTTCGCCACAAGCAGACGCAGCCGGTCGGGGACTGCGGCGAGCGTCGCGGTGAGCTGGCGGGCGCCGGGGGCGTCCTGGCCGGTGGACGTGTATTCGCTGCTCACCACGATCACGCCGAGGACTATCGGACCGATCAGGCCGATACCCAGGTCGCGTAGGCCCAGGTCGGACGTGTCAGTGAGGGTGCCGGCGGCGATCGCGCGGCGGGTGTAGGGCGCGTTCAGCAGGAGGACCACGGGTGCTGTCAACGTACCGAGAACCAAGCCGACCCAGGCGGTGGGCAGGCCGAGCAGCTTACGGAGTTCGGCGCGGACCGGGCTCACCACGGGCCTCCGGCCTCGGTAGCGGTCAGCTCGAAGAAGGCGTCCTCGAGCGTGCGATGATCGCCGATGACGTCGGCGAGTCCGCCCTGGATCACGATCCGGCCCTTGTCGATCACGATGACGTCGTCGGCGGTCTCGGCCAACTCGCCCATCAGGTGGCTGGAGAGTAGGACCGTGCGGCCCTGCGCGGCGCTGTCGCGGAGGAATTCACGCATCCAGCGGATCCCGGCCGGGTCGAGGCCGTTGACCGGTTCGTCGAGAACCAGCACCGCGGGATCGCCGAGCAGCGCGGTGGCGAGCCCGAGCCGGCGGCTCATGCCGAGGGAGAAGCGGCCGGCGCGTTTCCGCGCGTCGCCGGTCAGGCCCACGACCTCAAGGACCTCGTCGGCACGGGAGTCGGGCAGACCGTTGCTGGCGGCTACCCAGCGCAGGTGCGCGCGGGCCGTGCGGGCCCGGTGCGCACCGCTGCCGTCGAGCAGCGCGCCGACAGTCAGGAGCGGACGGTCCAGTTTCTGGTAGCGGCGCCCACAGATCAGCGCGGTCCCGCTCTGGGGGCGGTCCAGGCCGAGCAGGATACGTAACGTCGACGTCTTCCCGGCGCCGTTCGGCCCGAGAAAGCCGGTGACCCGGCCGGGTCGGGCCTCAAAGGTGACCTCGTGCAGGATCTGGGTCCTGCTCTTGGTCTTGCTGATGCGATCGATCGTGATCATAAGCCCAGTCAACGCAGGTTCCGGCCCTCGCGCATCGGACCGTTCTCGGATCCCGACGGCCGGGTCGGCCCGCAGACCGTCAGACCCTGGTCTGAGAACTACAGTCGGGGTGGTGAACGCCCATCCGCGCCCCTCCCGGCGGTCCACGGCAGTGCCGGCGGCTGCCGCGGTGATGAGCGTTCTGGTGATGTCCATGTGCACGGTCGGCGCGCAGGGCCCGTTCGCGCTCGTACTGCCACCGCTGATAGTCGGTGGCGCTGTCGCGGCTGCGCTATGGGCTGTGCGGCGGTCACGCGCCGACCGGACCGCCTACGAATCACGGCTGACCGCCTGGGCGGCCTCCGAGGCGGTGCTCGCCGAGCGGTTGCGGATTGCCCGCGACCTGCACGACATCGTCTCGCATGGCTTGGGTTTGATCACGGTCCGCGCGGCGGCCACCCGACATCTACCCAAGCCTGTGGAGGTCGAGGCGGCGCTCACCGACATCGAGGAGGCGAGCCGGCACGCCACCGCTGAGCTACGCCGCATGCTCACGGTCCTGCGCGAGCCGTCGGCCGCCAGCCGCCGTGCGCCCGTGGACAACCTCGACGACCTGCCCGGCATCGTGCACGCGGCGTCGCTCGCCGGGCTTCGGCCACGGCTGATGATCGAGCCGCTCGGCCCGGTATCGCAGGGTGTGCAAGTCGCCGTCTGCAAGACCGTGCGGGAGGCGCTCAGCAACGCGGCGCGGTACGCGGGACCGACGGACGTAGGGGTGCGGGTGTATCGGGACGGAACATCCGTAGTGGTCACGGCGGCGGACACCGGCCCAGTCGACGAATGGCGGGCATCGCCGGGCGCCGGACACGGGCTGGCCGGGTTACGGGAGCGGGTGGGCAGTCTCGGCGGAACGCTGTCGACGGAGCGGGTCGACGCGGGCTTCCGCGTCACCGCGAGGATCCCGGACGAGGCGGTGTGAGCGACATCCGCGTACTGCTGGTGGACGACCAGCCGCTGCTCCGACACAGCCTTGCCATGGTCATCAACAACGAGCCGGGCCTGACTGTCGTCGGCGAGGCCGGCGACGGCGCACATGCCGTGTCGTGCGCCCGCACCACCCGCCCCGACGTCATCCTGATGGACGTACGGATGCCGCACCTCGACGGCCTCAAGGCCACCCGCCGCATCTGCACGGACCCGGCACTGTCCACCGCCCGCGTCCTAGTCCTGAGCATGTTCGAGCTCGACGAGTACGTCTACGAGGCACTGCACGCGGGCGCGTCCGGTTTCCTGCTCAAGGACGCCCATCCCGAGGAACTGATCGAGGCGATCCGCCGCACTCACCGCGGTGAGTCGCTGTTCGCGCCGTCGATCCTCACCCGGCTCGTGGCGCATTACGTCGCAGCACCACGGCCGGATAGGCCGTCGCCGAAACTGAGGCGGCTGACTGGCCGCGAGGTGGAGGTGCTGACACTGATCGGCGGCGGCTTGTCGAACGACGAGATCGCAACTGCCCTGGCTATATCGGTGAAGACGGTGAAAACGCACATCACGCACCTGATGGCGAAGCTGACCGTTCGCGATCGGGCACAGCTGGTGATCGCGGCGTTCGACGCAGGGCTGGTGCGGCCACGCCCCTGACTGGAACGCGACGGTTTGCATCGATCGTCTGGCTCCGACACAAAGCAAATCTGCTGCGAAACCGAGGCCGGATCCGGGCATGCAGCCGGTCGAACTCCCCATGCCACCGATCAACATCAACGTCCGCCACAGGCAGACCAACGAACACGAGCCGAACTCGATTCGCCTACTGCCGTTGCAGTATTAATCCTGCCCTCAGGTTGATCGGGGAGGATGAGCGCAAAAGCATCAACTGGAGGGCGGGCCGGCGTGCAGATCATGATCGCCGATGACGAGGCGGCCATCCGTGAGTCGCTGGAGCGGGTGCTTCAGGTCGAGGGTTATGGCACTAGCACCGCCGCCAACGGTCTCGCCGTGCTCGACGGGATCGGTGGCGCGGCGCCGGATCTGCTGATCCTCGACGTGATGATGCCCCGCCTCGGCGGGTTGGAGACCTGCCGGCGGTTGCGGGCGGCGGGTCGGGATCTGCCAGTGCTGATGCTGACCGCCCGGGATCAGGTCTCCGACCGGGTCGCGGGGCTGGACGCGGGCGCCGACGACTACCTGCCCAAGCCGTTCGCCACCGAGGAGTTGCTGGCCCGGGTCCGGGCTCTGCTGCGCCGCCGTGCGCCGGGCGACGACGATTCGCAGATCCTGTCGTTCGCCGACGTCCGGCTCGATCCCGACAGGTTCGAGGCGTGGCGGGGTGGGCGGCCGCTGTATCTGACCCGGACCGAGTTCTCCCTGCTACAGGTTCTCGTGCGCAACGCGACCCGGGTGTTGACCCGCGACGCGCTGTTCGAGGCGATCTGGGGCTTCGACATGAGCACCACCGCCAACAACCTTCAGGTGTACGTGAGCTATCTGCGCCGCAAGATGGAGGCCGAGGGTGAGCCGCGATTGATTTACACGCTGCGCGGCTTGGGGTACACGCTGCGGGAGACTCCTCCGTGAGCAGGCGCGCCGGCCGGGAATCGCGTCGGCTGATCCGATGGTGGCGCCGGCGGTCCCTGCGGACCAGGCTGACGGTGATCGCGGCGACGGCCATCGCGGTCAGCGTGTTCGTGGCCTTCCAGGTGGCCAGCGAGCTGCTGGACTCGGAGCTGCAGGACAGCGCCGAGGATCAGCTGCGCGCGGACTCCCGCATTCTGGCGACGACCGTGGAGCACACCGGCCTGGCGCAGGTCCAGCTACCGCCGTATCCCGGATCCGGTCGGCTGGTGCGGGTCATCCTGCCCGACGGTTCGACCCGGACGCCGGCCGGCCAACCCGCGCTGCCCCCCGTCAGCGGGCACGCCGGGCGCGTGGCGCAGGGCGCGTCGGCCGACCTGATGGAGTCGAACGACAGCGACGACGACGGTTACCTCATCTACACGCTGCGGGCGGGCGACGGCGCGGTCCAGGTGGCCCGCAACAACGACGACAGCCCAATCAACCGATTCGGGTTGGGCATGCTGCTGATCGGACTGCTGTGCGTGGCCGGAGGCGCCCTTGTCGGGCGGACCGTGGCGCGGACCGGGCTGGCACCGATCGACCGGCTGACTGCCGCCGCGGTTCGTGTCGCGCAGACCCGGGACCTCGACGCCGACATCCCGGACGAGGGCGGCGGGGAGATCCGGCGGCTGATCCAGTCAATCAACGACATGCTCGCCGCGCTCCGGGACTCCCGGCGGGCCCAGCGGCTGCTCGCCGAGGACGCCGCCCACGAACTCAAGACCCCGCTCACCAGCCTGCGCCTCAACGTTGAGCTGCTGATCCGGCTCGATCGGCGCGGCACCCTGGACAGCGCACTGCCGGCGGAGAGCCGGACCCGGCTGCTCAACGATCTCGGCGCCCAGGTGGCCGAGTTGAGCACCCTTGCCGCCGAGCTGACCGACCTGGCGCGCGGCGACGTCAGCGACGAGAGCACCGAACTACTCGATGTCGCCGACGTGGTGGTGGCCGCCGCGACCCGGGCTCGTTCCCGCGTGCCCGACATCGAGGTCGCGCTCGACGTGACCTCCGTGTGGGTGAGCGGGCGTCCCGCTGCGCTCCAGCGGGCGGTGCTCAACCTCATCGACAACGCCGGCAAGTGGTCCCCCGCTGACCAACCGGTCCAGGTCCGGCTCCGTGCCGAGGGCACGTCGGCGGTCCTCGAGGTCGACGACGCCGGGCCGGGCATCGACGCCGCCGACGTACCGCGGGTGTTCGACCGGTTCTACCGTGCCGACAGCGCCCGGGCGCTGCCGGGATCAGGTCTGGGCCTGTCGATCGTGCAGCGGGTCGTCGACGCCCACGCCGGCCGGGTCACCGTCGCCCGGTCCGCACGCGGTGGCGCGCTGCTGCGGATCATCCTTCCGGCCGCCGCCCCGCCCGCCCGGATCGCGCAGCTCACCGCGGGGATGAACACGGTGGCGCGCTGACCCGCTGCGGCACGGCGCCGGGACCGCCACGGCGCGCGGTGCAACGACCCGCCGCAGCGGGCGACGCAGGACAAGGGCGGCGGACACGGTGACGGCCGCCGGGCCATGACAAAGATCCGGAACGGGCAGGAGCCCGTCCCGGATCTCGACTGTGCCGCCGCGCTCACCGTTGCGGCGCGGGCCCCTCCACGAGCGGCCGTTGATCGTCCGGCAGCTCCACCGGTCGGGACAACCGGCTCGGCCACCACATCCGCCGGCCGATCAGCAGGGTGAGGGCGGGCACCAGGACCGACCGCACCAGCAAGGCGTCGAGCAGCACGCCGAAGGCGACCAGGAACCCGACCTCGATCAGCATCACCAGCGGAAGTGAGGCGAGGACCGCGAACGTGGCCGCCAGGACCAGGCCTGCCGAGGTGATGACGCCACCGGTGGCGGAGAGGGCCTTGAGCATGCCCTCTCCGGTGCCGAGGCGCACGGTCTCCTCCCGGGCCCGGCTGGTCAGGAAAATGTTGTAGTCGATGCCGAGCGCCACCAGGAACAGGAATGCCAGCAGCGGCACCGAATAGTCGACGCCCTTGAACCCGAGGATCGTGTCGAAGACGAACACGCTGCCGCCGAAGGCTGCGGCGAATGAGACGATCACGGTCGCCATCAGGACCAGCGGGGCCACGATCGCTCGGAGCAGTAGCCCGAGGACGATCAGGACGACGATGAGCACCAGCGGGATCACCAGCTTCTCGTCGCGGGTGGTGGTGACCTCGGTGTCGAGGTTCTCCGCGCTCGGCCCGCCGACGATCGCCTCCGCCCCGTTCACCGCGTGCACGGCGGTACGCACCCGCTTGATCGTGTCGTACTCCGCGGCGGTGTCCGGCGCGTCGGTCGGGAACACGGAGATGTCGGCCCAGCCTCCGCTGGTCTGCCCCGGGACGGCCAGGGCCACACCGCGAGTGCCCTGAACGATGTCGAGCACCCGCTCCTGGTACGCCGGCCGCGTGAAGATCGTCATCGGCTGGCCGCCGAGCTCCGGGAAGTGCTGGCGGAGGACGGTGAAGCCGGTGACCGACTCCGGCGCGGACAGGAACTGGTCCTGCTCCCGCAGGGCGCCGGTGTTGCCCGCCAGCCCGATGGCGAGCACGCCGAGGACTCCGAGCGAGCCGAGCGTCGCCACCCACCGGCGGCGGCTGATGGCGGTGCCGAGCCGTCCCCACAGCCCGGGCTTCTCCTGGCCGGGCGTGTTGAACCGCGGGATGGCCGGCCAGAAGATCCGCCTGCCGAGCACCACGAGCACCGCCGGGAACAGGGTCAGCATGGCCACCAGCGCGCACAGGATGCCGGCGGCGCCAATCGGGCCCAACCCGCTGGTGCTGTTCAGGTCGGCGGCGAGCAGGCAGAGCAGGCCAGCGATCACTGTGGCCGCGGACGCGACGATGGCCGGCGCCGCGCCGCGTAGCGCGTGGACCATCGCGACCCGGACGTTCTCGTGGTGGTGCAGTGTCTCCCGGTACCGGGCGATGAGCAACAGCGCGTAGTCCGTTCCGACGCCGAATACCAGGATCGTCAGCAGCGCCGAGTTCTGGTCGTTGATCACGATGCCGAAGCCCTTGACGAGCAGGTAGACGGTCGCCATCGCGGTCAGCGCGGCCGCGCCCACAGCCATGAGCGGGATGAGCCACAACACCGGGCTGCGGTAGGTGAGGATCAGCAGGAGCGTGACGACGACGACGGTGGTGAGGAAGACCTGCAGGTCGATGCCGTCGAAGACGGCGTCCATGTCGCCGTCGACCGCGGCGGGTCCGGTCACGTCGAGTTCCAGGCCCGCGGGGCGGTCCTTCGCAGCCTCACGCAATGGGCCGACGATGGTCTCCGGTGCGCCGTAGGTCGTGCTCACGTCGAGGGTGAACATCATCGCCTTGCCGTCGGTGGAGGGTCTCGTCGGTTGGTCCTCCTCGTCCTCGCCGCCCGCCGCCGTCGCCTTCGGCGGGTACCGCCTGGCAAGGGTGTTGTGGTGGCGCTCGACCGACGCGCGGTCGGCGTCGGTCATGCCGCCGGCGCGGTGATACACGAAGACGAACGTGTTGTCCTCACCGCCGGGGAGGCTGTCCTCCAGCACCGCCACCTTGGTGGACTCGGCGCTGGCCGGCAGGGTGTCCACGGCTCTGTCGGTGGTTACCGAGCTCAACTTCCCGCTCAGCGGCACCATCACCGCCGCCAGCGCCACCCACAACCCGATCACCAACCATGGCACCCAGCGGCCTGCCAAGCGACCGGCCGGCGCTTCCCCGGGCGGCGCTGCCTTGACTGCCATCACTAGCTTCCTCCATACGGGTTAGTTCGCTCATCCGATGCCGACTTCGTACCGGGCGAATCTGAGACGACCGTTAATGCGCCGATCAGGCCGGGTGGCCGAACCAGGTGCCGAGCGCACGCACCAGCGCGGTGGTGTCCAGATCCTGCGCGGTGGGCAAGGCCCAGGCGACGCATCCGTCGGGCCGGATCAGCTACGCGTCGACGTCCACCCGGCCCGTGCGGGCGGTGACGGTGTTGACCCGTCCGGTCCACGCGGCCGGGCGTCGCGGACCTTTGTTTCCGCAGGCCAGCCACGCTGACAAGGTATGGGGGCAGAACGTATTCACCACATTGGACCGTCGGCTTGAGGTCCGCCAATCTCGACCAGGTGTTGAGGAGAGAAACGCACAGGCATCGCCAGCGATGTCAGCAAGCTCGACGACCTGGATCCGACCCGCCGATCCCGACAGATCCGGCCAGCCCTACGGCACCGGCACAGCAGTCGGATCGCCGCCGCCTTGCTGTCCTTCGCTGGTGGGATCTCGATTCCCTTGGCGATCACCGCCGGTGGCAACGCGTTCGGCGGCACGATCGCTCTTTGCTGGCAGTGGCGCAATTCCTCACCTGCGGCCGCGTTCGGTGACCTGCATAGGGCTTTGTCGACTGCTGCGCAAACCGTGAGCGCTTCAAGGCCGTTCAGGGCACCCCGCTGCTCCCAATCTGCTCCCCTAGACCGGGCTCGCACCAACATTCGGGCCATAGGATTCACTTCTATGGTCCGTACCACGCCTCCGCGTCCCCTAGCCCTCACCGAACTCTTCCCCGAACTGCGGGAACATTCCATCACCGCTACCCGCCTGCATCCCCGACCCGGCGCTCCGACCATTACGGACAGTTCGGTCGGCGGACCGCTGCTATGGCCGGCCGACGAGGTATGGCCGGTCTGCGACGACGCCGGGGCGCACGAGCCATGGAACCTGACGACCCCGGCCGCCCTGCACCGCAGGCGGGAGATCTTCGCGACCGCAGAAGCTCGGGAGCCGCTGCCGGGCGGAGACTTCTTGACTGCGGAGGAGCGGGCCGAGCTCGATGCGGCCGACGCTCTGGACCTGGACGACCTGATCGAGGTTCCCATCCCGTTGGTTTCGGTCGCGCAGTTGTACCGACGAGATATCCCGGACTACGTCGGTCCGGACGGCACCGACCTGCTCCAGGTGCTGTGGTGCCCGGTGGACCACTCAGACCGGCACTACAGCCCTCGCGTCTTTCTCTACTGGCGCGACAGTTCCGCCGTCGGCCCCCTGCTCGAAGCGCCTCCCGAGCCGCCGGTGATCAGTGACATGTACCTGCCGCTTCCGTGCGTGGTGCACCCGGAGCAGGTCCGCGAGTACCAATACGCCGACCTGCTCCCCGATGACCTACGCGAGCGGCTCGACGAGTGGGATGACGACGAAGACGAGAGCCGTCCCCACTATCAGAGCGACTTGTCGCTGGCGCCGGGATGGAAGGTCGGCGGGTACGCGAACTGGTCACTGACCGATCCGTACCCGATGGACTGTGCTGCCTGCGGCACCACGATGACCTTGATTCTCACGGTCGGCTCCAGCGACTGGAACGGCATGCATTGCAGCTGGCGCCCGTCCGAGGAAAATCCGACCGCGTCCCCAGACACCGTCGGCGTGCAGATCGGGCGCGGCTACTCGCTGTACACCTTCTGCTGCCCCGAATCAATCGATCATCCCCCGGCCACCGCTATGCAGTGACGCGGCATCCCTCCATGGCGTGCCGACAAGCGGGTCGTCCGCTACGAAGCCCCATCCAACTCGCCGCCATCGACGAATGGCTGTGACGGATTTGAACACATGCCCTGGACCGGGGCACCTTCTAGTGCAGTCACCGTCGGGCCACCGGTCGAACGGCTCGCTCACCGGCAGCGCGATCCCTTCGTGCCTCGGCAGCTCGGCTGGGCGTTACCGGCCGCACCCGGGTCGCCCGGAGCCGAGCGCCGCCGACACGGGCGAGCGTGATTCACCTCGCACAAATTTGCCCCTGACGTCAACGTGAGGTCTTAGCGTGGCGATATGCAAATCAACGGCTCAACAGCTCTCGTGACCGGAGCTAACCGCGGCCTCGGCAAGGCCTTCGCCGAGGCCCTCCTCGCCCGGGGCGCCACCGTCTTTGCGACCGCCCGTCGCCTGGAAAGCATCGACATCCCCGGTGCCGTCGCGCTCCAGCTGGACATCACGGATCCCGCGTCCATCGAGGCCGCCGCAGGCAAGGTGGGCGACCTCGACATCCTCATCAACAACGCCGGCACCTCCACTGAAGCCCCGCTGCTCGGCCCCTCCACGGAGAACATCCGCCGCGACCTCGACACCAACTTCTGGGGCACTCTCAACGTCACCCGCGCCTTCGCGCCCAGGCTGGCCGGTGGCGCCATCCTCAACGTCATCTCGGCGCTGAGCTGGTACACCTTCAGCCCCGGCAGCAACGGCTACGCCGCCTCCAAGGCCGCGGAGTGGTCCCTGACGAACGGCATCCGCCTCGAGTTGGCCGACCAGAAGACTCTGGTCACCGCCCTGGCGCTGGCAATCGCCGACACGGACATGATGGCTGGCGTCGACATCCCCAAGCTCGCGCCCCACGAGGTGGTCGCCCAGGCCCTCGACGGACTGGAAGCAGGCAAGATCGAAGTCATCGCTGACAAGCCCACCGCCAACGTCAAGGCCTCCCTCTCCCGCGATCCCGCCGACTTCTACGCCGACATCACCGGCAACCTCTTCGCCTGACTTCACCGGTAATCCGCCTGCCGGAGTAAGCGGCTTGGTCAACGGGCGTACGCCCGGCGGGCGGCCCGGATTCTCATGAAGCCGGGCCTCCGCCTGACCGCCGCAGGGGTGCGGACGTCGAGCGAAGTCCTGAAGGTCGTGATCGGCTTCGTGGTCTTGAAGCTGGCGCCCCCAAGGGGCGGCCGAGAGCTCCGGGAGGTCACTGGTCCGGTGCGGTGTGTCCGGGCGTCGGGATCACGTCGAGCGCGGCCATGGTCTCGCCGGTCCAGGGTGATCGCGCTCGCGGACAGGTTCTCGTCTAAGGGACGTCTCGTAATGGCTGCGCCGCCGCCGGGGCTACGATCGGCCGTGCAGTTCGGGATCTCGGAGTTGGGTGAGGCCGCAGCCTTGGATGCTGCCTTCCCACGTCGTCTCGGTGACGACGTGCGGGAAGCGTTGGCAGTCCTACCGCCGGCGCCGAACGCGCCGACGCCGCCGTTCCGTGTGCTGGTCGATGGTGAGCCGGTCCTGATTCCATACCGGATCTACTTTGACGAGCCGTCCGTTGCCGCGGAGGCGGCGAGATTCTGCTGGTCATTCGGCGAGTTCTCGCGCCGGAGCTGGTTGTTCCGCACAGCCCTACGGACGCCGTCTACGGGCGATTTGCCGCCGAGAACCCGGCTTTGGTGGCGCTCACCGGCCGGCGGATCGCCAGCTACTGGGACTGTTACCACCGACGGCACTACCCCACGCTGATCGACTACCCAGGGCACACCGTGATGGCAGCGCTGCAGGCGGCGGCACTGAGGCATGACGTCTCGGACGGTGATGCAAGTTAGCCGACTTCCCGCGCCCACCGCGATGTCGCACGCAGTCGTGTTGACCGTCGGTGCCCGGCACCCCACCGCCGTACGCGCTCCGGTCGACTGACCGCCGGCCACCGGCGCCCGCCCGTGACCGTGCGGACAGCCGCAAACGCGTTTCTCCGATTGACGTTCGCTGCGTAGCATCTCCGGCGATCAAGGGGGATGAAACGGTGGGCAATTTCCAGCAGTTCGTGGCGGATGTGACTTCGCGGCTGTCCACGATGTCCAGGGGTGAGTTGTACGCCGTCGGCGACGGTCTCGACGGGGACTCACTCTGGCTCACCTTTCTCGACTCCTTCCCCGCTGGCACCAATCTGCGGTTCCGTGAGCGATCCGAGTACGACTGCTCGACCTGCCGCGGTTTCATCAAGCACTTCGGCAACGTCGTCGAGATCCACGACGGGCGGGTCCGTACCGTCTGGTCCGGGGTGTCGGCATCCGACCCGGTCTTCTCCGTCGTCGCCGCCGCTCTCGACGAGTTCGTTCTTTCGCTCCCGTTGTCCACCATCTTCCGGTCCACCCAGGCGCAGTACGGGACGAAGACCACCCGAACGCTGCGCGACGGCCAGGTCGAGGTGTGGCACCACCTGCACGGCCGGGTGGAAGAGCGGCATCGCATCGAGGACGTCGGCGCGGCACGGGGCAACTTTGAAGCCGCGGTGCAGGTCTTCCAGCGTGGCCTGGCCGAGCTGACCCGGCACGCTCTGGACACCGTCGTCGACCTCGTCGACGGCAACGCCCTCTACCGCGGCGCGGAGCATCGCCGGGCGGTGATCGAGTTCCGCTCGCTGCAGAACCGGTGGACCCAGGCGACCGACCGGCGTGCCTTCGTCTTCGCCAACGCCATGAACCCGGCGGCCCGGTTCCGCAACACGGTGATCGGCACCCTCGTCCAGGATCTCGCCGCGGGCGTCGACCTGGAGCAGGCGGTCCGGTCGTTCGAGGCGAAGGTGGCGCCGCAGAATTACCAGCGCCCCACGGCGTTGATCACCCCGGGCATGGTCAAGGCCGCCATGAGGACCATTGCCGAGCTGGGCATCGAGGAGTCGTTGCAGCGACGGTTCGCCCAGCTGTCCGACGTGTCGGTCACCAACGTGCTGTGGGTCGACAACGACACCCAGGCACGGATGAAGGACGGCATCGAAGGGCTGCTCATGCAGGCGGCCACCATCCGGTCGTCAGGTGCGCTCCTTCGCGACGCCAAGCCGGAGGAGATCCCCGTGGTCTCCTTCATGAAGGACGTCCTGCCCGGCGCCGCCACGATCGACCTGTGGGTCGCCAACACCTACGAGCCGCACCTCGTCAGCCTCACCACCGGCCGGCGCCCGGCTGCTCCGCGGTTGTTCAAGTGGGACAACGATTTCGGCTGGTCGTACGGCGGCAACGTCACCGACTCGATCAGGGAGAAGGTCAAGCGGGCCGGCGGCAACGTCACCGGCAAGCTGCGGGTGAGCCTGTCCTGGTTCAACCACGACGACCTAGACCTGCACGTGTACGAACCCAACGGCGACCACATCTGGTACCAGGAGAAGCGCAACAAGCTGGACGTCGACATGAACGCCAGTGGGACGCTCTCCCGCGAGCCGGTGGAGAACGTCACCTGGACCGACCGTGTCGCCGACGGTGAGTACCGGATCGAGGTGAACCAGTACCGCAAGCGGGACAGCACCCAGGTCGGCTTCGTGATCGAGACAGAGAGCAACGGGAAGATCGAGCATTACAGCCACGAGCGCGCGGTCGGCCACAAGGAGACCGTCGAGGTGGGCCGGATGACTGTTGCCGGCGGGGTGATCACCGCTTTCCGGCCGGGTAAGGACGTGCATCCGGGCAGTGCGGGCAAGGAGTTGTGGGGCATCACCACCGAACAGTTCGTACCGGTGTCCACCATCATGTACTCGCCGAACTACTTCGACGACAACGAGGTCGGCAACCGGCACTACTTCTTCATCCTGAAGGGGTGCGTGAACGACCAGCCGACGCGGGGGATCTACAACGAGTTCCTCCGCAGCGACCTGCAACCGCACCGCAAGGTGTTCGAGGTTCTCGGCGACCGCACCAAGTGCGAGCCGTCTCCAGATCAGCTGTCCGGCCTCGGCTTCAGCTCCACGGTCCGCAGCTCTGTGGTCGCCAAGGTGACCATGACCGGCGGCCGGCGCCGCCTCATCAGCATCCAGTTCTGATTCCCTATCCAGATATTCCAGAGAGGCTACCGTGACCATTTTCGAGAAGGCCACACGGGAGAAGTTCCGCTATCCGTCGGCCAAGGGACTGCTGACCACGGAACAGCTGTGGGAGCTTCCGCTGACCGCCCGGTCCGGCTTCAGCCTCGATGATGTGGCCAAGGCGGTCAACGCCGAGCTCAAGGCCGTCGACACCGAGTCGTTCGTGGCCACCGAGGCCAATCCGGCCAAGGCAACCTTGGAGACCAAGCTGGAGGTCGTCAAGCACGTCATCGCCGTCCGCCTCACGGAGGACCAGGCGGCGAAGGAGGCGGCGGCCAAGAAGCTGGAGAAGGAGAAGCTGTTGGCGGTCCTGGGCCGCAAGCAGGACGCGGTCCTGGAAAACCTGACCGAGGCAGACCTACTGGCCCGAATCAACAACCTGTAGCCCGCCGACAATCAGCGTCTGCCAGCGGGCCCGCACATCGCCGAGAAGTACGGTCGCCATGCAATACCTGTGCGGCCAGGCCGGCACTGGCAGCGACATCGTCACTGCCGGCCAATGGTTTGCGGGACAAGCGTCCCGGCCGGTCGGAGCAACGCCAGGTTCTTTCGATCGTCATCGCATCTGAGCGGTGAGCGATGGCACACAGTTATGAGCCCTGGGTGTACCTCCTTTCGTGGGCCGCCATCCCGACATGGGCCGGCTCACCGTGGGGTGATCAGTGGGGCGTAGTCGGCGCGGCTGAGCGGCTGTTCGGACAGTGAACCGTCGGCGCGGGGCACGCCCAACGGCCTGCCGTCGCGCAGGAACGTCACGCTGGTGACGTCATCGCGGCTGGTGAGGGTGCAGACGATCTGCCCGAAGGCGAGGACTTCGTCGCTGCGCCCGGCGTCATCGCCGGGTTCGTCGACCGTGACGCGCGCCTGGGTGCCGGTCACTGTCGCACCGGCGGCGTTGACCGCCCCCGGCAGTGCGCTGGTCAGGTCGGTGTCGCGTTCGCCCTCGGTGGGTCCGGCGAGCAGGTGCCGCAGGTGGTCCTCGATGGTGGGTAGGCGGTCCACGCGCCGGAGCACCGGGACGATCCGGTTGTCGCGAACCAGGCAGAGGGTTTCGGTGGCCGGGCCGGCCGGTGCTGTGTCGGCGGGGTCGGAGGTCGGGAACGGCCCGCGCGGCGGTTGTACGGGGCGGGGGGCGTTGTCGGTGGGGATGCCGCAGCCGGTCAGCAGCGCGACGAGCCCCACGGCGAGAAATCGGCGATGGTTCACGTCAGGCTCTCCGGCAGCGTGATGCGGAAGCGGGCGCCCCCGCCGGGGCGGTCGGTGACAGTAACGTGTCCGCCGTGTGCGGTGGCGTGCTGGGCGACCAGCGCGAGGCCGAGTCCGGTGCCGTCGCCGGCACCCCGGGTGTGGGCGGCTCGCCCTCGAACGAAACGGTCGAAGATCACCTCACGGTCCTCGAGGGGCACACCCGGACCGTCGTCGTCGACCTCGATGACGCCCGCGCTGCCGTCGCGATCGAGCAGGACACACGTCGGCCCACCCCCATAGGTGACGGCGTTGTCCAACAGGTTCGCCAGCACCTGCGCGACACGCCGCCGCTCGACCAGCCACGTCGCGGACACCTCTGGTGCGAGGCGGACGATTGAAGCGGGCAGGTCCAGGGCACGGCAGGCGTCCCTGGCCAGCGCCACGACATCGACGGGAGCACGGTGGGCGGGCTGGTCGCTACGAGCCAGGTCGATCAGGTCGTTGACGAGCCGCTGAAAACGGTCGATCTCGTCGGCGACCAGCCCCGCCGCGATCGCCGTTCGCTCGTCCTGCTGTTCACGACGACGGGCCAGAACACTGGCCGCCGCCGCGAGAGTCTGCAGCGGCGAGCGCAGCTCGTGGCTGACGTCGGCGGCGAAGCGCCGGTCCCGCTCGATGCGCCGGGCGAGCTGGTCGACCATCTGGTTGAACGATGAGGACAACCGGGTCAGGTCAGGGTCGGTGGCCGGGTCCAGCCGGGCGGTGAAATCACCGGCGGCGATCTTCTCCGCCGCGTCGGCGACCGCCGTCAGCGGGCGCAGCCCGTGCCGGGTGGCGTACCAGCCCAGGGCCGCGCCGGAGCCGGCGACCATGATCGCGACGGTGGTCAGCGCGAGCGCCAGGACCTGGAAAGTCTGTTCCAGCTCGCGCAGCGAGTTGACCTCGAAATACGTCGCCGTCGCTGACAGAGGCACGCCGACGACCAAGGCGGGCTGGTCGTCGACGCGTACCCGCTGCACGGCGGGTTTGCCGGCGGTGACGACCCGGCGCAGCTCGACAGGGATGGCGGCGGTGGTGCCGGGGTCGGCGGTGCGGGCATACCACTCGCCGTCCAGGTGCAGCACCGGCCGCCGACTCCCGCCCGTGTCCAGCGACCGAAGCACCTGTACGACGTTGGGGGTCTCGGTGTCGATCCCGGCGCGGACGACGGTCGCGTCGAAGTAGGCGGCGCGCAGGGCGGCGCGTTCCCGCTCGTCGAGCAGGGATCGGCGGGTCAGATCGTAGGAGATCAGGGCCATCGACGCCGAGAGCAGGAGCGCGCCGACCGCGAACGCGGCGGTCACCCGGGTACGCAGCCCGAGGCGTCTCATCGCTGCAGCTTGTAGCCCAGGCCCCGCAGGGTGACCAGGTGCCGGGGGTTCGCCGGGTCTGACTCGATCTTCTGCCGCAACCGGCCGACGTGCACGTCGACGAGCCGTTCGTCGCCGCTGTCGTACCCCCAGACCCGTTCGAGCAGTTGCTGGCGGGACAGCACCCGACCGGCGTGTTCGGCCAGCTCGCACAGCAGCCGGAATTCGGTACGGGTGACCGGTACGGGTTGGCCGGCTCTGCGCACCTCTCCCCCGTCAGGGCTGATCTCCAGCTCGCCGACCACGAGCACTGGCACCGGCTCCGGCGTGTGCCCCGCGACGCCGCTACGGGCCCGGCGACGCAGGGCGCGCAGCCGAGCGGTCAGTTCCTTGATCGCCACCGGCTTGACGACGTAGTCGTCGGCGCCGGCCTCCAGGGCGGCGACAATGTCGTGGGTGTCGTCGCGGGCGCTGACCACCACGATCGGGACATCGTCGTCACGGCGCAGTTGCCGAATGCATTCGAAGCCGTCGAGACCGGGCAGCATCAGGTCGACCAGCACGTAGTCGGCGGGGTCGCGGCGCTGAGCGCGCAGCCCCTCCTCGGCCGTGGCCGCGCCCACCGCGTCGTAACCCTCGTCCTCCAGTGCGAGCAACAACGCCAAGCGGATGCGGTCGTCGTCCTCGATCACCAGTACGGCCGTCATACCCGGCATCATCCCCAGACGACCGGCTCGGAGGCCAACCGTGGCGGCCGGTTGGCTGATTTGTCACGGAACTGTCACAGATCTGCGTAGTGGCCGCCAAACCCGCCCGGCAGGGTGACAGGCGACCGGATCCGCGGAGGGAGAGGGGTGTGCCTGTGACAGGGCCACTGGCAACCACGCCATGCACGCTGCCGCTGGTCGAGGTGCGCGTCGCGGAGTTCGACCTTGCCTGCCTGCCGGCGACCGGAGCCGTGTTCGACCGCCTGCTCGCCCTGCATCCCGCACAGGTGGTGGTCGACCTGTCTGAGTGCCGGCACATTGACGCCGCTGCCATCGGCCTCCTCCTCGATGTGCACCGGCGGTTGGCCCGTGCCGACGGGGTGCTCACCGTCCGCGATCCGAACCCGCGGATCCGGCGCATCCTGCAGGCCGCCCGCCTGGACCAGATCCTGCCGGTCGTCGACACTGCCCCGTCGTCGCCGCCCGGCGGGCAGGCACCCATCCGCACACAGCCGACGCTGGTCGCTCATGGTCGCGCCTCGGTAAAAGTCGCTCACTGACGACCGCCCAGCGGGCTTCCCTGCCCACCATCGGGCGCAACGGCTATCAGCGCCGGAAACATCACGCTCGAGAGCCGGCCTCCGCATCAGCTCTGCACGATCGCCGTGTCCCACCCCATCGGTAGACATGGCCCCAGGAAGGACCAGCAGAATGACCGTTGTCCCGGACGACCACCTGATGACCCTGATCTGCGACACCTGCGGCGACAGCGTCAAGGCCACCGCGTGCGTGCTCCCCGATGCCGAGGTCGTCTGGACCCTGGTGTCCGAACAGGGTTGGAGCGGTTCCCCGTTCGCCACCGGCCCGCACCGCTGCCCGCACTGCAGTCTGCTGCCGCTCCCCGGTGGCGGCCACGCGTCGTGCGGCGACCACGGTCCTGGTGGCATCCTCGGCATCGACCACCTCGACGACGTGACCGTTGTCGCCGCCGGCGGTGACGTCGATCTCGACACCGGGGACACCCTGCGCACCGCCCTGCGGCACGCGGCGGACATGGGCGGACACGTCGTGGTCGACCTGAGCCGAGTACACCTCATCGACTCCACCGGCCTCGGTCACCTCGTCCGCGCCCACCGCGAAGCCCGAGATCGTGGGGCCACCCTCTGCCTGGCCGCACCGTCGCGGTTCATCCGCACCGTCCTGCACACGATGCGCCTGGACGGAGCCTTCCCCATCTTCGACAGCCGCGAAGACGCCCTCGCCCAACTGTCCAAGGGGTCGGTGTCGGAACGGCCAACCGCCACCGCCGCCACCCGTTATTGATCTCACTCCTCCGGACCGAAGGCATCCTCGCCGCCGGTAGCGACAACCGACACCCCTGGCATCGGATCACAAGAAGCCAGTGGCCATTCGAATGGCCGCTGATGGCGCGGCGAGTCTCGAGAACCGGCCCTCAATTGTCGTAGCACTCGTACTTGAAGGAGATCGAGGGAGCCCATGAGCATCGTTGGTCTCGTCACCGCGCTCCTCGTCGGCGTCGCTGTCGGCCTGCTCGGCAGGCTCGTCGTCCCAGGACGCCAGGAGGCCCCGATCTGGCTGACAGTGTCCGTCGGGGTGGTCGCCGCGCTGGCGGGCAGCATTGTCGCCCGTCTCGCGGGTGTCGATACCAGCACCCTCAACCTCCTGAACCTGGTCGTCCAAGCCGGCCTCGCCGGCATCGGCGTTGTACTCGTCGTGGCCACCGCCAGGCCCGACCCATCCGACTCCCCCTGAACGGGAGACGCGACGCAGCGCCAGCACCAGAAGGCCAGCCCCAAGCACGGTCAGGCCGGTTTCCGTTCAAGTTCATGAGTCCCATCCGATCGGGTATCTGACCGGCCTGAGGACGTCACTGGCTCGCCGTCCGCTATCCCACCCGGCCTCGTCACAATCAAGGAGCTGACCATGTACATGCCATGGCCGTTGCCCGATGAGAACTGGTTCGCCGACACCTCGCGCCAGCCCGAGCCGGACCACGAGGACCTGAGACTTGAGGCGCTGGTCGCGCAGCGATTGAGCATCGACTGGACCACGCGGCGCCAACAGATCACCGTCGCCGTGCAGAACCGAGTCGTCATCCTCGCCGGCGTGGTGAGTAACGCGAACGCGCGGCAGGTCGCGGCGGACCTCGCCTACGACGTGCCGGGCGTCTTCGACATCTGCAACACACTGCGGCTCAGCGGCCCGCGGCGTAGCCACCGGTGACTCCGGCTCAGAGCCACGTCGAAGGCGCGAATGACCGGTCAGGCTGCACGCTGCCCAGCCGTGGATGACACGCTCCTGTTTTCAGGCGCGGTGACAGGCTGATGGTCGTCGTTTGGCTAACGTAGTAGCCGGTGTGCCGGGAAGACTGGTCGGCGATTTCGTTACCGACCCCACCGGAGGACCACGATGAGCCGCCCCCCGGCTAACGGCACGCCACTCCTGCTCAGCCGCAGGAGTTGGCCTGAGGTACGCCGGATCGGAGATATTCTCCGGACCGAAACGGTCGGTGGGGTGCTGCTGCTGGTCGCCGCCGTGCTCGCTCTCGCCTGGGCGAACTCGCCCTGGTCCGACGCGTACCGCTCACTCGCCGACGTCACCGTTGGCCCCGAGGCGCTGCATCTGGACCTCTCATTGGCGCAGTGGGCCGCCGATGGCCTGCTAGCGATCTTCTTCTTCGTCGCCGGGCTGGAGCTCAAGCGCGAGTTCGTCGCCGGTGATCTACGCGAGCCCCGCCGAGCGATGCTGCCCGTCGCCGCCGCGCTCGGCGGAATGACGCTGCCGGCGCTGATCTACGTGGCGTTCAACGTCGGGGCCGGCGACGGGGCGTTGACCGGATGGGCGATCCCGACCGCCACGGACATCGCGTTCGCCCTCGCCGTGCTCGGCGTGATCAACACCAGCCTGCCCTCGGCGATGCGCACGTTTCTGCTCACTCTCGCGGTGGTCGACGACCTGCTTGCCATTGTGATCATCGCGGTCTTCTACACCAGTTCACTGCACTTCGGGCCGCTGCTGCTCGCGCTGGCCCCGATGGCGCTGTTCGGTCTGCTGGTTCAGCGCCGGGTGCGGTCCTGGTGGCTGCTGCTGCCGCTGGCCGTCACGGCGTGGGCGCTGGTGCACGCCTCCGGCGTGCATGCCACCGTCGCCGGGGTCGCGCTGGCCTTCACCGTTCCGGTGCTACGCCGCAAGCCGGGACCTGGCCCTGGCCTGGCGGAGCACTTCGAACACCGCATCCGGCCCCTGTCAGCCGGGGTCGCGGTCCCGGTTTTCGCGTTCTTCGCCGCCGGAGTCTCGGTTGCCGGGGCGGGTGGCCTCGGCGCGACCCTGACCGACTCGGTCGCTCTGGGCGTGATGGTGGGGTTGGTGGTGGGCAAGGCGGCTGGCGTCCTCGGTGCCACCTGGCTCGTGCAGCGGTTCACCCGGGCCCGGCTCGCGGAAGGGCTCGCCTGGTGGGACATGGTGGGGTTGGCGCTGCTGGCCGGGGTCGGGTTCACGGTGTCGCTGTTGATCGGCGAGCTGGCGTTCGGCGCCGGCACCGAACGCGACGACCACTCCAAGATCGGTGTTCTGCTCGGATCGCTGCTGTCGGCGGTACTGGCAACCGTCGTCCTCCGCGCTCGTAACCGGCATTACCAGGGTGTCTGCGCGCTGGAGGAGCGCGACAGCGACGCCGACGGGGTGCCGGACGTCTACGAGGAACAGCCGACCACGACAAGGCCGTCCTGAGCTCGGCTACGGTGGCCAGCCGAGCAGCCGAGCGCCGAGTACGGCTGTTTGCAGGGTGAACCTTTGGGTGGCTTCGCCGGGGTGGTAGCCGGTCAGGTCGCGGATGCGGTCGAGGCGGTAGGTGATCGCGCGGACAGACAGGTGCATCTGCCGAGCGGTCGCGGTGTGGTTGCCCTGGTTGTCGAAGAGCACGGTCAGGGTTTTCAGGTACGGGGCGGCACCGCCGCGAGCCGTGGTCAGTGGCCCGAGGACCGTGGTCACCAGGTCGGTGATGGCGTCGCGGTCACGCAGCAGCACGGGAAAAACCAGCAGGTCGGCAGCATTGAGTACGGGCGTGCTGAAGCCGAGCCTGACGGCGTAGTCGAGGGTTTGGCGGGCCTCGTCGAGGGACGTGGCCAGGCCGTGCACACCAGGTTGGGTGCGGCCGACGGCGATCTGCCAGTTGCCCGTACCGAGTTCGGTCAGAAGCAGGTGGGCGAGTTCGGCCGCGATGCCGCGCAGACCGCCGGCACTGATGCAGACCAAATCGCCGTCGCGCAGGGTGGTGAGGGTGTTGCCTTCGCCGAATCTGGCGGCAAGTACGGCATCGATGCGGTGTGTGATGCCGGAAGTCAGGCCGGCCGCACGGGCGATGAGGACGGTGTGGGTGGCCGACAGGCGGATGCCGTATCGGTGTGCGCGCTCGGCCAGTCCGCCCGGGTCGGCGCGGCCGGTGAGTAGGTCGTTGACGAAGGTGGCGCGTTCGTTGTCGTGGCGATCCAGCTCGGCGCGGTTTTGCCGGGTGTACCCGTCCACGGCGTCGGTGAGCAGGACACGGGCGGTGTCCAGCAGTGTCTCGGCGCGGGAATGCACGGCGACGGCGGTGTCGGTCGACGCGACCGGGGTGGCGTTCCAGTGGGCAGTGGTGGCATCTAGCAGGCCGGTAACGAGCTCGCTCAGCGTCAGCCCTTCGTCCGCTGCGCGGGCACCCAGGTTGACCGCTGCCTGACGCCGGGTACTGGCTGGGACGTACAGCAGATCCTGGCAGTTGGCCGCCAGCCAATTGTCGTCGCTCATGGGCTGTTCCTTGTCGGCGTGCTGGTGGCCGCCGGTAACCGGCGGCCACCAGCCTCAGGTTTACACACCGATGTCGCGGCGGTCGAACACGATGACTCCGGCGATCGTGGTTACCGCACCGAGGAGCACGAGGGTGAGAAGCTCGGGCGGGTGCCAGCCGGTGTGTAGAGGGTCAGTGCCGATGAAGTAGTGAAACGGTGACAGCCATCGCACCCAGTGCCACCCGTCGAGCATGCCGCCGATGGCGTTGGCCATGTAGGTGGCCACGGCAAGGCCACCGGTGATCGCGAGGACCGAGGCACGTTTTCCGGTGGCGGCGCCAACGAGGAAGGCGACGCCGGCGAAGCTCCACACCAGGGCGACCAGGCCGGCGGACGCGGCGGCGACGTTGGACAGGGGGATGTCCATGCCGATCCAAGGGACAATGATCATCAGCAGGATCCCGGGGATGGCGGCGATCCCGGTGAGCGCGCTGCCGGCGGCGCCCACCCGTTGCCAGGCGAAGGCGGTTCGCGAGACCGGGTTGGCCAGCATCAGCTCCATGCCGCCGTCCTCCTCCGGCCGAGCGATCGTGCGGGCTGCCAGCGTGATGGCGCACATCAGGACCAGCAGTGGGCCGACCAGGCTGAAGATGGTCGCCTGCAGATAGCCGGCGGGTGACAGCATGTCGGCGATGCCGAGGAAGTCCAGCATGCCCTGGGGCAGCGCGTCCTGCTTCAGCTCCGCGGCTCCCTGGAACTGGCTGTAGAACGAGGTGTAGATGGCGGTGAAAGCGGCGACGCCACCGGCCCAACCGATCAGTGCCAGGCGGTCGTCACGCCAGGTCTTACGCACCAGCGCGGGAAGCATCGCCGGCTCCTTCCCCGTGGTAGTAGAACGACAGGAACGTCTCTTCCAGGTCGGGCTCGGCCGACAACATGTCCACCACCTCATGACGCGCCGCTGCCTTGATCAGCGGGTCGATGCGGCCGTCAACGGTGCATTTCAGCACCGGGCCGGACACCACCACGTCACTTACTCCGGGCAGGACACTGAACTCCGCCGGGTCCACCGGGTCATCGAAATGAATCTCGACGGCGCGGACCGCCCGCTTCCCCAGTGACTCAACCCGCTCGACCGCGACCAACTGGCCGTCGCGGACGATGGCGACCCGGTCGGCCACCTGCTGCACCTCGGCCAGGACATGAGAGGACATGAAGATGGTCTGCCCAGCACCACTGGCGTCGCGGACCATGGCCAGGAACTCCTGCTGCATGAGTGGATCCAACCCACTGGTCGGCTCATCCAGGACCAGCACCGCCGGCCGGTGCATGAACGCCTGCACCAACCCGACCTTCTGCTTGTTGCCCTTACTCATCGTCCGTACCGAGCGCGAGAGGTCCAGGTCGAGCCGCTCCGCGAGCTCGGTCACCTGCGACCAGGCCACGCCGCCGCGTGCTGCGGCGAAGAAACGCAGCAGGTCTTCCGCCTTGTCCCGCCCGGGAAACACGAGCTCACCGGGCAGATAGCCGATCTGACGGTGCAGCGCGGCCTTGTCGCTGCGCGGGTCGAGCCCGAGCACAGACGCGTGCCCACGAGTGGGGCGCAGAAAGTCCAACAGCAGCCGGATCGTGGTGGTCTTCCCCGCTCCGTTCGGTCCCAGGAAACCCACCACCTCCCCGGCCCGAACCTCCAGGCTGAGCCCCTCGATACCGCGACGCTGACCATAGAACTTGGTCAGGTCCTCGGTGAGTAGAGCGATGTCGCTTGTCATGCCCACATCGTCGTCGGCTTTCCGGCCCGGCATCAGGTCCGCATCCGGCCGACAACTCGCTGATGCCGTTGCCGGACATCGGAAACCACAGCCCGAACGCCGCCAGTGCGGGCCCGCACCATCCTTGACGATGCTCCCTGCGGCGCCAAGGCCGTTCGTAACCGTGCAGCCGGGCGGTCCCCGAGCCTTGGCTGCCGGGAGTACTCTCAGGTCAGGTGCGCCGGGAAGTCTGGTCGGCAGGTCATGTCGTGCTGCGGCTCCTGGAGGCTCCGATGGGCGTTTCTGCCCTGCGCACCGAAAATCTGTCCAAGCGGTACGGGCGGCTACTCGCCCTCGATGACCTCACCCTCGACGTCGCGGCCGGCGAGGTGTTCGGGTTTCTCGGCCCCAACGGCGCCGGAAAATCAACCACGATCCGGCTGTTACTCGGCCTTGCCCGACCCACCTCCGGACAGGCGTGGATCTTCGACACCGACGCCACGGACGTCGCCGCCGCCCACCGCAGGCTCGCCTACGTGCCTGCGGATGTGGCGCTGTGGCCACGAATGACCGGCGCCGAGGTTCTGGACCTACTTGCCCGCATCGGCCCTGGCACGGACACCGCCTACCGCGACGAGCTCGTCCAACGATTCGCACTCGATGTGTCCAAACCGGCCGGCACCTACTCGACGGGCAACCGGCAGAAGGTCGCTCTGATCGCGGCGTTCGCCACCCGGGCGCCTCTGCTGGTGCTGGACGAGCCAACCAGCGGCCTGGACCCGCTCATGGAAATGCAGTTCCGGCAGGCGGTCGGGGTTGCCCGCGACAACGGGCAGACGGTGTTCCTCAGCTCCCACCAGCTCGCCGAGGTCGAGGCCGTCTGCGACCGCGTCGGCATCCTGCGCGCTGGCGAACTGGTCGAGGTGGCGTCCGTCGCGCAGCTGCGTCGACTGCACCACACCGAGGTGGCCGCGACGTTCACCGGCGCGCCACCGGACCTCACCGGCGTCCTCGGCGTCGACGGCCTGCACAGCGATGGCGCCACGACCGTGCGGTTCACCCTGAACGGCTCCCCCGCCGCCGCGCTGCGCGCCCTGGCCGACGCTGACGTGGCAACGATCGTCGTCCGCGAGCAGAGCCTGGAGGAGATCTTCCTCGCCTACTACGGGCAGAACGCCCGATGACCGCGACCACAACGACAGCAGCCCACCCGCAGCGGGCACTGAGAGGGCTCGCAGCGCGCCAGGTACGCCGCGGCGCCCTGGTCGTGACCACCGTATGTGCGGGCATCTCCGCCCTGGTGGTGGCTGGCTACCGCACGGACGCGCTGGATCCGACCGCCCTGGCGGCGCTGGCCCGCAACCCCGCGATCCGCACCCTGTTCGGCGAACCGATCGCACTCGACCAGGCAGGCGGGTTCACCGTGTGGCGCACAGGCACCGTCCTGGCCGTCCTGCTCGGCGTGTGGGCAATGCTCGCCGCCACCCGGATCACCCGTGGTGAGGAGGACGCCGGCCGGTGGAGTCTGTTGCTGTCCGGCCCCACCACCCTCGCCGAGGCTGTCCGCCAGCACCTCGGTGTCCTGGCCGTCGTACCGGTCCTCGTCGGAGCGGCGACCGCGGCGGCGATGATCGCTACGGGAGTGGACGCCCCCGGTTCCTTGTTGCACGGAACCGGGCTCGCTGCCATCGGGCTCTTCTTCGTCGCCGTCGGGGGCGTCACCGCGCAGCTGTTCGTCAGTCGGTCGGCGGCCAACGGCGTCGCGGCCGGCGTCCTGGTCGTCGGGCTCCTCATGCGGATGGTCGGCGACGGTGTACCCACGCTGGCCTGGCTCCGGTGGCTGTCCCCGATCGGGCTCTTGGCGCTCACCCGCCCGTTCGACACCAATCGAGGGCTACCGGTGTCGGTGCTGACGTGCGCCGCAGTGCTGCTAATGGCCCTCGCCAGTCGGCTCGCGGCGCGGCGTGACGTCGGCGCAGGGATTCTTGCTACGGCCGGCAGGCGGCCGGCGCGTACCGCCTTGCTCGGTTCGGTGCGCGCCTTCGCGGTACGGCGCACCACGCGGCCGCTGGTTGCGTGGTCGGTCGGGATCGGCGCGTACTTTTTGCTCCTGGGCCTGATCGCCCGGTCCATGACCGAATTCCTGACCGGCAACCCCCAGTTCGCGACCCTGGCGGCCCAGGCCGGCTTCCCCGCCCTCGGCACTGTCGAGGGCTACGCGGCCACCCTGTACGCGCTGCTGGCCGTTCCGGTCGGGGTGTTCGTCGCCGTGCGGCTCGCCGCCGTCGCCGCGGACGAGAACGCCCGGCGTCTCACCCTGCTGCTGGCCGCACCGGTGACCCGGGTACGGCTGTTGGGCGCCGAGGCGGTCGTCGCTGGCTGCGCCGCGCTGGTCCTGATCACGGTCGCGGGCATCGCCATGTGGGCCGGTACTGCCACTGTTCAGGCCGGCCTTGGGGTCGGCGACGCGCTCGCCGGGGCCTGGAACGTCGTGCCAGTTGTGCTGCTCTGTCTGGGAGCTGCTGTCCTGGCGCTCGGATGGGCACCGCGCGCCGTCGCGGCGATCGGCGCCCTGCCGGCCGCTGGCGGGTTCATCTGGCAGGTCATCGCCGACAGCATCAACGCGCCCACCTGGATCCGTGCGCTGTCCCCGTTCGCGCACCTGGCCGCGGTACCGAGCACCGCACCGGCATGGCCACCAGCGTTGGTGATGGTCGGCATCGCCGCGGCAGGAGTGGTCGCCGGCACAGTCGGCTACCGCCGACGTGACCTGAGTGCCTGACCAGCCCCATCACAAACACGGTAAGGGGTGTGGCGCACTCAGACGTCGCATCACCCACCTGCAGACCGCCGGCTCGGTGGCGTCTCAGAGCGCCGGAGTCATCGTGCGAGCCGTGACCTTGCCGTCATCCCCTGCCATGGTGGCGCTCGCGCTTGACGTCGGCCTCGGTGGCAACGTCATCGCCGTCGGCGCCACCCGCTCCGTTACTTCGCGTTTGCCTGACCGTCCTCGGCCTCACCGTCGATGTCCGGTGCGGCAACGGCCGCAGGGTCGCCGGCAGGCCGACTCGGGACCGTTATCCGCCGACGCACCCGGCGCAGCGCGTCGTGCCAGTTGGGCGTGTCGCGGGTGTCGTCAAAGGCCTGAGCGATCACGACGTCGGTCGAGGAGTGCGCCAGGATCGAGATGACGATCGTGAGCGCGACCAGGTGGAAGATCTCGTCGGCTGCGGCGATGCCAGACTCGATTACCAGCAGGCCGTAGACCACCGAGGCGAAGCCCTTGGGCCCGAACCACATGGCGGCCGCCTGCTCCCGCAGGCTCAGCCCTGAGCGCAGGAACGAGATCCACAGTGCGATCGGACGGGCGACCACGATGGCCAGAACGGCGAAGACCCAACCGGTCCAGGAGATGTCGCCGAGGAACTCCACCGAGATCAGGGCACCGAACACCAGCAGCGCCCCCAGCTTGAGCAATTCGGCGATGTTCTCCCCGAAATGCTCGAACGCCGCACGTTCGCGGGGCCCGAAGGTCGCGACAGTGATACCGGCAGCGAACGCGGCAAGGAACAGATTACCGTGGGTAGCCTTGCCGAGCGCCAGCACCAGCAGCCCGATCGCGACCCCGTTCAGCGGCGCGTACGCCGCCGAGGCAGCGAAGAAGCGTGTTCGCTCCAGCGCGAGCGCCGCCAGCGGCACCAGCACCCCGATCGCCAGGCCGACGGCCAGTTCAGTGGTCAACTCACCCAGGTGCAGGTTGTCGGAGCCGGCCGCGACCGCGAGCAGCACCACCACGAACGGCAGCGCTAGTCCGTCGTTCACCCCGGACTCGACGTTGAGGAGGTGCCGCAGCCGCGCGGGCACCTTGTCGTTGCCGACCAACGCGGCCGCGAACACCGGATCCGTGGGCGCCAGGATCGCCCCGATCAGGAGGGCTTCCGCCCAGCCCAACCCAGCCACGTAATGCGCCAGTACTGCGGTCACCAGCAGCGTCAGCGGCAGGCCCCAGCCCAACGCCCGGCCGGGCAGCCGCCACGCGCTGCGCAGGTCCGCCCAGCCCACGCGCATCCCGTCGGTGAACAGCACCGCGAACAGCGCCAATTCGGCCAGTTGAGCCACGATCGGTGAGTCGGCCTGCAGGTGCAACACCCCGGTGGTGTCCTCGCCAAGGACGAACCCGGCGACCAGGAACAACGCCGCCGTGGACAGGATCGTCCGGTGCGCGAGCGCCGACACGAGCACGGCGGCGAGCAGGACAGCGGCGAAGCAGAGGAGCAGCACAGGAAACCTCCGGGGCGCAGGGTTCAACACGGTGCCGACCAGACTTCCCGGCGCTCCACAGACCTCGCAGATCATAACGGCCCGCCGACGGTGCCGTTCTCGGCGTTCGGGAACGCAACGGCTGTGGCCGGGACGCTCGGCGGCCTCACCGACGGCGGCGATCAGGCCCAGCACGACAACGGCATCCAGCGCGGCCGGAGGCGGTGGCCGTCGCGCCAGGTGAACCGTCCGGACCTCGCCACTCTTCCGGCTGGGCTTGCCCCGCACCAGGGCGTTTCCCGAGATTCCGCCGCAGGCGGCTGCCTATGGTTGAACCAGCGCAACGGACATCAAGCGGCTGTGACGGCAAGACGGTCTGGGCTCAGATCAATGGCGCCCGTGCATGACCCCCAGGGCTTCCAAATCGCCGGGGTCGCGAGGGCCAGACGTGACCTCGCAGCCAACGGCGTGCAGTGGTACCGCAGCGCGGCTACACGTCAATAAACGACATCCACCACACGCAGCCGGGAGGTTGAGGGCAGCCGGCCCGATAGTCGTCATCAGACCGGCCCGCCCTCACCAGCGGCCACCGGCATGTGCTGCGGCCGGGGCACCCACCGTCAACGGCGTCCGTTGGACCGACTGTTACCGCTCCAGCGGGCGTAGCCGGTTGTTGACGTCGTGCACTCCCGCAGTGCTCCAGGCGCGGGCGTGGGCCTCGCTGCTCACGTCGGCGCACGTGACCACACCGTCCAGGATGACCACGCGGTTCTGCACTTCGATGCAGATGCGTTCGTGACGCAATCGGGGATCGCGCTGCATGCTCTCCAGCAGCCGGCAGGCCAGCTGGGCATCCGCAGAGGCCGGCTGGACCTGGATCAGCGATGGAAAATCGTCGGGCAGAAACCAGGGGACGTAGGTCATGACGTTTCCTCACAGGTGTTTCGGTGTTTCGGCCGTGTCCAGCCGCCGAAACACCGGTCGGTCGCGGGCACCCGGAAACTCAGCGTCGGGTCGGGGGCACCGGGTACGGCGCAGCAACCCCACGCGGGCTGAAGAACGGGGCGTAGCCGTAGTACCAGTACACGTCCTCGTAGTAGCCGGCCTCCTCGACGACCTCCGGGTCGTACGTTGGGGCCTGCTCGATCTTCTCCCGGGTCAGGTCGACCCGCACGGTGTCGTCGGTGACGTCGCTGACCGCCTCGACGGGGAGGAAGGTGGCGGTGGCGCCGATGCCGAGAATTCCTCCGTGCTCGACACGCAGGAACCGCACCTTGTGCTCCTCGCGATCGATCAGCAGGTCATCAACCTTGCCCAGGTCGTCACCGTCGACGTCGAGGACGCGCCGGCCGCGCACGTCGTGCTCGGCCTCCGCGATCGTCTGCCCGGAGTCACTGAGCTTGACCAGAATCGCCGTCGTATCGTGTGGCATGAGCTGCTCCTTCCGTAGCGTCTGATTCTTATTCGCTACCCAAGGGACGGCCGGGACTAGACGACGAAACGATGACGGTTGCTGCCCACTTTCGTGACGGCTCGCCGTGCCCGTTCGTGACGGGCCGTCGAGCGACTGGCGGAGACGACGAGGGGCCCCGCCGAACCGGCGGGGCCCCACGAGTCATGCGGTTTCAGGAGAGCGTGTTGGGAAAGTCCGGGTTGGCCTTCAGCCACTCCTCGACGGCCTTCTCCTCGTCGCCCTTGTGGGTGTTGAACATCAGGTCCTCCAGGGACGCGAGCTGCTCACCGTCCATCTTGAACTTCTTCAGCATTGCGGTGACCTCGGGGAAGTCCTTGCCGAAGCCGGTGCGGGCGAGTGTGTTGATCTGCTCGGCCTGGCCGAGGGTGCCCTTGGGGTCGGCGAGGTCCTTCAACTCGTACTTGGCGTAGGCCCAGTGCGGGTGCCAGAGGGTGACAACGATCGGCTTCTTGTCGGCGATCGCGCCGTCCAAGGCGGCCAGCATCGCCGGGGTGGAGGAGGTCTTCAGCTTCAGCTTGCCGTCCAGGCCGTACTCGGGGATGACCTTCTCCTGGGTGGCCTTGGTCAGACCTGCACCCGGCTCGATCCCGATGATTTCCCCGTCGAAGCTGGCGGCCTTGCCGGCCAGGTCAGCCAGCGAGTTGATGCCCTCGACGTACTTCGGCACGGCGATGCTCAGGCTGGCGTCGTCGTACCAGACGCCGAGCTTTTCCAGCTTGTCGCCGTACTTCTCCAGGTAGGAGGCGTGCGTCTGGGGTAACCAGCTGTCCAGGAACAGGTCGATGTCGCCGTTGGCGAGACCGCCGTAGACGAGACCGGCCTCCAGGTTCTTGAGTTCGACCTCGTAGCCCTTGTCCTGCAGGATGTCCTGCCACAGGTGGGAGGCCGCGATCGCCTCGTCCCAGGCCATGTAACCAATGGTGATCTTCTTGCCGTTGTCGGACGCGTCGTCCTGCTCACTGCAGGCGGCAGCACCACCGAGAGCCAGGGTGGCGGTCACCGTGAGCGCGAGAGCGCGCTTCAGTGTCGTGAACAAAAGGGTTGTCCTTCCTCTTTCGGGTATGCCGGCTGACCCCGCGTAGGCGGGAAAGGGGATTGCCGGCGGAGAGCGACGGTCAGGCGGCCTGCCGCGCGAGGCGTTGCGCCCGGGCGGACGGGAAACGGTCGCCCGCCGAGTCGGTGAGGCGGTCGAGTACCACGGCGAGGATCACGACGGCGATCCCACCTTCGAAGCCGCTGCCCACCTCCACCTGGGACAACGCGAACATGATCACGTCGCCGAGGCCGCCGGCGCCCACCATGCCGGCGATAACCACCATGGACAGGGCCAGCATGATGACCTGGTTGACGCCGGTCATGATCGTGGGCAGTGCCAGCGGCAGCTTGGTCCGCAGCAGCACCATCCACGGCGGCGCACCGAAGGACTCGGCGGCCTGGACGATTTCCTTGTCGACCTGACGCAGACCCAACTCAGTCAGGCGGACGCCGGGCGGCATGCTGAAAACCAGGGTGGCCAGCACGCCCGGCACGGTGCCGATGCCGAAGAAGAAGATCGCCGGAATGAGGTACACGAACGCGGGCATGGTCTGCATCAGGTCCAGCACCGGCCGGGCCACCGCGGAGGCCCGCTTGTTCTCGGCGACGAGCACACCCAGCGGGACAGCCATCAGCAACGCCAGGGTGCTGGCCACGAGCACCTGCGCGAGCGTGCTCATGGTCTCCTCCCAGTACGGCATTCCGGCCACCAGGCCGAGGCCGACCGCGGTACCGAGGGCGAACTTCCACCCGCGCAGCCACCAGCCGAGCCCGGCGAGCACCAGAACGACCACCACGGCCGGTACGCCGGTGAGCAGGTCGTTGAGCGGTCGCACCAACGCCTCGACCACCGCGGCGACACCGTCGAAGAACGGGCCGAGGGCGCCGGTGGCCCAGTCGACGGCGGACTCGGTCCAGGCGCCCAGCGGCACCCGGGGCAGCCAACTGTCCAGCGGCGACTGCGTCAGGCTCATGCCGGCTCTCCCTTCGTTCCGACCAGGTCCACCTGGTCCTGGCCCTGTGTCGGCTCGTCCGGGGTCGCGGCGGCCAGCGCACTGAGCAGGGTGATCCGGGGAATCACCCCGATCAGCCGGTCGCGCTCGTCGAGAACGGCCACCGGGTGCTGACTCTCCGCGCAGTCGGCGAAGAGGTCGGCCACCGAGGTGTCCGCGGTGACAGTGCGGACCCGCTCGGTCGACACGTAACCGTCGAGGTGGGGACGGGCCTCGCGGAGCGCCCGCAACACCTCGTCCTCAGTGACCGTGCCGAGGAACTTTTTCATCGGACCGGTCACGTAGACCACCGAGGTTTGGCTTTCCCGCAACGCCTTGGCGGCGACCCGGGGGCCGGCGTTGACGTCCAGCACCTGCTGGGGCTTCTCCATCACCGACGCGGCGGTGAGGATCCGGGTCCGGTCGACGTCGGCGACGAACTGCGCCACGTAGTCGTTGGCCGGGTCGGTCAGGATCTCCTCGGCGGTGCCGATCTGAACGATCCGACCGTCCCGCATCACCGCGATACGGTCGCCGAGCCGCATGGCCTCGTTCAGGTCGTGCGTGATGAAGATGATCGTCTTGCCAAGTTCGGCCTGCAGCTCCAGGAGCTGGTCCTGAATCTCCCGGCGGATCAGCGGGTCCAGCGCCGAGAACGCCTCGTCCATCAGCAGGATCTCGGTTCCGGCCGCGAGCGCTCGGGCCAACCCGACTCGCTGCCGCATGCCGCCGGAAAGATCGTGGGGCAGGTTGTCCGCCCACTCCGTCAGGCCCACCATGCGCAGCGCGTCCATGGCCCGCTCACGTCGCTCGGCCTTGGGCAGCCCAGCGACCTCCAGCGCGTACCCGGCGTTCTCCAGCACCGTCCGATGCGGCATGAGCGCGAAGTGCTGGAACACCATGCTGATCTTCTCGCGGCGTAGCTTGCGCAGCGCCGCCGGCTTGAGCGTGGTCAACTCGACCCCATCGACGCGCACGCTTCCCCTGGTGGGCTGCAGCAGGCCGTTGAGCATCCGGATCAGGGTCGACTTTCCGGAACCGGAGAGGCCCATGACGACGAAGATCTCGCCGGGGCGTACCTCGAAGTTCGCATCGATAACCGCGGCCGTGGCCGGCAGCCCGGCGAGCGCCTCGGCGCGGGGCTTGCCGTCCGCCAGGCGTCGTACCGCTTCGTCAGCCCGGTTGCCGAAAATCTTGTAGAGCGACTGCACTATGAGCGCGGACACGATCCCCCTCTCGACGGAAACCGGCTGGTGTATCGCATCACCGGCGCCATCTTCGCGTCTCTTCGTCGATATCAACATCGATCACATTCCGCGGGTCACATAGGCCCGGCGGCGAAACCTACCGACGGTCTCGCCACAAATCCAGTCGGCACCGCAGGGTTGTGGATATGCACACAAAAATTTGCGAGTACCGGTGCCGGACTGGTCGTCCGGGGGATGTTGCGCAACCCATCGCCCACAGCGGTCAGACCGGGCAGGATTGATGCAGCCTGCGTCGATCGTCCCGCTGGAACGCCTCCCACCGGCGGATCGGCGCTCGACCGGGGAGAGCAGTTCCAGAATTTGTTGGGGTTGATAGAGAACTGTCATACAACTGTCATATTCCATCATGGGTCGATCGCGTAATCTCATCTTCGGCGCAGTGCCGCAGCTTCCGATTTCGGCCGGCTTCGAAGACACCATCTCCATTCAGCCGACACCCCAAATCGTCGTGACAAGCGATCAGGCAGGCGTGGGGTTACGTGATCGGTGCGCCCTCTTACCACGGTCTCCCCTTAGCGACTCACCGAGGCGTCGGTATTCTTGATCGGGCACTGCCGACACCATTGCCCGTCAGCTGAGGGGGAACCGTGCCCGATCAGATCGACCTCGCTCGCCTGCGGGACGTGCTCGACGGACCGTGGGCCGCAGTCCGCAACGCGCACCGGGAGCACCTCGACGCGCGTTTCCTCCCGGTCTACGGCGAGACCGGTGACCAGGCACGGGAGCAGATCACCCGGTTGCTCACCGAACTCCCCGCCGAGCTCGGTATGGCGTCGGCCTTCCCCACCGAGTACGGCGGCAGCTCCGACGTCGGCGGCTCGATCATCGCCAGCGAGATGCTGGCGCAGGTAGACCTGTCACTGATGGTCAAGGCAGACACCGCCGACCCTGCGGTTCGAGCGCTGCTGTCCCGGGTCTGTGACCTGTAAGCGCTCAGCATCATCGAGACCAACAAGGGCTGGTTCCTGGAACACAACCGGCATGACCGGTGACGGTATGACGAATAACCGTCACCGCGAAGCTCGCCCGGCGGTGGTCACCGAGAGTAGCGCCAGGCGCGGTGTCGGACGGGTTTCGGCGTGGTCAAGCATCCTTGACCACCGCTACGTCTACGTCGCACATATGAGACGTACCGGTATCCGATGATCGACACGAGTTGTGCTCAGCTAGTGCTGCGCGTTCACGACGCCGTCCCGATCGGCGGATAGCAAGCCAATCCGCCTGTGGGCCTGGGCTGTCAGCCCCAGCTAAGACGTGAGCGGGAAGAACTCGTGGGGCAGGCAGGCGCCGAGCTGGCTGCCGCCCCGGGAGAGGAAGATCTCGATGTGTACGTGTGAGTTGACGGCGCTGCCGGTGGAGCCGGTGAGCCCGAGCTGGTCGCCGACACTGACCTGAGTGCCGGAGCGCACCGCGATCTCATACATGTGGGAGTAGTAGACCGTCACCGTCAGCTCGTCGGGTGTGCGGCCGCGGTAGGTGTGGCACACCGACACCGAGGCGGCGCGCCGGTGGTCGTCGGCGCCAGCCGAGCGCAGCCACAGCAACAGCTGCCAGATCCGGTTGACCAACCTGCGCCGTTCGGTGTCGTACGCGGAGCTGCTGTCGCTGGAGAGCAACTCCCGTACCGAGGAGAGCAGCTCGCCCACCGTGATGTGGGGGGTGACGATGCGACCCAGCCCGAACGCGCCCGAGTCGGCGTGCAGCCGATCCGGGCGGAACAGCACCGTCCCCACCGGCAGGCCACGGGCCCGCACCACACCGGCTTCCAGGTCCCGGACGATCCTCGCGCGCAGCGCGTCGAAGGCTGCGGCGTTGTCGATCGGGGTGAGATTGCGGGCGACCAGACCGGTAAGCAGCCGGGACACCTCGCTGCCACTGGACGAACGGATGAGCACCTCGGCCGGGGCGATCTCGTCGTCGCCGTGCGCGCGCAGCAGCGCCCCCAGCTCCGTCTCCCGCGATCCCTGCCGGCCGAGCAGGCCGTACGCGATCTTGCCGAAGATGTCCTGGATGTCGTCGGACGCGCGCGCCTCGACCACCGCACTTCCCCCCGCCAGGCGGTACGCCGCCGCGTCGTCCGGGGTAGCGCGGAACCGCTCGGGAAGCCGGAACTCCTGCGGGGCCGAGAGCACCAGCGGCAGGCCGGCATGACAGTTCCAGTCAACGGCGTTGTCGCCGTGGCCGGGGTAGCTCAACCACTGCACCTGGCCGGTCATGTGTGCGGAGATTCCGATGTCCCGGCGCCGCTCCGCCGACGAGCTGACCTTCAGGAACGAGTCCATGAACAGCTCCAGCCCGAGGTTGTGGCTGTTCTTCAGCAGCCGCTCCAGTAGCAGCTCGTACCGCTGCCAGCGGCCGGTCTCGTCGGCGACTGACAGCCGGTGGCTCGTCAACGACGTGAGTTCCTGGTCCATGCGCTGCAGCAGGGCGTCGCGTTCCTGGCGGGCCTCGTCGTCCCGGATCCCGCGGCGTTCGGCGTCCTGGTAGGCCGCGATCCGGCTCATCGTCGCGCCGCTGAGCGCCCGGCGGAGGCTGGCGATCTCGCGGCTCATAGTCGTAAGCTCCTGCTGTTGCTCCTGAATTTGGGGCCAGAGCACCCGCAGCTGGGCCCTGCTAGCGGATCGGGTCTCGCGGGTCTCCGCAGAGGAGCCGGCTTGCCGGCGCAGCCGCTCCCGTTCCGCCCGGTCCGCGCTCAGCACCGCCTCCAAGTCGGTCCGGCGGCGGGCCAACGCCCGCAGCCGCTGGTACACCTCCAGGTCGGCCGGCGACGGTGGTGCTACCCCGGCCAACTGCGCCACCAGTTGTCGCCGCTGCCAGTCGGTCCGCCGGCCAGTGAGCATGGTGAGTTGCCGTTCCACCAGCGCCTGGTGGGTGTGCGGCACGTGGACGGTGGCGTCGACGAGGGCGCGTACTGCGGTGCTGAGCCGGTTGCGGCCCAGCCGCACCGCCCTGGTCAGGTCGCGAAACATGGCTGGCTCCGAGTCGCGGCGGCCCAACCGTTCGACGGTGATCACCACGCTGAGTGCGACCGTCCGCTCGTACCAGGCGAGCAGCGCGTGCAGCCGGGTCAAGGCGGCACCCCACGCCGGTCCGTGTAGCAGCGACAGCAGCGCCGCGAGCACCATGTCGTGCGGCGCGGCGGCTGGTACGGCAAGATCCAGCTCGCTTCGGTACGCGTCCGTCGCGGTGACGACGGCGCTCACGGTACGCCGCACCTCGTCGCGCGCCGCGGGGTCCAGTAGCGCACGCACCGTAGGTGAGCTGGCGCGCCCCAGCGTGGCGGTGCCGCCGTCGGCGAGCACCGCCGCCAACGCCTGCCGCAGCGGAGACGACTCGCTCCCGCCGTCGGCACCACCGCCGTCGGGCGGGTCACCGCCGCCGTCCTCACCGGCCGGGGGCAGAGTGACGCGGTACGGCGGGATCACCTCACCGGTCAGTGACGCCGATGAGCCCGCCGCGTCCGGATCGAACCAGCCGGCGGCGATGCTGTCGGCCAGCAGCAGTTCCAGGAACCGTCCGAAGTCCTCGTTACCGTCCATGCTGGAGCCGAGCCGCCAGCCCCGTCACCGGGCGTCCGATTCGTCCGGCCGCCAGGTGCCGTCGTCATGCTTGACCCAGCTCGGCAGCCCGCCTTCCGGGCGCAGCCGGACCAGTCGGGTCGGCACGCGTACCCGCCAGGGCGCCCCCTCCGGCACCTCGTCGCCCGGGGCGCCGGTACGTTCCTGGATCTCCTTGACGATCGGCAGGTACTCGGGGTCGGTGATCTCCGGTGGCGGCCCGCCCTGCCACACCTGCCCGGTACGCATGAAGTGCTCCACCGAGGTCTCGAACCCCTCCCGCACCGGCAGCAGCACCCGGGCGGCACCAGAGCGTACGAACTCGGCGAACTCCGGATCGCTGCTGTCGTACCGCACCCGGTCCAGCCAGGTGCTCTTCCGGCCCCAGAAGTACGGGTAGAACAGGAAACTCATGAGCTGCCACTCGAAGGCGTGTTCGAAGAACCGGATGTAGTTGCCCTGTTCCTCGACCACGGCCACGTCCACCTGCGGCACCCCCATCGCACCGGTCTCCACCGCGCCGAAGGCGTCGAAGTGCTGGTGCGTCAGCACCGAGATGCACGCCTTCTTCAGCTCGGTGAGCTCCAACGCCCGGTTGGCCCCCGGATTGCGGCCGTCGATGACCACCCCGTGGTTGGCCGCCGCACGGGCCGTCGCCTCGTCAAACCGCGCCTGCTGCTCCAGGTACGCCTGCTTGATCTCGGCGTGGGTACGGATCTGCCAGTCGAGCATCGCCCGCTCCGTGCGCCGGCAGACCACCTCGATGCTGACCGCGAACAGCGGCGTGTCGTTGGCGACCATCGTGATCGGGATCGTGCCTTCCTCCAAGTCGAGGTTCGTCGACCGCAGACCGGAGTGCGACTCGTACAGGAACACCTTGCGCCCAACCGAGATGTAGATTTGGGACCCGGAGAAGCCCGCGGTGACGTGGGCCTGCACCGCGTTGTACCCCTCGGGGATGGGCAGGTCCTGGCGCTGCGACATGTCGCCGGCCTCACCGCCGCCACCTGAGGAGAACGTCACCGAGCGGGTCTCCTCGAAACGCGGCGGCGGCTGGACGCCGGTGGCGTGGTACTTGTTCGCCCAGTAGAGGTAGTCGGCTTCGGTGAGCTGGCTGGCGTCGAGTTGGAACGGCTCCGGGCGCGGTCGCCCCACGTCCCGGGTGGCGTCCTCCTCCAGCGCACCGGTGAGGAACATCGCCGGCTCCGGAATCACGAAGTCGTACATGGTGCGACCGCCATAGCGGAACAGTTGGGCTTCGTACCACTTGTCCACCCACTGGTAGACACCCACCACGTGGCCGTCCCCGTCGACGTTGTCGACGCTGTGGTCGTTGATCTCCTCCACCTCGCGGGTCACCCGCAGCGTCTCCTGGGTACGGATTCGCTCGGCGAGCCTGTTCACCGACTTGTCGACCACCTCACGGGCGTACTCGCTGGCCTTCTTCCGGGAACTCTCGCGGGCGTTGGTGTACGCCGCCCGTGCGTTCGCCTCAATCAGCACGGCGGGGCTGACCTGGGCGCGGATCCGCAGCCCGCCCTCGACCTCCGCCTCCTCCTTGAGCACCTCGGACGCCTCGTGGCTGAGCTCGAAGCGCTCGGTGGTCTCCAGGTCGCGCTCCTCCTCCCGCTCGATCTCGCGCTCGGTCACGAAGATCTCCTCGGTGACCTCGCGCCGCCGGTGGGTGCGCTGCTTGTTCTCACCCCGCAGCACGTTCTCGATGTGGGCGACCTCGCCAGGCTCGTATCCGGTGAGCTGTTGCCGCACCACCAGCAACTCACCCTCCCCGATGGGCCGTACCGTGCCGTGCGTGGTCGGCAGCGGCTGCCGGTCGCCTCCGGGGAACCGCCACAGGAACGCACCACCCAGCCCGTACGAGCCGGCACGGAACATGTCGGCCAACGCCAGTACGGTGTTCCCCGCCGTGGGGCGCAGGTCGCGTACCAACCCGGCCTTCTCCGTGTCCAGCCGAGCCACCACCTGGCTCACCGAGTCCCGCGACAGGTCCAGCCCCAGTTGACCGAGGTAACGGCGACTGGCTTCGCTGATCACCTTGACGCCGGCCTCGGAGAGCGCGAGGCGGGGGCCGTCCCGGGTGCCCGCGATGCTGATGCCAGCGCCCTTCGCGGCAGCTTTCGGCGTGGGTCTGCCGTCGTCGAGCCGTGCGCCGCCCGGCTCCTGCGGATCGCCGTCCTGGGTACGGAAGAACCGGGGAGCGATAGTGGTCAGCTCTCGCACGACGCTGTCGATGACCTGCCCCTGCCGCCCGACCTGCTGCAAGTCCGCAAGCGGCGGCACCGCTCGTGCCGGAGGCGCGGTGGTGTTCGGCCGCTGTGGCGCCAGCTTCAGCCCGGAGAGCACCGGCAGCACCAGTGGCATGTCGAGGATCGGCAGGGTGGCCGCCACCCGGTCGGCGCCGTTGCGGTCTACCCAGGCTTCGACGAAGCGCACCGCGCGTAGCAACCCGACCAGCTCTGCCATCGCGCCCGGATCGCTGGTGGACAGCAGCTTCAGCGCCAGCGCGCTGTCGGCCAACTGTTCATTGCGTTCCCGCCACGTCGTAGCGCCGACCTGCTCGGCGTAGCCGTCACCGAGCATGTCGCGTACGGTCTGCTCCACCTGCTCCTCGGTAGGGTCCCGCAGCTCCGTCAGCCTGGTACGCAGCTCGCGCAGCTTCGGCCCGCCGGCTACCCGCTCGGCGTCGTCGACGAACCGGCTACTGGCGACGAACGCCTTCGCGCGCTCCATGACCTCGCTACGTGACTCGTCGCCGGTGACGCTGCCCAACTCCTGCTGCAGCGGTGTGTTCGACACCGATACCGCATCGGTCTGGGGATCCGCCGCTTCGGCGTTGCGCACCAATAACATCCGAAAGACCTGTTCCATGCGGCTGGCTCCCCACCGAGCGACGTCCATGATCGATAACGGTCCGACAACATGAGATATCCACGCCGGTGCCGGCGAAAGGCCTTGGTCGGCATTCCGTCAGCGGCGAATGAGCAATCTCCCGAGAGATAACCCACGTGAGGGGCCGCGTTACGTCGATGTGACTCGGCGGTCCTCGCCACGGGACTTGCGGGAAGCCAGGGGGACCAGATGCTTCACCCGCGAATAGCGGGTACCCCGCCGTACCGGCGTGGCCGGCAGCTAAACAGCGTCACGGACACCATGCGCGACAACCTGCGGTATCAGATCGCCGAAAGGCACCGCTGGACAGGGCAACGACGAACCCGCAAACCTGGGAAGTCATCACCGGCTACAGGGCGCCCTGGCTTACGTGCAACAACTCGCCCGCTCACGCGAGTTCACCTGGCAGCACATGCTGCTCAACGCACCGCACTTCATGATGCTCCACCATGACCTCAGCAAATGGCCGGGCCGCTTCCGTCCAGGAGACATCCACATCGACGAGGCGCACACCGGCCGACGCGTCTACACGGGCCCAGACGCCGACGACATTCCGTCTCTGATCTCCGAACTGATCGACTGGCTGGCCGGCGGCGAACCGAAGTCACCGCTGCTCGTCCGAGCCTCCATGGCCCACCTGAACCTGGTCAAAGCCCATCCCTGGCGAGACGGAAACGGCCGACTGTCACCCTGTTCTGATGGGAGCGGTCAACGCCCTGCCGGAGACCGTCACCGCCGCCGTGCGCCGCGGCGCGGTCACCCTCGCCGTCGCCGCCGTCCTCGGCGGGAACATCCTCGACGTGCTCACCCTCGTCGCCGGCGACATCGCCTACCGGCAGGGCTCCACCTACCACTCCGCCCGAGAGCAGAAGCTGCTCGCGACCACCACCAGTTGTTCATGACCGCCACCCTCCTCGGCGGTCTTCTCATCCGCAAGACCTGCGGCTGGGCCGCCTCTGCCCATTGGGGCTCAACGATCGTGGGTTCTTCCTGCGGTTACCGGGAATTCGGGTGGGGGTGTCGTCACAGAGGCCGAGCTTACCCAGTCTGTGGGTGGCAGGAATGCTCGCTGCGGGCGAGCGCCGTACCGGTATCCGTCTTGATGGCGACCAGCGTGCTGAGGTGTCGTAGCCGCGGACTAGACAGTCGCGGCCGGGGCGTACTCGGGCTCGCGACCCTCGCTCGCACCCGTGGCGTTGTTGCGGTCCGCTGTGGAACGCCGTACCACCAGCGCCAGCCCGGCGAGGACGGTCGCGGCTGCGGCCAGCTCCGTCGGGCCGACGGGCTCGTCGAGCAGCAGCCACGCCGCGCTGAGCCCGAAGACCGGCACCAGGAGGCTGAACGGCGCCACTCTCGCGACCGAGTACTGGGCGATCAGCCGGTTCCAGATACCGAAGCCGACGAGGGTCGACACGTACGCGACGTACGCCACGGCTAGCAGCCCGCGCCACGACAGACCGGTGATCGCATCCAGCACCGCCTGTCCGCCGTCGACAACGCCGGCCAGGCCGAGCAGCGGCAACGGCGGCACCAGGCTCGACCAGACCAGCAGCGAGAGCGGGCGCGTCTCGTCGCTGGCCCGCATGACTAGGTTTGCCAGGGCCCAACTTGCCGCCGCGAACAGCGTCAGCACGAAGCCGATCACGGAGGCGTGGCCGCCGCTGTGGATCGCCAGCAAGCCAATCCCGACCGATCCGACCAGCACGCCGGCCACCTGCGCCCGCGCCGGCCGCTCGCCCAGCACCGCCGCCGCCAGCAGCACCGACATCAGGGCCTGCGCCTGCAGCACCAGCGAGGCCAGACCGGCCGACATGCCAGCCGCGAGCGCCGTGAACAGCGCGCCGAACTTCAGGACGCCGAGCACCAGCCCGTAGGCGACCACGTAGCGGAGCCGGGCGCTGGGGCGCGGTACCAGGAAGACCAGCGGCACCGCCGCCGCGACGAAGCGCAGCGCGGTCAGCACGAGCGGCGGCAGGTCGCGCAGGCCCAGCTCGATGGCGACGAAGTTGACGCCCCAGATAGCGGCGACGAGCAGGGCTAGAAGTCGGTGTGATGCTTTCATGCCGGCTACGCTGCCCGAGGCAACGCTTAAGGACCAGTTCAACGTTCTTCATTGCTGCTGTAGCGTGGCTACATGAATATCGACGTGCGCCGGCTCCGCGTGCTGCACGAGGTCGCGCTGCGCGGCAGCGTCACCGCCGCCGCCGCGGCGCTGCACGTCACTCCGTCGGCGGTCTCCCAGCAGCTCGTCCAGCTGTCCCGAGAGGCCGGGCACGAGCTTGTCGAGCGGGCCGGGCGCGGAATCGTCCTCACCCCGGCCGGCCAGGTTCTGGCCAGCCACGCGAAGGACGTGCTGGGCGCGGTGGAGCAGGCGGTGGCCGGACTCGCCGCGCTCCGCCACGGCGTCAGCGGTACGGTGCGGGTCGGCGCGTTCGCGTCCGCAGCCGGCGCTCTGGTGGCTCCCTCCGCCGCCCGCCTGCGGGCGAAGCACCCTGAGCTGGACGTGCGGGTGATCGAGGCCGAAGACCAGCAGAGCCGCCTCGACCTGCGCTCCGGCACCCTCGATGTGGCGGTGCTGCAGGAGTACGACCACGTGCCCGCGCCGCTGGTCGACGACCTGGACCGGCATCCGGTCACCACCGACCCGATGCACCTGATCACCCCGGTCCGGTGGCGCCGTCACACCGGCCGGCTGACCGAGCTGAGCGACGTGCCATGGATCGCCAGCGCCGAGCACACGCCGTGCCTACGGTCCACATTGCACGCTTGCCGGCTCGCCGGCTTCGAGCCGGACATCCGGCACCGTGCCGTCGACTTCGCGCTCACGCTGGACCTCGTCGCGGCCGGGCTGGGCGCCGCGCTCGTGCCGGAGCTGGCGCTGCGCCACGTGCCACCCGGGGTGCACGTGGAGCCACTGGTCGAGCCGGTCACCGAGCGACGCATCTTCGCAGTCACTCGCGCCCTCGGCGGCACGCCGCAACGGCCCGCGGTAGACGCCCTCCTGGCGGAGCTAAGCGGCTCCGCCGACATCCCCCGTGGACAGCATCCGCCGACCATCGCCTGATTTACGACCGCAGTGCCCAGGCTGGTCGTCAGCGAGGAAACGTCCTGGTTCCGGCGGCTCAGAGGGCATCTGTTGACGGGATCGAGGTCTCGGTTTTGTCGATGGGCGCGGATGTCTTCGTGGAGTGGGCGTGCGGTGGGCGCCTGGACCACCTCGGCAGTAGCCCTCGCTGACGAGGACGGCACTCAAGTCCGCACCTGCGTGCCCTGCTGAGTAGGGCAGAGGCTGTGCCGCGGACGGCCGGGCCGGCGTACCGGTACCCGGCCATCCGCGTTCTGACCACTGGCGAAACTACCGGTCCAGCGGCTCGATCCAGATGTTGCGGTACTGGACCGGATTGCCGTGGTCCTGCAGTCGGATGGCACCCGTCGCCGGGCCCTCGGGCCGGCTGCCGCCAGTCGGGCCGAGGATCTCGACGTCGTCGTGCACCTTGACGCCGTTCCACACCACGGTGACGCGAGGGTTGGCGACCTTCTGCCCGGATGCGTCGTAGCGGGCCTGCCGATAGACGATGTCGTACGTCTGCCAGGTCTGCGGCGGCAACGCCGCGTTCACGTCGGGGGCCTTCTGGGTGTAGATGGCCGCGGCGTCGTTCTTCTGCGGCAGGTCGATGCCAAAGGAGTCCAGCACCTGGATCTCGTAGCGGTCCTGCAGGTACACCCCACTGTTGGCGCGCGCCTGGCCGGTCACGTCCGGCGGATACAGCGGCAGGTTGAACTCCACGTGCAGCCGGAAGTCACCGAATGCCTCCACCGTGCGCAGGTCCCCGTTACGCACCGTCATGGCGCCGTCGGCGACGGACCACGAGGGTTCGCGCCCGTCGGTGTGCTGCCACTCGGTGAGCTCGCCGCCGTTGAACAGCGTGATGCGTTTGCCGTGTGGCCGGACGGCGAGCACGTCCAGGTTCAGGTGCCCGGAGTCCGCTGCCTCCTTGCGGTACTCGACCACGTTGCGACCCTTGTTCAAGCGCGCGGTGGTGGTGACGGTGCCCCACTCTTCCCAGGTCACGGTGGAGGGGAAGACCGTCTGCTCGACCCGTTCACCGTTGACGTAGAGGCTCAGCTGCTTCTCGCCGGAGTACGGATTCGGGCCGTTGCTGTAGCGCATCGCCAGGTCGTATGTCCCGGCCTCGCGGACATCGGCAGAGATCCTGGTCGACGAGCCGTCCTGGGCGAACCCGGCGGCGAAGCCGGCACCGGAGTAGGCGGCGTGGTCGGTCGCCATGCCGACGCCGGCCGTACGGCCCTCCTCGGCCTCGAAGAAGGTCTGCGGCTGCACCACCCGGCCCGGAATCTCGTTGAGCGTGTACCAGGCCTCAGTGTTCCACAGCTCCTCGCCGTCGGCGGACGAGAACGGACGCGGGGAGCGCACGTGCACCACGCGGTTCTCCTTCAGGCCCGGGATCTTGAGCTTGACGGTGCGGCCGTCGGGCGACAGCTCGGCCTTGGCAACCTTGAGCGTCTCCAGCTCGAGCTTCGGACCGCCGTACTGGCTCGTCGCGCCGTAGCGCCACTGCGTCACCTGGTACGCGTCGGCGAGTTCCTGCGCGGTCTCGGCCGACAGCGGCTCGGTGTACTCCAGCTCGAACCCGACACGCGACGCGCGCATCTGTTTGACCTCGAAGACCGAGGTGCCGTTGGGCGTGAGCTTCTGCAGGCCGTAGGAGAGCTTGCCCTCCTGGCCCCAGTTGCCGCCGGCGCCCAGGCCACCGGTGTAGAGCGCGCCGTCGGGGCCGAGGGTGACCTCGTTGACGCCGGCCTCCAGGCCCTGCGTGTGCCGGAACACCGCGCCCTGGTACTGCCCCTCGATCTTCTCGAGGAACACGCGCTGCAGGCCGCCGTAGGTCACGTCGCCGACGACCAGTTGCCCCGCGTACGGCCCCTGCTTCAGCAGCACCGGAGTCGACGGCGAGTTACCGATCTCGTTCTGCGGGATCCAGACGATGGGACGCGTCACGGCCTTGTCGTCGAACGGACCCGCGGGCGTCGTGTAGTGGTTGTAGAACGCCCCCTGCTGGATCTGGACCAGCTTGGACGCGGGCAGCCAGCCGCCCTGGTTGTCGGTGACGAGGACCTCCCCGCGAGGGCCCCACCCGATCCCGTTGGGAGTGCGCAGCCCTCCTGCGACATAGGTGATCTCGCCGGTCTTGGCGTCCACCTTGATCGAGGTTCCGCGGTTCGGTGCCGGCTGGGGCACGGTGGTGGCGCCGCCCAGGTCGATGGCGACCGAGAGGTTGAGGTAGAAGTACCCGTCCCGGTAGAGCAGGCCGAACGCGAACTCATGGAAGTTGCCGCCCCATGGCCAGGTGGCGACCGTGCGGCGGTCGTCTGCGAGGCCGTCGCCGTCGGTGTCGCGCAGGGCCGTCAGCTCGTGCTTCTGGCTGACGTAGACGGTGCCGTCGACGACCGCGACGCCTTGGGGCTCGCGCAACCCCTCCGCGAACTTACGGTAGGCCACCTGCTCGGGGCTGGTCTGTCCGGTGACGCCCTCGACAACGTAGATCTCGCCAGTCGCGTTGTCGGTGCCGCCCCAGGTGGACATCATCAGGTCGCCGTCGGGCCGGAACGCCATACCGGTGACCTGCGGCTGAAGCCCTTCGGGGCGCAGGCCGGTGAGGGTGTAGCCCGGGTGCACCCGGTCGAGCGGCAGGCCGTCGCCGGCCGAGTCGGTGGCCCCCTCGCAGTACTTCCATCCCGGGGCGGTGACGCGTACGACGTCGGCGTCGGTGCTCAACGCGGAGTTCGGTACCAGCTCGAAGCTGGTCGCACCCGGGCGGCGCCATTCGAGCCGCAGGACCTGGCCGCCGCCGTTATCGAAGAACTCGATGCGCAATGGGTGCACGCCGGCGCTGAGGGTGGTCGACCCTTCCTTGGAGGTTTCGCCGTGCAGCCCGTCGTGGTCGACGACACGCTGATCGCCGATCGTCAGCCGTGACCCGTCGTCGCTGGTGAGCCGGAAGGTGTACTCGCCGTCGACGGGCGCGGCGAGGTTGGCGATGACGTGGCTGATGAACCGGTCGGAGAGGCCGAACTCGTCGGTGGTGGTCCAGCTGACCTGCGACATGAGCTTGTCGACGTTCGGTGTCTGTGCCGGCTTGAGGTCGCACAACGCCGACAGCGGAGCTCCCATGTCGTACGAGCGCAGGGTGACGCCGGGTTCCTGCGGCGGAACATCGGCGGTGATGGGTGCGGCCCCGGCTGGGGTGATGGGGACCGCAGCGAGCAGGGCCGCGACAGCGGCACCTGCGGCCACGAGACTGACGCGACGGCGACGGCGCCATCGGTTCGGTGCGGGCATGGTTCCTCCCGGTGGGTGGGTCCTGGCCGAGGTAGGAGCGCTTTCTCCTCCCTGGACGGGCCAGTACGGTCTCGGAACACAAAAGATCGATCGCAGACGCTATCACTTTGGATTGACCAAGCTGAACTTTTAGATTTTTGGATAAAAGTGGCCCCTGTTGGCCCATGACCTTGGTGGCATTTGGGGCAGCGCGAGCGGGGCATGTGGCGGCGTCGCGGAGCGGAGGCAAGGGCAGCGCGAGCCCGACGAAACGCCGCTACCACGGTGGCGCGGTGACTACCGACCGGCGCTGGGCGCCGACGAAGGACGCCTCACCGGCTGGCGGTTGGCACCTTGCCGTAGGTATCCCTCAGGGCCCGGCGACGGAGATCGGAGTGCCGAGTCGGCCCTCGTTCCCGCTGCGATCCAGCCCGGACACGCAATAGGAGAGGGAACGGTCGGCCGGGGCGGTGCGATCGATCCAGCCGGTTCCTCGGGCGGTGCCGACGAGCCGGGCCTCGTCGCCGTCCACCCGGTAGACGGCGTAGCTGGTGGCGCCGTCGCCGCGCCAGGTCAGCGTCACCCCGCCGGCGTCCGCACGCCGGGCGTCGGTGAGCGTGGGTGCGGCGGGCGGCGCCGCCGGGAGCTGCGCCATCGTGGGCACCAGCGCCGGGCCGGCGTAGTGCGCGCGGCTGTAGCGGCTGACCGCCCCGAGCTTGTCGGCGCGGACCTGCTTGGCACTGAAGTGCACGCTTCCGTGCACGCCGTTTCGGCGGTTGAGGGCCAACTGCCGGTCCAGTTCGGCCGGGTCGCGCCAGGCGCCGCGCTCACCCACCCGGTAGTCGGCCTGACCGATGTAGAGCTGCACCCTGGTGCCCCGCACGGTGTCGACCCACCACGGCAGCAGCTTGGCGTAGTCGGCCTTGGCGAACCCGACGTGCCAGTAGAGCTGTGGCACGACGTAGTCCAGCCACTGTTTCCGCACCCACAGCCGCGTGTCGGCGTAGATGTCGTCGTAGCTCTGCAGGCCGGCGGTCGCGGAGCCGGCGGGATCGGTGCGCTTGTTGCGCCAGATGCCGAACGGGCTGATGCCGAACCTCACCCAGGGTTTGATCGCCTTGATCCGCTCGCTCATCTCCCGGACCAGCGTGTTCACGTTGTCCCGGCGCCAGGCGTGCTTGTCCGCGAAGCGCCGGCCGTACCGGGCGAACGTCGCGTCGTCCGGGAAGTCCTGCCCGGCCTCCGGGTAGGGGTAGAAGAAGTCGTCGAAGTGCACCCCGTCGATGTCGTACCGCTGGACCGCCTCCAGCATCGAGTCCTCGACGAACGTGCGCGCCTCCGGGATGCCCGGATTGAAGTAGAGGCGGCTGCCGGGCCGGTCGGCGCTGGGGTAGGTCACCATCCAGTCGCGGTGGTGCCGTAACGGGTGGGCCGGCGCGAGCTGGTCCAGCCTCGGTCCGGGGCCGCCTACCGTGGCCGGTTGGCCGCCCCGGTAGGGGTTGAACCAGGCGTGGAACTCCAGGTTGCGGGCGTGCGCCTCGGCGACCATGAACTCCATCGGGTCCCAACCCGGGTCGCGGCCGTCGCGGTGCCCGGTCAGCCACTCCGACCACGGTGCGTAGCTGGACGGCCAGAGCGCGTCCCCGCTGGGCCGTACGTGCACGAAGACCGCGTTGTGGTTGTGCCGCACGGCCAGGTCCAGCCAGCCCCGGAACTCCGCCCGCACTGTCTCGGCCGGCAGCCCGCGCCGGCTCGGCCAGTCGATGTTGTTGACCGTCGTGATCCACATGCCGCGCAGCTCGTGGGGCGCCCGGGCTGGCCGGCCGGCGCAGCTGGGCGGACCGCCCGCCGGGCTGGCGTCGGTGGCCGCGCCGAACGCGGCGACGTCCCCGGTCTTCGGTGCGCCGCCGTCGCCGACAACCCGGTGCCGCAGCGACCATCCGCCCACCCCGAGCGCCACAGCGAGCGCGACGACCACCGCGACGAGAGCCTGGGTGCGACGACGGTGGGTGGTGGGAGCGGACGGCTCGGCGGCGGGCATTGTCACAGTCTGCCGAGTGTGGCTCACCGGGTGAACCAGGCGGCCCGTTACTTAACGGTCAGCTAAGGCCGGCGCGAAGCCAGCTCGCTCCCCCGTTTCGCCCGTCCGGGCAGTGTCACGCGGGAACGCCCTTTCGCGTCGCCCGACGTGGTCGTCTTACCAGCTCGCCAGACCTTATTCCTCGCTCCGACACCCGAGACTCGGAATGCGCCGCGTCAGCCCATGCGCTGGTCGTCAGACGTCACGAACGTCCGCAGATGGTCAACCGCCGCAGAGAGCGCGTCCTGCAGGGGGCCGATGTCCCGGGCGACCTGAGCGAGGAGCATGCCGCCTTGATACGCCGCGAGGAACATGTCGGCGAGCCGCGCGGGGTCGGCGGACGCGTCGATGCGGCCGAGTTGCCGCATGCGATCGAGCCCGACGCGGAAGATCTCGCGCCACTGCGCGAACACCTCCGCGAGCCGGTCGTTCACGACGAGATCGGTCTTGACGATCTCGCTCGCGAGCGAGCCGAGGCTGCAGCCGTCCTCGAACGGGCGCCCGGAGAGGACGAAAAAGTCCATCCAGTCCTGGAATGCCTCGACGGTGTCGAAGCTGGCAAACCGTTCGCTGCGATGGAAGCCGAGGACGCTGTCGGCCTGCCAGTCGACGACCGCCAGGACGAGGCTCTCTTTGGTGGGGAAGTAGTGACTCAGCTGTGATCCGCTCACGCCTGCAGCGCGGCGGACGAGCTCGTTGTTGGTTGCGTGGACCCCTTTCCGGTAGATCAACGCGGCCGCGTGCTCCAGTATTCGCTCGCGCGTGGCCTGGCCCTTGGCTGTGAGCTTCTGGGCTGCATCCGCCCCGTTGTCCACCTGCATGTCATCAAGGTAACACCACTGGGCTTGCCAACCCATTTTCTGTGGTGTTCACTCAAGCGAGTGGACGGAATGGTCCAGTAACGCCACACGGAGGTTCATCACGATGGCTCGCCTGACCGCTCCCGCACCCGCCGACATCGACGCGAAGACGCAAGGCGCCCTCGACGCCATCGCGAAGCAGTTCGGCTTCGCACCCAGCATGTTCACCATGCTCGCCGCTAACCCGACCGTGCTCGAGATCATGATGGGCCTGCAGGGCAGCATCGCGAAGCTCCTGGACGCGAAGACGCGCCACACGATCGCTCTCGCGGTCTCTCAGTCGAACGGCTGCCGCTACTGCCAGGCACTCCACGGTTTCATCTCGTCGAACCTCGGCGGTATGTCGGCGGGGGAGATTGAGCTCGCCCGCACAGGGCCGTCCAGCGACCCGAAGCGCGCCGCCGTCGCGAAGTTCGCGCAGCAGTTGATCGAGACGCGTGGCCAGGTCAGCGACGAGGACCTCGCAGTGATCCGCGAGGTCGGGTACATCGACCCGGAGATCCAGGCGATCGTCGCGATCGTAGTCGTCACCCTGCTCACGAGCTACCTCAACAACGTCAGCGACACCGTCGCCGATGTCCCCGGCGCCGACCATCAGTCGGCCTGGCTCTCCTCTCCATCCGCCGCTTAAACGAAAGAAACCACGACGTTGAATCTCGATAAGCTGATCACGAAGCACCTCACCCGCTACTTCGACCCGAGCAAGAGGATCCCGGAGGAGACGTTCCAGCAGCTGCTGCGTTACCTGCGCACCTCGCCGACGACGATCAACATCCAGCCGAACCATTTCCATGTGCTGGAAACGCAGGATGGCAAGGACAAGCTCGCGGACGCACTGGTCGGCCGCTTCGCGGACAACGCGGAGAAGGTGCGCAACGCGTCGCACGCCATCGTCTTCACAACGCGCAAGGACATCCCCGACACGCACCTGCAGGAGATCTTCGAGAAGGAGCGCTCCGACGGGCGCTTCGCCGACCCGGAGATCCAGAAGGGATGGGAGGCGGGCGCCTCCAACTTTGTGGAGATCCAGACCGAGAACTATGGCGGGGACGTGCTCCACTGGCTTGAGAAGAACACCTACCTCGTCGTCGGCGCCACGATGATGGCCGCGGCATCCCTCGGGGTGGACGCGACGCCGCTTGAGGGCTTCGACCGCACGACCGTGGACGCGGCCTTCCACCTGACCGACACCGACTACACGACCACGCTGCTTCTGGTGCTCGGCTACCCCGACGAGGCCCGGGTCTCCCGCCAGCCGGTCTCGCGGTTCGACGCGGAGAAGATCTTCACGCGCATATGACGGACGGGGCGGCCACGGGACCGCGGTGCCGGCCCCGTTCACGTCGACTCGGTTGCCCGGCTTCCGCACCTCCTCGCTGACGCTGGGCAATCGACCCCTTAAGGACTTCGAGGAGGTCAAGATGCAGATTGATAAGGCAGTGCAGGATCGGGCCACGGCCCGCGCCGCCGAGCTTCCCGGCTCCGAGCACACACACCAGTTCACCGGCGACTGGGAGGTATGGAAAGTCGGCGGCAAGGTGTTCATGCTGCAGACGTCCATGCCCGGCGAGCCCGTCGTGATCCTGAAAGCGGATCCATCCGACGCGGAGTCGCTCCGCGCAGCTCACGCGAGCATCTCGCCCGGCTACCACATGAACAAGAAGCACTGGATCACGGTGCGGGCAGGTGCGGACGCCGAGCCCGCGCTTGTCGACAATCTCGTGACCGAGTCGTACCTCCTCGTCGTCGCCGGCCTGCCGAAGCAGAGCCGTCCCGTCGATCCCGCTTCCTTCCGCGTCCCGCCCTCTGCCGACTGATCGCGATGACGCCGATCGCGCACAGAGCGCTGTTGCCCCTCATCCGAGCAGCCGCACCGGCGCATGGCGCCCTTGCCGGTTTCGGGAAGCGCACGTCAGGCCACCCCTCGCCTCGTTTCGATCTCCTCATTCCCTCCGGGCGAGTGTCACGAACCGTGCCGCCACCGCGGCGCTACCCCTACGCCTGCCGAGACAACCGTTACCCGTAACGACCAGCCTGCGCCCATGGCGCATGTTCAGGAAGGCTTGAGCGGCTGCTCGCGGCGACTGGCACCCGGGTCGCAGGCATGAGTGGTGTCGGTTGGCCGTGGAGACTCTCGCGCCGTGGACGTTGACGAGTTTTGGGCGGTCGTGGAGTTGGCCGGGGCGGGTCTCGACGGGCAGACTGGGGACGACGGTGAGGCCGTTGCCGCGGCAGTACACGATCGGACGCCTGCTCGACCGTCTCGAGGCAGCAGGCGCGGACAACACGCTGCTCGCAAACCTTGAGTGGTTCTACCAGCCGCTACTCGAGCACAGCCGCAGGCCAATCGCCCTGCATCGAGAACTCGCCCGCGATCCCGCCCGCTTCATCGGCCTCGTGTCCTCGATGTACCGGCCGGACCCGGACACCGGCGCGAACTCAGCCGACGAGGAGGCAAACGAGGAGTCAGCGTCATCACGGGCCTTCAGCGCGGCCTGGACCGTCCTGCGGGAATGGCGCACGCCGCTCCCGGGCTCCGTAAACGGGCACTTGCCGACCACCGAGGACATGCTGCGATGGGTGGAATCGGTACGCGAGATGCTCACCGCGTCCGACCGGGCCCAGGTGCTGCCCATCGTTTTGGGCGATGCACTATCCGGAGCCGTCGCGGACGAGGACGGCACGTGGCCCAGCGAGCCAGTCCGGGACGTCCTCGAGATACTCGGAGACGCGGACCTCGACGAGCATCTCGCTATCGCGCGAATGAACCAGCGGGGCGTCACAACTCGCGGTCTCTACGACGGCGGAACGCAGGAGCGCGCGCTCGCCGACCAGTACAGCGCGGCGGCGGACCGCGTGCGCGACCGGTGGCCCCGTTCGGGAGCACTACTCGACGGGCTGAGCCGGTCGTACCGCGATGATGCCCGCCGGGAGGACCGCTCCGCTGAGAGCCATGGCGATCGTTGACGGCCGGTCAGCTTGGCTCACTCGACCCGTCCCGTCACTGTCCACCGGGTCTGAGGCTCAAAGCACTCCGAGTCGGATTATTCGCATCCGCTCACCGGCACGTGCGGACGCCGCCCTGCCGCCTCCGCATGAGGCACCAACGCTGACGGCTTCGGATCCGCCGAAGAGGTCTTCAGCCTGAAGGGCCCGGTCAGCGCACTCCCCGTCGGATCGGTGTCTCGGATGACGGAACCGCGGCGACTCCAGCGTGCCCACCCGCAACGCTCCACATCGATCTGCAGCACGCCTTCAGGGGCGTGGCCTTACTAACCGAGACGCCGGCCGGCGCCAGCCATCCCTGGAGCAGCAACACCTGACCACTTCGACATCTACTGGGCGGTCACGCCGCACCGCGCCACCTCATCACCACAGGTCTCAGCCATCGTCTCTCTCCGGCGTCGGTGAGCACTTCGGGCGCGGAGACCACTTCGCCAACCCGCACCCAATCTGCTCCCAGTTGCAAGGCCAGGCCCACCAACAGCTCCTTACCGCCTCGACCTGCGCACACTCCCCTGCCAGGCGACATAGAACCTTGTCCTCCGCCGTGCAGAACCGCAGAGCACTCCGCGGGAAACAGGACCCCGCACCGACTCTGACCTGCGGCAACGTGGAGCCGCAGGCAGGGGAGGGTACAGTTGAGCGCCGTTCGACGCCGTTGGGCGCAGTTCAAGGCCGTTCAGGGCACCCCGCTGCTCCCAACCTGCTCCCCCACCCGGGCCCGCGCCGGGCCGCCGACCGCCGACCGACCGTGAAATGCCGGCCCAGTACCCATGCTTGGCGACAGCGCTGCCGCAACCGCTGCCCTGACCTCGACACCGTCGCCGACCTCGCCCGCGGGTTCGCCGCCCTGGTCCGCCATGCCGAGCGCGGGCACTAGGCGTGAGCCGCCGGGCGGTCACGAAGATGGGCGTTCGAAGCGAGATCGGAACAGACCGAAGCCCAGAGCCGGGATCTCCACACCGTTGTGCAGCTTAATCGCGGGAAGGCTCATGGCCCCGACGCTACGTACAGGTCGGACACCCAGGGAATGCTCGCGGAACCAGGGCCACCAGTGCCTCCCCGCTCGACGGTTAGACCAGCGGTGTGAAGAAGAACGTTTCGCGTCGGGCGAAGTGGCCAGTGTCGTCGAAGGTAAAAAAGTCAGCGAAACGGAGTTGAACATGACGCCCGTCGCGGAGCACGCCAACGAACTCGCCGTGCGCCGCCACCGCCTGCGCGGCATCGACGAGCAGGGCGATGCGGTGACAACCCTCGCGGATCACTCGCTGCTCTCGATAGAAACGCTCAATTTCCGCACGACCAACGATCGGCTGGTACCCGGGACGGAGGTACACAGCATCGACAGAGAACAGCTGCAGCAATCCGCCGACGTCGCCGGCATCCACCAAACGGTAATAGGCGGATACGGTTTCGCGCTCTTCTGAGGTCCGGGGCGCTCTCGCAGCGGCGCATACCTGGACGTCTTGCTCTTCGCCTGCTCGCAACGACGGTTCGCTCATCAGATGGCGGCCATGTCGCCAGTGGCGAGTCCCAGCCGACCGGCCAGGTCGCGGAAGGCGACACCTGCCCCGGAAGGTATTGGCGCCCCGTGTGCGAACAAAGCACGTTGTGCCCCGGTTCCCGCGAGCCTGACAAGCTGTGCGACCGCGCGGGAATGGTCCTCGTCGAAGGGTTCGATAGACGGTTCGAGGCTGGTCATGTTGACGGCAGCATCTCCGACGAAGAGGGTCGATGTAGTGTGTTCCAGGAAGCATACGTGACCGATGGTGTGGCCGGGCGTGGCGATCACTTCCAGGCCCCACACGTCGTCTCCGTCATTCAGAACGCTTACGTCGACGCCGCACTCCTCGGCGACGACTTCGGCGTCCCCAGAGCCGGCGTAGAGGCGGGCCTCGGGTGCCGCGCGCATCACGGCTGCCAGACTTCCGATGTGGTCCGGATGAGCGTGCGTGACGACCACGGCGCGTACGGCGGCGAAATCCAGGCCGCCGCGGTGAAGAGCCGCAGCGATAAGGTCCTCGTGGTCGGGCAGCAGAGCGTCGACGAGCACGGCCTGACGGTCCCTGACGACTGCGTAGGACCGGATGTCGAAGGTCTTTTCCGTGTCGCCGAACGGCCCGCCGGGCGGGAAGGTGTAGTGGGTGATCGCTGTCTCGACCCGTACCTCGTCTTTCACATGCCACCTGCCCTAACGAGATCGCGATTCAAAGCTTCGGCAATGGATGGGCGCAGGAGGCGAATGGGTTCGGATGGGGTCGCCGTCACCTGCTTCAGCAACCTGACGTATCCGACGACGAGGCACCGGACGGCCTCGCGGGCGAACAGTTCACTGGCGTAGTCGACGCGCACCATGGACTCGTCGTCGTCGACCCACACATTCCAGTTGGTGTCGTGCTCCACGAAGCCGCTCTCCGGTTCGTCGAACGGCTGGGCGCCGAGATGGCTGCGGTCCTCCGTTGCCGGAGACGACTCCTCCGTGGAGAACTGGTGTCGATGGAGCAGGACCCCCTCGCCATAGCCGCCCAGGCGATCGATCACCAGGTCGGTCGGGGCGTCCTGAGCCGTGAATCCCGCGAGCTGGTCAGCTCGCGCCCGATGCAGCACGGCCGCAAAGCTGTCACCCGGCAGGAAACGCGTGCGCATGACAGCCGTGGTCTGGAAGAGCCCGACGACGTTCGCAGCCGCCGGTCGGGTACGACCCATCATCGGCACACCGACGTTGATGTCGTCCTGCCCGCTGAGAAGATGCAGCAAGGTCACGAACCCCGCGAAAAGCGTCAGGAAGGTGGTACATCCGGTCGATCGACTCAGGTCCCGGACCTGCGACATGACCGCCGGATCGACCCGGACGCACAGCGTCGCCCCGTGACCGCCGGCATCGTCGGGTCGGGACTGGGCGATCGGCAGCTCCACGGTTCCCCGACCGCCGCCGAGGTAGCGGACCCAGAAGTCGATGTGGCGCTCGAGATCCCCCTGCTGGAGTCGACGTTGCTCCTTGAGTGCAAGCGTCCCGTACTGCTCCGCCACGAACGGCAGCGGGCTGGGGCGACTAGACCGCAGAGCTCCGTACAGCACGTCCAGCTCAGCCTCGAGCAACGCCCTGGACCACGCGTCGCACACCATCCGGTGGCTTGTGAAGATCGCCACGTGGTCATCGGACGCGAGACGCACCAGGTGGACTCGCAGCAGCGGTCCGACGGCGAGGTCGAACGGCAGACGGGCCGCCCGGCGGCCGAGATCGGCGACCAGACGATCGCGGTGTGGAGCGTCGTACCCGCCGAGGTCGGTGAAGGACCATGCTGCGGCAGCCCCATCCTCCACCACCTGCGTCGGTGTGCCGTCGACAACCATGAAGCGAGTCCGGAGGGCCTCGTGCCGCTGGACGACCCCGTCGACCGCAGCATGGAAGATGTCGGCCTCCAGCGCGGTATCGTACCGGCTGATCCAGCACTTGTTGCCGACCGGCCGGTCGGGATGCCGTTGTGTGAGGTGCCAGACGGCCCGCTGCTGCGGCATCAGCGGGTAATGGCTCGTTCCCACCGCTGCCCCCTTTCCCCGGCGTCGTCGTTCAGCGGTGTGAGGCCGGCAAGGGCAGTCGCCCCATTCCGCTTCAGCCGCACCCGCACCGGCAGGCGCTTGATCCCGGCGATGAAGTTGGAAGCGAGGTGGTCGACTGGCCCGGCGATCTCGAAGGATTCGACCAGGTCCCGTGTCTCCTCCGCGAACACACGTAGGGCAAGCCGCGCCAGCGGAGCACCAATGCACCGGTGCGCGCCGACGCCGAAGGCGATGTGCGCGCGCGGATCACGGTTGACGTCGAAGTCGTACGGCCGTTCGAACACCTCTTCGTCACGGTTGGCCGCACCGAGCCATACGGTGACCGGGTCGCCGGCCCGAATCGTGGTACCGGCGATCTCGATAGACCGAGTCGCGTGCCGTAGAAAGTGGTTGGCCGGTGAGGACCAGCGCAGCACCTCCTCGACGAGCGTGTCCGTGCAGCCCGTGGCACGCCAGCGCTCGTCCGCGCCGGGATTCTCGGCCAGCGCCAACACGGCGACGTTCGCGGCGTGGGACGTCGTCACAGTGGCGCCGAGCAGAACGCTGTAAGAGTTGAACAGCATCTCCTGCTGGGACAGCGGACAGCCGTCGACAGTAGCGTTTGCGATCGCCCCGATCAGATCGGCCCGCGCCGCCGGCTTGTTGGCGAGCTCACCTGCGAAGTACGAGAAGATCTCCGAGTGTGACCACTCCAACGCGTGGTCCCGCCGACCCGAGGTGACATCCGGGTCCTGATCGGCGATGGCGACGTAGGCGAACGTTCGCAGTCGGTGCCAGTGCGCCGGGTCGATGCCCATGAGTAGAGCCGTGATCGCGATCGGAAAAACCGCCGTCTGCGCGGCGAGGTCGAAGACCTGTCCGTCCAGGCCGGGCACGAACATTCGGCGTGCAAGCAGGCGGATCTGTGGTTCCATCGCCGCGACCGTGGCGGGCGTGAAGCAGCCGATGATTTGCCGCTTGATGGCGGTGTGCCGGGGTGGGTCGGTGACCGCCAGCATCTTGCCACCGGCGATGTCCCGTTGCCCCAGAGTGGTCAGCAGGTTGCCGTCCTCGGAGGTGAAGTCGCGGAAACTTCGCAGCACACGGCAGACGTCGGCGTGCCGGGTCAGCACCCAAAAGCCACGACCATCCGGAAGCTGTTGCCAGTACACGGGCTGCTCCGCACGCAGCTGCCGCCAGGCACTGTGCGGATCGCCGGTGGCGTACCAGGAGGGGTCGTAAAGGTTGACGGTGGTCAGGTCGACGTGTTCAGCGCCAGAGCTCAGTCGCATCGCTGCGCCCTTTCCACGTGCGGGACCGGCTGGTCGGGATGGGTAACCACGAACCGCAGAAGCTCCAGGTAGTCCTCTGCCATCCCGGCGATCTCAGCAGCGCCGTAGCGGTCCGTGCGGTACTGCAGGTGCCCGCCCATGCCGTCCGCGGACTCCGTGACCGTCAGGGTGAGGTCCCACACCGTCGTGCCAACGGGCGCGTCACGCACCGGCTCCACCAGCAGCCCGGGCCACCGCAGCGGCGTCTTCTGCTCGTACTGCATGGTGAACACCGCCCCGAAGAGCGCGGACTGGGTGAGGCCCCGCTGCGGGCGCAACTCCTCGACGAGCCGCTGGAACGGCACCTCTTGGTGCGCGTAAGCGCCCAGCGCTGTCTCGCGGACCTGCCGCAGCACTGCCCGAAACGACGCCGAGGCTGCGGACACGTCGGTTCTCAGTACGAGGGTGTTGACGAAGAATCCGATCAGGTGCTGCACGTCGGGCCGCTGCCGGTTGACGATCGGCGTACCCACCGCGATGTCGTCCTGTCCGCAGGCGCGGGCCAGGAGAAGCTGGAAAACGGCGAGTAGCACCATGAAGGGCGTGGCGTCCTCCTGCCTGCCCAGCCGTGCCACCGCGTCCACCGCTGACGGGGGGATCTCGAAGGTGTGGTCCCCGCCGTGAACGTCGCGCCGTGCTGACCCACTCGCCAAGCGCGGCAGGTAGGCCACCTCGGGCAGTTGGGCGAGTTTGGTACGCCAGTACTCAAGCTGCCGCTCGCAGTCGTCGCTCTGCGACCATGTGCGCTGCCACGCCGCGTAGTCGGCGTACTGGATCGGCAGCTCTTCCAGCTTCGCGGGTAGGCCGGTTACGTCGCCCCGGTAAAACTCCCCCAGTTCATGTAGGAGCAGGTCGGTCGACCAACCATCGGAGACCAGGTGATGCAGGTTGATCACCAGAATGTGGTCGTCTGGCCCCAGTCGGACCAGTTCGGCGTCGAGCAACGGACCGTTCTCCAGATCGAACCGGTGCTCGCTCACCTCGGCGAACAGCCGCCGCACCTCGCTCTGCCGATCACCGTCGGGCAGGCCCGACAGATCACGCTGACGCACCCGGCTGTCCAACTGGTCGCTGATTCGCTGCCACAGTCGTCCGCTTCGAAACACAAAGGTGGTCCGCAACGCTTCGTGCCGTGCCACGACGGCACGCAGTGCGCCGTCGAGTGCGGGGTGCGACACCGCACCGCGCAGGCGGTACAGCATCGGCGTCACGTAGAGTGACACGGACTGGTCGAGCTGCTCCAGGAACCACACCCGCTCCTGATCTGTCGAGCATGGCTCGAGCGCCTCCCTTCGGACCGGTGTGATCGACTTCGCCGGCAACCCGGTCACATCGGCGGTTGGCGGATCGGCGACGGCCGCTTGCAGCGCCCGGTCCACCTCGGCGGCGAAGGCGTTGACGGCCGGATGCTCGAACAGGGTCCGGAGGCTGATCTGCACCCCGACCTCGGTTCGCAGCCGGGAGACGATTCGGGTGGCCAGGAGAGAGTGGCCGCCGAGATGGAAGAAGTTGCCGTCGACCCCCACCTCGGACGTCCCGAGCACCTCGGCGAACAGCGCGCACACGAAACGCTCAGTGGCCGTCCGCGGGGCGCCGCCGGTGGTTGAGCCGTCGCTCTGCGGTACCGGCAGCGCCCGACGGTCCAACTTCCCGTTCCGGGTGAGCGGCAAGTCATCCAGCAGCGTGAAGGACGACGGCACCAGATAGCTCGGTAGCAGGCGCGCGACGTACGCGCGTAGCTCGGCGGCCGAGGGGCGCCCCCCGGCCACCACCACCACGTACGCGGCGAGCCGAACGTCGCCCGGCACGTCCTCCCGGACGATCACGGCAGCCCGGCTCACCTCAGGGTGACGTGCGAGGGTGGCCTCAATCTCCCCCGGCTCGATCCGGTACCCGCGGACCTTCACCTGCTCGTCGGCGCGACCAACGAAGTCGAGCAACCCGTCCCGGCGAACCCGGGCACGGTCCCCGGTCCGGTACATCCGACCGCTCACCGGTCCGAACGGGTCAGGAAGGAAGCGCTCCGCCGTGAGGCCCGCCCGACCCAGATATCCACGTGAAACGCCCGCACCACCCACGTACAACTCGCCGACAACACCGGGCGGCACCGGGCGTCCGGCTCCGTCGAGGACGTAGATCGGCAGGTCCGGGATGGCGGTACCGATCAGGCTGTGACCGTCCCGCCGGACCGTCTCCCCGTCCAGCGCCAGGTACGTCGCATGCACCGTGGTCTCGGTGGTCCCGTACATGTTGACGACAAGTGGCGCCCGATCGGGGTGCCGGTCGTACCACTGGGGAAGGCGACCAAGGTCCAGCGCCTCGCCCGCCAGGACGATGTACCGCAGCGCCAGCAGATCCCCCGTGTCCGGATCATCCTGATCCGCCTGGATGAGTTGGTAGAAGGCGGACGGGGTCTGACTCAGCACGGTGACGCGCTGCTCTGCCAGGAGCCGCAGGAACTCCTGCGGTGAGCGCGCCGTGTCCCATGGCACCACGACGAGCCTGCCGCCGTGCAGCAACGCGCCCCACATCTCCCAGACGGACACGTCAAAGGCGTATGAATGGAACAGCGTCCAGACGTCGTCCTGGTGGAACCCATACCAGTGCCGGGTGGAGCTGAACAGCCGGACGACATGTCGGTGCGAGACGACCACACCCTTCGGTCGGCCCGTCGAGCCCGACGTGTAGATCACATACGCCGCTTGATCCGGATGAGGGGCGGTCGTCGGCCCACCCGCCGGCACGCTCGACTCAACCGCGCCGACATCGATGACCGGCAGGTCCGGCGGAAGGAGTCCGGCCCCGGCCGGGTTCGTGACCACCGCGGTCGCTGGGCAATCGGAGAGCAGATATCGCACGCGATCGGCGGGTAGGTCCGGCTCGATCGGCAGGTAGCACCCGCCGGCCTTGAGGACGCCGAGTAACGCCACCACCAAGTCGGCGGAACGCGGCAGCACGACCGCCACCGGGCGCTCCGGCCCCACACCCAGCGCCGCGAGGGCAGCCGCCACCGCGTCCGCACGCTGCTGCACCTCGATGTACGTGAGCTCGGTGGCGCCGTCCACCACGGCCACCCGGTGCGGTGTGCGGCGCACCTGATTGTCGAACAGTTCCGGGAGCGTGGCCTCCAGGGTGTGCGATCTCGCGGGATCTGTTCCCAGCGGCGCGGCAGGTGCGGCCGGCAGCAGGGGCAATTCGGAGATCCGGGCGTCCGGGCTGGTAACGACGCCTCGCAGCAGAACCCGCCAGGAGTCGATGATCTGTTCCACGGTCGGCGCGTCGAACAACTCCGTGCGGTACCACAGGTCGCCCTCAAGGCCGTCGACCGTCTCGGTGAGGCTCAGGCTGAGATCGAACTGGGCGGTACTCGCGTCGAACGGCTCGGGGCTCACGGTCATGCCAGGCAACTCGACCGCCTCGGGCGGGGTGTTCTGAAGGGCGAACAGGACTTGAGCCACCGGGTTGTATCCGGGGCTGCGATCAGTGGCGACCTCAGCGACCACGCGCTCGAACGGCACGTGTTGATGTGCGAGGGCGTCCAGGGCCATGGCCCGCACTTGGTGCAGCAGGCTGCGGAACGGGGGGTCACCGGAGAAGTCCGCCCGCAGCGCCAGCGTATTGACGAAGAAGCCGACAACTCGGTCGAGTTCGACGCGGCCACGGCCGGCGGTGGGCGTGGCGACGACGATGTCAATCTCGCCGGAGAACCGCGCCAGCAGCGTCTGAAAGGCCGCGAGCAGCGTCATGAAGAGCGTGACGTTCTCCGTGTTGCTCAATGCCCGCAGGCCTTCGCACACATCTGCCGGGATGCCTACCTTGACCGCGCGTCCCCGGAACCCTCGAGCGCTCGCCCTCGGGCGGTCGAAGGGCAGCTCGATGGCGGCCGGCGCTTCTGCCAGTTGCCGCCGCCAGTACACCAACGACCGGTCGAGCACCTCACCCCGGAGCCATCCACGCTGCCACACCGCGAAATCGACGTAGTCCACCGCCGCCCGGGGCAGATTCGGCGCCTGACCGCTCGCGTAGCCGGCGTAGAGCGTCGCGAGCTCCTGGAAGTAGATGCTGCCCGACCACCCGTCGGTGACGATGTGGTGCATCGTCAGCAGTAGCACGTGCTCCTCGTCGGCGAGGCGCAGCAACGCGGTACGCATCAATGGACCCCGAGCCAGATCGAAGGGCCGCTCCGTCTCCGCCTGCACCAACCTGGCAACTTCCGGGTCGCGTTCGGCCACCCGCAGGAACGTCAGATCCCGGACAGGCAGCTCCCACCGGGGCACGTCACGGACCCGCTGGAACGGCACCCCGTCCTTGCTGCCGAATACCGTACGCAGCGACTCGTGTCGCTGGACGAGCGCCTCGAAGCTGCTGCGCAGTGCCGCCACGTCGAGCGGACCCTTCAGGCGCAACGGTGTCGCCAGGTTGTACGCGCTGCTCCCTGGCTCCAGCTGGTCGATGAACCACAGCCGCTCCTGATGGAACGAGAGGGGGTATTCGTCGAGGTCGCCGCGAGGCACCGCCACGATCGGCGGTGCGACCGGCAGCGCATCCGTGACGTCGCGAGCGGCCATCACCTGATCGGCGAGCCCGGCGATCGTGGGATTGTCGTAGATGGCCCGGACCGGGAGTTCGACGCCGAGTGCCGCGCCGATGCGCGCCAGCACCCGGGTTGCCAGCAACGAGTGGCCGCCGAGGGCGAAAAAGTTGTCCTCCACCCCGACGGCGCCGATCCCTACGAGATCCTGCCAGATCCCCCGGATGATCTCCTCTTCAGGCGTGCGCGGCGGCACCAGGTGACCGGTCGGCAACAGCTCCAGACCGGGATCCGGCAGCGACCGTCGGTCGAGTTTGCCGTTGGAGTTCAGCGGCATCCGCTCCAGGACCACCAATGCCGAGGGAACCATGTAACCGGGCAGTAGATCCCGCAGATGAGCGAGGATCTGCTCACGCACCTCGTCCTGCCACCGGGCGTCCGCGGCGTCGGACGGCGCGGGTCCGACCGCGATGTACGCCACCAGGTGTCGGTCACCGGGGGACTTGTCGCGTACGAGCAGAATCGCGTCCCGGACGGCGGGGTGACGCCGTAGCGCCTCCTCGATCTCGCCCAGCTCGATTCGGAAGCCGCGAATCTTCACCTGCTGGTCGGCCCGGCCGAGAATCTCGATCGTCCCGTCGGAGCGGAAGCGGGTCAGGTCGCCCGTGCGGTAGAGCCGAGATCCGGGCTGCCCACCGAATGGATCCGGAAGGAAGCGGTCGGCGGTCAGCCGTGGGCGCCCCAGATAGCCACGTCCAACGCCAGTGCCACCGATGTAAAGCTCGCCGATCACACCCACCGGCACAGGCTGCATGCTGCGGTCGAGGATGTAGAGCCGGTTGTTGCCGATGGGCCGACCGATCGGGACGACACTGTCCGGGTCGTCACCGGCGTGCTCGCCGACGAAGTGGGCATTGTCGATCGCGGCCTCGGTAAGCCCGTACGTGTCGATGAGCACGGTCGTTGACGCGCTCAGCCTCTTCGCCCGGTCGAAGTCACGCACGTACCAACTGTCGCCACCGGCCATCAGGAGATCCATGAACGCCAGGGAGTGTCCGCCCTCCTCGACGTAATCCAGCAGCAGACGCAGCAACGGCGGAATGAACTCGGCGCTGTTCACGCCCTCCCGGACCATCAGTTCGTAGAGCAGGCGCGGGGAGAGAGTCACCTCACGCGGACAGAGGACGAGGGCCGCCCCAGTGAAGAGCGCCCGCATGACGTCCGCGATGAACAGGTCGAACGCGAAGCTGGCCATCTGCAAATGCGCCCGCACTGTTGCGCTCAGGCCATACTGGCGATCGAAGTAGTGGAAGTAGTTAGCGAAGTTCTCGTGCGTCAGCATGGCGCACTTGGGCGTACCCGACGAGCCGGACGTGTAGATCAGGCAGGCGAGCTGTGCGGGCGTCGCCGTATTGATGGTCGAGACCACGGGCAGGGCGGCCAGCTCGGCCGCGTCGGCGTCCACAAGCAGCGTCGGCATCGTGCCGTCCGTCACCGCGGCGACAACCGAAGCCTGCGTCACCAGCAAACCGGCGTTGGAGTCGTCCAGCATGAACCTCACCCGGTCCACCGGATGCTCCGGGTCCAGGGCCACCAGGGCGCCCCCGGCCTTGAGGACGGCGAGCAGCGCTACGACCGAGTCGGTCGACCGGTACAGGCAGACGCCCACGATAACCTCGGGTCCGACCCCCCGGGCCTGCAATGCCCATGCCATCTGGTTCGCACGCTCGTCCAGTTCCCGGTACGTCAGCCGCTCACCCTCGAACACCACGGCGACGGCGTCGGGCGTACGACGAGCTTGCGCCTCGAACAGCTCGTGCAAGCAGTGCGACTCGAAGTCGACCATATCGGTGTCGTTCCACTCCGCCAGCAGTTGACGGCGCTCGGGCGCGGTCAGCAGGCTGTGCGACCGCCACGGCCGATCCGGCGCCCTCACCGCTGACTCGAGGAGCTGGTGCAGGTGGCCGGCCATCCGTCGAACAGTCGCCGGGTCGAACAGGTCAGTGCTGTACTCGAATTCGCAGAGCACGCCGTCCTCGGCGATCCGAAGGTCGACGCTGAGGTCGAACGGCGCGGTTTGCCGTGGCACCTCCACCGCCTCGACGAGCAGGCCCGGCAGCTCTGGCAGGCCGAGCATCTCCTCGTGAACGGCGTTGAACATCACCTGGAACAGGGGCGTGGAACTCGCGTCCCGCTCGGGCGAGACCGCCCGGACCACCTCGTGGAACGGCACGTCCTCGTACGACATGACGTCCAGCAGTTCGGCGGCCACGCGGCGCACCGCCGTCCGGAAGGTGGGCGCGCCGGACAGGTCGGCCCTCAGTACCACCGTGTTGGCGAAGAAGCCGATGACCTGATCGAGCTCGCTGTCGAGTCGATTGAGCATGACGGTGCCGATCGTCACCTCGTCTTGGTCACCGTAGCGGCCGAGCAGCATGGCCAGGCCGGTCAACACGGCGGTCGACAGGGTCGTCCGCTCACCCCTGCCGAACTCGACGAGCCGGGCCACCAGGTCGGCCGAGAGTGAGAGACGTTCAACCGCCCCACGCCCGCTGCGGACCGGCGCCCGCAGCCGGTCCACCGGCAGTTGCACCGGAGCTGGCGCGTCGTCCAGTCGTCGCCGCCAAAACTCCAACTGTTCCGCGTACGAGCGCTGCCGCTGTTCGCCGGCGTGGTCCACGTACTGAACCGTCAGCACCGGCAACTCTGGCCGTCGACCCGCCCGCAGGGCGCCGTAGGCGGTGCCGAGCTCCTCGTAGAGGATGCCCACAGAAGCCCCGTCGAAGACGATGTGGTGGGCCGTGACGACAAGCACGTGGTCCTCGGCGCCGAGGCGCAGCAGTCTGAGACGGATCAACGGCCCGGTCGCCAGGTCGAACGGCGTGTTGGCCTCCAACCCGAGCAGCCGCTGCACCTCGACGTCACGCGAGTGCGCGGCCACGGCGGTCAGGTCCACGATCGGCAGAGGGATGTCACTGCGAGATGCCACGACCATGACCGGCGAACCGTCTGCGGCGGGGAAGCGGGCCCGGAGGATCCCGTGCCGTCCGACGATCTCTGCGAAGGCTCCGCCCAGTGCGGCCACGTCGAGCGGTCCGCGCATCCGCAGCGCGACCGAGATGTTGTAGAACGCGCTTTCCGGCTCAAGGCGGTCGAGGAACCACAACTGTTCCTGCAATGACGAAAGTTGGGCGAGAGTGTCCGCGCTGTGGGTCACGTCGGCAGTCCTGGGTCGGTCCGGACAGGTGAGATGCGGTTGCCGGACGGTCGTGAGAATTCCCGGCACAGGCATGGCACGACGGATGCGGTCACGGCTTCGTTCCCGCAACTATCGACCCGAAGCGCGCAAGCCAGGTCTGCTCCAGCTTGGCGAACAGATCCTCGCTGTAGATGCGACGGGACTGCTCGAGCGCGTACTCGGCCAGGTACTGACGGAAGCGGTCCTCCGGTTCCTCGGCGAGACGCAGCATCCGTCGGTTCGGCACCACGGCCGGGTCGGCGAGCCGCGCAGCGGCCGACGCCACGGCCTCGGCCATCTCGTCGGCGTCGACGACCGCGTCGCACAACAGGGCGCCGTCGGTGTCCCCTGCCCGGATCGTGTGGTCGGAGAAGATCGCCTTCCGCGCCCGCCGCGACGGCACCAAGCGCGGCAGGCGCAGGTTCGCGACCCCTGGAACAAGCCCTTCCCGCAGCGCAGGCAGGCTGAAATAGGCGTCCTTCTCGGCAACCACGTGATCGGCGGCCAGCAGGATCTGCAGTCCCCCGCCGATGGCGAACGTGTCCACGGCGCCCACCCAGGGCTTCTCCGCGGCCGGCCGGCGCGTCGGGTCGTCCGGATCCGGCGCGAGTCCCCGGACCATCTTGGCGATGTAACCCATCTCCCGTCGCATGAGGAAGCCGAGGAAAGTGATCCCTCCGCGGTACAACTCGGTCAGGTTGATGCCGGCACTGAACACCCGACGACCGGCGTAGCGCGGGTGCCGCATCACCCCACCCCGCAGGACGCCGACGCGCACGTCATCGTCGAGCAGTACGAGATCCACGGCCGTCTCCAGTGCTTCCACCACTGCGTCGTCCTCCGCGTTGAGGCAGCGCTGGTTCTGGACGGTCACATGCCCGACGCCGGCCCGCCGTTCCACTGTCACCTCACCCAAGTCCACGAACCCGTCGGCACGGAATGCGGGTAACAGCGTCGAGGCGCGCGGCGTGGGCCGCGCCATCGCCTCCATGAGGTGCGCGCCAGAACCCGGAGACCGCAGCACACTCCACAGCAGAAGACCCTGGTCGATTTCCCGCCCCTCCTTGCGCGGCTGCTGGTAGCGCCCTTCCTCCGCCAACTGCTCCGCAGTGGGCACGAGGCCCGGCATCAGCTCGCCGGCCGCCGTACACAACACATCGACGCGCAAGTGCCGTCGCCGCCCGTCGGTGAGCTCGGCATACAGCTGGTCGGCGTGCACCGCCAGAAAGGCGAGTCGGACCGTCCGGCAGGCCTGGTGCACGGCGCGCGCCCGGGGGTCCTGCGGCCGGGAGTGGCGCTGGGTGGTCGAAAGCGTTCCCAGCATCTGCTCGCCGACGTCGAGGAAGCGCCGGGTCGCCGCGAAGTCCGATTGATAGCGCCCGGTCATCCTCGGTGGATCAAGACGGGTAGGAGGCGAACCCATCCCGAGGACCACCTCGCCCCCTGCGAAGGGTGCCAGCGTTCGGCCGGCTTCCTCAGACGTGTGCGTAGCGCCGTTCACAATGTCCATCGTCGACACCCGACTACTGCGAAGAGTCGGCGGAGCCGACCCTGCCGCTGGTCCGCTCATCGATGACGGCGGCTTGACTCCGCACCGTGTTGAGCTCGAAGAGCTCAGCCAGTTCCAGGAGACCGGGATAGATCTCGGAGAGGCGCCAGAAGAGCTGGAACATGCGCAGCGAATTGCCGCCCGCCTCGAAGAACTTGTCCGTGACGTTCAACTTCGCGGTCGACTCCAGTGCCTCCCGCCAGATCCCCAGGACGGCAGCTTCGGTCGGTGTACAAGGATTGGTCACGACGGATTTCCCCCATGCAGGACGGTCGAACATGACGACGTGATGGAGCAGCGCCTCGCGGTCCACCTTGTCGTTGGCGGTACGTGGCAGGTCGGGCAGCGAGATGAACTGGTCGGGGATCATGTAGGCCGGCAGGATGTCGGTCAGGTGCCGGCGCAGGGCCGGTGCCAGGGCGTCGTCCGCGCCACCAATCGGTACGAAAAAGGCGACCAGGCGCTTCGTGTGTCCCTCGTCCACGGCGAGCACGCAGCTCCGCCCAACCCCGGCGTACTGGTTCACGGCAGTCTCGATCTCGCCGAGTTCCACCCGGTATCCGCGGACCTTGACCTGTTCGTCGGCCCTGCCGAAGAATTCGATTGAGCCGTCGGACAGGTACATGCCGAGGTCGCCGGTGCGGTACAACCTCGAGCCCGAGCGCCCGCTGAACGGATCTGGGACGAACCGCTGCGCCGTCAGGCCTGGACGCCGCAGGTAACCGTGAGCGACGCCGAGGCCACCGACGTAGATTTCGCCTGTGGTGCCCACCGGCACCGGCTCGCCCCACTTGTCCAGGATGTAGCACTCGGTGTTTGAGATGGGCCGTCCGATCGGCACGGTGTGCGCCGAGTCTTGCGGATTCGTCACCGGGAAATGGGTGGCAAAGAGAGTTGTTTCCGTTGGCCCGTACACATTGGATATGCGGGTGTCCGGCAGCGCCGTCACGGCACGGCGGGTGTGTTCGGCAGACACCACGTCGCCGCCCACGAGTAACTGCCGCACCGATCGCAGGTCGGCCACCCGGTCATCCACGAGCAGGTGAAACTGGGGCGAGATCAGCAGGGCCACCGTAACCTGATGGCGCCGGATCGCCTCGACGGTGGTCTGCATCGATCCGTCGCCGTGCGGCGCGATGGCCATGGTGGCCCCGTTCAGCAGCGGGCCCCACAACTCCAGCACAGACGCGTCGAAGGACAACGAGGACTGGTGCAGAATCACCTCGCTCGGCTGCAGGATGGCGTAGTTCGCGCCGATAACCAGCCGGACGACGGCCTGGTGGGGGACGACGGTGCCCTTCGGGCGGCCCGTCGACCCGGAGGTGTAGATGACGTAGGCGGCGCTCACCGGAGCGCACGTACCAGCCGGCGGCCACCAGTCGTCAGCCCCGCCGACCGGCCGGCAGTCCTCTAGGTAAACGGCCGGGACCGTGCTGTGCACCGGCAGCACCACGTCGTGCTGCGTCAGCAGCGCGTCCAGCCCGCAGTCCTCCATGACGAAGGCCAACCGCTCGGCCGGATAGTCAGGGTCCAGCGGCACGTAGGCCGCCCCGACCATCAGCACACCCAGCAGCGCCGCGACCGCGTCGATGCTCCGCCTGGCATGGACACCCACGAAGGCCCCCGGCCGTACGCCCATATCACTCAAGCGACGGGCGACGGCCCGGGCGCGGAGGTCCAACTCCCGGTAGGTCACCGCCTCGGCACGGAAGAGCACCGCCGTGCTGTCCGGCCGCACCCGGACCTGTTCGGCGAAGAGACCGGTCACCGTCTGGTCGGACGGCAGTGTCACCGCAGTGCGGTTCCAGTCCTGCAGGACCCGCTGGCGCTCCGGCTCCGACATCAACGGCAGCCGCGAAATCCGCTCGTGGAGGCGCCCTGGCAGGGAGGTCAACAACACCTCCAACTGGGTGGCGAGCCGCCCTGCGGTATCCGACCGAAGCCGGTCCGTGCCGTACCGGAGGTGACCCACGAGGCCGCCGCCGATTTCCTCGACGGTTTCGAGATTCAGCGGGTGCGGAGAGGCGCCAGCCTCGTGTCCGCCGAGCACTGGCACGAACGTGCTCTCGTCCTGCCTGGCGCCTGACGCGGTGCGATGCACCGCCCGCACGGTGAAGGGCCACACCGCATCCTCCTCGCCGGCCCCCCGCAGGTGCTGGAGAGCTGCCGCAAACGGGGCGTAATCCCGCGTATTGGCGGCTTCCGTGGACCGGTGCAGCTGCTCAACCAGCTCGCGCATTATCGGATCGCCATCCAGCTTGACGCGCACGAACGCATCGTCAACGTATGGACCCACCGGGTCGGCGCCCTCCGGCGGTCCAGGCCGCACCGCGGTGCCGATGATCACGTCGGCGTCCCGGCTCCAGCGATGCACGAGCACCGCGAAGGCCGCCCGCAGCAGCACCTGTAGCGTCGTGGAGGCCCTTTCGGCGGCGGCCCGCAGGGCGTGGGTCTGCTCATCAGACAGGCGCAGAATGATCGTGCTGGTTGTGTACGTCGGGTCCGGCACCGGTGGATCGTCGTACGGGATGTCGGTAGGCCCTGGGAGTGCCGTGAGTGCGGCACCCGAGTCCACGGCGTCCACCGGCTCGAGGGTCACGGCCGCCGGTATCGCCGTCGGTAGGTCGCGCGGATGATCGTGCGGCCCGGTGTCGTCACGCGCCTCGCCTGACAGCACGGCATAGCGCTCCGCCAGCTCCCCGGCCAGTACGTCCATCGAATCCGCATCGGCGGCGACCGCGTGGGCCGACAGCAGGAGGAGCGACTGACCGTCGCCCCACCGGATGACGTCGGCCCGCAGCAGCGGACCTCGCTCAAGGTCGAACTGAGCCTTGCTCAGCGTATCGAGCAGGCGGTCGAGGTCCTGGTCGCGCCGGTCGTCCGAGGAGCGATCGAGGCGGTGGACGGTCAGCGGCACCACTGGCTGTTTGGGTTTCGTCGACACGCCGGTGTCGGCAGGTGCGGCGCAGGCAGACCCCCCGGTCAGGCTGGGGTGCCGGCGGACCAGCTCGGCCAGCGACGCATCCAGCGCCTCCTGGTCCAGCTCGCCGGATCGGGCGAGCAAGGTCCGGCAGAGTGGTGCCGTTGCCGCCCAACGGCACCAGGACAGCAGGCGTCGCGGGAAACCGGCAAGGATGTCGTCCCCGTGGATGGGTTCAGACGCGTTCAAGATATGGTCCCATCGATCTGGCTAGTCCGCTGAAGTCGGGTCGCCGACGTTGAGGGCAGGGCGAAGCACTTAGGCCGTCCAGCCCGTCCACGAGCGCGTGTGGAAACGGCGGGTCGAGGACGCGGTCGGCCGTTATCACGGCGTCGCCTCCCGCACGGTCGCATGGCGTCGCAGCTCACGGGAGAGGTAGGACAGCACCTCGGCCGGCTCGTCCCGAACGAAGAAGTGGTCGCCCGCGAAGGTGGTGAGGGTGAAAGCGGACTTCGTCTCCCGCTCCCACAACCGTGCGCGGGCAGCAGTCACGCCCTGGTCGCCCTCGGCGACGAGGGCATGGATCGAACAGCTCAGCGGCTCCGGTTCGGAGTACGACCAAGCGGCCGCAAGTGCGAGGTCTGCTCGCAGAGGCGGCAGGACGACGGCCATCACCGCAGGATCGGCGAGGACCTGCTGAGGCGTGCCGCCGACAGCGGTGAGATAGGCGATCAGGTCGTCGTCCGACGGTGCCCACCCCGGAGTGGGCGCCGAGAGGCAGGGAGCGGCGCTGGCCGCGACGTAGACCGCACGTGGTGCGGCGACGGCTCGGGCACGCAGCTCGTGGGCGAGGGCGAAGGCGACCTTCGCCCCCATGCTGTGCCCGAAGAATACGAATGGGATCTCGAGCAGTGGCCGGATCTCGTCAGCGAGGTACCGGACGAGCGGCTCCATCCGCCGGAACGCCGGCTCCGCGTAACGTTCGGCCCGGCCGGGCAATTGCACAGCGACCGCGTCGACATCGTTCGGCAATCCGGCGGGCCAACGCGAGAACATGGCTGCCATGCCACCCGCATGATGGAAGCAGAACAGCCGGACACTGGCGTCGACATGTTTACTGAGGCGCAGAAAGGAATCACTCATCGTTACGCCCGGCCCCGCCCCGCCACGGGATCGGTCTCTCGGATTGATCGACGAGGTGGGCGTCGGAGATGGTCCTACCGTCGATGGCACAATCCAGCCCAGCCACGTGGTTCTGGTGTGCTTCCAAGGCCATGTCGGGATGCCTTCGCATCAGCCGAGGAGACTCGCGTCAAGGTCTACAACGCGCAGACGACGAGTTCTCACCTCGGCGGACTTTTGCAGATCCTTTGTGATGCTTACGCGTTGCAGCCAGCGGTCGGTGCCGTCGAAGCGAGGGCTGTAGGCCGTACGTGCATGCAACGTGCGGTAGTTGTCCAGGATAAGTAGGTCACCGGCGGCCAGCGTGAGGTACCGCGCGGCGCTGGGGATGTCTCGCCGGAACGCTTCGAGGGCCTCGGCTGCGCCGATGTCGCCGGCCACCGCACACACCTGGTCCGTGTCGAGCCGGATGGTCAGGTTGCCGTCGGCATCCTCGCCCAGAATCGGCAGCATCGGTCCGTCCTCGGGGCGCCCGGACCCGCCGCTCGCCGGGTCCACCCCGATGTGGAAACGGGGCTGCATCAGAATCTTCCGATGCTCCGGGGTAACCGGCACTTGGTCAGCGTCGACGATGGCTGTTTTGGCGGACGGATCTGAGCGCACGCACAGGAGGGCAACGAAGTCGGCGCGCAGGCGGTCGTAGGCGTCCTCGGTGTGCCACTGAAGGAAGACTTTGCTGCCCGTGCCCTTCTGGGTGTAGGCGTCGGCGGAGATCGGTACAACGTTCTGGACGACATTGCCGTCGTGCTGCCGTGCGAATGCGAAGACCTCGCCCAGGACGGACGCGACGGCCAGCAGGAAGGTCTCCGTCTCCCACGTCCTCTTGGCCAGCGCCTCGACCGTCCAGTCAGCCGGCGTCGGACCGAGCGTGGCGTCGGCGATCGGCAGGCCGCGCAGCAGCAGTGCGCCACGTCCGCTGAGCCGACTGCCGAAGCGGATCAGTTCGCTGCGCACCTCATCGGGAAAATCCTCAACACACCGCTTCGCGTGCTCCCATAGTCGCTCCAACTCGGCGTCCGACCGGTAAGGCGAGAACGGGGCGGCCAAGAGGCCGTCCATCATTTCCCGGGCCCATGGCGCGGGAAGGTCGATCGTGAATTGGTGCTGCGTCCCGACTGATGTCATGCGCCCTCCTCATGCCACAGGTGCTTAATCTCAGAACTGGCGCGCAGCACATCTTCCAAAGTCCCTTGCGCCTCGATCCGACCGTCGGCCATGACGATGATGTGATCGGCCCGCTCCCATGCCACACGACGGTGGGACACTGCGAGACAGGTGCGCCCGGACACCTCCGCCAGTCGCTCCCACAGCCGACGTTCGGTGTCCACGTCCAAGGCGCTGGAAAGGTCGTCGAAGACCAACAGTTCCGGCTCACGAACGAACATCCGGGCCGCCGCCACCCGTTGCAGCTGACCACCGGAGAGCTTGGCCCCGCGCGGACCGACCAGGGTGGCGAGACCGTGCTTGAGGTGGTCGATGTCCTGTTCCAGAACCGCCGACCGCACCGCCAACCGCAACCGCTCGTCGTCCTCCGGCAGGCCGAGCAGGATGTTGTGCCGCATCGTGTCGCTGTACAACCGGGGAACCTGCGGGGTGTACGCGCTCTGCGGCGGTACGAAGAACTGCGCCGGATCAGTAACAAGCTCGCCGTTCCACCGGATCTCGCCGCGCTGGAGGGGTATGAGGCCGAGCAGCGACCGCAGCAATGTGGACTTTCCGGAGCCGACGCGGCCAGTGACCACGACGAACGTCCCGCGCTGCACATCGAAACTAACGTCGTGCACCCCCCTGGCGGAGTTGGGATGCACAGAGGTCAGGTCTCTCACCTCTAGGCACATCAGCGGAACGCGACGCGGGGCGTCAACGTCGACCAGTCTGGTGGATGCCGACGTGGTGAGGCAGGCCAACGATCCCCCGGCAGGCAAGATCTCCTCCAGCCTGTTGAGTGACGCCACCGACTGCTTGTACATCGCCAAGTTCTGACTGAACAGCGACGTGAAGTCCGCGATCCAGCCCAGATAGGCAACGAACAATGCCAGTTCACCGACCGTAAAAGTGCCCTCGTTCATTTGACCCGCGACGATGATCAGCACCAGGCCCACACCGACGTGGGCGGTGTTCGTCCACAGCGACACCATGAACGTCTCAGTGAACAGCCGACTTCGCAGGGTCCGGCGGCGCCGCTGCTCGTTGAGAGACGTGAGGCGCGCGATGATCGGACGCTGAGCCCCAGCCAACTGGATCGCCTGCACACCGTTGAAGGCGTCACCGAGGAACGCGCTGACCTCACCGGCGGCGAGACGACTTGCCCGGTGGTAGTCCTTGATCCTGCTGCTCGCCAGATTGATGAGCACGCCGGCCGCCGCGAGCGGAACGAAGACCACCAGGGTCACCAGCGGGTCGATCGTCATCATCACGATGACGGCCAACAGTGCCTGGACACCCGCACCAGCCACCATGAGCGCGTAGACGAACATCTCCGCAATGGTCGTGGTGTCCCCGCCGAGTCGGCTGACGACGTCACCCACTGGTTTCCGCAGCGCGGCGGCGCCCGGCGCATCGAGAATGCGAGCGAAGGAGTTACGCATGAGCATCGAACCAACGGCGGACTCGACCTCGGCGTCCATGGCCACGCTCATGAGAAGAACCGTCACCCGCGCCACCGCGATACCGGCGAGGAGCCCCACCATGACCCAAACGCCGCTCGTCAGGTTCGAGCCGTGGGAGTACTGGTCCAGCACCTTCCACACCACGAGGGCGGGTAGGAGCGGGATGGCACTGCGAAACAACTGCAGCACGATATCGGTCACGTACAACTTCGGCGTAGCCCGCACCATGCGCCAGAGCGCCTGTCGTGGTTTCACGCCCCACGCTCCGCAGACAGTGCCAGCAGGCCGTCGGTCCCGGGCCGGACCAGTTCGTCCGGCCTGCCGTGTCGGACGGCTTCGCCGTCCTGAAGAACCAGCACGCGGTCGAGCCGCGTCACGGTCGCCAGACGGTGCGCGATCACCAGCGAGGTACGACCTTCGAGCAGCCGGGACACGGCCCGTTCGACGAGCCTCTCCGTGGCTGGGTCCAACCGTGAGGACGCCTCATCCAGGATGACGATGTCGGGTTCCCGCAGCAGGACACGAGTGAAAGCCAGCAGCTGGGCCTCACCCGCGGACACGCCCCGGTCATTGTCGATCGGTGTGTCGAGACCGGCCGGTTGCGACAGGTACCAGCCGGACAGTCCCAGGCTGTCGATTGCCGCCTCGATGCGGTGGTCCGGGATGCCGGCATCGAACAGGGTCAGATTGTCCCGCAGACTCGCCCGGAAGAGTTGCACGTCCTGGGTGACGACACCGATGCGGGAGCGCAGTTGGGCCAGCGTCAACTGGCGCACGTCGACACCCCCGATGCGCACCGCTCCGCCGCCCACGTCGTACCCGCGGAAAAGCAGTCGCCCGATGGTGGTCTTGCCGCTTCCGGTACGCCCCACCAGTCCGAGCGACTCCCCTGGTGCGATATCGAAGGAGAGGTTGCGCAGGGTCTGCCGGTCGGGACCGTACCGGAACGAGACGTCAGCGAATTCGACCGAAAGCGCACCGGTCGGCAATGGAGAGCCGGAGCCCTCGGTCACCGCGCTCCGGGTGAAGTACAACTCGGCAATGCGCTGCATGCTCGCGGTCGCGGCCTGAAACTGATCGAGCTGTCGGGTGACCCGGAACAGCGTCATCGACAACAGGTTGGTGTACGTGTAGACCAGGTAGATCACACCGACGGTGACGGCGTCGCGCTCCAGCAGCACACCACCGACAGCGATGACGGCGGCGGACGCCATCGACACCGTCACCTCCAGCACGCTGGAGGAGTACCGGGAGCTGACTGACGCCTTGCGGTTGGCCACGCGGTACTGCTTGAGCAAGCCGGCGAGCATGCTCATGGCATACGGACGGGCACCGCTCGCACGCAGATCCTCGGTGACGCTGAGTTGTTCCTCGAAGAATCCGGAAAGATCGGCTCTGGCCTGTCGCAACGTCTTGAATTGGGGCACTGCGACGCCCTGTATCCGGCGCAGGGCGATCGCGCCGATGACTGCGAAGCTGGCGAGGACGAGGCCGAGGCGGAAGTCAGCGAGGAACGCCAGCGTCAGTATGCCGAAGATCAGCAGGCTACGCCCGATAACCTCGAACACGAAGCTGGAGAAGAAGGTCGCCAGCGCGGTTACGTCGCCGTCGACCCGCTCGATGAGTTCACCCGGGCGGTGCGACTTGTGGAAGGACATGTCCAGATCGAGGCAGTGCGCAGCCAAATCCGCACGAACGCCGTTGGTGGCCACCCAGCTGACGTCCTCGCTGACGTACCCGGCCGCGCCGACAATCACCTGCCGACCGAGGGCCATCGCGAGGAATACCAGTGCGGTCACCTGCAACACGGCGAGCTGCGCACCTGCCAGGGCTTGGTCGATGAAGCGAGCGAGCCACAACGGCACGAGCAGTTCGAGGACGATGTTGGCCAGGAGCAGGACAACCAGCACGCCGACCTTGCGCCACTGTGGGCCGAGATAGGTCCGCAGTAACGTGGCTTGTTGCCGCAGGACGAAACGTGGCTCAGTGGTGCCCATCTGACCGATCCGGCCCCACGCCCGTTGACGGCTGGGAGCCGCCGGGCCCGCCGAGCCCGGCCAGGTGCTGGCGCACACTCAGCGGTCGCATGTCCGTCCACACCTCCTCAATGTGGGCGAGACAGTCATCCCTGGTGCCGCGGTGCCCGGTCGCCAACCATCCAGCAGGCAACTCCCTGTCAACCGGCCACACGGAATACTGTTCCTCTTGGTTGACGACGACACGATACATCTCGTCGGGCACTGTTTCTCCCGGTACTCGTGGTGAATGTGGGCACTTACCCGGCGATGAAAGGCAGGAGCCGGCGCAGGTTAACCGGCACTGCGTACCGGTAGAACATGGCGCGATCTGGATCCAGCTCGGCGACGCTGTTTCGCCATTCTATGGCGCGATTGACGATGCCTGCGGTGACGGACAACCGCAGGATTTCACGGAGCTCGCTCTCATCGGCGAACTGCGTCCATTCGGCGAGGTACGCGTCGGCTATCCGGACGATTGCGGACTCCGCCTCTTCGGCTGGCACGGACTCACGCACGTCCCGGTAAACCACCGCAAGCGTCAGAAACGGGTGCCCAACTGAGCTCTCCGCCCAGTCGAATATCAGTGGACCCGCGCCCGGGCGCGGAGAAAGGAAATTCCCCCGCCAGGCGTCGCCGTGCACGAGCGTTTCCGGAATCGGCGCACCCGCCAACTGCTCGGTAGTTGCGGTGAACTCACCCACATATTTTCTGAGACGCTCGTATTCATCTTCCCCGAGACCGTTGGGGTCGTCCAGATACAACATCTCGGTGTCGGCGAGCAGCTCTTCGTAGAGCTTCGGAAGAACCGCCGCCGGGCGCCGCGGGCACCCTAGGGCAACGAGCTTGTCCGCGTCTGCGGCGAGTGCCACCTGCATCCGGGCCAACACCGGCATGACCTGCGTATATGCCTCGACGATTTCAGCTGTGTCGGCATACTCCGACTCCGGCCCGAAGTCCTCCGTCAGCATCCAGCCGCGCTCGGCGTCGACGGCGAGAACAGTCGGCACCTGGGCGGGGAACCGCTCGCCGAGCAACCGGGTCAGCGCCGGCTCGTGCCTGAACACCGGCGGGACCGCCTTGAAGTAGGCCCCCCCGGCAGTCGTCGGCACCCGCAACAAAGCCGACCACAGCCGCGAATCGACCTGCTGCACCCGGCCGGTCGGAGACAGACCGGATTCCACCAAGCGCTCGGCGATCCAGGTGGAGGCGTCGGCGAACCAGCCCGGGCGGGCCCAGGGCAGTCGCCGACCGCGGCATTCCGTAGAGGCTGACTCCTCGAACCAGGCCCGCAGCACGGCACGGTGCTCCGGCACGGCGAACGGCACGGCCGTCAGATCCCGCGCCGACAGCCAGGCCCCGTGGCGGAAATTCGCCGGCGGCGGTGTACGAATCTCGTGAACGAACACCCGTGATCCGCCCGCACCGAGCCCTTGCGTCGACTCTCGAAAGCATTCGAGTGTGATGACGTCGAGCCCGAAACTCCGCTGGATAAACGAATTGATCGCAGCGGCCTCGAAGTGCGGATGCGCCGGCAAGGAAAATCCATCGGATAATTCGGTGAGAAGCACCCGGGTCGCCGCGCCGCTATCGTACGAGATTATGCTGTAGCCGGTTGTTTCTTGTGGATCTGCCACCAGCCATCCTTACGCCTTGAGAAGCCCCCGCTTGCTGCCTGGCAGAAACTTTCTACCTCACCTCATGCACGCCAGTCAAGACGATGTCGCCACAAAAACGAACACTTACAGATAGCTCTTCCTTGGGCTCGCGACACGCTATAACGCCTGGTTGAAGCCGCACGAGACCCCACGAGCGGCAGTGCGCGAACGGCGACGCGACGCGTGACCCGCAGTTGAGTGAGCGTTAAGTCACGAAGCCACTACCGTCCGCTCGACGAGACCGTTACACCTTTTTCCGTCCTGACGGGCAGCGTCTACTGCGCTTGTTGGGGTAGCATCCATGTGGCTGCGCGGTCGTGTCCCACCGACCACCAAAGAATTACACCGCAAGAAGGCCGCAGCCGTTGAACAAGGGTACGGTCTGCGCTAGGAATGCCGTGCACCGAGAAGTGCAGGATTCCGACAACGACCGTCGGACGAAGGGTGGCGGCAACTGCCTCCCTGATGGCCGGGGCCAACCATTAAGCGGCACCGCCCAACCGGCAACCTTTCATTATTCGGCAGGTTTTCGCAACAGAGCGCTGGAGGAGACTCGCGTTGCCCGACACCTCACCAGGGTTCGCACCTCCTGCTGAACCGACCGCCATCCCGCAAACCAGCCTGCTGCACAAACTCGTCGAGCAGCAGGTGGATCGCAGCACGTACGCGGAGGCCTTCCGCTGCGGCGACGAGGTCGTCAGCTACGGCGGCCTGGACGAACTGGCCAATCGGATCGCGCACCGGCTGCTGGCCGACGGCGTGCGTCCGGAGGACCGCGTGGCGATCTGCTTGCGCCGTGGGCCAAACCTGATCGCGACAATGCTCGGTGTCCTGAAGGCAGGCGCGTGCTACGTGCCCATCGATCCTGCCTACCCCGCTTCACGGATCAGCTACCTTGCGCGGGACTCCAGGGCTCGCCTGGTCATCACCGAGCGGGAGCTGGCGAGTCGGGTCTCCGAGGTTCGCACCGTCCGGTGCATCGATGACTTGGATCTCGCGACGGCCCCCGCGCACCGGCCCGACGTGCGGGTCGATCCCCGCTGCCTCGCATACATCATCTACACCTCCGGTTCGACCGGTCGGCCCAAGGGCGTCGCGATCGAGCACCGGTCGGCGGCAGCACTCCTGCGATGGGCTCGGGACGCCTTTCCCTGGCCGCAACTCGACGGCGTGCTGGCCGCAACGTCCGTCTGCTTCGACCTCTCCGTCTTTGAGATTTTCGCGCCGCTGGCGTGGGGCGGTCGATTCGTTCTGGTCCCCGATGTGCTGCAGATACTGCGGCTACCTCCCGACGCGAAGGTCCGGCTGGTCAACACCGTCCCATCGGCCATGTCGGAACTGCTGGGCGTGGGCGGGCTGCCGGCCGACCTCGCGATCGTCTGCCTGGCGGGCGAGGCGTTGACGTCCGCGTTGGTTGAGCGGGTGGGCAGGTTGCCGCACGTGCGGCGGATCCTGAACCTGTATGGACCTTCGGAGGACACGACGTACTCCACCTGCGCCGAACTGGAGTCTGCTGATCCGGGCACCCCGTCAATCGGGGCTCCGCTACCCGGAACCCGGGCCTATGTCCTCGACGAGCAGCTCCGGCCTGTCCCGCCGGGTGCTGTGGGTGAGCTGTTTCTCGCCGGTGCCGGGCTCGCCCGGGCGTACTTCGGGCGGCCAGCGGAGACGGCTTCAAGGTTCCTGCCCGATCCCTTCGATCGCACGCCGGGCGGCCGGATGTACCGGACCGGTGATCGGGTGCGTCAGCGCACCGATCGACAGCTCGCATTCGTCGGCCGGACCGACGAGCAGGTGAAGGTCCGCGGCTACCGCATCGAACTCGGTGAAGTAGCGGCAGCGCTTCAGGCAGTTCCTGGTATTCGGCAGGCCGCAGCAACCGTCGTTACCGGACCTGGCGGCGACACTCGCCTCGTCGGATACGTCGTGGGCGACGCGGTCGTGGACAGGGCCGCGGTCGTCGCTCACTTGCGCACCTGCATTCCGGGGCACCTGATCCCCGCCCACATCGTCGGGCTCGCCACACTGCCGACGACCCCGAACGGCAAGGTCGACCGGGCAGCGCTGCCTCCACCTCAGTGGTCGACCGGCACGCGGGCGGTCGGAACCAGCACACCGTCCGGCGAGGACGAAGTCCACGCCACTTCGTCAGCGGTCTGGCAGGAACTGCTCGGCGTCTGGCCAGGCCGTACCGACGACTTCTTCGCCTTGGGCGGTGACTCACTGTCGGCCACCCGTGCGATCAGCCGGCTGCGCTCCCGCCTACACGCCGACCTGGCCGTCGGCGCGCTGTTCGAACACCCGACGTTCGACTCGTTCACGGCCCACGTCCGCGCGGCGCCCCGCCGGCCCGCGCGGCCGGCGTCCATCACGCGGGCGGTGGCGGGTCCCCTCTCTTTCGGTCAGCAACGCCTGTGGTTCCTGGACCAGCTCACGCCCGAGGGAACGGCATATCTGATCACTGCGGTGGTCGAGGTCCGCTCCATGGGAACCGCCGCTCAGCTGGAGGCGGCGCTTGGTGACGTGGTTGCCCGGCACGAAGCGTTCCGGACGTCGTTCCACTGGCGCGACGACGCACCCATGCGGCAGGCCCACCCACGGGCCACCGTGCCGGTCACGCGGGTCGCGGTCGCCGCGACAGTGGACTTGCAGGAGCAGCTCCGCCACGTCGCCGCGGACACCGCCGCCACGCCGATGGACCTGGAAACTGCGCCGTTGCTGCGGTGCCGCATCGTGGTTGTGGCCGGACGACCGGTCGCGCTGGTGTTTACCACACACCACATCGTCTTCGACGCGTGGTCGCTCAACGTGTTCGTCCGTGAGCTCGGCTCCTGTTATGAGAGGCGCATTCAGGGCAGTCCGCTTGCGCCGACCGGCTCGTACGCCATGGTCGACGCCGGCACCCGGCAACGGGAGTGGCTGGCCAGTGCCGCTGGGCGAGCGGCCCTCGACGCCATGGTCGCATCACTGCGTACCGCTCCGCATTTCCTCGCCCTGCCCACCGACCGGCCGCGCCCCGTCGACCGGGGCCACAGCGGCGCATTCCTGCTCTCCGCCCTCCCTGCGTCGGCTGCGAACGCGGCGTCGGCCATCGCCCGACGCCACGGTGCGACCCTGTACATGGTTGGCCTTGCAGCGTTCGCCGCCCTGCTCGGCACATGGTCGGGGCAAGGACAGATGGTGATCGGAACCGCGTTCGCCGGACGCACCGACCTCGCCACCGAAGAGCACATCGGATGCTTCGTCAACACCGTCGCGCTGTGCATCGACGCGCGGCCTGACCTGGGGTTCGGCGTGCTGCTCGCGCAAGTCCGGGAGACCGCTCTGTTCGGCCTTGCTCACCAGGACGTGCCGTTTGAGAAGGTGGTCGAGCGGTTGCAGCTTCCGCGCACGACAGGACACCAACCACTGGTCCAGGTCGCGTTCGGCGTGCAGAACACCGCCGCCGCCACCTACGAGGGTGCCACGGTCGGGCTGCGGGCCTGGGAGGTCCAGTCCCAGGACGCGCGCTTGGACCTCACCCTCTGGCTCGAACAGAAGGACTCACAGGTTGAGGCGCTCTGGACGTACAGCACCGAGCTGTTCGGCCCGGCCACGGTCGCCCGATTGCATCATCGCTTCGGGCACCTCCTGGCCGCCGCCGTCGAGGACGAGCACCGACCAATCACGGAGCTCGTCGCCGATTCTGACCAGACTTACCGAGACAAGGAGCGCCGATGACTGACGACACCCAGCGGCGACCGGTCATCCGACGGCGCGACCCGGTTCGTGAGTCCGTTTCGGTTCACCGCGAATGGCACGGTGCGACGCTACCTGCCCTCGTCAGAGCCCGAGGCCTGGACGTCGACCTGCAGCAGTGGATCCGCGACCACTCCGACACCGTCGACGCGCTGGCCCACGCGGCGGGGGCCGTGCTGTTCCGCGGCTTTCCCGTCACCGAGGCTGCGGATTTCCGCCGCGCCATGGACGCCCTGTCGAACGAGGTGCTCGGATATGGCGAGCGTTCGTCGCCGCGCAGCGAGGTGGTGTCTGGCGTGTACACGTCGACGGACCACCCTCCGGATGAGCCAATCGTGCTGCACAACGAGCAGTCGTACACGCTCGACTGGCCGATGCGGATCGTCTTCTGCTGCACTATCGAGCCGGATGCGGACGGCCGTACCCCGCTGGCGGACAGCCGCCGGGTACTCGCCAGGCTGCGTCCCGACGTCGTCTCCAAGTTCACCCGAACGGGTATCCGGTACGTCCGCAACTACCTTCCGGGCATTAGTCTGTCCTGGCAGGAGGCGTTCCAGACGGAACGGCGGGACCACGTCGAAGACTACTGCCGCGCGGCGGACATCAGGTGGGAATGGCTCGGCGCCGACCACCTGCGAACCACCCAGGTTCGTGCGGCCGTGCGTACCCATCCCGTGACGGGCGAAGCCAGTTGGTTCAACCACGCGCTGTTCTTCCACGTGAGCTCGTTGCCCCCCGAGGTGAGCGAGGAACTACGGACCGCGCTTCCCGAGGAGCACCTTCCCTACAACACGTACTACGGCGACGGTCAACGGATCGACGACGAGGTCTTGGCCGAGCTACGCGCGGCGTACGACGCGGAAACGATCGCCTTTGACTGGCGGCAGGGCGACGTGCTGCTCGTGGAGAACATGCTGGTCGCCCATGGAAGGGAGCCGTACCGTGGGCGACGACGGATCCTTGCGGCCATGTCCGATCCGTACTCCTCCGCCGGTGTCCCGGCATGAGTACGTCGCGGGTCGGCTCGGGACCCCGTCGGCGCTCCGATCGCACCACGCGCTTGACACCTGTCCGGCGCAGTCCCCTGCACAACACATTCGGACTTTTGTTTGAGGCCAGGGAGCCTGACCTCGACCTCGCTGCCTTCCTGGATGGGAACCAGCCGCAGGTCCTGGCCGACCTGGACCTGCACGGCGCGATTCTCTTCCGTGGCTTCGCGGTGAACTCGCCCGGCGAGTTCGGCGACGCGGCGCGGGCGCTCAGTCCCGAGCTCCTCAAGTACCTGGAACGGGCGGCACCACGCAACGAGGTAGTAGACGGGGTCTTCACGTCGACCGAGCTCGCGGCCGACCGGTGGATCGAACTGCACCACGAAATGTCGTACGCCCACAGCTGGCCGAGCCGTCTGTACTTCTACTGCGAGGTGGCGGCCGATCAGGGTGGCGCCACGCCGCTCGCGAGCGAGCGGACGGTTGTGCCGGCGATCCCCACCGAAATCCGGGAGCGCTTTCTGCGGCACGGTGTGTGCTACGTCCGCAACTACGGTCCGGATCTGGATCTGCCCTGGCAGGAGGTTTTCCAGACAGTGGATCGTACGGTGGTGGAGGCTTACTGCCGGGCGTCCGGCGCCGAGTTCACCTGGACCGGGCGAGACGCCCTGCGGACGCGATCTGTCCGCCAAGCCATGGCCCACCATCCCCGCACCGGGGAGGCCGTCTGGTTCAACCACGCCCATCTGTTCCACGTCGCGGCCATGGCGCCCGAGGTCGCGGCGACGTTGGTCAACGAGGTGGGCATCGAGGGTCTGCCCCGCAACGCCTACTACGGGGACGGGCAGGCCATCGATGACGAGGTCATCACCCTCATCCGCTCGCTGTACCAAGAAAGCGCCATGACCTTCTCCTGGCAGCGCGGTGACGTGCTCGTCGCCGACAACTTTCTCGTAACTCACGGGCGGGAACCGTTCACCGGTGACCGCCGGGTTCTCGTGGCCATGTCCGACCTCTACGTGACACAGGAAAGCTCGTGAATCAAGCCAGCGGATACCGTCTCTCGCCCGCCCAGCGTCAGCAGTGGGCGCGAACCCAGCGTCACTACGATCGCCCGATCTCGGCACGGCTCGGCCTCGCCGGGCCCGTCGACCGGGCCCGGCTGCGAGCCGCCCTCGACGCGGTGACCGCACATCACGAGGCGCTTCGACTGCGCCTCGTCGCCACCCGCGACGTGCGAGTACCGGTACAGTTCGTCGACGACGACCATCGGGTCGCTCTGCACGAACGGTCGGCCCCCGCAGCGCCGGATCCGATGACTGATCCGGTGCAGGTCATCGTCAGCGACGACGAACTGGTCGTGGCGGCCTCGCCGCTCGTGTTGGATTCGGCCAGCATCACGGTCGTGCTCCGCGACATCGCAGCCTGCTACGGCGGCGTCGAACTGCCCCACGATCCCGACCGGCTGCAGTTCCTGGACGTCTCCGAGTGGTTGCTGGAAGAACGCGATGTCGCCCCGCGGACCGGCACGCCGAGCGAGGCTGCCGGAACGCGTGCGCTCGAACTCCCCGTCGTCACCGAGAACGGCGCGCCCGACGCGGGGCGAGAGCATGCTGAGCTGCGCATTGACGTGCATGGCGCAGAGCTGGCAAGGCTGTTGCGAACGGCCGAGGCCCATGACGGCGACGTGGAGACACTCCTGCTCGGGGCCTGGCTGACGGCCCTGGCCCGGTACGTCCCCGCGGAGCCCGCGGACGGCGGCACCTCGGGGGACGCGCTCACCGTCGCGTGGTACGACCCTGCCCGATCGGCCGACGGTACCGCAGACGTCGTCGGCACTCTGGGATGTTGGGCATCGCTGGCGCTGCCGCTGCCGCTGCCGGCCTCTGTCAAGCAGCTACTCGCGGCCGTCACAGCCGCCCGCGCGGCCGTCGCGCCGGAAATGGCGTCAACTGACGTGGTCGAAGGACTCGTTGGCGTGCTCGCAAGTTTCGCCACGACTCGGCTGCCGAGTGCGACCGCCTTCGAGCCGCTGCCCGTCAGCGGCGTGGCGATCGATCCCCCTGCGGCCTTCGGACCGATCCACCTCCAGTGCGTGCTCAGCCCGGAAGGCTTGGAGCTGACGCTGCACGGCGAGTTGCCCGCGCCCCGGCGAAACAGCGCGCGCTGGCTTTTGCAGAGCGTCGCCGAAATCCTGCGCACCCTGGCTGTGGCGGACGACGACGCGTCGCAGCAGCTGATGGGAGCCGATGAGGCCGACGTGCTTCGGCGCTGGGCTGGCACGCCGACCAACGAGACACCGGAGACGCTCGTCCGGCTGCTCGACCGCGGCATCGCTCAGGCCGCTCCTGACACCGCGGCCGTGGTGGCCGACGACGGCAATCTGACGTTCCGGGAGCTGGACGCCGCCGCCACCGCCGTCGCCCGACACCTGACGGCGCTCGGTGTGCGGACCGAAGACCGTGTCATGCTGCTCGCCGCACGCTCCCGCTTGTCGGTCGTGGGGTTGCTGGGCGTGCTGCGCGCCGGCGCCGTGTACGTCCCCGTGGACCCGGACCAGCCGGAGGAGCGAATCCGGCTCTTGGCGCGTGCCGTGGACCCCCGGGTCGTACTCGGTGGCCCGGCCCAGGGTGAGCTGCTTGCTCGCCTCAGCCACGAGTTCATCACCGCCGACCTCGAGGCACGGGCCGACGACGGCGGCATCGCCGACGCGGTGGTCGAGCCCCACCATGGCGCCTACATCATCTTCACGTCCGGCTCCACAGGTGAACCGCGGCCGGTCGTCGTGGAGCACCGCTCCGCTGCGCACCTCTACTCGGCGCTGCGCCAAGTGGTGTGCGGGTCCGCCGACGGGCCACTGCGGGTGTCGGTGAACGCACCCCTGAGCTTCGACGCGTCAATCAAGCAACTCATCCAACTCGCCGGCGGCCATACGCTCTGCGTCGTACCGGACGAGGTCCGCCACGACGGCAAGGCCCTACTTAGATTCCTCGCCGACAACGAGGTCGACGTCTTCGACTGCACGCCTTCCCACGTCCGGATTCTGCTGGACGTGCTCGACGACTCCGTGCGGTGGCCAGCAACGCTGCTCGTCGGCGGCGAGGCGATCAGCGAGGACCTTTGGCAACGCCTGGCGGCGATCGACAACGTGCGGGCAATCAACCTCTACGGCCCAACTGAGTGCGCGGTCGACGTCACCGCAGCGGAGATCGTGGCTGACGCGGCTGTGTCGATCGGTCGTCCACTGCCCGGGACGTGCGTATGGATCCTCGACGAGAACCTGCGGCCGGTACCACCGGGAGTCGCGGGTGAGCTCTGTGTCTCGGGGCCGCAGGTAGCGCGGGAGTATCTGGGCGCCACTGCTGCCACGGAGCAACGGTTCGCCATGGCCGGGGTGCCTGACGGCCGCCGCGTGCGGGTGTACCGCACCGGCGACCGGGCGCGTTTCCTCCCGGACGGTACGCTGTTGTACCTCGGGCGCCTGGATGACGAGGTGAAGGTGCGCGGCCACCGAGTGCAGCCGGCCGAGGTGGCGGCCGTCCTGGCCCGGCACCCCGACGTCGACCAGGCCGTGGTGGTGGCTCGCAACGACGAGACGACCGGCGAGCCGCAGCTCGTTGCCTATGCCGTGGCGAAGCGCGGCGGCGTCGCAGTGGTCGATCCCGCCGAGGTGGACGGCCTCAACCCACACGAAACCCGGTACCTGTACAACGAGATCTTCATCCAACGGGTGTACCTGCGCGGCGGGGTCGTTCTCAAGCCCGGCGCTGTCGTCTTCGACGTCGGGGCGAACATCGGCATGTTCTCGCTCTTCGCGCACGCCCAATGTCCCGATGTCGCGTTGTACGCGTTCGAGCCGCTGGCCCCCGCGTTCAACAAACTCGAGAGCAACCTGACCCGGCACGGCGTCGCGGCGCACCGCTTCCCCTTCGGTCTGTCTGCTGAAGAGAAAGACGTCGCCTTCACCTATTACCCCGGCTATTCGATGATGTCCGGGCAGAGCTCCTACGCCGATCCCGATGCCGAGATCGACGTCATCAAACGCTATCTGGCCAACGAACGGGCACAGGGGGCGGCAGGTCGCGACGATCTGCTCGCCGAGGCCGGCGAGGTGCTGGCCGACCGGTTCGACGGTGTCGAGCACCAGTGCAGGTTGCGCCGGCTCTCCGACGTGATCGACGAGCAGGGAGTCGAACGCATCGACCTGCTTAAGATTGACGTGCAGCGTGCCGAGCTGGACGTGCTGCGCGGCCTCGATGACCGCCACTGGCCGCTGGTCCAGCAGGTGACGATGGAGGTTCACGAGGCACCGCGAACACCGACCGCCGGGCGGCTGGCCGAAATCACGCGGCTGCTTGAGAGCCACGGGTTCACCGTCGCCGTCGAACAGGACATTCTGCTCGACGGCACCGACCGCCACTCCCTGTACGGCGTCCGGCCCGGCTATGCGGGCCGGGAGTCATCCATGGTGGAGAACTCCGTCACCATCAGCCCGCCGCCGCCGATCGCGGCAAAACCCGGGGCGTTACGCGACTGGTTGGCCGAACGGCTCCCTCAATACCTCGTGCCCGCCTTCGTCGTGGTTCTGGACGCCCTCCCCCGTACGCCTCGGGGAAAGCTGGACCGCGCAGCATTGCCAGCGCCCCACGGGGAGCAACCAACAGTTACGCCGGCCGCCGCAGAGAACCCGATGGAACAGGTGCTCGTCGAGGTCTGGTCGGAGCTCCTGGGTCGCACCGACGTGGGTGTGGAGGATGACTTCTTCCAGGTCGGCGGCGACTCGCTGCGCGCGATCCGGATGCGGGCGGCGGCCGCCCGGCGTGGCGTCACGTTCCCGCTTCGCCAAGTCTTTCGGCACCACACGATCCGTGCACTCGTCCGTCACGGTGGGGCGTCGATGTCGGCGAGCGCCGAACGACAGACACAACCGGGTGACAGCAACTTCCGGCTGGTTCGCCCGGCAGACCGGACCAGGTTGCCCGGTGACGCCGAGGACGCGTACCCCCTCACGGCGTTGCAGCTCGGCATGGTATACCACACCGAGATGACGGGCGGCAGCAGCGCCTACCACGTCGTCACCGTCCATGAGATCAACTGCGGGCTGGAGCCGGACGCCCTGGCCGCGGCCCTCGCCGGGGCGAGCGCCGCCCACCCGGTGCTGCGCACGTCGTTCGACCTCGGGCGCTACAGCGAGCCGCTCCAGCTGGTGCAGCGGTCGACGCTCATCCCACTCAGCGTCGAAGACGTCAGCGGGCTCGACGAGGCGGGACGGTCCCGCCGCATCGCCACAGTCGTGGACGAGCAGCGCGCACAACCGTTCACATGGGCGACGGCACCGTTGGTACGGATCCAGGCCCTTCGCACTGGCCCCGACTCGTCCACCCTCGTCGTCACACACCACCACGCGGTCATGGACGGGCTGAGCCTCAACCTGTTCCTCGACGACGTGCTCGAGCGGTACGACCGGCATCGGACGGGCATCACCAACGAACGCCGTACCGAACCGGCGCTGCCGTTCTGGCGGCACGTGCAGCTCGAGAGTGAGGCCCGCCACCGCGAGGAATCGCGCCAGTACTGGCGGCAGGCGCTGCACGGCGCACAGCCGGCCCGCCTCGCGCCGTCGGCCGAGACGGACGCCTCGGACATCCCTCGGATGACCGCGCTGTGGGTGGAGCCGCTACCGGCCGGGCTCGGCAAGCGGCTCGGTGAGGTCGCCGCAGCCAGCGGCTTACCGCTCAAGTCACTGCTGCTGGCGACGCACGTGCGAGTCCAGGCCGAGGCGACCGGCCGAGCGGACCTGTTGACCGGCCTGGTGGTGAACTGCCGGCCGGCGGAGACGGGCGGTGACAAAACCCTCGGACTGTTCCTCAACACGTTGCCGGTACGCCTGACGGTCGGTCCGGACAGCCTTCTGAGCCTCGCGGAACGGGCGTGGCGCGCGGAGCAGGACCTCATGGGCCACCATCTCGTTCCCCTGACGGAGGTGGCACTTCTCGCCGGTCAAGGCACCCTGTTCGACGTCTTCTTCAACTACACCCGGTTCGACGGCGCGCGCGGAGCTGCGATCACACACCGGCGTGGCCAGGAGGACAGGCCGGTGGACGTCGCCTTCACGCTCGCCGTCGACTGTGCGATCGACCCGCAGGACGACTCGTTGCACCTGGAGTTGCAGTACGACGGCCGCTGGCTGTCCGGCTACCGGGTACAGTCACTCGCTGCCCGCTACCGCGAGCTGTTGGAGGGGCTGGTGCGCGCCCCGGAGCAGCCGCTGCCGGACCTCGCCGCCTCCCCGGCGGTCGACGGCGGCGGGCCGGTATGGGCCGACCGGTTGTCCGACCTCTGGCAAGAGACCACAGGTACGGCGCCGAGCGGTGACGCCGACTTCTTCACCAGTGGCGGAAGCTCGCTGTCGGCCCTGCGGTTGACCGCGATCCTCCGGGACCGGCACGGCGTTACGGTGGACCTTGCGGAGGTCCACCGTAACGCGCGCTTCGACACGCTGGTGGCTCTGGTCATGGCAGAGGCGTCCCGGCAACGCGTGAACTAGCCCGGCCGTGGCACGCGTCGCCCGACGGGTGCCACGGCCGGGCTCCTGACTGGCTCGTCCGGTGCCCGAAAACCACCGACGGAGCTGTGGGCGATGACGAAGGACGACGTACAAGAGGACGGTGAGCGATGCTCGCTCCGGAGCAGTTGAACAGGACAGGGTCCCCCGGCTCACCGAACGCCTTGCCACTCGATGCGCTGGTACGCCGCCACGCCATCGAACGGCCGGACGCGGTGGCCGTCGTCCACGAAGGTCGGCGGCTGACCTACCGCCAGCTCGACGAGTGGTCCGCAGTGGTATCCAGCCGTTGGGCGAGCGAGGGTGTGCAGGCCGGCGATTGGGTTTGTCTCGCGTTGCCCCGACGCGTGGAACTCGTCGTCGCCGTGCTCGCCGTCTTGCGCGCCGGGGCAGCGTATTGCATCGTGCCGCCGGATTGGCCGCCCGCCCACACGTCACTGTTGATGCGGCAGATCCGGCCTGCACGGGTGGTTTCCACCGCCGACGACTGCCTCCATGCTCCGAGCGGGCAGCGAAGCACCCTATCGAGTGAACCGCACGGCCACGACGCCGACAGTAGCTGCTGCATGTTCTTCACCTCCGGCACGACGAGCACCACAAAGGCAATCAGCGTGCCGCACCGGGCGATCAGCAGGCTGCTCGCGGAGTGCCGCTTCGCAGACCTGGGACCCGCCACTGCCATACCAGTGGTGTCGCCAGCGCACTGGGACGGATTCGCACTGGAGTTGTGGGCGGCGCTGCTCAACGGCGGGAAGGCGGTTTTGTTGGACGAGCCGTACCTGGTGCCGACCAGGCTGCGTGCACTCATCGCGGAGGAAGGTGTCGACACTGCGTGGCTCACGAGCTCTCTGTTCAACCTTTTCGTTGATGAAGATTCCGGCAGCTTCACTGGCATGAGGCAGGTGCTCACCGGTGGTGAGCGGATGTCGCCTACGTACGCCCGTCGTTTCCTGACGGCGCACCCCGATGTCACACTGGTCAACGGCTACGGGCCCGCAGAATGCACCATCTTTTCGACGACCCATCGAGTCACAATAGATGACTGTGACCGAGGGGAGATCCCGATCGGTGTTCCCACCGTGGGTACCGAGGTTTACGTCGTTGGTGAGGGCGGCCTGCGCGAGCCCGGCGACGTGGGGGAACTGTTCATAGCCGGAGACCGTCTGGCGAACGGCTACGTCGGCGATCCTGAGGAGACGAACCGTCGCTTCGTCACAATGGACCTTCCTGTCGGTCGACGCCGGGTGTACCGCAGTGGCGACCTGGGCCGGTGGGAGACGCCGGGAGTCCTCTTCTTCGCTGGCCGGGCGGACCGGCAGGTAAAGGTCCGCGGTCGTCGTATCGAGCCGGAACGCGTGGAGGAGTTTCTGCGGCAACAGCCTGGGGTCGAGGCTTGCGCCGTCGTACCCGTTCCGGACTCACAGGGTCACTACACGCGCCTGGCCGCCTTTTACACCGGAGCGCCCGACGGAAAGAACCTACAGGAAACCCTGCGGACGGAGCTTCCCGACTATCTGGTGCCCGACCTGCTCCGCCATGTTCGAGCGCTTCCCCTGACGACGAACGGCAAGTTGAACTCCGCAGCGCTGCTGGCTGGCACCGACGACGAACCGACCGCCGCTGCGGCCTCCGGTGACGGTCCGCCGGGCGACGACGACACGGTGTTGACTGCCGTCGCGGCCGTCTACCAGGAGATCCTCGGCCTTCCGCGGGTCCCGGACACCGCGTCCCTGTTTCATCTGGGCGGCACGTCATTGGACGCCGCCCGAGCCTGCGCGCGAATCACTGAGCGGTTGGGCGTGCCGGTGCCCATTTCGGAATTCCTTCGTCATCCCGGACCGCGGGCCTTGGCGGATTGGATCCGGACCGCGTCGGACCGATCTCTCGGTGCGCCCCAGGGCGACGCGGAGGGCGACCGAGACGTTGTACGCCTGACGAGCATGCAGGCCGAGGCCCTCATCGAGGGCATGCTCCGGGAGGACCCTTTGGCGGGCCACTGCATGATGGCGTGGTGGATCGACGGGGAGTTCGACGTGTCGGCCATGGCGCAGGCGGTGCAGGACGTACACCAGCGACATGAGGCGCTGCGCGCCAGATACCAATTCCAGGAGTCGGTGGTCGCGGACGTACCCAAGGGGCCGTCCGCCCCCGAGTGGGCGGTGTTGTCGGGACACGAGCATACGGCCCGGCAGGACTTGCTGGCCTGGCTGCTTCGAGAGTTCACCCCGGAGGAAGGCGAACTGTGGCGGGCCGCAATCGTCTGTACCGGCGACCGGCACCTGCTCGGCGTGGCGATCGACCACGCCGCGTTTGACGGCTGGTCGGAGGCGCTGATTGCCGCAGACCTCAGCACCGCCTATCAGGCGCGATCGGCGGGCTCGGCACCGACCTGGCCGTCGGCACCACGACTGGCCGAGGTCAGCCGCGAGCATGCCGAAGCGATGGCTCGGACCGACCTGGACGCCCAACGTGCCTACTGGAAACAGGCCCTGAGCGGAATGCCGGACCTCATCTTCCCGTCGCCCCCTTCTCCGCCGGCCGACGCATCGCCGGTGCTGGAGATCATCTTGGAGCCTGCCGTGGTGACACGATGCCAGCGCGAGGCGCGCGGGCATGGCACCACCCCATTCGTGGTGTGGCTGTGCGCTTACGCCGAGGCGGTCCACCAGGTACTTGGCAGCGCGGACTTCGGGGTGGGCGTCCCGGTGGCCCAACGCGGAACCCCTGCCAGCCAACTCGCGGTGAGTTGCCTCACCGGCATCGTGTGTTTCCGCCTCCGTCCCGGACGCCACGCGGCCTGGAAGGATTCCCTGAACGCGTGTCAGCAGACTGTCGAGGATGGAATGGTCGCCGCCGACGTCCCGATCTCGGAGATCGTGCCACTGCTCGGCCGGGACCGGGGCGACCGGGCGTCATTGTTCCAGACGATGTTCGCCCTGCAGGATAACCGTAGCCCCGAATTGACTCTGCCTAAAGGGACGGCCAGTTTCTTCCGACCGTCGCCCGACGCACCGGTGACGGAACTCTTGACCGAAGTCTGGCCGGCACAAGACGGTGGTGCCACGCTGCGACTGCATTTCTCGGTCACCGCGATGTCGTCGAAGGTTGTGGCGCAGATCGGTGAAGCCTTTGTCACGCTCCTGCGGCAGTTGCGATGCTGCGGTGACTTCACCGATTAAGGCGCTCTTTCTGGGACGCCGCGTCGGCGAACCTCACCGCGCCTTCTACGGCAACCAGTTCGGCCTCACGGTGCCACTGTTCGCCCATTACGGCGTCGAACTCTGGGTCCCTGAGATTGGCGGCCCCATCGCCGGCGCCATCTACAACGACTCGGAGTGGCTGGGCGACTTCCCTCTGCACACCGCGGCGGGCACGACGGACGGCAGCCGGCCCACCCTAGAGTCGCCCCGACCGAGTTCCGGAAGCCGGGCAGGTGTTCCACGTGACCGAAACCACCACGTTCCGTTGGTTCTCCGTCCACAGCGCCGGCAATATCAAGAAGAACTACGACCCGACGAAGAGCGACAAGCGCGGCAACTACCGCACGGCGACGATCACGATCGCCAAGAAGTAGCGCTCTTCCCTTGACCATCGCCTCGTCGGTGCGGTCCACCCCCATCGACGAGGCGATGGTCGCACAAGCCGGCCCGCGCTACGAATGCTCGGTACCCCATCAGCTGGCCGGATCGACGAGGACGCCAGGGTTGAGGATCCAAGACGGATCGACCGCGCTCTTGGCGGCCCGCAGCGCGAGCGCGACAGGGTCGGGACGCTGCCGGTCGTACCACGGCCGGTGGTCGCGGCCGACGGCGTGATGGTGGGTGATGGTGCCGCCTGCGGCGAGCAGCGCGTCGGACACGGCGTGCTTGATCTGGTCCCACTGGTCCACGGTGGCGCCCCAGCGGCCGGTGGCGTATACGCCGAAGTAGGGTGCGGGGCCGTCCGGGTAGACGTGGGTGAAGCGGCAGGTGACCACGCCTGTCGCGCCGACCGTTCGGAGCGCCTCGCCGGCCGCGGCGAGCACGGCCGCCCGCAGGGCGGAGAAGCGGTCCCAGGTGCACGCGGTCTCGAACGTCTCCACGATCATCGACCGGGCGGCGAGCGCGTCGCGTTGGTACGGCATCCGTAGGAACGCCGACCGCCAGGCCTCGGCGGCGGCGGTCCGTTGCCGTGGACCAGACGAGTCGTCGCCTCTGGGTGGCTCCGGCAGGGCTCCCCCGTGGTCGCGGCACAGCTCGACGGCGCGGTCCAGCCATGGTGTGACCGGATGGTCGGCGGACTCGAACCCCAGGACGAGAACGCCGCCAGTGGTGGCGGCGCCGGCGTTGAGCAGCGCCTCCGCCGGGTCGAGCAGCCGGCAGTTGCTCGGGTACAGCCCGGCCTGGGCGATGGCCCGGGTGGCGGCGACCGCAGTGTCGTAGTCGGTGAAGTGCACCGCGGCGTCCGCCCGCCAGCGCGGCCGCTGCTGCAGCCGCATCCACGCCTCGGTGATGACGCCGAGCGTGCCTTCCGAGCCGAGGAACAGCCGGTCCGGCGCGGGTCCGGCGCCGGAGCCGGGCAGCCGCCGCGACTGGCTGATGCCCGCCGAGGTGACCACCCGCAACGACTCCACCAGGTCGTCGATGTGAGTCAGCACGGTGGCGTAGTGACCGCTGGCGCGAGTGGCCAACCAGCCACCCAGGGTGGAGAACTCGAACGACTGCGGGAAGTGCCGCAGCGTGAGGTCGTGCCGCTGGAGCTGGTCCTCCAGCGCCGGGCCGAACACGCCGGCCTGGATGCGGGCCGCCCGGCTGGTCTCGTCCACCTCCAGCACCCGGTCGAGGCACCCCAGGTCGAGACTGACCACCGCGCGATACCGGCCGTCCAACCGGGGCTCCACGCCGCCAACCACTGACGAGCCACCGCCGTAGGGAATCACTGCGACGCCCCGGCCCGCGCACCAGTCCAGCACGTCAACGACATCCTGCTCGGTCGCCGGCCGAATCACCAGGTCCGGCGGATCGTGAACGTCCCCGTGCAGGTTGCGAACGACGTCCCGGAACGCCTTACCGTGTGTGTGCGCCGCCCGGTCGCCCGGGTCCGTCGAGCACAACCGCACGAGTGACGCCGGCGGATCGACCCGCGGCAGGCGCAGGCCGAGCTCGGCTACCGGCGGCGCGACGTGCTCGGTCAGGTCAGCATCGGGCAGCAGGGTACGCACCCGGTTGACTAACGCCGTGGCCTCCGCGCCAGTCACCGCGTCCTCGACGTTCCCCCAGCCCCACCACGAACGGTGCTTTTCGGCCACGCGGCCTCCCCGCCGTCCACGATCACCGGATCGACTCGCCGGTAACGTACTCGACAGCTGAACTCCCGTCGATGTGGCAGGGGCGCGCGCGACCCGGGGCGCCGGGTCGCCGCGTGGGTCCAGTAGTGGGGCCCGGCTCGTCGGTGTCCGGGGTGACCACCAGCTCCAGCCCGGCGCAGGGCCCACGGGCCATGACCAGCGACCGCACTGCGCTGATCAGCGCCCGGTCGACGGCGGCCAACCTGACCACTACGATCATCGATCGACGGCCCGGATCGACCCGTCACGAGCTACGGAGAGCACGAAGGAACGTTCCGTCCGGTGGACCTGGCGAGAGCGTGATCGGCGTGACGACGGTGTCCCGGACCGGTGTCAACGGGCCTCGGGCGACGCTGCGCAGCATCGGTCACGCGCCCCCGTGCTGGCCAGCGTGATCGGCAGAGGCAACGTCCGACTGGGCCGCGGCCCATGCCTGAAAGGCGAGAAGACCATGGCACACATCGATCTCGGCGTCGACGAGACCCGGTTCCCCGGCATCACCGGCCTCATGCGGTACCGCCCGGAAACGTCCAAGCCGCTCAGCGAGCTGGCCGAGGTACTGCTGCGCACCCCGCATTCGCTCCCGGCCGGCGAGCGCGAACTGATCGCCGCATACGTCTCCGGGCTCAACGAGTGCACCTTCTGCTGCGCGTCGCATTCGGCCTCCGCCGCAATGCAGCTTGAGCAGGGTATGACCCTCGTCGACCAGGTGCGCGCCGACCTCGATACCGCCCCGATCCCGGCCAAGCTACGCGCGCTGCTGCGCATCGCGGGCGCGGTACAGGTCGACGGCCGCAGCGTCACCGCCGAGATGGTCGCGAACGCTCGCGCGGAAGGCGCCACCGACCTGGAGATTCACGACAGCGTCCTGATCGCCGCCGCGTTCTGCATGTACAACCGTTACGTCGATGGCCTCGGCGCCTTCGCGCCCGATGGGCAGGAGGCCTACACCGACTCCGCACGCCGGATCGTCAAGTTCGGCTACCGCCCGACGGGCGACCCGAACCAACCGGATCACCGACTGTCTGAGCACAGACAAGCGTGATCCCCGCATCGAGTCCTGTTTCCGGTTTCGACACGTAAGCACCGCGGCCGGGCCAGTCGCTCTGCAGGAGCGTCCAGCAATTGGCCGGGAGGTCAACCAATCCGGCGCGGGGTTGCTGGTCGGGTAAAGCGCCTGGCGTGATCCGGGAATGATCGAAAGAATAGAGTCCTCTGTCCGCCGGTGAGCGTGACTCCCGAGCCTGGACTGCTCGGACCCCACTTGTCGTTATTTGATCATGCGTTGCGGATGCATCGCGAGGATCCCGGCGTGCCTCTTGTCCGTGGCGGCGAGCCGTATCCGGATGATGGACAGCACCGCGACCGCCGACCGATCGTCAGCTGCCGGCCCAGTGCTGTGAATGGCACCAGCGCTGGCTCCCGCGACCGCATTGGTCGATCCGGGAGAGCACGCCCACGATCTCCGCGTCAAGCCACCAATCTGATCCGTATCCACCCGTCAGCAGCGACGATCCCGCTGGCGGCGCCTGGAGCCCTGCCCTCAGGCGTTGCTCGCTCTGGCTCACCTGCGTAACGGCGACACCTTCACCCGCTTGGCCGCCGGGTTCGACATCGGTGTGGCCACCGCCTGGAGCTACGTCCGCGAGGCGATCACCCTGCTCGACGCAGACACCGACGACCTACAAACCGCGATAAGCGGGATCCGCCAGCTGGCGTACGCAATCCTGGGTGGCATCCTGATCCCGATCGACCGCGTCGCCGATCAGAGGCGTACTACTCCGCCGGGTGCACACAACCCTCGGCCGTGCGAACAACTAGAAAACGGTGCGGGCCGCCTGAAGGCGGCCCGCACCGTTACCGAACGCCGGGCGCGTTACGCCCGTCTGCCGGAATGCTGGCGGGTGGGAGTTCCCGGCCTACAGGTCGGCCTTCGTCACGCGGGAGGATTCGTACGTCGTGGAGGACTGGGGGAGGCCCGGCACGGTGGAGACGTCCTTGACCAGCATGCCGGTCTTGGCGTCGATGGTCAGCACCTCGCTGACCCCGCCGCCGAACACCTCGGGGCCAGCGGTGATCGTCAGCGTGGCCTTGCCGTGGGTGGTCGAGTTCTTGACGCTGACCGCGGAGATGGTGGACAGCAGACGCAACACACCGGCCCGGACCTGCGTGTTGCCGTCGCCAGCGGACAGCGCTTGGGTGCTGAACGTCCACAGGGCGTTGTCGAAGTGCCGCTGAACGGCCTGGGGGCTGTACGGCTTCGGCTCGGCGTTGCCGCCCTTCTGCTTGATGATCACCTGGGCGGCCGCCTGCTGCTTGTCCCACACCGCCTTCTGCGCTGCGGGGTCGAGGCCCACCAGCGGATCCTTGGCCGCCTTGAGCATCTGGGTCCGGCCGTCGGCCGGGCTGATGTCCGCCGCGGCGACGGCTGCCTTGAGGAGCGGAGCGTAGCCGCCGTCCGTCATCTGGTCCTGGTGACGGGCGATCGAACGCTTGATGTCCTGCACGCTGTTGCCCGTATAGATCGCGTGACCGTCGGTGTACAGCGTGTAGACGACCTGCATGGTCTTGGTGCCGTGGACCTGCGTCGCCTTCACCAGCCACGCGTCGCCCGCCGACGGGGTGACCGTCGTGATGGACCCGGCCAGGGTCATCAGCGGTGCGCGCTCGGCGGACCCGTCGACGGTGGTCGAAGCCGAGGTGGCGGCCGACGAATCCTTGCCGGCCTCCAAGCCCCCGGTCGCCGGCGAGTTGAGCACCACAGCGACGACTGCCGCCGCGGCGGCAACCCCCACCCCGGCACCGATGCCCAGTCGGCCCGCGATACCGATCCGGCGGCGGCGCTGAATCGCCGGGCTGGATTCGTGGTCCCGCGTGGTTGTCGTCGTTTCCATGGTTGAAGTCGCCTCCATAGTCGTGTCCTCCGCTGATATCGCGCCCAGCAGCCGCACGGTTCCGGGGTCGGCCATAGCCGCCCGCAGCACCGCCCGCGCCCGCTGATACGCCTCCGGGCGCAGTGGTTCTGCGCTGCCCAACGCACCGACCAGATCGAGCTCGTCTGTCATCGGTGTCTCTCCTTCGCGCTGTTGCGGTCCTTCAGAAGCGCGGATACTCCCGGCGCGTCGCGCAATGCCGTCCTGGCCTGGCTCAGCAGCCGCCGCGCGGTGCCGGCCGGTATGCCGAGTGCCCGCGCGGCGTCGGCTGCGGTCAGGTCCTCCCAGGCGACGAGCCTCAGGACCTCCCGCTCTTCGGGTTTGAGCCGCGTCAGGGCCGACCGGAGCACCGCCCGGGCGTCCACGCCGAGGTCCACCGCCGACCACGGATCCCACCCAGTAGCCACGTCCGGTACGTCCGCGACCAGGTCCTCGGCCGGCCGGGACCGCCAGTAGCGCCGCAAGCGATTCAATGCCACCCCGTACAGCCACGGCCGCGCATCGTTGTACGACCGGTCGTACAACCGCCGCGACTCGAACGCCGCAACCCAAACCTCGCCCAGGAGGTCCTCAGCCGCATCCCGCCCCGCCCGGCGAACGAGGTACAAACCGACAGCGGCCTCATGACGCTCGACCACCTCCACGAAGGCGTCGACATCGCCATCCAGCGACCGGCCTATCAAATCCGCATCCGAAGCCATGGCCCTCCTCGGCAAAGTCGGCGCTTCAACCTGTCATTGCCGATCAGGCGGGAAAGTGTTCAGGCCCCGAGGTCCGACGGCAAGCGGTCGCCCAATAGCGACCTCTGGGCAGCATGAGCGGCTGCGGCGCGGTCAGCGTTGGGCCCAAGCGTGGCGCCCAGGCCAGGGCCGAGGGTCGATGTCGGGAGGTAGAAGCAGCGTCGCGGCAGCGAGGCTGCCACCCCACATCGACAGTCTCTCCGCCGTTTCAGGGCTGGATCTGGTTCTCGACGGGGCTGCCAGAGGCGCCGAGAAATGGCGGCTCGCCCGACTTGGGCGCGACGACCGGGCCTACCGATCCGAGACCGCCCGACGAGTGGCCCTACCCCTCTGGACGGCCCTACCCGCCTGGCTCCACGCCTACAATCACCACCGGCACCAGACCGCACTCGTGTCCCACCCGTCAGCCGCGTCCCCAACCTCGCTGGGCAGAACACCTAGGGCGTGCTGACCTGAGCGACGTTTGACGCCGTTGGGTGCAGTTCAAGTCCGTTCAGGGCATCCGGCTGCTCTCAGTCGGCTCCCCCAAACCGGCTCGGGCCAGACCGGTGACCACCGACTGATCGTGAGCTGGCACCCCTAGACCTTGCTGTTACCAGCGTTGGCTTCCGCGCCCACATTGGTCGCTGGGAAGCACCGTCACGGACGCGGCGTCCTATCAGCGGCAGATCCGTGCGCGGCCGGTCGATCGGCGTCGTCTCGGTGGTCGAGCCATTGACGTACCGCTACGAGGTCGATGTCGGTTGATCCGAGATATGAATGGACGCGATGCAGTAGCGCCGGTTGGGGAGGGTTTCAAGGCTCGCTGAGCCCGCCGGGGTGCTGCCTCTTGGCCAAAGCTATCGTCCCGGCGTGAGTGACTTCTGGTCCTTGATCGAGGATTCTGCGGGGCACGCGGACCGGGCAGGGTGGATCGAGTGTCGGCTCGCGGCCCGGACGCCGGCCGAGATCGTGGAGTTCGACGTCGCCTTCACCGCGGCGCGTCGCCGGGCCGAGACGTGGACGATGTGGGCCGCCGCATATCGGATCACGTCCGGACTGTGCTCCGGCGACGGCTTCTGGTATTTCCTACCGTGGCTTGTCAGCCTCGGCCGGGACAGCTTCGACCGCCTCACCGCCGACCCCGACGCGCTCGCCGAGGTCCCGCAGGTGCGCCGGCTGGCCACTATGAGGGCGGACCAGTGGACCGACGATGACTGGCCGGAGTGGGAGGCCCTCAACTATGTCAGCCGTCAGGCGTATGACACAGCGACCGGTGAGAGCGAGGGCATCATCGACGCGTTGCGGGCACTCCACCACGACTATCCGGAAGACCCGGCGCCCACCGGGGACCGGTGGGCCTTCGACGACGAGACCGAGATGGACCGGCGCCTCCCGCGGCTCAGTGCGCTATTCCCATCCATGCGCTGAGCCTCGGACACGCAGCAGACGGGCCACTTTTGAACACCTGAAGGCAGACGGTCGACTACCTCGGGTCTCACACGCGCTCGTCGACATGAGCGGACGTCGCCCGGCTGATTACTGGGAGCACCATGACTAACATCTTCGGATCCACCGAAAGGGTCTGCCAGCAGGCATCATCATCGTGTGGAAGCCCGCCGAACGATCGTCATGGTGGATGACCTGCGTTCGTTTGTGGATGGCCGTATCGCCGAGGTGGCCCGCACCAGCGACGCCGGAGTTGAACTACTCGGTCGGTACCGGGATCGGCGCTTGGATGAACTGTGGCTGGACCATGACCTCGGCGGGGATGACACGATCTGGCCGGTCGTGGAGGTCCTGGAGCGGGCGGCCTTCGACAAACGCCCCCTTGACGTCGGTGTCATCAACGTCCACTCCGCCAACCCGGCGGGCGCCGCGAAGGTCGCCCTGGTCCTAAGACGCTGGGGGTATTACGTCCGTGTCGCGTCGGGCTCAACCGAGGTCGGCTATCTCGACGGCCAAGCAGTGAACTGACCGGCTCAAACGCGCGTGACGGTGTAGGTCAAATCGCCGGTGCTGATCCGACGGACGGTCGGGTCCAGGGTGGCGAACAGCACGTCATGGACCTGGGCGTCGGCGCGGGTCGGCCGGTTGAGCAGCGCCGATTTGCCGACGTTGGTGTAGCCGGTGATCGACATCGAGGGCACCTGGTTACGGGCGCGGCGGGTGCGGGTGCGGGTGCGCTCGCGCCGTCGGGCGAGTTCGGAGGCGTTGCGGCGTAGTCGGGTGGCGCGCTGGCGCAGGGTGCGGCGCTACGTTGCCAGCCGCATCTCACCGGGACCCCGGACACCCATGCCGGCGCCCCCGGCCGTCCGGCCGCCGCCGACGCGGGACATCGTGCGGCCCCTGCCGCGCAGACGGGGCAACCGGTAGGCAATCTGCGCCAGTTCCACCTGTACGCGACCCTCGCTGCTGCGGGCGTGCTCGGCGAAGATGTCGAGGATCAGTGCGGTGCGGTCGACCACCCGTACGCCGACGCGTTCCTCCAGGTTGCGTACCTGACCGGGGGTCAGTTCGCCGTCGGCGATCACCAGGTCGGCGTGTGCGCTTTCGGCCAGCGCGGCCAGTTCGTCGACCTTGCCGGAGCCGCCGTAGGTCGCCGGGTCGGGGTTTGGCCGCCTCTGCACCACCTCGTCGGCGACGGTCAGGCCGTCGGTGGCGGCGAGCCGGCGCAGCTCGGTCAGCGAGGTCTGCGAGCCGGGACTACTGTCGGCTGCGCCGTCGTCACGTACCACCACCAGAACCGCCGTCGGGCGCTCGCCCTGGCCACCGGTGTCCGGCCCCAGCAACCACGATCCGGCCTTAGTGCCACCTCACCTCGTCTCAGGTGCGTGTCACCTATCCCCGCCGGAAGCGACCATGCCGGCCACCCGCTCCCAGCCCGGCTGGTCGACTGCGCCGCGATCGCCGCGTCGGCCCTTGGTGGCGCCGGCACCAGTCCCCCACGCACGAGGCGTACGCCCCCCTCCCCGGCAGCGAGATGGTCTCAAGAACGGGCCCGACAACGGGCCGGCAGACAGCACCGCCGCCCTCCGCGCTCAGAGAGCGGTGCCGTCTTCGGCAGAGCCTGAGACCGTCATGACTGCCGGCATTGGAGTGCGCCACCGCCGTGGCATGAGGTTTGGGGAGTGCACGACGTCCGCATGGGTAGGACTACTGGACGACGCGTGCGAACGCGGCCCTGAGGGGAAGGAGAGCACATGGCTACCGGAGAAACCGGCTTCGACGACGTGACGTTCGACCTCATCTCCGTGCAGTACCACTCGCTCAAAGCGGGGCACGACTACGGGCAATACGTCCGCGACGCCAAGAACGCCGGCCAAGACGAGATTGCGTCGTTCTTCGAGCAGGTCATGGCGGAGGACTCCGCGCGTGCCCACAAGTGCCACGAGTTCCTGGCCCGCCTCGGCGGCACGGACAACACCAGCCCGCAGAACGGCTGAACCACCGGCGTCTCCGCAGGCTCAGATAGCGCCGAGACTGCGGAGACGCCCATTCACGCGGACCGAGTCGGACAGTACGCTGACTGATCCCCCGCACGCGCCCTGGCAACGGTTGTGCTCGTTGGGTTGCAGCACGCCTATGAGCGCCGTTCGGTGCCGTTAGACGCAGTTCAAGGCCGTTCAGGGCACTGCTCGCAACCTGCTCCCCCGAAACGGGCTGCCGGCCGATCGTGAGCTGCCGGCTCAGTGCTTTGGTTGGCACCAGCACTGGCTCCCGTAGCCGCATCGGTCGACCGGGGAGCACGCCCACGATCGCCGAGCCTTGTCAGCGGCAGATCCGGATACCCGCTAGGTGCGATGTTTCAAGACGGACGGCGGTTGATTGCTCCGCCTGGGTGACTCAGGCCGGCCCACCCGGACACATCGAACAAACGATCACCGCGAAGACCGAAGCCCAACCCTTAGATCATCCGCCCGCAGCGGCACAGCAGCTCAGACGATCAGCACCGAGTGCGACGCCAAGTTGGAGCGCTACCGCGCCGCCCTCGACGCTGGAGCCGACCCAGCGGTAGTCACCGGCGGGATCGCGCAGACCCAGGCCGAACGCGCCCGTGCGGAGGTAGACCTCCGCGCGAACACGAGCACCGCCCCGCGCATCAGAGGCTCGGATTCGTGCGCTCAGCGGCCGATGACACTCACCGACTGACAACCTGTCATCGGCTAGATCCGCACGTCCCGAGGCGCACTGATGTGCCCCTAGCTTCATCGCGCGGTTGCGCATCACCTGGCGGAGATGTGTCGCGCATCAGTTGCCGGAGCACAGCCGGCGGCCGGCCGGGATTCTGTGTGGATTGGACCGGGGGGGTAGCTGCCCGCGACCTGTCACGATGGTGCGCCTGGTGGCGACGGTGGTTCGGCTGGATGTGCTCGAGCGCGAGTGGCGTCGGAGATGGCGACACCGGCGAGGACTGCGGTGGGGGCGAGGGCGACCAGCAGCGGCGGCAGGAGGAGCATCGCCGGTGTCAGGGCAGCCATCACGACCAGGCCGATCGGCCGATCCCGGGATACGCGGGCGAAGACCGCGTACTCGAAGCCGGCACGCCCGGCGAGGAAGAGTGCGGGTCCGCCGAGGATGACGGCGATCCAGGCCGGTTGCGTATGTCCGAACGGGTGGGTGATGACGAGTTCGTCGCCGACGGCGGTGACGACGATGCCGGCCACCATGACCAGGTGGGCGTATGACGTCGATCCGGCAAGGCGGGCCGGGTCGGGGGCCGTTTTGATGGCTGCGGCCGCCAGTTCCCCGGCGCGGTAGATGTAGATCCGCCACAGCAGCACGGTGGTGGCGATCGTCACGAGGAACGCAGCGGTCCGGTCGGGCGTGAAGGCGGTGTCGCGAAGCGTCAGCCCGGTGACCAGGATCAGCTCGCCGAGCGCGATGATGTAGAACTGCCGGTAGCGCTCGGACAGGTGTTCGGCCATGGCCGGCAGATCCGACGGGGGCGTGCGGCCGATCCTCGGCGTGGGGTAGTAGAGCGCGTATGCGGCGTAGTCCAGGGCCACCGCGAGTGTCCACAGCGCCACACGCGCCGTCCCATGCGAGAGCGCACCGGCGATCCACGGCACGGCGGCCACGCCGTACCAGAACAGTATCCGCGCGGAGGTGCGTCGCGGTGCGTGGCCCCGCAGGGCGGTCACAAGGAAGATGTTGGTGCCGATGAATAGGGCGACGAATACCCCTGCGAAGACCAGGCCTTGGCTGCCGAACGCGTCGGGCAGCGCGATCGCGATCACCAGGGTGCCCACCAAATTCGCGATGACCAGCAGCTGTATCGCCGGTTGTTGCGGGTTGAACCTGTCGGTTATCCACGCCGTGTTGAACCAGACCCGCCACAGGGTCAGCAGCAGCAACAGCGTCTGGAAGGCGCCGCTCCAGGTGAGATCCTGGATCAGCGCGTGCGAGAGTTGGGTGAGCGCGAAGACAAACGCCAGGTCGTAGAACAGTTCCAGGAACGTTGCCATCTGCGGATCCTCAGGCGTGCGCATCAGCTCGCCCGCCCTGCTCGTCGTCATCGGCTCGCCCGTTCTGTCGGCTTCGTGGCAGCGTTGAAGCAGTCGTACCATGCTGCCGCGCCTCCCAGTGCCGACAAGACGATGCCCAGGGTTCTCGCAACGAGTGACGAGCTGACGCGGCGTGGCGGGTGGGCCAAGCAGTTTGGGTGAGTCTGAATCGAGCGTCATGCCCGCTCAGGGCCCCGGTAAAGTCGTCAGGTGATGCCGAGTAGGGCCAGGGGCCGGGTGCTGTCGCGGGCGTGATGTCGGTTGGCGGCGGCGATGTTGGCGATTCCGGCGGTGCGGAGGGCGCCGATGGCGGCGTTGCGTAGGGCGGCCATGACCTCCGGCCCGGTTTCGGTGCGAATCTGGCAGCGGTCTTCGTCGTAGGTGACGTCCCGCTCCCAGTGGATCTTGTTTTCGGTGGACCAGTGGCCGCGAATCCACGTGGCCCAGGATTATGTACTTGCGAACGATGTCCGCTTAAGCTACATCGGTGCCGAATTTTGGGGTGGAGGGTCCACTTCACCCGCCGACGACTGCTCACTCCGAAGGCGCCAAGACCTCTCCTGCTGGCCTTACCGCTCGGACAGATCAAGTCCTGGCTGGATGAGGAAGACATCCCCGACCGGTTGCCGTGCCTCATCGCACTTGACGGCACTTACGACTTGGAGCTGAACCGGTACTTTCTTCAGGACCACCTGATGGCCGCTTCGGAGAACACGCAGGCGGCAGTGGCCTACGACCTGGCAACTTCTGACCAGGACGCCGCACCGACTCCGACCTGCGACAACGTGAAGCCGCAGGTAGGGGTGGGTGCAGTTGAGCGCCGTTCGACGCCGTTGGACGCAGTTCAAGGCAGTTCAGGACACACGGCTGCTCCCACGCTGCTCCCCCACTCCCGGGCCCGTGGCCCTTGCGTCGCCCAGGCGCCTTGGGACTCCGCTTCGGCACGTCTTCATCGATCAGTGCGCGGCAGACGTTTAGTCAACGCGACCGGGGCGCGGAGGCGCAGAGCGAACAGCCGGCGGGCAGATCCGGACGGCGAGGTGAGTGGTGTTGCCCCGATGAGCACCGGCTTTGCCCTGGGTGCCGCCGCATCCGTTGGGCCACCTTTGGCAGGCCGGTGTGATGATGCGCGGTTTGTGTCAGTCGTGGCGTCGAGGTGCGGGCGGGTGACCGCAATTCGGGTCGTGTTTTCGGAGGGAGTCCTCGCTCTCGTTGGCGAGTCGTTGTAGCAGCCATTGGGTTGCGGCGTGTACCTCGGTGGCGGTATCGAGCGGGGTCTCGACCGGCGTACTGGTATGGGCGTCGACCTGGTGGCCGCTGCAGCCGATGGGGTCGGAGTCACAGCTGAGGGAGATTGTGGTGTGCACCTGCCATGGCGGTCCGGGGCGGTGGTAGGGCATGCTGCCCGCCGGGGCGCAGAGAACGTCCACCCAGATCTGATTCGATCCCCCTTCGCCCGCCAGTATCGTGACCAGGAACTCCGGTTCGGGTCCGAGCCGCTGATAGCGGAAGCGGTTCAGGGTGACGCCCCAGAGCTGGGCGTCGGATCGTGCACCCAGTCGCTGTCCAACCCGGAAGAGGGTCTCGTCGGCGGACTGCAGAAGCTGACGAACGCGGTCGTGTTCCGTCTGATCTGCCAGGGCGGGGAACAGCCAACCGACCTCGCCTAGCGGCAGCGGAATGTCCCGAGAGGTCACGGCTCAGTCTGTGTGGCCGAACCATGCTGCGTCCACCCGTTACCTGTGCCGCCGCCGCGCTGGTCGCGGCAGATCCGGTGTTCGGTCGAGGCCTGCCCGTCGTGCAGTGCTGGCTCCCAGGCAGACTGAAGCCCATGGAAGACACGGCGTACGCGAGGCCGCTGAGCTCGTGGAATTACGTCAACCGTGGTGGGCTTGAATGATAAGTAGCTGGTGGAACGGCTCCACTGATCAGCTGGCGGTCTGCTCGCGCAGTGGTCTGGTCGAGCTGGCGGCGGTGTTACCGGCAACGGGCAGGTTCGTCGTCGCCCGGCTCGACGGAACGAGGATGACGGACGCGGACCACACCTTCTACGAGTTCTCCGACGCGCTGCTCTTTCCCGGCTACTTCGGCTGGAACTGGAACGCGTTGTCCGACTGTCTTCGTGACCTGAACTGGTTGCCCGCGGACGGGTATCTGATCGTTGTCGAGAACGCGCCCCGGTTGCTGTCCAGCAATGCCGAGGATCGGCACACGCTGTTCCAGATCCTGTCGCAGGCCGTTCAGCACTGGGCGTTCCCGTTCGGCAAGCCAGAGTTCAAGGTGCTGCTGCTATGCGACCGCGACGACGAGGCGGCTCTGTTGCGGCGGGAGATCGCCTGCGCAGTCTCTAACACGCGGTGAGATCGCCGATACTCGCTACGCCGCCTGCCAACCGCTCATCGACATGAGCGAGCGTCGCTCGACTGATGACCGGAAGCACCAGGCTGACCTCTCCGGATTCGCCAAAGATGTCTCCAGTCTGAAGGGCCTGGTCAGGGCGTTGCCCGTGGGATCCGTGCCTCAGATGACGGAACCACGGCGTGCCCCAGCAAGCCCTCCCAACGCTTCACCTCGACCTGCAGCACACCGACGGGCGTGACGTTAGGCGACCCGAGACACCGGCCGGCGCCCGCCGCCCGGAGCAGCGACGCCTGACCACTTCGACGTCTACTGGGAGGTCAACCGCTCCGGAGCGCACCAGCGCTGCGGCTCAGCGACCTGGCCAGGACACAGCTGGGTGACCTCTTCGCTACGGTGACCACTTCGCCGAGCTGCACCCAATCTGCTTCCAACGCAAGGCCCAACCACCACACCAGGTCGTTACCGCCCTGACCTGCTCACACTCCTCCATCAGGCGAGATAGAGAACCGTTGAAGTCCGTCCAGTGGCGTTGAGCACTCCGCGGTGAAACAGGACGCCGCACCGACTCTGACCTGCGGGAACGTGGAGCCGCAGGTAGGGGTGGAGTGCGGTTGAGCGCCGTTCGATGCCGTTGGACGCAGTTCACGGCCGTTCAGGCACCCCGCTGCTCCCAACCTGCTCCCCCAACCCGGCTCGCACCGGCTCGCCGACCGCAGACCGCTCGTAAGCTGCCGGCCAGTGCTTTGGCTGGCACCAGCGCTGGCCCCCACAGCCGCATCGGTTGATCGGGAAGTACGCTCACGATCGCCGCGCATTGTCAGCAGCAGAAGAGTGCGTCGACGGCTCCACACTCTCGCGGCCGCTTGTGATCAGTGTGCAACGACGACGGTGCGTACGACGCCATCAGCAGGTCTCGGATGCTCGGTCGAAAGCCTAACCAGATCACACCCGGTAGTACTGCACGACGCAGAACTCGTTGTCCTCCGGGTCGGTCATGACGAGGACTGCGCCCTCTTGGTAGTCATGCCGTTCACCTGTCCACCGCCCGCCCAACATCCCGATCCGATCGACCGCTTCGTCAACGTCGGTAACGGCGATGTCGAGGTGTAGTCGCGTCTTGCCGGCCTTGGTCTCCGGGACCGGCTGGAATGTCAGCACCGGGCCGCCCCCGGCGACAGTGACGCGCCGCCAGCCGGGAAGAGACTCCGTCACGCGTCCTCCAAGCACCACGGACCAGAAGTCAGCCAGTCGCTGCGGATCCCGGCAGTCGACCGTGACTCCGGCAAGTCGGCCCAGTGTCTCCACGACACCGACCATAGCGACGATGCGCAGCCCGCTCCACTGGGGCGCACTCATCTCGGCTATGAGCGGACGTCGCCGCTGGCCGAGTTGCTGGCGACACAGGCGGACGAGCCGGTACCCCCGGCGGTTCCGGTGCAACTCAACTGGACGGCGTGACCGGGGACCGCATGCCGAGCCACTGGTCGGCGTCCCAGGAATGGAACCTTTCTACCTCGGTAACCCCCAGCTTCGCCACAAGGCGCATCGAGCCGACGTTAGCGGTCTGGGTGGCGAGCACCACCGGCTCACCGGGAAGGACATGGTCAAGCCAGCCGAGTGCCGCCGCGCACGCCTCGACGGCCTACCCGAGTCCCCACGCCCGCGGCAGAAACAGGTAACCGAGATCGACCTTCCCCATAGCAGCCGGGCGGTGCCTGGCCGGTCTCCTGAGCAGGATCTGGCCGATCATCATTCCGTCGAGGTCGACGACGAAACGTCCCGGCCACTGCTCGGGCACCTCGGGCAGTTCGCCCTCAAGCACGTCGCTCGGGCGCGGACCGCCGAGATAGGTATGCACCTCTGGCGAGGCAAGCAGCTCGATGAACGCCGCACGGTCCCGGGCCTCGGTCTCACGAAGCACGAGCCTCTCAGTCCTGATCGGCTCAGGCGGCCAAGCCACAGATCCAAGATCTTGTATCCGCGCACGCTAGCAGAACGTCCAACGCCCCAACTCGATCAAAGCTCCGAGGCCGCAACGTTCGGACCAGATCGACGTCTGCGGCCACGCCCAGCTGCCCTACCCGTGCCCCCGGAGACCGCACCATGAACTCCCACATCAACGATGACCCTGCCATCCCCGACCCCGAAGAACGCGCCGCACGTAATACCGCTCTCTTCAGAGACAACATCGAGACCGGCTTCTGGGATGACGACGGCCGTCCCGCACCCTGGCCCGACGACATCGACGAGTGGCAACAACCCGCCACCACCAACCCGTGGCACTCCTGCCCGGAGACCAGGTCAATTCCATGAGCCGAACCCGGGCCAATTAGATGAGCGCCCACACCGCCCTGCCCCGGCTGTGTGCTGAGGGTGCCACCGTGATCTGGACCAGGGCGCGGCGGGACTCGGACCTGACGCCAGCAGTACGGGAGTGGCTTCGGGATGCCGGCTTCGTGGAGCAGGCATTCCACGCTCCGGACGACGTTCGATTCTCTGTCGGCGTGCACCGGTTCGAAACTTCGCCGCAGCCCTTGGATACTGCGGGAAGCCTCTTCACGTTCCTGCACTGACACCAGCTGGCCTGCCAGCCAACGTGCCCGGTTGAGTTGAAGCGGAACTTGGAGCCGCTACGCCGCCACCAGCGGGAGTGGTCCTCGGCACCTGCTCACGGGGCGTCTCAGGCTGCCATTGTTGGTCGCTGGCCGGCGACGTTTGACAGTGTCTTGTGCCCCCTGTGTGCCCCACGCTGCCAGGATCGGCCAGACGTACCTCAGCCTCGCCCGGCACTGCTTGGCGGTGTCGCCGAAGTACGGGGTGTTCCGGCCGGGCACCCCGCCTTGGCTACTTCGGTGGCTACTCAGCCCGCTGGGAGTCGTCTGATGAATGAGCAGCCGGGCCAACGCCAGCGTCGATGAGGTGATTTCATTTGATCATGATGCAGCCCCTACGCCGTGCCGCCTACCGGCTCTACGCGCACCGCCTCCGCACGCAGCTCGGCGGTAAGTCGCTGCCACGGCACGTAGCCATGGTCATGGACGGGAACCGCCGGTGGGCCAGGCAGGCGGGCTTCAATGACCCTGGAGTCGGCCACCGGTACGGCGCAGAGCACATCCACGAGGTACTGGCCTGGTGCGCCGATATGGGCATTCATCACGTCACTCTGTTCGTCGCCTCTGTCGATAACATGCGTAAGCGGGCATCCGAAGAGGTCGAGAACCTGATGCGGATGATCGAGGAGGTCGTCGCGGAGCCGCTTCTCCGTCCGTCCAACCCCTGGCAGCTCCATTTGGCCGGCCGCGCCGACGTCCTACCCGACTCGACACGACACGCACTGAAACTCGCGGAAGACGCCACACGTGAACGCGGTGCCGACTTCCACCTCACGGTCGCCATCGGCTACGACGGCCGCGAGGAGATCGTCAGCGCAGTCCGTTCTCTCCTCGAACAGGAAGCACAGGCGGGCGCCACACTGGAAGACGTCGCGCAGCGGCTAACCGCCGACGATCTCGCGGCGCACCTGTACACCGGCGGTCAGCCCGACCCTGATCTCGTCATCCGTACCAGCGGAGAACGCCGCATGTCCGGGTTCCTGCTCTGGCAGGCCGCCTACTCCGAGCTGTACTTCTGCGACGTGTACTGGCCAGGCTTCCGAAAAATTGACTTCCTCCGCGCCCTGCGCTCCTACTCGGCCCGCAGCCGACGATTCGGAGCGTGACCAGCTCCACATAGCCAGCGATGACCGGCTCGACGCTGTCCACAATTCGCGGCGGCGCAGGCTGCGCAGTTTCGTCGGTCATGTGCCCCGTAGTGATCGACTCATCCGCCCACGGCAGTCGCCCCACCACAGCGTCGAGCGAGATCCGGGCCATGATCGCCGTTAGGTCAGCGAGGGGCCGCGTCACCGCCGGGACCGCACCAATGGGACGGCCGCAACTTCCAGCGAAAATCATCGCTGAAGAGTTTATCTAGGCGAGAAGCTGCGGCAGCCGCGCCTACCATGACCTCACATACGGCTGGAGCTGACCGAAGTGATCCCGCGCCTCAGGTAAGCCCCACCTGGTGGCTCAGGATGGCGAGGAGCAGACCGGCGAGGACTCCGATGACGAGCATCCAACGCTCACGGCGGATGCTCTGCCGCCTCTCGGCATCAGCTCGCTCGGTGGTCTCCTGGTCTCGTTTCAACATTACGTCGGTGCTGCTGAGCGTCGTTTCGGTCAGCCGCACAAGACGATCCAGGGTGATTCTGAGGCCCAGGGGCACCCCTTCGGAACGCGCTGCGTCGTCGGTCTCTCGCAGGCTCTTCAGGATGCTGCCGAGCTCTGCTCGCTGGCGCTTCAGCTCCGTCGTCTCCCGGTGGAGGTGGTCCCGTTCCGACAGGTGGGGGTCGAGGTTCTCCCGCTCGACCAGGGCGTCAACGGCGGCCCGGAAGGCTCTGCGTCGCGTCGAACGGGCCCAAAACAATACGCCGAAGGACGCAAGCCAACCCACGCCCCACAGCAGCGTAGGCAGGTCGCCGTCCTCGACGGGGAGATACGAATAGTGGTCCGGGAGGATCGTCGTAGCCGTGCTAATCACCCAGCCGTGGAAGGCCACGGACGCGATACTGACCGGCACTGTCGCCAGCACGGCCAGGCGGATCAGCGGCCTGCCGGGATTGCCGCCCTCCTTCCACCACCATGGGTGGGTCGGAACGTCCCCGACGCTCAACGCGTCATGTATCCGTACCTGCCCCAGGAGACTTCTGTCCTCACGAACGGAGTGCTCCCGTCCGAGATAGGCGTAGGGCAAGGCCCAGTAAACAACCACCGCCAGCACGCCGGTCACTACCGACGCGGCACGTCCGGAGAGAGTCAGACGCGCCAGCAACAGCAGAATCAGCGAGCAGAGTTCGGCCAGGAACGCCACAGCGAGAGGGTCGGTCCAGGAGTCCACGATGACCCGTCCCCGCTCGTCGCGTCGGGTCCTCGATCGGGAGCGGTGATCGTCCGGTGACCACATACCAGACAGCATGTAACACCCGGTCGACCCTCGAGAGAGGTGGCTCTGGCCGAGTTCGGGGGACATGTGCGGGTTGTCCGAGCCGCGCCCGCCGAGGTTGGGCACGCGCAGACCGCTCGGGACAGTCGGCCCGTCCGTCACAGGAGCGACACCGCACGCACGTGCGCCCCCGGGTGCAACGTCAGACCGATGAACTTCTACGGCCCGGCACCAGGTTCCCACTCGGGTGAGGAGTACGTGTACTTAGGGAGAGCTGGGTACGCGCGCCCATCCATCGGTTGCCAGCGATGTAGAGGATGGTTCGTATGCGAAGGACACTGATGGTGATGACGGCCGTGATCCTGGGGCTGGTGTCGGCGAGCGGGCCGGCGGCGGCGCAGCAGCGGCCACGGGGGATCCCTGACCGGGTCATGTTGCAACCGGACGATCTCGGCGGGACCGTGCCGGGGCCGGTGGAGGACGGGCTGGTGTGGTCGCTGCTACCCCAGCCGTGCGCGGACACGCCGGTGCCGCAGCCGGTCGTGAACCGCACGCAGGCAGCCGATCTCGGTACCCGATTTCGGATCTACGAGAACGTCGCCCGGTACCGCGGCGATGGGGCACACACGTACATCACCGAGCTGAAGGCGCAACTCGCCCGGTGCGGGGCGGGCGGCGACGAGGAGGGCTTCGACCCGGTCGCCGAGGACCACCTCGGGCCGGACACGGTGCTGTTCCTCGGCACCTACGACGAGGGCGACCACTACGTCGGTTATGTCGCCGCCGCGGTCGGCCACTACGTGGTGGTGGTCATGATGTCGGACTCGTACCTGGGGGCGGCCGACCTGACCACATTGAACGGGCTGGCCAGCGCCGCGATGAGCCGAGCGGCGGCGTGACGCGGGGAGGCCGGCCATCTTGAGAGGGCCGGCCTGCTCGGCCAGGGGCAGCGTGACTGGGCAATGAGGGTGCCCAGACTCGCGAAGCTGCTGTGTGGCATCGCCCCATAGGTCGGTGAGGCCAGTCGATGGGTGACCGCAGGACTGAGTCGCCGGCTTGGTTCGGCGCCACGCCGGCTCCGGCATCCTGTCATCGACTACACGCGGACGCCGCCCAACCGCCTCGATGGGGTGCCAGCGCTGACGTCTTCGGGTTCGCCAAAGAGGTCTCCAGCCTGAAGGTCCTGGTCAGGGCACTGCCCGTGGGATCGGTGTCTCGAATGACGGAACTACGGCGGACTCCAGCAAGCTCACCCGCAACGCCAAAGCTCCAGCGAGCTGTTTGAGGCGACCGCCGCAGGTTCACCCACCACGACGGTCACCGCCAACCCCGATGGCCTGGTCGAATTGACCCAGAGCGCCGTGCCGACTCGCAAACGTATCGACGGCCAGTGGAAGGACCTTGGTCAGCCCTTAACGGAGGGCCGAGGCGCTAACGGATGGTGAAGGTCAGCGGGTTCGAGATGCCGAGGCCGCCGTGGGAATCGTGGACCCGCACGGTGAAGGTGGACGACGTGCCGGCCGACAGGGCCGTCTGGAACTGGTAGCGCTGTCCGCTGTTGGTCGGCGTAACGGCCAGCCGGGTTGCGCCGAGGTAAAGCTCCACCCGGGTGACGAGGTCCCCGGGATCGGTGTCGGCGACGTCGGCGACCAGCGTGACGGTCGTCGGTTCGAGGAAGTAGGTCTGCCCGCCGGGGGTGCTCAGCGCCGCCGCCGGCGGGTGGTTGGTGCCGGTGGACGCCGGCGTCACCACCGTGACCAGCAGCGGCGGCGCAGCGCCAGGCAGCGACTGGTCGGTGCCGGCCGAGACGTACAGCACGAAGGTGGTGCTGGTGCCGGGCTCGCCGATCGGTGGTGTCCACAGCGCTTCGTACCGGTCACCGGTCGTCCTCACCCCCCGGGCCGCCGTGACGCCGTCCACCCGGAACGACACCGAGGTGATGCTGTGTCCGCCTCCCACGGTCGCGGTCGCCGCCAGCGGGACGGTTCCCGGCGTGGTGTACACCGCGCCGGCGGTCGGGCTGAGCCAGGTGACGATCGCCGGGTAGTCAGCGACCGGCGGTGTGGTCGTCCGGGTCGGCGTCACGCTGGGCAGGACGCCGCCGGTGCACGTGACGCCGTTGAGCGTGAACGACGCCGGTATGGGGTTGCTGCCCGACCAGGCGCCAACGAAACCGATGTTCGCGGAGCCATTGGTGCCCAGGGTCGCGTTCCAGCCCAGATTGGTCGCGCTGACCTGCTGGCCCGCCTGGGCCCAGGTGGCGCTCCAGGTTTGCGTGAGCCGCTGGTCGACTGCAGGGAACGCGAACCGCAGCGTCCACCCGTTGACTAGGTCACCCAAGTTGGTGACCGCGATGTCGGCGTGGAAGCCACCGGTCCACTGGCTGGTGACGACGTAGTTCACCCGACACCCGGCCGCCGCGTTCGCCGCACTGGCGTGTGAGATCGCGGCCATCATCGCGATCATGGCAACAGCGATGGCGGCCACAGCAGTCAGCGACTTCCGCATGGCACACCTCGCCGTAAATAGTTAGACGTCTATGAATATGTCGACTGTCCTGCTGCTCCGCCTTCCTGTCAAGGCACGCACGGCAGTCCTGCCGCCGGCAGGACAACGGACAGCCCACCCATGGCTGATCGGTAGCGGCCACAGCGCCGAGCAGGCAGAAGAGTGGATAGCGCAGCTTCCCGCCTGGACCGCGACTGACCGCCAGGTCCTGGACGACTTCGCGTCAAAGAACGCAACGAAGTGGGCGGCCAAGTCCCCGCAGAAAACCGAGCGCCGGGTACGCGACTTCGCAACGTGGACGGCGAGTGGGCAGATCACCAGACCGACGGCCATCAGTCAGCCCCGAGCCACAGCGCGGGGCACCCTCGTGATGTGGGCGCCGGTGCCGCTCTCCCGCCACAGTGGAAGCTGGCCGACACCGGCTACCTCATGACGACGACCTACCGGGCCGATTCCGACACAACTCCTCCATCGCCGTACACCGCACGGCTTCAGACCTCCGGCGATGTTGTCACCGCTATCGTTCTCGACCTTGAGGGGTAGGTCGCCGCGTCCGGCAGGCTCACGACCGCCGACGCATTCGGGATCGTCGACCAGGTCGAAACCGCACCTGCACACCGGAGCCGCGGACTGGGCAACGTGGTCATGCGCTCGCTCGCGCCGCACGCCCTCCGACTCGACGCGGACACCGGTGTCCTGGTCGCTACTGACGACGGTCACCGTCTTTATCGAGCTCTCGGATGGACAGTACGCACACCCGTCGCGGCCGCGTACATACCAGAGCCCAGAAGTGCCTGATCCACGCACCCTCGTCGGCATGACCGAACGTCCCCGACTGGATAACCGAAAGCAACATGGCTGATATCCTCGGTGCCGCCGAAGAGGTCACCGTTCAGGAAGCCCTGCTCATAGGTTCGCCAGTGGGATCTGGGTCTCAGCTCGCGGGATCCGTACCGACGCCACCGCGACGACAGCCACAGCCGCGCATTGATACGGGCTGGCCTCGTGATTTGGCTCCGACAGGCCCAAGTTCAACAGCCGGCACCAGCCAGTCGGGAGGCTGGAGACTTGACCTCTTCGGTATCCACTGGGAGGTCACACCGCACCGCTTGAGCGCATCACCGTAGGTCAGAGCCCTCGTCTATGCACGGCGTCGGTGAGCACTTCGGACGCGGTGACCACTTCGCCAACCTGCATCCAATCTGCTCCCATTTGCAAGGCCAGGCCAACCAACGACTCCTTACCTCCTTGACCTGCGCATACCGCCCTGTCAGGCGACATAGAGCACTGACGATCGCGGTCTAGAACCGCAGAGCACTCCGCGGGAAACAGGATGCTGCGCCCACTCTGACCTGCAGAAACGAGAAGCCGCAGGTGGGGGCGGTGCGGTTGAGCGCCGTTGTGCGCTATTGGATGCAGCTCAACGCCGTTCAAGACACCCGGCTGCTCCCACCCTGCCCCTCATTCCCGGGCCCGTGGCCCTGGCGTCGCCCAGACGCCGTGGGCACCGCTTCGGCACGTCTCCAGCGAGCAGTGCGAGGCCGATGTTAGTCAACCGCAGCCGGGGCGCCGAGGCGCAGCGCGCACGGCCGGCGGCATATCGGGGTGGCTGGGTCGCCGGGCAGATCCGAATGTTGGTCTTAAAGGGTGGTCACCCAACGAGCCGGCGGCACGCACTCCGGCTGCGCGGTAATCCGGCCTGCTTGAAGACGAGACCGCAACTTCCGTTCGTCGAGTCCCAGAGCTCGTCGTTGGTCACCAGCGCCCGAACCAACGCGCGCTGCGGTTCAGTAAGGGGCCGGCTCGTCGCGTACGGCTCGGGGAACGCGAACCGCACCAACGCACCCCAGCCGTCGCCGAAGCCGGCCCAACTGTCCCGACTGGCCACCTGACAAGCAGCCGTGGCGATCTCGTCGAAGTCAGCGGCGACGCGGATCGCCGCGGCGACGAGCGCGAACTCGTGCACTCCCAGAGGTGGTGGCTCAGCCAGCGCGGCCAGGATGACCTCACGGCCGCGCGGGTCATCCTCGTGAACCAGCGCGGCCCGGAGCCGGACCGCCGGATCCGGGTCGACGAGCCGGTCGCGGAGGTCAACGCCGAACTGGCCGAGGAAGCGCAGCCACTCCGCCTGCGGCCCGGCACCGCGTTCCGACCACTCCAGAAGGAGCACCGCCAGTTCCTCCCGCCGATCCGCCAGGGACCGCATCCGGGCGATCGCCACAAGGTTCTCCGCGCGGAACAACGCGCGGTCCGGCGGGGACGCCGTGACCAGCGGAAGCACCACCGGGTAAGCCTGCGCGACGGCATCAGCGAGGTCCGGCAGTATCCCCGCGAAGTAACGATCGTCAGAAAGGTTGATCACGCTCATAGCCGCGTCGCCGAGGAACTCCAAAAGCGACTCCACGGTGTCCAGGTGGGCTCGCCCCTCGGCGAGCAGTGCGGTCACGGCCCGAACAGCCGGCGCGGTAGCTGTCTCCGGGAAACCCTGATGCAGGACCGCCATGTCGAGGTGGTCCAGCGCGGCCTCCCGGGCCTCGGCGTCACCGAACTCCAGCGCGGCCAGGTGCCCCGGGGTGTCAATCGCCCGGCCGTACGCGTGCCCGAGCCGAGTCCAGTCAACCGTCATCGCCACGTCCTCCGCAGTTCGCCGGCCGACGGGAATGGCTGCGCCTTACCCGAGTCGATCAACCACGTCGGGTTGGCTGGTCGCGCCGAAACCAACCGCGGACCTCGGGGCGGCTGGCAAGGAAGAGCAGCGCGACCACCACGAGCGCCTTCGCGACGTTGACCGCCCGCACCCACCAGGGGAACGGCTGAAAGAGGGTCAGCCCGGTGCCGAGCAGCACGATCACCGAAATGAAGATCACCTGCCGGTACGCCTTACGCCGGCCCGACCGCAGCCCGCCGACCACCACCAGGTAAGCGAACGCGACCAGCGCCACGGGCAGCACCCGCGACCACACCGAGGAGCGCAACTCCTCCCGAGCGGTAACCAGGTCGGTGCCGGCTGGCACATCGAGGTGGGCAACCTGGTAGTCCAGCAGATGCTCCTGGAACACCAGCATCAGACCGGCGAGCAGGACGCTCAGGGCCAGGTTGGCCAGCATAAGCACGATCATGCGAGGTACCTGGGACGGCGTAGCCGTAGCGGCGTCGGGATCGGTGGCGTCGGTATCCCGTGTCGTCATCGGCAGGGATCAGATCACACGACGGTTTCCCTTGCCGCCCCGGTCTCCCGCCGCTCCGCTAGCGGTCTCGCAACTCGTCGGGCTGAGCTGATGACGGGCACGATCTCAATCAACGCCGCTGCTGGCTGGTGCGCTGACGCAACGGTCGACGCGCCGTTCGCAATCCAGCTAGACGGGCCGCAGACGCCCAAATCCCGACCATGCCGCAACCGCGACGACCGCCCCAGCTGCTACAGACCACCAGCGACCCACACCGCTGAGTAACCTCTAGGCGACTTCGGGCCCGCCGAAGAGGTCTCCAGCCCTAAAGGCCTGGTCAGGGCACGCCCCGTGGGATCGGTGTCTCGAATGACGGAACCGCGGCGGACTCCGGCAAGCCACCCGCAACGCTCCACATCGACCTACAGCACACCTACAGGCGTGGCGTGAGGCGGCCCGAGACGCCGGCCGGCGCCAGCCATCCCGGAAGCAGCAACGCCTGACCACTTCGACCTCTACTGGGAGGTCACGCCGCACCGCTCCACCGCATCACCACAGGTCACCGCCATCGTCTCCTTCCGGCGTCGGTGAGCACTTCGGGCGCGGAGACCACTTCGCCAACCTGCACCCAGTTGCAAGGCCAGGCCCGCCAACAGCTCCTTACCGCCTTGACCTGCGCACGCTCCCCTGCCAGGCCACATAGGACCTTGTCGACCGCTCTGCAGAACCGCAGAGCACTCCGCGGGAACAGAGTGGTCTCCGGGAGGCGTCCGAGTCCACGCAGTACCGACCACCAAGCCGCGCCGCCCAGCAGCGCTAGCCGGTCTCAAGGCCCCTGAGGGACATGACCGACGCATAGATGTAAAGCCTGCCCTGCTCAACAAGCGGCCGATGCCTGACGGCGTCGGCCGCTTCTTTATGCCCGCCGGAGCAACCGGCACACGGATCAACTTCGGAGGACCTTTCCATGACAACCGACCCATCCAACACAGCGCGCGCCTCTAACACGATGCCCTGCCACCGACGGATGTCGCCGCCGGGTGAGCCACCGGACGGAGGCGCATGACTCTGCCGTCCGATCACCAACATCAGCAACGCAAGGAGTCCGGCCAGGCGACGGACGCACGACTTGACCGATCCAGTGAAGGCGACGGTTCATGGACGGTCGACGACGTAGCCGGGCGAGCGACGACCACGATCATCAGGGTGGAAGCTCCCCAGAGGCCACCGGAGCTGCATGCTGGCGCCGCTGCCGCCCTGCTGAAGCTGCTCAGACGCGTCAACGACCACCGAACAGACAACTCGATCGAGGAGAACGGATGATCACCCCTCAACCGCAACCCTTCGCCTTCTACGGCCGCGTCTCGACCGAAGACAACCAGGACCCCGAGTCATCCAGAAGCTGGCAACTCACTCGGGCGACCACGCTCATCCAGCCTCACGACGGCCGGATTGTCGCCGAGTACTTCGACATCGGCCAGAGTCGCTCCCTCCCGTGGCAGCGTCGAACCCAAGCCAACCTCCTTCTCGCGGCGCTACGTAACCCCGGGCGAGGGTTCTCCGCCGTCGTCGTCGGCGAGCCTCACCGCGCCTTCTACGGCAACCAGTTCGGCCTCACGGTGCCACTGTTCGCCCATTACGGCGTCGAACTCTGGGTGCCCGAGATTGGCGGTCCGATCGACCCCGACAACGAGGCGCACGAACTCGTCATGTCCGTCTTCGGGGGTATGAGCAAGGGGGAACGTAATCGGATCAAGCTGCGCGTTCGCACCGCCATGGCCGCTCAGACCCTCCTCGAGGGGCGCTACCTCGGTGGGCGACCGCCTTACGGCTACACACTCCGCGATCTTGGACCCCACCCCAACCCCGCGAAGGCCGCCGATGGCAAACACCTCAAGGGCCTTACTCCTGACGAGCAGACCGCCCCAATCGTCCGACAGATCTTCGCCGAGTTCCTCGCCGGCATCGGCCTCTTCGCCATCGCCGAGGGACTTACCGCCAGCCACGTGCCTTGCCCATCGGCACACGACCGGGCCCGCAACCGGCACCGTAGCGGCATTGCCTGGTCCAAGAGCGCCGTACGCGTCATCCTCACCAACCCCCGCTACACAGGGCGGCAGGTCTGGAACAAACAACGCACCGACGAAGTACTGCTCGACGTCGACGACGTGGCAATGGGCCACACCGGCGTCATGCGCTGGAACCCCGCGACAAATGGGTGGTCTCCAAGGACATCACCCATGAGCCACTCATCGACGACGCGACCTTCGAGCAGGCCCAAGCGATACTGCAACGACGCGGACGAGGAACCGGCGGACAACACGTCCGGCAGCGCACCCGCAACCCGTACGTCTTCCGGGGCATGATCTACTGCGCCGCCTGCGACCGACGCATGCAGGGCCAGTACAACCATGGCGACGCCTACTACCGCTGCCGCTTCCCGCAGGAATACGCCCTCGCCAACCAAGTTGAGCATCCCCGCAACGTGTACCTGCGCGAGGACGCTCTCACCGACCCGCTCGACACCTGGCTGGCCTCCGCCTTCGCACCCCACCACATCCAGCAAACGATCACCGCGATGACCGAATCCCAGCCCTTAGATCATTCGCCCGCAGCGGGCACAGCAGCTCAGACGATCATCACCGAGTGCGACGCCAAGCTGGAGCGCTATCGGGCCGCCCTCGACGCCGGAGCCGACCCGGCGGTGGTCACCGGCTGGATCGCGCAGACCCAGGCCGAACGCGCCCGTGCGGAGGCAGACCTCCCCGCGAACACGGGCACCCCCGCGCGCAGGATGAGCCGAGCAGAAATCACCACCCTGGTGGACGCACTCGGCGACATCACCGCCGTGCTGCGCGACGCCGATCCCGCCGACAAGGCCGAGGTCCACCGGCAACTCGTTCTCCGGCTGAACTACCAGCCTGAAACGCAAACGGTGCGCGCTGCAATCGATCTCAGCGCACACCGTGGGCAAATCATTTGTGTCCGAGGGGGGACTTGAACCCCCACACCCTATACGGGTACTAGCACCTCAAGCTAGCGCGTCTGCCATTCCGCCACCCGGACCTACACGTTCAGCCTACCTCGCCGACCAGATGATCTTCCATCCGGCAGTCAGCACAGCGGGCCGCACGGGGAGTTACTGTACACGCCGCTCGTGGATCATGCACATCGCCTTCCGGCACCTCTCCCACGGCGATCCCGCCGCTGCTCAAGCCGCCTCAAAACGGCCGCACCGACACACCGCCGAGGCGTGTCCGGGTAGCGTCCGGCGGCCCTCTGACGGCAGCATTGCCACGTGTCCCATCCCTCCCCCCTGGCAGCCGCCCAGCACCGAGCCCTCGCCCTGCGCGCCGCGGGCGACCTCAGCGCCGCCCGGCAACTGCTCGCGGAGGCCATCGAATCCGCTCCCCCGCCATACGGTGACGACCATCCCGAGGTGCTGCACACCACGCACCTGCTGGCACGGCTACACCGGGAGGGGGACGACCCCCTCGCCGCCCGCCGGGTGCTGGAGGAGGCGTTCGCGGCGGGCGAGCGGCGCTGGGAGCACTCCGATCCGCTGATGCTCGCCCTCGCCTTCGAGCTCGCTGAGGTGGCGGAGGAGCTCGGCAACCGGCACGAGGCCCGCCGCAACTACACCCGCGTCGCCACCGCCGGTCCCGCCGTGCTGGGGGAGAACCACCCGGCGGTACGCGCAGCCCGCGACTACCTCGGCCCACCCCCGCCGACACCGGGCGAGCAGCACCCCGCGCCGACGTCCGGTCCGGCCCCGGCCGCCCCGGTGACCGAGCCCGGTGCCCGGTCGGCGCTCTCCGGCCCGACCCTGTCGCTGGCGACCCTCGCCGCGATGCGGCCCTCCGCCGGTGGCCCGCCGCCCGCCGTCTCACAGTGGGCGCCGCAACCGCCGGCCACACCCCAACAAACCCCTCCACCGGTACGCGCACCAGCCACACCCACGTCGCCCGGCCACGCCACCGCGGCATCCGTTCCAGCCCCTCGGGCGACGCCCGTTCAGCCGGCAGCCCCCTCTATCGCGCCAGCGCAGCCCGGCCTGCCGACGGCCCCACCCAGACCCGTGACGCCGCCCCGGCCGCGCGCCAACACGCCACCGCCGGCGAATGCGATGTCGCTCGGCTCGGGCGTCAGCGGGCAACCCCCCACGGAAGCGCAACCACCGCTTCGGCGCACCGATGAGCAACCATCCGAGCGTGCGATGCCACCCCGTGAGCACCCCGATGAACAACCGCCCGGACCGTCCCGGCCACCGGTCGGCCCAATGCTCCGGCCGAAGGCTGAAGGCCCGCCGACGACGCCGGCCGGGCAGCGGTCACCAGACCGACCGCCGTCCGGGCCGGCCGTGGCACCACGTCAGCGGGTCGGCGACCAGGCGACCCCGCCGGTGGTCCCCCAGCCGGCGGCCCCGACCGCCCCGGCGTCGACCGTCCCGCCGGCGACCCCGGCGGTGCCGGCACCTCGCTGGGACAACCCCACGATCCGGGTACGCCAGATCGAGCCGCTGCTCGCCGAGGAGGCCGCCCGAGCCGCCGCCCGGCCAACCGCGCCGACCGCGCCGACCGAATCGCACAACGTGTCCGGCGCCGAGGCGACATCACCGGGCAGGCCCTCCCCGAGCGTTGACCACCCGGGACCGGCGTACCCGGTGAGCGGTCCACCGGCCCAACCCACCAGCGCACCGCCGGTGACCCCGCATCCGATCTCCGCACCACCCAGCCAGCCCTACCCGGTATCCGGCCCACCGGCCCAGCCATACCCGGTCTCCGCACCACCCGGCTACGGCCCACCCGTCTCCGGACCGCCCGGCTGGGGCCCACCTGTTTCCGCGCCGCCCGGCTACGGCCATCCCGTGCCACCCGGCTACGGCCAGCCCGTATCCGCACCACCCAGCCACGGCCACCCCGTGTCCGGACCACCCGGGCACACCTACCCGGTGTCCGCGCCGCCCGGTTTTGGGCCGCCTGTCTCGGGGCCGCCCTACGGACCACCCGTCTCCGCGCCTCCGGTGAGCGCACCACCCGTGCCGCCCTGGGGGTTGACCGCACCGCCCTGGAGCAGCAGCGCCCCACCGCAACCCCTACCAAATCCAGGTGCCGACTCCCCCACCACGACACCTCCGCAGACCACGGCGGCTGCGCAGGCCGTCGCCGCCGGGCAGAGCACGCCCGCCGGGCAGAGCACGCCCGCCGGGCAGAGCATGACGGACGCGGGCGGCACCGGTGCGGACGGCGACTCCGGGCTGGGCATCCTCGACGCCCCGGTGGTGCCGACTCAGCGGGCCCGTAGCGCGCTGTCCGACCAGACCGTGGTGTTGCCGTCCGTTCCGGCGCACGGCGGCCCGGCCGGGGTTGAGGCCGGTCCGGGCTGGCCCACCGCCGCCCAGCCCGCCCCGGCGAACCGTGCCCCCGCGCAGGCGAGCCCCGGTGCCGCCCAGGCGCACTTCACCGCCGCCCAGACAAACCCGAGCCTCGCTCAGGCAAGCCCCATCGCCGCGCAGCCGAGCCCCGTTGCGCAACCGGCCTGGTCACCGGGCACCGACCCGGCACTGGCGCCGCCGGCCGCACCGCCACCGGCCCAGCAGTACCACCACCAGCCGCCCCAGGCGCCATACCCGACCCAGGGCCAGCACCAGGCGCCGTACCCGGGTCAGCAGTACCACCCGGCACCGGACGCGTACCGGCCGGCGTACGCCGATGAGGGTGGGTCGACGGGCCGCAACCGGGCGGCGCTGATCGGCGCGGTCGTGGCAGCCGGGGTGGCCGTCGTGGCGGTGGTGGGCCTGGGTGCGGTGCTGCTGACCCGCGACGATCCGCCGCCGGCCGGGACCACGCCGACGGCGGCGGCACCGACGGCGGCCGGGCTTCCGCCGGGCGACCTGAAGCTGCGGGACGATTCGACAACGATCACGTTGACCTGGACGGACCCGACCGGCGGCGCGGTGCCGTTCATGGTCGCCGCCGGGCGGGCCGGACAGGCCCTGGGCGTAATCGCCACCGTGGACCCGGGCCGGACCAGCTACACGGTCAACGGGTTGAACTCCCGAGTGGATCACTGTTTCACCGTGTTGGCGGTCTACTCCACTGACAGCTTTGCGACTTCCGGGCAGGTCTGCACCGCGCGGGAACGCGAAGCCACGTCGAGCAGGGAGCCCTCCGGCCAACCGTCGCCGCGCTGAGTCGAGTGGAAACCGGGCTGAGCTGGACGTCCACAACGCACACTCTCGGTATCCACAGGGGTGACGGTGCGGGTTCCCCCGCCACCACCAGCGCCATATGATGGCACCCGGCTCAGGGGAGGGGTCGCCGGAAGGCGCGCCACCTGCCACGACTCAGGGAGGCAGCCGGCTGTGGCCAGCATCGACGACGCCGTACAGACCGAGGCCCCCCGCTCCCGGTCCCGGCTGCGCGGCGGGCTGGTGACCGTCGGCACGGTGGCCGCGCTGTTGGCCGCCATGGGGCTGACCGTCCTCGGGTTGGGCGCGGCGGACAACGCGGTGGCCAACTACGACGCGAGTTCCTGGCTGTGGAGCGCGGCGCGCAGCGAGCTGGCCCGGGTCAACGGGGTCACCGCCCGGGTGGACACCCGCACCGAGATCCCCGGTGCCCGGCAGCATCCGATGCAGATCACCCAGACCGACCGGCTGCTGATCCTGCGGGACCTGCAGACCGGGCAGGTCAGCTCCCTGGATCTGGCCACCCTCCAGCTCAGCGCGACCACCCGGACCACCCCCGGCCTGGGCGTGAGTGTGGTCCTGCACGAGGACGCGGCGTTCGTCGTCGACGCCGTGCAGGGCATCGTCCGGCAGCTCGACCCGCGATCGCTCACCCCGGTCGGCGAGCCGGTGCGCTATCCGCCGGGCATCACCGGCGGCACCTTCGACGGTAAGGGTCGACTCTGGATCGCGGTGCCCAGCCAGGGCACCGTCTCGGCGATCACCGCCGCCAAGCTGCCGTCCGCGCCGGCGTCGGCCGCGCCCGCGGGTGCCGGGCTCAGCCCGCAGCGGGTCGAGTCGTACGACGTCGCCGACGCCAGCCACGAGCTGGTGGTCTCCACCCTGGACGACGGGGTGGCGGTGCTCGACCGGACGGCCGGGAAGCTGGTGCGGGTGCAGCGCGGCGAGGTGCATCCGACGGCGCTGACGCTGTCCGGCCCGGCGGCGCTGCCCGCGCGCACCAGCGGCCCACGGGTGCCGGTCACGGTGACCGCCGACCGGCGGGTGCTGCTGGTGGGTGACGGTGGGCAGGAGAGCGGGTTCACCGTGCCGGGTGAGGGGGACCGGCTCAGCCCGGCGGTGGCCTGGGCGAACCGGTTCTACTGCGCCGACGAGGCCACCGGCACCATCTACTCCTTCGACGCGGCGGGTCAGCTGGTCGAGACCATCCGCGGGCGGGCCAACGGGCCGCTGGAGCTGGAGGTCCGGGAGAACCACCTGTTCATCAACTCCCCCGACTCGGCGACCGCGCGGGTGGTGGACGACAAGCACCAGGTGCGCGAGGTCAACAAGTACGCCAACGACGTGCTCGGCGGTGACCCGCCGCCGGTTCCTCCGCCGCCGCCTCCGCCGAAGAAGCCGCGGGTGGGCAAGCCGAGTGCGCCGCGCAGCGTCACCGCCGCCGCCGGCAACGCCCAGGCGCGGGTGAGTTGGCGCCCGGCCGCCGCCAACGGCGCCGAGATCATCAAGTACGTGGTGCAGGGCGCCGGGCAGCGCCTGGAGGTGGGCGCCAACCAGCGTGCGGTGGAGGTCAAGGGTCTGACCAACGGCGAGACGTACCGGTTCGCGGTGCACGCCGTCAACGCCAAGGGCGACGGCCCGCCGCGCAACAGCAACCCGGTGACCCCGACCGCCGCGGTGCCCGATCCACCGGCGAGCGTCACCGCGCAGGAACGGCCGGACGGCACGGTCCTCGTCAAGTGGCCGGCGGCGAACGGGCAGGGCAACACCATCGCGAGGTACGCGGTGACGGCAAGTTCGGCGGGGACGAACGCGCCGGCCGGTGAGTCGACCAAGACGGAGCTGGTGGTGCCCGCCGGTGAGTTGGAGTTCGGCACCCAGTACGCGTTCACAGTGGTGGCGGTCAACAGCAAGGGCGCCGGGTCGGCGGCCTCCCCGGTCAGCAACACGGTGGTGCCCTTCGCGGCGCCCGGTCGGCCGCTCAACCTGCGCGCCGGCACTGTCGCCAACCAGCCGGGCGCGGTGACGGTGCAGTGGGCGCCGGCCGAAGCCAACGGTCGGCCGGTGACGAGGTATCTGGTGGACGTCGGTGGGCGGGTCAGCGAGGTGACCGACACCCGCACGACCGTCACCGGGCTGGGCAACGGCCAGAACGTCACGGTGAAGGTGAAGGCGGTCAACGAGGCGGGGCCGGGCCCGGAGGCCACCGCCACCGCCCGCACGGTGGCCGAGCCACGGGTCACGGTGACCGGCTCGTCGTCGACGGCCACCGGGGCGACTCTCACGTTCACAGTGGACGCCGGTGGCGGTCAGGCCACCTGCACACTGACCACGACGGGCGAGCCGGCGAAGGCCGGGGCGTGCTCCAGCATCACGATGACGGGCCTGACGCCGGGCACCAACTATACGTTCACGGTGACGGCGAGCAACGCCGCCGGCAAGGGCACCGCGAAGAAGGCGCAGGCAACCCAGCCGATGTTCGGGATCGCGACCTGCAACAACGGGCCCGACGGTGACCAGCGGACCTACTGCAACAAGGAAGTCGACGGCCGCAACGGCAACGAGGTCTTCAAGGTCACCCGGCAGGACAACGACCAGCAGGCCGGCTGGGCCAAGCCCGGCACCCGGCTCAAGGCGTACTGCAAGAAGTCGGGCGAGAACGTCGACTCGTGGATCTACAACAACCAGAAGCAGAGCAACTGGTGGGTGCAGGTCGAGTTCAAGGGAAAGAACTACATCCCGTGGGCCTGGCTCAACCTGGAGGGCGGCGACAACATCAACGTCCTGCCCACCTGCTGAGGACACCAGGCGAGGAGCACCACCGACCGTGAACACCCACGAGCCGCTCACCCAGCCGGAGGTGCAGGGCTTCGCCGCCCTGGCCGCCCGGCTGGCCGAGAACGTCAACGCGGTGGTGCTCGGCAAGCCGCAGGTGGTGCGGCTGGCACTGACCGCGCTCTTCGCCCAGGGTCACGTGCTGCTGGAGGACGTGCCCGGGGTCGGTAAGACGACCCTGGCGCGGGCCATCGCCGCCACGGTGAAGGGCGAGTGGCGGCGCATCCAGTTCACGCCCGACCTGCTCCCCTCGGACGTGTCCGGCGTGACGATCTTCAACCAGGCGACCCGGGACTTCGAGTTCCATCCGGGGCCGGTCTTCGCCAACATCGTCATCGCCGACGAGATCAACCGGGCGTCGCCGAAGACCCAGTCGGCGCTGCTGGAGGTGATGGAGGAACGCACGGTCACAGTGGACGGGGTCCGGCACCCGGTGCCGTCGCCGTTCCTGGTGGTCGCCACCCAGAACCCGGTGGAGATGGACGGCACCTACCGGCTGCCCGAGGCGCAGTTGGACCGCTTCCTGGTGAAGCTCTCCGTCGGGTACCCGGACGAGGCCGTCGAGGTCGAGGTGCTGCGCGGGGCGACAGTGCGGTCCCCCGAGGCGCTCGCCCCGGTCACCGACACCGCCACCGTCGGCGAGATGGTCCGGATGGCCCGCCGGGTGCACATCGCCGAGCCGCTCTACGCGTACGCGGTCCGGTTGGCCGCGGCCACCCGCACCCACCCGCAGGTACGCGTCGGGGTCAGCCCCCGGGGCGTGATCGCGTTGACCCGCGCGGCGTGCGCGTACGCGCTGATCGACGGGCGGGGCTGGATCATGCCGGAGGATCTCAAGGCGCTCGTCGAGGCGGTGTTCGCGCATCGGCTGCTGCTCACCCCGGACGCCCAGGTGCGAGGGATGACCCCCGCGGAGGTGCTGCGCCAGGCCGTCGCCTCGGTGCCGGTGCCGCTGCCGTCGGGGCAACCCGCTCCGGTGCAGGGCTGACCGGCAGCAGCGCGATGGGGATCACCGCCCGTGGGGTCGGGCTGCTCGTCGCCGCCGTGGTGCTGCTGGGGGTGGGTTTCCGGTTCGCGTACCCCGAGTTGACGTTGCTCGGTGCGGCGGCCGGCGCGGCCGTCGGCTACGCCGCGCTGGTCGCGGCGTGGCGGCCCCGGCTGACGGTCACCCGCCGCGCGGACCCGGACCGGGTGGCGCGCGGCGAGCCGGCGAGCATGACCTTGACAGTGCGCAACACCGGGCGGCTGCGCTCGGCGAACCTGCTGGCCGAGGACCGGTGCGGGGAGCGGGCCGTGCCGGTGCCGGTGCTGCGCCTGCGACCCGGCCGGGACACCGAGGTCCGCTACGACGTGCCGACTGACCGTCGTGGGGTGGTGCCGGTCGGTCCGCTGCGGGTGACCCGACGCGACCCGTTGGGGTTGGTGGCGCTGGCCCGCCCGTACGGTGCGGCGGTGCCGGTCTGGGTGCACCCCCGGATCCATCCGCTGACGGCGGTGCCCCGAGGCGCGGGGCGCAGCCTCGACGGCCGGGTGGACGGGGTTCCGCACGGGTCGATCATGTTCGATTCGTTGCGGGAGTACGTGGTCGGTGACGAGCTGCGGCGGGTGCACTGGCGCACCAGCGCCCGGGTGGGTGAGCTGATGGTGCGGGAGAACGTGGACACCAGCCTGCCGCGCCTGGTCGTCCTGCTGGACAACCGTGCCGCCGCGCACCCGCAGCGGGTCGGCGGGGTGGCGGAGTCGTTCGAGTCGGCCTGTGAGGCGGCGGCGTCGGTCGTCACCGCCGCGCACCGCGCCGACCTGCCGGTGCTGTTGCTGTTGGCCGCCGCGGAGCTTGCGGAGGCCACAGGCCCCGACGGCGAGGCCGACGGCGCGCTCGGGCCGCTGGACCGGCTCGCCGCCGCCGACCTGTCCGACGACGGTGACGCGGTGCGGGCGGCCACCACCCGGCTGCGGCAGGACCGGCTCGGCGACACGCTGATCTTCCTGACCGGGCCGGGTGGTCGCGACGAGCTGGGGCACGTCGGGGCGCTGCGCGGGGCGTACCCGTCGGTGGTGGTCGCTGTGTTCGGCGCGGCCGAGCCGACGCCGCCGGGCGCCGCCGGCCTGGTGGTCGTCGACGCGGCCGACGGTGCGCAGTTCGCCGCCGAGTGGGACGGGGTACGCCGGTGGTGACGGGCGCCGTGCGGGTGCTGCGGGCGGCGGTCCTGCCGCTGGCGCTGATCGGGCTGACGGCGCTCGCCGGGGTGGTGCTCGGCCGGGTGTACGCCGGTGGCCTGCTGACCTGGCTGGTCGTCGGCGCGGCGGCGGGTTCGGTGCTGGTCAGCGTGGCCGCCCGGCGGCTGCCGTCGTGGCTGGTGGCGCCGGTGTCGGTGGCCGCGATGGCCGGCTGGACACTGTGGTCGCTGCGGCTGGCCGCCACCCGCGCCGAGTTGCCGGGCGGCCTGCTGGAGGTCACCGCGGACGCCGCCCGCAACGGCATCCCCCGGCTGCTCACCGCGATGATCCCGGTGGAGCCCACCCCGGACACGGTGCTGGTGCCGGTCGTCGCGGCCTGGCTGGCCGGGCTGACCGGCGCGGAGGTGGCGCTGCGCACCGGCCGGGTGCTGCTGGGTTACCTGCCGGCGGCGGGGCTCTACGCTGCCGCCCTCTACGTGGTCGGCCCGAACGCCGAACCGGCGCTGGGTTCGACGCTGGCGTTCGTGGCGGTCGCGGCCCTCGGTCTGGCCGCCCCCACCCGGACCGCGTCCGGCGGCGGCGATCCGACCGCCGAGCTGACCCCCCGGGTACGCGCGGCGGTGCGACTGCGGCTGGCCACCAGCGCGGCGTTCGGGGTGGCAGTGGTGGTCGGGCTGGTGGCGTTGCTCGGTCCGGTCGTCGCGGAACAGGTCGACGGCCGGCCGGTGGACCCGCGCCGGTACGTGGAGCCACCGCAGGTGCAGACGCTCGACGAGAACCCGTTGATCCGGATCTCCGGCTGGGCGCTGCACCCGGAGCAGAAACTCCTCGACGTGAGCACGCAACGCCTCGACGCACCGCCCGCCGACGCACCGCCCGAGGCTGACCCGGCGGCGGACACCGCGCGCAGTGTGCGGATCCGGTTGGCGGTGCTCAGCGACTACGACGGGGTGACCTGGCGGGTCGGCGCGACGTACCGCAACGCCGGGCGGATCCTGCCGGCCGCGACCGCGGCCCGGGACAGCACTGTGCAGACGGTCCGGCAGCAGATCAGCGTCGCCGAGTTGAGCGGCCGGCTGCTGCCCGCCGTGGCGACGCCCCGGGAGGTCAGTGGGGCGCGGGTGGCGTACGACCCGGCGAGCGGGACGCTGATCCGGCCGGAGGGGCTGACGCCGGGGCTGCGGTACTCGGTGACCTCCGCCGAGGAACGCCCCGACTCGAATCTGTTGGCCAGCGCGAACGTGCCCGCCGGCGACGAGGTGGCCCGGGTGCTGCGGGTCGCGGACGGGGTGCCCGACCCGATGCGCCGGCTGGCCACCCAACTCGCCGAGGAGAACGGCGCGCCGTTCGCACGGGCGTCGGCGATCGAGCAGTTCCTGGCCGAGCACTACCGGGTGGTGGCGGACGCCCCGAGCGGGCACGCGTACCCGAATCTGGGTTTCTTCCTGTTCGGGCCCCGCAACGGCGGCGGGCAGGAGGGCACCTCGGAGCAGTTCGCGGCGGCCTTCGCGGTCCTCGGCCGGCTCTCCGGGCTGCCCACGCGGGTGGTGGTGGGCTTCCGGACCAGCGGGCAGGGGCCGGTGCTGGCCGGTGACGCGTACGCCTGGCCGGAGGTGCTCTTCGACGGGCTGGGCTGGGTGGCGTTCGACCCGCTGCCGCGTCCCAACGACGAGCCGAGACCGGTGGAGGAGGATTTCCGCCCGACGCCGGAGGACCCGCCGCCGTCGGAGGCGCCGGCACCGACCGCGGAGCCGAGCGCCTCACCGGAGCCGGCGGCCGTCGCCGACGCCCCGCCCGGCCCGGACGGGGTCTCCACGCCGGTGCTGGTCGCCGGTGGCAGTAGCGGCCTGCTGCTGGTGGTGGGGGCACTCCTGCTCACCCTGCTGGCGATGCGCCGCTCCCTCACCCGCAGCCGGCTGGTGCGGGGCGACCCCGGCCAGCGTATCGCCGGCGCCTGGCGGGAGGTCACCGACGCGCTCCGGCTGGCCGGCAGACCGGTCGGGGACGACCTGGCCGCGACCGAGATCGCCGGGCACGCCCGCCGGACCCTCGCCGACGCCCGAGCGGGCACGACCGGCGACGACACGACCGCCGACGCGTCCATCGGCGGCGTAGCGGCGGTGGGCGAGTCCAGCCCGGCCGTCGACGAGTTGGCGGCCCTGCTCAATCAGGTGGGCTTCGCCCCCGGCGCCGCGACGCCGGACCAGGCGGCTCGCGCCGCCGAGGTGGCCACCGCCTACGTGGCCACCCTGCGCTCGGCCCGCCCCTGGTGGCGCCGCCTGCTCTGGTCCGTGCACCCCACTCCCCTGCGCCGCGCCCGCCGCGCCCCGCGCTGATCAAGAGCGTTGCGTCGACTGCGGGTCCACTTCTGACGCAAACCTCTTGATCACCGACGGGAGGGTCAGCGGTGGCAGGTGCCGGGTCGAAACACGCTGGCGGTGTGTAGGCGCAACGACGACCATCAAGCGTGGACGATTTAAGCTCTAACGGGCACGGTCACTGATCGTCCTATTGACGCTTAACCGAGGCGGACTACGCCTCCTCTGACGTCGCCTGCAAAGTGATCCGCTCGTTCTGCGCCCTCACCTCGTCCATGGAATCGACCGCCGTAGCAAGTGCTCCGAAGGCGCGCTCTGGCGAAGCTTGAATCTCGGGGAAGCGCTCAAGGGCACGGATCTCCATCTGCGACAGGTTGCGCACGAGGATTACCGACTCCCCCGCAGCCTGGTACTTCACTACAAATATCGAACCCACCCGCATGCAAGCACGAGGGATGTCCTGAAGCGACTCAAGCAATTTTTGAACCGCGTCGGCCTCGACGCTGTCGTACTCCGCTTGCCGACTGTCGACCACGGTCAACTCAAGCGCCCGCTCTAGCTTCACTAGGCGGTCTTTTACCTCGCGGGAAGAGAAGACTCGTTGCACCGCCGCGCGGGAGCGCCGGAAGATTGATCCACGGCGGACACTGATGTCTTCTTCAGCACCGTACCCGGCAAGCATGCGCAGCGCGTCGACCCGGTCAAGCGTTCGCGCAATCATCTCTTCATCGTCCGTATCGAGGTAGACGACGACCGAGATCTCATCCAGAGCTGAGCGCTCTTCTCGACCTGTCAGCTCTGGCCCGATGCTAGCGACATAGAACGTGGTCCGCGTCTTAGCCGTTGACGCGCGGACCTTAGGAGACCGCAATGCCTTTTCGGCAGTGACAACATAAGGACGCACGGCATACCGAATTTGATCAATCAGCGGGACCTGCGCAGAAAAAGGCTTCGGCTTGGTTCGGCTTCTGTCATCGCCGGACGAGTCGCGAACTCGTTCCGGAGCAGGGCCACCGCCGCGCTTGAACGGTGAACGCATGAGCTTTCGCTTGATGTAGTTCCCCATCTGCGGGCTTCGCTGGCCGATGATCCGTTGGCCCCTCGCCTTGCGCTTACCGCTGCCCTTGCGAGGACCCGCACCTGAGGTGGTGCCCTCCTCCGCCGAGTGGGCGTTATCCGGGTTAGTCACGCTGCGAGCTTACATCGTCGGTCATCATTCACCTGCGACGGGGCCCAGCAGCGGATGATCCTTTAGGAGCTTATCGGCTGAGCATCCACGATTTGTTGACTTTGACCTGCCGGCCCGCACAGAGCCAGGGACGCTATGCCGCTTCGGTGAGGGAGTCGGGTCTAAGGGTCCCGCCCCCGTTACCTTTTTGATCGTCCCCAGCCGGGGACCCTCGGTCGCCCGGCCCGGTATGACTTCCTGCCCCTGTCGTTCGGATGATCCGGGGGGGGTTGTCGCCGGGTCGGGTGGCGTCGGCGGACCGCTGATAGGGACACGGCCACCCGTGTTCAGGGTAGGTCTCTTCGTAGCGTGGCCGTCGGCAGTCCGACGCCCTGACGGCGGCCGAGGCCACGATGCTGCCTGTAAGCGGGTCTGGTGCACGCGGCCCCGAAAGGCCGGACCAGCCCTGCCACTCCTCGCGGGCGATTCGGCACGTCCGGGCGAAGTGGTGGGAGCTAGCGAGCCTGGGCCCAGCCGACGAAGCGCGGGGTCAGGTCCGGCAGCGTGGCGTCTGGGTTGAGCCGCTTCAGGTCGGCCGCCTCCTCCTCCTGAACCTTTGCCATGTGCACGAGCAGGCCCGACCGATCCTCGCGGAACTTCCCGAGGAGGCGCAGCTTCGCGGCCGAGCAGGGCCAGAGCATGCCGCAGTTAGGGCAGCGCCACGACGGGCGTAACGGCTTGTGCTCCGGCTCGTCGCGCATCAGCCGACCCGAATCGGCTTGCGGGCGACCGGGCAACGGGCGGTCTTCCGAGCGGGAGGTGGCGGAGGGTCTTGCCAAACCAGGCCGCCGGACATGACGAACAACGAACGCCGCGCGACAGCGTCCCCGCTTGCGCCCAGCTCGTACCCGTCGAGCCAGAGCCAACCGTCGTACGTCGGCCAGTCGAGTACCCGAATCACGCGCACGAAGATCGGGCGCATGAACTGCACACTGGCGGCGCGGGTCAGGTGCAGGACGTCGCCCGTCGCCACCTTCCGCGCGGCCGCGCTCATGCGTGCACCCAGCGGCTATCAGGGACGTGGTTACGGCATGTAAACGGCCTAGTCGGGGACGGCCCGACCTGGACGAAGGTCCCCAGCGGCCAGGGCATCGGCGGTTTCACCGGGCCAGGCTTCTGCGCGGGCTTCCGTTCAGGCTTCGGTTCGGGTGGCTCGGGCACGCGCGCTCCCCCTGCTCCTAGCTTTGAAGATGGGCCGCCCCCATAAGTGCATCGCCGAGTAGGGGCGGCCCCGGTTACGAACGCGTCCGCCGGGTTCTAATTCCTACCGGCCGCGCCGTCTACGAAGCACCTTGCCCATCGAAGCTGGACGGCTACACCACGTAGCTATACGTTCTATAGACGTTGAAGACGTCCGCTCGGAGGTGGACATGAACCAGGCGCTACGAGCGGCAATGGCTGACACAGGTGAGACCGTCGAAAGTCTTGCCGAGCAGGTCGGCGTAGACCCGAAGACGGTGGCGCGCTGGGTCAATCCCGGCCGAGTCCCACACCCGCGCCACCGCGCAGCCGCAGCCGCTGCGCTCGGCCGTGAGGCTGAGGACATTTGGCCGGACGTCTTGAAGCGGCGGGAACCGGCGTGGCTACGCTCGTGGGTGGAGACCGAGCTTCAGGCGTCTGCCCTGCGCGCCTTTCAGGTGGCGGTCATTCCCGGCTTGTTGCAAACCCCTGATTACGCCTCGGCGGTGCTGGCCAGTGGGGTGCTCGGCCCGGACGAGGTCGCGGACTACGTCGAGACCCGGCTACGCAGGCAAACGGTGGTGCTCGACCGACGCAAGCCCCCACTCTTCGTCGCGGTGATTGACGAATTCGCTCTTCGTCGTGGCGACCCCGGCATCATGAATCCGCAGCTAGACCACCTGGTAAAGATGGCCCAGCGGCCGAATGTGTTTGTTCACGTGTTGCCGCTGGATGCGGGCCTTCACGCCGGACAAGCGGGGCCGTTCGTCATCGCCACCACCGAAGACGGCGATGTCGCTTACCTCGATGATCAGGCTGCCGGACGGCTGACCAACGACACCGCCGCCCTTTGGGCCACCTGGGATACGCTGCGCTCAGTGGCTCTCCCACGCCGCCAAACCATCGACTACCTAGAGGCAAGATCATGGCTGACCTGACCGGTGCCCTTTGGCGCAAGAGCACCCGCAGTAGCTCCAACGGCGGCGACTGCGTCGAGGTTGCCGACAACCTTCCGGGCGTCGTCGCGGTGCGCGACTCAAAGGACCCGTCGGGTCCGGCGCTGACCTTCCCTCCGGCCGCGTGGGCCGCGTTCGTCGGTGAGTTCGCCGAGCGGTCGTAACCAACGCCAGGCGCGCGAAAGCGTCCGCCCCGAGACAGGGGACGGGCGCTTTACGTTGTGTGGACGCGCCGGGCACAGCGCTACGCGTGCCCGAATCTGCACAGTCTGTTTGGCGTTCGGGTGAGTGGAAGCATCCACCAAACGGATAGATCAACTGCACTGACTGGCACAGTCATGCACAGTCCGTCAGCAGTGGCTACAGATCGCAATCATACGTAGACGCAGCGTGAGCTACAGCGCTGCGGGGCTTGCGACACAACCGCCCACGTCCCCGTAGCGTTCTGGACGTGACAACCCACGAGCTGACAGGCGACGCTCCGACTCCCTGGCAGGGCCTGCTTTTCGATGCTGGATCCTGCTGCTGCTCAGCGATCCGGCGGGTGGTCCGTGACGCGCCGGACACGCCGGTCAACTTGACCCGACTCGCCGTAGGGCCGACCGTATATCTAGTAGTAGCACCGCTGTAAGTCGCCTACAGGTTGGGTCCAGCTACCGGCCCGGCGGCTGTAGCGTCTCCACTGAGGACGAAGGAGGTACATCGAGGCGATACGAGGGCTTTGGCCGATACTGCTCGCCAACCTGAGATGACCTCAGTACGTCCCCAGCGGCCGCGGGGACGACGAAAAGGTCCGTGGTCCCCCTTACCTGAAGGGGTGGTAGGTGGGAAAACACTCGGCCCGGCCATCGGGCCACGGTCTGCGATTCAACACCGACTGGTGCCGGAGAGCGGGCGAAGTAGCAGCAACCGCACTGAAGATCGTCTACTACGTGGTGATGTTGGTCGTCATCCTGACCAACTCATCCAGTGGTGGGCCCACCTGAACCAACAGGTCGGCAGACCCACACCACCAGCGTCAAGCCGTCGCCGAAGTTTCCACGCCCAAGCGTCGGCCTTCGTATCGCCTCGCCTCGTTGTAACGACTTGTAACGAGCCGGACGATGCAACGAGTGTAGGTCTAGACCTACACCGAGCGCGAGATATGGCAGCCAGCGTGACGGAGATTTCTTGTCCGGACGGCTAGCCCGAACCGGGGGCGGCAGCTTTGCCGCCCCCGGTTTGCGCTGGGCTGAAGCAGGCGAGCGGTCGGCCTGATAGGCATCAGACCATCGCGTGCGCCGTCAGCTTGGCCGGTTGCCGACGCACTGGCGGCACCTGGGCGGCAGACAGGTGGCGACGGACGGTCCGCTCGCTGATCAGTTCCAGTGCCCATCTCCTGGCCGCCGGGCGCGTTCCGGCGCGGTAGCGGGTCAGGCGGTCAGCCGGCGGATGAGTTTGCGCATGCCGGCCTGCCAGCCGTCCGGGTCCTCGGCGCGGCGGCGCGCGTAGTCGGCGACCTCGGGGTGCGGCAGGATCAGGAACCGTTCCTCGGCCAGCCCGGCGATGGCCGCGTCGGCGACCTGGTCCGGGGTGAGCACCGCACCGGACGCGGCGACCACCCGGGCGCCCAGGTGACCGTCGGCGAGCCCGTCGGCGAGCATCGGGGTGTCCACCCCCTGCGGGCAGAGCGCGCTGACCCGGATGCCCCGGTCCCGGTAGGTGATGGCCAGCCACTCGGCGAACCCCACCGAGGCGTGCTTCGTCGCGGTGTACGCGGCGTCGCCCACCGCGGTCAGCACACCGGCTGCGGAGCAGGTGTGCAGCAGGTGCCCGCCGCCCCGGGCCAGCATTCCGGGCAGCACCGCGCGGGCCGAGTAGACGTGGGCCAGCACGTTGACCCGCCAGGAGCGGTCCCAGCCGACGTCGTCGACCTCCACTCCCCCGCCGGTGGTCACCCCGGCGTTGGCGCAGAACAGGTCGATCCGGCCGTACCGCTGCTCGGTGTCGGCGACCAGCGCGCGGACCTGCTCCTCGTCGGTGACGTCGAGGGCGCGGGCGTGCGCGACCGGGCCGATGCCCTCGGCCACCGCGCGGGCCGCGTCGGCGTCCAGGTCGGCGACCACCACGGCGGCGGCCCCCTCGGCGGCGAACCGGCGCGACAGCGCCGCGCCGATGCCGCCGGCTCCGCCGGTGACCACCACGATCCGGTCGGTGAGGTTCACGCGGACGCCTCCACGGAGTTGGTGCCCAATCGGGCGATGAGGCTGAGCAGCGCGGTCGCGCCGCCGGCGGTGACCTCGGGGGTGGGCAGCAGCGCGACGATGGGCACGTCCACCCCGTTGTCGGCGTAGCGGCGCACCTCGGCGCGGCACCGCTCCGGTGAGCCGTGCAGCACCAGCGCGTCGACCACCTCGTCGGGCACCGCCGCGCTGGCCCCGCGCCGGTCACCGGCGGCCCAGGCCGCCCACATGGGCGCGAGCGCCTCGTCGCGGCCGAGCCAACGGTGGAACTCGGCGTACGCCGGGACGGTGAGGTAGCTGGTGATGAGCCGACGGCCCAGCGCCCGGGCGTACGCGGCGTCCTCGGTGGGGCAGACGAAGATCCGGGCGGCGACCTCGAAGCCGGTGCGGCGCTCGCCCAGCTCGGCGAGGGCGCGCGGCACGTCGTCGGCGCTGAGCCAGTTGAGGATGACCCCGTCGGCTTCCGCGCCGGCCAGCCGGAGCATGCCCGGGCGCAGCGCGGCGAGCAGGATCGGTGGCGGCACCGCGGGCGGTCGTTCCAGCGTGAACCGGCGGACGGTGAACGTGTCGTAGGCCTCGTCGACGGTCTCGCCGGCCAGCGCGGCGCGCAGGAAACGCAGCATGTCGCGGGTGCGGCGGAACGGCTCGTCGAACGGCACCGCGTTCCAGTCCCGTACCAGCACGGGCGAGGACGCGCCGATGCCGAGCGAGAACCGGCCCGGCGCGGCCTCGGCCAGCGCCGCCGCGCTCATCGCCAGCAACCCGGGGCCCCGGGTGAAGACCGGTGTGATCGCGGTGCCGAGCCGCAGCCCCGGCTGCCAGGCCGCGGCGAGCGCCAGCGGGGTGAACGCGTCGGTCCCGGCGACCTCGGACGACCAGACGTCGGTGAACCCGGCCCGGTCGAGGGCCGCGTAGGCCGCGTCGTGCTGCGCCAGCGCGATTCCGCCCAGCGGCACCGTCATGCCCCATCGATTCGTCACCGGTCGATCGTGCCCGTTGACGCGGGCCCGAGCAAGATCCCTGGGTTGGGCAGAATCGCCGGTTTCCGGCCGTGCGCGCCGGTGGGAGGTGCTACCACTTCGAGGTGGACCGGACCGAGGGCGCAGGCCGCTGACCATGGTTTCCAGGGCGGCGGGACACCTGGAGCCGGTCCCGGCGGCGACGGGGCCCGGTCGGGCGACGTTCCTGGAACTCTTCTTCGACCTGGCCTACGTCTTCGCGCTCACCCGCATCTCCGCGCGCGCGTTCGAGGATCTGACCAGTGGGCCGGGCCGGGAGAACGGCTGGGCGGCGGTCACCGGCGGCGGCAAGACGCTGCTGTTGCTGCTCGCGCTCTGGTCGATCTGGCAGGGCACCACCTGGACGACCAGCCGGTACGACCCGTACCGGATTGCGTTGCAGAGCGTGGTGCTGACCGCCCTGGTGGCCGGGATGGTGATGGGGGTGGCGATCCCCCAAGCGTTCAGCCAGACCGCGCTGATGTTCGCGGTGGCGTACGTGGTCGCGCAGGTCTCCCGACCGGTGGTCCTGTCGATGGTGTTCGGGCCGCGCCCATACCGCTGGCTGAAGGTGCGCATGGCGGTGGTGTTCGCCGTCACCGGGGTGCTGTGGATCACCGGGGCGCTGCTGGGAACAGGCGCTCAGGTGCTGCTCTGGACGGCGGCGCTGGTCCTTGAGTACGCGGCCGCCTGGTTCGGCTGGCCGGTGCCCGGGCTGGGCCGGTCGACGGTCTCGAAGTGGGAGATCGCCGGGGAGCACCTGGCCGAGCGCTACCAGCAGTTCTTCCTCGTCGCGCTGGGCGAGACGCTCCTGGTGGCGGGGCTCACCTACACCAAGGCACCGTACAAGGCGGGGCACGCCTGGGCGTTCTCGCTGGCCCTGGCGACGTCGATCCTGCTGTGGCGGGTCTATGTGCAACGGGCCGGGCAGGTCTTGGCCGAGGCGGTGATGAAGGCCCGGCGCCCCGCCAGTATCGGCCGCTCCGCGGCCAACACCCACCTGGTCATGGTGGTGGGCCTGGCCGCGACCGCGATCGGCTACGAGCTGATCATCGAACACCCGTTGGACCGGATCCCGGGGCCGTGGCTGGCCACGGTGCTGGGTGGGCCGGCGCTGTTCCTGGCCGGCCGGGCCCGCTTCGAGTACGAGGTGTTCGGGCGGGTCTCCCGCGCACGGTGGATCGCCATCCTGGTACTGGCGGCGGCTGCCGTCCCGTTGCTGCACCTGCCCGGACTGGCCGCCACCGCCGTTGCGGCGCTGGTGCTCGGCGCGGTCGCGGTCGCCGACGCCCGCCGGGCCCACGGCGCCCCACCGGAGGCCGCCGCGCCGCCGTCCTGATCGAACGACGTACGACGATGTGAAGCCGGGGGGTCCGGTTAGTCTCGGCGGGTGACCTTCTCGCTCGTCGCCCGCTCCGCCGACGGCCGCCTGCACGGCGTGGCCGTCGCCAGCAAGTTCCTCGCCGCCGGGGCGTTGGTGCCGGCCGCCGCCGAGGTGGGCGCGCTGGCCACCCAGGCGCACGTCAACCTCGCCTACCGCCCGCAGGGCCTCACCCTGCTGCGCACCGGGGTGGCCGCCGCCGACGTGGTGGCCGGGCTGATCGCCGCCGACGGCGACCCGGTCCGCCTGGCGGTGGCCGTCCTGGCCGCCGCCGCGCTGGCCGGCTGGGCGGTACGTGACC
>NZ_PYAK01000015.1 GCF_003264365.1 Micromonospora noduli
TCAACAGGGAGCTGATCCATCACGGCGCCGAGATTTCCCTGCTGCGCGACCTCTACCGGTGGCAGGACGGCGCCGCGGCCGCCGCGGCGACGAGCACCTGGCGGCGCGACGGGCCGGAGGGAGAGGTCATGACGTGCCTTTCCATGGGTGGACGCGCCTCGTGAGCGCCTTGCGCACCATAACCAGCATCAGTCACTGCTGCCACGGCAGCCCCGATCGTTGCAGCGGTTTCCGCAGGCCGACGCAGGGTAGGGCGGTCAGGGACGGCATTCGCGGGAGAGTCCCGCTTCCCGCGCGCAGCGAGGAGATTTCAGTGAGCGAGGACCAGCACACCCAGCAGGACCCGACCAGCCAGTACGGCCAGCAGTCCGGTCAGCCCGCACAGCAGCAGTCGGCGCCCGGCTCGACCGGGGAGATGACCCCGAAGCCGGACCACGGCGAGGAGTCGTACCGGGGCAGCGGCAAGCTCGACGGCAAGCGGGCGCTGATCACCGGCGGTGACTCGGGGATCGGCCGGGCCGTAGCGATCGCCTTCGCCCGGGAGGGCGCTGACGTGCTCATCTCCTACCTCGGCGAGGAGGAGGACGCCGACGCCCGGGAGACGATCCGGCTGGTCGAGGCCGCCGGCCGGCGCGGCGTCGCGGTACGCGGTGACATCACCGACGAGGCGCACTGCCAGGAACTGGTCGACCGGGCGGTGCGCGACCTGGGCGGTCTCGACATCCTGGTCAACAACGCGGCGTTCCAGATGTCGCAGGACAAGGGGATCCTCGGCATCAGCACCGAGCAGTTCGACCGGGTGTTCAAGACCAACCTGTACGCGATGTTCTGGCTCTGCAAGGCCGCCATTCCCCACCTGGCCGAGGGGTCGGCGATCATCAACACGTCGTCGATCCAGGCGTTCGACCCGTCACCGCAGCTGCTGGACTACGCGACCACCAAGGCGGGGATCGCCAACTTCACCAAGGCCCTCGCCGCCGACCTGGCCGAGCAGGGCATCCGCGTCAACGCTGTCGCACCTGGACCGGTGTGGACGCCGCTGATCCCCTCCACAATGCCGGAGGAGAAGGTGAAGCAGTTCGGCACCGACACCCCGGAGGGGCGTCCCGGGCAGCCCGCTGAGCTGGCGCCCGCCTACGTCTTCTTCGCCTCGCAGGAGTCCAGCTACGTGACGGGCGAGATCCTGGGGGTCACGGGCGGCCGACCGACCAAGTGACCCGCCGTCGGGTGGGCGCCCGCGCGGGATGCCCACCCGGCGCTGTGGCCCGCTCGCGTCGCCTGTTCACGCGGCCGTGCGTTGGTGCGGCTTATTGGCGTGGCCCGTTGGTGGTGAAGCTTGTTCGCGCGGCCCGTCGTTGGTGCGGCCTGTTCGCGCGGCCCGTTGTTGGTGCGGCCTGTTCGCGTGGCTCGCTGGTCAGCGTGGCCAGGTGGCGAAGCGTTGCCGGATCTCGGCGACGTCGGCGGTGCCCAGGCCGTACCGGCCGAAGCGCTGGTCGGAGAGCCGGTCCAGGTAGCGGCCGGCGGCGCGCACGTCGTCCGGGTCCAGCGCGGGGTCGACCTGCCGTGCCAGCACCAACAACTCGGTCACGTCGTAGTGGTCGAGGGCCGCTGCCACGTCGATGAAGTCGCGAACCTCCCGCCGGTTGACCAACGCCGCGATCTTGTTCGCTACCAGGTCACGAACGTCCATCACCGGGCCCAGGTCCATCACCACAGGGCTCTGCTGGCGGTCCAACCGGGCGAGGCTGAGCCGGATCTGTCGTCCGTCGCGGCTCACCACGAAGTCCTTCATGTCCTGCTCGTACCCGTCGAACAGCTCGGCCAGCTCACTGTCCGGGTCGGCATCACTGACGATGAACCCGGCCCGCTCCAGGGCAACCCGCACCCCGGCGGACGCCGCCGCCGCAGCGCCCTCCACGTCCGCGAAGAGGTCCACGTCCTCCGTCGGTCGGGCGACCAGGCCGTGCGCCGCCCACGCCACCCCACCACCCAGAACGAACCGGTACGGCCCGGCGGCGGCCAGCGCCACCCGGGCCACCTCCCGGTAGAACTCGTGCAGATGAGGTTCGATCACGCCGCGCGCAGGCCGCGGTGCCGGCTCTCCCACGCTTGGCGTACGCCCCGAGGCAGGTTGAGCAGTCGCCACACCCGACGCAGCGTCCGCCCGTTGATCAGAGCGCGCAGATCGTCGGCCCGAGTGGTCTCGCGGAGCACGTTCTCGTACATCCAGAGCAGTTGGTCGGGGTCGCCGAGGTCGAAGGTGCGCTCGGCGTTCCACATCAGCCGTACCGGCAGTTCCACCACACCTCGGGTGGGGCCGGCCAGCTCGGCGAGCGTCCGCGCCACCACAGCGGGGCGACCCGGGCGGGCCAGAAAGGCCACGCCGGTCGCGGTGGGGGAGACGGCCTGCATGGTGTCAGGGTAACGCCCACCAGAGCCGGTGTCGCTCAGGTCGATCCCGGAGCGCTGCTCCAGGCGCGCCGGCCTGGCCCTCATCACCTCCGAGTTTGTCCGGTTTGCGGCGAGGTGGTGCGCTCGGCCTGTCGTGATCGACTCGGGTTCCTTGATGTCGGGGTGTCTGGGCGTCCGGGATGCCCCGACTTCCGTGAACCCGAGTGGATCACCCGGTGAGGCCCGGTTCGGCGCTGCGAGCCCGACGTTGTGTGGGCCATTTGTCCGTTGGTGGGGGTGTGTGGGTGGTGACTGGGCGCACCCGCGGGCTGGAATCATGGCCGGGTCGGGGTCGTTACATACCCTGACGATCGCAGTACCACCGACCCGCCGCCCGACCCCTGAGGGCTGGTCGCGCAGGCCGGAATGCCAGCCTCCGCCCGGTCGTTACAGTCCCCATCAACGACCGACGGGCACCGCCACGACGAGGGTGCCGACGGGTTGGGCCACGGAATGACCCCGGCCCCCCGGTCGTTACAGTCCCCACGAACGACCACCTGGCACCGCCCTGATGAGGGTGCCGGCAGGTGGGCCACCCCGGAATGACCCCGGCCCGCCGGTCGTTACACAGGGACCCGGCGCCACGAGCCCCCGCTCGCAGGTACGCCGACCCGACGCCCGACAGGGCGTCACCCCCCAAACTTTTTCCCCTTTGTTTGTGCAGCGCCGGACGAGGTGCTCACACCCTGCCGCCGCCCCCTGGTGGTCGGGTGTTTCCTACCCCCGAAGGAGCTACCCCTCATGAACACGATCTTCCGTAAGAGCATGCTGTCTGTTGCTGGTCTCGCGTTCGCCGGTGGTGTGTTCGCCGGTCCGATCGCCGCCCACGCCAACCCGGTCGATGCCAAGCCCGTCGCGGTGGCTGTGCAGTCGGCGGCGCCGAAGCCGCAGGGCGAGCAGTCCCACATCACCCTCAACGATGAGCAGACCGCGAACGTCAAGGCGATCATCGCCGCGACGAAGAAGGCCGGTCTCCCGGAGCGGGCCGCGGTGATCTCGATCGCGACGAGCCTGCAGGAGTCGAAGCTGGAGAACCTGGGTCACCTGGGCGACATGAACGACCACGACTCGCTGGGCCTGTTCCAGCAGCGCCCGAGCTCGGGTTGGGGCACGCCGGAGCAGATCACGAACCCGGAGTACTCGACGACCGCGTTCCTCAAGGGTTTGAAGCAGGTTGACGGGTGGCAGGACATGCCGCTGACCGACGCCGCGCAGACCGTGCAGGTATCGGCCTACCCGGACGCCTACGCCCAGTGGGAGCAGCAGGCCACCGACCTGGTCGCCCAGCACTGGAACAGCTGACCCGCGACACATCGCAGAACCAGCGCACTAAGCAACACAGCACGACACCGACCGCTGGCCGGCACCCCAACCCGGGGTGCCGGCCAGCGGCACTTCCGTTTCCGTGGGACAAGGTCGCTGGTCGCGGACGTCGCGACGCCGGCCGGGAGCGGACGCTGCGGCGCCGGGTGCCGTTTCCGTCCGGTAGGCACCTGGTCGTTGGTCGCCGGTCGTTGGTCGCTGGTCGTTGGTCGTTGGTCGCTGGTCGCTGGTCGCCGGTCGCCGGTCGCCGGTCGCCGGTCGCTGGTCGTTGGTCGCGGACGTCGCGATGCCGGCCGGGGCGGATGCCGTGGCGCCGGGTGCCGGCCGGGGGTGGATGCCGCGATGCCGGCGTGCCCGTCGGAGGTAGTTGGCGGGTCGCCGGAAGCGGATGGCGCGGTCCGGTTGGTGGCTGCCAGCAGATCTTGGACAGTTTCCGTTCCGCGTGAACGGAAACTGTCCAAGATCTCGTGGGTTGCGGCCGAAGCGCGCCGCGATGGTGGGTGTCGTGGTCGCGAGTCGACCGGCGTGCAGCCAGCGAGGGAACCCGGCGGCGGGACGGCCCGGCGGGTGCGGGAACAACGCCGGGTGCGGGCTGGTTGTGGAGGGTGTCGGTGTGACTCAGTGTCCCCGGGCCTCACCTAATATCGCCCTCGCGGAATACCGTTCGGCTGGAGCCGCGTCGTGCCACTCGCCGAGAGGCGACCTGCACACCGACACCAGCGCCGCCCCCAGCCCACCGGCCGGGGGCGGCGCTGTCTTGCTTCCTCGGTTCGCGAACCTGCCTCAGTTGACCTATCTTCAGAGGGTCGCTCGCGTGGGAGGGGGTGTCGGGGTTGGGTCTACGGACCTTTATCGAGGGTTGGCCGGTCTATCGCCAGCTCACCGGCACGGACCCGCTGGGCCGGGGTGCCGCGGCGAAGTCCGACGGGTCCCGCGCGCTCACCGCCCGCACCGACACCGCCGATTCGATGGCCCGGTCCGTGTGCCCGTACTGCGCTGTTGGTTGTGGTCAGCGGGTGTTCGTGAAGGACGGGCAGGTCAGTCAGATCGAGGGCGATCCGGACAGCCCCATCTCGCGGGGTCGGCTCTGCCCGAAGGGCGCGGCCAGCAAGAGCCTGGTCACCAGCCCGCTGCGGCAGACCACGGTCCGCTATCGCCGGCCGTACTCGACGCAGTGGGAGGATCTGGAGCTCGACACCGCGCTCGACATGATCGCCGACCGGATGCTCGCGGCTCGTGAGCAGACCTGGGAGGACGTCGACACGCAGGGCCGGCCGCTCAACCGGACGCTGGGTTTCTCCAGCCTGGGTGGGGCGACGCTGGACAATGAGGAGAACTACCTCATCAAGAAGTTGTTCACCGCGATGGGGGCTCTTCAGATCGAGAACCAGGCCCGTATTTGACACTCCGCTACCGTCCCCGGTCTGGGGGCCAGCTTCGGTCGTGGCGGTGCGACGGATTTCCAGCAGGACATCGCCAACGCTGACGTCATCGTCATTCAGGGTTCGAACATGGCCGAGGCGCACCCGGTGGGTTTCCAGTGGGTGATGGAGGCCAAGCGTCGCGGGGCGAAGGTCTTCCACGTCGACCCGCGGTTCACCCGTACCAGCGCGGTGGCTGACTCGTACCTGCCAATCCGGGCGGGCACCGACATCGCGCTGCTCGGTGGGGTGGTGCGCTACATCCTGGACAACGAGTTGGACTTCCGGGAGTACGTGCTCTCGTACACCAACGCGGCGACGATCGTGAGCGAGGAGTTCAGCGACACCGAGGACGGCGACGGGTTCTTCTCCGGGTTCGACCCGGAGACCGGCACCTACGTGCAGGACAGCTGGCAGTACGAGGGCAACGAGGGCTCGTCCGGCAGTGGGCACACGGCCAAGGAGCGCGACAGCGCGTCCGGGCTGGAGCACGAGTCGCACGGCGCGCAGGTCGACGGGGACACCCCGCGGGACGAGACGTTGCAGCACCCGCGCTGCGTCTACCAGATCCTCAAGCGACACTTCGCCCGCTACACCCCGGAGATGGTCGAGCGGGTCTGTGGCATTCCACAGGACAAGTTCCTGGAGCTGGCCGAGGCGTGGACCCGAAACTCCGGCCGGGAACGCACGGGGATGCTGATCTACTCGGTGGGCTGGACGCAGCACAGTGTGGGTGTGCAGTACATCCGCACCGGCGCGATCATCCAGCTGCTGCTCGGCAACATGGGTCGTCCCGGTGGTGGGGTGATGGCGCTGCGGGGGCATGCCAGCATCCAGGGCTCCACGGACATTCCGACGCTGTTCAACCTGCTGCCGGGCTACCTGCCGATGCCGCACCACGCCGACCACCCGACCTTCGACGAGTGGGTGGACAGCATCCGGCACCCCGGCCAGAAGGGCTTCTGGGGTAACGCCGGATCGTTCGCCGCCAGCCTGCTGAAGGCGTACTGGGGTGACGCGGCGACACCGGAGAACGACTACTGCTACGGGTACATGCCGCGGATGACCGGTGACCACGGCACCTATCAGCAGGTGCTGAACATGATCGACGGCAAGATCAAGGGCTATTTCCTGCTCGGGCAGAACCCGGCGGTCGGGTCGGCGCACGGCCGGGCGCAGCGTCTGGGCATGGCCAACCTCGACTGGTTGGTGGTCCGGGACCTGTTCATGATCGAGAGCGCGACGTTCTGGCAGAACGGCCCCGAGGTCGCCACCGGCGAGATCGTGCCGGAGGAGTGCCGCACCGAAGTGTTCTTCCTGCCCGCCGCGTCGCACGTGGAGAAGGAGGGCACCTTCACCCAGACGCAGCGGTTGTTGCAGTGGCGGGAGAAGGCCGTCGAGCCACCAGGTGACGCCCGCTCCGAGCTGTGGTTCTTCTATCACCTGGGCCGCAAACTGCGCGAGAAGCTGGCCGACTCGCCGCTGCCGCGCGACCGGGCGTTGCTCGACCTCACCTGGGACTACCCCACGCACGGTCCGCTCGCGGAGCCGAGCGCCGAGTCGGTGCTGCGCGAGATCAACGGGTACGACGTGGCCACCGGCCGTCCGCTGTCCAGCTTCGCGGAGGCCCGCGCGGACGGCTCCACAGCCATCGGCTGCTGGATCTACACAGGGGTGTACGCCGACGGCGTGAACCAGGCGGCCCGGCGCAAGTCCCGACACGAGCAGGACTGGGTGGCCGCCGAGTGGGGGTGGGCGTGGCCGGCGAACCGGCGCATCCTCTACAACCGTGCGTCGGCCGACCCGGACGGCAACCCGTGGAGTGAGCGCAAACGCTACGTGTGGTGGGACGCGGAGAAGGGCGAGTGGACCGGCTACGACGTGCCGGACTTCGAGAAGACCAAACCGCCGTCGTACCGGCCGCCACCCGGCGCGTCCGGGACGGAGGGCATCGCCGGCGACGACCCGTTCATCATGCAGGGCGACGGAAAGGGCTGGCTGTACGCGCCCAGCGGTGTCCTGGACGGGCCGCTACCGACGCACTACGAGCCGGTGGAGTCGCCGGTGCGTAACCCGCTCTACGGTCAGCAGGCCAACCCGACCCGCAAGATGTACGCGCACCCGGTGAATTCGGTGAACCCGAGCCCGCCGGAGCAACACAGTCAGGTGTTCCCGTACGTGTTCACTGTCAGCCGGCTCACCGAGCACCACACCGCCGGTGCGATGAGCCGGACGGTGTCGCCGCTGGCCGAGTTGCAGCCGGAGATGTTCGTGGAGGTGTCCCCGGAGTTGGCCGTCGAACGCGGCCTCGCCCACCTGGGCTGGGCGCACCTGGTCAGCGGTCGTGCGGTGATCGAGGCGAAGGTGTTGGTGACCGACCGGCTCACCCCGTTGCGCGTCGAGGACCGGTTGATCCACCAGGTCTGGTTGCCGTACCACTTCGGTTTCGAGGGTCTGGTGACCGGCGACTCGGCCAACGACCTGTTCGGTATCAGCCTGGACCCGAACGTGCTGATCCAGGAGAGCAAGGTCGGCACCTGCGACGTGCGGCCGGGCCGCCGACCGACCGGGCCGGCGCTGCTGGACCTGGTGGCCGACTACCAGCGGCGCGCCGGGATCAACCCGGGCCACAATGCCCCGGCGGTCACCACCGACAGCGAGGGAAAGGAGCAGGGTGCTTCCTGACCCGAACAGCCTGTACGGCCCGCTGGACCCGGCGCCTGACGCGGGCTACGAGAACGCGCCGCCGCGGATGGGGTTCTTCACCGACACCAGCGTCTGCATCGGGTGCAAGGCCTGCGAGGTGGCCTGCAAGGAGTGGAACGGCGTCCCGGAGAGCGGGCTCGACCTGCTGGGTATGTCCTACGACAACACCGGCGCGTTGACAGCGAACTCCTGGCGGCACGTCGCGTTCATCGAGCAACCCCGGCCGGCCGGTCACCGCACGCCACCGTTCGCGGGAACGCCGACCGACGGTTCGGTCAGCGCGGCGTCGGCTGCTGGTGCGGCTGGCACCAGCGAGCGCACCGGCACGGACCCGGGTGTGCCGACCGGCACGCCGTCCGCCGCCGCCCGGATGGCCGGGGGCGGGCCGGCGGACGTGCTCGGCCCGATCGCGGCCGATCCGACCGCCGCGGGCCGGGGTGCCGCGGGGCCGCAGTTCCTGGGGATGCCGGGGGCCCAGCCGCCGGGCCGGGGCACGGGCGTCGAGGAGCGTACGGATTTCCGGTGGTTGATGATGTCCGACGTCTGCAAGCACTGCACGCATGCGGCGTGCCTGGACGTCTGTCCGACGGGCTCGTTGTTCCGGACCGAGTTCGGCACGGTGGTGGTGCAGGAGGACATCTGCAACGGCTGCGGTTACTGCATCTCCGCCTGCCCGTACGGCGTCATTGACCAGCGCAAGGACGACGGTCGGGCGTGGAAGTGCACGCTGTGCTACGACCGGTTGGGCGCGGGCATGACACCGGCGTGCGCGCAGGCGTGCCCGACCGAGTCGATCCAGTACGGGCCGCTCGACGAGCTGCGTGAACGCGCCGCCGCCCGAGTGGCGACGCTGCACGAGCGGGGCGTCCCCGAGGCCCGCCTGTACGGCCATGACCCGAACGACGGCGTGGGCGGGGACGGGGCGTTCTTCCTGCTCTTGGACGAGCCCGAGGTGTACGGGCTGCCACCCGACCCGGTCGTGACCACCCGTGACCTGCCGAAGATGTGGAAGCGCGCCGGCCTCGCGGCCCTCGCCATGGCGGCGGCGACCGTCGCCGCATTCGTCGGAGGTTCCTCATGACCCCACCGGGCCCCGTGGGCGACCGGTTCCGTCGCTTCCGGGAGCGGCTCGCCGCCGAGGGCGACGACCGACCACAGGTGAGCGACGACCGCCCCAGCGCCACGAGCGGTGCTGCGGCCACGAGCGGCGAGGAGTTCGCGAGCGGTGGCGACCATCCGAGCGACAGGGGCACCGCCGCCAGCAGCCGCCGGGGCGACCTGACGGCGCGGCGGAGCACCGAAGCCGGGGGCCGGCAGGGCCGGCGGCGCAGGCGGCGCGGCGGTGGTGGCGGTGAGGAACTGCGGGTGCCGGAGGCGGAGTTCACGTCGTACTACGGTCGGCCCATCCTGAAGGGGCCGGTCTGGAAGTGGGACATCGCCGCGTACCTGTTCACCGGAGGGCTGGCCGCCGGCTCGTCGCTGCTGGCCGCCGGTGGGCAGCTCACCGGGCGGCCCGCGTTGCGGCGCGCCGGTCGGGTCACCGCGTTGGCCGCCGTCAGCGCCAGCGCCGTCTTCCTGGTGAAGGACCTGGGCCGGCCGGCGCGGTTCCACCACATGCTGCGGGTGGCCAAGCCGACCTCGCCGATGTCGATGGGCACCTGGATCCTCACCGCGTACGGGCCGGCGGCGGGCGTCGCCGCGATCGCCGAGGCGGCCGGTGTGCTGCCCCGGCACGGTCTGCTCGGGCTGGCCGGCCGGGCGTTGCCGCCGATCGGGCACGTCGCTGGGCTGCTCGCCGCCGGCACCGCGCCGGCGCTGGCCACGTACACCGGGGTGTTGCTGGCCGACACGGCGGTGCCGTCCTGGCATGAGGCGTACCCCGAGCTGCCGGTGATCTTCGCGGGCAGCGCGTTGGCCAGCGGCGCCGGCGTGGGTCTGCTCGCCGCGCCGCCGGCCCAGGCCGGGCCGGCCCGCCGGATGGCGGTGGCCGGCGCGGCCCTGGAGCTGTACGGCGCGCATCGGGTGGAGACCCGCCTCGGTCTGCTCAGTGAGCCCTACCGGTTGGGTCGGCCGGGTCGGTTGCTGCGCGCCGGGCGGTTGCTGACCGCCGGCGGGGTGGCGGGTGCTCTGCTGGGCCGGCGCAGCCGGGTGGTCGGGGCGCTCTCCGGGACCGCGCTGCTGGCCGCGTCGGTGCTGACCCGGTTCGGCATCTTCTACGGCGGCGTCGCCTCGGCCCGCGACCCCCGCTACACGGTGGTGCCGCAGCGCGAACGGGTCGAGGCGCGGCGAATCGGCATGGATCTTCCATCTGATCGGGCGGTGCCGCCCACGGTGTGATCGAATGTCCGGTGGAGGCGTTCAGGCGGCTGGTGCCCCTCCCGGTCTTCAAAACCGGAGTGGTCCGGGACCCGGGCCAGGCGGGTTCGATTCCCGTCCGTCTCCGCCACACCGCTTGCAGGAGATGACGTGATGGGCGACGGCCCGGTGGATCCGCGACGTCGGGTGCCCCGTACGGACACGCTGCTCGCCGACCCGGTGCTGGCCGCCGCCGCCGTGACCCTCGGTAGGGAGCAGGTCAAGGCGATCGTCTCCCACGCGCAGGGCCGCGCCCGCCGCGGTGAGCTCAACCCCGACGAGGTACGCGACGCGGCGGTCGCCGCGCTGCCCACGCCCGGCCCCCGGGTGGTGCTCAACGCCACCGGTGTCGTGCTGCACACCAACCTGGGTCGGGCGCCGTTGTCGTCCGCCGCGGTCGCCGCGGTGGTGGCCGCCGCCGGGCACACCGACGTCGAGTTGGACCTGGTTACCGGCCGGCGGGCCCGTCGCGGCCGGGGCGCGCTCGACGCGCTGGCCGCCGCGGTGCCCGACGCGGGCGCCGTGCACGTGGTCAACAACGGCGCCGCCGCGCTGGTGCTGGCCGCCACCGCGTTGGCCGCCGGCCGGGAGATCGTGGTCAGCCGGGGCGAGCTGGTCGAGATCGGCGACGGTTTCCGCCTGCCCGACCTGCTGGAGAGCACCGGTGCGCGGCTGCGCGAGGTGGGCACCACCAACCGCACCACACTCGCGGACTACGCCGCCGCGCTCGGTCCGCAGACCGGCTTCGTGCTCAAGGTGCACCCGTCGAACTTCCGGGTCACCGGATTCACCTCCGCCGTCGGGGTACGGCAACTGGCCACGCTCGGGGTGCCGGTGGTCGCGGACATCGGCTCCGGGCTGCTCGGCGCGGACCCGCTGCTGCCCGACGAACCCGACGCGGCCAGCACCCTGCGCGCGGGCGCCGCGCTGGTCACCGCCAGCGGCGACAAGCTGCTCGGTGGGCCGCAGGCGGGGCTGCTGCTGGGCGACGTCGAGGTGATCGAGCGGTTGCGTCGCCACCCACTGGCGCGGGCGCTTCGGGTGGACAAGCTCACCCTGGCCGCGCTGGCCGCCACAGTGCACCAACCGGACACTCCGACCCGGGCGGCGCTGCACACCGACCCGGGTGCCCTGCGTGAACGGGTGGAGCGGCTGCGGGACCGGCTCGGCGCGGACGGCCGCAAGGCGGAGGTGGTGCCGGCCGTCGCGGTGGTCGGCGGGGGCGGCGCCCCCGGGGTGGAGCTGGACTCGTGGGCGTTGAGCCTGCCCGAGCGGTACGCGGTGCCGCTGCGCACCGGAGACCCGCCGGTCCTGGGTCGGGTGGTGCGCGGCCGCCTCCTGCTCGACCTGCGCTGTGTGCCCGCCGACGCGGACGAGGCCGTTCGCGAGGCGGTGCTGCGCGTACCCGGGGAGGACTGAGCGTGTTCGTCGTCGCGACCGCCGGGCACGTCGACCACGGCAAGTCGACACTGGTCCGGGCGTTGACCGGGATGGAACCCGACCGGTGGGCCGAGGAACGCCGCCGGGGGATGACCATCGACCTGGGTTTCGCCTGGACGACGCTGCCGTCCGGCGGCACCGTCGCGTTCGTCGACGTACCCGGGCACGAGCGGTTCGTGCCGAACATGCTCGCCGGGGTCGGCCCGGTCCCGGCGGCGCTGATCGTGGTGGCCGCCGACGAGGGCTGGATGCCGCAGTCCGCCGAGCACCTGGCCGCGCTCGACGCGCTCGGCGTCGCGTACGGCCTGCTGGCGGTGACCCGCGCGGACCTGGCCGATCCGGGGCCGGCGACGGCCCGTGCCCGCGCCGAGATCGCCGAGACCAGCCTCGGCGCGGTGCCGGCGGTGGCTGTCAGTGGCCTGACCGGTGCCGGCCTGCCGGAGCTGCGGGCGGCCCTGGACCGGCTCGCCGCCCAACTGCCCGCGCCGGTGGTGGACGACCCGGTCCGGCTGTGGGTGGACCGCAGCTTCACAGTGCGGGGCAGCGGCACCGTCGTCACCGGCACCCTCGGCGCCGGGCGGTTACGGGTGGGCGACGAACTGGAGCTGGCCGGCGCCGACGAACCGGTCCGGGTCCGTGGCCTGCACTCCCTGGGCGAGGCCCGCCCGGAGGCGGTGGCGGTCGCCCGGGTGGCGGTCAACCTGCGCGGTACGCCCCGCGACCGGCTCGGCCGGGGCGACGCGTTGCTCACCCCGGGCCGGTTTCACCACACCGACCTCGTCGACGTCCGGCTCGCCGGCGACCCGGCCGCCGACCTACCAGCCACCCTCACACTGCACGTCGGGTCGGCGGCGGTGCCGGTACGGGTGCGCCCGCTCGGCCCGGACACCGTCCGGCTGCGGCTGGCCCGCCCACTGCCGTTGCTGGTGGGTGACCGGGCGCTGCTGCGGGACCCGGGCCGCCACCACGTCAGCGGCGGGGTGCGGGTGCTGGACGTGGAACCCCCACCGCTGGCCCGACGGGGTGCGGCCGCCGCCCGCGCCCAGGTCCTCGCCGAGTTGGACGGTCGACCCGACCTGGCGGGGGAGCTGCGCCGTCGTCGGCTGATCCGGGCCGGCGCGTTGATCCGGATGGGCGTGCCGGTGCACGCCGAACCGGTGGCCGGTGACTGGCTGTCCGACCCCGACCACTGGCGGCGGCTCGGCGAGCGGCTGACCGAGGAGGTCGCCCGGCACGCGCGGGAACACCCGTTGGAGCCTGGGATGCCGGTGGACGCGCTACGTCAGCGCCTCGCCCTGCCCGACCGGGTGCTGGTCGAGGCGCTGGTCCGGCCGCCGCTGCGGATCCACGCCGGTCGGGTCGGGGCGGCGAGCGCCAACGCGCTGCCCGAACCGGTGGCCCTGGCCGTGCAACGGGTCCGCGCCGAGTACGGCGACCGGCCGTTCCGCGCCCCCGAGGCGGACCGCCTCGTCGACCTCGGCCTGGGCCCCCGGGAGATCGGCGCCGCGGTGCGGGCCGGCGCCCTGCTGCGGTTGGCCGACAACGTGGTGCTGCTGCCCGACGCGCTCGACGACGCGGTCCGGGTGTTGGCCGGGTTGCCGCAGCCGTTCACCCTGTCGGCGGCCCGGCAGGCGTTGGACACCACCCGCCGGGTGGCGGTGCCCCTGCTGGAGTTGCTGGACCGGCGGGGCGCGACCCGCCGGCTGCCCGACGACGCTCGCATCGTCGTCACCTGAGCGTGCACGCCGTCCGGGGCTGACACTGTGGCGTCGAGGTGCGACCGTGGCGGGATGCTTGAGGTGTCCCCGTCGCGGCCGTCCGGTGGTCGGTGGCGTGCGGTCGTCCCGGTGGTGTTGCGCTGGGGGCTGCCGGTGCTCTGGGTGCTGTGGGCCGGTCTGGCGTGGTGGGTGGAGCCCCGCCAGTCGACCGAGGCCCAGCTCGACCGGGATCTCGCGGCCGGCCGGGTGGTGAGCTACCAGCGTTCGTCCGGCTGGGCCGATGACGACGCGTACTGGGGGAGCCGGCCGCGTGTGCAGTACGCGGCCGACGGGGGGATGCTGACCTGGACCGTGTCGAACGGCCAGAACCGGTACGCCGCCGGGGGGCCCTTCGCCTCGGACTCGTACACCGTCGGGCCGGACTCGTCGGCGAGCACCGGGTGGGACGCGCGGCGTGCCGCTGTCGACGATTCGTGGCAGGCCGGGGGCGGCACCGCGCACCGGATCCGGAACGCCGCGGCTCTGCTCGCCGGTGTGCTGACCGTGCTCTGGCTGGGTCGCTTGATCGCTGGCGCGCCGCCGCTGGTCGGCACCCGGTGGTTCTGGTTCTGGGTCGGGCTCCTGCCGTTCGGGGTGGGTGTGCTGGCCTGGACCTACCGGGAGCTGTGGAGACCACCGCCGGTGCCGGTGCCCGGCCGGGGCTCGGGGTGGCGTGGGTTCGGCTGGCTGATCCTCGCCGCAGTCGGCATCAGCCTCCTGGTGTCCGTTGCCCGCATCGTGTTCGGGACGACTGTGGTGCCGGGATGACCCGGCGATGCCGGGCCAACCGGCCCCCAGGTCGACGACGGTCACCTACGGTGACGCCATGGACCCTTCGGCGGTCTGGCGGGACCGGCAGCACCGGTGGCGGATCGAGGCGTACCGCGCGCCGGACCTGCGCTTCGCCGTCTACGCCACCAACGGCCCCACCGAGTCGGTGCCGCTGTGGCTGTTCGGGATGTCGGCGCTGGCCCGGTGGCTGATGACCCACGCCATCTCGCTGGACGACCTGGAGGTCGACTGAGCGGGGGCGGCAAACCGGGCCCGCGCCGCGCCTCGCTGGGGTTGAGTGACCTCAGGCGGCGGACGGGGGTACGCGATGGGCGGTCAGCTCGGGCAGTTGGCGTTGGTGGCCGTGCTGGTGCTGGTCAACGCCGCGCTCTCCGGCAGCGAGATGGCGCTGGTGACCCTGCGGGAGGGGCAGTTGCGGCGGTTGGGCCGGCGCAGCCGCGCCGGCGACCGGTTGGTGCACCTGTCGCGCGACCCGAACCGCTACCTGGCCACGATCCAGCTCGGCATCACCCTGGCGGGGTTCCTGGCCTCGGCGGCGGCCGCGGTGTCGTTGGCCTCTCCGCTGGTCGGGCCGTTGGGCTTCCTCGGCGGGGCGGCACGTCCCGCCGCGGTGCTGCTGGTGACCGTGCTGCTGACGTTCGTCACGCTGGTGCTCGGCGAGTTGGCCCCGAAGCGGCTGGCCATGCAGCGGGCCGAGCGTTGGGCGCTGCTGAGCGCCGGCCCGCTGGATCTGCTGGCCCGGGTGTCCCGGCCGGCGGTGTGGCTGCTCAGCCGGGCCACCGACGCGGTCGTGCGGCTCGCCGGTGGTGACCCGCGGGCCAACCGGGAGGAGATGACCGAGGAGGAGCTGCGGGAGATGCTGGCCAGCCAGCGCGGCCTGTCGGCCCAGCAGCGGGAGATCCTGACCGGCGCGTTCGACATCGCCGGCCGGACGCTGCGGGAGATCCTGGTGGCCCGGCGGGAGGTGACGACGCTGCCCGCCGGTCTGGCCGCCGACGAGGGGGTCCGGCGGCTGGCCGCCGCCGGGCGGTCCCGCGCTCCCGTCACCGGACCCGGCGGCCTGGACGAGGTGCTCGGGGTGGTGCACATCCGCGACCTGGTACGGGCCGGCACCGCCCCGGTGGGTGAGCGGGTCCGGGATCCGCTGCTGCTGCCGGTGACCCTGCCGGTCGCCGACGCGATGCGTCAGCTGCGGCAGGAGCATCAGCAGCTGGCCCTGGTGGTCGACGAGCACGGGGGCATCGACGGCATGGTCACGATGGAGGACCTGCTGGCCGAGGTGGTCGGCGAGTTGTACGACGAGACCGACCGGGACGTGCGCGGGGTCGTCCGGGAACCGGACGGGTCGCTGCTGGTACCCGGCGATTTCCCACTGCATGACCTGCCCGACCTGGGGGTGCGGCTGAGCTTTCCGTTGTCCCGGGACTACACGACGGTGGCTGGTCTGGTGCTGGCCCGACTGCGGCACCTGCCGGACGCCCCGGGTGAGACGGTGCGGCTGCCCGGGCTGACCCTGCAGGTGGTGGAGGTCGCCGATCGGGCGGTGCGCCGGGTGCGCCTCTGCGGGTTCGTCACCGAGCGCTGAGGGTTCACCCGGAAGGCTGACAAAAGGCTCAAATCGACAAAGCCGGGAACGTGGTCCGCCTACGGTGCCAGACGTGAAGGACCGAGGTTTGCGTACGTTCGTCACGGTGCTGGCCGGCCTCGCGGTGATCTACTTCGGCAGCGCCGGCCGCAGCCCCGAGGAGGGCCGTGGCATCTCCGGCGGGGTGGTGGTGCTGGCGTTGCTCGCCGCGCTGCTGGTGTGGCACCTGACCCGCCCGGGGGACAAGACGGTCAAGTGAGCGCCTCAGCGGGAGGCGACTCGGGTGACCTCACCGGCGGACTCCTCACCCAGCGCCACCCGTACCAGCGCTGACGCGAGCCGGCCGAAGTCCGGTTCGTCGACGAGACCGGCGAGCCGGTCCGGTGATCCCGGCAGGCCCAGCCGCTTCGCCCCGGCCAGCGCCCGACGGTCGGCGTACGGGCGCACGTCCGACCAGACCGTCTGCGCCTCGCGCAGGTAGATGTCCGCGCCGGTGGGGCCGATGCCGGGGAACTCGGTGAGCCGCCGCCGCAGCCCGGCCGGGTCGCCCTGGGCCTCCCGGTGCAGGCGTCGCAGGTCGCCGTGCCAACGGTCCAGGCACAGCCGGGCGCCGGTGCCGAGCATGGTGGCGGTCCGCTCGTCGTAGCGGCGGTAGTGGCCCCGACCCAGCGCGTCGACGCGCTCCTGCCAACTGGCCGCCTCCATGGCCTGTGGGGTGCGGTAGCCGGCGGCGAACAACTCCCGCGCGGCGTCCACCGCCACGCACGCGCGGATCCGGGTGCTCAGCAGCGTGGTCAGCACCAGCAGCTGATACAGCGGACCGGGCCGGTCGGAGAGCCGGATGCCGGCCTCCTCCGCGTACGTGCGGCCACGCCGGTCGAGCAGCACCCGCACCACACTTCGGTCATTGCCCATCCCGTCGGGTTACCCACTTGAGGACCCGCTAGCCGTCGCACCGCTGACCACGGCCGGAATGCCACCGGGGCGGGCGGGTATGCCGAGGTGTGGAGGCGGTCGATGCCGCCCCCGTACCCGGAAGGGAGACACCGGTGGTCAATCCGCAGCAGGAAGAGTTCCGGCGCAACGCCAAGGGCGCCACCAGCCAGGACAGCAAGGGGCCCAAGCCGACCGGGCACCCGCTCAACCGTGGCTCGTCGCGGGGCGACGAGGGTCGACCGGTGCCCAAGGGGCAGGTGTCGCCGTACGGCCCGGCCGGCGAGCCGGTGGCCGAGGACGACAGCGACACCCGCTGACCGATGAGCTAGCGACCGCGGGCTGGCGGCCGCCGCAACCTGTTCCAGGTGGCGGCGGCCGCCAGCCCGTACGCGAGGTGCGGGATGATGTCGGAGATCCAGTCGGAGCGCCGCCACGTACGCGGGTCGCTGATCCCGAGCACCGTGATCGACCCGTCGGTCATGGTCATCACGCCCGCGCCGAGCAGACCGGTGGCCATCGGCAACGGCTGACGTCGACCACCGGCGTAGAGCGCGAACCCGACGCCCGCGGCGACGCCCAGCCCGTAACCGATCAGCGGGCCGAGGCCCGAGCGGCGGTTGGCCGCCCGAGCCCCGTTCCCCAGGTCCACGTGCGCGATCCCGGCCAGCCGGTCGACGGTCTCCTGGGGGACGTCGCTCTCCGGACGTCCCCGTAGCGCCATGTCGAGGTAGGTGACCACGTTCAGCGCGGTGCTGCCGACGGCGCCCGCGATCGCGCCGTCGGCCACGTCGACAGTCCTCACTTCGGGTCGCCCGGTTCGCGCTCGCTCTTCGGGCCGTAGGTCCGCTCACCGCGCACCACGCCCCGTTGGCCGCGATCCTCCTGCAGGATCCGGTTCGCGACCTGGTTGGCCTTGCCGTCGGGTACCCGACGCCCGGAGTCGTCGATCGCGTTGCGCAACCGCGCGCGCTGCTTGTCGTACGCGTTACTGCCCGGCCGTGGTCCTGGCATCTGTGCCTCCTTCGTCGGTCTGGGCACCTGGTGCTGCCCACCGTCCGCTGGGCGTACCGCGGCCGTCTACCCGTCTGGTGGCGGACCAACCCCCGGCGCGCTACCGGGGCGCGCGGACCACGACCACCGGGCACTGCGCGTGGTGCAGCATCGACTGGCTCACCGACCCCAGCAGCAACCCGGTCACCTCGCCGCGCCCACGCCCACCGACGACCGCCAGTTGGGCGGAGCGGGACGCCTCGGCGAGCACGGTGCCGGGTCGGCCATGCACCACCTGGCACGTCAACCGCAGACCCCGATGGTCCTCGGTGAGCCCGGTCAGCCACCCGGCGAGCATCCGCTCCTGCTCGCCGTGCAGCTTCGCCTCGTCGTACACCAGGGGTTGCATGTCGCCCGGACCGCTGCTGCCGGGGTGTCGGTAGGCGTGCACCGCCACCAGCGGCACGCCGAGCGACACGGCGGTCTCGGCGGCGAAGTCCGCCGCCCGCCGGGAGGCGTCCGAGCCGTCCACCGCGACCAGGACCGGCTCGTCGGGTCGTTGCGTGCCGCGCGCGACCAGCACCGGGCAGTCGGCGTACGCGGCGACCTGCACCGCGACCGAGCCGACCAGCAGCGCGGAGAACCCACCCAGCCCGCGGTCGCCGAGCACGATGAGCGCGGCGGTGGGGGACTCGCCCACCAGCACCGCGGCGGCCTCACCGTCGATGATCTCGCCGGAGATCGACAACCCGGGCACTGTCGCCTCGGCCTCGCGCACCGCGGCCTCGACCAGCTCCTCGGCCCGGTGGCGCAGCCCACCGCCGGGCGGCGCGTCCGGGGCGGGGGAGACCGGTACGTGCAGCAGCGGCCAGATGAAGCCGTGCACGACCCGCAGGGGTCGGTGCCGGCGTGCCGCCTCGGTGGCGGCGAGGCGTACGGCGCGCAGCGCCGACTCCGAGCCGTCGACGCCGACCACCACCGCCGCGTTGTTCGCCGAGTTCACCGCCCACCTCCGCTCGCGGCCAGTATCGCGGGCCCGGACGCCCTCGCGCCGCGATACCGCTGAGCGCGTCCCGGTCGGTACGCTGGCGACGACCGGGGAGGGAGCGCCGCCGATGGGTGAACCAGACCAGCCGAGCACCGCTCGCATGATCGACTTTTGGCTCGGCGGGCAGCATCACTTCCCCGTGGACGTGGCCGCCGCGAACGCGTTCGAGCAGGCGTACGGGCCGTGCGCGCCGGTGTTCCGCGAGCTGCGGGCGTTCCTGGGCCGGGCGGTGCGGGCGATGGCCGCCCACGGCGTGGACGGGTTCCTGGTGTTCGGCGCCGGGGTGCCGACGATGGGCAACGTGCACGAGGTCGCCACCGACGCGACGGTGCTCTACACCGACGTCGACCCGGTCACCATCCGACTGGGACAGAGCATCCTCGCCGGCAGCGACCGGGCCGGCTACGGCTTCGGCGACGCGACCGACATCGGCACTGTCGACCGGGCGCAGCTGCACCGTTTCGTGCCGGGCTGGGGTCGACGGCCGGTCGGGGTGGTCTTCCTCGGCCTGGCCGCGTTCCTCGACGACGCCACACTGACCCACACCCTCGACGAGCTGTACGCTGCCGCGGCGCCGGGCAGCCTGCTCGCTGTGGACTTCGACACCGAGGAACTGGCCGGCCACCCGCAGGCGCTGGCCATGATGGGACCGCAGTTCCGGATGCGTCCACCGGCGGCGTTCGCGCCCCTGCTGGGTCGGTGGGCGCCGACGGCGGACGGGATCGTCCCGGTCGCCGAGTGGCGGCCGGACGGCCCGCCTGCGCGGGTGCCAGACGCGTTCCACGGTGTGCTCGCGACCCGCGCGGGCGACTGACCGCGCCGATCATCCGTCCGGTGGCGTCCGTATGATGCTTGCCCTATAGCAAGCTTCTGGGGAGGACGACGATGGCAGACGCGCCGGACGTGGTGTCGCGCGCGTTGCGCGAGGCTCCGCCCGACCAGTTGGCGGAGGCGGCGGACCGGGCGATCCGGTCCGTGATGGGCGCGCTGCGCACGGACGTCTTCGTCGCCGACTACCGGATCAGCGGCCTCTGGCCGGTGCTGGACCCGGACCTGCCTGCGGGCGGCTTCCTGGCCTGCCACACCATGGCGCAGCGATGCTTCAGCAGTCAGCAGCCGGTACGCGACGGTGAAGGCCCGTGCCGGCTCTACCTGCCCTTGACGGTGTGGGGGGAGCGGCTTGGCGTGCTGCTGATCGAGCTTCCGACCGTACCGAACGCGACGGTCACCGGTCGGGCGACCGACATCGCCGGCACCCTGGCCGTGGCGATGCGCGCGGCGGACCGGGAGACCGACCGTTACCGGCGGGCCCGCCGTCGGGAGCGACTGACGATGGCCGCCGAGATGCAGTGGGACCTGCTGCCCGGTCGTGGTGTGTCCCACCACGCGTTCGAGCTGGCCGGCCAGCTCGAACCGGCGTACACGGTCGGCGGTGACCACTTTGACTGGTCGTTGGACGGCGACCGTCTCACCGTGACGGTCCTCAACGGTGAGGGCAGTGGGCTGGCGGCGTCCCTGTTGACCGCCGTCACGGTCAACGCGATGCGCAACGCGCGGCGCTCCGGTGGCGGTCTGGTGGAACAGGCCGAGCTGGCCTCGGACACGGTCTTCTACCAACACCGCGGCGCCCGGCATGTGGCCACCCTGCTGCTCGAGGTGGACACTCGCCTCGGCCGGGTGCGGGCGGTCGACGCGGGCTCCCCCCATCTGTTGCGGATGCGGGGGTCCACGGTCGAGCCTCTGAAGCTGGATCAGCAGTTGCCGCTGGGCATGTTCGCCGAGACCCGCTACGAGCTTCAGGAGGTGCAACTCGCCCCGGGTGACCGGCTCTTCGTGGTCAGTGACGGGGTGTGGGCCGCCGAGCCGCCGGGTCAGGAGCCGTACGGGCAGCGGGTGATGGCTCGTTCCCTGCGCGCCACGCGGTTGCAGCCGCCGGCCGAGGCGGTTGGTACGGTGATGCGCGAACTGCACGCCTATCACGCGGATTCCGATCTGCGCGACGACGCCGTCGTGGTCTGTCTGGACTGGCACGGTCCGCGCGAACGGGGCACGGGGTGAGATTCGCCGCCGCGTTGCCGGGCGGGCACCAGCGCGACGACGGCAGGGGACATCAGGTGGAGCGACCTGCGGATCTCGCCGCGGCGATCGACGCGGCCGCCGGGACGCTGATCGCCGTTCTGGAGTCGGCCGCGTCGCGGCATCAGGTGCCGCCCACCCAGCTGAGAGTGCTCACGCTGATCAGCGGTCGTCCCGAGACCAACGTCAACGGGCTGGCGGAGTTGCTGGACGTGGTGCCCTCGTCGGCGAGCCGCCTGTGCGACCGGTTGGAGGCGACCGGGCTGTTGCGTCGGGTGGCCGATCCGCGTGACCGGCGTGAGGTGCGGTTGGTGCCGACAGCTGCGGCGCTGACCCTGCTGGGGGAGTTGGCCGAGCGGCGGCAGCGCGCGGTGCAGGCGGTGTTGGACCGGATGCCGGTGCGGATGCAGCACGAGCTGTTGCTGGCGCTGGCCGGGTTCGCTCGGGCGGCGACATCGGTGCCCGAGCAGCAGACCGATCCTGCCGTCCAGACGGCCTGAGCGCCGTTCCCCCCTTCCACTAGTATCCTAGGACGCTTTAGGCGTGGTGATCCACGCCACAGTGCGGCAAGGCCGCACCAACAGGCCACGGCGGCGCCCGGCCAGCGAGGGGAAGCCCGATATAGTGGCAGCGCACCTACCCGGCCCGCGATCATCGAGATCGCGGGCCGCATCAGGGGAAGGGGCCCCGCCCGGGGCCGCAGGGGAGAGCCGGCGCTGGTCGGCCCGACAGCGCGTACGACCCTCAGCCGCGCCCCGCGCCGGCCGGGGGCCCGCGTGCCGTGGAGGAGGATCGGTGTCGCGTCGGCCGGCTCGGGCAGAGCAACCGCGGGACACCGGTGACGAGACTCCCGGCAACCAGGTGCTCACCCTGCCCAACCTGATCAGCTTCGGGCGGTTGCTGGGCGTGCCGCTCTTCCTCTACCTGTTCCTGGTGGCGCGGGCCGACGTGGCGGCGGTCGTGGTGCTGGCCATCGGCGGCACCACCGACTGGGTCGACGGCTGGATCGCCCGTCGCCTGCACCAGGTCAGCCGCCTGGGCGAGCTGCTCGACCCGCTCGCCGACCGGCTCTACATCCTCGCCACCCTGGTCGCCTTCACCGCGCGGGAGGTGGTGCCGTGGCAGTTCACCGCGGCGCTGTTGGCCCGTGAGGTGCTCCTGCTGGCCTCGCTGGCGGTGCTGCGTCGCTACGGGTACGGGCCGCCGCCGGTGCACTACGTGGGCAAGACCGCCACGTTCCTGCTGCTCGCGGCGTTCCCGGTGCTGCTGCTGGCCAGCGCGGCGACCGACGTGGCGACGGCGGCGAGCGCGATCGGTTGGGCGTTGGCCTGGTGGGGGCTGGTGCTGTACTGGGTGGCCGGCGGGATGTACGTCGTGCAGGCGGCCCGGCTGGTGCGCGCGGCGCGCAGTTCGGGAGCGGCGGCGTGAGCGCGCCGCGGCTGGGAAAACCCGGCCAGGACCGGGTGTACGCGCCGGACTTCCTCACCGAACTGTTCCGCAACCCGCTGGATCCGGGGTACGCGGACGCGGCTGCCGCGCGTCGGCGCTCGGCGCAGTCGGCGCCGGCGCGCGGGTGGCGGGCGTTGCCGGCACGGTCGGTGAGCCTGGTCGTGGTGGTGATGCTCGGTTTCCTGTTCGCGGTCGCGTACCGGCAGACGATGGCGGACGAGCCGGGGCGGAGCCAGGCCCGTTCGGGTCTGGTGACGCAGATCAAGGAACGGGAGAGCCAGACCGATCGGTTGTCCACGCGGGCGGACCAGCTGCGCGAGGAGGTCAGTCGGCAGCGGGACGCGGCGTTGAGCGGGTCGGCCGCCGCCCGGTTGCGCAACCTGGAGGCGAGCACCGGGCTGGGTCGGGTGCGCGGTGATGGTGTGGTGGTGCGGTTGGCGGACGCGCCGGACAAGGCGGACGCGGTCACCGGTGCCGGGGCTGGGCCGCCGCGGGTGCTCTACAGCGACCTGCAGGGTGTGGCGAACGCGTTGTGGAGTGCTGGCGCGGAGGCGATCGCCATCAATGGGCAGCGGTTGACGTCGACGTCGACGATCCGGTCGGCGGGTGAGGCGATGCTCGTGGATTTCCGGCCGGTGACCGGGCCGTACGAGGTGTCGGCGATCGGGCCGGGTTCGATGCGGCGCGACTTCGAGGACAGCCGCAACGCGGCGCTGATGCGGAAGGTCGCGCAGGGGACGGGGTTGTCGTTCGGTGTGCGGGAGGCGGATGACCTCACCCTGCCGGCGGCGCCGGAGCCGCAGCTACGCTACGCCAAGCCGTCGGTCAGTCCGAGCCCTTCCGCGTCGGGTGTCCGTTCCGGCAGTCCCGGGTCGTCCGGTCCGGCGACGACTGTTAGCCCCTCCGGAGGTGGCCGATGATCGCGGTGCTGGCGTTGCTCGCCGGTGTGGTGCTGGGCGTGTGGCTTGATCCCACGGTGCCGGCGGCGTTGCAGCCGTACCTGCCGATCGCGGTGGTGGCCGCGTTGGACGCGGTGTTCGGTGGGGTGCGGGCCCGGTTGGACCGCATCTTCGACGACAAGCAGTTCGTGGTGTCGTTCATTTCGAACGTGCTGGTGGCTGGTCTGATCGTGTATCTGGGTGACCAGTTGGGGGTGGGTGGGCAGTTGTCCACCGGTGTGGTCGTCGTGTTGGGTGTGCGTATCTTCGGCAACGTGGCGGCGATCCGTCGGCACCTGTTCCGGGCGTAGGTTGGGTTGCGATGAGTGACGAGCAGACCGACACGGGGACCGGGTGGCCGCAGCCGGCCGGTCCGGTGCGGCCGGGTGGGCCGGCGGGTGAGCCGGATCCGCGGCCGGATGCGCCGGATCCGGATGAGTTGAGCCCGTTGGCGCCGCAGGAGCCGGCGCAGCCGTCGGATGACGAGCCTGCGGCGGAGCCGGGTGTGGAGCCGGTCGACGATGGTGCGACGGTGGACCTGAACGCGGTGTCGCGGTCGGGGGAGCCGGCGGTCGCGGGTTCCGACGGGTTGGCGGAGCCGGTGGTTGCCGGTTCCGACGGTTCGGCGGAGTCGGTGGCGCCGGTAGCGGCTGGTCGGTCCCGGTGGAGTGCAGCCGGGGTGATGATCGCCGCGTTGTTGGCGTTGCTGGGGTTCACGTTGGTCGTGCAGTTGAAGACGACGTCGACGGACCCGACCCTGGGGGCCACCCGGCAGGAGGACCTGGTCCGGATCCTGTCGGATCTGGATGCGCGGGAGAACCGCCTGCAGCAGGACATCCGGGCTCTGGAGGACAGTCAGCGGCAGTTGCAGTCGGGTGAGCAGGGTCGTCAGGCGGCGTTGGATGAGGCGACGCGGCGGGCGGACGAGTTGGGCATCCTGGCGGGGACGTTGCCGGCGGTGGGTCCGGGGTTGACGGTGCAGTTCGACGCCGGGGTGAAGCCGATCTCGGCGAACCGGGTGTTGGACGCGGTGCAGGAGCTGCGTGGTGCGGGCGCCGAGGCGATGCAGATTTCCGGTGGGGATCGGGCGACGGTGCGGATCATCGCGTCGACGTACTTCCTCGATGGGGACAACGGGTCGTTGATGGTCGAGGGGCGCCGGTTGTCGGGGCCGTACACGATCACGGTGATCGGTGATCCGGCGACGATGCGTACGGCGTTGAACATTCCTGGTGGGGTGGTGGCGTCGGTCCGGGGTGACGGCGGTAACGTGACGTTTGGGGAGCGTGAGGTTGCCGAGGTTTCGGCGCTGCACGTGCCGATCAAGTTGGAACACGCCCGTCCGGTCTCCTGACCGGCGCGGCCGCGCCGGACCCGGGTGGTCCGGGGCACCGATGGATGAAGGACGCGTCTGGTGATTCCCGAGGATCTGCGATACACCGCCGAGCATGAGTGGGTGGCGGGTGACGGCACGGCTTCGGTCCGGGTCGGCATCACCCACTTCGCGCAGGACGCGCTCGGCGACATCGTGTACGTGCAGTTGCCCGAGGCGGGTGCGGTGGTCGCGGCCGGTGACTCGTTGGGTGAGATCGAGTCGACCAAGAGCGTGTCGGAGATCTACGCGCCGGTTGCCGGTACGGTGGCGGCGCGCAACGACGCGTTGGCTGACACGCCTGAGCTGATCAACACTGATCCGTACGGTGAGGGTTGGTTGGTGGAGATCACGCCGAATGATCCGACTGCGACGGATGGGTTGCTGACGGCGGCCGCGTATCAGAAGATCACCGAAGGCTGAGTGTGCTTGATCCGGTGCGTGGGATGTCTGCGCGCGTCCGGTTGCCCTGCATTTCGGCGCTGGCTAGGCTCGCCCAGTCGACCGAGAACCCAATAGTTGAGCGTTGCGGAATTGCCTTCCCGGGCACGGGGAGCCAGCCGCCGGGTGTTCAAGTGCCCGGCGGCCAGACCCGCCATTACCCGACGCCGACCGAACAGATCCGTGAGGTGGTCCCATGACGCGGCCAGACGACGAGTTCCCCCCACTCGACGTCACTTCGACGCTCAATCTCGGTTCGCTCGACGAAGTGCTGGAGGGGCCGGATACCGATGTGGTGCCGAGCCGGATGTCCGGTTCGTTGCCGCCGGGTATGGCGCTGCTGGTGGTTCGTCGAGGCCCGAATGCGGGTGCCCGGTTCCTGTTGGACCACGATGTGACGACCAGTGGCCGGCACCCGGACAGTGACATCTTCCTGGACGACGTGACGGTGTCGCGTCGGCATGCGGAGTTCCACCGCGATGGTGGGACGTTCACGGTGCGGGACGTGGGCAGCCTGAATGGCACGTACGTCAATCGTGAGCGGGTTGAGGCGGCCACGTTGAGCAATGGTGACGAGGTCCAGATCGGTAAGTTCCGGGTGGTGTTCATCGCCGGTCCGCGCCCGGAGGAGGAGGCCGGCCGGGGGTGAACGAGCCTGCGGCCTCCATGTCACCCGGGGCGGCTCGGTCTGAGCCGCTGATGAGCATCGGTGAGGTGCTTGGGCAGTTGCGGGTGGATTTTCCGGATACCACGATTTCGAAGCTGCGGTTTCTTGAGGCCGAGGGTTTGGTCGAGCCGCAGCGGACGGCGGCGGGTTACCGGAAGTACAGCTGGGACGATGTGGCGCGGTTGCGGTTCGTGTTGACCGCGCAGCGGGACAAGTACCTGCCGTTGCGGGTGATCCGGGAGCAGTTGGCCCAGTGGGATTCGTCCGGTGAGCAGCCGGGGCGGTCGCGGCCGGCGTTGGTGGCGGTTGGTCCCGATGGTGCGGTGCCGGGTCGTGAGTTGGCGGAGCCGGCCGAGTCGTCGCAGGTGCGGCTCGGCCGGGCGGATCTCGTGGCGCGCAGTGGGATCGACGAGTCGACGTTGGTGGAGTTGGAGCGGCTCGGTGTGCTGGTCTCAGATCCGCCGGGGTGGTATGACGCGGATGCTCTGATCATTGCGTCGGCGGTGGCGGGGTTGGCGGCGTACGGCTTGGAGCCGCGGCACCTGCGGGGTTATCGGACGGCGGCGGACCGGGAGGTCGGTTTGTTCGCGCAGTTGGTGGCCCCGTTGGCGCGGCAGAGTGATCCGGCGGCGCGGGCGCGGGCGGCGGAGACGGCGCGGGAGTTGGTGGCGTTGTCGGAGCAGTTGCACGCGGCGTTGGTGCGGGTGGGGCTGCGGTCGACGTTGGGTCGGTGAGGGTGCCCGGTGGGTGGCGGTTGAGCGGAAAGATCTCTTCCGGGAAGCGTGCCGTAGGCTTGCCGGGGTAACCCCTTTTCGGCGCGGGCGTGGTGCTGTAGCGCATGGGACGGCCGTGTTGCGGTCCGTGTACCGTGCAGGGAAGGGCGCGGTGCGGCGTAGGTGACAACGACACGGAGGCGGCGGTGCGCGAGCTGAGCGTGGTCGGAGTTCGGGTGGAGCTGCCCAGCAACCAGCCGATCGTCCTGCTCAGGGAGGTCGAGGGGGACCGCTATCTGCCGATCTGGATCGGCGCGGTCGAGGCCACGGCTATCGCTTATGAGCAGCAGGGGGTCAAGCCGGCCCGGCCGTTGACGCATGATCTTCTGCGGGATGTGTTGGCGGCGTTGAAGGCGCCCTTGCAGGCGGTGGAGATCACCGAGCTGAAGGAGAACGTCTTCTACGCGGATCTGTTGATCGGCGATGGGGTGCGGGTGTCGGCGCGGCCGAGCGATTCGATCGCGTTGGCGTTGCGGGTTGGTGCGCCGATTCGTTGTGCGGAGCAGGTCCTCAGCGAGGCGGGGATCGTTATCCCTGATGAGCAGGAGGACGAGGTGGAGAAGTTCCGCGAGTTCCTGGAGCAGGTGCGTCCGGAGGATTTCGCGGGCTGAGGTGTGCCCGTGCTCGGTTGGTGATCTTTCTCGGTGGCTGCGCGGCGTGTCGCGTCGGTTCCTCCGTGGTAACCCCTGACGGTGGCGATAGGGTTTCCATGTCGAGGGGTGCGCGTCCCGGAAACGATGCGTCGCCACACTGACGGGGAGGTTGTCCGGATGCACGAGCCGCGGGATTCCGATCCGGGTGCAGAGTTCGACGAGTCGGGTGCCTCGTCGCCAGGTGTGGCGGCTGAGGGTGACGGTTCGGTTGGCTACCGGGGTGTGACGGCCTGCCACGCGGTGGGCATCAGTTACCGGCAGTTGGATTACTGGGCGCGGACGACGCTGGTGGTGCCGAGCGTTCGTGATGCTTCGGGTTCGGGGACGCAGCGGTTGTATTCGTTCCGGGACCTGGTGGTGTTGAAGGTCGTGAAGCGGTTGTTGGACGCGGGGGTGTCCCTGCAGAACATCCGTAAGGCGATCGAGGCGTTGCGGTCGCGTGGTGTGGAGGATCTGGCGGGGATCACGCTGATCTCTGATGGGACGACGGTGTACGAGTGCCGGTCTCCGGAGGAGGTGGTCGACCTGTTGCAGGGTGGCCAAGGGGTCTTCGGCATCGCGATCGGTGGGGCTTTCAAGGAGATCCAGGGGTCGTTGTCGCATCTGCCGGCGGAGCCTGCGACGAGTGGCCCGGTGGAGCCGGCGGTGGTGTCTGGCCCGGATCCGGTGGGTGACGAGTTGGCGGCGCGGCGCGCGCGGCGGCGGGCCGGCTGAGCGTTCCAGCTTCCGGGTTTTTTCCGGTTGGTTTTCTCGCGACCGTCGGTGACGGTTCCAGGGTTTGTTCGGCTGATGCGGTCCACTGTGGATACTGTGGGTGTCGTTTCGGTGGCCGATTGTGGAGATACCCATTGGTAGCGGTTACGTAGCGTGGTGTCGTTTTGTCGGGAATCCGATAGGGGGGCGCTGACCGGAGGCGGTCGACACGCTATGGTCCCTCACGGTTCTGGACCCTTCATCCCCGGAAGGAACGACCGTGACGGTTACGGAAGAGACTGCTCCCGCCTCGCACTACGACCGCATTGGCGGTGCCAGTTCGGTCAAGGCGGCGGTTGAGCTGTTCTACGACAAGGTGCTCGCGGACCCGGAGTTGGCGGGCTACTTCGCTGACGTGGACATGGCCGGTCAGCGGCGGCACCTGGCGTTGATGTTGACTGTGGTGCTGGGTGGCCCGAACGAGTACACGGGTCGCGGGTTGGCCGAGGCGCACCAGCCGTTGAACATCACGGTGGAGCACTACGCGAAGGTGGGCGAGCACCTGACGGTGACGTTGACCGAGTTGGGGGTGCCGGCGGACATCCTCGCCGACGTGCAGACAGTGCTGGGGCAGGTGCAGGGCCAGGTGGTGGCTGCCGGGAACAGGTCGGGCGCCTGAGCGTGGACGCGGCTCGCCTCAAGCAGAGCTGGTCGGTGGTCGCCGGTCACGGCGACCAGGTGCCGCTCTACTTCTACTCGACGTTGTTCCTCGCTCATCCTGAGACGCGGCAGATGTTCCCCACGAACATGGCCGGTCAGCGGGACCGCCTCGTGACCGCGTTGGGTCACATCGTGTCCAACGTGGACCAGGTGGATCGGCTGGTGGGTTTCCTGCAGGATCTCGGCGCCGATCACCGCAAGTTCGCGGTCCGCGCGGAGCACTATCCGGCGGTCGGTGAGGCGCTGGTGGCGACGTTGCAGCATTTCCTCGCCGAGCAGTGGACCGACGAGTTGGCTGCGGACTGGACTGCCGCGTACGGGTTGGTCGCCCAGGTGATGATGGAGGCCGCGCAGGCCGCTGAGGCGGTCAATCCGCCGTGGTGGGTGGCGGAGATCGTGGCCCATGAGCGGCGGGCGTTCGACGTGGCGGTGTTGACGGTGCGTCCGCAGTATCTGTTGCCGTTCACGCCGGGTCAGTCGATCGGGGTGTCGCACCCGTCGGTGCGGTCGTGGCGGTACTACTCGCCGGCGAACGCGCCGCGGGCGGACGGCACGTTGGAGTTGCATGTGCGGGCCGCGCCGGGTGGCGCGGTGTCGTCGCGGCTGGTGTACGGGTCGGCGGTGGGCGATCGGATCCACCTGGCGGCGCCGGTGGGGGACCGGCTGGGGTTGCGGTCGGCGGGCTCCAGTGACCTGTTGCTGTTGGTTTCGGGTACTGGCTGGGCGCCGGTGAAGGCGTTGGTGGAGCAGGTGGCCGCGGAGGGTTCCCGTCGGCGAGTGGACCTGTACGTGGGGGCCCGCTCCCGTAGCGAGTTCTACGACAGTGACGCGATGGACAAGTTGGCGTCGTCGTATCCGTGGTTGACGGTGACGTACGTGGTCGGTGCCGACGTGCACCGGCCGGGGGAGTTCGTCCAAGCGGTGGACCGGGCGTTGGCCGACGGTGACTGGCGGTCCCGGCACGTGTTCGTGTGTGGGTCGGACGAGATGGTGTCGCACGCGGTGCGGACGTTGGTGCAGGCGGGTTACCACGCGGGTCAGGTGCACCACGAGGGCCTGGGCGCGCAGTGGTACGGCCCGGCGTGGCGGACGGCGGTGCAGCAACCGGCTGCGGGTGACACTTCGGGAGGTGGGCACAGGTGAGCGCGAGCAGTGAGCTTGCGAGCCCGGCGGTCGCGAACGGAGGTCTGCACAGGTGAGTGCGACGCCGATCAGTCGGTATGACGGGGTGCAGGTTTCCGGCGGTGTGCAGGTGCGGATGACCGCCGACCGGGTTCGGCGGTGGGAGTTCGGTGCGGCGTCGTTCGCTCGGCGCGGTTACGACAACGCCGACGTGGACCGGTTCCGGGTGCAGGTCGCTGACGAGTTGGACCTGTTGGCGACGCAGATCGCGACGTTGCGGGCGGAGAACGAGCGGCTGACCGACCGGGTGGAGTTGCACCGGCACGGGGTGATTCCGAGTACGGGCGCGGCGGCGAAGGTCCCGGCGGCGCGGGAGGTGAATCTGCTGTCGGCGGCGCAGCGGGAGGCCGAGCAGATCATCGCGCAGGCCCATGACTACGCGCGTCGGGTCGCCGAGTACGCCCGGGTGCAGTACGAGAGTTACCTGCACGCGGCGGAGGCGGAGGCGAAGCAGGAGGCGGAGCGGGCGGTGGCGGAGTACCGCAGCGCGGCGGGGTCGAGCTTCGACGACACGGTGGCGACCCGGGAGGCGTTGCGGATCTTCGGCGAGATGATGGTGTCGCACATGCAGGCGGCGGCGCGGCATCTCGACGATGGCAGTGAGCAGTTGGCGCGCACGATGGATCGGATCGCGGCGGAGACGCCGGGGGCGCCGTTCGTGGGTGGCGTGGTGGGCCAGTCGGCGTTGCCGCGGCACCAGCAGCGCTGAGTGGTCGCCGGGGTGGGGCTGCTAGCAGGTCTCGTCGTGATGGGCGGGAGTGCTCATTAGAGTGCTTGGTGCGGGCGTGAACTTGAAGGAGTGGGCGGCGGCCACCGGCGTCTCGTACGCGACCGCGCGGCGGCGTTACGAGGCCGGGGCGCTGCCCGTTCCGACGTATCGGCTCGGCCGGCTCATCATGGTCGGCGAGCCGGTGACGGGCACGCCGGCTGAGGTTGGTCGGGTCGTGGTGTACGCGCGGGTGTCGTCAGCAGACCAGAAGACGGACCTCGACCGGCAGGTCGCCCGGGTGACCGTGTGGGCCACTGGGCAGGGGTTGGCTGTCGATAGTGTCGTCACCGAGGTTGGCTCCGCCCTCAACGGGCATCGCGAGAAGTTCCTCGCCCTACTGCGTGATCCTGCCGTGACAACCATTGTCGTCGAGCACCGCTACCGGTTCGCTCGCTTCGGCGCCGAATACGTCGAGGCCGCGCTGAGCGCACAGCGCCGCCGCCTACTGGTGGTGGACCCCGCTGAGGTGGATGACGACCTCGTCCGGGACATGACCGAGACCCTCACCTCGCTGTGCGCACGCCTACACGGTCGCCGTGCCGCGGCGAACCGAGCTCAGCGCGCGGTCGAAGCGGCTACAGAGGGACCGTCGTGAAGACGTTGCAGGCGTACCGGTTCGCGTTGGACCTGTCACCGCGCCAGGAGCGGGCGGTCCTCGCCCACGCTGGAGCGGCTCGGGTCGCGCACAACTGGGCCCTGGCTCGCGTGAGGGCAGTCATGAGCCAGCGCGCTGCCGAACGCACTTACGGCGTGCCAGACGAGCTGCTGAGCCCGCCGATTTCGTGGTCGCTGCCGTCACTGCGTAAGGCGTGGAACGCCGCCAAGGATGAGGTCGCACCGTGGTGGGCGGAGTGCTCGAAGGAGGCGTTCAACACCGGTCTCGACGCCCTCGCGAGGGCGCTGAAGAACTGGTCTGACTCGCGCAAAGGTGCTCGTAAGGGTCACGCGGTTGGGTTTCCCCGCTTCAAGTCCCGGCGGCGCAGCACCCCGACGGTCACCACCGGCGTGATGCGGATCGAGGCCGACCGCCGGCATGTGGTGCTACCCCGGCTGGGCGCGCTGCGGCTGCATGAGTCGGCGCGCAAGCTGGCTCGGCGGTTGGAGGCGGGCACCGCGCGGATCATGTCCGCGACGGTGCGGCGCGAGGGCGGCCGCTGGTTCGTGTCGTTCACCTGCCAGGTCGAGCGCGCCGTGCGTGCACCAGCCCGGCCTGGCTCGATGGTGGGGGTGGACCTTGGTGTGAAGCACCTCGCGGTGCTGTCGACTGGCGAACGGGTGGCCAACCCGCGGCACCTCGTGGTGGCCGCGCGCCGGATGCGCCGTCTGGCCCGGGCGGTGAGCCGATGCGTCACTCCTGACCGTCGGGTGCGTCGGGTCGGGTCGAACCGCTGTCCCGGGCGCAGCAAGAGCTTTCGCGGGCGCACCCGCGCGTCGTCGGGCTACGCCGCGACGGTTTACACCAGTTCACCACCCGGCTGACCCGCGAGCACGGCACTGTCGTGGTCGAGGACCTGAACGTCGCGGGCATGTTGCGTAACCGCCGGCTGGCCCGGCACGTCGCGGACGCAAGCTTCGCGGAGGTCCGGCGTCAACTGACCTACAAGAGCGAGTGGAACGGTGGGCGGCTGGTCACCGCCGGCCGGTGGTATCCGTCGAGCAAGACCTGCTCCGGCTGCGGCGCGGTGAAAACCGAGCTGACCCTGGCCGAGCGGACCTACACCTGCACCGCCTGCGGGTTGAGTCTCGACCGGGACCTCAACGCCGCACTCAACCTCGCCGCCCTCGCGCGTGAGGTAACCGACGACCGGAGTGGCCGGGAGTCGCTAAACGGACGTGGAGCCGACCAGAAGACCCGCAGCCGCGGGCAGGTGGCTGTGAAGCGTCTACCCGGCACCGCGCGAGCGGGCCAGGCCGGGACCGTCCCACCGCAAGGCGGGACTACCGCACAGCGCTCACTTCTGAGCACTCGCCGGTAACGGTGCGCTGACGTGGACCCCACCCGGCGCGCTGGCGGCGGTGGCATAGTCGGAGGGGCCAGGCGGGGCTGACCGGTGGCCCGCCCCTGGGAGAGGCACCATCGTGTCGGTATCACCGTCCCCACCCGGCGGGTCAGCGGACCCGCTGGCCGCGTTGGAGGCGTCGGCGTGGGCGCTGGCGGCCGCGGTCGGCACCATGAGTGACGCCCTGTCGGCTCCGCTCGCCGAGGTCCTCGCGGCGTCGCCGCACCGCAGCGCGGTGCTGCAGGCCGCCGGTCTGCTGTCCTGGGAGGGTGGGACGCCGGTCGCGCACCCGTCGCTGGTGCCCGCCGACGGGCCGACCGGGCGCAGCGCGGTGCAGGCGCGGTTGAGTTCGCTGCGGCAGGCGGTCGCCGCGGCGGCGCAGGAGCCTTCCGGCGGGGGTGGGGTCGGCTGGGCGCAGGTGGACGACGAGGTGTTGCTGCATCAGGGTCGGGCGTCGGCGGCGACCGGCCGGGCGTTGGCGACCCGGGTGGTGCCCGAGTTGCCGGGGTTGGCGGAGCGTTTGGACTCGGCGGACGCCCGGGTGTTGGACGTGGGCACGGGTGTGGCGGCGTTGGCTGTCGCCCTGGCCCGCGCGTTGCCCCGGGTGTCGGTGGTGGGTATCGACGTGCTGCAACGGGCGTTGGACCTCGCGGTCGGGGAGTTGGCCGAGGCCCGCGATGTCGCGGATCGGATCACGCTGCGCCTTCAGGACGTCGCGGAGGTGGCCGAGCCGGGCGGGTACGACCTGGTCTGGGTGCCGGCGCCGTTTCTTCCTCAGCAGACGTTGACGCTCGCGTTGCCCCGGCTGGTGCAGGCGCTGCGACCCGGTGGTTGGCTGGTGGCCGGCACCAATCCGCCGGCCGGGGACCCGTTGCGGGCGGCCGTCGACCGGTGGAACGCGGTACGCAACGGCGGCAACGCCTTCGACGCCGACCGGATGGCGCAGGTGCTGGCAGGGGCCGGGTTGGGTGACGTTCGGCGTTTTCCGACCGTCCCCGGCGGGCCGGTGTTGGTCGCCGCGCACCGCGCGGGCGGCTGAGGGCGACAGTTGGTGCGGCGGGTGGTCAGCTGAGCCGTTGTTCGAGGTGGAAGGTGACCTCGGTGCCGGCGGCGCTCTTACCGATGGTCTTGCACAGGGCGGCGCGGATGGGCAGCCAGTGGGGGCCGGCGCCGGAGGGCATGAGGGTGGCGTTGAACGGGTGCCCGTCGATGGTGCCGGTGACCTTGACGGCGCGTCGGGTGCCGAGCAGGTCCGCGGAGTCGAGCACTGTGACGTAGGTGGCGAACGCGCCGTCTTTCTCGATGGGCGCGGTGAAGCGGTAGTCGAGTGGTTGCGGGTCCATGGGTGGTTCTCCTCGGCGCGGCGGGTGGTCAGCTGGCGGCGGCGCGGACGGCCTCGGCGATCGGGGTGGGTCCGTCGACGAGTTCCAGTGTCGCGCCGGTGGTGCCCGGTTCGTCGAGCAGGGCGGCGAGGACGTGGGCGACGTCGGTGCGGCTGATCGCGCCACGGCCGGCGTGTGGGGTGAGGCTGACCCGCCCGGTGGGTGGGTCGTCGGTGAGCCGGCCGGGTCGCAGCACCGTCCAGGCCAGGTCGCGGCCGCGCAGGTCGTCCTCGGCGGCGCGTTTGGCGCGCAGGTACGCCGCCCACACGTCGTCGGTGCCGGGGGCGGGTGGTGTGTCCACGCCCATGGAGGAGACGAGCAGGTAGCGGTGGACGCCGGCGCGGGTGGCGGCGTCGGCGAGCAGCGCGGCGGCGGCCCGGTCGACGGTGTCCTTGCGGGCGGCGCCGCTGCCGGGGCCGGCGCCCGCGGCGAAGACCACCGCGTCGGCGCCGTCGAGGTGCCCGGCCACCTGTTCGAGCGGGGTGTGTTCCAGGTCGCAGACGACGGGGGTGGCGCCGGCGGCGCGCAGCGTCGCGGTCTGCTCGGGGTTGCGGATGAGGCCGACGGCGGTGTCGCCGCGCCCGACGAGGTGGCGTTGCAACAGCAGGGCGATCTTGCCGTGGCCTCCGGCGATGACGACGCGCATGCGCCCAACCTACCGGCGCCGCGGGGTGCAGGCGGTGTCACCGGCTTGACCTTGACCTTCGGGTAACCCTGAGCCTGGTGGGTGCCGGTCGCCGTGACCGGCTGCGAGGAGGATGTCGACGTGGGGCTGATGACCATCGGGGCGTTCGCCCGGGCGGCGAGGCTGACACCGAAGGCGTTGCGCCTGTACGACCAGGTTGGGTTGCTGGTGCCGGCCGCTGTCGATCCGGAGTCCGGTTATCGGCTCTACGACCCGGCTCAGCTGCCGGTGGCTCGGCTGGTCGCCCAGTTGCGTCGGCTCGGTATGCCGCTGGCGACGATCCGGGTCGTGTGCGGCTTGGAGCCCGCGGCGGCGGCTGAGGCGGTCACCGCGTACTGGCGGCAGGTCAGCGCCGACACCGCGGCGCGTGCCCGGCTCGCCACCCTCCTCGTGGATCACCTGTCTGAAGGGGGCGCCACCATGTCCGACCCGAATCCCACAGTTGCCGTCCGTTGCGCCGCCGGTTGTGACACCGGGCTGGTGCGCGACAGCAACGAGGACACCGCGTACGCCGGCGAGCGGTTGCTCGCCGTGGCCGACGGTATGCGGGGGCCCGGTGGTGCGGCCGCCAGCGCCGCCGCCGTCGACGCCCTGAAGCCGTTGGCGTTCACCGACGTGCCGGCCGCCGACCTGCTGGCGATGCTGGCCGGCGCGGTGAGCGACGCCGACCGCGCCGTGCACGGGTTGGCCACCGACACCGACCAGCCGGTCACCACGCTGACCGCGCTGCTGCTCAGCGGTTCCCGGCTGGCGCTGGTGCACGTCGGTGACACCCGGGCCTACCTGCTGCGCGGCGGTGAGCTGTCGCTGCTCACGCAGGATCACACCTGGGTGCAGGCCCAGGTCGATCAGGGGCGGCTCGACCGGGACCAGGCCGCGACGCATCCGCAGCGCGCGGTGCTGGTGCGCGCCCTCGGCGGCGGTCGGCAGGTCGAGGCGGATCTGGCGCTGCGTACCGCGTTGCCGGGTGACCGGTATTTGTTGTGCTCCGACGGGCTGTCCGCGGTCGTCGACCGGGCCGATCTGGGGTCGGCGTTGGGTGCGACGGACGATCCCGAGGACACGGTGCGGGCGCTGATCGATCTGGCGCGGGCCGAGGGGGCGCCGGACAACATCGCGTGCGTCGTCGCCGACGTCGTCGCGGTATAGCCGTCGTCTTCGCCGCCGACGCCACCCGCGCCGGGTGGGGCCGCCCACCCGGCGCGGGGCTCGGCGTTGGTGAACCGGTTGAGGCAGCATGGAGAGGTGATGGAGAGCTTCGACGCGTTGACCTCGCTGGTGACCGGTGGTGGGGTGGTGGTGCTCAGCGGCGCCGGCCTGTCCACCGAGTCGGGAATTCCGGACTACCGGGGGCCCAGCGGGGTGGCGCGGCGGCACACGCCGATGACCTTCCAGGCGTTCACCCGCGATCCCCTGGCCCGGCGGCGCTACTGGGCGCGCAGCCACCTGGGCTGGCGGCTGATCGCGGGCGCGGCGCCCAACGCCGGGCACCGGGCGGTGGCCGGGCTGCAACACGCCGGGCTGGTCGACACGGTGATCACCCAGAACGTCGACGGTCTGCACGGTGCGGCCGGCAGCCCGTCGGTGATCGAGCTGCACGGCCGCCTCGACGAGGTGACCTGCCTGGACTGCGGCAACCTGACCTCCCGGGAGGAGCTGCATCGGCGGCTGCGCGAGGCCAACCCGGAGTTCGTGGCCCGCGTCGCCGCGGTCAACCCGGACGGTGATGTTGATCTCCCCGATGAGCAGGTGGCGGCGTTTCGGCCGGTGGACTGCGGGATCTGCGGCACGGGGATGCTGAAACCGGACGTGGTGTTCTTCGGTGAGACGGTCCCGGCGCAGCGGGTGGCGCGGTGTTTCGCGGCCGTGGAGCAGGCCCGGTCGTTGCTGGTGCTCGGGTCGTCGTTGACGGTGATGTCGGGTCGCCGGTTCGTGATTCGGGCCGCGAAACGGGGCATCCCGGTCGCGATCGTCAACCAGGGGCCGACCCGGGGTGACGGCCACGCCACCGTGTGCGTCGACGCGCCGCTGGGCGTCGTGCTGCCGCAGCTCGCCGCGCGGGTCGCCACTGGAGCCCCACTCAAGGTGTGACGGCGGGGCCCTGGGGGCCCGGGGGTAGGACATCCGCCGGAAACACCAACGCTGGTAGCGTTGACCATGCCGGTAACACCCACGTGGGAGAGACCGCCCGACAGCACGCAGGGCGGCGCCGAAGGGGCAAATCCTCCCCGGAACCTCTCAGGCAAAAGGACCTCGTGGGCAGGCACTGTGGAGTGCCCCTGCGGGTGCGACAGAGGGGGAGGCCGACACGTCGACCTCGCCCCGGGAGTGCCCCTATGACCGTAGAGCAGTTCGCCACCCGTCACATCGGTCCCGGCCCCGACGATGAGCGTCGAATGCTGGAGGTCGTCGGGCACGACTCGATCGACGAGCTGATGGACGCCGCGATCCCCGAGGTGATCCGCTGGCACGGCACCCTCGACCTGCCCGACCCGGCCACCGAGGCCGAGACGATCGCCGAGCTGCGGGCCCTCGCGGCACGTAACACCGTCGCCGTCTCCATGATCGGGTTGGGGTACCACGGCACGCACACCCCGGCGGTGATCCGCCGCAACGTGCTGGAGGACCCGGCCTGGTACACGGCGTACACGCCGTACCAGCCGGAGATCAGCCAGGGCCGCCTGGAGGCGCTGCTGAACTTCCAGACCATGGTCACCGACCTGACCGGGTTGGCCACCGCGAACGCCTCGATGCTCGACGAGGGCACCGCTGCGGCGGAGGCGATGACCCTGGCGCGGCGGGCCTCCAAGAGCAAGAGCGGCGTGTACGTCGTCGACGCCGACGCGTTGCCGCAGACCATCGCGGTGATCACCAGCCGGGCCGAGCCGCTCGGCATCGACGTGCGGGTCCTCGACGTGCAGCGCGACGAGTTGCCGGCGGAGTTCTTCGGCCTGCACCTGCAGTACCCGGGGGCGTCCGGGGCGGTGCGCGACCACGCGGCGCTCGTGGAGGCGGCGCACGCCGTCGGCGCTCTGGTGACCGTGGCGGCGGACCTGCTGGCGTTGACGCTGCTGCGCGCACCGGGGCAGATCGGCGCGGACATCGCCGCCGGCACCACCCAGCGTTTCGGCGTACCGATGGGCTTCGGTGGGCCGCACGCCGGTTACCTGGCGGTGCGCTCGGGCCTGGAGCGGATGCTGCCCGGGCGCCTGGTCGGAGTGTCGCGCGACGCGGACGGCAACCCGGCCTACCGGTTGGCGTTGCAGACCCGTGAGCAGCACATCCGCCGGGAGAAGGCGACCAGCAACATCTGCACCGCGCAGGTGCTGCTCGCGGTGATGGCCGGCATGTACGCCGTCTACCACGGCCCGGACGGGCTGCGGGACATCGCGACGCGTACCCATCGGATGGCGGCGCGGCTCGCGGCCGGGTTGCGCGCCGGCGGGGTGGACGTCGCGGACGTCGCGTTCTTCGACACCGTCACCGCGACCGTGCCCGGGCGGGCCGCCGAGGTGGTGGCCGCCGCCGCGGACCGTGGTGTGAACCTGCGGCTGGTCGACGCCGACCGGGTGGGGGTGTCCTGCGACGAGACCACCACCGACGCGCACCTGGCGCAGGTGTGGGCGGCGTTCGGGGTGCCCGCGTTCGACGGCGACGTGGACACGGCCCTGCCGGTCGACCTGACGCGCGGCAGCGACTTCCTCACCCACCCGGTGTTCCGCAGCCACCACTCGGAGACGGCGATGCTGCGCTACCTGCGGCGGCTGTCGGACTTCGACTACGCCCTGGACCGGGGCATGATCCCGCTCGGGTCGTGCACGATGAAGCTGAACGCGACCACCGAGATGGAGCCGGTCAGCTGGGCGGAGTTCGCGAACATCCACCCGTTCGCGCCGGACGCGCAGACCGTCGGGTACCGGGAGATGATCGGTCAGCTGGAGTCGTGGCTGGCCGAGGTGACCGGCTACGACGCGGTGAGCGTGCAGCCCAACGCCGGTTCGCAGGGCGAGCTGGCCGGGTTGCTGGCGATCCGCTCGTACCACGCGTCGCGGGGTGAGACGCACCGCGACGTGTGCCTGATCCCGTCGTCGGCGCACGGCACGAACGCGGCGTCGGCGGTGATGGCCGGCATGCGGGTCGTCGTGGTGGCCTGCGACGACGACGGCAACGTCGACCTCGTCGACCTGGACGCGAAGATCGACAAGCACCGGGACGCGCTCGCCGCGATCATGGTGACGTACCCGTCCACGCACGGCGTGTACGAGACGGGCATCGCGTCGTTGTGCGCGAAGGTCCACGACGCCGGCGGGCAGGTGTACGTCGACGGGGCGAACCTCAACGCCCTGGTCGGGTTCGCCAAGCCCGGCAAGTTCGGCGCGGACGTGTCGCACCTGAACCTGCACAAGACGTTCTGCATCCCGCACGGCGGCGGTGGCCCCGGGGTGGGCCCGGTGGCGGTCCGCGCGCACCTGGCGCCGTTCCTGCCCGGTGACCCGCTGGGCGCGCACGTGGACGCCACGCCGGCGATCTCGGCGGCGAAGTACGGGTCGGCGGGGATCCTGCCGATCCCGTGGGCGTACCTGCGGATGATGGGCGCCGAGGGGCTGACCCGGGCCACCGGTGTGGCGGTCCTCGCGGCGAACTACGTGGCGGCGCGACTGCGGGGGCACTTCCCGGTGCTGTACGCCGGCAACAAGGGCCTGGTGGCGCACGAGTGCATCCTCGACCTGCGGCCGTTGACGAAGGCGACCGGGGTGAGCGTCGACGACGTGGCGAAGCGGCTGATCGACTACGGCTTCCACGCGCCGACGATGTCGTTCCCGGTGGCGGGGACGCTGATGGTGGAGCCGACCGAGAGCGAGGACCTGGCCGAGCTGGACCGGTTCTGTGACGCGATGATCGCGATCCGCGCGGAGATCGAGCAGGTGGGTTCCGGGGCGTGGCCGGCGGGGGACAACCCCCTGGCCAACGCGCCGCACACCGCGGCGATGGTCAGCGGTGACGAGTGGTCACACGCGTACCCGCGGTCGGTGGGCGCGTATCCGGCCGGGGTGGACCGGGCCGGGAAGTACTGGCCGCCGGTGCGGCGCATCGACGGCGCGTACGGCGACCGGAACCTGGTCTGCTCGTGCCCGTCGCCGGAGGCGTTCGAGGACTGACGACGCCGCAGCCGGTCGAGGACTGACGACGGCGCGCCGGGGCGGGCGGTACGGCCTGCCCCGGCAGCCGCTGCGACCTGGGCGGGGACGTCCCTTACCGGGGGACTAGCCTGGGTCGACGGCGGCTAAACGGTGACGCTGAGTGGTCGGTCAGGCCACGAGAGCGTGGCGGGCGGGGCCGCGGTGCGGTGCGATGCTGCTGCCGTCGGGAAGCAGCTCGCCGGTGTCCTCGAAGACGATGACACCGTTGCAGAGCAGGCTCCAGCCCTGCTCACGGAAGCAGGCGAGGACCCGCGCGGCTTCCCGGTCGGTGGCTTCAGCGGAGGGGCAGGTCGGTTGGTGCTGGCACATCGGGTTCTCCGGACTGTGGGGGCACTGTGTCATGGTTCACATGACCAGTGACGCACAGTACCAAGCGAAAGTGTCCAGCATCGAGCAGGTGCCCGCCTGGTGCACGGGAAATCCACTGAACGGATGAGGAAGGTTGGACCGTACGGCGTGGAAACGCTCCCACAGGTGTGTGCCGCGGGCAGCGGCCCGGCTGGCTTGGCCGCGGGCAGCGGCCCGGCGGCGTTGGCCGCCCACCGCGGCCCTGCTGCGTCGATCGATGTACCCGCCGCGCCGGCAGTGTGCCGGGGAGCGCTGACCGAACGCGCCCGCCTGCACTGGTCCCTCGGCGACGGCGGCGACCCCGCAGCCCTCGCCGAGGAGTTCCTCGCGGCGCACGGTTTACCCCTGCACGACCTGACCCGACCCTCCACCGGCCAGCACGGCACCGGGGTCTGCGGCGCGGCGCTGTACCTGTCCGCCGCCGCCGGGGCGCTGCTGGCCGGCGCACCCACCGGGGCGCCCGAACCCGCACCGGCCCTGCCCGACCTCGCCGTCGTCGTCTACCAGCACGGCCCCACCCCTGTCGCCCGGCCCGGCCCGCCGCCGCCGTGGTGGCTCGGCGAGTGGGTCGAGAGCTGGACCCCCGGCCAGCACGCCGCCGCCGTCGACGCGGTCCGCGCCGCCATCGGCCGCGGCGACGTCTACCAGAGCAACCTCGTCGGCCACGCCGCCGCCTCCTACACCGGCGACCCGCTGCCGGCCCTGAGCCGCCTCGGCGCGCTCCCCGGCGCCCGCTACGGCGGCGTCCTCACCGGCGACGGCTGGGCCATCGGCTGCGCCTCCCCGGAAACCCTCGTCGAGGTCACCGACGGGCAGGTGATCACCCGCCCGATCAAGGGCACCCGCCCGGCCACCGCCACCGGCCGCGCCGAACTGCTCGCCAGCGCGAAGGAACGCGCCGAACACATCATGATCGTCGACCTGGAACGCAACGACCTCGCCCGCATCGCCCGCACCGGCACCGTCACCGTCGACGAGCTGTTCGCCGTGCGCCGCTGGTGCGACCTGTGGCAGGCCGAGTCGACAGTCCGCGCCGCCGCCGCCGACGGCCTCGGCCTCGCCGACCTGCTGCGCGCCACCTGCCCCGGCGGCTCCGTCACCGGCGCCCCGAAACTCGCCGCCCTGACCCAGATCAGCGCCCTCGAACCGGTCGGGCGGGGCGCCAGCATGGGCGCGCTGGGCTGGGTCGCCCCGGGCCACGTCGACCTGGGCCTGACCATCCGCACCGCCGCCGCCGACGGCCAACGGCTGCACACCTGGGCCGGCGGCGGCATCACCTGGGACAGCGACGCACACGCCGAGGTCGCCGAGGCCGCCGCGAAGACCACCCCGATCCGCGCCACCCTGGCCGGGCGCTGACCGCCGCACGGCACGGCGATACGCTGAACCCCATGACCATGCGGCCCATCCGGATCATCGGCGACCCTGTCCTGCGCACCGGATGCGAACCGGTCACCACCTTCGACGCCGAGCTGCGGGCCCTCGTCACCGACCTGATGGACACCCTGCTCGGCGCCCCCGGCCGCGCCGGCGTCGCCGCACCGCAGATCGGCGTCAGCGCCCAGGTGTTCGTCTACGACGCCGACGGGCACCGCGGCCACCTCATCAACCCCACCCTGGAGCTGTCCGACGAGCTCCAGGACGACGAGGAGGGCTGCCTGTCCATCCCCGGGCTGTACTTCCCGACCGTGCGGGCCCTGCACGCCACCGCCCACGGCGTCGACCAGCACGGCGAGCCGCTGACCATCGCCGGCAGCGGGTTCCTGGCCCGCGCCCTGCAACACGTGACCGACCACCTGGGCGGGAAGCTCTACGTCGACACCCTGCGCGGCGACACCCGCCGCCGGGCCCTGCGCGAGATCCGCGCCGGGCGCTTCGACTCACCCAGCCGCCGCGGCTAGCTCACCCACTGGTCGTGGCCCAGCTTCGCGACCAACGCCACCACCACCACCAGCAACACCACCCGCACGAACCCGGAGCCGCGGCGCAACGCCATCCGCGCCCCCAGCACCGCGCCGGCGATGTTGCACACCGCCATGCCCGCGCCCAGCAGCCACCACACGTGCCCGGTCACCCCGAACACCACCAGCGCGCCCAGGTTCGTCCCCGCGTTGACAACCTTCGCCATCGCCGAGCCGTGCACGAAGTCCGCGCCCACCAGGGCGGTGAACGCCAACACCAGAAACGTGCCGGTGCCCGGGCCGATCAACCCGTCGTACAGGGCGATCCCCACCCCGGCCACCGCGATCACCACCGCCACCCGCACCGGAGTGCGCTTCGCCGGCACCGCCACCACCCCCATCCGGGGACGCAGCAGCACGAACACCGCCACCGACACCAGCACCACCAACACGACCGGCCGGTACGCCGACGCCGGCACCGCCCCGGCCAACGCCGCGCCGACACCCGCGCTGAGCACCGCTAACCCCGCCGCCGGGCCCGCCACCCGCCAGTCGACCTTCGTCCTGCGGGCGTACGTCGCCGCCGCAGTGGCCGTACCGAAGATCGCGGCCAACTTGTTCGTGCCCAACGCGGTGGCCACCGGCAACCCCGGGGCGGCCACCAACAACGCCGGCAGCAGCAACAACCCACCACCACCGACCACGGCATCGACCCACCCGGCCATCGCGGCGGCGGCCAGCAGGGTACTCAGCGTCACGGCGTCCACGGGCGGCAATTCTGCCCACCCGACGCGCCTCACCGGCACCCGAGTGGCCAGCCTCACCCGGTCACCGACCCCGCGTACGCCGCAACCACACCCCCAACGCGCCGACCGCCACGAACACCAGCACCGAACACAGCAGGACCTTCACCACCCGGCAACCATGCCACGGGCACGTAAGGTGCAGGAGTGCGCCTGGCCACCTTCAACCTGCTGCACGGACGGTCCCTCACCGACGGGCTCGTCGACTCCGACCGACTCGCCGCCGCCATCGGCGCCCTCGACGCCGACGTGCTCGCCCTGCAGGAGGTCGACCGCGACCAACGCCGCAGCGGCAACCTCGACCTCACCGCCATCGCCGCCCGCGCCCTCGGCGCACCCCACCACCGCTTCGCCGCCGCCGTCGTCGGCACCCCCGGCGAACAGTTCCGCCCACTGCGCCACGACGACGACGGCCACGGCGAACCCTGCTACGGCATCGGGCTGATCAGCCGATACCCCGTCCGCAGCTGGCAGGTCACCCGACTCAAGCCGGCGCCGGTGCGCTCACCGGTCTACGTGCCCGGCCCCCGCGGCGGCCTCATCCTGCTGCACGACGAACCCCGCGTGGTCCTCGCCGCCGTCCTGGACACCCCGCACGGCCCCCTCACCGTCGCAGCGACCCACCTGTCCTTCGTGCCCGGGTGGAACGCCCGCCAACTACGTCAGACCGTCCGCGCCCTGCGCGCGCTACCGGGGCCCCGCGTCCTGCTCGGCGACCTCAACCTGCCCGCCGGCGCGGCCCGGCTCATCTCCGGCTGGCGCCCCCTGGGCCGACGCCCCACCTACCCGTCCGGGCAGCCCCGCGTCCAACTCGACCACATCCTCGCCGACCGGCACGCCCTCGACCAGCTCCCACCCGTACGCGCGGTCACCGCGCCGGCGTCCACCATCTCCGACCACCGACCCCTGCTGGTCGACCTCGGCTGAGCATCATCGCCCAACCGGCCGCATCGCGGCTCACGAATGCCTAGGGTGGGCTCGCCGACAACCACGCTGTCGCGCCATCGCCACCCCCGACATGACAGGGAGCTGACCATGAGCGACACGCCGGACACGATCGTCCTCATCCACGGGTTCTGGGTCACCCCCCGCAGCTGGGAACACTGGGTCACCCACTACCAGGACAAGGGCTTTCGGGTGTTCACTCCCACGTACCCCGGGCTGGAAGGCGAGGTCGAGGCGATCAACGCCGACCCCAGCCCCCTGGAGACGCTGACCGCGCCACAGATCATCGCGCACCTGTCCGCGGTGCTCGACGCGTTGCCCACGCCACCCATCCTCATGGGCCACTCCGCCGGCGGGGCGTTCACCCAGGTGCTGCTCGACCGGGGGTACGGCGCCAGCGCCGTCGTGCTCAACTCGGCACCCACCGAAGGGGTCCGGAACATCCCCTTCTCGCAACTGCGCTCCACCTTCCCGGTGCTGCGCAACCCCGCCAACCGGCACCGCGCCGTCGGGTTCACCTTCGAGCAGTGGAACTACGCGTTCACCAACACCTTCGACGAGCAGGAGGCCCGCGCTCTGTACGAGCGCTACGCCATCCCCGCGGCCGGCGGCATCCTCTGGGACAGCGTCCTGGCCAACCTGCTGCCCGGCCCCCAGGACATCGCCGTCAACTACCACAACGACCAGCGCGCGCCGCTGCTGTTTATCTCCGGCTCGCAAGACCACATCCAGCCGCCCAGCGTGCAACGCGCCAACGCCGCCCACTACAAGGGCGACACCATCACCGAGGTCGAACTCTTCGAGGGATACGCGCACCTGCTGCCCGCCCAGCAGGGCTGGCAGCGCATCGCCGACGTCGCCCTCGACTGGGCCCTTCGCCACGCCCGCTGACCGCGACGCCTCACCGGCGCCGACCGTTCGGCCTGACGCCGCCCCCGGCTTCGTGAAATCAGGGGCATCCCCGTGCCCCGGACACCGCGCCTTCCTGAAAACCGAATCAATCAAGGGTCGGCGGGGGAGCGGACCGCCAAGTCGCAAGATTCCCTCAAGATCATTGCATCGATGGACTTCGACAACCATGCTGGTCGACACGCGCCACGATCAACTCGTCGGAGGCCACATGAGACGCCAGCGACCCACCCTCATCGCCGTGTCCACCCTCATCGCCGTCACCCTCACCACCGCACCCACCCCCGCCAACGCCGCACCACCCGACCAGGTCACCGCCCTCACCGCCCACCAGGCCGACGGATACACCACCCTCGCCTGGCAACCCGTCGACGGCGCCACCGACTACCAGATCGAACGCACCCCCGTCGACGCCGACAACACCCCCACCGGCGCACCCACCATCGTCGGCATCTGGCGACCCAACCGCCAGATCAACCAACACGCGCCCACCTTCGCCGACGCCGGCTACAACCCCGGCGACACCTTCCAATGGCGCGTACGCGCCCGCACCGGCACCACCGAACAGCCCTACTCCGACCCGGTCACCGCCACCACCACCGCCCCCTGGGGCAACCCCACCACCCCCGGCGAGCAACTGCGCACCGGCTGGGAGACCACCCACGCCGCGCAGTACACCACCGACACCGACGAGTACGCCTACACCGCCGCCATCGACGCCCTCAGCGACCGCGTACGCGTCGTCGAACTCGGCCGCACAGTGCAGAACCGACCCATCAACATGATGGTCATCGGCCACCCCACCCCGGCGGCCACCCCGGAAGCAGTCGCCGCCACCGCACCCGTGGCCATCAACTGCAACGTGCACGGCAACGAACCCGGCGACCGCGAAGCCTGCCTCATCATGGCCCGCCAACTCGCCTTCAGCACCGACCCCCGCATCACCGACCTGCTCAGCCACACCACCGTCCTGATCGTCCCCACCATCAACGGAGACGGCCGCGCCAACAACACCCGCGGCAACTCCACCGGCCAGGACCTCAACCGCGACTACTCCCTGATCCGCCAACCCGAGACCACCGCGTACATCACAATGGTCCGCGACTACCGACCCGTCGCCGGCTACGACGGCCACGAGTTCGGCAACTCCCGCGCCGGCGACCTGCCGATGCTGCCCCCACGGCACCAGAACGTCGCCCAACCCATCTTCGACCAGTCCCAGGACATGATCGAAGGCCACATGTACGCCAAGGGCGCCGAAGCCGGCTGGTGGGCCTGCCCCTACGGCTGCGAAGGCGGCGGCAACGTCGGCCTCAGCGAGGAAACCATCCTGCGCAACACCCTCGGGCTCAAGAACGTCACCAACTCCCTGCTGGAACTGCGCAGCTCCGGCGGCCAGACCCGCCCCGACGAGGGCAACACCACCAACAACCGACGCCGCAAGACCTACTCCGCCCTGTGGACGTTCCACCAGTTCCTCGACTACCACCGCGCAGACCGCGCCGACATCCTCAAGGCCCGCAGCGAGGCCATCGAAACCCAGGCCGCCAACACCGGCCGGCTGGTCTTCCGCGGCTCCCGCCCCATCCCCGCCCACCCGGCACCGCACCCCGGCGACAGCCCGCCACCACTCGACGCGCCCCCCGCCGACCTGATCCTCGACAACCCGCCCTGCGCCTACAAACTCACCGACGCGCAGTACAACGACGCCCGCACCGACGGACCCGGTGGCGTCGGCACCACCGTCGCCCAGCGCATCGCCGCCCACGGCTGGAAGGTCATCACGATCGGCGACGACCACTACATCCCCCTCAACCAACCCGAACGCGGCCTCATCCCCCTGCTCCTCGACGGCAAGGGCGTGGAGAAGCTGACCGACGGCGAACGCGTCTATCCCACCCTCACCGGCCGGCGCAACGGACCCCTGGCCGTCACCGGCTTCACCTGCGCCGACGACGCCACCATCAACGGCCCGGTCACCGTCCGGACCGGCGCGGCACTCGTCACGACGGCAACGACCATCAGCGGCCCGCTCATCGCCGCCGGCGCCGCCGGCATCCTCCTCGCCGACAGCACCATCAACGGCCCCGTCCGCATCGCCACCACCGGCACGATCTCCATCATCGACGCCACCATCGCCGGCCCCGTCGACCTGTCCGGCAACACCGCCGGCACCGACGCACCCGTACTGGCGGGCACCACCATCCGCGGCCCACTCAACTGCACCGGCAACAACCCCACCCCGCACAACCTCGGCATCGTCAACACCGTCCACGGCCCCCGCACCACCCAGTGCGCGGCACTGTGACCGACAACTAGCGAGCCATCACGCCGGCGGCGCGGGCCCGACACCCGCGCCGCCGGCACCTCACCACCCACCCCCGCACCCGTGGAGGCCGCCGTGTCGCACCCCGCCACCCCACCGCGACACCCCCGACGATTTCGCGGACCGCACGGCGCTCGACGCGTCCAACGGACGCTCGGCCTGCTCCTGCCGACCCTGCTGCTGGCCGCCTGCACCGGCAGCCCCGCAGCTCCCCGCACGGACGCCGCGCCCGCGAGCGCCGCACCCCAGCCCACCGGGCCACTCTGCGCCGCCCTGCCCACCGGCACCGACCCCGGCAACCCGAGCTTCCTCGCCGGGCAACCCGTCGACCAGGCGCTGCGCTGGATCCCCACCCTCACCACGTTCGAAGCGGCCCTGCGCACCAGCGGCGTCCTCACCGACCTGCCCGCCGGCGACGGCGTCACCGTCCTGGCGCCCTCCGACGACGCCTTCGCCGCCACGTTCTCCGAGGACAACTGGGACGACCTCATGACCCACCACACCGACCAGCTCCGCACCCTGCTGAAAGCCCACCTCATCACCGGAAGCCACCCGATCGCCGACCTCACCACCGCCGGCACCGCCACCACCCTCGACGGCGTCACCGTCACCGTCACCCGCACCGGGCCCACCACCCGCCTCGGCGACCGCGCCGACACGGTCTGCGCCGACTACCAGGCCACCAACGCCCGCATCCACATCATCAACGCCGTCCTCGGCCCACTGCCCGCCACCGCCGACGGCACCGGCCACCGCGCACACTGACCGCGCTCACCCGGGCGGCACCAGACCTGCCAGCGCGCGGTTGGTCCTGTTGGCGCGGACCGCGTCGCGCTGCTGCCCGGCCGTCACCTCGATGTACGTCTGCGATGACGCCAGCGACGCGTGCCCCAACAACCGCATGATCTCCGCCGCGCTCGCACCGTCCTCCGCCAACCGCGTCGCGAAGGTGTGCCGCAGCGCGTGCAGCCGCGCACCACGCGGCACCCGGTCGCCGATGCCGGCCCGCCGGTAACACGACTCGACGAGATACTGCAGACCACCACGGCGCAACGGCTCACCACGCCGATCCACCAGGAACGGCGAGTCGGGGCGTACCGACCGCGAACCGAAGCGCCGCACCCGACTGTCCAGGTAGTCCCGCAGCAGCCGGTCCAGATCCGCCTCGATCGGCACCACCCGAGGCCGCCCACCCTTGCCCGCCACCTCGACTCGCCGCTCACCGGGCCGACCGCCGAGCGAGTCGACGCGCAACGCCAGCAGCTCCGACAGGCGCAGCCCGGCGCAGAGCGCCACCGCCAACACCGCCACGTCGCGCTCCGGCCACGGGTCGCGTTGCCGACCGTCGTCGCGCGCGGCGGACGCGAGCAGCACCTCGGGGGTGTCCGCGCCGCGCAACGGCTTCGGCTGGGGGAGTAGCGCCCGAGGACGCCCGACCGCCGGCATCGGGTTGCCCGCCACGAACCCGTCAGCGACCAGGAACGTGAAGAAACTGTTCCAGGTGGACCAGGCCCGATGTACCGACGCGGGCGCCCGGGGAGCGGCGAACCGGGCGAAGGCCGCCCGCATCACCCGGGGGGAGAGGTCGGTGATCGACAGCGCGTCGAGGGGGAGGGGAGGGGTGGCTGCCTCCGCGACCAGGGTGGCCACCGCGTGCAGATCCCTGCGGTACGCGGCAAGGGTGTGCGGGGAGGGCTTGCGGGTGGCCCGCGCGGTCAGGAACTCCTCGATCAGCACTGCGAGCGATTCGTCCTGTTTGTCATGCATAAGGGATATTATGCAGCATTTTCGCGTTCCCTGGAAGGGGGACCGGGAGAGGGGGAGAAGATGCCAGAACCCCGGCGGTACGTCCTCACGGGAGCGCCCGGCGCCGGCAAGACCAGCGTGATCGAGGCGCTGCGCCACAGGGGACACGTCACCGTCCGAGAGGCCGCCACCGACCTCATCGCCGAGAGGCAGGCACAGGGGTACGCCGAGCCGTGGTACGACCACGGCTTCGTCGACGCCGTCGCCGCGCTGCAACACCACCGGCAGGCCGGAGCCGACGCGCGGCAGCCGGTCCAGTTCTACGACCGGTCGCCGCTCTGCGCCCTGGCACTGGCCCGCCACCTGGGCAGACCGATCGGCCCGGTGCTGACCGCCGAGGTGGACCGCATCATGCGCGAGCGCACCTACCAACGCGTGGTGTTCCTGATCAGCCCGCTGGGTTTCATCCGACACACCGCGGCGCGCTAGATCAGCTACGCCGACGCGCTGGCCTTCGCCCGCCTGCACCGTGAGGTGTACGAGGAACACGGGCACCAACTGGTCGACGTGCCAGCCGGATCGGTGCGGACACGGGTGGCCCTGATCGAGGAACGCGTATCGTGCGCGACATGACGTCGCCCGGTGCCACCTGCCCCGAGTGTGGTCAACCCGGCACACCCACCGTGTACCGAGACCCGGACGATCCCATGGCCTGGGTCTGTCCCGAGGGGCACCGGTGGCGGGCGACCGACCGGCCCGGGTGGTCTCCATGGGCGACGCCCGCCGCCGTCACCACACCCCACGACGCCAGTGACACCACAACCCGGACCGGCCCCGTCCAGGTCCACAAGGACGGGCGGAGCTGGCGGATCGGCACGGCCACCGACGTCGCCTGGCTCGCCGGGCGCACCACGCAGGGTTTCTCGGTCACCACCGCGATTCCGCCGGTATTCGAGGCGTACGCCACGTTCCACCCGCCCGCCGGGGTCGGTATCGGCGCCCACGAACACGCGGTGGTCGACGAGCTGGCGGCGCGTACGCCCGATCAGCCCTGGTGGCTGGGCTTCCTCGACACCGGCGCCCACGACGTGGTCTTTCCGCACGCCTCGAGGGTGTCCCTCTACTGGGACTGGTCGTACGTGCTGGTCGAGGCCGGGCCGGAACAGGCCCTCAGTTGGCGGACCGGTCACATGCGCGGCGACGGGGCGCTGCCGGATCTGTTCTTCCCGGCGGATCGCTCCTGGCTGGTCTCGACCCTGTGGGACGACACCTGGACCGACATCGGCGCCAGCGCGGCCGTGCTCACCGCGCTGCGACGCAACCCGCTGGTGAACGCGCGTCTCGTCGGGCCGGACGAGGACGCGTGCCCGCCCGGCCTGACCCGCGACTGACCCCGATCAGGGGACCCCCAGAACGCCCTGCTTTACATAATGTGCATTATCGAATCCTGCTCTGGTGAGTCGAAGTCGTCGAGAAGCGGTGACACCGTCCCGGCCCGCGCTCGGTCGACGATAAATTCGCGAGGAATCATGGGACGTGTCCGAGCACCGTGGTCCCACAAGACCAGATCCCGTTCTCTACCCGGACGTCGCTCGCGTGGGCAGCCTCAGCGCCATCCTGCAAACCGGGTTCGCAGGCGTCGCCCCGCTCCGGCGGGCCCTTCCCGAATCAGCACCCGGTTGGCGTTTCGTGGGTGCGCGAGTGCAGGACGGCGAGCGCACCGCCACTGCCCTGATGGGCGGTGGCGAGCGAGTCTTCCTGATGCGGTTCTGGGCGCGTGGGGTCTGCCTGGCGCGGGGCGACACCGACGATCTGCACGCCGTGGCCGGCGCGATGCGGGCCTGGCAGTCCGGGTCGCGACTTCGGGAGCTGGGTCACGAGTGGCCGTTCGTCGCCTTCAGTCCGCTCGCCGAGGCGCACGAACGCGGCGAAGCCGCCGAGTACACCTGGTCGCAGTACCACAGGAACACCCGGACGCTGCTCGCTGCGTGGCCCTGGTCCTGGCCGGGTTGGCGGATTGACCACAGACGATGCACTCCCCTGCCGGCGCGTCGTCAGTCCGGTGAGTTGCTACGCGTACGGCGCAGCCAGTCCTGGGTGAGCGCGCGCAGCAGGGTGGGTTGTTCGTAGGGCAGGTAGTGTCCGGCCGCGTCGATCACGGTGTGGGTGCCACGCGGATAGCGGCGCATGGCGCGGAACTGGTCGGCGTAGCCGACGATCCGGTCCTGTCGGCCGGTGATCACGCTGACCGGGCCGTCGAAGACGACCTCGGTGTTCTCGTCGGGTAGCGCGTAGCCGGGGCCGTTCTGCAACTCCTGTTGGAAGGTCGGGTCACCGGGTCCGCCGGAGTTCAGTGCCGCGAGCACCGTCGCGACGACGGTTGGGGTGCGGTGGCCCAGGGCGGCGTCGAGGTGTGGGTGCAGTGCGGTGGGAGCGGCGTCGAGCCAGCCCGTGGGTGCGTCGAGTGGTGGTTCGTCGGGCAGGTTCCGGCTGTGCCGGGCGATGGTGACGCCGGGGCAGACCAGGAGCAGGCCGCGGACGAGGTCGGGTCGTTGGCGTGCGATGCCGGCGGCCAGGTAGGCGCCGTAGGAGCCACCCGCGAGCAGGACTGGCGTGTCGAGGTGGTGGTCGATCCATGCGCAGACGGTGTCCAGTACGGCCTGGGACGTGGCCGGGCAGTTCGCGGGGGTGTCTCCGTGGCCGGGCAGGTCCAGGTAGACCTCTCGCAGGTCCGCGCCCGCGAAGGCGGGGCGGAAGGCGGCGGCCATGGCGGCCCGGGTCATGCTGAACATCGGTAGGCACACCACGGGTGGTCCGGTTTCCGCTGACTGATCGACTGCCAGGCTCATGGTGGAGATGCTAGTGAGAGACGATTCCTCTGACTGAGGGGTGGCGGAGTCGTGGGGTGCGGTGAGGACACATCGACGGTGGCTGCTTCCGATGACTCGGTTGTCGTCACCATCGTCACCGCCTGCCCTCGGGACGGGCGTGGGGGCAGTCCAACGTCTGTCGTCGATGAGTACTTCTACCCCGCACCGCGTCATGTGTTGAGCGACGCCGAGCGCAGCCGGGTGCCGGTCCGGATGGGCACGTCGCATGCCGTGTTCGTGGGGCCAGTCGTGGGCGACGAGCCTGTGGACCTGCGGTTCTTCACGGCCGAGGGGGAACTGCCTGCGTGTGGGCATGGGACGGTGGCGGCGGTGGCGTTCCTCGCCGGGCGTCGTGGCGGCGGCGAGCACGAGTTCAGGCTGCGCGTGTCGGGGCGGACGTTCGTTGGTCGTGCGGTCCGCGACGGTGACCAGCTCCGTGCCGCCTTCGACCCGGGTCCGGTGGCCGTACGGGACGCGACCTCGGTCGAGACCGACCTCGTCGTCGACGCTCTCGGTGTCGCTGCGGGTGATCTGCTTGCCGGGGCATGTGTGGCCTCGTTGGGGCGGGCGCGGATACTGGTGCCGGTTCGCACGCCGGGTGCCGTCGTGGCCCTCGTCCCGCACCTGGACCGCCTGCGCGCGGTGTGTGATCAGTTGGGGTTGCTGGGCTGCTACGTCTTTTCGGCGCCCACACGCTCGGGTGGTGTGGTGGCGCGGATGTTCGCGCCGTCGATTGGGGTTCCTGAGGACATCGCCAATGTGAACAGCACGGCTTGTCTGGCCGCCCGCATGGCGGGTAGCGGCTGCACCGAGTTGGCCGTTGACATGGGCGACGTCCTCGGTGAGCCGGCGACCATCACCGCCTCCGTCCGCCCGGGTCCCACCGGACCGCGAGTCCTGGTGGGGGCCGCCGCGATGGTGGTCCGCACGGCGTCGCATCCGGTGAGCGGTCCGAAGGCCACCGAGGTGGAGGCGCCGGATCTCGACCCGCCGCTGAAGGCGTTGGGCGACGCCTGCGGTCGCTGACGTTCGTGGGCACCGGCCGGGTCGGCCGGTGCCCACGAACGGCGTGCGCCGGGGGTACGGGTCAGATCCAGGGCACCTGCAGGGACGGGTAGAAGTCGACCTGTTGCAGTCGCCAGCGGGGTGCCTGCTCCCCCAGTCGGGTCCGGAACGATTCCCAGTCGTGGCTGGCGGTGGTGGACCAGCCGAGTTCGGCGATCGCGGGTAGGCGCGGGAAGGCCATGTATTCGATGTCGTCGAGGGTGCGCAGCGTCTCGGACCACAGTGGGGCCTCGACGCCGAGGATGGCGTTCTCGCCGACGCCGGTGACCCGGGTGGCGGGGTCCCAGCCGTAGGCGTCGGACACCTCGATCAGGCCGGCCCAGCGCAGGCCGAGGCGGGTGTTGGCGTCGTACTTCATGTCCAGGTAGGCCTTGTTCGCCGGTGACATGATGATCTTGTTGCCGCGGGCGGCGGCCGCGGCGAGGCTGGCGTTGGTGGTGCCGGTGCCCCAGAACTGGGCGACGGCGTCGGTGGGCAGGTCGGACTGGGTGATCTCGTTCCATCCGGAGGCGCGCTTGCCGTACTTGGCGACCAGGGGCAGGACCCGGTTCATGAAGGTGCGGTAGTCCTCGTCGGTGGTGGCGTGGGCTTCGTCGCCGCCGATGTGCAGGAATGGTCCGGGTGTGATGGCGGCGAGTTCGCGGATGACGTCCTCGACGAAGCGGTAGGTGAGTTCGTCGTTGATGCAGAGGGAGCTGTAGCCGACCGCGATGTCGGTGCGCGGGGGCGGTGCGACGCCGTCGCAGTTGAGTTCGGGGTACGTCGACTGGGCGGCGTTGGTGTGTCCGGGCATGTCGATCTCGGGGATGATCGTGATGTGTCGTGCGGCGGCGTAGGCGACGACGGCCTTGTAGTCGGCCTTGGTGAGGTATCCGGGGCCGACGCCGTCGACTCCGGTGCCGGGTCCGCCGCCGACTGTGGTGAGGCGGGGCCAGGAGTCGATCTGGATGCGCCAGCCCTGGTCGTCGGTGAGGTGCAGGTGCAGGTAGTTGATTTTGTACTGGCTGAGCAGGTCCACGTAGGCGGTGATGTCGTCGACGGTGTGGAAGTGGCGTGCGAGGTCGAGCATCGCGCCTCGGTAGGCGAAGCGTGGGTAGTCGACGATTCGTCCGCCGGGGACTGTCCAGGTGGTCCGCTGCCGGTCGGGTGCCTCGATCTCGGCGGGGAGCAGTTGGCGCAGGGTCTGGGTGCCGGCGAACAGCCCGGCGGGGGTGTTGGCGCGGATCGTGACGCCGCGGCGGGTGACGTCGAGCTGGTAGCCCTGTTGGCCGATGCGGTCGTCGGCGCCGCCGATGAGCAGGGCGATCTCGGGTAGCGGGGTGGAGCGTACGGGCAGGACGGGCAGGGGGTGGCCGGTGGCGGGGCGCAGTGTGGTGGCGAGTTGGTGGCCGACCTGCCAGGCGGCGGCTGAGCCGGGGGTGGTGCGGATGACGGTCAGGGGGGTGATCCGGAATGTGTTGTGCGCGTCGGGGTGGGTTTCGACCGGTGCGGGGATGACGTCGCTGAGGTGTCGGGCTGGTGCGGTGGGTGCTGCGGCGGCGGGTGTTGCGGGCAGGATGACTGGCAGCGCGAGTGCGGCTATGGCCAGCAGCCGCGTGGTGGTGTGTCGGCGACGCACGGTACCTCCAGGCCTCGTCATGATCGACCTTCGTCGATTAGAGTCGCAGGCTACCGGCGTTTCGCCTGTACTGTAAACCTTCCTTAACATAAGGGCTCGTCGAGACAGTGTTGTCACCGACCTCACGTACGCCGCACGCTGGGGAATTCCTGGGGTGCGTCGTGCCGTTGTCCGTTCGGAAGATCAGGTTCGGATGATCGAATGGGAAGTGCCATGCACGTGCGCTCAGACGCGGTAGTGCTGTTCGGCGTCACGGGAGACCTCGTCTCGAAGAAGCTGTTTCCGGCGCTGTACGAGTTGACCCGGCGCGACCGCCTCGACGTTCCGGTGATCGGCGTGGCCCGCTCCCCCTGGGATGATCAGCAACTGGTCACCATGGCCCGCAAGTCGGTCAACGAGGCCGATGACGAGATCGACGACGAGACCTTCGATCGGCTGGCGGACAACCTTTCGATGATCTCCGGCAACTACGCGGACCCGACGACGTACCAGCGGCTGGCTGAGCGGCTGCGCGACGCCGAGCGGCCGGTCTTCTACCTGGCGATCCCTCCGGCGGTGTTCGGCTCCGTCGTCGAGGGCCTGGCTGCCGTGGGTCTGGCCGACCGGGGCCGAGTGATCGTGGAGAAGCCGTTCGGGCGTGACCTGGAGTCCTCCCGCGAGCTGGACCGCACCCTCGGCGCGGCCTTCGCGCCGGAGCGGGTGTTCCGCATCGACCACTACCTCGGCAAGGAAGCCGTCGAGGGTCTCTACGCCTTCCGGTTCGCCAACCGGCTGTTCGAGCCGCTGTGGAACAACGAGCACATCGACAACATCCAGGTGACCCTCGCCGAGGGTTTCGGCACCCAGGGCCGGGCCGGCTTCTACGACACGGTGGGCGCGACCCGGGACGTGCTGCAGAACCACATCCTGCAGGTCGTGGCGCTCATCGCGATGGAGGCGCCGGCCAGCGAGGACACCGCGGCGTTCCGGGAGGCGGAGGCCGCGGTGCTGCGGCAGATCGCACCGCTGTCGCCCGAGTCCACTGTCCGGGGGCAGTACGCCGGTTACCGCGACGAGCCCGGCGTGGCTGCGGGCTCGAACACGGAGACGTTCGTGGCGACCCGGTTGACTGTCGACTCCCCCCGCTGGGCGGGCGTGCCGTTCTACCTGCGCACCGGTAAGTCCCTGCCGGGGACGGCGACGGAGGTCGTGGTCGAGTTCAAGCAGCCGCAGCGCTCGCTGATCCCCGCCGAGCGGGGCACGGCGAGGGCGGCGAACCTGCTGCGGTTCCGCCTCGGGCGCGGTGACGGCATCACGATGTCGATCCAGGCGAAGAGCCCGGGTGCTGAGGTGGCGAGCCGTCCGGTGGACCTGTCCGTCGACTTCGGCTCGGCTTTCGGTCGCCGGCAGGAGGCGTACGAGCGGCTGCTCGACGATGCGATGGACGGGCAGCACCTGCGCTTCGCGCGTGCCGAGACGATCGAACAGGAGTGGCGCATCGTCGAGCCGATCCTGGATCTGCCGACGGCGGTGCAGTCGTACGAGAAGGGCAGCTGGGGTCCGGCGGACGCCGACGCGTTGGCCGGCGACTGGCACCTGCCGGAACTGCGGTAGCGGCGGGCCGCACCGCTCGCGGGCGGTGCGGGTGCGTCATCCGGTGGTACGGGTCGCCGGGCGGATGCCGCGGATGCCGGCGACGGCGAACTCGATGCCCAGGTCGTAGTAGCCGTCGCGGTCACCGCAGATGGTGAGCGCGTCGGCGGCGGCGAGGACGTGCGGGAAACGCTGCGGCGGCAACGCTTGCAGCGCCGCCCGCTTGGCGCGGACGGCGTCGTCGCGGATCTCCGGGTCGGTGCTCTCGGTCGCGCCGGGTTCGGTGGCGACGAGGGTCACCAGGGAGCAGAGGGCCTGGCTGCCGATCTCGGTGGCCTGCTCCGGGGGGTAGCCCGCCCCGTCGAGCAGGGCGAGGAGGCGTTCCACCAGGATCAGGCCCGGCTCGGACAGCAGGATGCGGGTGGGGACGAGCCCGGCGACGGTGGGATGTGGGCGTAGCGCGTCGAGGCAGGCGGCCAGGATGGCGCGGACCTGCTCGTCCCAGGGTGCGGTGGTCGGCTCGGGCAGGCGGATGTCGGCGAGCAGGCGTGCGGCGAGCGCGTCGAGCAGGTCGCCCTTGTCCCGGAAGTGGCGGTAGAGCGCCATCGGGGTGACGCCGTGTTCCTGGGCCAGCCGGCGGATGGTGATCGCGGACAGGCCCTCGGCGTCGGCGATGCGCAACGCGCTCGCGACGATCGCTGTGGGGTCGAGACGCTGCGGGGTGTCCTTGCTCATACTGGCCACCAGGCCAGTGTACTACGTACACACGCCAGTCTACGTTGTAGATGTACGGCGTATACCGCGTCGTGCGACGTCCTCTCTCCGATGGGATAGGCATGCGACGTAGTCCCTGGGCAACACTGGCGGTGCTGTCGGTGGCGCAGTTCATCGTCATCCTCGACGTGACGATCGTGAACGTGGCGCTGCCCAACATCCAGACCGATCTCCGCTTCACCGCTGACGACCTGCAATGGGTGATCAGCGCGTACACCCTGCTCTTCGGTGGTTTCCTGCTGCTCGGCGGTCGCGCCGCCGACCTGCTCGGCGCCCGCCGGATCTTCATCGTCGGTCTGGTGCTGTTCGGGGCGATGTCCCTGCTCGCCGGCCTCGCGACCTCGCCCGGCCTGCTGATCGCCGCGCGCGCCGTGCAGGGTCTGGGCGGCGCGTTGCTCTCCCCCGCGGCGCTGGCCATCCTCACCGTCACGTTCGCCCACGGACGGGAACGCAACATCGCCATGGGCATCTGGGGTGCCCTCGCCGGGCTCGGCGGCACCCTGGGCGTGGTCGCCGGAGGCCTGCTCGTCGACGCGCTGAACTGGCGGTGGGTGTTCTTCGTCAACGTACCCATCGTCATCGCGCTCGTGGCGATCGTGCCGACCTTCGTGGCGGCCGTACGACACTCCCAGCCCGGCCCCCGCACCTTCGACGCGCTCGGCGCGGTCCTCGGCACCACCGGCCTGCTCGCCGTCGTGTTCGGCGTGGTCCGGGCCGAGTCCGCCGGCTGGGGCTCGGCGCAGGTGCTCACCGCCCTCATCGGCGGGGTCGCGCTGCTGGCGGTCTTCGTCGGTGTCGAGGCGCGCTCGACCGCGCCGCTGGTGCCGCTGCGGCTGTTCCGCTCCCGGGCGCTGAGTGTCTCCAGTGGGGCGCTGGCGCTCAACGGGGCCGCGTTCCTGTCGATGTTCTTCCTCACCGCGATCTACCTTCAGCAGGTACGCGGCGCCTCACCGCTGACCGCCGGCCTGCAGTTCCTGCCGATGGGTGCGACGGCCATCGCCGGCGCCGCCCTCGCCACCCAACTGGTGCACCGACTCGGCACCCGCACCCTGCAGATCATCGGCGCGCTGCTCAGCGTGATCGGCCTTCTGCTGCTCAGTGGGGCGAGCGCCACCGGCTCCTACGCCGGCGAGTTGCTGCCCGGCCTGCTGCTGTTCGGTCTGGGCATCACCACGTTGGGCGTACCCGCCCAGATCTCCGCGATCTCCGACGTCGAACACCATGAGGCCGGTGCCGCGTCCGGTGTGGTCACGGCCGTGTACCAGGTCGGCGGCGCGCTGGGGTTGGCCATCGTCACCACACTGTCGGTCACCCATGTCACCGACGCGCTCAGTCGCGGCGCCGGTCAGCAGCAGGCGCTGGTCGACGGGTTCCACCGCGGGCTGTTGATCGCCGCCGTCTTCGCGATCGTCAACCTGGTCATCTCGCTCGCCACCCCGCAACTGCGCCCCGACGCCGAACGGGTCGCCGAGGCGGCGGTCGCGGCCTGAGCCGGCGCTACTGGAAGCCCGGCACGGCAGGCCTCCAGTAGCGCCGTGATCGACTCGGTTCTCCGGCATGTCGCGGTGTCCGGCCCTGCGCGACACCCCGACCTTCCGGAAGTCGAGTCGATCACGGCGCGCACCGCGCGGTCGCTGACTGACCGCTCAGCTCAGCGGAACGACCGTCCGGCGACGGTGAGGTTTGCCGTTGACGAGTGGTGTGGGCACGTTGGGTGCGACGTTTCTCGTCCTCATCGGAGAGGAAGCAGCGCATGCTTTCCGCACTCGATCGTCGGCACACCGTCGCCCCACCCGGCTACAGCCGGTGGCTCATCCCCCCGGCGGCGTTGGCCATCCACCTCTGCATCGGTCAGGTCTACGCGACCAGCGTCTACAAGAACTCGCTGATCGCCCACTTCGACACCAGCCAGACGGCGATCGGGGTGATCTTCAGCATCGCGATCGTGATGCTCGGGTTGTCCGCCGCGGTCGCCGGGACCTGGGTGGAGGCGAACGGGCCGCGGAAGGCCATGTTCGTCTCCGCCTGTTTCTGGGGGGCGGGTTTCCTGGTGGGCTCGCTGGGCATCGCCACGAAGCAGCTGTGGCTGTTGTATCTGGGCTACGGGCTGCTCGGTGGCATCGGCCTGGGCATCGGCTACATCTCCCCCGTCTCCACCCTGATCAAGTGGTTCCCGGACCGGCCGGGGCTGGCCACCGGGTTGGCGATCATGGGGTTCGGTGGTGGGGCGATGGTCGCCTCTCCCCTGTCGCGGCAACTGTTGTCGTTCTACGACGCCGGCTACGACCCGGCCAACGCGGGGTCGACGGCGTCGGGCAGCGCCCTGGTGTGGCTGTTCGTGACCCTCGGCCTGGGCTACTTCGTGATCATGATGTTCGGGGTGGCGAACGTGCGGGTGCCGGCGCAGGACTGGCGTCCGGCCGGCTTCGACCCGGCCAGCGTGGCGGCGAAGCCGCTGGTCACCACGGCGAACGTGTCGGCGGCGAACGCGGTGAAGACCCGATCCTTCTGGCTGCTGTGGGTGGTGCTGTTCTGCAACGTGACCGCCGGCATCGGCATCCTGGAACAGGCCAGCCCGATGATCCAGGACTTCTTCCGGGACAACGGCACCTCGGCGGTGACAGTCGCGGCGGCCGGCGGGTTCGTGGGTCTGCTGTCGCTGTTCAACATGGCCGGGCGGTTCGTGTGGTCGTCCACCTCGGACGTCATCGGCCGCAAACCGATCTACCTGGTGTACCTGGGTGTCGGCATGGTGCTCTACGCGCTGCTGGCGCTCGTCGGGCAGACCTCGACGGCCCTGTTCGTGCTGCTGGCCTGCGTGATCCTGTCGTTCTACGGCGGTGGCTTCGCGACCGTGCCGGCGTACCTGCGGGATCTGTTCGGCACCTTCCAGGTCGGTGCGATCCACGGTCGGCTGCTGACCGCGTGGTCGGCGGCGGGGATCGCCGGTCCGCTGATCGTCAACGGGTTCCTCGACGCGCAGGGCGAGCCGGGCTCGCTGACCGCCGCGGCGTACCGCCCGGCGCTGTTCACGATGGTGGCTGTGCTGGCCGTTGGCTTCGTGGCGAACCTGCTGGTGCGGCCGGTGCCGCAGCGCTACCACGAACCGGCGGTGGAGCAGAACCCGCAACAGGGCACGGATGAGAACGCGGATCGGGACGTGGACGAGGACACGACGGCGCAGAGGAGTGGTACGCGATGAGTGAGGACAGCCGACCCGGGCAGCAGGCCCGGTTGTGGATCTCCTGGTTGGTGGTGGCGGCGCTGCTCGGCTACGGGGTCGCCCAGACCGTCGTCACCGCGGCGAAGCTGTTCACCCACTGAGCCGGATCCGGCGGTCTCCGACCGCGTGAACGCCCGGCGGTCTCCGACCGGGTGAAGGCGTGGTCAGAGACCGCCGGAGACGCGCAGCACGGTCCCGGTGGCGTACGAGGCGTCCGGGCCGAGCAGCCAGGCGATGGCGGCGGCGATCTCGTCGGGTTCGCCGGCGCGGCCCAGCGGGATGCGACCGACGGCGGAGTCGGCGCGGTCGGGCACCCCGGAGTCGGCGTGGATGTCGGTGCGCACGATGCCGGGGGCCACGGCGTTGACCCGGATGCCCTTCGGGGCGAGTTCCTTGGCCAGGCCGACGGTGAGGGTGTCGGTGGCGGCCTTCACGGCGGCGTAGTGCACGTACTCCCCCGGGCTGCCGAGGGTCGCGGCCGCCGACGAGACGTTGACGATCGCCCCACCGTCGGTGAGCCGGCGGGCGGCCTGCTGGGCGCAGAGGACGTAGCCGACGAGGTTGACGTCGACGACCCGGCGCAGGTCCTCGACACGCAGCTCGGTGAACGGCCCGATCAGGCTGGTGACGCCGGCGTTGTTGACCAGGCCGGTGAGCGGGCCGAGTTGGGCGGCCGCGTCGAACAGGGCGTGCACCTGCCCGGGGTCGGTGGTGTCGGCGCGTACCGCGATGGCCTGCGCGCCGGCAGCCCGCAGGTCGGCCAGGACGGCGGTGGCGGCGGCCTCGTCGCGGCGGTAGCACAGGGCGACGTGGTGACCGGCGGTGGCGAGCCGGCGGGCGGTGGCCGCGCCGATGCCGCGGCCGCCGCCGGTGATGACGGTGACGGGTGCCACGGTGCCTCCCGGGGGGTCTGACGGCTGCGCGATGGTCGTGCCGACGCTACCGTGACCGGCGCGGGTCGGTCGTCGAGAGGAGCGTCACATGCAGCGCGCGTTGGTGCTCGGCGGTGGCGGGGTGACCGGGGTGGCCTGGGAGTTGGGGCTGCTGGCCGGGTTGGTCGAGCGGGGTGTGCCGGTCACCGAGGCGGACCTGGTGGTGGGCACGTCGGCGGGTTCGTTGGTCGGCGCGCAGGTGTGCTCCGGGTTGCCCGTCGAGCGTTTCTACAGCGAGCAGTTGGCGCCGCCGTCGCGTGAGCTGGCGGCACGGTTGGGCTACGCGACGCTGGCGCGGCTGATCTGGGCCGGTGGGCGGACCCGCGACGCGGTGCGCTCGCGAGCCCGGATCGGGGCGATGGCGGTGGCGGCGCGTACCCAGTCGGAGGCGTCGCGGCGCGTGGTGATCGAGGCCCGTCTGCCGGACCGGGAGTGGCCGCAGCGACGGCTGCTGATCACGGCGGTGGACGCGTCGTCCGGTGAGTTCGTGGTGTTCGACCGCGACAGCGGCGTGTCCCTGGTGGACGCGGTGGGCGCGAGTTGCGCGGTGCCCGGGGTGTGGCCGCCGGTGACGATCGGCGCGCGCCGCTTCGTCGACGGTGGGATGCGCTCGACGGTGAACGCGGACCTGGCGGCGGACGCGCGCAGGGTGCTGGTGCTCGCGCCGACATCGGCGGCGTTCGGGCCGATGCCACGGCTGTCGGCGCAGGTGGACGCCTTGCGGGCGGCCGGGTCGCGGGTGGTGGTGCTGACGCCGGACGCGGCGGCGCGCACCGCGATCGGCCGCAACGTGCTGGACCCGGCCCGGCGTGCGGGCGCGGCGCGAGCCGGGCGGAGCCAGGCCGACGTGGTGGCCGACGAGGTGGCGGCGCTCTGGGCGTGATCGCTTACGCTCACCGCGCGGTCGATCAGACGATGGAGGTGCGCGGTGGCGGGTGTGGGTGTCGGCGACGTGGTGCAGGATTTCGAGCTGCCGGATGAGACGGGAACGCCGCGGCGGCTGTCGGAGTTCCTGGCGGCCGGGCCGGTGGTGCTGTTCTTCTACCCGGCGGCGATGACCCGGGGATGCACGGCGGAGAGCTGCCACTTCCGCGACCTCGCGGCGGAGTTCACGGCGCTGGGCGCGACACGGGTGGGCATCAGCCGCGACCCGGTGGCGAAGCAGGCCGAATTCTCGAAGCTGCACGGCTTCGACTATCCGCTGCTGTCGGACGCCGACGGCGCGGTGGCCCAGCAGTTCGGGGTCAAGCGGCGGGTGCCGTTGGGGCCGTTGAGCATGAAGCGCATGACGTTCGTCATCGGCACCGACCAGCGGGTCATCGAGGTGATCCACAGCGAGGTCAGCATGAACGACCACGCGGACCGGGCGCTGCGGGCGCTGGGCGGCTGAGCGGGCGTGAGCCCCGTGCGACGGGTGTCGCAGCCGGCTGGTATCAAGACAGCAATCAAACAGGTGTACGGAAGAGGGTTGTGATGGATGCCGGCCAGGGTTTGTCCACTAGCGAGGTGCAGAGCATCCGGGAGTCGTTGGCGGCCGGGCGTAAACCGCGGGTGGTGTTCACCGCGTCGGCGGGGCAGATCGCCGGTCAGGTCGGTCAGGTGATCGAGCTGACCGACCCCGAGGTGTCCGACGAGTTCGTGGTGGTGCGCTTCGGCCGCGACGAGTTGCCGTTCTCCCCCGCCGACCTGGCCGTGGCGCCCAAGGGCGTCACTCGTCGAGTGGTGGAGCCGAAGCCGGAGCCCGAGCCCGAACCGCCAGCGGCGGCCGCGCCGGAGTTCGTGTTGGACACGCCGCGGGTGCCCGCGCAGCGACAGGAGGAGCCGAAGGTGGAGCAGACGGAGAAGCCGCCGGCGCGGCGGGCGGTCAAGGCCGTCAAGCCGAAGGGCCCCGCGGGCCTCACCGTGACCCTGGCGTACGCCGACGGTGAGTGGACCGTCGCCGCGCAGCAGGGCAGCAAGGCACTGGCGAAGCCGTACGTGGTGAAGCCGGCGGAGGCGTTGAAGATGGTCGCTCTGGTCGACGTGCCGGGGGTGCAGGAGGCGGTGGAGCAGATCCTGGGCACCGAGCGGGCCGAGGCGGAGCAGCAGGCCGAGAAGCTGCGCGCCGAGCTGGCCGAGATCGAGGCCCGGCTGGCGGAGCTGCGCGAGGCCCGCTGAGGCGGGTCAGTGCCGGCTGTGGTGGCGCAGCAGTCGGGTGAGCAGTCGCGTCAGCTGCTCGCGCTCGGTGGCGGACAGCGGGGCGAGCAGGTCGGCTTGGACGCGCTCGAGGGTCGCGCCCATCCGGCGGGCCTCGTCGGCGCCGCCGTCGGTGGCGCTGATGACGTTGCGGCGGCGATCGGCCGGGTCGGGGGCGCGCACCACGAGCCCTCGGCCGGCCAGGTCGTTGATGGCAGCCACCACGTCGCTGCGGTCGATCCCGCAGCGCCGGCCGAGGTCGGCCTGGCTCGCGGGCCCGTCCTCGGCCAGGCTGGCGAGCAGTCGGTAGTGGTAGCCGCGCAGGTCGTGCGCGGCGAAGCCCTCGCTGAGCAGACGGGCGGCGTGACTGGCGGTCTGGTTGAGCAGCCAGCTCGGGCTGGTGCTGAGCCCGGCGGGTGACTGCGGGGCCGCGTTGTCCATGCGGCGCAGCCTACCAGTAATCGTTGGCGCGACCCACGATCGGGTGTTACGTTGGTGCGACCAACGTTGGTTCTGCCAACGTATCGAAGGAGGCGTCATGTCCACCATCCCCACCCTCAACGGCCAGGTCATCGGCCAGGCCCACTACGCCACCCGGGCCCTGCTCGAACGGGCCACCGCTCCCCTCGGCGTCGAGTTCAACCAGGTGCTCGCCCTCAACGTCCTCGCCAAAGGCCCGGCCGAACGCGCCCACCTCACGCACCGGATCACCAGCACCCTCAAGGTCGACGAACAGGAGGTGCAACGGGTGCTCGCCACCCTCGTCGACGCGAACCTCGCCCAGGCAGACGACGACGCACCACGGCTGCGGCTCACCGACGCCGGTCACGCCGTGCAGGCCCGCATCGCCGACGCCGTCGCGGACATCAGCGCCCGCCTCTACGCGGACATCCCCACCGACGAGGCGAGTGCCGCCGCCCGGGCGCTCACAGTGGTCACCCAGCGCGCCAACGCCGAACTGGCCGCGACCCCGACCTGACGGGCAAGAGCCCGACGGGTGCGCGGGCTCGGCCCGATCCGGCCAACCTGTCAGCAGCCCACCGACCGGGCCTGGTCGGTCAACACCAACCTGGCGGCGGCCAACGGGCCGGACCGGTCGGTCAGAAGTAGTCGAGCAATTGTGCGGGCCCTCCCGCGCCGAGCAGGTCGAGCGCGGCCGGGTCGACACCCGGGCTGTGGTGCAGCAGGCCGGCCTGCGCGACCGACCGGGCCTGCGCCGCTCCGGCGTAGAGCAGGGCGAAACCGCGCACGTCCAGCCGCAGGTCCGCGTCGGCGTCGATCCGGGTCAGCTCGGCGGCGCCGTCGGCGACGGTCAACCGCCAGGTGCCGGTGTTCCAGTCGGCGAGCGGGTCGACGAGGCCGAAGTCGACGGTGCCCCGGGCGTGGGTGGGCCACCCCCGCGCGCTCACCGCGCGGGCGACGTCGACCGGTCGGTGCATCCACAGGTCCCGCTCGTGGTCACGGGCCGACTCCAACGGCAGGACGGTGCTGACGGCGTCGCCGTCGAGCGGGCACAGCCGCAGGGCCGGCGCGACGCTGGCCCAACTGCCGAGCACCCCGACGAGTTCCCGGGCTGCCTCGGCGGTGACGGCCAGCGCCTCGTCGACGGTGAGCACCGAGTCGGACCCGTAGCCCCGGCCCCGCTGCCAGGTGGCGTAGCCGACCAGCTCGCCGTCGGCCTCGACGAGGGTGACCCCGTCGCCGGGCAGGCCCCGGTCGGCGGCGAAGAAGTCGTACAGCTCACCCCGGCGGGTCAGCATGCCGTTGCGGTGCCGGGCGACCCGCTCGTACAGGTCGGCGACGGCGGGTAGGTCGGCCACCGCGCCGGCCCGCACGGTCAGGTCCGGGGAGGGCCGGTGCCGGGGCAGCGCGGCGGTGGCCAGATCGACGGTACGCAGCACACCGGCGGCCTCCCACCCGCAGGCCCGGTACGGGCCGGCGACGGTCGGGTAGAGCGCGCTGACCGCCGCCCCCCGCTCGTAGGCCCCGCGCAGCAGACCGGTGAGCATGGCGCGGGCCACGCCCCGACCCCGGGCCTCGGGGGCGACGGCCACCCCGGCGACGTCGGCGGCTGACACCGCCCGGCCCGACCACCACTGGTCGTGGTGCAGGTCGACGGCCTTGCCGACGAGCCGACCGGCGTCGTCGAACGCGCCGTAGCGGCTCATGCCGGGCACTGCGACGGTGGTGCTGGCGTGTCGCTCCGCCGCGGAGCCGAACGCGATCCGTCCCAACTCCCAGGCGGCGTCGAGGTCATCGGTGCTGAGTTCACGTACGTGCACGGGGTCGGGCATCGGGACACCCTAGCGGGGCCGACTCCCGAGGACCGCCAATTTTTCCGGCGGGCGGCGACTCCGCGGCTGTCGGTCAGTGCTGCGGGATGTTGGCCACGCCTATGCGCTTGCGGAACACCCAGTACGTCCACCCCTGGTAGGCGAGCACCACCGGTGTGAAGATCACCGCCACCCAGGTCATGATCTTCAGGGTGTACGGGGTGGACGCGGCGTTGGTGGCCGTCAGCGTGCCGGCCGCGTCCAGGGTGGAGGGCAGCACGTTCGGGAACAGCGCCGCGAACAGGGTCGCCACCGCGAGACCGATCGCCACGGCGGTGCCGGTGAACGCCCAGCCCTCCCGGCGTACCCGGGCGGCGGCCAGACCACCGAGCAGGGCGAGGGCCGCGCCGACGGCGAGCACGACGGCGGCCGCGCTGGAGCGGATGCTCAACGTCCAGGTCAGGAACCCGACCGCGAGCACGGCGGCGCCCACACCCAGGCGCACGGCGAGCGCGCCCGCGCGCTCGCGGATGTCGCCGGTGGTCTTCAGGGCGATGAACACCGCGCCGTGGGTGAGGAACAGCGCGAGGGTGGTTGCGCCGCCCAGCAGGGCGTACGGGTTGAGCAGGTTCAGCAGGCCGCCGACGTACTCGTGGTCGGCGTCCAGTGGCACGCCGCGCAGGATGTTGGCGAAGGCGACGCCCCACAGGATCGCCGGCAGCAGCGAGCCGACCACGATCGCCGCGTCCCAGCGGCGCTTCCAGGACGCCTCGGGGCGCTTGTGCCGGTACTCGAAGGCGACCCCCCGGGCGATCAGGGCCAGCAGGATCAGCAGCAGCGGCAGGTAGAAGCCGGAGAAGAGGGTGGCGTACCACTCGGGGAACGCGGCGAACATGGCGCCACCGGCGGTGATCAGCCACACCTCGTTGCCGTCCCAGACCGGGCCGATGGTGTTGATCAGGACGCGGCGTTCCCGGTCGTCGCGGCCGAGCACGGGCAGCAGCATGCCGACGCCGAAGTCGAAGCCCTCCAGGATGAAGTACCCGGTGAACAGCACGGCGACGAGGAGAAACCAGATGGTGGTCAGTTCCACGATGGGCTCCGGGATCAGTAGGCGAAGGCGAGCGGGCGCTCGGCGTCGTCGGTGTCGTCGGTGGGGGGTTGCTCGCTGACGTCCGGCACGCCGGCCTTGGCGTAGCGCAGCAGCAGCTTGACCTCGATCACGGCGAGGGTGGCGTAGATCAGCGTGAAGGCGGTGAACGAGGTGAGCACCTCGGCCAACGAGACGCTGCGGGACACCCCGTTGCGGGTGAGCATCTCGCCGAAGACGATCCACGGCTGACGGCCCATCTCGGTGAAGATCCAACCGAAGGAGTTGGCCAGCAACGGCAGCACCGGCATGGCCAGCCCGGCGCGCAGCAGCCACTTGCTGCTCGGGGTGCGGCCCTTGCGCTGGCTCCAGAGCACCAGCAGGGCGATCGCGCCGGCCGCCATCCCGAAGGCGATCATGAAGCGGAAGCTCCAGTAGGTGACCGGGATGATCGGGGTGTAGCTGCCCGCGCCGTACTGGGTGGCGTACTGGGCCTGCAGGTCGTTGATGCCGTGCACGGTGCCGTTCGGGTCGCCGGTGCCCAGGTAAGACAGCAGGTACGGGATCTTGATGGCGAACACCTCGCGGCTGCCGTCGAGGCTGCCGACGGTGAGCACGGAGAACGAGGCGGGGCTCTCGGTCGTGTAGAGGCCCTCGGCGGCGGCCATCTTCATCGGCTGCACGTCGGTCATGATCTTGCCCTGGATGTCGCCGGTGAACAGCACGGCCGCGGAGGCGACCAGGACCACCCAGGAGCCGAACTTGGTGGCGAAGCGGTACGCGCCGGTGTCGGCCGAGCCGCGGTTGCGGATGACGTGCCACAGGCCCACGGCGGTGACCAGCGACCCGGCGACCAGGAACGAGCCGGCCAGGGTGTGTGGGAAGGTGATCAGGGCGACCTTGTTGGTCAGCACGGCCGGGAAGTCGGTCAGCTCGGCGCGACCGGTGTCCGCGTTGATCCGGTAGCCGACCGGGTTCTGCATGAACGAGTTCGCCGCGAGGATGAAGTACGCGCTGAGGTTGGTGCCGATCGCGGCGGCCCAGATGCTGGCCAGGTGCGCCCGCTTGGGCAGCCGGTCCCAGCCGAAGATCCACAGGCCGATGAAGGTGGATTCGAGGAAGAACGCGACGAGCGCCTCGATGGCCAGGGGTGCGCCGAAGACGTCGCCGACGAAGCGGGAGTAGTCGCTCCAGTTCATGCCGAACTGGAACTCCTGCACGATTCCGGTGACCACGCCCATGGCAAAGTTGATCAGGAACAGCTTGCCGTAGAACTTGGTGAGCTTGAGGTAGCGCTCGTTGCCGGTGCGGTGCCACATCGTCTGCAGGATGGCCACCAGCACGGAGAGGCCGATGGTCAGCGGTACGAAGAGAAAGTGGTAGACGGTGGTGACACCGAACTGCCAGCGGGCAACGTCCAACGCGTCCACCTGAAAACCCCCAACCATCCGTACTACGCGACGTAGTAAATACTACTGCTCGTCGTAGAGGATTGGGCAGGGCCGGGCGGCCCGAACGCACCCGGGACCAATGACCCTGATCACCCGACCCGCCCTCGCAGCCCTGCCGGGGCGTGCGACGATGGCGCGCTGATGAACACCGCACACACCACCTGGCGGCCGCCGCTGATCTGGCGCGCGGCCCTGCTGCTGGCCCGGGGCCTGGTCGGCCTGCTCGCCCGCCTCGAGGTCACCGGCGATGTCCCGGCGCACCTGCGTCGCGGCCCGCTCGTGCTGGCCGCCAACCACATCAGCCCGTTCGACCCGGTGGTCATGGCCGCCGCCTGCCAGACCCGTGGCGTCGCTCCGCGGATCATGGCGACCGCCGGACTGTTCCGCGTCCCGGTGTTCGGTGCCGCCATGCGCCACGCCGGGCACATCCGGGTCGACCGGGGCACCAGCGCCGTGCACCGGGCCCTCGACGACGCCGCCACGGCCGTCGCCCGCGGCTCGGTGATCCTCATCTACCCCGAGGGGCGCATCGGCCTGGACCCCGGCCTGTGGCCCGAACGTGGCAAGACCGGCGCCGCCCGCCTCGCCCTGGCCTGCGGCGCCCCGGTCGTCCCGGTCGCCCAGTGGGGCTCGCACGAGGTGCTGCCCTACCAGGCGCCCCGCGGAATGCTGCGGGGCATCGCCCGCTCGCTGTGGCGTCGACCGGTGATCCGGGTGCACTTCGGCACCCCCGTCGACCTGGGCGAGACGGCTGCGGCCCACCCAGGCGCGGCCCGCCGCGCCACCGACCGGATCATCGACGCGCTCACCGACACCCTCGCCCCGCTGCGCCCCGACGAGCCGGACCTGCCCCGACACATCGACCCCGGCCGCCCGAGCGACAGCAGTCGCGTCCACCGACGCTCGGCCTGAGGCCTACCCGGTGAACGCGTTAGACAACTTTTGGAAAACCGTCTAATCTGTCTAGCGTGAGCACTGCAGAGATGGATGCCGAGGACCCGAAGCGCGCCGCCGTCCTGGCGGCGGCGGTCGCGGTGTTCGGGCGCTACGGCTTCCAGAAGACGTCGATGGAGGCGGTCGCCAAGGCGGCGGGCATCTCCCGGCCGGGCCTGTACCTGATGTTCCCCAACAAGGAGCAGCTGTACCGCGCCACCATGCAGGGCGTCATGGAACGCGCCCAGCACGCCATGGAAGCCTGCCTCGCCGACCAGTCGACGAGCTTCGACGAGCGGGTCGTGGCGGGGCTGGACGCCCTGATGGGCTCGTACATCGACACCCAGATGGCCCGCGACCTCAACGACCTGCTGGAGAACAGCGAGCCGCAGCTGGGCTCGATGTTCCACGACTACCAGGTGCGGGCTCAGGCGGCGCTGCGAGCCCACATCGACGCCGCTGCCCCGGCTGGTCTGCTCGACGAGGGACGGACCGCGGACGACGTCATGGACCTGCTCTTCTCCGCGGCGCTCACCTGGAAGTCGACCTCGACCTCCAGGGACGAGTTCCGCGACCGGCTGCGCCGGGCTCTGCGGCTGCTCCACCGCTGACACGCCCCGCCCCGAAACGCCATGATCTTGCACCCCTGGAGGCCCGAAATGTCACGAATCATCACGCCGTACTCGGCTCAGTCGACCGCCGCTGAGGTGATCGACGGCGTCGACCTCACCGGCCGGCGGGCCATCGTCACCGGCGGCGCGTCCGGGATCGGCCTGGAGACCGCCCGCGCACTGGCCGACGCCGGCGCCGAGGTCACGTTGGCCGTCCGCGACACCGCCGCCGGTGAGCGCGCTGCCGCCGACATCACGGCCGGCGGGGCGCCCGGCAAGGTCCGGGTCGACCACCTCGACCTGGCCGACCGCGCCTCCATCGACGCCTTCGTGGCCGGCTGGACAGGCCCGCTGCACATCCTGGTGAACAACGCCGGCATCATGGCCGTGCCCGAGCTGACCAGGACAGCCGACGGCTGGGAGGCGCAGTTCGCCATCAACCACCTCGGTCACGCCGCACTGACCCTGGGCCTGCGCGACGCGCTGGCCGCCGCGCGGGGCGCCCGCATCGTCGTCGTCAGCTCGTCGGCCCACCAGCAGTCCCCGGTCGTTTTCGACGACATCCACTTCACCGCCCGCCCCTACGAGGCGTGGTCGGCGTACGGCCAGTCGAAGACCGCCACCATCCTGTTCACCGTCGCCCTGGCCAAGAAGTGGGCCGCCGACGGCATCACGGCCAACGCCCTGCACCCCGGCGGCATCATGACCAACCTGCAACGGCACCTCGACGACGCGCAGTTGCGCTGGGTCGGCGCGCTCGACGAGCAGGGCAACCGCCTGGAGGTACCGCCGGGCTGGAAGACCCCCCAGCAGGGCGCGGCCACCTCGGTCCTGCTGGCCGCCAGCCCCGAGGTCGAGGGTGTGACCGGCCGCTATTTCGAGGACGGCAACGAGGCCCCGGTCATCGCCGAGCGGGCCGACGGCAGGAGCGGCGTGCTCCCGTACGCCCTCGATGACAAGGACGCCGACGTCCTCTGGGACGAGACGCTGCGGCTCCTGGGGCGCTGACCGGATCGGCTCACGTGCCCGGGCACCTGAGCCGTACGCCGAACTGCTGGGCCTGTTACGCCACGACGGCTACCACACTGACTGGAGCTGAGACAGGCAGGAAGATCGACTCGGTTTCCTGCAAACCGGGGCATGCCCGCGCCCCGGACACGCCCCGACTTTCAGGAAGCCGAGTCGATCACCGGGCGGGGCGGCGGCGCGAGCGGGCGACAGACGCCGGCCGGCCACCCGCCGGCCACCAACCGGGGGCATACTGCGTCGCGTGTTGACCCGATTCGGCTACCTCGACGCGCCGGCGCCGCTGGCGTTCGCCCACCGTGGCGGCGCCGCCGAGGGCGACGAGAACACCACCGAGGCGTTCACCCGGGCCATCGGGCTGGGCTACCGGTACGTGGAGACCGACGTGCACGCCACAGCGGACGGCGTGGCGGTGATCTTCCACGACCCGACGCTGCGCCGGGTCACCGGTGAGGCGGGACGCATCGCCGACATGAGCTGGGCCGACCTCGCCTCGGTACGGGTTGGCGGCGCTGCCGTCGTACCCCGACTCGACGAGGTGTTGGGGGCGTGGCCGCAGGTCCGCTTCAACATCGACGTGAAGGCCGACGGCGGCGTCGAGCCGACGGTCGCGACCGTGACCAGGGCCGGCGCCGGCGACCGGGTGCTGCTCGCCTCGTTCAGCGACGCCCGGCTGACCCGGCTGCGCGCGCTCACCGAGGGTCGGGTCGCCACCAGCCTGGGCATGCGCGGCGTCGCCCGGCTGCGGCTTGCCTCCCTGCACGGGCGGCCACTGCGGCTGCCCCCGTCGGTGGTCGCCGCGCAGGTGCCGCCCCACTACGGGCGGGTGCCGGTGGTGGACCGCCGGTTCCTCGACTACTGCCACCGGATCGGCCTGCAGGTGCACGTCTGGACGATCGACGAACCAGCCCAGATGCACGACTTACTGGATCGTGGCGTGGATGGCATCATGACCGATCACGTCGGCGTGCTGCGCGACGTCTACCGCAGCCGCGGCCACTGGGCCGCCTGACCATCGAAGGACCCCCGATGGCCGAGACCGTGACCCCCACGGTGGACGACACCCCGCCTCCGGCGAGCACCCGCCGGGAGCGCAGGGGCTGGTACATCTACGACTGGGCCAACTCCGCGTTCCAGACCACCGTGATCACCGTGTTCCTCGGCCCGTTCCTGACCACCGTCGCCGAGTTGGCGGCCGGCTGCGAACTCGGCGCGGACTCCTGCGACGGCTCCGTCTACCCCCTGGGAATCAAGATCGCCGCCGGGTCCTACTACCCGTACCTGATCTCGCTGTCGGTGTTCCTCACCGTGTTCGTGCTGCCGGTCATCGGGGCGATCGCCGACCGCTCGGCACACAAGAAGCGGCTGCTCGGCGGCGCCGCGTTCACCGGCGCCGGCGCCACCATCGCGATGGCCTTCGTCACCGGTGACCGCTACCTGCTCGGCGGGGCGCTCTTCCTGGTCGCCAACATCTCCTTCGGCGCGGCGATCGTGGTCTACAACTCGTTCCTGCCGCAGCTCGGCGGCCCCGACGAACGCGACGGCATCTCCAGTCGCGGCTGGGCGCTGGGCTACCTCGGCGGCGGTCTGCTGCTGGCACTCAACCTCGTCGCGATCACCCTGCTCGACGAGGGCGACAACCCGCAACGCACCCTGGACCTGGCCCGCTGGTCGATCGTGTCCGCCGGCGTGTGGTGGGCGTTGTTCACGCTGGTGCCGTTGCGCTGGCTGCGCGAACGCCCCAGCGTCGCGGCCCTGGCCAGTGGCGGCAACGTGCTCACCGACGGGTTCCGGCAACTCGCCCGCACCATGCGCGAGGTCAAGGCGTACCCGTTGACGCTGTACTTCCTGCTGGCGTTCCTGGTCTACAACGACGGCATCCAGACCGTCATCACCCTGGCCAGCCAGTACGGCACCGAGGAGTTGCGGCTGGAGCAGAGCACCCTGATCATCACGATCCTGCTGGTGCAGTTCCTCGCCTTCGGCGGCGCGTTGAGCCTGGGCGCGCTGGCCAAGCGGATTGGCGCCTGGAAGACCGTGCTGCTCAGCCTGGTGCTCTGGACCGGTGTGATCATCGCCGCGTTCCGGCTTCCCGCCGAGGCGCCGGTGCCGTTCATGGTCCTCGGCGCGGCCATCGGCCTGGTTCTCGGCGGCAGCCAGGCGCTGAGCCGGTCGCTGTTCAGCCAGCTCATCCCGGCCGGCAAGGAGGGCGAGTACTACGGCTTCTACGAGATCAGCGACAAGGGCACCAGCTGGCTCGGCCCGCTCGCCTTCGGCCTGGTGTTCCAGCTCACCTCCTCGTACCGGGTGGGCCTGGTCTCACTGCTGATCTTCTTCATCGTCGGGTTCCTGCTCCTCGCCGCCGTGCCGATCCGCCGTGCCATCGTGGCCGCGGGCAACACACCACCCCGGGTGCTCTGAGCACGCGTCCCGCACCCAACAGATCAGGCACGGTCGATCGGCTAGGCTGCCCGACCGTGACCGACGACGCCGCCACCGCCCCGACCTGCCTGGCCCACCCGTTCCCCGGCCAGCCGCACGCCCCGGCCGGGTGCGCGGCCGCGCGCGGGCTCGACGGGCGTCCGGTGCACGCCGCGGCGTTGAAGTTCTTCTGGGGGCCGATGGACTGCGGCAAGTCCACGATGGCGTTGCAGATGAACTACAACCACGCCCGGCAGGGCCGGCGCGGGCTGGTCACCACCCGCATCGACCGGTCGCTGGGACCACAGGTCACCACCCGCATCGGCCTGGCCCACGAGGCCATCGAGGTCACCGACGACCTGGACCTGCGGGCCCTGGTGCGCGGCCGGTGGGCCGACGGGGTACGCGTCGACTACCTGATCTGCGACGAGGCGTGCTTCTACACCGTCGAGCACGTCGAGCAGATGGCCGAGCTGGTGGACAGCTACGACGTCGACGTGTTCGCGTTCGGCCTGGCCACCGACTTCCGGTCGCGGCTGTTCCCCGCCACGCAACGCCTGTTCGAGCTGGCCGACGAGGTGGCCCGCATCCAGGTCGAGGTGCTCTGCTGGTGCGGCCGCGAAGGGTTGCTCAACGCCCGGGTCGTCGACGGGCGGGTCGTCCGTGAGGGCGCACAGGTCGTCATCGGCGACACCGTCGACACCGCCGAGGTGCGCTACCAGGTGCTCTGCCGCCGGCACTACCGCAGCGGCGACCTCGGCCCCCGCGACTGAGACGCCCGCCGCGCCGACGCCCGGTCGGTCAGGATCACGGCGACAGTCACCGCCAACGCCACCGCGGCGCACACCGCGACGGGTGCCCCCGGCACCACACCGACCGGCATCAGGGCCAGCAGGACCACCACCGCGGTGAGCCGGCTGGTCGGCAGGGTCCGCCACAGCAGCGCCTTGTAGGCGGCGTGCCCGGCCAGGAACAGCGCGGGACCTCCGAGGGTGAGCAGCACGTCGACCGTGGTGGCCGGCGCGCCCGGCTCGCGCAGCAACCGCTCGTCGGCCGCCGACGTGACGACGACCCCGGCGACGATCACCGGGTGCAGGTAGTTGAAAGCGACTCGGCTCAATGCGCCGGTGCGCTCTCCGGCCTGGGCGATGACCTCCGTGGCGGCCGAGGCCGAGCGGGCGAAGTACACCCACCACAGCGCCACCGAACCGCCGAACGCCAGCAGGAATGCCCCGGACGTCACCAGGTCCACGTGCGAGGTGAGGGTGCTGCCGGTGACCAGGATCGACTCCCCCAGCGCGATCAGGACGAACGCCGCGCACCGTTCGGCCAGGTGCCCTCCCTCCACCATCCACCGCTCGGGTCGGCTACGTCCCCGCCGCGGCAGCGGATAGCCGATCGAGAGGCCGACCACCTCGATCACGATCACCGCCGCCCACACGGCCTCGCGCGCGGCCCCGCCGACCAGGCCACCGAGGAGCATGAGCAGTGACGTCCCGGCGATCCACGGCAGCGACTGCCGGAAGCCGGCGACCAGCCACGGGCTGCCCTGTACCGCCCACAACGAGAACAGGGTGCGTCCCACCTGCACGGTCACGTAGACCACCGCGAAGAGCAGACCGGTCGAGCCGAACGCCTCCGGGATCGCCGCCGACAACAGCAGGCTGCCCAGCGTCACCCCGATCAACATCGTCCGCACCGGCCCCTGGTCCGGTTGCAGCCAGTTGGTCACCCAGGTGGTGTAGACCCAGACGAACCACACCAGCGCCAGCAACAGGGCGGTACGCCCGGCGCCCCGCCAGTCCAGGTGCGCGATCAGGTAGTGCGACAACTGGGTGATGGTGAAGATGAAGACCAGGTCGAAGAAGAGTTCCGTCGAGGTGGTCGGCTGCACCCCTTCGCGTGGTCGCAGCAGCTGTGGGCGTAGCGGGGCGGCGACCGGGGGCTCAGAAGGGGTCACCGCACACCCGCCAGTTCCCGTCCTCACGGACCACCGGCAGGCGACGTTCTTCGCTGATTCCACCGTCGCGGGTCACCTTCACGGTCACCGTGCCGTGCGGTCGTCCGCTGCGGGTGGCGACCGACACGTCGGTGATCTCGTAGTCGGTGACCATCGGTGGTGTCCGCACCCAACTGGTGAAGCCGATCGCGCTCCAGCGGCTGCGCGCGTCCTCGCAGAGCCGCTCGTACGCCCGGTCGCTGTCGCCGAGGGCCACCTCGCTGAGGAAACCGTCGGCGGTCTCCCGGATCGGGCCGGCGGCCTGCCGGACGGTCTGCAGGTTCCAGGCGCCCAACCCGGCCACCCCCACGCAGCACAGCGCCACGCCGAACCCGGCGAACGCCAACCCGGTGCGCATCGGGCGGTGACGCCGGGCCGGTCGGCTCCACGACTGCCCCGCACCCACGACTACCGACCGTAGAGAAGACGCTCACGCCGACGGGCGACAAGCCGGAAACTGGGTGCGCCCGATGGGCGGGTGTGCCCTGTTCGCGGCGGCCTCGCATCGTCTACCGTCGGCGCACACCCCCGAGCAGTGCCAGGAGCCGATCGATGAGCCGCTTCGTGCAGCCGGTACCACCTCCCGTCGACCCGTACGCCGGCGATGGCCTGCTGCGGTCCTGGCTGGAGCGTCACCTCGGCCCGGGCGGGCACGCCGCCGCGAAGGGCCGTCTCGCAGACCTGGCCGCCGACGTCGCCGGGCCGCTGCGCGCGGCGCACGCCGACGCGGAGGCGCACCCGCCGACGTTGGTCCGCTACGACCCGTGGGGTGCCCGGATCGACCGCATCGACACCTCCGCCGGTTGGCAGGCGCAGCGGGCCGCCGCCGCCCGGCACGCCGTGGTGGCGCTGCCCTACCTGCCGGACGCCCGGGGCACCTGGGGTGCCGCCGCGCGGGTCGTTCAGCACGCCCTGCTGCACCTGTACGGGCCGGAGTCGGCGACGTTCTCCTGCCCGGTGGCGATGGCCGACGGGGCGGCGGCGCTGCTCAGCATGCCCGACGTCGACGCCACGGTCCGCGACGCGTGGCTGCCCCGGTTGATCTCCACGGACCCGGCCACGGCGATCACCAGCGGGCAGTGGATGACCGAGTCGCAGGGCGGCTCCGATCTGGGCCGCTCCAGCACGCTCGGCCGACCCGCGGCGGACGGTTCGTGGCGGTTGACCGGGGAAAAGTGGTTCTGCTCCGCCGCCGACGCGGCGATGGCGGTGGCGCTGGCCCGGCCGGAGGGCGCCGGGCGGGGCAGCCGGGTGCTCGCCCCGTTCCTCGTTCCCCGGTACGCGGTCGACTCACCGCTGGCCGACGGTGCGGCGCCGGGCGCACCCGCACCGGGTGTCACAGTGCACCGGCTCAAGGACAAGCTCGGCACCCGGGCGCTGCCCACCGCCGAGATCGGCCTGCACGACGCGTACGCCCTCCCGCTGGGTGACCCGGCGGTGCCCGGTCTGGTCCGGGCGATGACCCTCGTCGTGGTGACCCGGGTGCACAACGCCGCGGCCGCGGCCGGCGGGATGCGACGCGGTCTCGCCTACGCCCGCGCGTACGCCGAGGTCCGGCACGTCGCCGGCGGCCCGCTGGTGTCCTCGCCCCTGCACCGGGCCACCCTCGGCACCCTCGCGGTCGACGCGGCGGGCGCGTTCGCTCTGGCCGGGCACGCCTTCGCCCTGCTCGGGCGGGTCGAGGTCGGCGCCGACCCGGAGGCCGCCGCCGAGCTGCGCATCGTGGCGCCGCTGGCGAAGCTGGCCACCGGCCGGCTCGCCGTCAGCTCCGCCAGCGAGTACGTGGAGAGCTTCGGCGGTGCCGGCTACGTGGAGGACACCGGCGTGCCCCGGCTGCTGCGCGACGCCCAGGTGCTGCCGATCTGGGAGGGCACCACCAATGTGCTGGCCCTGGACGTGCTGCGCGCGTTGACCCGGGAGGACGCCGGTGCGCCGCTGCTGAGCCGGCTGGCCGCCGCCGCCGACCTGGCGCGGCCGCTGTCGCCGGTGCTGGCCGACACCCTGGCCACCGCCGCCGCGCAGTTGGCGGAGACCATCACCGCGGTGACCGTCGACCCGGGTGCGTCGGCGGTGCTCGCGGGCGCCCGCGGTCTGGCGTTGCGCCTGGCGTACGCGCTGACCACCGCGTTGCTCGTCGAGCACGCCGCGTGGGGCGACGAGCAGGCGGAGTTGGCCGCCCGACTGTGGGCGCGCCGCTGGCTGCGGCACGAGGAGATCGCCGAGGACGCCCACCACCACCTCGACCTGCTCTGCTGACCGGCCGGCGCGAGCGGACGGGTGGGCGCCCATGTCGGTGCTGATCGAGCTGGGTGACGACCGGGGCGCGCCACTGGAGGAGCGCCGCCCGCCTCCGCAGGTGTCCCGCCGGTGGCGGGTGGCGGCGCTGGTGGCGGCCTGTGTCCTGCTCGGTGGTGCCGCCCCGGCCGCGCGCCTGACGCCTCAGCCCGGGCCGGCGGTGCCCGCTCGGGCGACAGTGCTCGGCGCGGGGCCGCTGCTGCTGGTCGTCGACCCCGAGCCGAACCCGCCGACGCTGAGCGCCTACGACTCGGCCGCGCCGGACGGCCCGCCGCGGTGGCGGGTGACCGTGCCGCCCGCCGCCGGGTGGTCCGCCGAGGTCGCCGGTGACTTGTTGCTGCTGGTCGAGCGCGACCAGGCGCTCGGGGCGCGGGTCACCACCGGGCGGTCGTTGCGTACCGGCCAGCCGGTGTGGCGGCGACCCGAGCGGGTGTACGCGGCCGGAAACGAGGCGGTCGCGGTGAGCGAGGTGCGCAGCGCCTCCGAACCGGGTCGGCGGGTCGAGGGCACTGTGCACGGCGTCGACCCGGCCACCGGCGCGACCCGGTGGTCGGTCCCGCTGCCCTCCACGGCGGTGCTGCGGGCGCTACCCGGGCGGGTGCTGCTGGTGCAGGACGACGGATTGGTCCGGCTGCTCGACGCCCGTGACGGCACCGAACGCGGACGGGGGCAGCTTCCGCCGGCCGACTACGGCCCGGACAATCCCCAGGTCGTCGGCGCGTACCTGGTGCTGCGCCACCCGAGCGGCGGCGCGATGGCGCTGACCGGCTACGACCTGCCCGGGCTGGCGCGACGCTGGCAGGTGCCGGTGCAGCCGGGTGAGCTGATCCTGCGGCCCTGCCAGGGTCTGATGTGTGGGCAGGACGAGCAGGGACGCTGGGCGATCGACCCGGGCACCGGGGTGCGGGTGTGGACGTGGCCGGCCGGGGCGCGCTGGCGAACGGTGGCTGGCCCACGGGTCGCTGCGGAACCCCTGGTGGTGCTGGGAATGGCGGCGGACGGCAGGCGCTCCCTGGTCGCGACGGTGGGACGCGACGGTCATCAAGTGTTCGCGGTGCTCCCGGCGGGTGTGACCGACTGCCGCCGGGTCGGCGCGGGGTTGATCTGCCGCGACGGCACGGCCCGCGTGACGTTCTGGCCCATCGAGGGCCCTTGACCCCGGGTCAGCGCAGAGGGCCTCGGGCAACGGCTGCGCGCATCGTCGCCGGATCGCCCGCCGGGACGAACTCCAGCCACCAGGTGGCCCCGGCGGCGGCCAGCTCACCCAGGTAGGCCCGTTCGGTGCGCTCGTCGGAGCGGCGCCGCCGGCCGCCGACCGCCACGTCGAACGGCTGACCGTCGGCGCGCGTCGCCGGCAGGGCGTTCGCCAGGTCGTGTACCTCGTCGGGGGTGAAGTCGGACCACCCGTCGGTGTTGGTGAGCTTGTACGGCACGATGCCGTCGGCGCGGGCGGCTCGGCGGCGCACCGCTCCGGCCTGGGTGCTCCCGCCGACCCAGACCGGCACCCGCGGCGACTGCACCGGCGCAGGCCGCAGCGACACCCCGTCGGCGCTGTAGTGGGTGCCCTGGTGGCTGACCCGCTCACCGCTGAGCAGCCCCGTCAGCAGGTCGAGACCCTCGTCGAGCATCGCGGCCCGCACGGACACCTCGGTCTGCTCGCCGAAGGCGGCCAGGCCCCGATCGCCGGGGTCGCCGACACCGACCGCCACGGTGGCCCGGCCCGCGCTGAGGTGGTCGAGGGTGAGGACCTCCCGCGCCAACTTCGCCGGGCGACGCCGGGGCAGCGCGGTGACAGTGGTGCCCAGTCGCACCCGGTCGGTGCGCCCGGCGATCGCGGCGAGGACCAGCCACGGGTCGTAGGTGAACGGCTCGTCGCCGGAATAGTGGATCAGATAGTCCTCCAGGAACACGCCGTCCCAGTCGGCGCGTTCGGCCAGCTCACCCAGCTCGACCAGGGTGGACACCGCGACCGAGGCCCCGCCGCAGGAAATCTCCAGACCATGTCTCATCCGCCGACCGTAGGGCGGGGGCCCGACACCAGGCCGCGGCGAGTGTCGCGGGGCCGGAGTTGTCGGGCCCCGGCGGCATACTGCCGGCGTGACGACTTCTGCCGACCTCGCGATGGTCAACCTCGACAGTTCCGATCCCGCCGGCCACGCCGCGTTCTACCACGAGGCGCTGGGCTGGGAGGTCACCCACAGCCAACCGGAGTACGCGATGATCAGCTCCGGTGGCGTCTCCATCGGCTTCGGGCTGGTCGAGGGCTACCGACCGCCCTCCTGGCCGGACCAGACCGGCGACAAGCGATACCACCTGGATCTCTACGTCGACGACCTGGCGGCGGCGGAGGAGAAGTTCGTCGCCGCGGGCGCGTCGAAGCCGGCCTTCCAGCCCGGCGGCGAGCGGTGGGTGGTGCTTCTCGACCCGATCGGGCAGCCGTTCTGCATCTGCCCCCGCCCACAGAGCTGAGACGGCCCGGCGCGACGACAGAAGGAGTCAGCATGGCCATCACCCTCGTCAATCCGGACGGGCTACCGAAGCCGGACGTCTACCGTCAGTTGTCGATCGCGACCGGGTCCAGGCTGGTCTTCCTCGCCGGTCAGGTGGCCCGCGACGTCGAAGGGCGCAAAGTCGGCGAGGGAGACCTCGCCGCCCAGGTCGAGCAGTGCTATCTCAACATTGGCACCGCCCTGGCCGAGATCGGTGGGTCCTTCGGCGACGTGGCGAAACTGACCATCTACGTCGTCGACTGGTCGCCCGACAAGATGCCCCTGTTGGGCGAAGGCGTCGCTCGGGCGGGTGCGAAGCTGGGAGCTGACCTGGTCAAGCCCATCACGCTGCTGGGTGTTAGTGCTCTCGGCGAGCCTGATCTCCTCGTCGAGGTCGAAGCCACTGCGGTGCTCGACTGATAACAACCCGACGTCGGGCGTCCAGCAGTCAGCCGCGACGACGCGACCGGGCCGCCCACACCGCGTAGGCCGGGTCGCGGTCGAGGTTGTGCCGGTCCCGGTCGTAGCGGCGGGTGGTGCGCGGGTCGGCGTGCCCCATGGCGTCCTGCACGTCCTCCAACGGCACGCCCTCCGAGCGGGCCGTGGTGGCGAAGGCGTGTCGCAGCGAGTGTGGGGACAGCTTCGCCCAGGCCGGGATGCCGGCGGCGCGGGCGAGCCGACGGACCATCCGGAACACCGAGTGCCGGTCCAGCCGGGCGCCGCTGGCGGTGACCAGCAGCGGGCCGGTGAGCTGCGGCACCGGCACGCCGGTGGTGGCGGCCCGCTGGGCCAGGTAGGCGTCCACGGCGTGCCCGGTGCCGGGGGTGAGGGCGCGGCGACGTTGTTTGCCGCCCTTGCCGATGAAGCGCACGCTGCGGTGGCCGCGTTCGGTGCCGAGGTCGGTCAGGTCCAGCGAGATCAGCTCCCCGACCCGCAGACCCAGGTCGGCGAGGAGCGCGAGCGCCGCCCGGTTGCGTACGGCGGTCGCGCCGGTGTCCGCGTCGGCGGCGCTGAGCAGGGCGTCCACCTCCTCGGGGGTGAGCCCGACGGTGGCGGAGTGGTCCCGGTCGACGCGGGGGCGGTCGGCGCCGGAGACCGGGTTGGCTGGCACAGCGCCCAGTTTGACCAGGAAGTCGTACCAACTGGACAGCGCCGAGAGTCGGCGCGCGACGGTCGCCGGGGTCAGTGTGCGGCCGCTGCGGGCGTCGACGCGGCTCTCCAGCGCGCGGGCGTACTCGTTGACGTGCAGGAACGTGGCCCGCAGCGGGTCCAGGTCGTGACCGGCGCACCAGGTGAGCCAGCCGGTGACGTCACGTCGGTAGGCGTCGCGGGTGTGTTCGGACAGCCGCCGGTTGCGCAGCCACGCCTCGGTGACCTCGACCGGCCCGCTCGGCAGCGCCGGTGGCGCGGACGGGCGGGCGAGCACCGGAGCGTCGGAGAACACCATGTGAAAAAGGCTCTCAGCCTCGGGTGGGATCGGCGTGCAGGCGCGCCGGTCCCACCCGTCACTGTGTCGGATCAGGCGTTGATCTCTCGGCGGGCGCCGCCGTTGGCCTGGATGGTCACCCGGCGGGGCTTGGCGCGCTCGGCGACCGGGATGCGCAGCGTCAGCACCCCGTTCTCGTAGCCGGCTTCCAGCTTGTCGGTGTCGAGCGTGTCGCCGAGGAACAGCCGCCGGGTGAAGGTGCCCATCGGGCGTTCGGCGGCGACCAGTTCGACGCCGTCGCCGGTTGGCCGGCGACGCTCGGCGCGGACGGTGAGCACGTTGCGCTCGACGGTGCAGTCGATGCTGTCCGGATCGACGCCGGGCAGGTCGAACGCCGCGTAGAAGTGGTCGCCGTCGCGGTAGGCGTCCAGGTGCATCGTCGCGGGACGGGCCGCCGTACCGAAGAACTGCTCGGCGAGCCGGTCGATCTCGCGGAACGGGTCGGTACGCATCAACATCGTCATGCCTCCTCGGTTCTCCTGGCCGAAGGTGATGAGTTGAGCCGGGGTGACTCAACTTCCTCTTCTTATTTAGCGCGTCCGCGCGCCGACGTCAACTGCTCCGGACAGCCGCTTTTCAAACCAGTGTTCGGCGTAGGGGCCCCGCGAGTACGCCGGGATCTCGGCGTAGCCGTGCCGGGCGTACAGGGCGCGGGCCTCGACCAGGTCATGGCGGGTGTCGAGCCGGATCCGGTCCGCCCCGGCCGCGCGGGCCTGCTCCTCGACGGCGGCCAGCAGCACGGCACCCCCACCGGCACCGCGGTGCTCGGGGCGGATGAACACCCGGGTCAGCTCGGCCCAGCCGGGTTGCCAGCGCAGCCCGGCGCAGCCGGCCAGGTCGGTGCCGTGGTGGGCGAGCAGGAGCAGCCCGCTCGGCGTGGTCAGGTCGTCGCTGGGTAGCTCGGCCAGCGCCGCGTCGACCTCGCCCGGCAGGGCCGGGCGACGGTGATAGCGAACCACCATCTCGGTCATGTACTCGCGCAGCAGCAGCACCGCGTCGGGGTGGTCGGGCCGACTGGTGCTGGTCGTCCAGGTGGGCCGGGCGGTAATGGTCACCTGTTGATCATCACCGCCCGGTCAACGGTTTTATCCGGTCGCCCGGTTCGCGTACCCGGTCTCACGGCCTTGCCCACCCGTAGCAGCGGCCAGTCGGCCAGATCCCGCAGCAGTTGCCGGTCGTGGGTGGCGACGACGACGGCGGCGCTCGTCGCGCGGATCGCGGCGGTCAGCTCGTCGGCCACTGTCGACGAGAGGTGGTTGGTCGGCTCGTCAAGCAGGATCAGCGTGGGCCGCCCGGCCAGCACCAGTGCCAGGTCGAGGCGGCGCTGCTGCCCCTGCGACATCCGCCCGACGGGCGTACGCGTCGCGGCGGAGTCCAGCAGCCCGAGCGATCCGAGCGGCACTGTCACGGCGGCGGGCAGCACTCCACGCGACACCAGCCGTCCCACCTGGCGGGCGTACACCTCGTCGGCGGTGAGGTCGGGGGCCTGCCCGGCGGTCTCCTGGGTGAGCCGGGCGACCCGCGCCTCCTTCGCCGTCCAGGCGTACCCGTCGGTGGGTTCGAGCGCTCCGGCGAGCACCGCGAGCAGTGTGGACTTCCCGGCGCCGTTGGGCCCGGTGACGAGCAGCCGGTCACCGCCACCGATGGTGAGGTCGACCGGGCCGGCGAGTCGCCCGTCGACGGCGACGCCCTGCGCGCGTACCTGCGGTGCGCCCTGCCGTACACCAAGGTCCGGCAACCGCAGCGTCGGCGGTGGTTTCGGTACGTCGACCCGGTGCGCCTGGAGCGCGTCCTGCTGCCGGTTCAGGGCCTGTACGACGCCCGGCGCGCGGGACTGGCGCTGGTGCTTGCCGGTCCCCTTGTCCGGCCGCCAGCCGGTGGAGAGCCGGTCGCGGGCCTTCGACACCGCGTCCTGGAGTCGTCGACGCTCGGCCTGCTGCTGCTCGTACTCCTGCTCCCAGTGCTCCCGCTCGCGGCGCCGGGCGTCCTGCCAGGCGTCATAACCGCCAGCGTAGAGCCGTGCCTTCGCGTCGTGGTTGGGATCGAGGTCGAGGAACCGGTCCGCGACGTCGCGCAGCAGCGCCCGGTCGTGGCTGACGATGGCGAGACCGCCGTCGTGCTCGCGGAGCCGGCGGGTCAGGAAGTCCAGCCCGTCGGCGTCGAGGTGGTTTGTCGGCTCGTCGAGCAGCAGCACGTCGTGGCGCGCGCCGAGCAGGCATGCCAGCCGCACCCGGTAGCGCTGCCCCACCGACAACGTCGCCAGGGGACGGTCGCGGTCGGTGCAGGCGTCGAGGGCCTCCAGTGCCACGTCGACGCGGCGTTCGGCGTCCCACGCGTCGAGTCGGGTGGCCGCGTCGAGCGCGGCGGCGTAGCGGTCCTCGGCGCTCGGATCGCCAGCGGTCAGGGCGAGGGTCGCCTCGTCCAGGGCGGCGAGGGCGGTGAGCGACGCGGCCAGCGCCTCGGACGTGAGGGTGCCGACCGTCTCGCCGTCGCGGGCGGGTAGCTCCTGGCGGGCCAGGCCGATCGTGCCGGCCCGCTGCACGGTGCCGCGCTCCGGCGTGATCAGCCCGGCGAGGACGTGCAGCAGCGTCGTCTTGCCGCGACCGTTCTCGCCGACGACCGCCACCCGCGAACGGGCGGAGACGGTGACCGAGACGTCGGTCAGGACGCGACGGGACCCGCGGGTCACTGTGATGTTCGTGGCGCGCACGTGCGCGCTGCCGCCGGCCTCGGCCGGCAGGGAGATGACTTCGGGGTTCAATGGTGCTCCGCAGCTCGCGATGGAGCCGGGCAGCAGTTAGCGGCCGCCCGGCGGGAACCGGGACGGCGAGCGCGGATTCAGCAGAGGAAGGGCGCCGCCGTCAGCGGGCGGAGCGGACCTTCTGCGACCAGATACCTCGTGCCATGACGGCGATGCTAGCAATCTCGGCGCATCGACTCACGAGGGTTTCGCCCACCCCGTGGTCAGCGCGACACGAGGTGGGCGGGGGGAATACCAGCGGGCCGCCTACCGGCGGGGGCGGGGCAGCAGGGCGATCAACGCGACCGCCACGGCCACGTGCGTCGCGCCGAGGGCCAGCTTGGCGCCGCCGGTGGCCTCGACGCTGAGCACGGGGACGAAGGACAGCACCGTCACGACGATGGCCAGCGAGATCCAGACCGGTCGGGCGACGCGGGGGGCGAACCGTTCCAGCAGCGCCAGCGCCGCCCAGCCGAGCAGGGCGGCTCCCAGGGCGATCATGACGATCGCGCCGGCCCCGATGACGGTGGCGGGCTGACCTGGGCTCTCGACTGTGTAGTCGACTCCGGCCAACGCGCCGATCGCCCAGATGGCAAGGGGGGCCACGACGGCGGCGGCGACGCCGAGGGCGCGCCGGCGCAGTGGTGAGGGGGCGGGGGTCGTGACGGTAACAGCACTCATGACGGCTCCTCGTTCAGGGGAAACGAACGAGTACGACCGTAACAGATAGTCTTGTTCGGAACTATCTTTCTCGGAACTAGCAGCCGGAACGGGCCCCCGGCGCGTACGGGGAGGTGTTGGCCAGTGGCCCGCTCACCAGCGCCAGGAGAGCCCGCAGGAACACCTCCCGGTCCTGCTCGGGCAGGGTTGCCAGCAGGTCGTCCTGGATGCGCCGGACCACCTGTTGCGCCTGCCGCAGCACCTGCTCCCCCGCTGGCGTCACCGCGACCATCCGGGCCCGTCGGTCTGTCGGCACCGGACGGCGCTCGGCCAGCCCGGCCCGCTCCAGCTGGTCGAGCGTCACGACCATCGTGGTCTTGTCCACACCGCACCGCTCGCCGATCTCCCGCTGGGTCAGCTCACCGGTGTGGGCCTGTGCCAGCACGTAGTGCGCCCGCGGCGAGATGCCCAGCTCGGCCAGCCCGGCGGCGTGCTCGGTCTGCAACGAGTGACTCGCCCAGGAGAGCAGGAACAACAGGTCCGGCGGGCCATCGGTGGGCGTGCAGGAGGTCATGCGCCGAGGCTAGCAAGATCCTCCGCAACCAGACGGTTCGCGCAGCCGGCGTTCAGAGCCGCTGGTAGATGCCGTGCTCGCGGGTGAGCAACTGCTCGTCGATCAGATACCGGCGCAGCGTCGCGTGATCCGACCCGCCTGCGGCGCACCACGGCTTGAGCGCGTCGTCGACGGCCCGCTCCGGATAGCGGATGCCCGGCTCGAACGACTGCTCGGCGATGTGCGCCAGAAGCACCCGCCGTCGACCCCGCTGCGCCGGAAGGCTCACCAGGACGCCGGCCCGCAGGAAGGTCCGCAGCACCGGGTCGACGCCGGGTTCGGCGTCGACGGCCGGGCCGCCGTCGCGCGCGGTGGCCCGCAGCGACGCCTCGTCGGCCGCGAGCGCGCCGTCCGCGCCGGTGACGAGGCCCGCGTCGGTGAGCCGGCGGACCCCGGTGAGCACCACCCGCGCCGGCAGGCCGGTCCGCTCGGCGACCTCGGTCGCGCTGGTGGCACCCAGCACGATCGCCGCGAAGATCCGTCGCCGTCCGTCGTCGGCCAGGGCCCCGGCCAGCACATGCGCAGTCACGCCGGTCACTCTTGCATCAGCGGTACGCCGACGCCACGCGATTTCCAGTCCGCTCGGTCGGCGGCGGTCCGCTCAGTCGGTCTCCGGCGTGCTCTGCGGCTGCTCGGCGACGAGCAGCACCCGGCGCAGCAGGTCGGAGAGGTGTCGCCGTTCAGTCGCGGTGAGCGCGCCGAGCAGGCGGTGCTCCTCGGCGCCCTGGACCTCCATCGCCCCGCGCCACGCGGCCTGACCCGCCTCGGTGAGCTCCACGTCGACGCGTCGACGGTCGACTGTCGACGGGATCCGGTGTACGAAGCCCCGCCGGAGCAGCGCGTCCACCCGCGCGGTGATCGAGGCGGGGGCCATCGTGAGGTCCGCGGCGAGGTCCGAGGGTGCGGCCCGACCACCGCGGCCGGCCAGGGCGTGCAGGGTGTCGTACTCGTGGGCCGGCAGGTCGAGGTCGACCAGGACCCGCTCCTTGACGGTCCGCAGATGCCGGGTCAGTCGGATCATCCTGGTCACCGCCCCCTCGACGTCCGGGTCGAGGTCGGGCACCACGGGCAGCCAGCGTTCGATGTGCCGGTCGACGGCGTCCGGAGTGGTGGTCACCGCGCCAGCTTACCTCAGCACCGAAATATTCATTGCCGAAATATTCGGTGTCGAAGTAGGTTGTGGTCATGGCTCACCCACTGCGCGACCACTCCTTCCGGCTGCTCTTCCTGGGTCGCACCATCTCCGCGCTCGGCGACGCGGTGGTGCCCGCCGCGCTGGCGCTGGCCGTGCTGCGGGCCACCGGCTCCACCGGCGCGCTGGCCGTCGTCCTCGCCGCGGCGGTCGTGCCCCGGCTGGTCCTGTTGCCGTTGGGTGGTGTGGTGGCCGACCGGTTCGACGCCCGCCGGGTCGCCCTCCTGGCCGACCTGGTCCGCTGCGCCACGCAGCTCGCGGTCGGCGTGGAGCTGCTCGGCGGCGACCCGTCACTGACCACAGTGGTGGTGGCGTCCGCGCTCGGCGGCACCGCCTCGGCGTTCGCCATCCCGACCGCGTCTCCGCTGGTCGCCGGCACCGTCGAACCGGCGGACAGGCAGCGGGCCAACGCCCTGATGGGGATCACCGCCAACACCAGCCGCCTCGCCGGCCCGGCCCTGGCCGGCGCGCTGATCTGGGCCGCCGGACCCGGTTGGGCGTTCATCCTGGACGGCGTGTCGTTCGCGCTCAGCGCCACGCTGCTCGCGCTGGTGCGGGTCCGCCACGTGCCGGTGCCCCGCCGTTCCGTCCTCGCCGACCTTCGGCACGGCTTCGGCGAGGTACGCGCCCGCGACTGGTTCTGGACCAGCCTGCTTGGACACGGCGTGTGGAACGGCGCCGCCGCCGTGCTGATGACCCTCGGGCCGGCCGTCGCCATCGACCGCCTGGGGGGCGAGACGACCTGGGTGCTGCTGTTGCAGGCCGGCGCGATCGGGATGCTCACCGGATCGCTGCTGGCCGGGCGGGTCCGGCTGCACCGGCCGGTGCTGCTGGCCAACCTCGGGCTGGCCTGCTACGCCGCGCCACTGTTCCTGCTCGCCGTGGCCGCGCCCGCCCCCGCGGTGATCGTCGCCTACGCGGTGGCGCTGACCGCCCTCGGTTACCTCAACCCGGTGTGGGAGACAGTCGTGCAGCACCACTTCCCGCCGGAGGTCCTGGCCCGGGTCACCTCGTACGACTGGCTGGTCTCGCTGGGCGCCATGCCGCTGGGCTACGCCCTGGCCCCGTTGGCCGCCGACGCGTTCGGCGCACCCGTCCCGCTGGCCGTCGCGGGCCTGCTGGTCCTCGCCTCCTGCGCGGGCACCGCGCTCGTTCCCGGCGTACGCCGACTCACCTGGCCGGCGACCCCGCAACCACGACCGGCCGAACCCACCGTCGTCCGTTGATCCGATCGATCGTCGGTGCGCGACGGTCGATGCCCGGCCCAACCACGACGGAGGCTCCCGGCCGATGCCGGGAGCCTCCGTGCGATGTGGTCCGTCAGCCGGCGTCGCGGGTCATCGCGACGAAGCCACGCCACGACTGCGGGCTGAACGTCAGCGTGCCACCGTCGCGGTCCTTCGTGTCCCGAACCAGGACCACGCCCGGAAGGTTGTCGGCAACCTCGACACAGTTGCCACCGTTGCCGCCGCTCTTCGTGCTCTTCCGCCACCGCGCACCGGTCATGTCCATGATGCTGCCGCTTCTCTGAGGAGTTCCAACGAACGCCCTCGGGGCAGGGCCTCGCCGCGAATACGTTCCCACCGTCGTTCCAGGCTAACAAGATCCGACGTTTGATCGAGGATCTGCGCCCGTGCCGCGCTGTCGACGTGCGCGACCCGCGACCCGTCCGGCATGTCGGCGATGGTGAACGGTCCGTCGAGTCCGGGGTAGCTGGGCGCGTCCGACGGGACGATGTGGAGTTGCACGGCGCCCGTCTCGGTGTGCCCGAGCAGGCGCGCGAGTTGCACCGCCATCAGCCCGCGGTTGTCGCCGACACGCCGCCTGAGCACCCCTTCGTCCAGCACGGCGATCAGCAGTGGCCCACCTCCCCGGCCGAGGATCGCCTGCCGGTTGATCCGCGCCTCGGCGAACTCGGCGACCGCCTCCGGTGTCAGCACCCCACCGGCCAGGGTCGCCCGGGCGTACGCCTCGGTTTGCAGCAGTCCGGGCACCCACGCGAGCTCGAACGACCGCAGTGTCACGGCCTCGCGTTCGAGGTCGACCCACGGCCGGAACCACACCGGCTCGCGGCGACGGACCACGTCCGGCCACAGCGCGTCGGCGTCCTTTGCCAGCAGCCCGGCCACTGTCGCACGGTGTCGGCTCTGGGGAATGTGCCCCGGGTTTGCCCACCTGGCGACGGTCTTCGGGTGCACACCGAGCTGACCTGCGAGGCTCTCGGCAGTGTGACCCGCCGCGGCCAGCGCCGCGACAAAGGCGTGGTTCATGCCGTCCCTCTCTTGGAACAAATCAGCTGCTCCGAAGAGATTAGTTAACGCTGTGTGTTTGTCCAGCCACCCCCGGCAAAGTGCGGTGTAGACGGCGCTGCAACGAGGAGGAGAAGCTGTGCAGAACGAGGTACGAGGCGCACTCAGGACCGGGGACGTGGTCCTGTCGACCACCGCCGCGAGCGTCCAATTCCGCACGTCGATCGTCGTCCGGGTCATGTCCACACCGGAGCGGCGTCGCGCAACCGTGGCGGTCAGCTGATGCCCGAGCGTCCGAAGCACTCCCCGTTGCGACCGTCGTGGCGCTGCCCGGTCTGCGGCATCCTGTGGCCGTGCTCCGCCGCCAAGCTGCGCCTACTCGGCGAGTACCGCGGAGATCGGCCGGGCCTGTTGATCCACCTGGCGAAGGTCCAGGAGACAGCCGAGGCCGACCTCGCCAAGCTCAACCCGGGCGTCGCGCTGCCCGACCTGACCCCGCGTTTCGTCGGCTGGGCGGAAGCCCGCTGAGACGTCGCCGACCCGCTCCCGGAGCGGATGGACGGGCCCGTGGGAACCAGCGCGATGCGAGAGACTGACGGCGTGACGACCCGCCCCGGGATGAGGCCGGCCAGATGAGCCGGCCATTCAGGATCGTCGTGGCCGTGCTCGCCACGGTGGCCGCCATCCTGATGTACCTGGGCGTCACCGCCGAGCTGAACTCCATGTCGGGGCCGTTCACCGTCACCCGGACCGCCGTCGACTCCCGGACCCTCGTCGCGAAGGGGGTGGCCTTCTTCGCCCCCCTCGACCCCATGACCGCCCCCATGATGGACGCGGTGACACCGCTGATCCGCTGGGTCGTGATCTTGCTGATCGGGGTGTCGACGTACCTGGCCTGCGGCCTTGTCACCCGACGGACGCACCCGTTCATCGCGGCGATGGTCGGCGCGGCCGCCGCCCTCACCGCCACGGCGATCGGGGACCTGCTCTGGTGGGCCACCCTTGTGGTCCGCGTCCACACCGCCCCCACCGGTTGGTACGCCAACGAGGCACTGGACCACTCCACCCTCCTCGCCAGCGCGCACCTGACGCTGACGGGCTGGACGTCCGACGCCCTCTTCCTCGGCTGCCTGCTGGCGGGCACGAACGCGTCCCTGGTGGGTTGCACCAGCCTGGCGATACTGCTGCTGAACCGGCTGAACACAGACACCGACGACGGTGAAGACGAGGCCCAGGACGCGGTCGACGACGAGGGTGACGGCGGGGGTGACGGTGAGGCGCAGGACGCGGTCGTCGATAACCAGGCCCGCGTTCCGCTGATCGGCGACGTGCCGAGGCGCAGCGCGAACCTTGCCCTGGCCGGCGTCCTTCCGGTGCTGGTGCTCATGCTGGTCAACGGCACCCAGGCGGTGTGGGACAGCTACTCCGAAAGAGGTTTCCTGGCGCTGCTCAGGGTGTTCCTGTACCGCCCCGCCCTGTCCCCACCCCCACGCGTCCGCGATGACGTCGAGTACCGGCTGACTCACGAGATCGAGCTGAATCCCCTGTCGATGGACGTGTGGGTGCACAGGTCGGTGCTCGCCCTCGCCCTGCTGTTGGTGCTGTGGCTCCTGCTCCGGGCGCTGCTCGCCGGCCTGCCGAACTCCGGGCATCGCCTCGGGCTCGTCGTCGTCTGCTGGGGTGCCACGATCGCGGCGTCCGCGCTGACCGCAACGTCCGACGTCGTGGTCGACTGCGCGAGCTCGGACTCCCCCACCGGCTGCGCGCCCTGGCAGTCCCTGGGCCTGCAACTGACCTCCGCGCTGCGCTTCGGCGCGGCCTGGGGTTGGCTCGTCGCGCTGCCCGTGCTGCTGGCCCGTCGGCTCCTCGACACCGACACCTCCACCGACACGTCCACCGATACGCAGGAGACTCCGGTCCATGAGTCCACGTAACAAGCGTCCGCGTCGCCGTAGGGCCCCCGCGCCGGCACCTGTCGCCTGGTGGAAACGTCCCGTCACCTGGCTGCTGACAATCGTGGTCGGTGCGGTCGCCACCTGGCTCGGCGCCGTCGTTCTCGGCATGATCAACCAGTGGAAACCGGCGGACAAACTGGCCGAGGAGTTGGCCGGCCGGGGGCCACTGGTCGTCCTCGACCTGAGGCACGTCCCCTACCCGGACGAGGGCGCGCTCGACTACGTCTACCCCGCCGACGCCGACCTTTCTCGTCTGGACGCCAAGCGGCCGGACGATCCGACAGTCGAGGCCGGCGCGGTCGACATCGAGCGGAGCACCTGGGAGATCACCCTCGTCGGCACCCGGGACGAGGCCGTGGAGGCCGTCGACCTTCGGCCGGTCCTCGTCGAGCCCTGCCGCCCCCCGCTCACCGGGATCCGGGAGCCCAACGAATCCCAGGGCGCCTCCGAGAAGGTCGTCCTCGTGACCCATGTGGATCGACCGAATCCCCGGATGCTCGTCGAGGACACCGGTGGCGAGGATGGCGGTGCCCCGTTCTTCGCCACCCACAAGATCACCTTGCCCAGGGGTGAGAAGAACGTCATTCAGGTACGAGCGCTCAGCGCCAAGCAGCACTGCCGATGGCGACTGGAGTTGGACTACCTCGCCGACGGACGACGCCAGACGATGGTGATCTCGGCACCCGGCGACAAGCCGTTCGAGGTGACCGGGCAAGCGGACGACGCGGCCCACACCTGGATCTACCTCAATTCGCTGAACGAATGTCGGGCCAAGGACGGCACCAAGACCGACCGGCTGCGCATCACCGGCGCCGAGTACGCGCAGATGGTGCGCGACCGGCGCACCTGCCCCTACTGACAACCGGCCGTCCACCAGTCGCCGCCGAGGGGTCGGTACTGAGCTACCGGGTCGGCGACGGCCAGTGGACGGACGCCGGCCGTACGGCGGCGCTGCTGCCGGCGACCGCCACCGAGGTCAGGGTCACCGACACCGACGGAACGACCACCAGCGTCCCGGTCGGCTCCTGATTCCATGGAGGTCGCCAGCCGTGCGTGCCGGTGCATGTCGTGCCAGCCGTCGGCGTGACGCACCGACAGGCGGGCCACGCCCTCCTCGGTGAAACCGGCCCGCCCGGCCACCCGGCAGGACGCCTCGTTGCCGGTCGAGTGCTCCAGCGCCAGCCGGTGAAACCCGCCCCGGGTGAAGCTCCACCGGGTCAGGGCGAGCAGCGCCTCGGTGGCGACCCCCCGGCCGCGCGCAGTGGGCACCACCCAGTACGACACCTGCGCCGACGCCTCGGTCAACAGCACGTCGCGCAACCCCACCTGACCGACGGGCCGGTCGTCGGCGGCGACGACCGCCCAACTGGCGGCGCTCTCGTCGCGCCACCGGCCGGCCCACTGCGCTGTCCACGACAGTGCCTCGTCGTCGCTGTCGAGGCGACGCACGTGCCATCGCTGGATCACCGGACAGTCGAAGGCGGCCCGGACGGCCGGGGCGTCGTCGTCACGCCACGGCCGGAGCGCCAGCCCGGGGCGTACCGGAAGGTGGGGTTGCTCCTGGGCGGCGAGGCTACCGGCGGGCAGGGCGGGTGCGACGAGCAGCGGCATTCGCCCATTATCGAGCCGACGGCCTCGCGAGTTGCGGCCCCGCCCTGTCCAGGGCCGGCTCGGGCTGAAGGGACGTCCCGGTCAGGGGTTGATCAGTCTCCAGTCGCCTTCGGAGACGACGTCAACGGTGCCATCGACCACCTTGATGGCGGTGTTGTCGTCGATGGCGTAGGTCGGAACCGGGATTCCGGACGCCCACTTCTGAATGTCGGACAGCGCGGTGTCCTCCATGTCCGGGTGGTTGAGGTGGGGGTACAGCGTGAAATCCACAAGCCCCAGCGCCCGGTCGGCGTCCTGCGCCATGTCGCTGCCGTCCGGGACGAATCCAAGATTGAATTCGGCGTCGCAGTTGTACGGGGTGACAGCGATGCTCCCGGCGCTGACCCCCACATAAACCGTGTCAGTCAGCGACGGCAGGAGGTCGGCCAGGCCCGACTGGCGCAGCCAGTAGGTCAGGTAGAGCACGTCGCCGCCCCAGACGAGGAGAGCATCGGCTTCCCGGACCGCCGGTACCCAGTTCTCTTCTCGAATGGTCGGCAGCGCGGTGAGTTCCAATATCCCCAGGGATTTCCAACCGAGCTGGGACAACGGGATCGAAGCCGGGCCGTGGACCGCCTTCCAGGCCCTCTCGGCTCCGCCGGGAAAGGGGTAGACAGCGGTGGGGATGAACAGGGCCGTGGACTCGGCGATCGGCTTGCCCAGCAGGTCGACGAGCGCGTCGGAGATGCTCGGGTTGCAGATGCCCGACGACGTGAGAAGGAACTTCATGGAATCCGCTCTCCTGAAGCCACCGCCATGACGGCGATCGAGTTGTCCATTCAAGCCAGCGTCCCGCTCGCTGAATCCGAGCGACACATCGCTGGATCATCCGCTGGCGGCCATCGAACCGTCAATCGTCCGAACCAACCGCTACTTCGCGCAGATCTTGGACAGTTTCCGTCAGGGCGTAACGGAAACTGTCCAAGATCTGGTGGTGTCGCTGCCCGACAAGCCCCTCGAGCCGACGGCCTCACTTCCCGGTCGGGCCGCCAGCGAGTTCGGCGACCACGTCGAGGTGGCCCAGGTGGCGGGCGTACTCCTGCACCAGGTGGAACAGCACCCGCTCCAGTGACGCCGGGTCCGCGCCGTTCCACCGCGGGCCCGGCGCGCCGATCTCGGCCAGGTCGTGTGCTGTCACCACGGCCGTGGTGTGCGCGCCCTGCGCCCGCAGCGCCGCCACCAGGTCCGCGCGGGTCTCGTCGGGGGCGACGTACCAGCGGTCGTCGCGGCGGTCGCCCCACGGCTCGGCGACGTCCCGGCCCTGGAAACCCCACTCGATCCAGCGCAGCTCGACGTGGCGCAGGTGGGTGAGCAACTCCAGTGGCGTCCACCCGGACGGCAGCCGGCTGCGCCGCAGTTCCGGCTCGGCCAGCGCCGACACCTTGGCCACCGCGGACTCGCGGAAGTAGTCCAGGTAGCGCAGGAAGACCTCGGTGCGGCTGCCGGCCGGGTCGGTGGGCTCGGGGAACGAGGTCATGATCCGACCGGCAGGTCACGGGCGCGCTGGCGCACCCCGGCCGCGCCGTACGGGTAGTCGCCCACCAGCGGGGCGCTCGCCTCGTCCAGCAGCCGCATCTGCTCGGCGTCGAGGACCAGGTCGGCGGCGGTCAGGTTGTCGTCGAGCTGCTCGGTGGTACGCGCGCCGAGGATCACCGAGCTGACCGCCGGTCGGGCCGCCAGCCAGGCCAACGACACCGCCGACATGGACACGTCGCGGTCCCCGGCGATCTGGCGGACCGCGTCGAGCACCCGCCAGGTGCGCTCCTCGGCGTTGCGACCCGCGTACGCCTCGACGCCGCGCTGCGGGTTCTCGCCGAGCCGGGTCGCGCCGGTGGGCGTGCTGTCGCGCTGGTACTTACCGGTCAGCCAACCGCCGCCCAGCGGTGACCACGGCAGGATGCCGATGCCCTCGTTCTCGCAGACCGGCACCAACTCGAACTCGATCTCCCGGGCCAGCAGGTTGTACTGCGGTTGCAGGGTCACGATCGGGGTGAGGTTGAGGTGCTGGGTGAGCAGGGCGGCCTTCTGCAACTGCCAGCCGGTGAAGTTGCTGACCCCCGCGTAGCGGATCTTGCCGGCGCTGACCGCGTCGTCGAAGAACCGCAGCGTCTCCGGCAGCGGGGTCAGCGGATCCCAGGCGTGCGCCTGGTACAGGTCGACGGCCTCGACGCCGAGGCGGCGCAGGCTGGCGTCCAGGGCGCGGGTGAGGTGCACCCGGGACAGGCCGGCGTCGTTGGTCCCCGGGCCCATCGGGAACCGCCCCTTGGTGGCGATCACCAGGCGGTCGCGCAGGTCGGGTCGGCTGCGCAGCCAGCGCCCGATGATGTCCTCGGAGACGCCGGTGGAGTAGACGTCAGCGGTGTCGATGAAGGTGCCGCCGGCCTCGACGAACCGGTCCAGTTGGGCGAAGCTGCCGGCCTCGTCGGTCTCCGCGCCGAAGGTCATCGTGCCCAGACACAGGGTGGACACCAGGGTGCCGGTGTTGCCCAGAGTGCGATAGCGCATATCGTCCTTTCGGTCCGAGTGACAAAGCTGATCTTCGCACCCGGTCCGACCACCCGCACGGGGCGGACCGCCGCGGCGCTCAACGCGCCGCGGCGGTCGCGCTCCGTACGGTCACGCCAAGCGACCTGTGGTTCCGGCGACCAGCGGATGCACCTCCAGATCGCTGCAACTGTCGGTCTCCCACCTCAGCCGTACCGACCGGACGTCGTCCGGCGGCGTGATCAACAGGCTCACGTACGGTTTGCACGCGGCGCCGTCGGCGCGGAAACCCGACGCCTCGACCAACGCCGACGCGGACCTGCCCGGATGCAACGTCACCGTCGGGGGCCGCCCGGTCCCCGCCGGACCACCCATATAGCCGCGCCGCGTGCGCTCGGCATGCGCCAGGGTCCTGCCGTCGCCACCCAGCGCGTCGACCCCCGGGTAGCCGGTCAGTCGGCAGGTGGCGCCTCCACTGTTGCGGAACACCACGGCCACGCTGCGGTGTCCGCTCGCGGCGTCCTCGGACGCGAGCGTGACCGTCAGCTGCGCCGTCGTGCACCGGCCCGGCGTCGAGTCGGGCGCGCCCGGCGGCCGGGCGCCGACGGTCCCGGCCGCCGAGCTGGGCACCTCGGGAGAACCGGTCGTCGGCGACTGAACGGTGGGCGACGGCGTGGTCGGCGCCGGGGTGCTCGGCGGGGTCACCGGAGAGGGCGTCACCGCCGGCGGTACCGCGTCGTCGAAGGACGAACGCCACGCGCCTCCGACCGCGATGGCGCCCAGTACCGCCACCGCCAGGGCCCCGGTGCCAAGCCGTCGGCGCGCCGTCCGGTGCCCGGCACGGCGTCGGACGGCCGCCGGGGACTCGGGTCGCGCCACGGCCGCCGCACTCCCGGCCAGGTCGGCCAGCCTCTCCTCGAACGGGGCCGGCTCGCCGGGCGCCCGATGCAGGTCAGACATCTTCCGAGATCCTTCCGTCAGCGCTGTCCGTCAACTCCGTGAAGTGCTGGGCCAGCGCCTGCCTGCCCCGGGCGAGCCGGGACTTCACCGTCCCCAGTGGCGTTCCCGTCTCGCGGCAGATGTCGGCCAGTGGCAGGCCGACGAGGTGGTGCAGCACCACCACCCGCCGCTGCTCGTACGGCAGTCCCGCCAGGGCGCCGATGAGTTCCAGATGACCGGAGCCGGTCGACTGGACAGGATCCTGCGGACCGTGCCGCCGGTGGGCGGCCAGCCGGTTTCTCGCTCGACGCCAACTGCTCACCGCGATGCGGTAGGCGACCGTGCGGACCCACGCCTCGGGACTGTCGTACTCGTTCAGCTTCGTCCGTCGCTGCCACGCACGGCAGTACGCCTCCTGTACCGCGTCCTCCGCCTCGTTGAGATCCCCCAGCATCGCGTACAGCTGCCCGACCACGCGTCGATACGTGCTGGTGTAGAAGTCGTCGAACTCGTCGACATGCAACATCCCTTCGCCCCCCGCCCTTCCGGCGTCCCATCGACGTCCACCGCACTCACGCCTCGACCGCCGCCGAGGTTCCGCCGAGCAGGATTCTCGTTCTGTCCGGACGGCGACAGCGCGCACCACGGGCACCACGCGGCGACGCGGCCCGCGATGATGAGCGGGTGAGCGAACACGCAGTCGACACCGACAGTCCCCGTCGGCCTGCCACGGTCGGCCCACCGGGCGAACCGGACGTACCCGGTCCGCGGGCGCTCGGCCCGTGGTGGGTGGCCGCGGCGACCACAGTGACGCTGCTGCTGCTCGCGGGCCGTTACGGCTATCACCGCGACGAGCTGTACTTCCTGCTCGCCGGCCGGCACCTCGACTGGGGCTACGTCGATCAGGGGCCCCTGGTCCCGGCGCTGGCCCGGCTGCTCGACACGATCGCCCCGGGCAACCTGGTGGTGCTGCGTACCCCGTCGGCGGTGCTGGCCGGCGGCGCGGTGCTGCTGGTCGCCGCCATCGCCCGGGAGCTGGGTGCCGGCCGGGGCGGGCAGCTCTTCGCGGCGGTGCTCGCCGCGCTCTCCGGCATCGTGCTCGCCAGTGGCCACCTGCTCAGCACCACCACCGTCGACCTGCTGGTCTGGTTGGTCACGGCGTGGTGTGCGGTGCGGTTGCTGCGTACCGGTGACAGCCGCTGGGCGCTGGGCATCGGGCTGGCGCTCGGTGTGGGCATGCTCAGCAAGCTGCTGCCCGCGCTGCTGGCCGTCGGCCTGGTCGCCGGGGTGCTCATCGCCGGGCCGCGTCGGCTGCTGCGCGACCGGTGGGTGCTCGCCGCTGCCGGGATCACCGTGCTCCTGGCCGCGCCGAACCTGATCTGGCAGGCGGCCAACGGTTTTCCGCAGCTCGGCGTGGCTTCTTCCATCTCCGACGGCGACAGCTCCTACAGCGGCCGCCTGGAGTCGTTCACCCTTCACTTCGTCATCATCAGCCCGTACGCCGTACCGATCTGGATCGCCGGCCTCGTCGCGCTGCTACGTCGGCCCGAGTGGCGGGCGTACCGGGCGGTGGGGTGGGCCTGGGTGGTCGTCGTCGGCATCGTGCTGATCGCCGGCGGCAAGGGTTACTACGACGCGCCGCTGTTGCTGGTCCTCACCGCCGCCGGGGCGCTGGTCACCGTGGCGTGGGCCTCGCGCGGGTCGCTCTGGTGGCGTCGTGGGCTGCTCGCGCTGGGCGTGGTGCCGTTCCTGCTGCCCAACGTCGTGCTGCTGCTGCCGGTGCTGCCGGCCGACCGGTTGCCCGGGTTCGTGGTCGACGTCAACTACGACGCCGGCGAGACGATCGGCTGGCCGGAGTTCGCCGACTCGGTCGCGAGAGTCCATCGTGGGCTGCCGCCCGAGGAGCGGTCACGGGCGGTCGTCCTGACCGCCAACTACGGCGAGGCCGGCGCACTGGCGCGTTACGGTCCGGCCCGTGGTCTGCCCCGCGCGTACTCCGGGCACAACAGCATGGTCGACTTCGGTCGCCCGCCCGCCGACGCTGACGTGGTCATCGCCGTCGGTTGGGTTGGTGGTGAGCCTGGCGACCCGCTGGGCGCCTGGTTCGAGCGGTGCACCCTCTCCGGGGTGGTGGACCAGCGGGTCGAGGTGGACAACGACGAGAACGGCGGCCCGATCCACGTGTGCCGAGGGCTGCGGCGTCCGTGGTCGCAGATCTGGGACACCGAGGTACGCCACACCGGCTGACCGTGCACCACAGGCTTCCCCGGTCAGCCAGGGTCAGCTGGCGCCGCCGGTCAGCCAGGCCTGGATGCCGACCAGGGCCTCGGGGCCGGAGGTGGCGTCGACGTCGCGGGCGAGATCGGCGATCGTGACCGCGGCGAGCGCCTGGTGCCACGCGTCCTCGGCCGCCCACATCGCGCGGGAGACGGGGCACGGCGTGGTGCAGGCGTCGGCCGGCGTCGCGAACGGGCCGCGCTGGCGGATCTCGGTGCAGACGAAGGTCCGGCCGGGACCGTCGACGGCCTGGACCACGTCGAGCAGGGTGATGCTCTCCGGTGCGCGGGCCAGCACATAGCCGCCGGACTTGCCCTGCACGGAGTGGATCAGGCCGGCGCGGGCCAGCGCCTGGAGCTGCTTGGCCAGGTAGCTGCTGGAGACGTCGTGCAGTTCCGCCAGCTTGGCCGCCGGAACGGGCGTGTGGCTGACGGTGAGCACCACGCAGCAGTGCAGCGCCCACTCGACCCCGCCGGACATCTTCATGACGTCACCCTAGTCACCCCGTTACTCGGACTCGTTGTGTCCGAGTATAGTTCTCGGACAAGGAAGGTCCGAGTTTCGGCTGAACCTCAGCAGTCGGACCACACAGTCACGGGAAGGTGCAAGGGATGAAGATCGCCGTACTGGGCGGGACCGGCCTCATCGGATCGCAGGTCGTCAAGATCCTGCAGGCCGCGGGGCACGAGGCGGTGCCGCTCTCGCCGTCCACCGGGGTGGACCTGCTCACCGGGCAGGGCCTGTCCGACGGGCTCGCCGGCGCCGAGGTCGTCGTCAACCTGACGAACTCGCCGACCTTCGACGAGGCCTCGCCCGCCTTCTTCCAGACGACCATGGACAACCTGCTGGCCGCAGCCGCTCGCGCGGGCGTCGGCCACGCGGTGATCCTCTCCATCGTCGGCGTCGACCAGGTGCCGGACCTGGACTACTACCGCGCCAAGACCCTCCAGGAGGGGATCCTCACGGCCGGTCCGATTCCGTACTCGATCGTCCGCGCCACCCAGTTCTTCGAGTTCGTCGAGGCGATCCTGTCCTGGACGGCCGACGACACCACCGTCCGCCTGCCCAGCACGCCGGTGCAGCCGATGGCCGCCGCCGACGTGGCGCAGGCCGTCGCCGAGGTCAGCATGGGCGCGCCGCTGCGGGGCATCCGCAACGTGGCCGGGCCCGACGTCTTCGCCCTCGACGAGCTGGGGCGGATCACCCTCGAAGCCCGCGGTGACCAGCGCACCGTCACCACCGACAACACCGCCGGGATGTTCGCCGCCATGTCCGGCGATGTCCTCATCGCAGGCGACGACGCCGTCATCGCGCCCACCGCCCACCGGGAGTGGCTGGCGCGCCGGGCCTGAGCAGGCACACCCCGCGTCTCGCGGCGGCGATCGACCGCCGCCGCGAGGCGCGGGGATACGGCGATACCGTGCTCTCGGCCGTATCCCCGAGCCCCGGAGAGCCGACGCCATGAGCAGGAAGACATCGGATTCCCACGTGACCGTCCGGATTGCGGTCGCCGACGACGCGCCGTTCGTCAACGAGGCCTTGGCCGACACGTTCGGCAGCACCATGATGGCGGTGCACGACGAACTCCTGGACGCCACCGGTGATGCTGCCGCCGTAGCCGAGCGGGACGGCCGTCGCGTCGGGGTGATCACCTACCGCCACGACGGCGCCCAGACCTGGGAGATCCTCTCGCTCGCCGCCACCGAGCCAGGGATCGGTGGCGGCAGCGCCCTCCTCGACTGGCTGCGGGCCGAGGCGATCCGTCACCGCGTCATACGGCTCTGGTTGGTGACCACCAATGAGAATCTGGCGGCGTTGCGCTTCTATCAGCGGCGCGGCTTCGACCTGGTACGCGTCGAACGGGATGCCGTGACCCGCGCCCGGCGGCTCAAGCCCAGCATCCCGCTGGAGGACGACGGCATTCCCATCCGGCACGAACTGGTGCTCGAGTTGCGTCTCTGACCAGGGCTTCAGCCGACGCAAGGCCGGTTACCGGCGCATCCCACCGTGTGACGTGCTGGTCCCGGCCCGCCACTCGTGCGCCAGGATCGCGAAGACGAGCTGGTCGGCCCACTCCCCCTGGAACAGGTAACTCTCGACGTGGCGGGCCTCCTGTCGCATACCGAGACGCGCCATCAGTCGGGCCGACGCGGTGTTGCGACAGTGGCACCGGCCGTAGACCCGGTGCAACCCGAACTCGGTGAAACCCCAGTCCAGCACCGCGGTGGCGGCCTCCGTGGCCAACCCGCGACCGCAGTGGTCGGGGTGGAAGACAAACCCGAGTTCGGCGGTACGCTCCAGCCGGCTACGCCACACCAACTCCACGATCCCGATCACCCCGGCGTCGGTGACCACGGCCACCGTCAGGCAGTCGCCCTCCGCGCGCCACGCGTCCTCGCCCGCCATGGCGAGCACCGACACCCGCGACTGCTCCCGGGTACGCGGCTCCGCCCCGAGCATCCAGCGCACGACGTCGGGTCGACGCTGAAACGCGTACACGTCGTCGAGGTCGTCGATCGTGACCGGGCGCAGGACGAGCCGTGCGGTGCGGATCGGGTAGGTCGGCTGGAACATCACGCGATCGTAGAGACCCGTGCGGAGAGCTCCGGTGCCGGTCGTTCGGCGTCCGTGCTCCGGGGCAGCAGCAGCGGGCTCGCGAGGATCACCAACCCGGCGACCGCGATGGCCGTGCGCGGGCTGGTGGCCTGCGCGAGCAGCCCACCGAGCGCGCTGAGGATGGCGATGGCCGCGCTGCTGCCGATCGACCAGGCAGAGAGGGTGCGGACGATGCGGTCCTTCGGAGTCTGTTGAAGGCGGTAGGTGGCGAGCACCGGGTTGTACAGGCTCATGCTGATGATGATCGCGAACTCGACGGCGATCACCGTGGCGAGGCCGACCACGCCGGGCTGGACGAAGGCGAGGCCGATCAGCCAGATCGCGCGCAGCGTGCCCACGGTGCGGATGATCCGGTGTTGGCCATGGCGTGCCACCACCCGACGGGCCAGGCGTGATCCGACGAGCCCGCCGACGCAGGGCACGGCGAAGGCGAGGCCGTACTGCCACGGCGGGAAGCCCAGCTCGCCGAGCAGGAGCACGGCCAACAGCGGCTCGGTGGCCATGATCAGCCCGGCGACGATCAACTGGTTGAGGTAGAGCGCCCGCAGACCGGGGTGGGTCAGCAGGTGCCGCCAGCCGTCGAGCAGCTCACCGGCCCGGACCCGGCCTGCGCCGGTGCGCCGGGGGTGGTCTTCGGGGCCGCGAATGGCGGTGAGGCCCAGCGCGGAGAGCAGGTAGCTGAGCGCGTCGGCCACGACGGTGACGACCGGCCCGAAGAGTCCCACCGCGGCGCCGCCCAGCGGCGGCCCGAGCGCGATCGAGCTCCAGGTTGTCGACTCGAACCGCGCGTTCGCCACCAGCAGGTCGTCCGGTCGCACGAGGGCCTTGAGGAAGGCGCCGCTGGCCGCGTTGAAGGCGATCTTGGCGGTGGCGAGCACGGCCGAGACGACCAGCAACTGCTCGAAGCTGAGCCGGCCCAGCGCGTACGCGACGGGGACGGTCAGCAGGACCGCGAACCGGGCCAGATCCATCGCGATCATCACGTGCCGCTTGCGGTGGAACTCCACCCACGGCCCGATCGGCAACGCGATCAGCGCGCCCACCGCCGGCCCCAGCGCGGCCAACACGGACACCTGAGCGGGGCTGGCCTGCAACACCAGCACGGCGATCAACGGCAATGCCCCGAAGCCGAGCCCCGAGCCGTAGGCGCTGACCGCGTACGACGCCCACAACCACCCGAACCGCCGACCCAGGGATCGCCTCACGGACAAGCCCACACCCCACTTCCGACAACTCGTCGTTGACCCCCGCGATCAAAGCAAGCCCAGTGATCAGGGATCAAACAACCGCATGGGCGACGTGCCACAACCAGAGGTTGTGTCAGTAGGGTTTGCCGGGTGAACCTCGACGCCGTCCGTACGTTCGTCGCCGCCGTCGACGCCGGCCAGTTCCAGGACGCCGCCGCCGCGCTGTCGATCACCCAGCAGGCCGTCTCCAAGCGCATCGCCGCACTGGAGAAGGACCTCGGGGTACGGCTGTTCACCCGCACCGCGCGCGGCACCCACCTCACCGTCGACGGTCAGACGTTCCTGCCGCACGCCCGTGAACTGCTCCGGGCCGAGGCGCGCGCTGATGCCTCAGTACGCCCCGGCCGACGGGCACTGCGCGTCGACGTGCACAGTCGACGGATCGCACCGGCGGTGCTGTTGCAGGACTTCCACCGCGCGCATCCCCGCATCGAGCTGGACGTCGTCACCCTCGACGCCGACGTCCACGCCGCGATGGCCGCCGTCGAGGCGGGGACTGTCGACGCCACCTTCCACGCCGTCACCGTCGCCGCGCGTCACCTGCCCGCCGCGATCAGAACCACCCGCGTGATCGACGAACACCACGAACTGCTCGTCGGCCCCCGCCACGCCCTGGCCAACGCCCCCACCGTCACGCCCGCGCAACTCGCCGAGCACCCCATCTGGATGCCCGGCATGGCTCCCGGCACCGAATGGGCCGACTACTACGACGAACTCGCCGCCGCGTTCGGCCTCACCATCGACCTGGTCGGGCCGGTCTTCGGCAACGAGGCGCTGCTGGCCGAGATCGCCGACTCCGCGGAGCTGGCGACCCTCGCGGGGGAACGCACCCGGTACCTGTGGCCGGACAGCTACGACCTGCGGCGCGTACCGGTGCGCGGCCCGGCACCCATCTACCCCATGTCACTCATCTGGCGCGACGACAACCCGCACCCCGCGCTGGCCGCACTTCGCGACCACCTCGGCTCCCGACTGGTGCAGGCACCCGGCGCCGAGGTCTGGCTACCGGCTTGGGCGCACCTCAGCTAGCCAGGTCGGCGGACAACTGATCGTCGTGACGGCGGCGGGCCCGACCAACGGCAGCCATGTGGTGCTCGGCCCACGCGCGTACCGCTGCCAGCGGGGCGTCCGCGCGAGGGCAGCGGCAGCCACGCCGCGAGCCCGGGGTTGCCCAGTGCCGCGGCCACCGCCGGGTCGGCGCCCGCCGGCACCTCGACGAGGCTGCACGTCTACCCGCGATGTCTCGGCGTGTTGACACGCGTTCATCCGGCACTACATTTAACGTGTTGGTTAAGTGATTGGAGGCTCTGGTGTCTGGCAGCGATCAACTCAGCGCGGTGTTCTCGGCGCTCGCCGACCCGACTCGACGGGCGATCCTCGCCGAGCTGGCCGACCGCGACGCCACGGTCACCGAACTCACCGCTCCGCTCCCGATCTCGATGCCGGCGGTGTCGCGGCACCTGAAGGCGCTTGAGCGCGCTGGGCTCATCTCACGCACCCGGTCGGGGAAGTTGCGGATGAGTCGCATTGAGGCCGCCCCGCTGCGCGAAGCCGCCGAGTGGATCGAGCGCTACCGGCGGTTCTGGGACACATCCCTCACCCGCCTCGACGCCCACCTCGCGGCCGTGCAGGCCGCCGGCCGACCAACGGACCGAACGACCCACGGCTCGGCGTGTCCCGACAGGGAATCCCCGAGCAAGGCTCACGACAAGGAGAATTGATGGACAGCGACAAGCCGCCAATCGTCATCTCACGAGTGGTGGACGCGCCACGGGAGCTGGTCTACCGAGCTTTCACCGACCCGGACCACCTGGCCGCATGGTGGGGACCGATCGGCAACTCACTGCCCCGCGGCGAAATGAAATTCGACGTTCGGCCTGGCGGCTACCAGCGGTGGACCGAGGTCTTCCCGACCCAACCCGACCTTCGAGTCGACGTCCACATCGACCTCACCGACGTCGTCGACGGCGAACTGCTCGACGGCGTCGCGCACGTCACCGGGCAGCTGCCGGAGGGCATTGAGCCGCACGAGACAAGGATGCGGGTCGAGTTCCACGACGAGGCCGATGGACGGACGCGCCTTGAGATCCGTCAGTGGCTCCCGGGGAGGGTGGTTGGCCCCGCCGAACAGGGTTGGAACGAGGCCTTCTCCAAACTGGACGCCACACTGCGGAATGCCCACCCCGTCGCAGTCGACGTCGAGGCGTAGCGCCATGGCCAAGCTGATCTACGTGAACAACGTGTCCCTCGACGGTTACATCGAGGACGAACACGGCAGATTCGACTGGACTCCACCCGACGACGACTACCTCACGTTCATCACCGACCTCGTCAGGCCCATGGGCACCTACCTCTACGGCCGGCGTCTGTACGAGTCGATGTCCGTCTGGGAAACCGACCCTGCCCTGGCCGCACATTCGAAGCTCACTGCCGACTTCGCCGACGTCTGGCAGGCAGCGGACAAGATCGTCTACTCCACCACGCTGGACGCGACCTCGACCGCCAAAACCCGGCTCGAAAGGAACTTCGACCCCGCCTCGGTACGCGCCATGAAAGCCTCGGCCACCAGTGACCTCACCATCGGAGGCGCACACCTCGCGGCGCAGGCATTCCAGGCCGGGCTGATCGACGAGTGCCACCTGCTGATCCATCCCATCCTCACCGGCGGAGGCAAGCCCGGGCTGCCCAGCGGCATCCGCCTTGACCTGGAGCTACTGAGCAACCGCCGATTCAGCAACGGCGTGGCGTCCCTGCATTACGGCATCCGCACCTGAGACGGTCGTCGGCGTCACCGACCCGGAGGTGTGTCGGTGACGCCGACGGGGCGTCCAGCTCGTTCTGTGCGACCTTTCGCATCTCGGTCAGTCTCCATACCAGTGCAGCGTCAGGCCAGGCTCGTCACGCCACCGCGCCAACAACGCCTTCAGCGCCGCCACCAGCTCACGCTCCGCGTCGTCAGCCGCCGCCGCCGCGAGACGGTCGACGTCAGCGTCGAGCTGCGGCAGATCCTCACGAACGAGTACGCCATCTGACCACGGGCTGAGCTGACCCAGGATTGGAAGTCGGTTACCGCCGGCGGCGTTCAGCAGCGCCAGCAACTCCTCCACCGGCACGTCGAGCAGCAAACCGCGCTCCTGCGCCGCGGTCCACTCGTCGGCGTCGGCGCGATGGCGCTCCCGCCGCTGCGCGCGGGTAGCCCGACGCAGGCTCTTCGGACGCGGCAGCGGAGCGCGCAGCACCAACAGCAGACCCACCCCGGCGAGGCTACGGCAGCTCTGGTGTGGACAGCGCGGCCGGCTACCGGCCGGAGCGCGACCATTCGCCGAGCGGGCGCGCCGTCGGGTCCGCCGTCGTTCGACGAGGCTGTGCGACCTGGGTACGGTGACCCTGTGCTCTCGGCCGTGAAGGGTCTGTCCCGGTACCACACCGAGGAGTCGCTGCGCGTCTACCTGCTGGAACGCTCACACCGTACCGAGCACGGCTGCCTGGTCATCGAAGGTTACGGGCGGCGACGCGGGGTGCACCAGAAGGTCGCCGGTCGCGCGTGGGCGCACATCGCCGCGTACGTCGTCCTCGTCGGCGGGTACGACCCCGCCCTCGACGTCGATCAGACCTGCGGTGCCGCCGACTGTATCGAGCCGACACATCTGCGCCAGCTCAGCCGGGCCGAGGCCTGCCGCGGCCGCAACCAGTTGGCACAGTGCCGCAACGGCCACGACCGTGAGCTCGACCCGGCCACCGGCCGGTACCGTCGGGTCTGTCGCAGTTGCAACCGGGAGGCCCAACGCCGCTGGCGTGAACGCGAGGCCGCCGAGGTAGCCCAGGCCCGCGCTGCGTACGGCCGCTCGTAGTGATCGTCCTGAGATGACCAGTTTCCCCGCGACCGCCCGCCGGGTGCGTGACGAGAGCCTCAGCCCTCGACGGCGCCGTTCGCATCTACGGGACTGCCTCTACCACTTCGCGCCGTACGGCTTCCACGCCACCTGGCATCACCTGGCGACCCGGCACCGCATCCCCGGCGACATTGAGGTTGACCCCCCGTCGCTGGTCCGGGCCCTCGGTGAACTCGAGACAGCCCGCGTTCTGGTGCTGGCCAGGGCAGTCGCTTTCGCGGCCCAGCGGCGACTGCAGAAGCAGGAGGGCCGACGAGTCCCCACGACGCCGCATCCGTGGGACTCGTGGGGTTGCCATGACATCGCCTACTGCCCCGATCCGCAGAAGCATCCCACCGAGGAGCTCTCCATCGTGGTGGAGCGGGTGCTCGATACGTACGCCGCAGGGGTCGACCCGGCTGGACGTTGCCTGGCCTGCGGCGACGAGAACCCCCGCCCGGGAAGGGCCTGCCGAAACTGCGGTGTCCTACCCGGCGGGTATGGCAACCCGGTCTGAAGCATCAGGAGCAGAGCAGGTGCTGCGGTAGCAGGCACCCCGCAACTCACCTCGATGATCGTCGGCCGATGTTCACCTTGGCGAGGACCGGTCTGGTCACATCCTGATTGTCGATGACGACGTCAGCGCGTTCGTGAGGCGCGCAGGCGGCGAAGTACAGCCGCTGGCCGCCGACGTAGCGGCTGAGGCTGGGATGTTCGGGATCCGGATGCGAGCCGTCGCGTCGGGCCATCCGGGCCACGGTGACCGCGAACGGCGCGTCAAGAAAGACGGAGAAGTCCCAGAACTCCACCAGCTCGTCACGGTGCAGGAACAGCCCGTCGACGATGAGTACCGCGCCAGGCGCCGCGGTCCGCCACGCAAGATCCAGGACCTCGTCTCTCCGAAGATCATGGACAGCAGGACGGTAACGGCGAGAGCCTCCGAGACCGAACGGCTCCAGCACGTTGTGGACGAGGGCTTCGTAGTCGTAACTGTCGAGCCAGAAGCCTTCCGGCGAATCCCGGCCCCGGCGATGCCGCGCAGCCCGACGGTGATGAAAGTCGTCCGCCGACACGTGCACGACATGACGCCCTCGGCTGCTCAGCAACGCGGCCAACTCGTCGGCGAACGTGGACTTACCCACCCCATCGACCCCGTCAACGGCCACCCGTACGCACTGCGGCGCGGGGAACGTCGGAACCATGTCAGCGACATCGTCAAGCAACTGCTCCCGCGCGACGCTCACGCCGTTCCTCCGTCCATGGACCGGAAGCGCCGCACGCCCCCACGGATCGAGGAAGTCATTCTGGCAGAAGCCTCACCACCAGCGACCCGCATCAAGTCCCGTCGGGACAGGACAGGCGGCTCGTCCGGCCACTTACACCAGTCTCATTCGTTACACAGCATAACTGTCATTATGGTGCCTGCACGTTTCGCACCTTTCGTCCCGGGTAATTAGCGGATTATCGTTAATAACAATCCAGTATTCGGCTCCCTAGAGCTCAGGCCCACTCGTCGGCCGCCTCGGGAACGCTGTGGCTTTGCGGCCCCCACGCGTTGAGGATGTCGGCATGAATGACCACAGCGCGAACGCGGTCGACGAGCAGGAGGAAGCGCTACCGGGCGGCAACATGGGGGGTGTAACTCGTGTCGGTGCCACTGTGCGGCGCGGTGCCGGGACCTGGAGCCCGACGATTCAACGCCTGCTCCGACATCTACGTGAGCGTGGGGTCACCTGGGCTCCGCAACCGCTTGGGACCGATGAGCACGGACGCGACAGCGTCTCGTACCTGCCGGGCATCGTGCCGCAGTACCCGTTGCCGGACTGGGTCTGGAGCGATGACGTCCTCACCGATGCAGGTGTCCACCTTGCACAACTTCACCAGGCCACCGCCAGCTTCGACACCGTCGGCGGAGTTTGGCAGTTCCCGGTGCGACAGCCAGCTGAGGTCATTTGTCACAACGACTTCGCGCCGTACAACATGGTCTTCACCGACCGGCGGCTCACCGGAGTCATCGACTGGGACACGGCCTCGCCCGGTCCCCGGTCGTGGGATCTGGCCTACCTTGCCTACCGGCTGGTGCCGCTGGCCCATCCCGACAACGGCGACGCAATCGACAGTGACGTACGCGAGCGGGCACGTCGGCTGCGCATGCTCTGCGATGCCTACGGCTCGGGGCAAGACCCTGCTCACGTCCTTCAGGCCGCGGTCCATCGACTACACGACCTCGCCGCCTTTACCGAGGCGCGAGCCGATCAGGGACAGGAGAGCATTCGCAGTCACGTCGGGCTCTACCGACGCGACGCGAGGTGGATCACCGCGCACGCCGATCAGTTGGGCCGAGATGTCGCCTAGGCCACCAGCGCCCCCATTGGCCCCGCACGGCGTGCGTTGGATGCGCGAGAGATCCCGGGCATGAGCGGCTGGGCTGCGGCGGAGTCGACGCTGAGGAACATCGACTTTGCCCTGGCGGGCTGCGCGGCAGCGAAGTGCGACCGGCTTCAGGTGTTGGCGCGGGTGGCTTCGCGGACGGGTTGGAAAAGTTCGATGAGGTTGCCAGCGGGGTCGGCGAGCAGGATCTGACGGCCGCCGGGCCCGGAGACCAGTTCGCTGCGGAACGCCAGGCCAGCGTCGCGGAGCCGGTCGATCTCGGAGTCCAGGTCGTCGACGATGAGGTGGATACGGTTGCGGCCGGGGCTGGTGGCGTCGTTCGGGGTGGCGCGGGCGCCGGAGCTGGCGGGTCCGGACAGCAGCAGTCGTAGCGGGCCGCGGACCACGTCGGCGAAGGCGGGGGCCGCGCTGATCTTGAGGTGAAAACCGAGGTGGGCGGTGTAGAAGTCGACGGCGGCGTCAACATCGTCGACGAGGTAGCGGACGCTGACGTACTGCTCAGGTGTGCTCACGGTTTGGTCTCCTGGGGATCGGTGGCGAGGACGGGCAGCAGATGCCGCACGCGGGTGTCGATGTCGGCAGCAACCTGCAAGAAGGCGGGGTAGTCGTCCCTGGTGCCGGCTGCGGCGGGGTCGGGGATGCTCCAGTGCAGCTGACCGGCCGGGTTGCCGAAGTCGGGGCACACCTCTCGGGCCTTGTCGCACAGGGTGATCACGTAGTCGAAGCGGCGGCCGGTGAGCGTGTCCAGGTGCCGCGGGTGCCGCGGGTGCCGGCTCGCGACGTCGACGCCGAAGTGGTCGCGCAGCACCCGCACGGCATGGGGGTGTAGTTGCGGTCGGGGGCGGGTTCCTGCGCTGGTCACCTGCACATGGCCGGCAGTGAGGCGTCGGAGCTGGGCTTCGGCGATGGGGGAACGTGCGCTGTTGCCCGTGCACACGAACAGCACGGTTCGCGGCGGGTGGACCGGCGGGGCCGGTGGAGTGCTGCCCAACTGCAGGGCGGGGTGCAGAGCGGCGCCGGTGCCTGCCAGCGCGTGGGCGCAGCTGTCGAGGTCGAGGTGGTAGTAGCTGTCGCGACCGTCGAAGCTGCTGCGAGTGGCGGTGACCAGGCCGCCGTCGCGCAGCAGCCGTAGGTGGTAGGAGACAAGGTTCTGCGGCTGGGCCAGGAGGCTGACCAGTTCGCGGACTCGCAGGTCACTGCGGGCGAGTGCGGTCAGCAGTTGCCAGCGCAGTGGGTGTGCGGCCAGCCGGACGAACGGCGGCGCAGTGTGACTCGGCGGCACCATGACCACGAATATACATCAAACTGGTTTGATCGGTTTGGGGTGAGCGGGAATGTGGCCACACGCCCAACTCCCAGTTCCGGCCGTACGCGTTGACGTGGCCGGCCCACTTCGTCGGTACGAACCGGCCGGGGCGCCGGTGGCGTACAGCCGTCCGGCCGCACAGTCAGCTCAGGTCAGGTCCGGAGCCAGCGATCAAACCAGGCGCGGGTCCGGCGCAGGACGTCGAGTTGGTGGTTGCGTTCCCGGATCGAGTGGCCCTCTCTCGGGTAGATCACGAACTCGTGCTCGACGTCGAAGTGGCGTAGCGCCCGGTGGAGGTACACGGCCTGTCCGAGGGGGACGTTGGTGTCCTCGGCGCCGTGCAGGATGAGCACCGGAGTGCGGATGTTGCTGGCGAAGGAGATCGGGCTGACCGCGTCGTGTGGGTGTGGGCCGATGCCGGACCAGCCGGTGCTGCCACCGAGTGCGGCTTCGAACTGGCCGTTCTCCCCGGTCGCGGCGAGCATGCCCCAGTCGATGATGCCGGCGCCGACCAGCGCGGCGCGGAAGCGGTCGGTCTGGCCGACGGCCCAGGCGGACATGAAGCCGCCGTGGCTCCAGCCGGCGATGCCCAGCCGGTCGGGGTCGGCGATGCCCTCGGCAACTAGCAGGTCGATGCCGGTCAGGATGTCGGTCCACTCCTGCTGCCCGACCCGGCCGGCGACGCTGGCGGCGAACTGGTGGCCATGGCCCTGGCCGCCGCGCGGGTTGGGCAGCAACACCGCGTAGCCGGCGGCGGCCAACCACTGCGCACTGGGAAACCAGAACAGCTGGCAACGATCGGCGTAGCGATCGTACGGGCCTCCGTGCACGATCGTGACCAGCGGGAACGGGCCTTCCGATGCGGTCTTTCCGACCGGCAGCACGAGCAAGCCGTCCAGGTCGAGGCCGTCGACGGCGCGGTAGGCCAGCGGCTGTTGCGTGCCAAGCGGAATGCGGCCGAGTTCCGGACGGGTGTTGGTGATTCTTCGCAGCGGCCCGGTTGGCGCTCCGATGTGAACGTTCGGGGTTTGGTAGCGGGTGCCGGTCAGTACCGCGATTCTGTCGCCGGTAGGGGTGGTGGTGAGGTTGTCGAGGCGTCCGGGGTGATGCGACAGGATCGTGAGGTCGGTGGGGTCGAGCCGGGCCAGGGACGTGTTCAGGCCGTTGGCGAACACCACCAGCGGTGCGGCGTCGGTCTGGCGAAGTTCGGTGGGGCACATCGAGAGACCAGCGGTGCGGTTGCACAGGACGCGGCTGTCCACGGCCACGTCCAACACTGCGGTGCCGGCCTGCAGAACCGGTGGGGTGAGCGCGATGTAACCGAGGTGCCAACCGTCCGCGCCCAGCCACCAGGCCAGAGATCGTGCGTCGACCTCGACCGGTCCGAGGTTCTCCGCGGTCCCGGTCGTGGGATCGAACAGGTGCAGTTGGCCGGCGCGTGGACCGTGGTCGTTGTCAGCACTGGCCCAGGTCAGCACGGCAATTGGGCCGCCGTCGGGACGTTGGCGCAGTTCCACGACGTGCCGGTCACCGAACACACTCGGGGTGGTGACCCGGCCGGTGCCCAGGTCGAGCAGGCGCAGTCGAACGCGCGGTTCACGCTCGCCGACGACGATGGCGTCGTCGCGGTCCCGGGCGCGGCGCGCGTCCTGCTCGGTGGGTTCGTCCTCGGCGAGCAGAGCGACCAGGTTGGGGTCGCTGAGCGGCAGGTGGTCGAGGACGCCGCCGCGCCAACTGGACAACGTGGTCACCGTGCCGTCGGCGAGGGTGAGCCCGTGCAGTTGCGGGGTGCCGCGGCCGGCGCGGTCGGACAGGAAGAACAGCGTTCCCGAGTCGGCCGACCAGCGTGGCTGGGATTCGGTCGCGGTGTCGGCGGTCGCCCGGCGTGACTCGACGGCGGCATCGGTGTCGACGAGCCAGAGCTCGCTGTCGAGGTGGTCACCGGTCCGGCTGAGGGGAGCGAGGACGTAGCAGAGCAAGCGTCCATTCGGTGCGAGCGCCGGGGCCTGCGGGGCGCAACCATCGACCACGAGCTCGGCTGTCAGACCCGTCATGCGATGAGTCTGCCAGCATCGACAGAACATCATGCTTCGGTCCGGTACTGGATCGACGCATCCGATTCTCACCGAACGTGCCGGGATCGATCGGCGGCCACAAACCAGTACGCCAACCGATCCGTTGGTCACGATTCCGGGTGGGCTCCGGGTCCGGGCAGCAGGTCGATGTCAGTGGCCCGCATGGGCTGCTCGCACTCCGAGCACCGCAGTTCCACATGACTGATCTTGCCGCAGGCGTGGTGGCGGTACAGCACCGGCGGGCCGGCCTCGCCCGCCGTCCACCGGTCACCCCACCTCACCATGACAAGCAGCAGATCGCACAGCTCCCTGCCCTTGTCGGTGAGCAGGTATTCGTGCCGGACCGGCCGGGCGGAATACTCACGCCGGGCCAGGACGCCCTGTTCGACCAGCCAGTTCAGCCGCTCGGCGAGCACCTTGCGGGACATGCCGAGTCCCCGCTGGAGTTGCTCGAAGCGGTGCGTGCCGGCGTAGACGTCCCGCAGGATCAGCGGTGACCACGGCTCACCGATGACGTCGAGGGTGCGGGCGATCGAGCACGCCATGGCGCCGAATTGCGTTCGCTGCATGACACCACGATACGCAAGGTGGTTCCTTCAAGGAACTGACTCTGTTAGCGTCACAACCAGTCCGTTCCTTAAGGAGACGGACTCGTTCGAGCCCCCTCCACACGCGTATGGAAGCCGAAAGAGGCCCGTATGAACCATCCGCCGATCGTGCCGACCGAGGACTGGCAAGAGGCAGTGAACACCTTGCGCGTCCACGAAAAGGCACTCACCCGCCAGCTCGACGCAGTGGCCGCGGCGCGTCGCCGGCTACCGATGACGCCGGTCGAGCAGGACTACGTGTTCGAGGGCCCGTCCGGGCCTGCCAGTCTGACCGACTTGTTCCAGGGCCGCCGCCAGCTCATCGTGTACACCTTCATGTGGCACGGCGTCGACGCTGTCTGCTCCGGCTGCTCGATGTTCACCGACAACGTCGGACACCCGGCCCACCTCAACGCCCGCGACGTCACCCTGGCGTTGACGTCCCATGGCCCACTGGACGACCTGCTGGCGCTGCGGCGGCGAATGGGTTGGGCCCTGCCCTGGTACTCGTCGCTGAACAACAGCTTCAACGCCGACATGGGAACCGGCGACGGATTCGCGCTTAACGTCTTCCTCCGCGCCGACGACCGGATCTTCCGCACCTACACCACCACCGCCCGGGGCGTGGAACGGCTCGGCAGTAACTGGTCCTTCCTCGACCTGACGCCATACGGTCGACAGGAGACCTGGGAGGACTCGCCGGAAGGCTGGCCGCAGACCCAGCCCTACCAGTGGTGGCGGCTGCACGACGAGTACGACACGACCAAGGACCCGTCATGAGGGTCGACACGCCAGTCGCTGAACTCCTCTTCGGGCAGGAAGATGCCACACCCTTCAACACCGACGTGGCGACACTCAAGCCTTGGAGCCAGGCACTGGCCTGTCTGGAGTCGGCGCACAAGTGTTGGCTGTCCACGGTAAGTCCGGATGGCCGTCCACATGCCGCGCCGGTGATGCCGGTGCTGGTGGATGGGGTGCCGTGCATTGCGAGTCGCCCGAACTCCCGCAAGAGCCGAAACCTGGCCGGCAACCCCCGCGCTGTCATCACCGTGAGCAGCGACAACCTCGACCTGGTGGTAAGCGGTGAAGCTCACCAGGTGTCGGGCGAGACCGCGCTGCGCCGGGTGGCCGCCGCCTTCGCAACGAAGTACGGCTGGACGTTCGCCATCAGGGACGGCCGAGTCCATGACGAGAGTCTGCCGGGGTCGCCCCGGTATGCCTTCTACAAGGTCTCCCCCGTCCGGGCTTTCGGCTATGGCACGGACGGACTGACCGCGACCCGTTGGCGGTTCAATCGCACCTGACTGCCGGGCTGTGTCATGAACTGTCACCGGCACGTCCAGCCTCACATCATCAGTGACCGGGCTCGGGGCAACTCAGAGCGTTCACCCCGAGCCCGGTCGCTGATAGTTCCTCAACCTTGACGTCGAGGCCGCCGGCCTGAGATCAGTGGGCGGGCCTGCCGAACCAGCGGGAGAGGTGGTCGTCCAGGTCCTGCTGGTCGTCGCCGATCCAGGCGACGTGGCCGTCGGGGCGCAGCAGGACACCTGGAACGTCCAGCGCCGCGCTCGAATCCGCGAGGTAGTCCACCCGGTCTGACCAGCCGCCAACCGTGAGGCGTTCGGTGCGGTCCAGCAGCAGACCGCGGCCGCCGTGCAGCAGACCGTAGAGGTGGCCCTGTTTGACGTCGATGTCGGGCAGGCGGCGACCGAGCAGGTCGGGGCCGGCGCCGAAGTCGTAGCGGACACCGATGGCGGTGATCTTCTCCAGCAGATGGAGGTTCACCTCGTCGAAGTCCATCAACTCGGTGAGCAGCCTGCGCACTGCCTGTGCGCCCGGTTCGGTGGACAGCAGCTCCGTCTGGGCTCGGGTGTTGTCCAGCACCGCCTCGGCGACCGGACGGCGTTCGGCCTGGTAGGTGTCCAGCAGTGCCTCCGGTGCCCAGCCGCGGATCCGCGCGGCCAGTTTCCAGCCGAGGTTGAACGCGTCCTGGACGCCCAGGTTGAGGCCCTGTCCGCCGATGGGCGGATGAATGTGCGCCGCGTCGCCGGCCAGCAGCACCCGCCCGACCCGATAGCTGTCGGCCAACCGGGTGGCATCGCCGAAGCGGGACAACCAGCGCGGGGAGTGCACGCCGAAGTCGGTCCCGGCGATGGCGCGCAACTGGTGTTTGAAGTCGTCGAGGGTGGGCGGTTCGGCGCGGTCGCTGACCCCGGCGGCGGGGACCAGGACGCTGTAGACCCCGACACCCGCGGGCCGGAGCCAGAACCGCTGATGGGTCTCGCGGATCTCGGCCACCGTGGCGGCGATCTCCTCCTGCGGGACGCCCACTTCCATCTCGCCCATCAGACTCTCGGTCCGGGCGGGCTCGCCGGGAAAGCCGACGCCGAGCAGTTTGCGCACCGTGCTGCGCCCGCCGTCGCAGCCGACGAGGTAGCGCGACCGCAACTGTTCCCCGTCGGCCAGCTCGACTGTCACACCCTCGTCGTCCTGTTCGAAACCGGCGACCGCCCGACCGCGCCGGACCTGCGCGCCCAGCTCGATGGCGTGCTCTTCGAGCAGACGTTCGATGACCGGCTGCGGGATGCCCAACAGGTAGGCGTACCGGGAATCCAGGCCCTTGGGCGCGGGCTTGGCGATGGCGGCGAAGAAGGCGCTGGCCGGACGCTGCCGCCCGTGCGGGAGGATGCGGTCCAGCAGCCCGCGCATCGCCATCAGCTCCAGGCTGCGGATGTGCAGGCCGACGATGCGGACGGCCGACGCCGGCTCGGTCTTCTGCTCCACGATGAGGACCCGGACGTCGTGCAGCCGCAGTTCGGCGGCGAGCATCGCACCGGTCGGCCCGCATCCGGCAATGATCACGTCGTACGTGGGGAGCGCACGATCGGCGTTGGGAGCCGACAGTGCTGGGCGGACGTCGCCCACGGTGGAGTCGGGCTCGACCGGCTCGGTCGACGGCGAATCGGCGGTGAATTGCGGAGGGTGCATGGGTGTCGCCTCTCGGGAGTGCCGTGTTGGCAAGGCGCTCCCGGCGACACCTACGTCAATCGCCCGACCGTGACGGCAAGGGGGAGCACCCACATCGCTACAACGTTCATGGGTCTCACCTCCTCGGGCGGTGTCGCGGTCAACTGCAAGCTATATCCCCCAGCGTGATCCCGTCGAGTTGTTTCCTCGTCACGTGATCACGGCGTCTGGTGGGTCAGCGATCGGTGCAGCCACTCGGCCATCAGCGCGCGTTCGGCGTCGGTGAGCCCCGGGAGGTTGGGCAGCACCGTCGCGAAGGTCACCGCGACCGCGTTCCCGGTGGTGTCGGGTGTTATCGGAGTTGTCGCCAGGATGCTGGTGAGCACGGCATCGAGCATGGCCTCACCCAGACCCGGGTCGCGCTGGTCGGCGGGCATTCCCAGCAGCGTGAGGATGGTGCCGTTGCCCGCAGAGTGGATCATCATCAGCGCGCGCTCCTCATCGACCCGGAGGAGGCCGGACGCGGCGAGTCGCCGGACGCGGCGGCGTAGCACGTCGAGGCCGGCGACAGTTGCCGGCGAGGGCGCGCCACTCCCCCGGGTGGCGATCAGCGCGTACAACTCGGGGTTTGTCAGGCCGAACTCCACGTGCGCGCGCCATCCGGCGCGCAGGTCCGCGACCGGGTCGCCGTCCGCTGCGACCGCTTTGCCGCTGACGTAGGTGGCCATGACGTGTTCGGCGACGGCGTCGATGAGGCCGTCCTTGTCGCCGAACAGGCGATAGATGGTCGGCGCCTGCACGCCCGCGGCCTGGGCGACGGCGCGGGTCGTCACCGCGTTCGCGCCCTTCTCGCGCAGCAGTTCGGTCGCTGCCGAGACGATGCCCGCACGGACGTCGTCGCGGGTGTCCTGCGTCGTCACCATGAACCGATGCTAACAGTGACTTGTTATCCATGAATTATCGGTGATAACGTTCGCGCCGTAACGCCGATAACAAGGGAGTGTTCATCATGATCGTCGTCACCGGTGCCACTGGCCAACTGGGGTCCCAGATCGTCGACCGGCTGCTCGACCGGCTGTCGCCCGACGCCGTGGGCGTGAGCGTGCGCGACGTCGACAGGGCCGCCGGCCTCGCCGAGGGTGGGGTGCGGGTGCGCGTCGCGGACTTCACCGACCCGGCCACGCTGGGGCACGCCTTCGAGGGTGCCGGCAAGGTCCTCATCGTCTCCGCCGCCATCCGCGGCCCCGGCGCGTTCGTCGCGAACCGCGCCGCCATCGACGCCGCCCGCGCCGCGGGAGCCAGTCGAATCCTCTACACCAGCCACCAGGCCGCCTCCCGGGACTCGCTCTTCGCCGCCCAGCCCACGCACGCCGCGACCGAGGAACACCTGGCTGGACTGGGGATTCCCTTCACCGCCCTGCGCAACGGCTTCTACGCGAGCACGCTCAGCTTCTCCATCGGCACGGCGCTGGAGACCGGGCGACTCGTGGCGCCGGCGGACGGCCCGGTCTCCTGGACCGCGCACGCCGACCTGGCCGAGGCGGCAGCCGTCGCTCTCACCGACGATGGCGTACTCGACGGGGTCACGGCACCGCTGACCGCCTCGGAGATGCTCGACCTCGAAGCGGTGGCCGCCATCCTCAGCGACATCACGGGCCGCAGCGTCGAACGTGTCGTCGTGGATGACGACCAGTGGCGGGCGTCCGCCATCGAGCGAGGCATGCCCGCCGCGGCGGCCGACTTCACTCTCGGCATGTACCGCGCGGCGCGGGAGAAGGAGTTCGCTGTGACCGATCCGACGCTGGAGGCAGTCATCGGCCACCGCCCGACACCCGTCCGCACGGTGCTCGAGGCCATCGTCGCCAAGCGATGACGCGCTCGCGAGCCGATCAGCGCAGCATCGCCCGGGTCATTCGACGGGTGGCGACGTACATCGCGATCGAGCCGAACGTGAGGAGGTAGGCCACCGGGATCAGCAGGTCCCAGCCGAGGCGGCCCAATGCGGGTTCCCTGACCAGCTCGATGCTGTGGTAGAGCGGCAGCACCTGGATCAGCGGCCGCACCGCCTCGGGGTAGACCGACAGGGGATAGAACGTCGTCGCGAACAGGTACATCGGCAGCATGAAGAGCTGGATGTACTGAAAGTCGGGGAAGTCGCGCAGGTACGTCGTGACGGCCAGGCCGCCGGCCGCGAACGCGTACGAGATCAGCAGCGACGCCGGCAGGGCCAGCAGCACCCAGGCCGACGTGACCAGCCCACCGACGGCCATGAGGGCCAGGAATCCGATCGACGTCAGCAGCCCGTTGATCATCGCGCTGGTCACCTCGCCGACGGCGATGTCGGTGACGGAGAGCGGTGTCGGCAGGATCGCCTCGTAGGTCTTCTCGACCCTCATCCGGACGAACACACCGAAGCTCGTCTGGTTGAACGCCGTGTTCATCGCCGTGGTGGCAAGGATCGCCGGGGCCACGTAGGCGGCGTACGGGACGTCGACACCGGGGACCGTGCCGACGAGCATCCCGACGCCGACGCCGATCGACAGCAGGTACAGGATCGGTTCGACGAGCGCGTTGAGCAGCGGCGTGACCGACCGGCGGTAGATCATGAAGTTGCGTTCGATGAGCGCCAGGGCCCGGCGTCTCGTCCAGGCGGGTACGGCGACGGTGGTCATGATGCCTCCACGGGGCGCTGGGCGTGGGCCGTCACGGGTGCAACCGTCGGCGGTACGTGACCCGGGCGATCAGGAAGCCGCCGATCGCGAGCACCAGCAGGTAGGCGATGTGGACGGAGCTGCCGGTGACCGTCGCCGTGCCGAGGCTGAGGGTGCGGCACAGCTCCACCCCGTGCCACAGCGGCAGCAGGTAGGACACCGGTCGGATCCACTCGGGCAGCTGCGAGACCGCGAAGAACGTGCCGGAGAACATGTAGAGCGGCATGATGACGAAGCGGAACACCGTGTCGATGTGGCGCAGCTTGCGTACGCCGACCGCCCACGCGGCGGCGGGTGCCGCGAACGCGACCCCGGTCAGCGTCGCGCCGAGCAGGGCGCCGAGGGCCCACCATCCCCCGATCAACCCGAACGCGGCCATCACCACGATGAAGGCGCCGCTGGCGATGAGCACCCGGAAGGTGATGAACAGCAGGTGCCCGGCGGCGAGTTGCTCCGGCCTCAGCGGCGTCGGTGTGGCACTGCGGTACGCCCCGAAGCCGGCGGCCCGGGCGACCCCGGCGGCCCCTTCCAGGAACGCGTTCTGCATCGCGGCGGCGGCCAGGATGCCCGGGGCGAAGAACGCCGCGTAGGAGACGCCGGCGATCTGGGCGGGCGCGTTGTCGTCGACGAGGGCGCCCAGCCCGGCACCGATGCCGATGAGGAACAGCAACGGGTTCAGCACGTTGATCACGATCGAGCCCCGCCAGGTACGCCGGTAGCGCGTCAACCAGTACCCGAATACACGAAGCACCAGTGGCCTCCCCTGCTACTCGATGAGCGATCGGCCGGTGAGCTTGAGGAACACGTCCTCCAACGTCGCGCGGCGGACCAGTGCGGTGAGCGGCGTGAGCGACATGGCGTGCACCGTGGCGAGGGCGGCCTCGCCGTCGGCGGTGTAGACGAGCACCCGGTCGGGGAGCAGTTCGACGCGGCCCTCGGCGTCGTTGCCTCCGGTGGCCAGCGCCGACGTCCGAAGCTTCTGCGCCGCGGTGTCGCGTTCGTCGAGGCGGAAGCGGAGTTCGAGGACCTCCCGGGTGGCGTACCTGGTGATCAGTTCCCGGGGTGAGCCCTGCGCGACGATGCGGCCGTGGTCGACCACGACGAGCCGGTCGCAGAGCTGCTCGGCCTCGTCCATGTAGTGCGTGGTGAGGATGAGCGTGACGCCCTGCTGTTTGAGCTGGAAGAGCCGGTCCCACAGGATGTGTCGGGCCTGCGGGTCGAGGCCGGTGGTCGGCTCGTCGAGCAGCAGGATGTCCGGTTCGTTGATCAGGGAGCGGGCGATGGTCAGACGCCGCCGCATGCCGCCGGAGAGCGTCTCGACCTGGTCGCCGGCTTTTTCCTGAAGCTGGGCGAAGTCGAGCAGCCGGGTCGCGCGGTCCCGGATGACGGCCCGCGGCAGGCCGAAGTATCGCCCGTAGATGTGCAGGTTCTCCCGCACGGTGAGCTCGTTGTCCAGGTAATCGTCCTGCGTGACGACGCCCAGCCGGGCACGGATCTCCGGCCCCTGTCTCATCGGGTCCATGCCCAGCACGCGCAGGCTGCCGCCGCTGATCGGCGACGTGGCGGCGATCATCCGCATGGTGGTGGACTTGCCGGCGCCGTTGGGGCCGAGAAGCCCGAACGACTCCCCCCGCTCGACCGCGAAGTCGATGCCGTCGACCGCGTGGAACTCCGCTGTGGACCCGCGTGCTGGATAGATCTTGGCCAGTTTGCTCGCCTGGACCAAAGAGTGCTCGCTCACCACGGCAGTTTACGAACACGAACAGCGCTCTGCAAGATTCGAGCAAGGCTTTGTAATTTCTCGACTCCGCATAGAGTGTCCTTTCGCGACGGTTCGAGGACTCCCGGGGGCCTCCCGTTTCGGCCGGCGGCAATCTGTAGGTTGTCTTCTTGACGGGTGGCTGGCGTGTAGCTAAGTTTCAGCCACCCGGACTGAGAGGCGTCTATGCAGACCCGACTCGTTACCGCGACCGCCCTGGCGGCCACACTGGCGGCCACCCTCGCTTCCCTGCCTGCCCAGGCCGCCACGCCGGTGCGCCCATCGACCGCCGAGCACGGCTGGGTCACGTCGACGCTGCGACACATGAGCCTGGAGCAGAAGGTCGGACAACTCTTCGCCACCTACGTCTACGGCGGTGACGCCACGGACCCCAGCGCCGCAGACCGGGCCGCGAACGTCGCCGCCTTCGGTGTGGAGACACCGGCCGAGGTGATCGAGCGGTACCACCTAGGCGGCGTCTGCTACTTCTCCTGGTCGCACAACCTGGACAGCCCCCGACAGATCGCGACCCTCTCCAATGGACTGCAGAGGGCTGCCCGTGGCGACGGGGCAAGGGGCAGGGTTCCACTGCTCATCTCCACCGACCAGGAGCAGGGCGCGGTGGTGCGAATGCCCTCCCCCGCCGCCCAGTTCCCCGGGTCGATGGCGCTGGGCGCGGGGCGGTCGCCCCGGGCCGCCCGGACGGCGGCGGAGGTCACCGGACGCGAGCTGCGCGCCGTCGGCATCCAACAGCCGTACGCGCCGATCGCCGACGTCAACGTCAACCCGGGCAACCCGGTGATCGGCGTGCGGTCCTTCGGCGCCGACCCCACCCTCGTGGCCGACCTCACCGCCGCCCAGGTCACCGGTTTCCAGGACCGGGCCGGGGTGACCGCCGTGGCAAAGCACTTCCCCGGGCACGGCGACACGGCCACCGACAGCCACACCGGTCTCCCGGTGATCAACCACAGCCGCGCCGAGTGGGATCGGATCGACGCGCCGCCGTTCAAGCGTGCCATCCGCGCCGGTGTCGACACGATCATGACCGCGCACATCGTGGTCCCGGCGCTCGACCCGTCCGGCGACCCCGCGACCTTGTCGCGGACGATCCTCACCGGCGTGCTGCGCGGTGAGCTCGGTTTCCGGGGCGTCATCGTCACCGACGCGCTGAACATGGCTGGCGTGCGGGCGAGGTACGGCGACGAGCGGGTGCCCGTACTGGCGCTCAAGGCCGGCGCCGACCAGCTCCTGATGCCGCCGAATCTGGCGCTGGCGCGGGACGCGGTGCTGCGGGCCATCGCCACCGGCGAGCTCACCGAGCGTCGGATCGACGAGTCGGTCCGGCGCATCCTCGGCGTGAAGTATCGCCAGGGACTCGCCCGCTCACCGCTGGTCGACGTCGAGAAGGCCGTCCGGACCGTCGGCGCTCCGGAGCACCTCGCCGCCGTCACCCAGGTCACCGACCCGACGCTCACCGCCGTCCGCAACGATGCCGGAGTGCTGCCCCTGCCCCACGCCGACCGGTCGGTCCTGATCACCGGCTGGGACAGCGCCGCCTTCGCCCCGGTCGCGACGGTCGCCGCCGGATTCACCACGCGTGGTGCCCGCGTCACCGCCCGACCGGCGACCCTGCCCTCCGACGCGACGATCACCGCCACGGCGAGCCAGGCCGCCGAGCACGACCTCACCGTCGTGCTCGTGAACAAGGCGTGGGACACCGCCGTCACCGACCCGCGAGCCACCCAGCAACGCCTCGTCGCGGCGCTGCTGGGCACCGGGAAACCCGTGGTCGTCGTGGCCGTCCGCGACCCGTACGACATCGCGTACCTGCCGGGTGTCACCACCTACCTGGCGACGTACTCGTACACCCGCGCGGCGATGGACGCCCTCGTCCGCGCGCTGCACGGCGAACTGTCCCCGAGCGGACGGCTGCCGGTCACGATCCCCACGGCCGAGGGGGCGGGCTTCGTGCTCTACCCCTACGGCCACGGCCTGAGCTGGTAGGAGGCAAGCATGCAGCGGAGGAATTTCCTGGTCGGCGCGGTCGGTGCGGGCGCGCTGGGGGCGGGGACGCTCGGCGTCGGACCGGCGGCGGCCAACTCCCGTGACCGTCGGGTCCGCACCGGCCTCGACGAGCTGGTGTCGTCCGGGTTCGCCGAACTCGCCGGTCAGCGCGTGGGCGTTATCTCCAACCCGACCGGCGTCGATGCGTCCTACCGGCATCTCGTCGACCTGATGCACGGCTCCGGTCGGGTGCAACTGGTCGCGGCGTTCGGCCCCGAGCACGGCTTCCGCGGCTCCGCGCAGGCAGGTGGCAGCGAGGGAACCGGCGTCGACGCACGCACCGGCATCCCGGTGTACGACGCGTACGGCGCCTCGCAGGCCCGGTGGGAAGCGATGTTCACCGAGGCCGGGGTGGACACCGTGGTCTTCGACATCCAGGACGTCGGAGTCCGCTTCTACACCTACATCTGGACGATGTACACCTCTATGGTCGCCGCGGCCCGGGTCGGCAAACGCTACGTCGTGCTGGACCGGCCCAACCCGATCGGCGGGCGGGCCTACGGGCCGATGATGACCAGCCCGTACACCTCGGGCGTGGGTCTCAAGGAGATTATTCAGCAGCACGGGATGACCGTCGGAGAGCTGGCCCGGTTCTTCAACGCCACGTTCCTGCCGGCCGAGGCGGGACGACCGGTCGACCTGGACGTGGTGCGGTGCCGGCACTGGAAGCGCGACGCCCTCGCCGCCGACACCGGCGTGCCCTGGGTGATGCCCAGCCCCAACATGCCCACCCCGGACACCGCTCTGGTCTACCCGGGCACCGGGCTGTTCGAGGGTGTCGCCTCGATCACCGAGGGGCGCGGCACGTGTCGCCCGTTCGAGCTGATCGGCGGCCTGGCGACGGACTTCGACCACCACTGGGGTGACCGGCTCAACGCCCGGAACCTGCCCGGGGTCGAGTTCCGTGAGGCGTACTTCTCGCCGACCGCGGCCGGGCAGAAGCCGGACCTGCTCAACAAGCTCTGCGCCGGCGTCGAGGTCAAGGTCGTCGACCCGGCGGTGTACGACCCGATCCGCACCGGCGTGGCCATGCTCGTGGAGGCGCACAGGTACCCGGCGTTCGCCTGGCGACGCGACTCGTGGGACACCGTGCGCCCGTACTGGATCGACAAGCTCACCGGGTCGCCGCGACTGCGGACCCAGATCGATGCCGGAGCTGACGTGGACGACGTCGTCGGCGCCTGGGCCGAGGAGTTGGCCACCTTCGACCGGCGTCGCCGGCCCTACCTGCTCTACTGAGGAGTGCGGTGATGACCAGGTCGACCCGTCGTCCGCTCCGCTCACTCGCGCTCGGCCTGGCTCTGGTGATCCTGGGCACGGTGCTCCCCACCACCGGGGCGGTCGCCGCGACACCCACGTCCGGTCCGCCGACCGTCACCCCCGCGGACATCCAGTTCCGTCACGACACGTTGCGGCGCGGCAGCGCCCGTCAGGTCGGGCTGCTCCCCGACCAGGTGGGTCGCCTGCCCGCCGACCTGGCGGCGTATCTACAGCCGACCCCGGAGCACCCCGGCTACCCGGCGTACGCCGGCGCGGTGGTCCTGGCCGCCAAGGACGGTGTGATCGTTGAGCACGCCGCCGTGGGCAGCGCGGTCAAGTACTCCGCGGTTGGGCCACCGCCCGACCTGGTCGGTGTGGAACTCCCCGCCGACCAGCAGATCCCGACCCGGCGCGACACCATCTTCGACCTGGCGTCGGTGTCGAAACTGTTCACCACGATCGTCGCCATGCAGCAGGTGGAGCGGGGGCGGGTGGAGCTGGACACGCCGGTCGTCCGGTACGTCCCGGAGTTCGCCGCCGGCGGCAAGGCGGCGGTCACCGTGCGGATGCTGCTCACCCACACATCGGGTCTGCCCGCGTTCACACCACTGTGGAGCAGATACCCGACACCGGCCGAGCGATTCGCCGCCGCCCTCGCCACGCCGCTCACCACCGGGGCAACGCCCGGTAGCCAGTACGTCTACTCCGACCTGGGGCTGATCGCGCTGGGTGTCCTGCTGGAGCGGGTAACCGGTCGACCATTGGCCGACCTGGTCCGCGACGGCGTGACCGGGCCGCTGGGCATGACCGACACGGGCTACAACCCGGGCCCGGAGCGGCGGTCGCGGATCGCCGCGACCGAATACCAGCCGTACGCTGGACGCGGCATGGTGTGGGGCGAGGTGCACGACGAGAACGCGTGGTCGCTCGGCGGGGTGGCCGGGCACGCCGGGGTCTTCTCCACGGCCGCGGACCTGGCCGTGCTCTGCCAGTCACTGCTCAACGGCGGCGAATACCGCGGCCGGCGGATCCTGCGCTCGGAAACGGTGCGCGCGATGCTGGTCAATCACAACGCGCCGCTCGAGTCGGCCTACCCGGAGAGCGACCGCGGGCTCGGCTTCGAGCTGAACAAGCACTGGTACATGATGGGGCTCTCCTCTCCGGTGGCCTTCGGGCACACCGGCTTCACCGGAACGTCGATCGTCATCGACCCGCTCTCCCACTCGTTCGTCGTCATGCTCAGCAACCGGGTGCACCCGGACCGGGGCTGGGGCAGCAACAACGTCGCCCGACGGGCCGTCGCGCGTGACCTCGCGGAGGCGATGCCGGTACGGCCGCGCTCGGCCAGCGCCTGGCGGGCCGACCCACGCGACTCCGCGACGAGCACGCTCACGGCGCCGCTGCGTCGGCCCGGCCGTGGCGGGACGGCGAGCTTCCTGCTCTGGTACGACACCGAGCCCCGCTTTGACAGCGCGCGATTCGAGGTTTCCACCGACGGTGGTCAGAGCTGGGTGCCGACGACGATGCAGCTCCGCGACGCAGCCCGCCGGTGGAGCGCCGACGGCACGGTCACCGGCTACGGGGGTCGGGTGTGGTGGCAGGTCACGGTGGCGCTGCCCGATCAGGCCACCCACCTGCGGTTCAGCAGCAGCACCGACGGCTCCGGCCAGGGGCGTGGCGTCTACGTCGACCGGCTCGTAGCGGCGGACCGGCACGGCATGCTCTTTTCCGGCGAGGGTGCCGACGCCTCCCGGTTCGTCGCCGACGGGTGGTCACCGGCGCGGAGCTGAGACTGTACGGGCCCGAGAGCAATTTGACCCTCGACCGGGTTGAGGCCCGACCATCGGCGACATGACCGACCAAGCGACCGTCGACCCGACCATGGCCCGCATCATCGAGGCCGTGCAGCTCGGCCAGAGCGGCGCACCTGCCCGCGCCCGTGAGCTGCTCACCGCGTTGTGGGACGAACTCGGCCCCACCGGTGACGCCCTGCACCGCTGCACGCTGGCGCACTACCTCGCGGACCTCCAGGAAAACACCGAGGCGGAGCTGGCCTGGGACGAACGTGCCCTGGCCGCCGTGTCCGACCTGACCGACGAACGCGCCCAGCGGTATCTGTCCTCGCTCCAGGTCCAGGCGTTCCTGCCGTCGCTGTACCTCAACCTGGCCGACTGCCACCGGCGCCTGGGCAACGTCGGCCCGGCCCGGGAGTACCTTGCCCGAGCCCGCGAACACCTGGTGCGGCTACCGGACGACCCGTACGGCGAGAGCATCCGCGACGCGGTCCGGGACTTCGTCGCGGACGATCCGACCGACCGACGGCGGTAGTGGCCGGTCGGTCGGGTCACCGATCCTGGCGAGCGACGCCCGTGCGGTATTCCTGCGGCGAACGTCCGTAGTGGGCACGGAAGAGGCGGCTGAAGTGGGCCTTGTCCGGGAAACCCCAGCGGGCGGCGATGGCATGGATCGGCTGTCGCAACAGCGGGTTGCCGAGATCGCGGCGGCACTGCTCCAGGCGCTTGGCGCGGATGAGTTCGGCAACCGTCGTCGACTCCGCCTCGAACAGGCGGTGCAGCGACCGTGGCGAGATGTGGTGGGCGGCGGCGACGCTGCGAGGGCTGAGCTCGTCACTGTCGAGGTGCCGGTCGATGAAGTCGACGACCCGGGCCCGCAGTGCGGTCTGCCGCGCCTCCGGTGACAGGGTGTCCTCGATGTCGAGGTACTGAGCGAGCGCGGCGGTGAGCAGGTCCACCGCCACCCCGCCCAGGATCTCGGCCTGGGCCGGCTCGAACTGCTCCGGATGCGCCGCGATGCTGCGCAGGTGGTGGGCCAACAGCCCGCCGACGCCGACGTGCGACGGCATCGGCGTGGCCAGCAGGCGGCGGAGCCGGTCCGGCGCCAGGGGCAGCGCCGCGTGCGGTATCTGCACGGTGATGGAGGTGGCGGGACCGGGGCCGTCCGCGCGATGCCGGGCGACGTGCGGCCGCGCGGTGTCCAAGAGGGTGAAGTGGTTCGCGGCTTCCAGCGTGGACTCGGTGCGATCCTGGATCAGGGTGCTGTGACCCGTCAGTGGTAGCGCGAGTTGATACACATCCCCCTCGGCTCGGCGGACCAGTTTCGTGGGCCGGATCGAGTCCAGCGACGGGTAGCGCAGCGAGGTCATCCGAATGCGGCCGAGATCGATGGCCTGCGCGTAGGCCACGAAGTTGTCCAGGTGGCCGCTGCTGATGTGCGCCGGCGCCGTCTCCTGAGCGACCAGGGCATACCAGAACGCGAACCGGTCCGCCGGGGGCAGGACCGTCGTGTCCACCACCAGGTTTGGCAACACCCGCTCGCCTCCCCCCATATGCGAGGATGGATTCTTGCATGCCTCGACTTTCTCGACCCATGGCGGGAATCCCACGCCCGGTGCTACCCGGCGGGTTGGCGAATGTCGGCGGTGACCGGCACCGACCTGCGGGAGGCCGCCGACGAGATGACCAGGGTGCTGCTGCCACACCGGGACCGCGACTGGTCGGTGCCGGCCGGCTCGCTGAGCTGGAGCTGCTGGACCACCGCGGCGCACGTCGCGCACGACCTCCTCGCGTACGCGGGCCAGGTCACCGGCCGCCCGGATGACGGCTATCTGCCGTACGACCTGCGGGTCTCCCCCGACGCGAGCCCGACGCAGGTGCTCACCGTGGTGCGGGCCTGCGCCGGTCTGCTCGCCGCCGCCGTCGACGCCGCCCCGCCGGACGCGCGGGCCTGGCACTGGGGCCCGTGCGATCCGGTCGGCTTCGCCGCCATGGGCGTGGCCGAGACCCTGCTGCACACCCACGACATCACCCTCGGCCTCGGTGTGCAGTGGCAGCCGTCGCGGCGGCTGAGCGCGCTGGTGCTGCGCCGACTCTTCCCGGACGCCCCGCCCGGGGCGGCGCCCGAGGTGCTGCTCTGGATGACCGGCCGCGGTGAGCTGCCCGGCCGGGCGAGGCGCACCTCCTGGAACTGGCGGGCCGCAGTCGACTGACTCGCACCAGCGTTGAGGGGTGGGTGGTCGCCTGCCGGGCGACCACCCGGTTGGAGCCCGGCTAGCCGGCGTGCAGCGAGTGCCGGTGGCCGTCGAGCGGGAAGGGCGGCCGGGCCGGCAGCACCTCCTGGAACACGAAGTCGCACTTCTGCGCCACCCGGCAGGACGCGACGTTGTCCACCTGGTGCAGCAGGTCGAGACGCGCCACCTCGGGGAACCGGTCGAACGCCCATCGGCTCAGCGCGGTGACCGCGCGAGGGGCGACGCCGCGGCCGCGTGCCCACGACGCCGTCCAGTAGCCGACCTCCGGGGCCGGGCGCTGCGGCGTGACCCCCTTGAGCACCACGTTGCCCACCAGCCGAGCGCCGTCGGCCTGCTCTTCGACGACGGCGAAGGTGTACCGCCGCCCGTCGGCCCAGTCGCGCAGCGCGCCTTCCAGCCACCGTCGCGCCTCGGCGGCGGTGGTCACCGGAGCTCTGGTCCAGCGGCGCAGGACCGGATCCCGGTACGCCTGCACCAGCTCATCCAGGTCGTCGGCGCACCACTGACGCAGCGCGACTCCCGGCGTCGAGGGCAGGTCGGGTGACCGCGATTCGATCAGCATCGGCACAGTCTGCCGTGGCCGTGGCCGTGGCCCGGCGGTCAGCCCCGTCGGCGCCACCGCCGCCACCAGCTGCGGCGCGCCGGCGGCAGAACGGCCGCCGCTTCGGTGACGGTCGTCGTGACCTCGGGCCGGGCCCGCTCGGCGCGCCAACGGCGGACCACGTCCTCGGTGTTCACCGGACGCACCGCGACCCGGGGGCCGTCGTCGGGGAAGCGCAGCCACGCCACGATCTGCGCGTTCAACTGCCCCACGAAGTCGCGGACGGACTGTTCGGTGGGCAGGTCACGGACCTCGTCGGGGACCTGCTCGATGCGTCGGCGCAGTTGCAGCGACGTGGGCAGGAGCAGGTCACTGGGGAGCGCCTCGCGCTCCAGGAAGCTCTTGATCCACCACGCCTCGTCGTACGGCGCCCCCCGACCGGGGATCGGCTTTCCCATGCCGGGCAGGTTGTCGAACTCGCCGCGCTGAACGGCATCCTGGATCTTCGCCTCCACTGACGCTTCCCACGCCTCGGTCACGTGCGGCACCTCCCTGGCCACCGTAACGCGCCGCCTCCGGCCGGCGACACGCACTTGCCAGGGGTCAGCACGCCCGCGACGGTGCGCATTCCCGCCAACGGTGCTGCCGTCGCACCGAACACGAGTGGATCACCCCGGATCGCAGGCCACGGCCTGCCAGGTGGCCCTGGGTTGGGATGTTCATCCCGATTACGGTCGGTGTGGGATCCATCGGACGGGGGGAAGCGTCGTGGTGAGTACTGGGGCACTGCTGGGCATCGCGCTGGTGGCGTTGGGACTGGTGCTCACGCCCGGCCCGAACATGGTCTACCTGGTGTCCCGCTCGGTGGCGCAGGGCCGCCGGGCCGGGCTGGTCTCGCTGCTCGGGGTGGCCGCCGGCTTCGGCGTCTATCTGGCGGCGGCGGTCGCCGGCCTGGCCACCGTCTTCGTCCTGGTGCCGACGCTGTACGCGGTGGTGAAGCTGGCCGGCGCCGGCTACCTGCTCTGGCTGGCCTGGCGGACGCTGCGTCCAGGTGGGCACTCGCCGTTCAGCCCCGCGCCGATGCCGCCCGACCCGCCCCGACGCCTGTTCACCATGGGCCTGGTCACCAACCTGCTAAACCCGAAGATCGCGATCCTCTACGTGTCGCTGCTACCGCAGTTCATCGACCCGACGCGGGGGCATCTGGCCACGCAGAGCCTGCTGCTCGGTCTGACCCAGATCGTCGTGGCGCTGAGCGTGAACGCGCTGATCGTGCTCAGCGCCGGCTCGCTGGCCGGGTTCTTCGCCCGCCGGCCGGTGTGGTTGCGGGTGCAGCGCTGGGTGACCGGCACCGCGCTCGCGGCGCTGGCCGTGCGCATCGCCGCCGACCGCTCGCGCGCGGCCGTCGCCACGCCCTGACCCGGGCGGTCAGCGCCCCCGGTG
>NZ_PYAK01000016.1 GCF_003264365.1 Micromonospora noduli
GGCGGCGAAGCGCGCGGCGCCGGCCAAGAGCGCGGCGGCCAAGCGCACGACGGCGAAGCGCGCGACGCCGGCCAAGAGCGCGCCGGCCAAGCGCACGACGGCGAAGCGCGCGACGCCGGCCAAGAGCGCGCCGGCGAAGCGCACCACAGCGAAGCGCACGGCACCGGCCAAGAGCGCGGCGGCCAAGCGCACGTTGACGCCGTCGACCGGTGGCGGGACGGCGGCCGGCGGGATCCGGACCGGACGGGGTACGGGTCGGTCGGTCCGCAGTTCGCAGGTGATCTCGTCGATCGCGGATCGGCCGGAGCGGCCGGGGCGGAGTTTGATCACGGCGAACCATGAGGTGATCCAGCGCTGGGCCCAGGAGCGCGGGGCGAAGCCGGCGACCATCGCGGGCACCGAGCGGGATGGCCGGGCGGGTGTGTTGACCTTCAACATTCCCGGATACCGGGAAAGCAGCCGGATTCGCGAGATCACCTGGGATGAGTGGTTCTACACCTTTGACCTGCGGCGGCTGAACCTGATTTATCAGGAACAGTTGCGGGACGGCCGGCAGAGCAACTTCTTCCGGACCGAGTCACCTGATCGGGAAGACGGTTGAGGTGTTTGCGGGAATGGCCGACGGGTACCCGGCTGTTGCCAACGGACGAGGCCGGAGCAGCGGATACTCGCCAGTTGTGACCGGCGAGACAGCCGTTCTGGGTTGAATCCAGAATCCGGGCGAACTAGCTTTATTGCACCGCGCCACGTTTGGAAACGTTCGGGGGAGCGGCGGATCGATCAGATCCGCGCACCAGACGAGGCGCGAGGGGACGGGTGGAATAACCGTTGGGGGACGGTTCCCACCTGTTTGGACCGGCGGCGTGAGCGGGCGATGCTTACGGGGGTGAGTGTTGCCCGCCGCCGCCGGCCCCGCCGGCGGGCGCCCACCACGACCTCAGGGACGTGGTGGGCGCTTTGCGTCGGTTATCCGGTCGGTACGCGGTCTGCGGGGGTTGCCGGCTCCGGGTCGACAGCCCGGCGCAGCGCGGCGACGTGCCGCTCCCGGGATGGTCCGGCGAGCAGGTGCCCGAGCGCGGCCAGCAGACCCAGCCCGCCCACGATCAGCCAGTGCCGGTCGCCGAGGTGCTGGAGACTCACCCCGCCGAGGGTGGGTGCGACGAACGCCGCGGCTGGGAACGTCAGGTAGAAGACCGACTGGTAACGCGCTCGTAGCTGCGGTGGCGCCAGGTCCGCGTTGATCTGCGCGTTGGGCGGGGCGGCGAGCATCGAGCCGACCGTCCAGACCACTGCGGCACCCAGGTAGATGGCCAGTTCGTCGGCGATAGCGAGCGCCCCGAAACCGAGCGCGAGCAGCGCCGTGGAGGCGGCCAGCACGACGTCCTTGCGGTGCCGGTCGATCAGCCGGGGCACGAACAACTGCCCGACCACGATCAGCGCGCCGCCGAGCGCCACCACCAGCCCGTACGCCGATGGGCCCAGGCCGTCCGCGCGCATGGCCAGCGGCATGATGGTCGACGTCTGCATGGTGAGTACGGCCAGCACGAAGGTGAGCCCGACGAACACCAGGAAGGTGCGGTCGGTGAGCGCGGTGTGCAGTCCCGGCCGACGGGTCCGGATGGATTTCGGTGCCGCTGTGGCGGGCGGTGGGTCGGCCGCTGGCCGGGCCAGCCGCAGGGTTTCGGGCACCTTCCAGGCGATCACGGCTGCGGCGGTCAGGGTGGCGCCCGCGTCGACCAGGAACAGTGCGGTGAAGCTCGCCTCGGCCAGGACTCCGGCGAGCAGAGAGGCGACCGCCATGCCCAGGTTGAACGCCCAGAACTGAAGGTTGAACGCCCGCGAGCGACGCTCGGCGGGCACCACGTCGACGATCGCCGCCACGAACGCCGGACTGGGCATCGAGTGGACCACGCCGATCAGCGCGGAGAGCACCGCGATCAGCAGCAGGGGTCGGGTGAAGGCGAGCGCCACCATCAGGCCGACAGTGGCCAGGTGCGCGGCGAGCAGGGTCGCCCGGCGTCCCCACCGGTCGGCGAGCACCCCGCCGAGCAGCACGCCGGCCGCCCCACCGGCCCCGTACGCGCCGACCACGGTGCCGGCCAGCCCTTCGCTCGCGCCGCGTACGTCGGTGAGGTAGAGCGAGAGGAACAGCATGGCGAACGCGCCGGCCCGGTTGATCAGCAGGCCGGCCCAGAGGTACCAGAAGGTGGCGGGTAGTCCGCCTGCGGTGTCGTGCCACCAGCGCCGCAGGGCGTGCACCCGACCTCCCGACAGTTCAGGTTGTTAACTGTTTCCACTGCACAGTAGGAACTCCGGCACGGCCGCGCCACTCATTACGCCTCGGCGGGCTGTGGGGCACGGGACGTGGTGGCCGGTGCCAGTGCGTCACCGGAGCGCCGCAGCGCGGCCGCACGCCGTTCCCGGGCCGGCCCCGACACCAGGTGGGCCACCGCGGTCAGGAGGCCGAGCGCGGCGCAGCCGTACCAGAGGGTGTCGTTGCCCGCGTGCTCGCGCACCAGGCCACCGAGGATCGGCGCGCTGGCCCCGGCGATCTGCCACGAGAGGGAGAACACGCCCTGGTAGCGACCGCGCAGCTCGGCAGGGGAGAGCTCGGCGATCAGCGTGGAGTTGGAGGGCGAGTTCAGCATCTCGCCGACCGTCCAGATCAGCACTGTCAGCCCGTAGAACCAGGGGGTGCCGGCGAACGCGGTCAGCCCGAACCCCACGCCCATCACCACGGACGCCAGCGCGAGCACGTGCGAGCGGCTCCGACCCCGGATCAGTCGGGGCACGAAGAGCTGGCCGACCACGATGAGGATGCCGTTGAGCGCGATCACCGAGCCGTAGGTGGCGGGGCTCAGACCGTCGTCGCCCATCGCGATCGGCAGCATCGAGATGTGCTGGAGGAACACCAGCGCGGCGAACAGGTTGAGTGCCACGAAGCCGAGGTAGACCCGGTCGGTGAGGATCGTGCGCAGCGCGCCGCGCGGAGCCGCTGCCGCCGTGGCGGCGGTGGCGGGGCCTGTCTGTCGGGTCTCCGGCACCTTGCTGAAGATGATCAGCGCGGTGATCAGCATGGTGGCCGCGTCGACCACGAACAGCAGCAGGTAGTCGGCCTGGGCGGCCAGGCCGGCGAGGACGGCCGCGCAGGCGAAGCCCAGGTTGATCGCCCAGTAGTTGAGCGAGAAGGCGCGCAGCCGGTCCTTGGCCGGCACCACGTCGATCATCATCGCCCCGAACGCGGGCCGGGCCGCCTCGGCGAACATGCCGAGCAGCAGCGCGCCCAGCGCCACCGCCCAGAGATCCCGGGCCAGCCCGAGACCGAGCATCATGGCCGCCGCGCCCACGTGGGCGGTGAGCAGCGTCGGCCGGCGGCCCCACCGGTCGGCCAGAGTGCCGCCGGCGGTCGTGCCGAACGCCCCGCCGACACCCCAGAGGCCGATCACCAGGCCGGCCTGCGAGGCCGAGAAGCCACGTTCCTGGGTCAGGTAGATGGCGAGGAAGACGAGGACGAACGAGCCGAGTCGGTTGATCAGGGTGCCGGACCACAGGTACCAGAAGGTGGTCGGTAGGCCGCCGGTGGTGTCCCGGAACCAACTCCGCATCGTCCGCATATGGCGCCCCGCTTGCAAGTAATGACCGATGTGACTGGCGTGCCTTACAACCCTAGTGGCGGCCGGATCTGCTGGTCATCAGCTTTTTCACGTGGTGGTCGTCACGACGGCTGCCCGCGTGTCCGTCGGGCGGTTGAGGCAGGATGATCCGCATGACTGCGAGCGAAGGGCCCACCGTCGGGACGCTGGTCCTGCTGCGACACGGTGAGAGCGACTGGAATGCCAAGAACCTCTTCACCGGCTGGGTGGACGTCGACCTGACGGAGAAGGGCGAGGGCGAGGCGCGGCGCGGCGGCGAGTTGATGCGCGAGCACAGCCTGCTGCCGGACGTCGTGCACACCAGCGTGATGCGCCGTGCGATCCGCACCGCCGAGCTGGCGCTCAACGCCGCCGACCGGCACTGGATCGCTGTGCGCCGGTCGTGGCGGCTCAACGAGCGTCACTACGGCGCCCTGCAGGGCAAGAACAAGAAGCAGACCCTCGACGAGTACGGCGAGGAGCAGTTCATGCTCTGGCGCCGGTCGTACGACACGCCACCGCCGCCCATCGACGACAACGACGAGTGGTCGCAGGTGGGTGACCCGCGCTACGCGCTGCTGCCGACCGAGCTGATGCCCCGCACCGAGTGCCTCAAGGACGTCGTCGACCGGATGCTGCCCTACTGGTACGACTCGATCGTGCCGGACATCCTGGCCGGCCGGACGGTGCTGGTGGCCGCGCACGGCAACTCGCTGCGCGCCCTCGTCAAGCACCTCGACCAGATCTCCGACGAGGCGATCGCCAAGCTGAACATCCCGACGGGCATCCCGCTGCGCTACGACCTCGACCCGCAACTGCGCCCGCTCACTCTGGGCGGCACCTACCTCGACCCGACCGCTGCGAAGGCAGCCGCCGCGGCGGTGGCCAACCAGGGGCGCTGAGCCACCAGAAGAGGGGCCCCTCGTCATCGCGAAGAGCGATGGCGAGGGGCCCCTTCCGTGTCGGTCAGTTACTGCTGGGCGCGCTCTCCCCGGTGATCAGGTAGATCACGTGCTCGCCGGCGTTGACCGCGTGGTCGGCGAAGCGCTCGTAGAAGCGGCCCAGCAGGGTGGCGTCGATCGCCGTCTCCACCCCGTACGGCCAGTCGTCGCCGAGCAGCACGGCGAACAGGTTCTTGTGCAGCTCGTCCATGGCGTCGTCGTCGCGGTCCAGTTCGCCGGCGAGGTCGGCGTCGGGCTTCGCCAGCACCGAACCGATCTTCACGGCCATCCGGTCGGCGATCTCGGACATCTCGGTGAAGACAGTCCGCAGCTCGGCCGGGACGGCGGGGGAGGGGTGCCGGCGCAGGGCGGTCTTCGCCACGTGCTCGGCGAGGTCGCCCATCCGCTCCAGATCAGCGGCCACGTGCAGCGCGGTGATCATCGCCCGGAGGTCGGAGGCGACCGGCGCCTGTCGGGCGAGCAGGTCACAGACCCGCTCCTCGACGTGCCGGTAGAGGTCGTCGATCTCGGCGTCCCGCTCGATGACCGTCTCGGCGGCCTGCCGGTCGGCGGTGAGCAGGGCCCGGGTGGCCTGGCGCATGGCGGCGCGGACGCCCTCCGCCATGTCCACCAGCAGTTGGCTGACGATCTGGAGGTCGGCCCGGAACTCGTCGCGCATCATCACGTCCTGTGGTCGGTCGCCGCCGACGGGTGCCGGCGCAGGGGGTTGAGCAGGTGCGACGCCAACGGTAGGGCGCGTGGACGGATCCCGGATGAACCACGGTGAACGACGCCAGACGTGGGGGTGAACACTTCCGTAAGTGAGGGTAGTTCGTCCCGTTCTGTGTGGTAGCCAGGTTAACAATGACCCTACGATCGCCGGGTGGAGTGGGCGGTGGCGGTCGTGGTGGCTCTGGCGTTGGTGGCCGGGATGGCCGCCGGTCTGCTGCTGCCCCGGTTCCTGCCGAGGCGGGACGGTCACTCCACGTCGACGGGGAGCGTCAGCTTCCGCTGGAGCAGGGGGAGGCCCGCGATAGCCGACGAGCAGCAGGCCGGGCTCGGCCGCCGGACGATCGACTCACTCCGGGCCGGTGTCGTGGTTCTGGACAACGACGACGTCCCCGTGTTGATCAACCCGGCCGCCCGCGCGATGGGGCTGCTGCGTACCGGCAGCACTCCGGGCTCAATCGCCGCGCACCCGCTGATCCGTACCCTCGCCGGCCAGGTGCGACGCACCGGCGTGCGACGCGAGATCGAGCTGGACCTGCCCCGAGGTCGCGACAGCGCGGGGGAGAACCCGCTCGGCGTGCACCTGCGGGCGATGGGTCTGGGCAACGGCTTCGTCGCGGTCGAGGCGGTCGACGTGACCGAGTCGCACCGGCTGACCCGGGTACGACGAGACTTCGTGGCCAACGTGAGCCACGAGCTGAAGACCCCGATCGGTGCCCTGCAACTGCTCGCCGAGGCGTTGCTGGACGCGACCGAGCCGGCCGACGCCGCGGTACCCGACCTCTCCGAGGACCTGGTGGCCGCCCGCCGGTTCGCCGAACGGATCCAGCACGAGTCGACCCGGCTGGGTCGACTGGTGCAGGAGTTGCTGGAGCTGACCCGCCTGCAGGGGGCTGAGCCGCAACCGCCACCGGAGCCGGTAGCGCTGGACTGGGTGATCGCCGAGGTGGTCGACCGGACCCGCACCACGGCCTCCGCCCGGGGTGTCGCGGTGACCGTGGACGGGGCGCGTGGTCTCACCGCTTACGGCAGCGACTCCCAACTCGCCACGGCGGTGGCGAATCTGGTGGAGAACGCCATCAACTACTCGGGCGAGGACACCACGGTGCGGGTGACCCTCCGCGGCGACGACGAGCACGTCGAGGTCGCCGTCGCTGACCAGGGCATCGGTATCGCCCCCACCGACGTCGACCGGATCTTCGAGCGGTTCTACCGGGCCGACCAGGCCCGCTCGCGTGCCACCGGCGGCACCGGGCTCGGTCTGGCGATCGTGAAACACATTGCGAGCAACCATGGCGGACGGGTCGAGGTGTCGAGCACTCTTGGTGGTGGATCGACGTTCACCCTCCGGCTGCCCGCCAGTCCACCGGATGACCTCCTGGCGACACTGCCGCCGGTTGGGATCGAGTCCGGTCCGACTGGGCTACGGCAGGTCTGACAGCAAATGGAAAGGAAATCCCCGTTGAGCCGCGTTCTCGTGGTCGAGGACGAGGAGTCGTTCTCCGACGCCTTGTCGTACATGCTCCGTAAGGAGGGCTTTGAGGTTTCGGTCGCCGCGACCGGCACCGACGCCCTCACCGAGTTCGACCGGACCGGCGCCGACATCGTGCTGCTCGACCTGATGTTGCCCGAGATGTCGGGGACCGAGGTCTGCCGGCAGTTGCGGCAGCGCTCCGCCGTACCGATCATCATGGTCACCGCCCGGGACAGCGAGATCGACAAGGTGGTCGGGTTGGAGATCGGCGCCGACGACTACGTCACGAAGCCGTACTCGCCGCGGGAACTGGTCGCCCGGATCCGGGCGGTGCTGCGCCGGCAGAGCCCGGAGGTGGCCGAGGCGGGTGCGCCGACGCTGGCCGCCGGGCCGGTGCGGATGGACATCGAGCGGCACGTGGTGACCGTCGACGGCGGGGCCGTACAGCTGCCGCTGAAGGAATTCGAGCTGCTGGAGCTGCTGCTGCGCAACGCGGGCCGGGTGCTCACCCGCGGCCAGCTCATCGACCGGGTCTGGGGCGCCGACTACGTCGGTGACACCAAGACGCTGGACGTGCACGTCAAGCGGCTGCGCTCCAAGATCGAGCCGGAGCCGTCCGCGCCGCGCTTCATCGTGACCGTGCGGGGTCTGGGCTACAAGTTCGAGCCGTGATCGGCGTACCCGAAGGGGGTCTGCGCTCGACGCAGGCCCCCTTCGGCCTGTCGGCCCTTGAGCGGCGGGCCAGCTCCGAGAGCTGAGCCGTCTGTGCGGCGGGGGCGAGTCCGTTGATGCGGCCCCTTTGGAGCTGATGTCACAGACGAGTCATCCGCCGACGTCGTGGAGCCGACGTCGTGGAGCCGGTGTCGTGGAGCCGGTGCCGGTGCCGATGTCGTAAACGAGTCAGCTCCAAAGGCGTTTCACCCGACGCACCGGCTCCTTGTCCGCGGCTAGACCTCGTCGGCCGGGTGCGGGGCGATCATGCCCTGCTTCGTCCTGGTCGCGCACAGCTCGGCCAGCCGCTCGTAGGCGGCAGCGCCGATCAGCGCGGTCAGCTCCGGGGAGTACGACAGGTACATCGGCTCGGTGCCGACGTGCGCGTCCGTCGAGGAGGTGCACCACCAGTCCAGGTCGTGCCCGCCGGCTCCCCAGCCCCGCCGGTCGAACTCGGACAGGGTGGAGACCAGCACCTTGCTGTTGTCCGGTCGCTTCACCCAGTCCTGATCGCGGCGGATCGGCAGCTGCCAACAGACGTCCGGCTTGTATTCCAACGGGTGCACCCCGTCGCGTAGCGCCTGGGCGTGCAGGGCGCAACCGCCCCCGCCGGCGAAGTCGGCGTCGTTGAGGAACACGCACGGACCGTCGGCCCCCTGGGTGGCGGTGCGGCGGGCCGGGTTCTTGCCGTCGATGGTGTCCTCGTCGGTCCAGTTCTTGAACCCGCGCCGGAAATGCTGCCAGGTCGACGGGGTGAGTCGCCGGACGGCGTTGCGAACCCGCTTCTCGTCGTCCGAGTCGGTGAAGAACGCCCCGTGCGAGCAGCAACCGTCGGCGGCCCGGCCGGCGATGATGCCGTGGCAGCCCTTGCCGAAGATGCAGGTCCAGCGGGAGAGCAACCAGGTCAGGTCGGCCCGGATCACGTGCGTCTCGTCGGCTGGGTCGGTGAACTCGATCCACTCCCGAGGGAAGTCCAGGGGCACCTCGCGACTGCGCGGGTCACCCGGGTCGTCCACCAGCACACGGAGCTCCATCGTCACTCGGCCCAGCGTACGCGCGGTCACGTCCGCAGGCCGGTGAGCCGCGCAAACGTGTTGCGCCTAGGGTCTTCACCATGCGACTGGGTGTCCTCGACGTCGGATCCAACACGGTGCATCTCCTTGTGGTGGACGCGCACCACGGCGCGCACCCGTGGCCGGCGCACTCCGAGAAGGTGGTGCTCCGGCTGGCCGAGCAGATCGGCCCAGACGGCGCTCTGACCGAGGCGGGCGCGGACGGCCTGGTCAAGGCGGTGGGCATGGCCAAGGCGGCGGCCACCGGGTTGGCGGCCGACGACCTGATCGCTTTCGCCACGTCCGCGGTGCGCGACGCCACCAACGCCGCCGAGGTGCTGGCCCGGGTCCGGGACGAGACCGGCGTACGCCTGGCGGTGCTCTCCGGGGCGGACGAGGCGCGGATGACGTTCCTGGCGGTACGGCGGTGGTTCGGCTGGTCGGCGGGCCGCCTGCTGGTGCTTGACATCGGTGGCGGCTCGTTGGAGATCGCCGCCGGCATCGACGAGGACCCGGACGTCGCGGTCTCCCTGCCACTCGGGGCCGGTCGGCTGACCCGCGAGCGTCTGCGGGTCGATCCGGCCAGTGCGGCCCCGCCTTCGGCGGAGGCCGTCGACAAGCTCCGCGAGTACGTGGACGGCCGGCTGGACAAGGTCGTCGACCAGATGACGGAGGTGGGCTGGGGCCGCGCGGTGGCCACCTCGAAGACGTTCCGCACCCTGGCCCGACTGGCCGGGGCGGCCCCGTCCGGTTCCGGGCTGTGGGTGCGACGCAGCCTGACCCGGGCCGGCTTGCGGCAGGTCATCGGTTTCATCCGGCACATCCCACCGGCGCAGTTGATGGAGCTGGAGGGGGTCAGCGCGGGTCGGGCCCACCAGTTGCTGGCCGGTGCCGTGGTCGCCGAGGCGGTGATGCGCCGCCTGGATCTGGACTCGCTGGACATCTGCCCGTGGGCGCTGCGGGAGGGTGTCATCCTCCGCCGCCTCGATCAACTGGAGCCGATCTGATCCGGCGGCCGTTTTCGGTCGATTTGCCGGCGCTCGTCACGATGCCCCCGGCGCTGCCGGGCTACGCTGGCTGATGTGACTTCCCGCGTTCCAGTGCTCCTGTCCAGCTCGTCGGTCTTTCCCGAGCCGACCGCGGCGGCGTTCCAACTGGCCGCGGCGCTCGGCTACGACGGCGTCGAGGTGATGGTCTGGACCGACGTGGTCAGCCAGGACGCGGGCGCTCTGCGCGGCCTCTCCACGCACTACGACGTGCCGGTGCTCTCGGTGCACGCGCCCTGCCTGCTGGTTACCCAGCGCGTGTGGAGCCCGGACCCGTGGGAGCGCCTGCGCAAGGCCGCCGAGCTGGCCGAGACGCTGGGCGCGCCGACTGTCGTGGTGCACCCACCGTTCACCTGGCAGCGCGACTACGCGCGCAACTTCGCCGAGGGTCTGGCCACCGTCGCGGACCGGTTCAGCGGGCTGCGCTTCGCTGTGGAGAACATGTACCCGGTGCGGATGGCGGGCCGGCAGTTCGTCCCGTATGTGCCCGGCTGGGATCCGACCGACGCCGGCTACCCGTCGTACACCCTGGATCTGTCGCACTGCGCGGCGTCGCACAGCGACCCCCTGGAGATGGCCGACCGGATGGGCGCCGGGCTGGCGCACGTACACCTCGGCGACGGCACGGGCGAGGGCCGCGACGAGCACCTGGTGCCCGGGCGCGGCACCCAGCCCTGCGGGGAGCTGCTCTCCTCGCTGGCCGGCCGGGGTTTCACCGGGGCGGTGGCGGTGGAGGTCGCCACCCGGGGCGCGAAGAGCCGCGCGGTGCGCGAGGCGGACCTGCGCGCCGCGCTGGAGTTCGCCCGCCAGCACCTGACCGCGTCGTCACCGGTCGACGCCTGACCCGTCCGCCCACGATCGGGCGGCAACGGTGTCAGCTGACCGGTGAGAGGGAATCGGCGGCGGAGGTCGGCTGCGGGGCGACAGTGACCTGCTCGCCGACCGCCGCCCGCTTGCGGGCCCGGTGCGCGGCGACGTGCGAGCGGGTGGCGCAGCGCTCCGAGCAGAACCGCCGGCAGCAGTTGGACGACGTGTCCAGGTAGACGTTGCCGCACCGCTCGTCGGCGCAGACCCCGAACCGGGCGCTGCCGTACTCGCAGAGCCAGACCGACAGCCCCCAGACCGCGCCGGCCAGATATTCGGCACTGACCGAGGCGCCCCGACTGGTCACGTGCATGTGCCAGTCGCTGGAGTCGTGCCCGGAGATGCGCGGCTGCACCGGGAACGCCTCGAGCAGCGCGTTCAGCTCGGTGACCGCCTGGGCGTCCCGCCCCGAGGTGCCGTACTCGAAGACGTCGCGCAACCGTTTCTGCGCCCGGCGGAAAATCGCCACGTCCCGGTCCGCGACCTCGTCGCGCATCCAGGCGTTCTCGTCGGGGAAGAGGGCCCGCAGGTCGTCGAGGTCGTCCAGGCGGGCGTTGACCAGGTCAACGCCGGTCCGGGCGTACGCGTCGAAGTTCACGCCCCCAACGGTAGACGACTCAGCGGGTGCGCGGCGCGTCGATGTAGTGCGGCAGGAAGCGCGCGTAGCCGTCGGTGATCAGACTCGCGCTCTCCCGCACACCCACGCCGGCCGATTCGCCGTCGACGATCCAGCTGCCCAGCACCATCCGGTTGCCGGCGAACTGCGGCAACGCCCGGAACTCCTGGTAGCACCAGCCCTCGTCGCCGTAGATCCCCGGGTTGGTGATCTCCTCATCGGCGGTGACGATGCGCACCGATCCGCCCTCGCGGCCGAGCAGCGGCTTGGCGACGTACTCCCGCATGCCGCGCGGCGAGTCGAGGTACGCCGGGAGCAGGTACTCGTGGCCGGGGTACAGCTCCCAGAGGACCGCGAGCAGCGCCTTGTTGGAGAGCAGCAGCTTCCAGGCCGGCTCGATCCAGGTGGTCGGGGTGCCCGGGGCCAGGGCCGCCGGCCCGTACGGCTCGGCCAGCATCCACTCCCACGGGTAGAGCTTGAAGCAGGTGGTCACCGGGTTGTCGTCGGCGTCGACGAAGCGTCGGCCGTCCCAGCCGATCTCCTGGATGGGTTGGAGTTCGACGCTCAGGCCGGCCTGTCGGGCGGTCTCGGCGAGGTACCCGGCGGTCATGTGGTCCTCGCCGGACTCCTCCTCGTTCGACCAGAGCACGTGCACCCGGGGGTCGTGCAGCCCCGCCCCGATCTTGGCCCAGGCGCCGACCAGCCGCTCGTGCAGGCTGTTCCACTGGTCCAGCTCCGGCCGGGTCTGCTCCAGCCAGTACCACTGGATGATGCTCGCCTCGACCAACGCGGTGGGGGTGTCCGCGTTGTACTCCAACATCTTCGGAGGCCAGGTGCCGTCGTACGCGAGGTCGAAGCGCCCGTACAGGGTCGGTGGGGCCTCCCGCAGCGACCGGGCCACCGCCTCGGCCGCCCACTCCGGGATGCCGAACTCGGCGTACCGGCGCTGCGCCACCACGTGCTCGGCGGCGGCCACCGACATCCGATGCAGCTCCTCGGTGGCCTCCTCCAGCCGCAGCACCTCGTCCAGGTCGAAGGCGTACGCGGCGGTCTCGTCCCAGTACGACATGATCCCGCCGTCGGGCAGCTCGGTGTCGACGTAGACCAGCCCCTGCGACCGGATGGTGGCGTCCCAGTCGGGGCGCGGCGTGACCGTCTCGCGGCGCACGTCAGCCGCCGCAGGCGGCGAGGTGGGTGCCGAATCCACCGCGTTCGGGCAGGGCGGCGGTGGTCGGCTCCGGGGCGGTGCGACCGGCGGCCGGGTCGGTGACGCGCATCGCGAGCGCGACGGTGTCGCCGCCGCCGACCGGCCCGAGGGCGCAGTCGTCGTCATCGTCGTCGTCCGAGGTCATGTTGCAGCCGGAGAGGGCGAGCGCGAGAGCGGTGAGCGCGCCGAGCTGCACGGAGGCCGAGCGGAGTCGGCGGCGGGGGCGTTGGTCCACGGCATCGTTGTAGCCGATCGACGCCACCGCCGCCGCCCCGCCCCCGGGCCGAGGTGCCCCGGCCGCCCCTCGGCGGGGCCCCTGGCAGGGGCGTTACGCTCGGCTCATGCTCCGTTCCGTCATCCTCGCCGCCTCCCGGTCATCCCAGGTCGAGCGGCTCGTCGCGACTGCCCCGTACACCCGGGACGTCGTCCGCCGGTTCGTCGCCGGCGCCGCCACCGACGACGCGTTGCGCGCGACCCGCGGGCTCGTCGACGACGGCCTCGCGGTCACCCTCGACCACCTTGGTGAGGACACCGTCCGCCCCGAGCAGGCCACCGCCACCCGGGACGAATACCTGAAACTGCTGAAGATGCTCGGCGCCGCTGGGCTCACCCCGGCCGCCGAGGTGAGCGTGAAGCTCTCCGCCCTCGGCCAGATGTTCGACGAGCAGTTGGCGTACGACAACGCACGGGCGATCTGCGCGGCGGCCGACGCGGCGGGCACCACCGTCACCCTGGACATGGAGGACCACACCACCACCGACTCGACGTTGGAGGTGCTGAGCCGGCTGCGCAAGGACTTCCCGTCGACCGGCGCGGTGCTCCAGGCGTACCTGCGGCGGACCGAGTCGGACTGCCGGGAGCTCTCCTCGGCCGGGTCGCGGGTGCGGCTGTGCAAGGGCGCCTACAAGGAGCCGGAGTCGGTGGCGTACCAGTCGGCCCGTGAGGTGGACAAGTCGTACGTGCGCTGCATGAACATCCTGATGTCCGGCGACGGTTACCCGATGCTGGCCACCCACGACCCGCGGATGATCGCCATCGGTGAGGACCGGGCCCGGTGGTTCGACAGGGGTCCCGAGCGTTTCGAGTTCCAGATGCTCTACGGCATCCGCCCCGAGGAGCAGGCCCGGTTGGCCGGGGACGGCTACACCGTGCGCACCTACGTCCCGTACGGCGACGAGTGGTACGGCTACCTGATGCGCCGGCTCGCCGAGCGCCCCGCCAACCTGGTCTTCTTCGGCCGTGCCCTGATCTCCAAGAAGTAGTTCCTCCGGTTCGGCGAAACGGGCCGGCGGCGACCCCTCGGGTCACCGCCGGCCCGTTTCCGGTATCCGGCTTGCCAACGTTGGCTAAGTGGCTTAGCTTTAAGGCTATGACAACTAGCCAGGTGCGGCGGGACGGCGGACACATCGCGTACGAGGTGCAGGGCGAGGGGCCGTTGGTGGTCCTCGCGCACGGCATGGGCGAGAACAGGGCGAGCTTCCGGCACCTCGTGCCGCTACTGGTGGCCGCCGGTCACCGGGTCGCCTCGGTCGACGTCCGGGGCCACGGCGAGTCCAGCGCCGGCTGGTCCACGTACGCCCCGGCGGAGGTCGGCGCGGACCTGTTGGCCGTGGTCCGCGACCTCGATGCCGGCCCGGCCGTGCTGGTCGGCAGCTCGTCCGCCGCTGCGGCGGTGGTCTTCGCCGCCACCGACGTGCCCGAGCTGGTCACCGGCATCGTGCAGATCGGCGCGTTCGTCGGTCAGCCGAAGCTCAACCCGCTGCTGCGGATGGCGATGTGGTCAGTGCTGCACAGCCCTCGACTGTTCGGGATGTTCCACAACACACTGTTCCCGGTGCACCGACCCGCCGACGACGCCGCGTACCGCCGCTCGATGGTCGCCAACCTGCGCGAGCCCGGTCGGATGGCCGCGACGCGCGGCGTGATCGCACCGGCCGAGCCGCACTGGACCGCCCGCGCCCCGCAGGTGCGGCAACCGGTGCTGGTGCTGATGGGGTCCAAGGACCCGGACTTCCCCGACCCGGGAGCCGAGGCGCGGGCCGCCCGGCGGCTCTTCGGCACCGCCGAGGCCCGGATGATCGAGGAGTCCGGCCACTACCCGCACGCCGACCGGCCGCAGCGCACCGCCGAGGAACTGCTCGGCTTCCTGGCGGTGTGCGCCGGTGCCTAGGGTCGGCCTGAACCAGCAGACCGTCGTACGGGAGGCGGCCCGGCTGGCCGACGAGGTCGGCTTCCAGCAGCTCACCCTCGCCGCGCTCGCCAGCCGGCTCGGGGTGGCGCTGCCCAGCCTCTACAAGCACGTGCGCGGGGCGGACGCGTTGGCCCAGAAACTGGCCGTCCTGGCCACCGCTGAGCTGGCCACCGAGATGACCACCGCCGCCGTCGGCCGCTCCGGTGGCGACGCGCTCCGGGCCCTGGCGGACGCCTACCGTGACTACGCCCTCCGGCACCCCGGCCGCTACCCGGCGACGCAGCGGGTGCCCGACCCGGCCGACCCGGAACACGTCGAGGCGGGCGAACGCGCCGTGGGTGCCATCTTCGCGGTGCTGCGCGGGTACGGGCTGACCGGTGACGACGCGGTGGACGCGACCCGGGCGCTGCGCAGCGCCCTGCACGGCTTCGTGACCCTGGAGGCCGCGGGTGGCTTCGGTCTGCCCCGCGATATCGACCGCTCGTACCACCAGTTGGTCGCGAGCATGGACATCTCGTTCCGCTCCTGGCCGCGCACCGGCGGGTGAGCGAGCGGCCGGGCCGATCGGCCCGGGGCGGCCTCGTCGCATCCAGGTAGTGGTCGTACCCTTCGGCGGGTGATTGACGAGGTGCAGCAGCCAGCACCACGGCGGCTCTGGCCGCTGTGGACGGTGCTCGTGGTGGTCCTCCTGCTGCTGGGCTGCGGCCTGCCGGCGGCGCTCGTCGTCGGAGTGATCCGGGAGACAGGCTCGCGCCCCACTGTCAGCCGGGTCGGCTCCTCGGCGGCCGACGACCCGGCCACCGCCGTGGCCCGCGGGCTGTCCGACCGGATCACCGCCCAGCTCCACCGGCAGTCCGCGGCACTCCTCGGCGGCGACCGCGCCGGCTTCCTCGCCGTCGCCGATCCCGCCGCCCACAACGATCTGCGCCGACGCTTCGCCGCGTTACGCGAGCTCAAGGTGACCGGCTGGCGGGCCGAGCCGAGTGGCCTGCCCGTGCCGATCATCGGCAAGCCCGGCGAGTGGCGGCTGCTGGTGCGCTTCCAGTACTGCTTCGTCACGCCGAACTGCCGGCCCAGCCCGGTGCTGATCGGCACCCGGTGGCGGGAGAACGGCGACCAGCCCCGGATGGTCGCCATGGAGGAATCCAAGTCGGTGGAGACCGGCACGCGACCGTGGGAGATCAGCGACCTGGCGGTCGCCATCGGCGCGCGGACCATCGTCGCCACCACCCCGGCGCTGCGCGGCAAGCTGCCCGGCCTGCTCGCCCAGGCCGAGGCGGCGGCGAAGGTCGCTGACGGGTACGCGGTGACCGGCTCCCCGCCGGACCGATACCGGGTCTTCTACGCCGGGCGCACCGAGTGGCAGCGTTGGTACGGCGGGGAGCGCCCGGAATGGACCGGCGGTTACGCGGTCACAGTGGGTGGCGGCCACCACGAGGTGGTGCTCAACGCCGAAGGGCTCTCCAACAGCGGCACCGACGACCTGCTGCGGCACGAGCTGACCCACGCGGCGTCGTTGCCGGAGCGCGGCTACCCGGGCAAGCTCACCTGGTGGTTGGTCGAGGGCCTGGCCGAGTTCGCCGGTGCCGGCGGCCAGGCGGTCGACCGGTACGAGGGGATCGCCGACGTGCGCAAGATGGTCCGGGGCGGCTGGGACGGCAAGTTGGAGGGCGTCAACCCCGCCGACGATGCCTCCGCCGAACGGGTGGCCGCCAGCTACGGCATCGGCTACCTGGCCGTCCGGCACCTCGTCGACCGGTACGGGCCGCTGCGGCTGCTCACCTTCTTCAAGACCGTGGTGCACGACGGCAGGACCATCGACGCGGCCTCCGAGAAGGCGTTCGGTGAGCAGTGGTCGACGCTGCACGACGAGTGCGTGGCGTACGTCCGCGCCACCGCCGCCTGACGCAGCTCCGAGGCGGTGCGGCGGTGCGCCGTACCATCGATGGGTGCGCCGTCCTCAGTCGTCACGGCCCGCCAGCACCATGCGGCCCCGCCTGCTCATCGCCCTGACCGCCGTCGTCGTCCTCACCGCCACCACCGCCGCCTCCTGCGGCGACGAAGGGCCCGATCTCGCGCTGGCGTCGGCCGCCCGCAACCCGGTCACCGAGGTGATCGACGCACCCGCCACGGTGACCGCCCGCGCCGCCGCCACCCTCACCGCTCCCGCCGACGGCACCCTGTCCGGCCTGCGCGTCCAACCCGGACAACGGGTCAAGCGCGGTCAGGTGCTGGCGGTGGTCGACTCACCGAGCGCGCAACAGCGTCTCCGCCAGGCCAAGGAGGCGCTGGCCGCCGCGAAGCGCGCCGGCCGGGGCGTCGGAGCGGGCAGCCTGACCAGCAGCCGGCGTGGCACCGACAAGGCCGCCGACGAGGCGTTCGACGCGGCCCGGAAGGCCGCCGAGAAGATCGCCGACCCGCAACTGCGCGACGCGCTACTCACCCAGGTGACGTCCGCGCAACGCCAGTACGCGGCCGCCGCGCGCAGCGCCGACCAGGCGGTCCGCGCGGTGCAGCGGGGGATCAACGGCTTGAGTTCCGCCGTCGGCGCGCTCTCCGCGGCGCAGCGGCTCCAGGCCCAGCAGGCGTACGACCTGGCGAAGGCGACAGTCGACGCGCTGACCCTGCGTGCCCCGATCGCCGGGGTGGTGCAGCCCGGCGGCACCCGGGCCGGCGGAGGCGCGAATGCCGGTCTGGCCGGGCTGCTGGAGCAGGCCGGTGGCGCGCAGGCGGCCGGGCTCGACCCGTCCGTGCTGGCCCCCAGCCAGGGTGGGCCGCCGGCCGGCGTGGACGACGCGGTCGCGGTCGGTGGTCAGGTCACCGCCGGTACACCGGTGCTGACCGTGGTGGACACCGGGCAGTTGGGTCTGCTCGCCGAGGTGGACGAGACCGACGTGCTGCTGGTCAAGGCCGGCGTGCCGGCCACTGTCGAGTTGGACGCCGTTACCGGCGCCAGCTATGACGCCACCGTCCGCTCGGTCGACGTGCTGCCCACCAGCTCCGCGCAGGGCGGGGTCACCTACCGGGTCCGCCTCGCGCTGGGCGCCGGGAAGCTGGCCGAGGACGAGCCGGCCCCGACGCCCCGCCCCGGCATGAACGCGATCGTGCACCTGCGGGTACGTGAGGCCGTCGACGCGGTGACCGTCCCCGCGTCGGCGGTGTTCTCCGCCGACGGCCGGGACGCGGTCTGGGTGGTCCGTGACGGCAAGGCGGGCCGGGCGCCGGTGACCGTGGGCGTCCAGGGGTCCGACCTCGTGCAGATCCTCAACGGCGTGCAGCCCGGCGACCGGATCGTGGTGCGCGGTGCCGACCAGGTCCGCGACGGCCAGGAAGTCCAGTGACCGAACCCGCCGTCGCAGATCGGCCGGCAGGGGAGCGAATTCCGGCCATCGAGGCGGTGGACGTGTCCCGGACGTACCAGCTCGACGGGGTGTCGGTGGAGGCGCTGCGCGGGGTGTCGCTCACCGTGCAGCCGGGGGACTACGTGGCCCTGGTCGGTCCGTCCGGCTCGGGCAAGTCCACCCTCATGCACCTCCTCGGCGGGCTGGACCGGCCCACCGGTGGCCGCCTGGTGATCGGCGGGCGGGACGTCAACGCCCTCGCCCCACCGGAGATGGCGACCCTGCGCAACGAGACGATCGGCTTCGTCTTCCAGGCGTTCCACCTGTTGCCGCGTACCTCGGCGGTGGAGAACGTTGCGTTGCCCCTGGTCTACCGGGGGGTGTCGGCCCGGCAGCGGCGGGAGCGGGCGGCGGCGATGCTGGGCCGGGTCGGCCTCGGGCACCGGCTGGATCACCGGCCCAACCAGATGTCCGGCGGTGAGCAGCAGCGGGTGGCGATCGCCCGCGCGCTGGTCACCGAGCCGACGGTGCTGCTGGCCGACGAACCCACCGGCAACCTGGACAGCGTCACCGGCGCCGCCGTGCTGGAGCTGTTGGAGCAACTCAACGCGGAGTCGGGGGTGGCGCTGGTGATGGTCACCCACGACCAGGAGGTGGCGGCCCGCGCTCACCGCCGGATCACCATGCGCGACGGGGTGGTCGTGGCGGACAGCGCCGACCCGCGCTCCGCTCATGATCGACCGCCGTCCGTTGATCACGGTCGACCTGCGACACTGGTCCCCGCTCCCAGCGCGGAGCCCCGGTCCGCGTCCGGAAGCGGTCCGGGGCACCCGTCCGGTGGCTCCGGTGGCGCCGCCGGAGCCACCGGGCGCCTTCCGCGCGAGGTCGAGCGGCCCGGAGGTACGGGGTGAGAGTCGCCGAGGCGTGGCGGGTGGCGCTGGACGCCCTGCGGGCCAACCGGCTGCGTAGCGCGCTGACCATGCTCGGGGTGATCATCGGGGTGGCCTCGGTGGTGCTGCTGGTGGCCATCGGCACCGGCACCAAACAGAAGGTCGAGCAGCAGGTCGAGGGCCTCGGCTCCAACCTGCTGCTGGTCGTCCCCGGCCGGATCGAGGTGGGCAACGCGCCGGTCGTCTCGCCGCTGACCCTCAAGGACGTGGACGCCGTCACCCGGGTGGTCGGCGACCCCGACCGGGTGGCGGTCACCGTCGCCTCCGGGGCTACCGCGCGGGCCGGTGCCCGTTCCGACTTCACCACAGTGCAGGGCGTCCTGGAGACGACCCCGGCGGTGTTCACGCGCTCGCTGGCGCGGGGACGCTACCTCACCGGCACGGACGTGGACACCAGCCGACGGGTGGCGGTGCTCGGTGACTCGGTCGCCCGTGCGCTCTTCCCCGACCGGGACCCGCTCGGTCAGCAGGTGGCGCTGGCCGGGGTGCGGTTCCGGGTGATCGGAGTCTTCGCGCCCCTCGGCCAGAGCCTCGGCGTCGACCGGGACGACGAGGTGCACGTGCCGGTGACCGCCGCGCAACGACTCTGGGGCACCCAGCGGGTCGACGGCATCGCGGTGAAGGCGCCGGACCGGGAGCGGATCGACGAGCTGGGCGAACGGATCGTCGCCGAGCTGAACCGCCGCCACCCGGACACCGAGTTCAGCGCGGTCACCCAGCAGCAGATCCTCGGCGTGCTCGGCGACATCCTCGGTGTCCTCACCGGCGTGCTGGCGGCCATCGCCGGCATCTCGCTGCTCGTCGGCGGCGTCGGCGTCTCCAACATCATGCTGGTCAGCGTCCGGGAGCGGACCCGGGAGATCGGGCTGCGCAAGGCCGTCGGCGCGCGTCCCCGCGACATCGGCGTGCAGTTCCTGCTGGAGGCGGTGCTGCTCACCACGATCGGCGGGCTCACCGGGATGGCGCTGGGCGTGGGAACCGCACTGCTGGTCGACGCGCTGTCGCCAATTCCGGCGGCGATCACCTGGTGGTCGTTGGCGCTCGCCTTCGGCGTTTCGGCGGTGGTGGGCATCGTCTTCGGGGTGGTCCCCGCGCAGCGCGCCGGCCGCCTCGACCCGGTGGTCGCGCTGCGCACCGAATGAGCACCCGGACCAACCGGACGACGGACGCGCACGGGCGGATACCAGGAGCACGGATCGGGTGAACAGGCCACCGAAGCATGATCAGTTGCAGGAAGGGATCGCGCCGGTCACAACCGCCCCGCTACCGTACTGGTAACACGCGCGTCGTCGGCCCGGCCCGGAGCATCCGTCGGGTTGGCACGCGCCGGGCATGGGATGGGTCGGTGAGCCATGGCCGGGTCACAGTCCGACGGACGGCTGTCGGAGGTCAAGTTCCTGACCGTCGCGGAGGTGGCGACGGTCATGCGGGTGTCAAAGATGACTGTCTATCGCCTGGTGCACAGCGGTGAGCTCACCGCCGTCCGGGTCGGCCGGTCATTCCGGGTGCCCGAGCATGCGGTGCACGAATATCTCCGGGGTGCCTTTCAGGAGACCGCCTGAGCCACCGCCCCGCCCTCCGATCGCCAGTTGACCGGCATCGGTGGGCGTAAGGAGTGAGCTTGCGGGCCGCGCTGTCGCGAACCAGAGGCGGCCGCGACGGGGGCGCGTTGGTCCGGCTGACGCCCTCCGGCTACCCTGGAGCCCGACCGAGACCCCACCGGTGCGCCCCGCCGCCCAGACTGGTCCGGTCCGTTGTCCGCAAGCGGTCGCCGTCGCCACCTGCGTGGTGTCATCCGGTCCGCCCCGCACGTTGTATCGAAAGGCTGTCGTATGGGCTCGGTGGTCAAGAAGCGCCGTAAGCGCATGGCTAAGAAGAAGCACCGCAAGCTGCTGCGCAAGACCCGCGTCCAGCGTCGCCGTCTCGGCAAGTGATCGCCGCCGGGCTGTCGGCCCGGCGTTCGGCGTCACTTGCCAAACTGTCGACCTCCGGAGGCTCAGGTGATCAGGCCGTGGTCGTCCCGGCTCGGTCCATCCTGCCGGCGTAGGTGCGTCAGATGACCCCCGGTGGCACCTCAGGTGCTCCGGGGGTCGTCGTCGTCACCGGAGTGGGCCGTTACCTGGGCGCCCACGTGGCGGCCCGACTGGCCGCCGACCCGCGCATCGAGCGGGTCATCGGGGTCGACGCACCGGACTCCGGCACCGAGTTCACCGACCTGCTGGACCGGGTCGAACGCATCCGCGTCGACAGCGGCTCCCTCGGTGGCCTCCTCGCCGACCTGGACGTCGACGCGGTGGTGCACCTCGCGCTGGTCACCTCACCCGATCCGGCGCATGGCGGCCGGTCCGCGATGAAGGACCAGAACGTCATCGGCAGCATGCAGATGCTCGCCGCCTGCCAGCGGGCACCTCGACTGCGCAAGCTCGTGGTCCGCTCGTCGACCGCCGCGTACGGGGTGTCGTTCCGGGATCCGGCGGTCTTCACCGAGGAGACCGAACCCCGCGAGGTGCCGCGCGGCGGTTTCGGCCGCGACATCCTCGACCTTGAGGGGTACGTGCGCGGCTTCCGCCGCCGCCGACCCGACGTCACCGCCACGGTGCTGCGCTTCGCCCCGTTCATCGGCTCGACCGCCGACACCACGTTGACCCGCTACTTCTCGCAGCCCTTCGTGCCGACCGTCTTCGGCCGTGACCCCCGCCTGCAGTTCCTGCACTTCGACGACGCGTTGGAGGTGCTGCACCGGTCGATCGTGGAGGACCATCCCGGCACGTACAACGTCGCCGGCCCCGGGGTGCTGTCGCTGTCCCAGGCGATCCGACGTGCCGGGCGGGTCGCCGTCCCGGTGCTGGAGCCGGGTCTGTCCGGGGCCGCCGCGCTGGCCCGCACCATGGGCTTCGGCCGCTACGGCCTGGACCAGGTCGACCTCTTCGTGCACGGCCGGGTGGTCGACACCAGCCGGCTTGAGCAGGAGTACGGCTTCACGCCCCGGTCGACCGCCGAGGCGTTCGAGGACTTCATCCGGGCCCATCACGGTGGGGTGGTGGTCACCCGGGGTCAGCTGGCCGCCGCCGAGCAACTCGTCCTGGACGGCATCCGGCAGGTCCGTTCAGCGGTCCGGGAGCGGTCATCGTGAGCGCGAGGAGTGAGCCGGTCTTGCGAGCCCCGCAGTCGCGAACCGAGGCGGCATCATGAGTGGGCCGGAGGAGGGGCGCGACCCGCAGTCGGTCGGGCGTTTCGACGTACCGCAGCAGGTGCCCGCGCCGGACGCGGAGCCGGCGCGGCGCAACGGACATCGACCGGCCGCGCAGGCCGCGCCGATCCCGACGGAACCGCCGGCCTCGACCACGCCGCCGGCCTCAGCCCCGACCCCGACCTCAGCCCCGACCTCGACCTCGACCCCTTCCGACGAGGTCGACGCCGGGTTGACCGGCGGCACCGAGCCTGCGGTGTCGGACCGGCCCGGGGACCACTGGGACCGCAAGGTCGCGAACGGGTTGGCGTTCCTGCGCCGGCGGCTCTCCGGTGACTACGAGGTCGACGAGTTCGGTTTCGACTCGGAGTTGACCGACGCGGTCTTCCACCCGCTGCTGCGGCTGCTCTACCGGGACTGGTTCCGCACCGAGGTCAGTGGGGTGGAGCACGTCCCCGTGGACGGGCCCGCCCTGGTGGTCGGCAACCACTCCGGGACTGTGGCACTGGACGCCCTGATCCTCTCGGCGGCGCTGCACGACAAGCACCCCGCCCACCGCTACCTGCGGCTGCTCGGCGCCGACCTGGTCTTCCGGATGCCGGTGGTCTCCGAGTTGGCCCGCAAGACCGGCGGCACTGTGGCCTGCAACCCGGACGCCGAGCGGCTGCTCGGCGGCGGCGACCTGGTCGGTGTGTTCCCCGAGGGCTTCAAGGGCATCGGCAAGCTCTACGCCGACCGTTACAAACTGCAACGCTTCGGGCGGGGCGGGTTCGTCTCGGCGGCGCTGCGCACCGGCACCCCGATCGTGCCCGTCGCCATCGTCGGCGGCGAGGAGATCTACCCGATGCTCGCCGACATCAAGCCCCTGGCGCGGCTGCTGAAGCTGCCCTACTTCCCGGTCACGCCGACGTTCCCGCTGCTCGGCCCGCTGGGCATGGTGCCGCTGCCCAGCAAGTGGCTGATCGAGTTCTGCCCGCCGATCCCCACCGCCCACCTGACCGACTCGGCGGACGACCCGCTGGTGGTCTTCAACCTCGCCGACCAGGTGCGGGAGACCATCCAACAGACCCTGCACACCCTGCTGGAACGACGGCCCGACCCGTTCGGCCCCTAGGGTCTCTCAGCTGGCGCGGCGGCGGCGCTGTAGGGCCAGGCCGGCGGTGACCGCGCCCGCGACCAGCCCGGCGGCCGCGGTCGACGGTACGGCGATCTTGACCGCTCGGCGGCCGGTGCGGAAGTCCCGCACCTCCCAGCCGTGCTGGCGGGCCTGCCGCAGCAGGGCGCCGTCCGGGTTGACCGCCACCGCCCGGCCCACCGCGCAGAGCAGCGGCAGGTCGTTCGCCGAATCGCTGTAAGCCGCGCAGCGGAACAGGTCGAGCCCTTCCACGGCGGCGAGCTGGGTGACCGCCTCAGCCTTGGCCGGCCCGTGCATCAGGTCACCCACCAACCGCCCGGTGTACGCCCCGTCCAGCACCTCGGCCACCGTGCCGATGGCACCGGTCAGGCCGAGCCGGGCGGCGATCACCCGGCCGATCTCGACGGGGGCGGCGCTGACCAGCCAGACCCGCTGACCGGCGTCCAGGTGACGCTGAGCGAGCTGGTGGGTGCCGGCCCAGATCCGGGGGGCCATCATCTCGTCGAAGATCTCCTCGGCGAGGTGTTCGACCTCGTTGACCCGCCAGCCCTGAACGAAGGCCAGCGCCGCCTCCTTGGCCACTGACATGTCACCGGCGTGCTCCCGGGCCAGCAGCCGGAAGCGGAGCTGTTGCCAGGCGAATCGGGCCAGGTCGACGGTTGTCACGTAGTTTCGGGAGGCGAGACCACGGGCGAACCAGTAGATCGACGCGCCCTGCATCATCGTGTTGTCCACGTCGAAGAACGCCGCGGCGGTCGGGTCGGGTGCGCTGACCGGGGCCAGGTCGGTCTCCGCCCAGGCTGCGGTGTGCCCCTCGGCGTCGGTGCTGACCGTCACCTTACGGCTACGCGCCACGCGAATCCCTTCCTCACCGGTACGACGGATGCTCCCCCGCGAGGGTATCCGCCGCAGACGGGTGACCGGCCGGGCACACAGCGAACTGTGGCGCGGCCGGTCGGACGTGCGGTATGGGGACGCGGGTCAGCGGGCCCCGGGGCAGGTGCTCGGGTTCGGCCCGAGGGCGTCGCTGACGGTCGGTGCGGGCAGGCCGCAGGCGATCGCCGCGCGCAGGTCGTCCGAGCGTTCCCGGATGCTGTCCAGCAGAACCAGCGACCGCTGGGTCCGTTCCCGGTCGACCCGGGTGCTCCCGTCGAGCAGACCGCGTACGGCCCGGCGCTGGCTCGACACGAAGGTGTTGAGAGTGTCCAGGCTGCCCGGCTCGGCCCGCTGCACAGCGGCCGAGGTCAGCAGGCGTACGCCCTGCCGACTGTCGGCGTCCATGTCGTCGAGGACCGCGCTGTAGCCGATCCGGTCACCGCGCAGCTTCGCGGCTTCGCCGACTCTGGTCCGGGCGAAGTCCAGGAAGAGCTGGCCCCTGCTGATGTCGGAGCTGGCCAGAGCGAGCTGTGCCCGTTCGGTGGAGCGCTTCATGCCGTACAGCGCGTCACCGGGCACCGCGTTCTCGCTGGCGGCGGAGATCCCGGAGACGGCGATGGCCCCGGCGGCGATGCCGACCAGGATCGCGCCCCGGGCTCGGGCCCGCCGTGCGGTGACCGCCGGCAGTAGCCGCCCGCGGGTGGTCGTGGCGGCCGGTTCGCTGACCGCCGCTGGTGCGCTGCCCAGCCCTTCCCGCTCGGCGGTTGCGAGCAGCATCGCCCGCAGGCCGGTACGGAAGTCCTGGTCCACCTCGACAGCCGGGGGGTCGACGCTGAGCCGCTGACCCACTGCGACGAGCGGCGCCAGTTGGCCGTCCACCCGGGATCGCACGTGGTGTCGTCGAGCGCCGTTGGCCTCGTCGAGAAGCTGCGCGAAACGCTCCGCGCGCCGGCGGGAGAAGAGGGTGTTGTCCACCGCAGGCACCTCCTCTCGCTGGTCACGGCCGGTCGGCCGCCGTCGTTGCCAGCGACCGGGCGGCAGTGTGACACCACGGAGGTGAGGTGCCGCCGGCATGCCGGTCGGACCTCGGTGACCCGGGCCTGCCGGGACATCCACCGGTCGCACCCGGAGAAACGCGGCGGACCGGGCACGGGTTACGGGCCTGGCGGGCCGGAAATTACAGAAAGTGATGGTCATCACCGGGCGGGACCGACTTTGAGCTGCGCGGACGTTGATCGACGCCCGTCGGTCCCGCCGTAACAAACTACGGCTGGAAGCCGTCGGGCAGCAGCCGGGCCAGGGCGCGGACGGCGCGGTACTGGAGGGCCTTGATGGCTCCCTCGTTCTTGCCCATCGCGCGGGCCGTCTCGGCGACCGAGAAGCCCTGGAGGAAGCGGAGCACGATGCACTCCTGCTGCTCCGGGTTGAGCTGCTTCACAGCGGTGAGGAGCGCGACGTTGGTGATGTGCTCCACCACCGCCGCCTCCGGGCTGCCCTCCGGGCCCCGGTCCTCCCGGTCGGCGTCGAGCACGTCGCCGGTGGTGACCTCCAGCCGGTACCGGCCCGACTTGAAGTGGTCCGCGACGAGGTTGCGGGCGATCGTCACCAGCCAGGCGCCGAGGTCGCGGCCCTGCCAGGTGAAGCTGCCGATCCGCTTGAGCGCGCGCAGGAAGGTGTCCGAGGTGAGATCCTCGGCGAGTTGCCGGTTGCCGACCCGGAAGTAGACGAACCGGAAGACGGTGTCCACGTAGCGGTCGTAGATCAGGCCGAACGCCTCGGACTCGCCGGCCTGGGCCCGCTCGATCAGCGTCCAGACCTCGGTTGCCGGGTCGGACGGGTCCGGGCGGCTCGGGAAACCGGTCGGGGTGGTCGCGGTGGTCGCGGTGGTGGCCGGCACCGCCGGGATCACCGCTGTCTCACCCGCCGCCGGGTCGGTGGTGACCGCCGGTGTGTCGCTTACCCGACGACCCTGCACAGGCATTGTGGGTCGGGACGGTACGGCGACCCGGCCGCCGGCCGGCTTCGCGTTTCCACCGGGCACCGCGGGTCGCGGGGGTGGCTCGTTGTGGTGTGGCCGGCTGCGGATCCGCTGCGCCGCGCCGTCACCCCGCACGACGCCGCCGTGCTGTTCGTCCGATGGGGCACGGGCCGCTGGCCGCTCGTTGACGTGGGAGCGGGCGGGTTGACCGGTCAGGCCGACCGGGCGTTCCGCGTAACCGAAGGTGGTCACCGCGTTGCCCCCGTCCCGTCGGTCGCCGGGCGGGCCGGTCTAGCTCTCGTCGGGGCGAACCGACCGGGTGACCGGTCGGGCAGGACGGTCACGGGAGTTGCCGACGGGCGGCAATTCCCCTGGAGGTGCTGGTCCAATGCGCTCACAGGCACGGGGGCCTCCTCGGGCTGAGGGGTGTCGACTCACGGCAAATGGGGTGAGCCGACCCGAGTGATGATAGGGCCAACGTCACCCGCGCGTGGCAAGTCCGTTACACAAGGCGGAAGTATTTCCCGCTCCGTCGCACCGGTGGCGGACCGGTTGTCCGTCGTGTGCGATTGACTTTCCGTCGACCGGGTGTTCCAGGATGGATCCCCAGGTCGGAGGTGCGGGCCCGTTCGGCTGACAGGCCGCGCCGGCCGGCCGGACGGGGGCGGCCGAACTGCCGGTGGCCACCGTCGTGCGTCCCATCGACAGGACCTGATCGGATCGCCGGTGGCACACCGGACAGTCCCGTACATGGGACTGTCGCGGTGTCGTCCGCCGGGCGTGGCCCCAACCATCGGGCGTGGCCCGTCGCCGTCCGCTGTGCCAGACTCGATCACCGTGCAGGTCGCCTCGGAAAGCCCCGCGCCGAACCTCGCCGACCGGGTCCGCCGGGCGGCTCTCGACCGCGCCGACCGGCCCGCGCTGCACTGGCGTGAGCGCACGGTGAGCTGGTCCGAACTGGCCGCCGCGGTGGACGCCGCCGCCCGCGGCCTGGCCGCCGCCGCGCCACCCACCGACCCCGGCGGTACGCCACCACGCGTCGCGATCGCGCTGCCCAACACCCCGGACTTCGTGATCGCCTGGCTCGGTGCCCTCCGCGCCGGCCTGGTCACCGTGCCGGTCAACCCCGGCCTCACCGCCCCGGAGCTACGGCACGTGCTGGCCGACTCCGGCGCGTCGGTGCTCATCGCCACCGACCACGTCCGAGCTCTGGTCGCCGCCGTGGCCGCCGAGCTGCCCGCGCTCGCCTCGGTGCACGGCACGCCACCGACCGCCGAGGCGCCCGGACCGGCACCCCGCCCCCGACGCGGCGGCGCCGACCTGGCTGTACTGCTCTATACCTCCGGCACCGAGGGGCGACCCAAGGGAGCGATGCTCTCGCACCAGGCGCTGCTCGCCAACCAGGACCAGGTCGCGGGGATCGAGCCGCCGGTGGTCGGGCCGACCGACACTGTTCTCCTGGCGTTGCCGCTGTTCCACGCGTACGGGCTCAACTCGGGGCTCGGCGCGGTCGTGCACCACGGCGCGACCGGGGTGCTGCTCGACGAGCCGGGCCCGACGGCGGGGCTGGACGAGATCGCGCGGCACCGGGTCAGCGTGCTGGTCGGCGTACCGTCGATGTTCCTGACCTGGGCCGGTGCGGCCACGGCCCGCGCGGCGACCGCGTCGGTGCGGGTGGCGGTCTGCGGCGCGGCACCGCTCGAACCCGCTGTCGCGGCGGGCTTCACTGAGGTCACCGGGCATCAGGTGCACATCGGGTACGGCCTCACCGAGACCGCGCCGGTGCTCACCTCCACCCTGGTCGGCGGCGTGGCCAAGCCGGGTTCGATCGGCCGGCAGCTGCCCGGGGTGCGGCTACGCCTGGTCGGCGCCGACGGGGTGGACCTGTGGCGCGACGGGCTGGCCGTCCCCGACGACGACCCGGACGAGCTGGACATCTCCGACGTGGCGCCGGGCACCGACCCGGGGCAGATCGTGGTGTCCGGTCCGAACCTCTTCACCGGCTACTGGCCCGACGGTCGGGGCGGCCCGGACGCCGAGGGTTGGTGGGGCACCGGTGACATCGCGTACGCCGACGAGGACGGGGACCTCTTCCTGGTCGACCGGCTCGGCGAGTTGATCCTGGTCAACGGGTTCAACGTCTATCCGCACGAGGTCGAGCTGGTGCTCGCCGGGCACCCCGGGGTGGTCGAGTCGGCGGTACTGGGTGTGCCGCACCCGCGGACCGGCGAGACTGTGCGGGCGTACGTGGTGCCGGTGCAGGGCCGACCGGTGACCAGCGAGGAGTTGCTCGCCCACTGCGCACGGAACCTGGCCCGGTTCAAGTGCCCGACCGCTGTCGAGTTCGTCGACGCCCTGCCGCACTCGGCGATCGGCAAGGTACGCAAGACCCAACTCCGGTCGGCGACGCCGACCGACCGCACGGAGGTAACCGATGGCCAGTGACGCCCGACTCGCCCTGATCACCCGACCCGGCTGCCACCTGTGCGACGACGCCAAGGCGGCGCTCGACCGGGTGGTCGCGGTCACCGGCGACAAGTGGGTCGAGTGGGACGTCACCGGCGACGAGGGGCTGGAGCGGGAGTACGGGGACCGGCTGCCGGTGGTGATGCTCGACGGCAAGGAGCACGGCTACTGGCGGGTCGAGGAGGACCGGCTGCTGCGGGACCTGACCACGCCGCAGCTCTGACGGGTGCCTATGGTGCTCTGATGACCTCTGCGCCCCCGCACCTCGTCTGGGACTGGAACGGCACCCTGCTCAACGACCTCAGCCTGGTGGTGTCCGCCACCAACGTCGTGTTCGCGAGCCTTGGCGGGCCGACGGTCACCCCGGACGAGCACCGGGTGCGGTTCCGCAGGCCGATCGCCGAGTACTACGCCGAGGTGCTCGGGCAGGCGGTGGACGACGACGAGTTCGGCCGACTGGACAAGATCTTCCACGACGCGTACCGCACCGGGCTGACCACCTGCGAGCTGGCCGCCGACGCGCGCGCCGCCATGGCCGCCTGGCCGGGCAGCCAGAGCCTGCTCTCCATGTGGTTCCACGAGGAGCTGGTCCCGACCGTGCACACGTACGGGTTGACCGGCCACTTCACCCGCGTCGACGGGCTGCGGGCCACTGTCGGCGGCGGCCACAAGGCCGAGTCGCTCCAGCAGCACCTGGCCGAACTGGGCGTGGACGGCACCTCGGTGGTGCTGATCGGCGACTCCATCGACGACGCGGACGCGGCGCTCGCGGTGGGTGGCCGTGCAGTGCTCTACACCGGCGGCTTCACCGACCCGGCCCGGCTGCGCGCCTCCGGTCACCCGGTGGCGGACACCCTCACCGACGCGGTGGTCCTGGCCCGGGAGGTCAGTTCCGCAGATAGGTGAGGACGGCCAGCACCCGCCGGTGCTGTTCGGTGTCCGGCGGCAGGGTGAGCTTGGTGAAGATGTTGCGCACGTGCTTCTCCACCGCGCCGTCGCTGACCACCAGGGCGCGCGCGATGGCGGTGTTCGAACGCCCCTCGGCCATCAGGGCGAGCACCTCGCGCTCGCGGGGGGTCAGCTCGCGCAGCGGGTCGTCCCGGCGACGCCGCGCGAAGAGCTGACCGACCACCTCCGGGTCGAGCACCGTGCCGCCGCCCGCCACCCGCCGCAGCGCGTCCAGGAACTCGTCGATCGCGGCCACCCGGTCCTTGAGCAGGTAGCCGATCCCGCCGCCGGCGCCGCCGGTGGTGGCGAGCAGATCATCGGCGTACGACACCTCGACGTACTGGGAGAGCACCAGGATCGGGGTACGCGGCACCAGCCGGCGGGCCTCCACCGCAGCCCGCAACCCCTCGTCGGTGTGCGACGGCGGCATCCGGACGTCGACGATCGACACGTCGGGCCGGTGCTCGACCACCGCCTCGACCAGGGCGTCACCGTCCCCGACGGCGGCCACCACCTGGTGCCCGCTCTCGGTCAGCAGCCGGACCAGCCCTTCCCGGAGCAGGACGGCGTCGTCGGCGATCACGATGCGCATGGCTGTGTTGTCTACCACGTCCGGCCCGTCGTACGGGCTCGGCGCGGTGCGGGACCGCTCACAGCGGCAGCTCGGCGCGGATCTCGGTGGGGCCGCCGGTCGGGCTGACCACCACCAGTTCGCCACCGGCGGCCCGGACCCGGTCGGCGATGCCGGCGAGCCCGTGCCCCTTGGCCAGGTGCGCGCCGCCCTGCCCGTCGTCGCCCACCCGCACCCGCAGGTGGGTGCCCTTGCGGGCCACGGCCACTGTGGCCTCGGTGGCCCGGCTGTGCTTGGCGACGTTTGTCAGCGCCTCGGACACCACGAAGTACGCGGTGTTCTCCACCGCCGGGTCGAGCCGTCCGGCCGGGGTGCCGAGCTGCGGGTCCACCTGGAGCTCGATCGGGATCAGCCCGCGGCCGGCGATCGCGGCCAGCGCGCTGGGCAGGCCCCGGTCGACCAGGATCGGCGGCGCGATGCCCCGGGACAGCGCCCGCAGCTCAGCCAGCGTGTCGCGGGTCTGGGTGACCGCCTCGTCGATGGTGCGGCCGGCCGCCTCCGGGTCCGAGGCGAGCTGCATCCGGGCCCGGCTGAGGTCCATTGCCAGCCGGACCAGGCGCTGCTGGGGGCCGTCGTGGATGTCACGTTCCAACCGGCGTAGCGCGGAGGCCTCGGCGGACACGGCGGCCCGCTTCTGCTCCTCCAGCACCGTGATCCGGTCGCGCATCTCAGCCACCCCGGTCAGCATCGCCTTGGCGAAGCTGGCCTGGAGCAGCGCGCAGCCCCGCACCACGATCGGCAGGGTGATCAGGAAGAACACCCCGAGCGCGGTGTACAGGCCGATCCGGGCGGTGGTCGAGTCGCCCAGGCCGAGCAGCTGCGCCAGGTCCTGATCACCTTCGCCATCGGCCCGGGGCAGGGCCCAGTCGTACGCCCAGTAGAGCGAGCCGGCGATCGCCGCGGCCCACCAGGACACCGTCACCACGAAGGTGCCCACCGCCGCGATCAGCCGCAGGATGCCGTGCGCCAGGTCGAGCCAGGACTGGGCGTCCCGCATCGGCACGAAGATCCGCCGCCAGGCGTTCGCGCCCGCCTCGGGCAGCCGGTAGTGCGGACGGATCCGGGGCTGGTGGAGCACCGCGGGCAGCCGCAGCCGCTCGACGTCGGCCAGCCCACGGGCGGTGTACAGGGTGCCGCTGAGGATCGGCAGGCCGATCACAGTGACCACCAGGCCGATGCCGACCGCGAGGCCGACGATGAGGACGACGAAGCTGGCCAGCGCCAGGGGCAGGCCGAGCAGCACGTACCCGGAGTCGACGAAGAGCTGGCGGGGGATGCTCGGTGCCAGCGTCGGTCGGTCGCTGGTGGCGGCAACGGCGGTCATGCTCAAAGGCTAGGCATCTGGGCTCGGCGTCCCCATCCCGAAACCCCGCCTCTCCTCCGTAGTGCTGTCCCTACCAACGCCGGCACCGCCTCTACCACTGCCGTGACGACCCCGGCGCGGGATTGGTCAGAGAAGTCGGGATTGAGCAATAATCGCCCTGGCGGTGAGCGGACCAGGCCGTTCAATCGATCTTGTGGAATGGAGGGGCTGGTGAGGTCGCGCCACGCAGCGACAAGATCGCGATTTGTGCACGTCTTCACAAGCGCCTACGCTGTGACTCCGACGCGCCCTGCTAGCACAGCCGGCAACCTCGGTCGCCAGCGGGAGTCCACAAACGGCCGACCAGCGGAGTTGGCCGAGGATCGCACCGCACGGAGTCTCATGAGTCAGCACCGTCACCCAGGCGCGCCCGGCCGCGCCGGTGCCGTACCGGCGCTCCCGGATCTGCCCGAGGCGACCGTCGCTCGGCTCCCGGAGTACCTGCGCGCGCTGCACAATCTCGCCGACGCCGGGCACGAGACGGTCTCCAGCGAGGGCCTCTCCGCCGCCGCCGGGGTCAACTCCGCCAAGCTCCGCAAGGACCTCTCCCACCTCGGCTCGTACGGCACCAGGGGCGTCGGCTACGACGTCGCGCTGCTGATCGAGCAGATCGAGTATGTGCTCGGGCTCACCCAACGCCGGGCGGTTGCCCTGGTCGGCGTGGGTAATCTCGGTCACGCTCTGGCCGGCTACGACGGCTTCGCCAGCCGGGGCTTCCGGATCGCCGCACTGCTCGACGCCGATCCCTCCCGGGTCGGTGAGGAGATCAACGGCCTGGTAGTCCGGCATGTTGACGACCTGCCGACGGTCGCCGCGGAGGAATCCCTCGCGATCGGCGTGATCGCCACCCCGGCCGGCGCCGCCCAGCAGGTCGCCGACCAACTGGTCGCCGTCGGCGTGACGAGCATCCTCAACTTCGCGCCGTGCGTACTCTCGGTTCCGGAGGGGGTCGACGTGCGCAAGGTCGACCTCGCCATCGAGCTGCAGATTTTGTCCTTCCACGAGCACCGCAAGGCGTCGCTGACCGCGCTGCCCGCCACCGGCGGGACCGCTCTCACCGCCCTGCCGGGCGGGTTCGCGGCCACCGACACCCAGGAGGCGATAGGCACGTGAAACTGCTCGTCGTCGGCGCGTCCTACCGGACCGCCCCGGTCGCCACGCTGGAGCAGCTGGCAGTGCCCCCCGCCGACCTGACCCGAACACTGGACCGCCTGGTCGCCCAGCCGTACGTTTCCGAGGCGGTGATCGTCTCCACCTGCAACCGGGTGGAGGTCTACGCCGCCGTGTCCGGTTTCCACGGTGGGCTCGGCGACGTCTGCGCCGTGCTGGCCGAGCAGGCCGGCAGCTCGCCGACCGCGCTCGCCAGCCACCTGTACGTGCACTACGACACCGCGGCCGTCGATCACGTCTTCCGGGTCGCCACCGGTCTGGACTCGATGGTGGTGGGCGAGGCGCAGATCCTCGGCCAGTTGCGTGACGCGTACCACTGGGCCACCGGCGCCGACTCGGCCGGTCGGCTGCTGCACGAGCTGATGCAGCAGGCGCTGCGGGTCGGCAAGCGCGCCCACGCCGAGACCGGCATCGACCGGGCCGGCCAGAGCGTCGTCACCGCCGCCCTGGAGTTGGCCGCCGGGCACCTCGACGGCGACCTCGTCGGCCACCCGGCCCTGGTGGTCGGCGCCGGTGCGATGGGTTCGCTCGGGGTGGCCACGCTGTCCCGGCTGGGCGCCGGGCCCCTCACCGTCAGCAACCGGGGCGCCGACCGGGCCGTCCGGCTCGCCGAGTCGTACGGGGCGACTGCCGCGCCGATGACCGAGCTGGCCGACACCCTCTCCACAGTGGACATCGTAGTGGCCGCCACCGCGTCCACCGAACCGGTCCTCACCCGGGCGGTGGTCACCGCAGCGCTGGCCGAGCGCGACCCGTCCCGGGGCCCGCTGGTCCTGCTCGACCTGGCCGTACCGCGCGACGTCGAGGAGGGCGTCGCCGAGCTGCCCGGCGTCGAGGTGATCGACATCGACCGGATGGCGGCGCTGCTCGCCGACGGTCCGGCGGCTGCCGACGCCGCGGCCGTCGAACGCATCGTGCTCGGCGAGGTGGAGGGCTTCCTCACCTGGCTGCGCGGCGCAGACGTGGCACCCACAGTGGCCGCGCTGCGCGGCCGGGCCGACGACGTGGTCACCGCCGAGCTGCGCCGACTGGCCCAGCGTCGCCCCGACCTCGGCGACGACCTGCGGGCCGAGGTGGCCCGCACTGTGCACCGGGTCGTGCAGCGGCTGCTGCACCAGCCCACCGTCAAGGTCCGCCAGTTGGCCGCGGAGCCCGGCGGCGACCAGTACGCGGCACTGCTGCGCGAGCTGTTCGACCTTGAGGTGCCGCAGACCTCGCCGGTGGACACCGTCCCGGACGTGCTGACCCCCGACCTCGGCATGGCGCTCCCCGGCACCGACCCGGTGTCCGGAGCCGACGCCGCCGAGCCCACCCCACCCACCGGAGGTGCGCGATGACCGCCCCCCTGCGCCTCGGCACCCGGGGCAGCGCCCTGGCGATGGCCCAGTCCGGCCAGGTCGCCGAGGCGGTGACCGCCGCCACCGGCCGCCCCGTCGAGCTGGTCGAGGTGGTCACCGCGGGCGACCGCTCCAACGCGCCGGTGCACCGGCTGGGCGTCGGGGTGTTCGTCTCCGCCCTGCGTGACGCGCTGACCGCCGGGACGATCGACTTCGCGGTGCACTCGTACAAGGATCTGCCCACGGCCGCCGCCGGTGGGCTGCACATCGCGGCGGTACCGGCCCGGCAGGACCCGCGCGACGCGTTGGTGGCCCGCGACGGCCGGACGCTCGCCGAGCTGCCGCCCGGGGCCACCGTGGGCACCGGAGCGCTGCGTCGGATCGCCCAGTTGCACGCCCTCGGCCTGCAACTGGAGGTCACCCCGATCCGCGGCAACGTCGACACCCGCCTGGGGCGGGTGCTCGGTCCCGAGGCCGACCTCGACGCCGTCGTCCTGGCCCGGGCCGGTCTGGCCCGACTCGGCCGGCTCGACGTGATCACCGAGTCGCTGGACCCGATGCTCATGCTGCCCGCTCCCGCTCAGGGCGCGTTGGCAGTGGAGTGCCGGGTCGACGACCAGGACCTGGTCGAGCTGCTCGCCGTGCTCGACCACGCACCGTCGCGTGCCGCGGTCACCGCGGAACGTGCGTTTCTGGCAACCCTGGAGGCCGGGTGCAGCGCACCCGTCGCCGCCTATGCCGAACTCGCCGAAGGCGAGACCGGCGATGAGATCTACCTGCGCGGGGCGGTGATCAGCCCGGACGGCACTCGTGACCTCCGGCTGTCCCGCACCGGAACGCCCGCCGACGCGGCGGAGATCGGTAAGGCACTCGCCGCCGAACTCCTCGACCTCGGCGCCGACTCGATCCTCGGCCACGAAGGACACACCGGCCCGGGGACCCAGCAATTTGGGAGCACAGAATGACCCGCACCCGTAAGCCCGTCGGCCGTATCGCGTTCGTCGGGGCTGGCCCCGGTGACCCGGGCCTGCTGACCCGTCGGGCCCACGACGCCCTGGTCGACGCCGACCAGGTGATCTACGACCGGGGAGTCCCGGAGTCGTTGCTCACCGTCGTTCGCGCCGAGGCCAGGGACGATGCCGAGTTCACCCCGGCCGAGGGCGCGCCGGGGGACGTGGCGAAGGTGCTGATCTCCGCGGCCCGCTCCGGGCTCAACGCGGTGCACCTCGTCGCCGGCGACCCGTTCGGGCACGACTCGGTGGTCAAGGAGGTGCAGGCGGTGGCCCGCACCGCCGCCCACTTCGAGGTGGTGCCGGGCGTCGGCCAGGCCGAGGGTGTGGCCACCTACGCCGGGGTCCCGCTGCCGGGTGTCCGTACGGCCGCCGACGTCGAGGACGTCAGCGCGCTGGACTTCGAGGCGTTGGCCACGGCTGTCGGCCGGGGTTCGCTCGCGCTCGCCGTGGACGCCGGTGACCTCGCCGCCGTCCGCGACGGGCTGCTCGCCGCCGGGGTCGACGGCACCACCGGCGTCGGGGTGACCGGCGACGGCACCGGCGAGACCCAGTACACGACCACGTCGACAGTGGACAGCTTCGTGGCCGCCGCGCTCGGCTTCACCGGCCGGGTGGTGCTCACCGTCGGTGTCGGCGTGGGGCAGCGCGACAAGCTGAGCTGGTGGGAGAACCGCCCGCTGTACGGCTGGAAGGTGCTCGTACCTCGCACCAAGGAGCAGGCCGGCGCGATGAGCGCCCGGCTGCGCGCGTACGGGGCGATCCCCTGCGAGGTGCCGACCATCGCGGTCGAGCCGCCGCGTACCCCGGCGCAGATGGAGCGGGCCGTCAAGGGCCTGGTCGACGGCCGGTACGCCTGGGTGATCTTCACGTCGGTGAACGCGGTCCGCGCGGTCTGGGAGAAGTTCGCCGAGCACGGCCTCGACGCCCGGCACTTCGGCGGCGTCAAGATCGCCTGCATCGGTGAGGCCACCGCGGACGCGGTCCGCGCGTTCGGCATCCAGCCGGAGCTGATCCCCGCCGGGGAGCAGTCCTCGGAGGGCCTGCTGGCCGAGTTCTCGCCGCACGACGAGATCCTCGACCCGGTGGGCCGGGTGCTGCTGCCGCGCGCCGACATCGCCACCGAGACGCTCGCCGCCGGGCTCACCGAGCGCGGCTGGGAGGTCGACGACGTGACCGCGTACCGGACGGTGCGGGCCGCTCCGCCGCCCGCCGAGATCCGCGACGCGATCAAGTCGGGCGGGTTCGACGCGGTGCTCTTCACCTCGTCCTCCACCGTGCGCAACCTGGTCGGCATCGCCGGGAAGCCGCACGCCCGGACGGTTGTTGCCGTCATTGGGCCCAAGACGGCGGAGACCGCGACGGAGTTCGGCCTGCGCGTCGACGTCCAGCCGCCGCACGCCTCGGTGCCCGACCTGGTGGAGGCGCTCGCCGCCTACGCCGTCGAGCTGCGGGAGAAGCTGGCCGCCATGCCGGCAAAGCAGCGCCGTGGCTCGAAGGTGCAGGGCCCGACCGCTCTGCGCTTCCGGTAGTCGTTCGAGGAGGGCCTGCCATGTCGTACCCCGAGATCCGGCCCCGCCGGCTGCGCCGCAACCCGGCGGTCCGCCGGCTGGTGTCCGAGACCCGGGTCGACCCGGCCGAGCTGGTCGTGCCGATGTTCGTCAAGGAGGGGCTGACCGAGCCCCGCGCCATCGGGTCGCTCCCGGGGGTGCTCCAGCACTCCCGGGACTCGCTGCGCAAGGCGGCGGCCGAGGCGGTCCAGGCCGGTGTCGGTGGGATCATGCTCTTCGGCGTGCCGGAGCAGCGGGACCCGACCGCCTCCGGCGGCATCGACCCGAACGGCATCCTCAACGTCGCCATCCGCGACGTGGTGGCCGAGGTGGGCGACGCCACTGTGGTGATGAGCGACCTGTGCCTCGACGAGTTCACCTCGCACGGGCACTGTGGGCTGCTCACCCCCGACGGTGAGGTCGACAACGACTCCACCCTGGCCGCGTACGCCGAGATGGCGGTGGCCCAGGCCGCCGCCGGGGTCGGCATGGTCGGGCCGTCCGGGATGATGGACGGCCAGGTCGGCGTGGTACGCCGGGCCCTCGACGCTGCCGGCTACCAGGACGTCTCCGTGCTGGCGTACGCAGTGAAGTACGCCTCCGCCTTCTACGGCCCGTTCCGGGAGGCGGTGGAGTCGGCGCTGGAGGGCGACCGGCGCACCTACCAGCAGGACCCGGCCAATCTGCGTGAGTCGCTGCGCGAGGTCGCGTTGGACGTCGCCGAGGGCGCCGATCTGGTGATGGTCAAGCCGGCGCTGCCCTACCTCGACGTGGTGTCGGCGGTGCGGGCCGCGGTCGACGTCCCGGTCGCCGCCTACCAGGTCTCCGGGGAGTACGCGATGGTCGAGGCGGCCGCCGCGAACGGCTGGATCGACCGCGAGCGGGTGATGCTGGAGACGCTCACCTCGATCAAGCGGGCCGGTGCGCAGGTCATCCTCACCTACTGGGCCGTCGAGGCCGCCAACCTGCTCCGTCAGCGCTACTGAGCGGCCCCACCCGCACGCGGGCCCGACGATTCGATCGCGCTGAAACAAGGAAATAGTGGCCTCGTCCTCAGGGGAGGCCACTATTTCCAGGATCGAGCGCGATCATCGCCGGGCCCTGACGATCAGGGCAGTTGCCCCGGGCGGTCGACGACCGCCATCTGGGTGATGGCAGTGCTCGTGTACGGCGACTCCTTGCCATCCCGCACGATAAGACGGCGGGTGCCGAGGTAGGCGTGGGTCTCCCGGTCGAAGATCAGGTCGATGTGTGCACCGAACACGCCCGGCGTCCGCAGTGCCACCCCCCGCCGGCCGGCCGCGTCCCGAATTTCGCCGGGCAACACTGTGGCCCCGGGCACCTGGGCCATGGCCTGGAACAGTGCACCGAGCGACTGCGGCGGCACGTACCCCTCAAGCATCCACATTCCGTCGCCGAAGATCGTCGCAGGGTCGTTGCGGATGGCCTCCAGGTCCGCACCGGCGGGCAGATCCACTGGGATCGGGTGATCCCGCAGGTACTGCGCCATCTGCTCCGGCTCGGTGGGCAGGCCCTGGAAGTAGCCGGGCGGCGGCGCCAGGTGCGAGACGTTGTCGGTCCGCCACTCGTCGGGGCGGCTCTCCAGCCTCCGCCGCTGCTGCCAGGTGGGGTCGTCGCCGACCGGCACCCAGCGCTGGAGCCGCTCCTGGGTGTACGGGCCGGCATCCGGCCGATCCCGCGAGGTGAGTCGCAGTTCGATGAAGAGGAACTGGCCGGGGCGGGCCACCAGGTCGGGCTGCTGCCGGGCCGTATCCGCGGCCTCGGTCAGGATCTCGGCCGCGCTCGCCGTCGGTGGCGCGTCGTCCACCGTCTGCACCACCAACCCGCCGATGGTCAGCAGGGCGGCCAGCCCACCGACCCCGGCCAGGCGCCAGCCCGGCGTCCGCCACCGTGGGCCTCGGCGGGCTGCACGAACGGGAGGCGCGGTCGGCGCCGGGTCGGAGGTCTGGTTCGTGACGTGGTCCCGCAACTCGCCGAGGAGTCGTTCCTCGAAGTTGCCCAGTGGGGTGTGGGTCATGGTGATCATCCCTCCGATCAGACGAGTGCGGATTCGGACTGTGCGAGCGCGAGGCGTACCGCGCGGCGTGCCCGGTGCACGCGGACCCGGGCTGCGACCGGGGAGATGCCGAGCGCGTCGGCGGCGTCCGCCACGGACAGGCCGTCGACGGCGACGAGTTCCAACAGGGTGCGGGTGCGCTCCGGTAGGCCGCGCAGCGCCTGGTAGGTGCGGCGGGCCAGCGCCTCGGCGTCGATGCGTTCCTCGATCCGGGCGATGTCGTCGGCATCGAGCAGCCGTCGTCCCGCTATGCGACCGCTGGCCCGCAGGAGTCGGGTCGCGCGCCGATGTTCGGCCGCGATGACGTTGCGAGCCACGCCGAAGAGCCAGCCCAACTCGCTGCCCCGCTCCGGCCGGTAACTGGCCGCACTGTCAATCACCGCGAGGAACACCTCGGCCGTGAGATCGGCGGCAGTGTGGGGGTCGTCAACACGACGGGCGACGAACCGGCTGATCGTCTCGACGTGCCGCCGGTAGAACCGCTCGAACGCCTCGGGGTCCGCGCCGATGGCCGCCAGGCCGTCCCCGCCTGGTCTCGGGATAGTCACAGGCCGTCCTCTCGTTGGCCGTCCTTACACCCCTTCATTGGCTCGGCGGCGGCACTGTGTTACGTCCCAGGGCAAGGTCATGCCGAAACGCGGATGTAGTGGCCTCCTGGTCCGCGGAGGCCACTACATCCTGGATCGAGCGCGATCACGCGCGGCTGAGCGGAAACCCTCAGTCGTCGTTGGTGATCGTTCCGGTCGCGAGTGGATCAGCCAGCCGCAGGCCGGGCACGCCGGCCACCAGCAGCGTCAACTTCTCGTCCGCCTCCCGCTTGCGGTCACCGCGCACCGACACCGGGAACGCCACCGACGTCTGCCCGGCGGCCAACACCTTGCAGCCGGCGTACGGGTCGAAGTCCGAGCCCGCCTGCGCCGTGAGGCCGACGGTGGCGGCGCAGAGCAGCACCGACTGGGACAGCGGCCGGGACACGGTGGCGGTGAAGGTGAGCTGCCGGGTGCCCTGGTTGCCCTCGGCCACCGCCGTGTCGGCCACTGTCAACGACGCTCGGGACCGGAACCGGGCCACCTGCGGGTCGTGGTCACTGGAACCGCGCGACCCGTCACCGGCGAACTCCGCCGGCCAGTCGGCGTTGATGTGCGCTGCCCGCACCTGCACCAGGTCGCCGTAGAACGCGTCGTTGACGAACAGGTGGTCGAGTGTCTGCGCCTGCCCCTCGAAGCTGTACGAGTAGGCCGAGGCCGGCACGTCCGCGACGAGGTTGTCCCACAGGTTGTGCAGGCCCGCCTCGTAGAGCGGGGCGAGCTGGTCCGACGGCGTGGGCTGCTCGCCGGTGGCGATGGGATCGTCCGGGCGGGGGAACACGTTCAGGTCCCCGCCGTAGACCACCCGGGCGGTCTGGTCGGCCGCCTCGATCGCGGTCACGATCGCCGCGCCGTAACGCGCCTGCTCCCGCCGCTGCCCGACCCGGCTGTCCGGGCCGGAGGAGTAGTGGTTGCTGAGCGCGTACAGGGTGAACCGCTCGGTCGAGCCGGGCGCCGCGGCCACGCTGAACTTGCCCAACTGCGGGGCACGGGTGAAGACGTTGCTCCCGTCCCGACCGGTCGAGGTGTCCACATCCGCCGGCAACACCGCGTTGAGGGCCTTCGGGTTCTGCACGTCGGCGTTGGCCGGCAACCCCGCAGCCCGGTACTGAACGGTCGGTGCCGACCCCAGCAGGGGGTCCGCCGCCGTCGCGGCCGCCAGCGACACCCGGTCCGTGCGGTACAGGAAGGCCGCTGTGATACCGCGGGCGTCCGCGCCGGTCCGGTCATAGGCGGCGGCGTACGTGGGCCCACCGGCCGCCGCGACCGTCAGCGCCAACTCCTGGATGCTGTCCGGAGCACCATCGGCGTTGTTGGTGTCGCCGCAGCTCAGCGCCGCACCGGAGACCGTGCAGATGTCCTGGTCCTCGGCCTCCTGCACCAGGATCAGGTCCGGTGCGTGCAGGTCGGTGACGATCTGGTCGGCGAGCGCGGCCAGTTGCTCGCGGTACTCCGCCTCGCTGCCCGGGACGTAGTCGAACGGCGGGTCGACGCCCACGCAGCCGGCGTTACCGGCGAAGTCGCAGCCGTCGAACGGGTCGTCGCGGTAGTCGTACAGGTTCTCCACGTTGTAGGTGGCCACGGCCACCTCCTGCGACCGGTCGGCCGGCTTGGGCGGGTTGTTCTTCGACGGGTCGGCCCCGGCGGCGAACTCCGCCCGCTCGACCTGGACGCCGTACTTCTCGAACGAGTAGTAGACCCCGCCCACCGCGTCCGCCCGCAGCGTGTCGAAAGTGTGCGCCGGCGGGAGCAGCGCGGCGCTGTCCCCGGCGGTGGCCTTCACGCCCATGCTGCCGAGCAGCGTCCGCTGGCCGTTGCCGTCGTCGAAGCGGCGGGTCGGGTCGTTGTCCAGTGGGTGCGAATCACGGAAGACCCGCCGGGAGTACGCGTCGGCGCGGTCCAGCAGCGGGTCGTCGCGGTCGACCACCCACAGCTCCGCGTCGGCAGTGGAGGAGAAGACGTCCCGGCCGCTCACCGCGCCGCTGCCCGCGCGTACCCGGATCCGGGAACCCTCGTGCCGCTCCCAGAAGCGCTGCGCGTCGGTCAGCACGGCCGGCGGCACCGCGTCGGCCACCGCGACCGCGCTGTCCACGACCAGCCCACCGCCGACCCGGCGGACCAGCGACGCGCCGGAGAGCTGGGTGAAGTTGTAGTACTCAGACACCCGGGCCCGCAGCACCACCTCGTCGCCGACCGTCGGCACGTAACCGCCGATCAGCGAGGTGAACGTGCCCATGAACACGAAGATGCCGTCGGAGCTGGTCGGGTCGCCGTCGGTGTCACCAACGCGGCTCTGCAGGAAGAAGCCGTGCTGCTCCGCCCCGGCCGAGGTGCGGGCCAGGGTCAACTGGGTGATCACGCCGCGTACGTCGTACAGCGTGCTGCTCGTGCCGTTGCCGCTCGCCGGTGCGAGCGGTGACCGGTCGCTCGGACCGGACTCGGTGTCGGTGGTCGGACCCTGCACCTCGCCGACGGTCAGCTCCCGGGTCACCTGCACGGCCAGCGCGCAGCTCGCGGTGCCACCGCCCGCGTCGGTCGCGGTGAGGGTGACTGTGTACGCCCCGGCGGCGAGGTCGGCGCTCACGCCGACCGTGGCGCGGGCGGTGCCGCCCACCCCGTCGGTGGGGGTGAACGCGGTACGGGTGATCGAGCCGGAGGTCGGGCTCGGGCTGATCGCGGTCACCGCCAGGTCGACGATCGTGTCGTCGGGGTCGGCGGCGGTCACCTCGCGGCTCGCGGCCGTGCCGGCGGCGGTGACCAGCGGCCCGCCACAGGTCAGCGTGGCCGGCACGTCGACCGGGCCACCGCCGTCCACGGTGTGCGCGCCCAGCCCGTCGAACGTGTCGACGGGGAAACCGGCCCACTGCGTGGCGGGGTCGAACGCGTCCGACGGGTCGGTGTCACCGGCGGCCACGTTCGGCAGTCGACGCACTGTGTTGTCAGCGGTGCTGGTGACGCCGGCGCCCCACTCGGTGCCCGGGTCGACGCCCACCTGGCCGATCGAGTCGAGCACTGTGGTGCCCCGGCGCAGCACGATCGCGTCGTCACCGTTGAAGAGGCTCGCCCCGGTGGTCTGGTCGGCCTGGGCGAGGATGGCGGCCCCGGCCGAGGCGCTGGCGAACACGAACGCGTCTCCGGCCGCCACGCTGCCGGTCAGGGCGATCGTGGTGGCCGTGGTGGAGCCGTTGAAGTAGAGCTGCAACTGGTAGCCACCGGCCGCCAGGTCGACGGCGGCGCCCGTGCCGTTGAACAGCTCGATCGCCTTGTTGTTCGACGAACCCTCGACGTACTCCGAAATGAACAGGTCGGTGGGCGCGGCGCTGGCCGCGGTGGGTGCGACGCCGAGCGCCGTGACGGTCACGGCGGCGGTGGCGGTCGCGAGCGCGGCGATTGAGCGGCGCGGGCGCATAGGGCCTCCACGATGGGTGGATGGGGGTCAACGCACGTTAAGGTGCGCGACTGTCCACCGTCCATCCCCTAATGGACAGTTTCGTGAATTTCTCAGCGCGGCGGATCGAGGCGGTGCACCAGCTCAGCGACGTCGACGCTGTATTCGCACCAGTCCCGGTCGGGGCGGTAGCCCAGCTCCGCGTTGACCTTCAACATCGCCTCGTTGGCCTGCGCGTTCCAGGTCTGCACCTCGATCAGCTCCGGCTCGGCGGAGCGCAACTCCAGCAGCATCCGGGCCTTGATCGCCCGATCGATGCCGTAACCCCGGTGATCCTGCGCGACGATCGTGTCGTACTGGTCGGCGCGGGTCGGGTGCTGCGCCGGCACCACCACCTCGGTCAGGCCGGCCACCTCGCCGCTCTGCTCGTGCCGGGCGAGCACGATGTACGGCTTCATGCCCCGCCGGTGCAGCGTGTCGAGGCTGTCCCGCAGCCGCTCCGGGTCGTAGGAGCTGGGGCGCAGCTCACCGTCGTCGACGTCGCGCACCTCGGCCTTGGCCCGCGCGTACGCCTCGATCAGGTCGTCCGGCGGCCCGCCCGGAAAGAACTGCAGCTGGTAGCCCGCGCTGATGCCGGTGGCCATCTCGGCAAGCTCGGCCCAGTCCACCGCGGTCAGGTCGAGCACGCTGCGCGTCTCCACGTACTCCCGGTTGAAGCCGAGCGACTCGTAGAACCCGACCGCCGGCGTGTCGCCGACGACCTCGACCCCGATCGACCGGAAGCCCTCCTGATAGACCCGGCGTGCGGCGCGCAGCACCAGGTCACGGCCGAGGCCGGTGCGCCGGGCGGACGGGTGCACCAGCACCTCGAGCACGCCGATGTCACCCAGAAGGAGTACGTGCACCTGGCCGATCACCTCGCCCGTGTCGCCCGGGGCGGTCGGCTCGGCCTGGGCGATCCAGGAAATCCGCCGCTCGCCGGGCATCACCTCGGCGAGGTACTCCCGCAGCGAAGCCTCCCGCCAGGGCGGATCCTGCGGCAGATCGGCCGCCAGAACCGCGTTCAGCGTGGCCAACAGCGACGCGATCTCGGCGGACGACGCGGTCCTGGGGTCCCACTCGCGCACCATCACCCGTCTAGCTTGCCGCTAACAGAGGCCCGGGGGAAGTGTCCAGTTCTCCAACGTATCGAGACGATCACTTCACGACCGACTGGCCCGTCCGTACCGGTTCGCGGTGTCGTAGACGTCCTGGGCGTACCGCCGGACGTCGTTGTAGGAGAGGATCGCGTTCCACCAGTCGCCCGCGATGCTCAGGTTTCGACCACCCTTGCAGAGGTAATTGCCCGCTGCCAGGGCGGCGTCGTCCAGGTCGTGCGGGTCCTTGCGGCCGTCGTTGTCCGCGTCCGCGCCGATCTCCTGCCAGGTGGTCGGGATGAACTGCATCGGGCCGATGGCGCGGTCGAGGGTCGCGTCCCCGTCGAGCGCCCCACGGTCGGTGTCGATGATCCGCATCCGACCCTCCTTCCCGTCCAGCGGCAGCCCGAAGATGTTGGGCACCGCCTTGCCGTCCTGCCCCAACCGCGCCCCGTTGGTCGAGCCGTGATCCGATTCGACCTTTCCGATCGCGGCCAGCGTGGTCCAGCTCAGCGCACAGCTGCGGTTGGACTGGGCGAGCACCAGCTCGGCGTAGCCGTACGCCTGCATGGCGACCGCCGGGACGCCGACCTTGGCACCGACCTGCTGCGCCCAGCCGGCCAGGGCGTCCGACGGTCGGCCACCGATCACCGACCCGGTCGGCAGCCCGTTGCCGGGCAACCCGCCGGTGGGCAGCGGCAGGGTCGGCAGCGGCCCGGTGGGCAGCGGGCTGGCGGGCAGGCCGGACGGCATTCCCGGCGCCGCTACCCCGCTCGGCGTGGCCGAGGCGTCGACAGCGACCGGGCGGGGTGAGCGGATCGCGGCCGGTACGAGCAGCGCTCCCGCCGCGCCGGTCGCGGCCACCAGCGCCAGCAGGAAGACGCCGGGCAGGGTCAGCCGACCACTCGGCCGGCGTGCCCAGGCGCGGGTCGCCTGTGCCGCGGCGGCCGCTGCCCGGCGTGGCGGCAGACGTACCGCGTGGGCGAACTGCACCCGCCGCCGACGGGCCGGGTCGGACGCCGGCACGACCGGGACCTCATCCACAGTGGTCTTCGCCGGGTCCGCGGCACCGGTCTTCGCGTCATCGGCTGACGTGTCGGCGCTCGACGCGCCGGCCGCCTTCGACGCGGACGAGCCGCTGGCGCTGCCGTCCGCCTTCGAGGCGTCGGCTTTCGCATCCTCGGCTTTCGGGGCGTCGGCCTTGGGGGCGTCGGCCTTCGCGTCCTCGGCCCTGAGGGTGTCGGTCTTCTGGTCCTCGGGTTTTGCAGCGTCGGCCTTGAGGTCCTCGGCTTTACCAATCTCGGCCTTCGCGGCCTCGGCCTTGGGTGCCGCGGCCTGGGGGGCGGCTGCTGGGCTTGCGACCGCCGGGACGGGTTCGGCCGGAACCTTCGTGCCGGTGGCGCTCGCGTCCGGTTCGGACCCGGCGGAGTCGGACGCGGTGGGCTTGGCCACTGGCGGAGCCGGCGTGGTGGCCGGCGGCGTGGTCGGCGCGGACGCGGAACGCCCGCTCAGCCAGGGGCGGCGGGGGCGGGGCACCTTGCGCACCGGGTCGGGCGCGGCCCCTGAGCCTTCGAGCGGCCCGTCCAGCGGCGCGGCCGGTCGTAACGGTTGCACATGCGTGTCGTCCTCGCCGTCCACCACCTGTCGAGTATCACCCATGCTCCGCGAACCGCCAGATCCACGTACCCTGGGTGCCATGCCCCGGTACGAGTTCCGCTGCCGCGCCTGCGGCGACACCTTCGAGGTCAACCGTTCGATGGCGGCGGCCGGTGAGCCGGCCAGCTGCCCACAGGGACACGCCGACACGGTCAAGCTTCTTTCCGCGGTCGCGGTCACCGGCCGCAGTGGTGCCCCGGCACCCGCTGGTGGTGGCTGCTGCGGCGGCGCCTGCGGCTGCTGATCGGGCCAATTCGGCGCCGCCTGGTGGGCCGGCCTTGCCGGGAGCGGGTCCGAGTGGCACGTTGAGGCGGCACTTGCCCGGCCGTTCTCACGATGTGTGATCGTTCGGATTCAGGCAGCATGAACCCGACGTCACGGGCGGAGGTTCCTCGCATGTCGCCACGGATCCAGCTCCCGAGCGGTTGGGTGACCTTCGTATTTACCGATATCGAGGGCTCGACCCGGCTGGCTCAGCTGCTCGGCCCGGACTACCGCCCGGTGCTCGCCGAGCATCGACGGCTGCTGCGCCGCACGCTGGCCAGCACGGGTGGCGCGGAGCTGCTGACCGAGGGCGACTCGTTCTTCCTGGCCTTCGAGGAAGCGACCGCGGCGATGACCGCGTGCCTGACCGCCCAGCGGGCACTGTCCAGCCACGACTGGCCCACCTCCGAGGCCGCGCCCCGGGTGCGGATGGGCCTGCACACCGGCTATGCCGAGCCACGCGACGGCGAGTACGCCAGCCCCGAGGTGCACCGGGCTGCCCGGGTGGCGGCCGCCGCGCACGGCGGGCAGGTGCTCTGCACCGCGTCCACCGCACGGCGGGCCGAGCCGATGCCGCCGGGTGCGACCCTGCTCGACCTGGGCCTGCACCGACTGCGCGGCTTCGACGACCGGGAACGACTGTTCCAACTGGTCGCCCCGGGTCTGGAGCGGCAGTTCCCCCGGCCCCGCACCGCCGACGCGGTGGCGCACAACCTGCCCACCCAGGTGACCTCGTTCGTCGGCCGGCAGGCCGAGCGCATCGAGTTGGGCCTGCTGGTGCGTCAACACCGCCTGGTCACCGTGCTGGGCGCCGGCGGCGCGGGCAAGACCCGGCTCGCGGTGGAGCTGGCCAGCGGAGTTGTCGAGGCGTACCCGGACGGGGTCTGGTTCGTCGACATCGCCTCGGTGACCGACCCGGGGCTGGTGGCGTTCGCCATCGCCGCCGTGCTCGGCCTGCGTCCCGAGCCGGGCCGGCCGATGCTGGACACCCTCGTCGAGTACGCGGCCGGCCGCCGGATGCTTGTCGTACTGGACACCTGCGACACCCAACCGGCCGCCTGCGCAGAGGTGATCGCGCGTCTGCTGTCCGGCGGGGGCGGCGTACGGGTGCTGGCCACCAGTCGTGAGTCGTTCAGCCTGCCCGGCGAGGTGGTGTGGCGGATTCCGCCGCTCTCGGTCGACCCGCGCGCGGACGGTGCGGAGAGCGACGCGGTGGCGCTGCTGCTGGACCGTACGGCGGCGGCGCGCGGTGGTCGGCAGCCCGACCCGGCCGAGTCCGCCGACCTGCGCCGGGTCGTGCAGCGGTTGGACGGTCTGCCTCTCGCCATCGAGTTGGCCGCCGCCCGGCTGCGGGTGCTCTCCGTCGGCCAGCTCGCCGAGCGGCTGGACGACGTCCTCGGCACCCTGGACGCCGGCCGGGAGGACCCGGATCCGCCGCCGGTGGAGCGGGGCTGGTCCGGCAACCAGCAGGACACCGTGGACCTGGTCGCGGCGGCGGCCGGGGCGTCACCGCCCACGCCGGCGAGCCGAGCGGTGCAGCGCTCGGCCACCGAACGACATATGACCATGCAGGCCACCGTCACCTGGTCCTACCGGACGCTGGGGCCCCGGGCCGCCCGCCTGCTGCGGTGGCTGGCGGTCTTCGCCGGCCCGGTGGATCTGGCGACTGTGGAGTGGTTGCTGGGTGACGATCCGCTGGATCCGCTCTCGGTCCTGGTCGACAAGTCGATGGTGCTGGCCGAGCCGCGTGCCGCCGGCAGCACCTACCGGATGCTCGACCCCATCCGGGCGTACGCGGCGCGGCGGTTGGCCGAGGCGGGTGAGGAGCAGGCCGCTCGGGACCGGCACGTGGCCTGGTCGGCGCACGCGTTGGACCGGGCCCATCTGGGCCAGGACGGCCGACCGGTGACGCTGTCGTTGTATGCCCTCGATCCACTGGCCGGGGAGTTGCGCGCCGCGCTGCGGTGGTGCGCCACCGGCGGGAGCGCGCGTGCCGGTCTCGGTCTGGCGGGTGGGCTGGACCAGTGGTGGCTGGAGCGGGGCCTGGCCCGCGAGGGGCGGCTGTGGCTGTTCCGGCTGTACGGACGAATTGCGGAGACGGGGGAGCGGATCCCGGAGGCGGAGATGGCGGCGGCCTACCACATGCATTCGCTGCATGCCAGCGCCGACGGCGAGTTCGCCGAGGAGCTGCGCTACTCCCAGCGGGCGGAGGCGGCGGCGCGGCAGGCCGGCGACGCCGGGTTGCTGGCCCGGGTGCTCGCCGGCAGGGCCGCGCCCCTGGTCGACATGGGGCAGTTCGTCGAGGCCGAGCGGGTGTGCCGGGAGGTCATCGACTGGGCGCACGGGCAGGACGTGGTCGGCGAGGCGCTGTTCGCGGTCTTCAGCCTGGCCGAGCTGCTCTGGCGGCGGGGCGCCCTGGAGGAGGCGGCGGAACTGCTGGGCGCGGTCCGTCCGGTGGAGGCGGCCCGGCCCGTGGAGCGGGGCAGGCGTTCGGTGGACATGCTGCTCGGCATGGTCGCGCTGGCCCGCGGCGACGTGATCGCCGCACACGAGCATCTGCTGGTGGCGTTGCGCTCCCGGATGGGCCACGGCTACCACGGGCGGGCGTGCGACACCTTGAACGCGGTCGCGGTGCGCTGCGCGATCGGCGGGGAGCGGTTGACCGCCGCCCGCCTGTTCGGGGCCGCGCAGGCCACCCGGGCGAGCATGCGTGCCACCCCCGGCATCTTCGGCGGTTACTGGGCCGAGCAGCAGGGGGAGTTGCGCGCGGTGCTGGGCGACGCGGCCTTCGACGACGCGTACGGCGAGGGTGCGGAGCTGGGGCTGGACGAGGCCGCGGCGCTGGCACTCGACGTGGAACACCCGGACCTGGCGGCGGACTCGACCCGCTTCAGCACCGGCCTGTCCCAACCAACCCCCCGCCGTCCCGCCGACCCCGACCGCCATCCAGCCACCCGAACCGAACGCGCCTAACCCACCCCACCCTGCCCTCCCCACCCTGCCCTCCCCACCCCCACCCTTGTTGATCAAGAGGTTTGCGTCAGGAAACGCGCTCCCGATGACCGAAACCTCTTGATCAACGCGGGCGGTGGGGGGTGGGGGGGGTGGGGGGGAGGGTGGAGTTAGTGGGGTGGGGTTAGTGGGTTGCTGCGGCTTTGGCTTCGGCTTGGGCCTTCATTCGGGCTGCGCGGTCGATGTCGGCCTGCTGGACGGCCGCTACCGAACCGAAGATGCTGACCGCCTGGTAGTAGGTCCAGGCCAGGCTGTAGCAGGCCGGCCGTACGACCGAGTTGTACGTGGTGCAGACGCGCTTCAGGTCCTCGTAGAAGGCGCTGTCGAGGCGGGACTTGTTGGCGGAGAACTGGCCGACCGCCTTGTAGTTGCGGTAGCCGAAGTCGTGCCGGTAGCAGCCCAGGTTGAAGGTGAAGCCGAGCGGGTTGTCCGGGCTGGACGAGCAGTAGTCGGTGGACCAGTTGAAGTTGTACTCGGCCCAGGGTGCCCGGTTGACCCGGGCGCTGTTCCACGAGTTGTAGCTGGACGCGCTGGTCTGGGTCCAGCTGGACAGCACGGAGAGCCGTTGGGCGGGGGTGACGGCGGCGGCGGGGGAGGCGATGGCGAGGGTGGCGAGCAGCGCTAACGCGCCCGAGGCGATCAGGGTGGCGAGACGTCGGGGCACGGGTTACCTCCGCGGGGGTGAGCGGGTGGGACGGAAGTTACCGGCGGGTTACCGGATGTCGATGAGTGTCGATCAGCTGATCAACTGGGCGGTATGCGCGTCGTCAACTATTGGTGACATACGTTGAAACAGACGAATGCCGGCGGGCTGGCGGGGCTCTCGTTGGCGGACCGGTCCAGGGCGGTCAGCTGGTAGGTGTAGCGCCGACCGGGCTCGGCCGAGGTGTCCACCCAGGACTGGGTGCCACCGGGCGTGGCCCGGACGGTGGCGACCAGGTGCGCGGCGTCGGTAGTGGCGCACCGGCCGGGCAGCGTGGTGCCGTCGAAGCGGTAGATCGCGTACGAAGTGGCGGTGCCGAGCGGGCCGACGCCGTCGGCGGGCTGGCGCCAGGTGAGCCGGACCCCGTCGGCCTGCCGGGTCGCCTTGCTGACCACCGGGAAGAGCAGCGGCCGGGCCGGCAGGTGGGGCATGGCCGGCACCAGCGCCGGGCGGGAGTAGTGCTCGCCCGCGTAGATGTCGGTGGCGCCGAGGCGGTTGGCCCGCACCTGCACCGCGGAGAAGTGCACGTTGCCCTGCACCTCCGGGTACGACCGGTTGAGCGTCAGGTGGTCGGAGAGCTCACGCGGGTTCTGCCAGTACGGCCCGTACGCCGGATCGCCGCTCTTGTAGTCGGCCTGGCCGATGTAGAGCTGCACGCGGGTGCCGCGCACCGTCTCGGCCCACCACGGCACGAGGCGCGCGTAGTCGGCGGCCGGGTACTGGCCGATGTACCAGTAGAGCTGCGGCACCACGTAGTCGATCCACTCCTGCTTGATCCACTTGCGGGTGTCGGCGGAGATGATGTCGTACGACTGGCTGCCGGTGGTGTCCGAACCGAGCGGGTCGGCGGTCTTGTTGCGCCAGATGCCGAACGGGCTGACGCCGAACTTCACCCACGGCTTCGCCGCTTTGATCTTGCCGTTCATCTCCTGGATCAGCAGGTTGATGTTGTCCCGCCGCCAGTCGGCCCGGTCGGTGAAGCCCCGGTTGTGGGTCGCGAAGGCCGCGTCGTCCGGCACCTGGTGGGTGCCGCTGGGGTAGGGGTAGAAGTAGTCGTCGAAGTGGACGCCGTCGATGTCGTACCGCTTGACGGCGTCCATCATGGCGGTCTGGACGAACTCGCGGACCTCGGGAATTCCGGGGTTGTAGTAGAGCCGGCTACCGGCCACGCCGGCCGGCGGGTAGGCGAAGGTCCAGTCGGGGTGCTGCTGGGCCGGGTGGCCGGGGGCGAGCTGGGCGAGGTCGGCGCCGGCGCCGCCGGGGGCCGGCATGGAGACGCGGTACGGGTTGAACCAGGCGTGGAACTCCAGGTTCCGCTTGTGCGACTCGTCGACCAGGAAGGCCAGTGGGTCCCAGCCCGGATCCTGGCCGCGTACCCCGGTCAGATATTCCGACCAGGGCTCGTACGGCGAGGGCCAGAGCGCGTCGGCGGTGGGCCGGACCTGCACCACGACGGCGTTGTGGTGCAGTCGCCCGGCGAGGTCGAGCAGCTCGCGGTACTCGGCCTGCTGGGCCGCGATCCGATCCGGGCTGGTCTGGGATGCCTTGCTGGGCCAGTCGATGTTGACCACCGAGGAGATCCACATGGCCCGGAACTGCCGTTTCGGGGTGGCGGGGTCGGTGGCGCAGGTGGCGGTGGTGGTGTCGGCCGCGCTGGGTGCGGCGCTCGCGGGGGTGGCGCTGACGAACGTGCCGAGCAGGGCTGCGACCAGCCCGGCGACTCCGATTCGGGTGGCTTTCATGCGGTGTGTCCCTTCGTTGGGGCTCCCGGATGCTTCGCGCGGTGCGCGGCAAGATTCGCCGTCGATGTCCGCGTTGCTGGTAGGAAATTTTCACAATCTGGCCATCGCCGCAAGAGTTCGTGGTTGACCAATCGCGCCGGTGGGTAGCAACGGCGGTCACCGGCCGCCACGAAGGTGGTCGCACGGTGGGAGGGGTGACCGGGTGTCCGTGCTGCGCACAAAACCAATCAAGGACGTGATAGCCCAGGGTGAGGCGGACGGCAGCGACGGCCAGCTGGGGCTGAAGAGGCGGCTCGGCGCGGTCGACCTCACCGGCTTCGGCATCGGCATCGTGATCGGCACCGGCATCTTCACTCTCACCGGGATCGAGGCCCGGGACAGCGCCGGGCCGGGCGTGGTGATCTCCTTCGCCATCGCCGGCGTGGTGGCCCTGCTCGCCGCCCTCTGTTACGCCGAGCTGGCCTCCAGCGTGCCGACCGCCGGCAGCGCCTACACCTACGCGTACGCCACGATGGGCGAGATCGTCGCCTGGATCATCGGCTGGGACCTGCTGCTGGAGTTCGCGCTCGGCGCCGCCGTTGTGGCCCGAGGCTGGTCCGGCTACCTCGCCGAACTGCTCGACCTGCCGACCCGCTGGTTTGGTGAGGAGGGCAGCACTGTCAACGTGGGCGCCATCGCCATCGTGCTGATCCTCGGCATCGTGGCGATCGTCGGCATCCGGGAATCCGCCCGGATCACCAACCTGCTGGTGCTGGTCAAGGTGGCCATCTGCGTCTTCGTGGTGGTAGCCGGGCTGTTCTTCGTCAAGGCCGCCAACCTCACCCCGTTCATCCCGCCGGCCGAGCCCGCAGGGAGCGGCGACGACGGCATCAAGCAGCCGGTCACGCAGGCGCTCTTCGGGCTGGAGCCGTCGGTCTTCGGCTTCGTCGGGGTGCTCAGCGCCGCCGCCGTGGTCTTCTTCGCTTACACCGGCTTCGAGGCCGTGGCCAACCTGGGCGAGGAGACCCGGAAGCCCAAGCGGGACCTCACCCTGGGTCTGCTCGGCACGCTGCTGATCTCCACAGTGCTCTACATCGGCGTCTCGCTGGTGGTGGTCGGGATGGTGCCGTACACCGAGATCGACCGGGGCGCCCCGATCGCGTCGGCGTTCGAGTCGGTCGGCGCGGGCTGGGCGGCCGTGCTGGTCTCCATCGCCGCGGTCGCCGGCCTGACCAGTGTCATCCTGGTCGACCTGGTGGCGATGGGCCGGATCGGCTTCGCCATCGCCCGGGACGGGTTGATCCCGCCCTCGATCGCGAAGGTGCACCCGCGCTGGGGCACCCCGTACCGGATCTCGGCGATCATGACGGTGGCCGTCGCGCTGCTGGCCGGCTTCCTGCCGCTGTCCGCGCTGGCCGACCTGGTCAGCATCGGCGCGCTCTGCGCGTTCGTCCTCGTGTCGGTGGCGGTGCCGATCCTGCGCCGCAAGCGGCCGGACCTGGAGCGGCCGTTCCGGGTGCCGTTCTCACCGGTGCTGCCGATCGTCTCGGCGCTGGCCTGCTTCTACCTGATGCTCAACCTGTCGGTGGAGACCTGGCTGCGGTTCCTGGCCTGGATGCTGCTCGGCGCGGTGATCTACTTCGGCTACGGCCACCGCCGCAACCGGCTGGCCCAGCACGAGCCGGCGGTTGCCCCGGCCCCTCGCGAGCCGACCGCCTGACCGAGGCATGCGGGAGGGCACCAGCTTCGGGGCCCTCCCGCACGACAGCTCAGGGCCGCGGCTGCGGCGTGGCCGTCGGACCCTTGACGACGGGCTTGCCGTCGACCCAGGTCACCTCGTCGAGCCACACCTGCCGACCCGGGTCGGTGCTGCCCTCCTGGCCCGGCGGCCAGGCGTGGTACAGCAGCCAGGTCCGCCCGTCCTTGACCACCATCGACGCGTGGCCGGGGCCCGAGGCGGCCTCGTTGCCCTTCAGGATCGGGTTCTCGACGGCCTTCACACACGGGCCGGTCGGGCTCTCGCAGACCGCGTAGCCCTCGGCGTACTCCGCCCGGTCGTACGCGTTGGCGGCGAAGAAGAGCAGCAGCCGACCGTCCTGACGGTGGAAGAACGGCCCCTCGATCAGGGTGCCCTCCCACGGCTCGGTCTGCTTGAGCAGCTTGGTCGGCTCGCCGATGAGGGTCAGGCCGTCGTCGGCGAGGCGCTGTGACCAGAGCCAGGTGTCCACCCCGATCGCGTTGCCGTCGTTCTTCCACAGCAGCCACAGGCTGCCGTCGGTGTCCCGGTACGGGCTGGCGTCGATCGCCCCGCCCAGGTCGGCTTGACAGATCAGCGGGCCGGCCGCGTCGTCGGAGTACGGCCCCTGCGGCGCGCTGGCCACCGCACGCCCGACGCACTGCCGCCCCGACTCCCGGCCGGCGACCGTGTAGTAGAGCAGGAACCTGTCCGGGGCGAGCTGGATCGCCTCCGGCGCCCAGGTCTTGCCGGCGTCCGCCCAGTCCGGCAGCGTCGGCAGGGCGTCCCCGGCCTCGGCCCAGTCGACCAGATCGGTCGAGGTGAGCACGGGGACGTTGCGGCCGCCGGAGTTGGTGTGGAACAGGTACCAGGTGGCGCCCACCTGGATCGCCTGCGGGTCTGGGGCGTCGGTCTTCACGACCGGGTTGATGAACACGCTGGGGTCGCTCCCGCTGCTCGTGGTAGGGGTGGGTTCGGTGCCGTCGGAGCAGCCCGCAACGAGCAACGCGGCGGCGAGAATGATCGCCGCCGCGCCACGTCGCCGGGCGGTCGTACGCGTCATCCCTTCAGACCGCTGCGGGAGACACCCTGAATGATGTGCCGCTGGGCCAGCACGAAGAGGATCAGCACCGGCAGGCTGGCCAGCACCGCGCCCGCCATGATCACCGGGTAGTCGGTGACGTACGAGCCCTGGAGCAGGCCCAGGCCCGGCGGCAGGGTGAGCTTCTCCGGGCTGAACAGCACGAAGATCGGCCAGAGGAAATCGTTCCAATTGGTGAGGAACGACAGCACGGCCAGGGTGGCCAGCGCCGGCCTGGACAGCGGCAGCACCACCTTGTAGAAGATCTGCCACTGGTTGGCGCCGTCCAGCGTGGCGGCCTCCTCCAGCTCGTTCGGCAGGGACAGGAAGAACTGCCGCAGGAAGAACACCCCGAACGCGCTGGCCGCGCCCGGCACCACGACCACAGCGAGGGTGTCGATCCAGTTGAGCTGGTCGACGATCAGGAAGTTCGGGATGATCAGCGAGGTCGGCGGGATGAACAGCGTCCCGACGATCAGTGCGAAGGTCACCCCGCGACCGCGGAACTTCAGCCGGGCCAGGGAGTACGCGGCCATCGAGGCGGTCACGAGCACCAGCGCCGAGTGCAGCGTGGCGGCCAGCATGCTGTTGAGGAACCAGCGCAGCACCGGGTTCGCCGAGTTGTTGAGGATCTGCTCGTAGCCGTAACCGGCGAGCGGGTTCGGCAGCCAGCTCGGCGGGATCTGCTGGGCGGCGGTGTAGGTCTTCAGCGAGGTGATGACCATCCACAGCAGGGGGACCAGGAAGATCAGGGCCAGGGCGACCAGGGTGGCGTAGAGCCCGACCCGGCGCAGCCCCGGTGTGGAGCCGTCGGTTGTCGGCGTGGGCGTCGTCATGGCGGTCCCCTCAGTCTTCCTTGTAGCGGAAGAGGCGGAAGTTGGCGATGCTCACGACCGCCAGCAGCAGGGCGAACACGATGCTCATCGCGGCGGCCCGACCGGCGTTGTTGTTTCGCAGGCCCTCCTCGACGATGAACCACACCACAGTGCGGGTCTCCGTGCCGGGCGTCCCCTGGGTGATCAGGAATGACTGGCCGAACATGTTCGCCGAGGCGAGCACGGTCGTCGTGATCACGAAGAGCAGCACCGGCCGCAGCCCGGGCAGTGTGACGTTGCGGAACCGCTGCCACGCGTTCGCGCCGTCCATCCGGGCCGCCTCGTACAGCTCCGGCGAGATGTCCTGGAGGCCGGCCAGGTAGATCACCGCGTTGAAGCCGGACGTCCACCAGACGGTCACCCCGACCAGGGAGATCCACGCCCACGGCATGTTCGTCACCCAGGGGGTGTCCGACGGCAACCCGACCACGCCGAGGAGCCGGTTGACCAGGCCCAGGTTGGCGTCGAGCAGGAACCGCCAGAGCAGGCCGATCACCGCGACACCCAGCACGTACGGCGCGAAGTAGATGGCCCGGAAAAACGTCCGGCCCGGGAAGGAGCGGTTGAGCAGCAGTGCCAACCCCAGCGGTACGACCACCAGCAGCGGCACCGACAGCACCGTGAAGATCGCCGTGGCCCGGACGCTCTGCCACCAGTCGCCGTAGACGGCGGAGTCGCTGGAGAAGAGCTGCTTGTAGTTGTCCAACCCGACGAACGGCCGGTTGGGCAGCTGGAAGTCCCACTGGTGCACGCTCAGCCAGACGCCGAGGACGATCGGCAGCAGGCCGAACACCCCGAACAGGACCAGGTAGGGAGCGAGGAACAGATATGGCGTCGCCCGTCTGGTCCGACCCGCCGAGGCGGACCGGCGGACTGCGTTGGCCGCCGGGGGCGGCGCGTCACCGCGCGCCGCCCCGACCTCGATCACGTCCGCCACGGGGTATCAGCTCCCGTACTTCTTGCGGTTGTCCTCGAGCTGCTTGTTGGCCTTCGCGACACCGTCGTCGAGCGCCTGCTTGGGCGACTTCTTGCCCAGCGCGGCCTCATTGAAGGAGTTGTAGAAGGTGGTCATGACCTCGCCGAGACCCGGGGCCGCCGGCGGGAACGCCGCGTACTCCAGCTCGGGGGCGAGCGACGAGATCTCCGGCAGCGCCTTGAACTCGGCGCCCTCGCGGACGGCCTTACGGGCCGGGACCTGGCCGCCCTTCGCCCAGTCCAGCGAGTGCTCGCTGAGCCAGTTGATGAAGACCTTGGCACCGGAGACCTTGTTGGCGTCGTTGGCCCGCTGTTTCACGATGGTGAAGTTGTGCGAGTTGGCCCAGGCCGCCGGCTTGCTGCCGATCTGGGGGAGCGGGGCGACGCCCCACTGCACGTCGGGGCTCTTCTTCAGATCGTTGATCTGCCAGATGCCGTTCCAGGTGAAGGCGTTCTTGCCGCTCTTGAACGACAGGTAGTCGGCGTCCTGACCGACGTTGGCCGGCGAGAAGCCCTGCTTGATCATGTCGACCAGCCAGGTGCACGCCTCGACCGCCGGGTCCGAGTTGAAGGTGGCCTTGGCCACGTCCGCGTCGAACAGGGTGGCACCCCACTGGTTGAGCAGCGAGTAGAAGGTCATGCCGCCGGTGAACTGGAACGGGCTGACCCAGAAGCCCTGGATGCCGGCCTTCTTCAGCTCGGTCAGCGCGGCGACGTAGTCGTCCTTCGTCGTCGGCGGCTTGTTCGGGTCCAGGCCGGCCTTCTGCATGACGGTCTTGTTGTAGTAGAAGCCCAGCGGGTGCATGTCCAGCGGAATGCCGTACCGCTTGTTGTTGTAGAGCCCGCCCTTCCACACCGTGGGGGCGAAGTCGCCCTCGGCGAGTTCCAGATTCTTGGCGACGTCGTCCAGCTCGGTGATCACGCCGCGGGCGGCGAAGGTGGCGAGCTGGTCCATGTGCATGACCGCGATGTCCGGGCCGTTGCCGCTGGAGGCCGCGCCGGGGAGCTTGTTGTAGTAGTCCTCCCACTGGTACGTGGCCACCGACACGGCGATGTTCTTGTGCTCGGTGTTGAACTGGTTCACCAGCGTCTTGAAGATCTCGCCGTCGCCGCCGGTGAAGCCGTTCCACAGCTTCAGGTCCACCTTGGGGCCGGTGTACTCCTTGCCCCCGTTGCCGGCGGCCGGCCCGGAGGCGCTGTCATCGCCGCCGCCGCAACCCGCGAGGGTCAGCGAGGCCGCGGCGCCGAGTCCGAGACCGAGGCCGAGCAGGCGACGCCGGCTCATGTCGTTCTGGATCATGCTTTATCTCTCCTTGAGGGGGAACGGAATGAATTGTGCCTGCTCAGAACCGGTGTGACACCTACGCGTTGGCCGGGCCGAAGCGGAGCACGCTCCAGGACACGGCGGGCAGGCGCACTGTGCACCGACCGCCGTCGGGGGTGGGGGTGGGCAGGTCCCGAGGCGTCACCCGGTCGGGCTCGGCCTCGGTGTTCGTCGCCGACGGGTCGGACCCGGCAGCGATGCTCTGGAACGACAGGCCGGACATACCCGGCAGGCCGCGCAGATCGATCTCCAGCGGGAGATCGGTGGAGTCCCGGTTGACCGCGAACACGGTCAGCTCGCCGGTCTCCTCGTCGTGCACGGCGACGGTGTCGAGCACCGGCACGTCCCCGTACTTCTTCGTGTCGTAGCGCGGCGACACCGGGTCGGTGCGCAGCACGGTGCCCCGGGCGTACCGGGCAGTCAGCGCGAACGGGTGGAAGATGCTCTGCCGCCAGGCCGGGCCGCCGTTGCGGGTACGGATCGGCGCGATCACGTTGGCCAGCTGGGCCTGCGCGGCCACCCCGACCCGGTCCGCGTGCCGAAGCAGGGTGATCAGCAGGTCGCCGACGACCACCGCGTCGACCGCTGTGAAGTCGTCCTCGATCAGCGCCGGGGCTTCGACCCAGCCGCGCCGGTCCAGGTCGGCCTGGAGGCGGGACTCGTACCAGACGTTCCACTCGTCGAAGGAGATCTTCAGCTTGCGCTTGTGCCGCTGCTTGGCGGCCACGTGGTCGGCGGTCGCGACGACCTCGGTGATGAAGTTGTCCATGTCGACGGCCGAGGCCAGGATGCTGGCCTGGTCGCCGTCGGACGGGTCGTAGTAGGTGTGCGCCGAGATGTAGTCGACGTGCTCGTAGGTGTGCTCCAGCACCGTCGCCTCCCAGGAGGCGAAGGTGGGCATCCGCCGGTTGGAGCTGCCGCAGGCGATCAGGCTGATCGACGGGTCGATCATCCTCATCGCTCGGGCGGCCTCGGCGGCGACGCGGCCGTACTCGTCAGCGGTCTTGTGGCCGACCTGCCATGGGCCGTCCATCTCGTTGCCCAGGCACCACAGCCGCACCCCGTACGGGTCCTCGGCGCCGTGCTTGCGCCGCAGGTCGGAGAGCTCGGTGCCGCCCGGGTGGTTGGCGTACTCCAGCAGGTCGAGTGCCTCCTGGACCCCGCGTGTGCCGAGGTTGACCGCCATCATCGGCTCGACGCCGGCCTCTGCGGCCCAGGTCATGAACTCGTCCAGCCCGAACGCGTTGGTCTCGATCGTCTTCCAGGCCAGGTCGAGCCGGCGGGGCCGGTTGTCGACCGGGCCGACCCCGTCCTCCCAGCGGTAGCCGGAAACGAAGTTGCCACCCGGGTAGCGGACCACTGAAACGCCCAGCTCGCGGGTCAGGTCCAGCACGTCGCCGCGCAGGCCCCGGGAGTCGGCGCTGGGGTGGCCGGGCTCGTAGATGCCGCCGTAGACGCACCGCCCCATGTGCTCGACGAATGAGCCGAAGAGGCGTCGGTCGGCCGGGCCGATGGAGAAGGCCGGGTCGATCGTCAGCTGCGCGGTCCGCAAGGGGGTGCCACCTTTCCTCGTGCCGATGCCCGGGTGAGGGCGGTCACTGTTCACCCGGTGTCCACCGTTTCTACAACGTTGTAGGCAACGTTGTAAAGAGCTGGTGACGAGGTATGGTGCGCTGGGTAACATCGGGGAGGTTGGGGAGTGCGACACAGGCTCAAGGACGTGGCTGAACGGGCCGGGGTGTCGGTGAAGACCGTCTCCAACGTCGTCAACGGCTACGTGCACGTGCGGCCGGACACTCGTGCCCGAGTCGAAGAGGCGATCGCCGAGCTCAACTATCGGCCCAACCTCTCGGCCCGCCACCTGCGTAAGGGCCGCACCGGCGTGATCGCGTTGGCCGTTCCGGAACTGGACATCCCGTACTTCGCCGAGCTGGCCCGCTACGTGGTCACCGCCGCCGCCGCCTACGGCTGGACGGTGCTGATCGACCAGACCGGCGGTCGGCGGGAGCAGGAACGGGTGGTCGCCTCCGGTATCACCGACCACCTGATCGACGGGCTCATCTTCAGTCCGTTGGCGCTCACGGCGGAGGACCTGGCCGGCCTGGACGGCACGCCCATGGTGCTGCTCGGCGAGCGGGTCGAACACGGCCCCGCCGATCGAGTGGTGATCGACAACGTGACCGCGGCCCGGGAGATCACCGCTCACCTGATCCAGCTCGGCCACCGCCGGATCGCGGCCATCGGCTCCCAGCGAACCGACGAGGGCGCCAGCGCCCGACTGCGCCTGGCCGGCTATACCGACGCGCTGCGCGCCGCCGGGCTCGACTACGACGAGACCCTGGTGGCGCCCGCGTCGGCCTGGCACCGCGCCGACGGTGCGGCCGCCATGCGGGGCCTGCTCACCTCCGGTGTACGCCCCGACGCAGTCTTCTGCTTCAACGACACCCTCGCCCTGGGTGCCCTCCGCGCCCTGCACGAGGCAGGGCTGCGGGTGCCCGAGGACGTGGCGGTGGTCGGCTTCGACGACATCGAGGACGGCCGGTTCTCCATCCCCACCCTGAGCACCGTCGCCCCGGACAAGGAGAAGATCGCCCAACTGGCGGTCGAACTCCTCGCCAACCGCCTGGACGGCGACCGCACCGCCCCGGCGAAGGAGCTGTCCGCCCCCTACCGCCTGGAACTTCGCGAATCCACCCAGGCCCCCTGACCCCCGGACCGGGTGGGGTCAGTCGAAGAAGCGGGCCAGGTGGGACTGGGGTGCCGGGTCGGCGTCCGGGGGGAGGGGCGTCAGGTCGGCGAAGATCGAGGCGCCGTCGCAGCCCGCGTGCAGTGGGTACCAGCGCGGCGTGCCCGGTGGCCGCAGCTGGCAGATCCCCTTGAACGTCTGCACGTCCATCAGCCGGACGTGGGTCGGGTCGGCCACCGCGTTCACATGCCCCCACCAGGGGCTCATCACGTGCAGCACCCCACCGGGGCGGAGCACCCGATGACACTCGTCGACCAGCGGCAGGAAGTCGATCAGGTGCTCCAGGATGTGCACCGCGAAGAGGACGTCCACCGAGTTGTCGGCGAGCGGCAGCGAGCCGGACAGGTCCGCCACGGCATCCACTCCGGGCGCCGGGTAGATGTCCAGCCCCAGGTTGCTCGACCACTGCTTGGTCGGCCCACAACCGAGGTCCACCACCACCGGCGCCCGCCCGCCGATGCCGACCCGGCACCAGACGCCGTAGACACCGGCCAGCCGTCCCACCAGCTCCCGCACCAGCCGTAGCTGGGCGGGATCGGCCACGTCGCCGCTCAGATGGGCCACCCCCCGGTCGAACCGCACCTCGACCGCCAGGTCCCGCAACCGATCATCGTGGCGGACCTGGTCCGCCCACGCCTGTGCGAGGGAATCGTCGATCGCCCGCAGCCGGTCGGCCGAGGGCGGAGTCTGTGCCAAAGCGACCATTCGGGCCACCTCCCGCCGCGCGATACCCGCAATCGCGCCCGGTATGCCCCGCTCGTCCACCAGGTCGGCGTGGCCCGCGCAACCGTGCGGTGGGCGTGTCGCAGCCCGCCGGCACCCCAGGCTCGGCCCGCGCCCGGGTCAGCCGGAGAGAGTGCGGCGGCCCCCACGCATCCGTTGGCGAGGCGGCGGGTCGGCGGGCTTCGGCCGCTTGAGGTGGTAGCGGTGCAGTTCGTGGTTGCCGGGCAGGGACGGGTCCTCGCTCATCGCGACCAACTCCCAGCCCTGGTCGCCGGCCCGGTTCAGGTGTGCCAGGGCGGTGTCGCCGTACGGCGTCACGTCGACCATCGAGCCGTCCGGGCCGTACCAGACGAAGACGACCTCCCAGCCGAGGTCGTTGGTCGCAGCCTGGCGGCGGCGGACCAGCAGGGCGTACTCCCACTTGAGCATGGAGTCATTCTCACCCCGCGCCGACCCGCTGGCACGGATCAATCCTCGGCGATCCGCCCGGCGTCGACCCGCAGTCGCCGGTTGGTCTCGATGGCGGCCAGCATCCGCCGGTCGTGGGTGACCAGCAGCAGCGTTCCGGGGTAGCTGGCCAGCGCCGATTCGAGCTGCTCGATGGCGGGCAGGTCCAGGTGGTTGGTGGGCTCGTCCAGCACCAGCAGGTTGACCCCACGGCCCTGGAGCAGGGCCAGCGCGGCCCGGGTCCGCTCACCGGGGGAGAGGGTGGCCGCCGGTCGGGGCACGTGCGCCGCCCGCAGGCCGAACTTGGCCAGCAGGGTCCGCGCGTCCGCCGGCGACAGGTGGGGTACGGCCGCCTCGAACGCGTCGATCAGCGGCACGTCGCCAAGGAACAACCCGCGGGCCTGGTCCACCTCGCCGACCACCACGCCGGGCCCGAGCGAGGCGGTGCCAGCGTCCAGCGGCAGCCGACCCAGCAGCGCGGCCAACAGGGTGGACTTGCCCGAGCCGTTCGCCCCGGTCACCGCGACCCGGTCCGCCCAGTCGATCTGGAGGTCGACCGGGCCGAGGGTGAAACCACCACGGCGTACCACGGCTCCGCGCAGCGTGGCCACGACGGCGCCGGCGCGGGGCGCGGCGGCGATCTCCATCCGCAGCTCCCACTCCTTGCGAGGCTCCTCGACCACGTCGAGCCGTTCAATCAGCCGTTCGGTCTGCTTGGCCTTGGCGGCCTGCTTCTCGCTCGACTCGCTGCGGAACTTGCGGCCGATCTTGTCGTTGTCGGTGGCCTTGCGGCGGGCGTTCCGCACGCCCTTCTCCATCCACCCACGCTGGGTGCGGGCCCGAGCCTCCAGCCCGGCCTTGGTGTCGGCGTACTCCTCGAAGTCCGCGCGGGCGTGCCGGCGGGCCACCTCGCGCTCCTCCAGGTAGGCCGCGTAGCCGCCGCCGTAGTGGTGCACCTGCTGCTGCGGCAGGTCCAGCTCCACGACCCGGGTCACCGTACGGGTGAGGAACTCCCGGTCGTGGCTGACCAGCACCGTGCCGGCCCGCAGCCCGGTGACGAACTCCTCCAGCCGCTCCAACCCGGCCAGGTCCAGGTCGTTGGTCGGCTCGTCGAGCAGGAACACGTCGTACCGGCTGAGCAACAGCGACGCGAGCCCGGCCCGGGCCGCCTGACCGCCGGAGAGCCCGGTCGTCGGGTGGTCCAGGTCGACCGCGAGCCCAAGGTCGGCACTCACCTGCTCGGCGCGCTCGTCGAGGTCCGCGCCGCCGAGGGCGAGCCAGCGCTCCAGCGCGTCGCCGTACGCGTCGTCGGCACCCGCCGCCCCGGCGGTCAGCGCCTCGGTCGCCGCGTCCAACGCCGCCTGCGCGGCGGTCACCCCGGTCCTGCGGGCCAGGAAGTCCCGTACCGTCTCGCCCGGCCGCCGTTCCGGTTCCTGTGGCAGGTGGCCGACGCTCGCGGTGGGTGGGCTGAGCCGCACGCTGCCGGCCTCGACCGGCAACAACCCGGCGAGGGTACGCAGCAGTGTCGACTTGCCGGCCCCGTTCGGCCCGACCAGCCCGACCACGTCGCCGGGGGCGACCACCAGGTCCAGTCCGGCGAAGAGCGGGCGGTCGCCGTGCCCGGCGGCCAGGTCCTTGACGATCATCGTGGCGCTCATCAGGACGGCAGCCTATCCGGCCGCCCGCATACGACCGGCCGGCAGCGGGCAGACTCAACGACGTGGTGACCACACTGGCGATCGACTGTGGCGGCGGGGGCATCAAGGCGTCCGTGCTCGACGAGGCGGGAACGATGCGGGCCCGGCCGTTGCGGGTGCCCACCCCGTACCCGTTGCCGCCCGCGCTGTTTGTCCGGACCCTGCTGGATCTCGGCGGGCGCCTGCCAACGGCGGACCGGGTCACTGTCGGGGTACCCGGGATGATCCGGCACGGAGTGGTAGTCAGCACCCCGCACTACGTGACCCGCAACGGCCCCCGCACCCGGGTCGACCCGGACCTGCTCGCCGAGTGGTCCGGCTGGGACGCGCGCGGCGCGCTGGCCGACGCGTTCGGGGTGCCGGCGCTGGTGCTCAACGACGCCGAGGTGCACGGCGCCGGAGTGGTCGCCGGCACCGGCTGCGAGCTGGTGTTGACCCTGGGGACGGGGCTGGGCAGCGCGCTCTTCGACGGCGGGGTGCTCGCACCGCACCTGGAGTTGTCGCACGCGCCGGTGCGCTGGGGCACGACCTACGACACGTACGTCGGCGAGCCGGAACGGCGGCGGCTCGGCGACGCCTTCTGGTCTCGTCGGATCCGCCAGGTGGTGGACGGGCTGCGCCCGGTGTTCCGCTGGGACCGGCTCTACCTGGGCGGGGGCAACTCCCGACTGATCCGGCCCGAGCAACTGACCCGGATGGGCGACGACGTGGTGGTGGTGCCGAACACCGCCGGAATCGTCGGCGGTGTCCGCGCCTGGGAACTTTCCGCCGGACGCCGGGACGCCCGTACCTGACCCTTCGGCGGCCGTCGGGGGCCGGAACTGACCTGATCTCGACCCCGGGAACAGTCGCCAAACTCCCGGTGTTGTGCCAGCGTCGGAACAGGTGACGGTGCGACCCGAGGAGGTGGCAGATGGATCTTCTGGCGGACTACCGGCGGGCGACCATGTTCTTCGAAACCGGTGACCCCAGTGGGGCAGCCCGACTGCTGGAGCCGATCATCGACGCCGAGCCCGGCAACGCGGCGGTCCGGCAACTGCTGGCCCGGGCGTACTTCCAGTCGGCCCAGCTCAACCGGGCCGAGGAGCATCTGCGCGAGCTGGTCGAGCGGGACCCGAGCGACCACTACGCGCACCACGTGCTCGGTCGGACGCTGGAGCGGCTGAACCGACACACCGACGCGCTGCGGCACCTGCGGATCGCCGCAGCGATGTACGCGGCCAACGACGACTACCGGACCGCGCTGGAGCGGGTGGAAACCCGACTGGGTGGCCGGCGCTGAGCCGGATCGGTGACGCGTGCGGGGCGGCCCTTCGGGGCCGCCCCTTCGTCGTCGTCAGGCGACCTGCCGGACGTGCCTAGGATGGCGGACATGGGACCTGACCGGCCGGGGGCTGCGGCATGAAGCTCAAGCTGGACCTGCACGAGATCTTCAACAAGGGCCAGGACATCGACCGGGCGTTGCGCGGGATCATGGACGAGGCGGTGGCGAAGAAGGCCACCCTCGTCGAGATCATCCCCGGCAAGGGGTCCGGCCAGCTCAAGAAGCGGGTGCTGCGGTTCCTCGACCAGAAGGACGTCAAGCAGCTCTACCACCGCGTGGAGAAGGACTCGAAGAACTTCGGCCGCCTCTTCGTCCACTTCCGCTGGAAGTAGGCCGCGCGTGTCGACGGTGAACCTGCGGCGATCGGCGCGTGCGGTCGTCGTCGATGAAGACGACCGGGTTCTGCTGCTACGACTCGCCATTCCCGATCCGGCTGGCACGATCGCCGTTTGGATCACTCCCGGGGGTGGCGTCGAAGACGGCGAGACGCCACTGGCCGCGCTGCGGCGAGAGCTGCGCGAAGAAGTCGGACTTGCTGTCGATGTCGACCCGCCTCAGGTCTGGCGCCAGGAGATAGTCGCCGCCGGGTTCGCACCCGGCCACGATGGCGTCATGAACGACTACTTCCTCGTTCGGACGGCATCGTTCACGCCGCGCGGTGCAATGAGCGATGAGGAACTCGCCGCCGAACACGTCATTGGCTGGCGTTGGTGGTCGCTGTCGGAGATCAGGGAACACCGCGGTCCGGAACTGTTCTCGCCACGGGACCTCGCCACGCCGTTGACCGCATTGATCGCTGACGGAGTGCCAACCCAACCCGTCCCGCTTGGCCTCTGAACCACACCCCTGCGGGGACCAACCGTATGGCCCGGCATGGCGATGTGCTGTTGAGCGGTATACCCCAGAGTCGTATTCATACCTCTGAGGTATAGCGCTCAATACCGCGTCCGCCCCGACGGAGGCGACTGACGGTCACCGCTGACCGCTGACCGCTGACCGCCGGCTGCGGCCACAGCCCCACTTCGTAGCCTGGACGCGCTGATGGGCAGCATAAGACGGTGGTCCGGCGGGAAAGACCGCTCCGCCGGACCACCGTGTCACCTCAGATGGGATAGGTGCGAGCGACCGCCAACATCTCCGAGCTGTGTGACCCGACGACGCCGACAGTCGGCGGCCGGGGCCGGAAGCCGGGCAGCGCGTCCAGCCCGTCACTGGCGTCCATGGCCCGAAGCGCGACCTGCCCGGCGATCGGGCGCACTGTCAACGTGACCTCGACGCCCTCCGCTGGCGGGGCGTGGAACACCAGCCCGAAGCCCCACTTCCCCGCGCGGGGCTCCACCGGCACCGACCGTCCCGCCACGTCGGCGCGCAGCACGGTGGCGGTCGACGTGTCGACGTGCAGGGTGGCGAGCCGGGCCGCCCGCTGCGGGGTGAGCCGCAGCCGCAGCGTGCGTTCGCCACCCGCAGTGGCATCGGCCACCACCTCCAGTTTCGGTGCCGGCAGGTTCGCCGACTGCGCCGGGCCGGCCCGCAGCTCGCCGTCGCCGAGCCCGGGGAAGTCGTCGCCGACGTCGGTGACCCCGTCGACGTAGCCGTCCGTCCACGGCTGCGGGTCGCTCTCGTGGCTGAGCCAACGGGCCTGGCCGGTGCCGGCGTCCATGGCGTACATCAGGTGGGTGGGAGCGGGATGGGCGGCGTCGAAGCGGTCGACACCCAGGCCGACCCCGGCGAGCACCACCGCCGCCACGGCGGCGGCGCCGGCCGGCAGCACCGCGAGCCGCCGGGCCCGCAGCGCGAGCAGACCACGCTGGCCGCCGGCCTGCGGGTGCAGCAGGTCGACCACCGGCAGGGCGACCAGGCCGAGCAGCACCGCGACCAGCGCGGCCACCCCGCCCATGGCCATGCCCAGCGCGGGGAAGAGCAGCACCACTGTGGGCAGCAGGATGACCACACCCACGGCCGCGGCGGCCGTCACGGCCACCACCGGCCACGGTCCGGTCTGCCGGGTACGCAGCGCGACCAGCCCGCCGAGGGCGCCGGCCAGCGCCGGCACTGTGGTGAGGTACGCCCCACCCGGCACCGCCACGGCGAGCAGCACCCCGAGCAGGGCCAGCCAGGCCAGTCCGCCGACGGCGAGCGCGGCCGGGCCGATCCGGCGGCGGGTCAGCGCGTACCAGGTGAACAGGATGGCGGTGGCGAGCGCCAGGACGGCCAGGCGGTACCAGATCGGCCGGTACGGGTCGAGCAGCTCCGCGTACCCCGGTCGGATCGTGGTGATGGCCAGCCAGAGCAGTTGGGCGGCGACCGGCGCGGCGACGATCGGCACCAGGGCCAGCGCGAAGCCGGCGGCCAGCCGGCCGGTGCTGGCCCGGCCGCTGCGGCGGGTCAGCCAGCCCAGGGCGGCAACCAGGGCCACCGCGAGCAGGGCCAGCGGCAGTGTGAGCCAGCCCGGGTAGCGGACCAGCCCGCCGGGGACGGGGAAGTAGGTGGCGTCGTGCCCGGAGCGCAGGTCGGTCAGGTCGGTGCCGCCAAACTCCCGGGCCAGGCCCAACGCGTTGTCCCCGTGCTGCTGGAGGCTGCCCCGGTCCATTGCGGCCGGGGTGTCAAGCGGCGTGTGGTAGATCGCGCCCCCGTCGATGTACGCCGAGTTCAGCCCGACGAACTTCTGATCGAGGAAGGCTGTGAAATCGGTGTCGTTGGGCAGCGCGCGGTAGATCTCCACAGCGAACGAGGTGCCGACCGGGTGTGGGGCGGCCCGGCCGAAGATGTCCACCAGCTTCGCGTTGTTCCGGGACGTCTCGAACATGATCACCGGCCCGGTGGAGCCCCGCGCCTCCAGGTTGAGCACCACACCGCCGTCGGCGGCCAGCGGGTGGCTGGCGGCGAACGCGGCAGCGCCGCAGAGGCACGCCTCCTCGGCGTCGGTCAGCACGAAGACGATGTCGTTGCGCGGCCGGGGGCCGGTGGTCAGCGCGCGGGCCACCTCCAGGATGGTCGACGTGCCGGCCGCATCGTCGTTGCCGCCCGGCCCGGTCTGTACCGAGTCGTAGTGGGAGACCAGGAAGACCCGACCCGTCGAGTTGGTGCCGGGCAGCCGGGCCACCACGTTGCGGACCCGGGCCAGTGTCGCCCCGCCCGCCGCCCCGCTGAGCTGACCGGCCTCCGGTGCCACAGTGTCCTGCACCTCGGTCTCCAGGCCCAGCCCCCGCAGCTGCTGCTCCAGGTGCGCGCGGACCTGTTCGTTGGCCGGGCTGCCGGCGACGTGCGACCGGGCGGCGATCACCTGGACGTCCTCGTACGCGCGGCCGGCGCTGAACTCGCCAGCTGGCGCGTCGGCCGACGTCGGGGCCGGGGTGCGCAGGTCGAGCAGACTGCCGGCGCCGACCGCGGCCAGCGCGACCAGCGCCGCCGCGGCGGCCACGAGCCGCCGACGCGGCCGGGTCAGCGCGCGGCTGGCAGGGTGTACGCCCGGAATCGGACGGGGCGGCGTGCCCGTCGTGGCCGGGGTGGTGGGTGCGCCCACGGGAACTCCTCGGGGGGTGGTGGGGCCTGGGGTGGGATCATCCTGCCCGTCGGGGGCTGCGGATGGGATGGCCGGTGGGTCCCGCGTCCATCAGCCGCCCGGTTTGTCCACGGCCGAGCAGTGATGCGCCCCATCCCCGGCCGCGCCGCAGGCGTCGTGTTGTGTGCGACCGTTGTCTAATACAGGATCAGCAGGGCACTCGGAAGGAGCCCGACATCACCAGCGAACTCCCGCGTCTGGCGGCGGTGACCCGGCCGCACCGGGGGGCCGGCTTGGCCGGTTCCCCAGTTGTGCCGTACCCGCACGGTGGCCTGGCGCGGCACGCCAACCTGCCGCCGGGTGAGCGGCTGCGGGTGCTGCTGGTGGAGGACGACGAGGGCGACGCCTTCCTGGTCGGTGAGCTGCTCGCCGAGACGAACTCGATGATCGACCTGCTGGTCGCCACCAGCCTCCGCGAGGCGCGGCAACGGATCAGCGACGTCGACTGCGTCCTGCTCGACCTGGGCCTGCCCGACGCGCAGGGGCTGGACGGGCTGCGCCAGGTGTTGGAGATGTCCAGCGGCGCCGCGGTCTGCGTGCTGACCGGCCGCTCGGACGAGCACCTGGGCGTCGTGGCGGTCGCCGAGGGTGCCCAGGACTACCTGGTCAAGGGCCAGGTCGACGGGGTGCTGCTGACCCGGGCGCTGCGCTACGCCGTGGAGCGTAAGCGCGCCGACGAGAACGCCCGCCGGTTGCGCGAGGTCGAGCTGCGCCAGGCCGAGTCGGCCCGACTCGAACGCGGCCTGCTGCCTCAACCGCTGATGACGACCGACCAGGTCGCGGTGCACACCTTCTACCGGCCGGGCCGGCACGCCGCGTTGATCGGCGGAGACTTCTTCGACGTGGTGCAGACCCACCCGGACCGCCTCGACCTGATCGTCGGCGACGTCTGTGGGCACGGGGTGGACGAGGCCGCGCTCGGGGTCGAGCTGCGGGTGGCCTGGCGCGCCCTGGTGCTCGCCCGGGTGCCGGACGACGAGGTGCTGCCCGCCCTGGAGCAGGTGCTGATGAGCGAGCGCCGCCTCCAGGAGATCTTCGCGACGGTGGCCACCATCAGACTGGACCTGGACGCCAACCGGGCCACCGTCCGACTGGCCGGGCACCCGCCACCGCTGCTGCTCTCCGGCGGCCGGGTCGCCCCGGTGCCCGCGCCCGGCGGCCTGCTGCTGGGCGTACGACCCCGCCGGCCGATCGCCTACGACCTGGAGTTCGACACCGATGACTGGTCCCTGTTGATGTACACCGACGGCCTGATTGAGGGGCGGGTGGGTGCCGGCAACGAACGGCTCGACGTGCCGGGCCTCAGTGGCTTGCTGGACGAGCCGGCCAACCGTTCGGTGTCGCTGCCCGAGCTGCCGGCGTGGCTGGTCGGGCGCGCCGAGCGGCTCAACGGTGGCCCGCTCGCCGACGACGTGGCCATGCTGCTGGTCAGCCGGGGCGGTGGCCGGTGAAGCCGGTGGTCGGCGGCTGGAGTCTCCGCCGCCGGGTGATCACCCTGCTCACCGTCGTGGGCTTCCTGTTGATCGGGCTGGCCAGCGCGGAAGCGGCGATGGCCGCCCGCAACCGCACCCAGATCGACGCGGTCCTGAACGAGACCGGCCCGTTGCGGGTGCAGTCCCAGGAACTGCTCAACGCGCTGCTCGACCAGGAGACGGCGATCCGCGGGTACGCGGTCAGCGGCGACCAGGACGACCTGAACCCCTACCGGGAAGGGCTCGCCCAGGAGCAGAGCGTCATCGTCTCGATGCGGACGCTGCTCGACGACTATCCAGAGATCAGCCAGGAGCTGCGGACCGTCGAGGAGCGTGTCACGCAGTGGCGACAGTCGGTCGCGGAGCCGGTGATCGCCACCACCGAGCAGAGCGGCACCACCGCCGGCCAGGCGTTGGTCACCGAAGCGGCCCGCCAACAGTTCGACGAGGTGCGCTCGGCGGTGAACGACCTCCAGGCGGAGGTCCTGGCCGCCCGGGAGCAGACCGCCACCAACGTGCGTACCAGCAGCAACGTGCTGGTCGTCCTGCTGATCGTGGCCGCCCTGGTGGTGGTCGTGGCCGGTGCGGTGCTGCTGCTCTCGCTGGACCGGATGGTGGTCCGGCCACTGACCGGCCTCGCCACCCAGGTCCGCGAGGTCGCCGAGGGCGACTACCAGCACCGCATCGCCACCGTCGGCCCGCCGGAGTTCATCCAGCTCGGCGAGGACGTGGACGCGATGCGGCAGAAGATCGCCGCCGACCTGGCCGAGGTCCGGGCCGCCCGCGAGCGCATCGAGTGGGTCAACAGCCAACTCCAGAAGCAGGCCGAGGAGCTGACCCGGTCCAACCGCGACCTGGAGCAGTTCGCGTACGTGGCCTCGCACGACCTGCAGGAGCCGCTGCGTAAGGTCGCCAGCTTCTGTCAGCTGCTTCAGCGCCGTTACGCCGGGCAGCTCGACGAGCGGGCCGACCAGTACATCGCGTTCGCGGTGGACGGCGCGCAACGAATGCAGCGCCTGATCAACGACCTGCTCGCGTTCTCCCGGATCGGGCGGCTCACCACCGGCTTTGTCGAGGTCGACCTCAACAAGGTGATGGGCGACGTGGCCGGCCAGACCGAGGCCGCCCGGCAGTACGCGGACGCCGAGTTGACTTGGGACGAGCTGCCGGTGATCTCGGGTGAGGAACCGCTGCTCACCAACCTGCTGGCCAACCTGGTCAGCAACTCGATCAAGTTCCGCCGCCCGGATGTGCCGTCGAAGGTGCACGTCTCGGCCAGGTTGGTGGGTGCCGAGTGGGAGATCACCTGCCAGGACAACGGCATCGGGATCGAGCCGGAGTTCGCCGACAAGATCTTCGTGATCTTCCAGCGGCTGCACTCGAAGGACGCGTACCCGGGCACCGGCATCGGGTTGGCGATCGTCAAGAAGATCGTCGAGTACCACGGCGGCCGCGTCTGGGTGGACACCGACGTGCCGGAGGGCACCGCGATCCGGTTCACGCTGCCGGCACTTCCCGAGGACGTCGCGGCAGTTGCCGACGCCGATTCCGAGGGGGAGCCGAACGCCCCGACCGTGGACGACGCGACGCCCTCGACCGAGGCTCCGGCAGCGCTGACGGAGCAGGCCGACGGGCCGGACCAGCCGGACCGGGCCGACGAGACGCTGGAAAGCGGTAGGACGGGTGACATGAGGGAGACGGTGGGATGACCGCGCCGGCGGATGGCAAGAGCCCGATCGAGGTCCTGCTCGTCGAGGACGACCCGGGTGACGTGCTGATGACCCAGGAGGCGTTCGAGGAGCACAAGCTGCGTAACCGGCTGACCGTCGTCTCCGACGGGGCCGAGGCGCTCGCCTACCTGCGCCGGGAGGGTCAGTACGCCGACGCGGTGGCACCCGACCTGATCCTGTTGGACCTCAACCTGCCCCGGCGCGACGGCCGGGAGGTGCTGGAAGAGATCAAGAAGGACCAGGAGCTTCGCCGGATCCCGGTGGTCGTGCTCACCACCTCGCAGGCCGACGAGGACATTCTGCGCAGCTACCAGCTGCACGCCAACGCCTACGTGACCAAGCCGGTGGACTTCGAGCGCTTCATCTCGGTGGTCCGTCAGATCGACGAGTTCTTCGTCAGCGTGGTCAAGCTGCCGCCGCGTGGCTGACACCCTGCTGGACGACGTCGGCGGCCTGCTCTGGGAGGCCGCCGACCAGGTCGTGCTGCCACTGTTCCGCAAGCTCGACGACGACGACGTGTCGGAGAAGGCGCCCGGCGAGGTGGTCACTGTCGCCGACCGCCGGGCCGAGGAGCTGCTCTCGGCGGGGCTGCGCCGGCTGCGGCCGGGTTCGATGGTGGTCGGCGAGGAGGGTGTCGCCGACGATCCGGGGCTGCTGCGGCACCTACGTGACGGCGGGGACGTCTGGCTGGTCGACCCGGTCGACGGGACCGCCAACTTCGCCGCCGGTCGCCGGCCGTTCGCCCTGATGGTGTCGCTGCTGACCGACGGGCGGCCGACCGCGGGCTGGATCCTGGACCCGCTCGCCGGCACTCTCGCCGCCGGCTCGGCGGACGAGGGCACCCTGCTCAACGGTCGGCCGGTGGACGGCACCGGCACGGTGCCGCCGCTCGGCGAGCTGCGCGGCGCGGCGATGACCAAGTTCCTGCCGCCGGAGACCCGCGACCGGGTCCGCGCCGGCGGTCGGCGGCTCGGTGAGCTGCTGCCCGGCCTGCACTGCGCCGGTCGGGAGTACCTGGACATCCTCACCGGCGAGCAGCAGTTCGCCCTGTTCTGGCGCACCCTGCCCTGGGACCACGCCCCGGGCACGGTGCTGGTCCGCGCCGCCGGGGGTGTCGCCCGCCGGTTCGACGGCGTCGACTACCACCCCGCCGACGACGGCCGCGGTCTGCTCGTCGCGGCCAACGAGCAGGTCTGGGCCGAGGTGCGTGACGCGCTCCTGAGCACCTGATCCGCGCGCTGCGCGACCACGTTGGGACGCTCCGTCGACATCCAGGCGGCCCGAGGGTCAGCGGGCTGGTCACCGGCCCACGATCCGGTATCGTGACCGGCGGTCTCCGCCAGCAGGCCGCCGACCGGCGCCGTAGTGCAGTGTTCATCGGGGGCCGGCGGTCGACGGAAGGACGCTTTCGTGCCCAGGACCAGGCTCAGCCCGCGGCTCGGTCGCCGCGCTCTGTTCGCCCTGCTCGCCGCCGTCGCGCTGGTGCTCGGCGGTGCCGCCGTGCCCGCGTACGCGGAGCCTGGCGAGGGCGGCAGCAAGAAGTTGCAGGACGCGCTGGAGCTGACCGCCAAGGGTCACATCGAGGCCAAGGCCAAGCTGGACAACTCCAAGCGTCGCCAGACGGCGCTGACCGGCGAGCTGGCGACGCTGGAGGGTCGGCTGGTCGGGCTCAGCAGCCAGGTGGGCGAGGTGGCCGCCCAGTCGTACCGGGTGGGTCGGCTGAGCGCTGTCTCGATGCTGCTCAACACCGCCACGCCGGAGGCGTTCCTGCAACGCGCGGGCGACCTCGACCTGATGGCCCAGCGGGACAGCAAGCGGCTGCGTGACCTCACCGAAGCCCGGCAGCAGGCGCAGCAGGCCAAGGTCGCCATCGACGCCGAGGTCCGCGAGCAGCAGAAGCAACTCGCCGTGATGGCGAAGAAGAAGAAGGAAGCCGAGGAGGCGCTCGCCGAGGTCAGCTCCGGCGGCAGCAACGGTTTCAGCGGTGGCAGCTCCGCCTCGGCGAAGCCGGCGCCGCGTAACTCCGACGGGTCGTGGCCACCGGAATCCTGCTCGGTGAAGGACCCGACCACCTCCGGGTGCATCACTCCGCGCACCCTCAACGCGCTCAAGCAGACCCAGGCGGCCGGCTACAAGCGGCACGTCTCCTGCAAGCGCAGCGGTGGCAGCGGCGAGCATCCGAAGGGCCGGGCCTGCGACTTCTCGGCCGCCACGAACGGCTTCGAGGACAAGAACGCGACCGGCGGCGACAAGGCGTACGGGGACAGCCTCGCCGCCTGGCACGTGCGCAACGCTGACCGGCTGGGCGTGCTCTACGTGATCTGGTACCGGCAGATCTGGCATCCCGGCACCGGTTGGCGCTCGTACAGTGGAAGCGGCTCTCCGGCGGCGTCCCACACGAACCATGTTCATCTCTCGATGTACTGACCCGAAGCACCAGCTTCGCTGCGTACCATCGCGACGATGAGCTCCCCACCGTCCGACGTAGCGGCCCTGCCGGCACCCCCGGCCCCGCCCGTGCCGGTCACCGGCCGGGCGCTGCCCAATGGCCTGGCCGCCTTCCTGGTCTTCTTCTCCAGTGGTGCCGTGCTGGTGCTGGAGACCGTCGCCCTGCGCCTGGTCGGCCCGTACGTCGGGGTGACCCTTCAGGTGACCAGCTCGGTGATCGGCATCGCGCTGGCCGCGATCGCGTACGGGGCGTGGTCCGGCGGTTGGCTGGCCGACCGGCGCAACCCGCGGGGCCTGCTGGCACCGGCGTTGGTGCTGGCCGGCATCGCCACCGCGATCACCCTGCCCGTCGTCCGGTACGCCGGTGAGGTGTTGCGCGGTGGTGCGGCCAGCGGCATCCTGCTGCTTGTCGCGTTGGCGGTGTTCGTGCCGGCCGCGCTGCTGGCCGCGGTCACCCCGCTGGTCGTGAAACTCCAGCTCGCCGACCTGCGACGCACCGGCCAGGTGGTCGGTCGACTCTCCGGGATCGGCACCCTGGGCGGCATCACCGCAACCCTGCTGACCGGGTTCGTGCTGGTCGCCGCGCTGCGCAGCACCGTCATCCTGCTGGCCCTGGCGCTCGCGCTCGGGCTGGTCGGCATCGGCCTCGGCTGGTACCTGCGCCGGCAGGAGCCCACCGAGCTGCCCGGTCCGGCCCGGGCCCGGGCCGCGCTGGCAGTGCTCGGCCTGGCCGGGGCGGGGCTGACCACCGTGGCGCCCAACCCGTGCGACATCGAGACGGCGTACCACTGCGCCCGGGTCACCGCGGACCCCGCCCGGCCCAGCGGGCGGACGCTGCTGCTCAACTCCGCCCAGCACTCGTACGTGGACCTCGCCGACCCGAAACACCTGGAGTACGCGTACACCAAGTGGATCGGCGCGGTCGGCGACGTCGCCGCGCCGGCCGGTCAGCGCCTGGACGCGCTGCATCTGGGCGGGGGTGGTTTCACAGTTCCGCGCTACCTGACCGCGACCCGACCGGGCACCGACAACCTGGTGTTCGAGATCGACGGCGGGCTGGTCGAGCTGGGTGAGCAGGAGTTGGGCGTACGGCCGGGGCCGGACCTGCGGGCGGTGGTGGGTGACGCCCGGATGCTGGTTGCCGGCGAGCCGACCGACAGTCGTGACCTGGTGGTCGGTGATGCGTTCGGGCACCTGGTGGTGCCCTGGCACCTGGCCACCCGCGAGATGGCGGCCGACGTCCGACGGGTGACCCGCCCCGGCGGCGTGTACGTGCAGAACGTCATCGACTACCCGCCGCTGCGGTTCATCCGTGCCGAGTTGGCCACGGTGGCCGCCGAGTTCGGGCACGTCGCGTTGATCGCGCCGCCGGAAGCGCTCGCACAGGAGCAGGGCTCCAACTTCCTCATCGTCGGCTCCGACGCGCCGTTGCCGCTGGAAGCTGTCCGGGCCCGGCTGGCCGAGGTGGACCCGAAGGTCAGCCTGTTGTCCGGTGCGGCGCTGACGGACTTCGTCGGCGGGGCGATGGTGTTGACCGACGATTACGCCCCGGTGGACCAACTGCTGGCCACCGCCTGATCGGGTGACAATCCTGACCGATTCCGATACTCCAGGTGTAGGCGGGCCGTTCCTGGGCAACATCGCTCACCATGGGTGGTGGGGACCGAAACGGCGCGCAACTGCTGGATGAGCGGTACCGGCTGATCGAGCAGCTCGGCGCGGGCGGCATGTCGGTGGTCTGGCGTGGCTACGACGAGGTGCTCGGCCGCCAGGTCGCGGTGAAGGTGTTGGCGTCACGGCTGGCCAGCGACCGGGCCTTCCGCCACCGCATCCGGATCGAGGCGCAGGCCGCCGCGCGGCTCTGCCACCCCAACATCACCAACGTGTACGACTACGGCGAGTCCGAGCAGGTCGGTCTGACCGTGCCGTACGTGGTGATGGAGCTGGTCGACGGCGCTTCGCTGGCCAGCCGGTTGGGTCGGGAGACCCAGCTGCCGTGGCGGGAGGCGGTGACCATCGGCGCCGAGGTCAGCTCGGCGCTGGCCACCGCGCACGCTCGTGGGGTGGTGCACCGCGACGTCACCCCGGGCAACGTCATGCTCACCTCGACCGGGGTCAAGGTGGTCGACTTCGGCATCTCCGCGCTCGTCGGGGAGAGCGAGAAGGGCCCCGACGGCGCGCTGTTGGGCACTCCCGCGTACCTCGCCCCGGAGCGGCTGGACAACGGCCAGGTCTCCCCGGCCACCGACGTGTACGCCGTCGGGCTGCTGCTCTACCGGATGCTCACCGGCCGACTGCCGTGGCTGGCCAGCACGACCACCCAGATGCTTCGCGCCCACATGTACAACGACCCGGAGCCGATGCCCACGGTCCCGGGGCTGCCCGACGGGGTGGCCGACCTGGTCGGACGTTGCCTGGCCAAGCGGCCCGCCGACCGGCCGGCCACCGCCGAGCTGACCCGGACGCTCGCCGAGGCGGCCGGCATGCTCGCGGCGGTGCCGGTCTCCCCGGCCGCCGGGCCGCTGGACGCGGCCATGCTCGGCAGTGCGCGTACCACGATCCTGCCCTGGTCGGCGGCGACCGACGCGTTGCCGCTGTCGCGGACCCGCAACCGGGACCGTCGGACGCAGCAGCGGGTGACCCGGCGTCGGCGGGTGGAGGCCGGAGTGGCCGCCGTCGGGCTGATCGCGGTCACCGGGGCCATGTGGGGGTTCACCTCGCGCAGCCCGGCCAGCGGCGGGGACCGGCCGACGACCGAGGCTCGGATGGGTCTGCCGGCGGCGGCGCCCTGCGAGGTGGCGTACGCCTTGCGGACCGACTCCGGCACCGAGTTCGCCGCCGAGCTGACTTTGACCAACACCGGTGGTCGTGAGCTGCGGGACTGGGCGATGAGCTTCACCTTCCCCGGGCAGCAGAAGGTGACGAAGGCGGAGCCCGCGCCGGTGCACCAGCAGGGGAGCACGGTGCTGATCCGACCGGCGGCCCAGCGCACCACGCTGGCCCCCGGTGCGGCCGAGAAGGTGACCCTCACGGGTAAGTACAGCGGGGCGAACCCCTTGCCGGTGGAGTTCCGGCTTGGCGAGGCGACCTGCGGGGTTCGGGTGTCCGGTGTCGCCGGCAGTGCGCCGTCGACGGCCCCGCCGAGCAAGGCCGCCACGACGAAGGCTCCGCCCAAGGCGGCGAAGGTGCCCAGCGGCTCCGGTTCGGGCGGCGGCGCGTCGAAGGCCAAGCCGCCGAAGCCTGCGAAGGCCCCGGCGAAGGCCGCCGGTGGTGGTAAGGGAAAAGCGGAAAGGTGACCAAGGGGCCGCGTGGTCACCGGAAGTGAGCAGGCCACATCGTGTCGCCACACTTCGGGGCCGTCAGACCAGTTGGTCCGACGGCCCCGATCGGTCTCGCCCTGGAGAGCAGGTCAGCGCATCCCCGCGAATTGCTGCACCTGGTCGATCCCACCCTCGACGATGAGCACCCCGCCCTGGGGGAGTGCCGTGTCGTCGGAGGTGTACCGGAAGCGTTCGCCCGGCAGCTTGGCGCCGACCACGCGTACCCCGAAGCGCTCCTCCGGTTTCAGGTCGAGCAGGGTGCGCCCGACCAGTGACTCCGGCACCCGGACAGTGGCGATGGCGAAGTCGTCGTCGAACTCGATGAAGTCGAGCAACCGGCTGACGATCAGGTGCGCGACCCGGTCCCCGGTCTCCGCCTCCGGAAAGATCACGTGGTGCGCGCCCACCGACGCCAGGATCTTGGCATGCTTCTGCGAGGTGGCCCGCGCCCAGATCTGGGGCACACCCAGCTCGACCAGCGCCAACACGGTGAGCACACTCGCCTCCACCGAGGCCCCGATGGCCACCACCGCCCGCCCGAAACTGGTGATCCCCAGCTGCCGCAGCGCCCCCTCCTCGGTCGCGTCGGCCTGAACCACCCGGTCGAGCTGCGCCGACCAGCGCTGCACCTTCGCCGGGCTGCGGTCGATGGCCAACACCTCGCGGTTCATCCGGCTCAGCGACCCGGCCAGGTGGCAACCGAATCGACCCAGCCCGATCACCACAATGCCGCCGCTGTCCGCGCGTCTAGCCGACACCTCGGACCTCCCTGCTTCCACGGGTGCGTCTCCGACGTGTGGGTCGGCCGACACTTCCGAAACACGCCCTAGCCGACAATGGGTTGCTCCTGGGGATAGCGGTAGAGCCGGCGTCGGGTGTTCAGGGCGATCGCCGACCCCAGGGTGAGCGTCCCGACCCGACCGATGAACATCAGCACGGTCAGCACCAGTTGGCCGCCGGCCGGCAGTTCGGCGGCCAGACCGATGGTCAGACCTGTGGTGCTGAACGCCGAGGTGATCTCGAACAGGGCCGCGACGAAGCGGACGCCCTCGGTGAGCAGCAGCAACAGCATGGTCCCGGCCGTCACCAACGCGACGCTGAGCAGCGCCACGGTGAGGGCCTGTCGCTGGCTGGCGGTCGCCACCCGCCGGTGCCCGATCGTCACGTCGGGTTCGCCCCGCAGCTCCGCCCAGATGGTGAACGCCAGCAGGAAGAACGTGGAGACCTTGATGCCACCGGCCGTGCTGGCGCTGCCGCCGCCGATGAACATCAGCACGATCAGCAGGGGATAGCTCTCCTCCTGGAGAGCGGCGATGTTCACGACGCTGTAGCCGCCGGTGCGGCTCAGCGCGATCTGGGTGAACGACGCGAGGACCTTCCCGGGTACGTCGTACTGGCCGATCGTGCTCGCGTTGGTCCACTCGGCGGCGAGCAGACCAGCGAAGCCGACCAGCAGCAGCACCGCGCTGCCCCAGATGGTCAACTTCGTCGCCACCGCCCAGCGGGTGGGCTGCCGCCACTCGCGGACCGCCTCGAAGAGCGCGGGAAACCCGAGACCGCCGATGATCGCGCCGATCGCCAGGGGCAGCGACACCCACGGGTCACGGCTGAAGGCCAGCAGGCCCTCGGTGTAGAGCGCGAAGCCACCGTTGTTGAACGCCTGCACGGCGTGGAAGACGCCCGACCAGAGGGCCTGCCCGAAGGGGTAGTCGTAGGTCAGCCAGAGCCGACCGGCGACGAGCACTGTCATCACCGCCTCGCAGGCGAAGACCGTCAGCGCGATCCGGCGGAGCAACCGACCCACGTCGCCGATGCCGAACTCCCCCGTCTCGGCCTGCACCAGCAACCGGTTACGCAGCCCGAGCTGACTGGAGACCACCAGGATGACCAATGCCGCGACGGTGAGGATGCCGAGGCCGCCGAGCTGGGTGAGCAGGGTGATCACCACCAGTCCAGCGCCGGACCAGTAGTTCGGCGTGTCGGTGATGGCCATGCCGGTGACCGACACGGCCGAGGTGGCGGTGAAGAGCGCCGTGACCACGGGTGGGCGTACGTGTTCGGTGGTCGCCCAGCGCGTCATGAGCAACCCGGTGCCAAGCAGGATCGGCACCAGGAACGCGAACGGCACCAGCCGCACGGGATTGCGGAAAAACCGGCGCACCAGACAATCTTCCTGTCCGCCCACAGTCCTGGAGTGGGAACGGGCATTCCGGAGATTCATCTGTCGGCCAGCCATCGACCAACTCCTGGCAAATCACGGGCGGTCTGCTTACCCGGACCATCGATGACAGGAGACGGCGTTGCGACGTACCCTTTCGACCCTCGGCGTGGCCAGCGCTCTGCTCGCCGCCGCCGTGGCCCTGCCGGCCGTGGCCGCGGCCGAACCAACGGCCAACGCGGACCGCTCCCGGGCCAACGACCGACCAATCGTGATCGGTCACCGTGGCGCCAGCGGCTACCGGCCGGAGCACACGCTAGAGGCGTACCGGTTGGCGATCCGGATGGGCGCCGACTACATCGAGCCGGACCTGGTCTCCACCTCCGACGGCGTGCTGGTCGCCCGGCACGAGAACGAGATCTCCGGCACCACCGACGTGTCGACCCACCCGGAGTTCGCGGCCCGCAAGGCGACGAAGACCATCGACGGTGTCGCGGTGACCGGGTGGTTCACCGAGGACTTCACCCTCGCCGAGCTGAAGACGCTGCGGGCCAAGGAGCGGCTGCCGCAGGTACGCGTGGCGAACACCGCCTTCGACGGCCGCTTCGAGGTGCCCACCCTCCAGGAAGTCATCGACCTTGCCCGGACCGAGGGGCGGGCACGGGGCCGCACCATCGGCATCTACCCGGAGACCAAGCACCCGAGCTACTTCGCCTCGATCAAACTGCCGTTGGAGGAGCCCCTGCTGCGGGTGCTGCGGCAGAACAAGTTGGACCGGAAGAACTCGCCGGTCTTCATCCAGTCGTTCGAGACGGCCAATCTGCGCCGCCTGAGCCGCCTGACCGACGTGAAGCTGGTCCAACTGCTCGACGCGACCGGCCGCCCGTACGACTTCACCGTCGCCGGCGACGCCCGCACCTACCAGGATCTGGTCACGCCGGCCGGGTTGAAGTGGATCGCCGGATACGCCGACGGCATCGGCGTGAACAAGAACCTGATCGTCCCCCGGAACGCCGCCGGCGCCCTGCTCGCCCCGACCACAGTGGTACGCGACGCGCACCGGGAGCACCTGCTCGTGCACTCCTGGACGTTCCGCGCCGAGAACCAGTTCCTCCCGGCGGACTTCCGGATCGGCGCCGACCCGAACGCGCGCGGCGACATCACCGCCGAGTACGAACTCTTCCTTGGCCTGGGCCTCGACGGTGTCTTCAGCGACCACCCGGACACTGCCGTCGCCGCCCTCGCCGGCCTCGCCACGCGCTGACACCCATCCGCGCTTCGGCGGGTGTCCCCGCCCCGGTTGACCTCGGCTAGGAGTTGATCCGCTCCGAGCCGACCGCTGGGCCGATCACGCCCGGCCCAGACGCTGGCCCGTCGTCCCCCACCCGGACGGCGGGCCAGCGGCACGTCCGACCTCGCCCTCCCGGGCACTCGGCGTTACCTAAACAGACGCTTTGGAGCTGATGCCGTAAACGAATCTGGCACCCACGCCCGCGTCGGGACGGCCTTGAGGCAGCAACTTCGGGGAAGTTGCTGCCTCGGTGCGAGTTGAGGCAGCAATATCAGGGATGTTGTGGCGATCTTCGACCGCCCCCGACGTGCGACCCGCACGATTTCCGCAGAGGTCCGGATCGGCCTGTCAGGGAGTGTTGGTGGCATGCGCCTATGCCGACGCAAGGCCAGCGGCATCGTAGACAGCGAAGATGGCGGGCCGACACGCCCCGCAACCCTTCCCATGCGTACGGTTGTTCGACAGTATTGGCCCGACGAGTAGAAGGAGGGCGCATGGCGGACAAAAGCGCCATCGAGTGGACGGAAGCAACCTGGAACCCCACCACCGGTTGTGACCGCATCTCGTCGGGCTGCGACAACTGCTATGCGATGACTCTGGCCAAGCGGCTCAAGGCGATGGGCTCGATCAAGTACCAGACGGACGGAGACCCCCGCACCTCCGGCCCGGGTTTCGGCGTCGCCCTGCACCCTGATGCCCTCGATGTTCCTCGTCGCTGGCGTGACCCACGGACCGTCTTCGTCAACTCCATGTCGGACCTGTTCCACGCTCGGGTTCCTCTCACCTATGTGCAACAGGTGTTCGCCGTCATGCGCGAGACCCCGAGGCACACCTTCCAGGTGCTCACCAAGCGCGCCTCAAGGCTGGCGAAGGTCGCCCATCAGATCGACTGGCCGGCGAACGTCTGGATGGGCGTGAGCGTCGAAGACCACACTCAGCGGGAGCGGGTCGCCCAGCTCCGCGAGGTGCCGGCTGCGGTACGTTTCATATCGGCTGAGCCGCTGCTGGGGCCACTGGCCGACTTGGATCTCGACGGCATCGACTGGCTGATCGCGGGGGGCGAGTCGGGGCAGGGCTGCCGCCCGATGGATCCGGCCTGGGCGCGCGACCTCCGGGATCAGTGCGCGGCTGCGGGTACCGCGTTCTTCTTCAAACAGTGGGGCGGGCGTACGCCGAAGGTTGGCGGCCGGCACCTCGACGGTCGGACCTGGGACGAGATGCCGGTCCCACGCCTACTCGTGCAGGCATAAGGCTGCCGCGAGTGGGGCGCCGGCTCAAGGTCGCCAGAGGACTTCCTTCCAGAAGTCACCCGTGCCGGGGCTGCTGATCCGGCCCTGCCGATGCAGCGACTTGACGGCCTGTCGTACATGTGGTGCCCAGGCATGCCCGAGCAACTCACCGTAGATCTCCGGCACGAGGTCGACGATCTTGATCGTAGAGTTTTGTTCGAGCAGCTTGACGATGTTCCGCTCGATCGCACCTGACCAGCGAGGGGCGTTCTCGGCCTTGTACTGCTCGGCGTCGAAGACGGGACCGTCGCCGAACAACGTCTCCGCCACGTGGTCGCCCCGGCGGATCTGTTCCCGGACCCACGCCTCCTCCCATTCGACGCCAGCCTTGCCGAGGGTGTCGGCGAAATGCCAGGCACCTTCGCCATGGGTGGTGAACAGGGCGAGGACGTACTTCGGGGCGAGACCAGGACGTGGGCGCACTGGCATCTGCACCGCCTGGTAGTCGGACCCCTGGGTGAGATCTCGGGCGTACCTGTCCGCAACCCGGAGTGCGACGTCCGTGGCACGCTGGTCATCGCCCGCGTCCGACACCTTGGCGAAATAGCTGCGCCACCAGCCGCCACCCAGGAACCGATCCAATCGTGCGGCGGTCCTCCGGTCGCTCTCCGACAGCCCACCCGATCGATGCTCGGCGACGTGGACGGCACGTCCCATCCGAGCCACGGTGGAGACGCTGAAATGCAGCAGTACTTCGGTCGGCGGCCAGCTCGGGCGCCCGAGCAGCCGTGTCCGGATCAGATCGAAGTCGAGAGCCGGACCGAAGGGATCGAGAAAGGCGAAGAGCGAGGCGCCCTTGGCTCGGGCCAGCACCTCGGGCAGGTGCTGGTCGAGGGTGCCCTGGCGAAGTTCACGCCGAACCGCCCCGCCCTTGTCACGGAGCACCTGCTCCAGGTTCGCGTAGTTGTCCGGATCCTGCTCGACGAAGAACGCGAGCACGTCGCGGAAGCCTTGGACGAACTCGGCGCACCGGGACAGCAGCAGTGGAGATCCGGGCTCTCCGCCTTCGTACTCGCCTCTGCCGGCGTAGCCGTCGAGGAAGACGATCGGGTTCCCCTGCCCTGTCTTGGAGGCGAACACCACGGGGTAGCGCTTGAGGATGCCGTGCTTCAGCACGGCCGCCGCCTTCTTCGACCGGAAAAATTCGTCGTTGTTGGACAACGGCCCTCCCCGCATCGCTCACTTCTGGTCATGAGAAGGTAGCGCTGCGTTGTCGGGCCTGCTGCCCGCAAGGACGCCATGCGGAGCGGATGTGAACATCGGAACCCCAGCGAGCAGCGCCGATGGCTGCCGGTGGTTCATTGCTGCGCAGCCCTCGGTCCATGATCTGACACCGGCGCAGCGCTGGGAGGATCTCGACGCGGTCGAGCCGTCGTGGTGGCGGGGCTCTACCGGCCGGGTCGTTCGGCCACGTAGGTGCCTCGGCGCGGCGGCGGTGACCGTCGGTGGTGGGCGCCGACACAGCGCTTGCCGGCGCGGTGGGGAGTTTGCCCATCCGGCACCCGGCCTTCACACAAACGACGCCATGGATTGGTACGGCGGACCATCCCTCTCTTGTTACTTGTGTGTTTCCGCCACATAGCTCGTGGGTGACGTCACTTCTAGCGTGAGCCGTCACGAAGAAGTTCTCTCCCTCTGAGTCCTCATGTGGAGTCGCAATGACGGTCCGGACGACGCGGCGGGCGTTCCTCTCCGCCGCCACGATGATGGCCGCGGCGCTGGCCGCCACGGCCTGTGGCAGCCCGCAGGACACCGCCACCGGCGGCGGCGACAGTGCCGCGCCGGTCAAGGTCGGCCTGGTGTACTCCCAGTCGGGAGCCCTGGCCAGCTATGGAAAGCAGTACATCGAGGGGTTCAAGGCGGGGTTGGACTTCGCCACCCAGGGCACCGGCAAGGTCGGTGACCGGAAGATCGAGCTGACCGAGGTCGACGACGCGGGCGACCCGGCCAAGGCGGTCTCCGCGGCGAAGGACCTGATCGGCAAGGGCACGAAGATCATTGCTGGCTCCACCGCCTCTGGTGTGGCGCTCCAGGTGGCGCCGATCGCGGCGCAGAACAAGGTGCTGTTCATCTCCGGCCCGGCCGCCACGGACGCGGTGACCGGCGCGAACAAGTACACCTTCCGCTCCGGTCGGCAGTCCTACCAGGATGTGGTGACCGCCAAGTCGTTCATCGGGGACCCCACCGGCAAGAAGGTAGTGGTCTTCGCCCAGGACGGTGCGTTCGGTGACGCCAACGAGGCGGCCGTCAAGGCCGTCATCGGCAGTGCGGGCGCGACAGTGAGCAGCGTGCGGGCCCCGGCCAGTGCCACCGAGTTCACCCCGTTCGCCAGCCAGATCAAGGCCGCCAAGCCGGACCTGCTCTTCGTGGCGTGGGCGGGCACTACCGCCCCGGCCATGTGGCAGACCCTCGACCAGCAGGGCGTTCTCTCGTCCACCACTGTCGTCACCGGCCTGGACATCCGCGCCTCGTGGCCGACCTTCGGTGCTGCCGGCGCGAAGATCTCCTTCCTGTCGCACTACTTCGACGGTGCCAGCGACACCGAGGCCAGCAAGGCGCTGAAGGCCAAGGTCAACACCATTGACCTGTTCCACCCGGACGGCTTCGCCGCCGCGCAGATGGTGGTCCGGGCCGCGCAGGAGGGTGGGGACGACGTCGACAAGATGGTCACCGCCCTGGAGGGCTGGAGCTTCGACGGGGTCAAGGGCAAGATGACCATCCGGGCCGCCGACCACGCGCTGCTCCAGCCGATGTTCCAGGCCAAGCTGACCGGCAGCGGCACTGCGTTCACCGCTACCGCGCAGAAGAGCCTCACCGGTGACGAGACCGCGCCGCCGGCCGTGGCCATGAAGGGCTGACCATGCTCGCCACCCGCGGTCTGACCTGGCGGATCGGTGAGGTCGCCATCGTCGACAGCGTCTACCTCGATCTGGCGCCCGGGGAGTTCCTGGGCGTCATCGGGCCCAACGGCGCCGGTAAGACCTCACTGTTCAACCTGATCACCGGTCTGCGCCGGGCCACCGAGGGCCGGATCGTTCTGGACGGGCAGGACATTGGCGCGCTTCCGCCGCACCGGCGGGCCCGCCTCGGTCTGGGCCGTACCTTCCAGGCGTCCTCGGTCTTCGGCTCGCTCAGCGTGCGGGAGAACGTCCGGCTCGCCGTGCAGGCGCACCGCGGGGGCTCGATGGCGCTGTGGCGGCGGGCGGCGGCCGACCGGGAGGTCGCCGCCGCCGCCGACGCGGCGCTCGACCGGGTCGGCCTCGCCCACCGGGGTACGGCCCTCGCCGGCACCCTGGCCCACGGCGAGAAGCGCAAACTGGAGATCGCCCTGCTGCTCGCCGGTGAACCGCGGGTGATGCTGCTGGACGAGCCGATGGCCGGGGTCAGCGCCGAGGACGTGCCGGAGCTGGTCGCCGTCATCAAGTCGTTGACCGGCGACAGCGGCCGGGCGGTGCTGATGGTCGAGCACCACATGGACGTCATCCTGGAACTGGCCGACCGCATCGCCGTCATGCACCACGGCGCGCTGCTGGCCTGCGACACCCCGGAGACGGTGATGGCCAACCCCACAGTGCAAGAGGCCTACCTGGGGGAGTCGCTCTGATGGAACCGATCCTCAGTGTGGAGGAGCTGTCGGTCCGGATCTCCGGGCTGCACATCCTCCAGGGGGTGTCCTTCACTGTCGCCCCGACCGGTGTGACAGTCCTGCTCGGTCGCAACGGTGTCGGCAAGACCACCACGCTGCGCGCGATCGTCGGCCTCACCCCGCCCGCCGGGGAGGTCCGCGGCACCATCCGGATGGGCGCGCAGAGCCTGCTGGCCCGGCCGACGCACCGGCTGGTCCGCGGTGGGCTCGGCTACGTGCCCGAGGACCGCTGCGTGTTCGCCGGGCTCACCGTCGCGGAGAACCTGCGGCTCGCCGAGCGGCGGGGCACCACCCCGGCGTACGACAAGGTCTTCGCGCTCTTTCCGGAGCTGGACCGGCGCGGACGGCAACGGGCCGGTTCGCTCTCCGGCGGGCAGCAGCAGATGCTCGCCATCGGTCGGGTGCTGCTCAACGACAACCGGCTGCTGCTCGTCGACGAGCCGACCAAGGGGTTGGCGCCGAAGGTGGTGACCGAGGTGGCCGAGGTGTTGGAACGGGTCGCGGAGTCGGTGCCGGTGCTGCTGGTCGAGCAGAACCTGGCCGTCGTACGCCGACTGGCCCGCGACGCGGTCGTGCTGGCAGCCGGCAAGGTGGCCTGGACCGGCGACGCCCACGAGTTGCTGTTGGAGACCGCGTTGACGAAGTCGCTGCTCGGTGTCGGCTCGGCGGAGGTGGCCACGCCGAGCGCGAGGAGTGAGCTTGCGAGCCCCGCAGCCGCGAGGGAGGACCAGCTCTGATGGGCACCGTGATCCTGTTGGCGTTGACCGGGCTCGGTCTGGCCGCGCTGTACTTCCTGGTCGCCTCCGGCCTGTCCCTGGTCTTCGGCCTGGCCGACGTGCTCAACTTCGCGCACGGGCTGTTCCTCGGCGTCGGCGCGTACGGCACCTGGTGGGCGGCGGGCAACCTGCCGGGCGCCGGCCCGGACGGGTTCGGCTTCGTGTTGGCTGTCGCCTTCGGGGTGGCCGCCGGCACGCTGGTCGCGATCCTGGTCGAGCTGGTGCTGATCCGCCCGCTGTACTCCCGCACCATCGAACAGGTGCTGGTCACCGTCGGGCTGTCGCTGGCCGGGGTGGCGTTGCTCCAGGCCACCTGGGGTGCGGACGCCCGGCCGTTCCCGCGTCCGGACTGGACCCGGCAGGTGACCGGGATCTTCGGCGCGCAGGTGCCGAACGGTGGCCTGCTGCTGATCATCGCGGCGGTGCTGGTGCTCGGCGCGATCCTGGCGTTCCTGCGGTGGACCCGGTACGGCCTGGTGATCCGGGCCGGGGTGGAGAACCGGGAGATGGTGACCGCGCTGGGCATCGACGTCCGCAAGGCGTTCACGCTGGTCTTCGCGATCGGTGGGGCGGCCGCCGCGCTCGCCGGCGCGCTCGGCGGGGTCTACTTCGGCACCGTCTCGCCCGGGCAGGGCGGCTCGCTGCTGATCTTCGCGTTCATCGTGGTGGTGATCGGCGGAATGGGCTCGGTGGTCGGCTCCGCGTACGCGGCGGTCGTGGTCGGGCTGGTGCAGCAGTTCGTCAACTACTACGGCACGTCCGGGCTGGGCGACATCTGCGTGGTCGGGCTGCTGGCTGTGGTGCTGCTGCTGCGCCCGCAGGGCATCGCCGGAAAGGTGGCAACGGCATGACGGTGATCGACGCGCCTCGCGCACAGGTGCCCGACGAACTGAGCCCGCAGCGGGGGCGGTGGCACCGGGTCCGCCCGTTCCTGCCGCTGGTCGCACTGGTCGTGCTGGCGATCCTGCCGTACTCGACGATCTCCCTGCCGGGGATCTTCGAGGGGCCGGTCAACTCACCCGGCACCCTGCAACTGCTCGCCATCTGCCTGATCTTCGGCGGGCTGGCGGCCGGGTACGACCTGCTCTTCGGCCGGACCGGGATGCTCTCCTTCGGGCACGCGCTGTACTTCGCCGCCGGTGTCTACGGCACCGACATCCTGGTCACCCGGGCGGGTCTGCCGCTGTGGCAGGCGGCGCTGCTGACCGTCACCGGCGGCACCATCCTCGCCGCGCTGCTCGGCGCGGTGGCGCTGCGGACGGTGGGCATCGCGTTCGCCATGGTCACGCTGGCCTTCGCCCAGGTGGGCGCGATCCTGGTGGCCCGGGACTTCGGCGGGCTCACCGGTGGCGAGGAGGGCCTGCCGCTGGACGTGTCGGGGCTGCCCGCCGGGCTGGTGGGGGTGACCAACACGGTCAACCTCTACTGGTTGGCGCTGGCGTACCTGACCCTGGTGGTCTTCGTGGTGCACCGGGTGAGCGGGTCACCGACCGGTCGGGTGCTCGCCGGGCTGCGCGACGACGAGCGGCGGATCGGTGTGCTCGGGTTGGACCCGTACCGCTACAAGCTGGTGGCGTTCACCCTGGCCGGCGGCTTGGCGTCGGCGGGCGGGGTGGTCTACGTCCTGATCGTCGGCGGCGCCTCACCGCACATCACGTCCTCCGAGCTGACCCTGTCGCTGCTGGTCATGGTGGTGCTCGGCGGGCCGGGCACCCGGTGGGGTCCGGTGCTCGGTGGTGTCCTCTACATGTACCTGGATCACCGGCTCACCGCCTTCGGCACGAGTGACGCGGTGGACAACCTGCCGGCCGTCCTCAGCCGTCCGCTGAGCCAGCCGCTGTTCGTCCTGGGCACGGTCTTCATCCTGGCCGTCTACTTCTTCCCCGGAGGCCTGACCAGCCTGGCCCCCCGCCTGACCCACCTGACCCGAGCCCTCCGCCCCCCACGACGCCGCTGACCGCGTTGATCAAGAGGTTTGCGTCGGAATCCGGCCGAATGATGACGCAAACCTCTTGATCAACAGGGGGATGACGGACGGCGCTGGTAGAAATGCCGGGTGGAGACAGCAGAGCGGGCAGCGGTACGGGAACGGGCCGAGGCGGTGCTGCGCCGGCTGGCCGGTGACCACGCCCGGCTGCGCGAGGATCAGTGGCGCGCCATTGAGGCGCTGGTCGTCGACCGGCGGCGGGTGCTCTGCGTCCAGCGCACCGGTTGGGGCAAGTCGGCTGTTTACTTCGTGGCCACCGCACTGCTCCGGGACCGCGAGCAGGGCCACCAGGCCGGGCCGACCGTCATCGTCTCGCCGCTGCTGGCGTTGATGCGCAACCAGGTCGAGGCCGCCGCGCGGGCCGGCATCCGGGCCCGCACGATCAACTCGGCGAACCTCGACGAGTGGGACGAGATCACCGCCGAGATCCAGACCGGCGCGGTGGACGTGCTGCTGATCAGCCCGGAACGCCTCAACAACCCGGATTTCCGCGACGGCGTCCTGCCGAAGTTGGCCGCCACCACCGGCCTGCTGGTGGTCGACGAGGCGCACTGCGTCTCCGACTGGGGGCACGACTTCCGACCGGACTACCGGCGGCTGCGGACGTTCCTCGCCGAGCTGCCCGAGCGCACCCCTGTGCTGGCGACCACCGCCACCGCCAACGCCCGGGTCACCCAGGATGTCGCCGAGCAGCTGGGCGATGCCCTCATCCTGCGCGGCACCCTGGACCGCGAGTCGCTGCGCCTCGGGGTGCTCGACCTGCCCAGCCCGGCGCACCGGCTGGCCTGGCTCGCCGACCACCTGGACCAGCTGCCCGGCTCGGGCATCGTCTACACGCTGACCGTGGCGGCAGCGGGGGAGACGGCCGAGTTCCTGCGCTCCCGGGGCTACCCGGTCGCCTCGTACAGCGGGCAGTCCGACGACGCCGACCGCCGGGCCGCCGAACAGGACCTGCTCGACAACAAGATCAAGGCATTGGTCGCCACCAGCGCCCTCGGCATGGGCTTCGACAAGCCCGACCTGGGCTTCGTCGTCCACCTCGGCGCGCCACCCTCGCCGATCGCGTACTACCAGCAGGTCGGCCGCGCGGGCCGCGCCGTCGAGCACGCCGAGGTGCTGCTGCTGCCCGGCGTCGAGGACGCCGCGATCTGGCGTTACTTCGCCTCGCTCGCGTTCCCACCGGAGCAGCAGGTCCGGGCCGTGCTGGCCGCCCTGCACACCGACCGCCCGCTCTCCACCCAGGCGCTCGAACCCCTCGTCGACCTGCGCCGGGCCCGGTTGGAGCTGATGCTCAAGGTGCTCGACGTGGACGGCGCGGTCCGCCGGGTGCGCGGTGGTTGGCTCGCCACCGGCGAGCCGTGGGTCTACGACGAGGCCCGGTTGCGCCGCGTCGCCGAGGCGCGCACCGTCGAGCAACAGGCCATGCGGGAGTACGCGACGACGTCCGACTGCCGGATGCGGTATCTACGGGAACGCCTGGACGACACCGAGGCGGCTGACTGCGGCCGATGCGACAGGTGCGCCGACCCACTCTTCGCCGCAGACGTGTCGACGGCCGCGCTCGCCGCCGCGCAGACCTTCCTGGGTCGACCCGGCGTGGAGATCGCGCCGAAGAAGCTCTGGCCGACCGGGCTCGACGCGGTGGGCGTACCCCTCAAGGGCCGGATCGCCCCCGCGGACCAGGCGCTGCCGGGTCGGGCCGTCGGGCGCCTCTCCGACCTGGGCTGGGGTGGCCGGCTGCGTGCTCTCGTCGGCCCGGAAGCGCCCGACGCGCCGGTGCCCGACGACGTCGCCGGCGCGGTCGTGGAGGTGCTGAAGGCGTGGGCGCACGGCGACGCCCCGTGGCCCCGTCGGCCGGTGGCGGTGGTCGCTGTCGGTTCCCGGCGGCGGCCCCGGCTGCTCGGCTCGCTGGCGGAGCGGATCGCCACAGTGGGCCGGCTGCCGCTGCTCGGCGAGGTCACCGCGGCCGGCCCCGACGGCCCGGCCGGGCCGCGCGGCAACAGCGCCCAACGGGTACGCGCGCTGCACGACGCCTTCACAGTGCCGACCGACCTGGCCGACGCCCTGGCCGGGCTGGACGGCCCGGTGCTGCTCGTCGACGACCTGATCGACTCGGGCTGGACGATGACGCTGGTGGCCCGGGCCCTACGCCGTGCCGGCGCGACCGACGTGCTCCCGCTCGCCCTCGCCGTGGCCGGCTGACCCGCTGCCGTCCGGTTGGGTGGGAAAGTTCCCGGGCGGTGTGGAATGCGACCGTCGCCACGCTGTCCGGGCGTCGGCCTGACGCGGCCGGACGCGGCGGTACCGTGGGCGGCATGACCGACCAGCAGCCCGTCCGCCGCGCGTGCGCCGGCACGGACCCGACCGCCGACGGCGAGGCCGGTCAGGCGCTGGGCGTCGGTCGTGACTGACCAGGGCCCCGCCGAGCCGGACCGGAGCACTATCAGGCTGGCGCTGGTGGTCGGCGGGCTGGTGCTGGCGGTGCTGCTCGGCTTCGGGCTCGGCCGGCTGAACGACAACGGTGCCGTCACCGGCAGCCCGTCGTTGGCCGCCGAGCACACCGACCCACCGGGCGTCGCGCCGCACAACCACGGCAGTGCCACCACCACCGATCAGGGCGCGGCCACCGAGCCGGGCGGTCTGGCGGTCAGCTCGGCCGGGTTCACAGTGGTGCCCCTGGCCACCGAGTTCGCGGCGGGTCGCCCCGGTCAGCTCCGCTTCCAGGTGCGCGACGCGCAGCGCCGGCCGGTGACCCGGTTCGCCATCGTGCACGACAAGCCGATGCACCTCATCGTCGTCCGGCGGGACCTGACCGGTTACCAGCATCTGCACCCGACCATGGCGGCGGACGGCACCTGGTCGGTGCCGTTGACCCTCGCACAGCCCGGCCTCTGGCGCGCGTACGCCGATTTCACAGTGGTCGCCGACAACGGCGCCCAGACCGCGGTCACCCTCGGCACGGACCTGGTAGCACCCGGCGACTATCGGCCCCGTCCACTGCCGGGGCCGACCACCTCGACGACCGTGGACGGCTTCACCGTCGGCTACGAGGGCACGCCGCAGGTCGGGGCGACAGTGCCGCTGACCTTCCGGGTCGACGGTGCTGGCGGCGCAGCCCCGCTGGAGCGCTATCTCGGGGCGTACGGGCACCTGGTGGCGTTGCGCGAGGGCGACCTCGGCTACCTGCACGTGCACCCGGAAACCGAGTTGGTGGACGGTCAGATCAGGTTCTGGTTGACCACCCCCGGCCCGGGCCGCTACCGCCTCTACCTCGACTTCCAGGTGAACGCCGAAGTCCGAACCGCCGAATTCACCCTGACCGTCCCCTAGGCGCACCGGCCCTCCGCCACCTTCCTTGCGTTGATCATGAAGTTATTGCCACTCGCCGCGGCGTGTCTTGGCAATAACTTCATGATCAACGGGAGCGGAGCGGGGGCGGGGATTTAGCCGGCTCGGCGGATGGGGCGGCGGGCCAGGTAGCGGAGCAGGTCGCGGATGTGGTGCTTCTCCTCGGCGGGGACCGTGGGGTCGGCCAGCCGGTCCAGGATGGCCCGGACGTCGGCCTCGACCGGGCCGTCGTCGTGGCGGCGGCGGGGCACGGGGCCGGCGTCGGGCAGCCCGAGCGCGCGGAACGCGGCGGCGACCGGCAGATCCAGCGCGGCGCAGAAGCCGCGCACCTTGGCCAACTCGGGATAGTCCTGCCAGTCACCGGCCAGCCAGCGGAAGACGGTGGAGCGACCCACGCCCGTGTGCGAGGCAAGATCAGTCACGGTCCAGCCACGTTCGTCGCGAGCGTCATCGATGGCGCGCCGGACGAAGCGGGCGAAGGCCATCTGCGGTGATACGTCGGCGGATCCCATCCCTGTGTGTCTTCCCCTCCCACCGGAGCACCGGGACGATGCGCCTTCCGAGGGTAGTACGCCAGGAGCCGGAAACAATTGACTGACCGCACAAACTGTCCCGTGGACGAGACTTTCTCCGGAAGCGTGTGTGCAGAACGAAAATTGCATCGAGCGATCTTCATCGTTCTTCTACTAGGCTCGGTGCCCGTCCCGACATCGCGTCTGTCGCCTGCCGCCTCCGACCGGACCACCGCCGAGGAGCACCATGGCCGAATCGAGCCGCCCCCAGCCGTACCAGCCCGGTGCGGTGAGCCTCTTCTTCGTCGCCAAGGCCGGCGTCTTCGCCGCCGCGTTCTGGATCTGGTTGCTGGTCCTGGTGCTCCGCACCGACTCCGCGACCGGTCTCCAGGTGCTGGCCGCCACCGGCACCATCACCACCACGCTCGTCGCGGTCCTGCTCGGCGCCCGGATGGCGTTGCAACAGAACGCCGCCATCCGGCACGCCGAAGTGAAGAGGCTACTGGTCGACATCTCCTGGAACGCCTTCGCGGCGGCTGGCAACGCCGAGACCGGGGGCAAGGTCGTACCATTCCCGACCGCACCGGGCGACGGTGAGTGGGCCACCCAGCGACCCGCCGTGGACCGGGTGTCGGTCCTCGACCGTGGTGCCAGCGAGCGCAACGGTGGCCGGGACCGCCGACGCCAGCCACCCAGGAGCTAGGGCCTGTTTCATAAGAACTGGCCGGCCTGCGGCAGGCCCGGACGACGACCGGCGGCGTTGCGGTTTCGTCCGGATACAACACCGGTATCCGGACGAAACCGCGCCTTGCCGGATCGCCGCCCGGACTCCGCCTCGGCTCGACCGCCCTTATGAAACGGGCCCTAGGACGCCTCTCCGGTGGCCAGCAGGGTCTCCAGCCGGGGAGTGACCTGCCACTGGTCCACCAGCTCGCGGTACTCCGCGAGCTGCGGCTCGGTTGCCTCGGCACCGGTGCGACGGGCGCGGATCAGCAGGTTACGCGGGGTGTGCTGCGAGTCCACGAACTCCACCACCTCGGTCCGGTACCCGTGCGCCCGCAGCAGCCCGGCGCGCAGCGCGTCGGTGAGCACGTCGGCGAAGCGCTCGCGCAGGATGCCCTGCCGGGTCAGCAGCTCGTACGGGGCCGGGGCGGGGTGGGCGCGGAGCTGCTTCGCCAGATCGTGGTGGCAGCACGGCGCGGCCAGCACCCAGCGGGCCTCCCAGCGCACCGCGCGGGCCAGCGCCTCGTCGGTGGCGGTGTCGCAGGCGTGCAGCGCCAGCACCAGGTCGGGGGCGGGGTCGACGACGGCGTCGGCGATCGTCCCGGCCACGAAGCTGATCTGCTCGGCCCAGCCCAGCCGCTGCGCCAGCTCGGTGTTGCGCCGCCGCTGGTCCTCCCGGACGTCCACGCCGACCAGCTGGACGTCGAGCCCCCGACTCGTCAGGTAGCGGTACGCGGCGAACGTCAGGTAGGCGTTGCCGCAGCCGAGGTCGACCACCCGCAGCGGACCGGTCAGGTCGTCGGGCAGGGTCGCGGCCAGGGCCCGCAGGAACGCGTCCACCTGGCGGCGCTTGGCCGCCGAGCCGCCGATCTCCGCGAAGATCGGGTCGCCGGGGTCGAGCAGGTATTCCTTCGTCCGGTCGTTTCCGGTGGGCGTCGCCGCCGGGCGGGACGCCGCGGCCCGGTGCACCTGCGCCTCGCCGGACTTGGTCACCCGCAGTTGGAGAGTCGCGTCGGCCGTCTCGACGTGCCAGTTGCCGAACGGCTCGGCGAGCAGTTCGTCGATCGCCGCAGCGGCCTCCGGACCGGAGGCGAGGTTGCGGGTGTAGGGGCGCGCACCGTCGGACGTGGTGATCTGCATCCGGGGCCCGGCCTTGAGCCGCACCGGCCGCAGCTCGGCCCGGTCAACGGTGGGGCGGCGACCGCGTCGACGTCCGGCGGCGACCGCCCGGGTCAGCGCGGGGTCGAGCAGCAGCGCCCGAACCTCGGTCAGGGCGGCGTCCAGTGGTTGCGGCATCGTTCCATCTTCGGCAGGTGGGGTGGGAGAAGGGAAATCCCCCGCGCCGCGCGAGGCGGTGCGGGGGATGTCAGGTGTGGCTGGTGGTCAGTCCGCGGTCGCCTCGGCCGGCGTGTCCGCACCGGAACCGCCACCACGGCGGCGGCGTCGGCGGCGCGGCTTGGACGCCTCCCCGTCGGACGCGGTGGCCGGCTCGGAGGGGCCGGCGTCGGCGGAGATCACTGCGGTCGCCTCGGCCGCGACCACCTCGCCGGCCCGGCGACGACGCCGGCGGCGGGGGGTACGGGTGCCTTCGTCGGCGGCGTCGGCCGCGGGTGCCTCGGCGACGGCCGGCGTGTCGGCGTCGGAGCGGTCGCGGCGGCCATCGCCCCGACCACGGCGCTCGCCGCGACCCTCACCACGGCTCTCGCCGCGTCGGGGGCCCCGACCACCACTGTCGCCCCGGCGGGAGCGGGTCGTCCCACCCAGATCCTCTTCGATCTCGGCGGACAGCCCGGCCCGGGTGCGCTCGGCCGTGGGCAGCGTGCCGCTGACCTCGGTGGAGATGTGCAGGTCGGTGTAGAGGTGCGGCGACGTGTGGTACGTCTCCGGCGGCTCCGGCATCTCCAGACCGAGGGTCTTGTCGATGATCCGCCAGCGCGGCATGTCGTCCCAGTCGACGAAGGTCACCGCGACACCGGTCGCGCCGGCCCGGCCGGTACGACCGATCCGGTGGGTGTAGGTGTCCTGGTCTTCCGGGCAGTCGTAGTTGATGACGTGGGTGACGCCGGTGACGTCCAGCCCACGGGCCGCCACGTCGGTGGCGACCAGGATGTCGATCTTGCCGGCCCGGAAGGCCCGCAGTGCCCGCTCGCGGGCGCCCTGGCCGAGGTCACCGTGCACCGCGGCGACCGCGAACCCGCGGAAGTCGAGGTCCTCGGCGACCCGGTCGGCGGCCCGCTTGGTACGCGTGAAGATCATGGTCAGCCCACGCCCCTCCGCCTGGAGGATGCGCGCCACCACCTCGACCTTGTTCATCGAGTGGGTGCGGTAGACCAACTGCTGCGTCTGCGGCGACGGGCCGGTCTCGGCGGTGTGCCCGGCGTGGATCGTCATCGGCTGGCGCAGGAAGCGCCGCGACAGGGTGACGATCGGGTCCGGCATGGTGGCCGAGAAGAGCATCGTCTGCCGGTCTTCCGGAAGCATCGCCAGGATCTTCTCGACGTCGTCGAGGAAGCCCAGGTCGAGCATCCGGTCGGCCTCGTCGAGGACGAGTGCGTGCACCCGGTCGAGCCGGAGGTGCTTCTGCTTCTGCAGGTCCATCAGTCGGCCAGGCGTGCCGACCAGAATCTCGACGCCCTTGCGCAGCGCGTCGATCTGCGGCTCGTAGGCCACGCCGCCGTAGATCGGCAGCACCCGGACGCCACGCGTCCGGCCGGCGGCGGCCAGGTCCTTGGCGACCTGGATGCCCAGCTCACGGGTGGGGACGACAACCAGCGCCTGGGGAACACCGTCGCTGCCCTCGCCCGGGGCGAAGACCCGGTCGAGCAGCGGTACGCCGAAGCCGAGGGTCTTGCCGGTGCCGGTGGGCGCCTGACCGATCAGGTCGACGCCGCGCAGCGCGATCGGGATCGCGTACTCCTGGATGGCGAAGGCGCGGGTGATGCCGGCCGAGGCCAGGGCCTCGACGGTCTCGGCGCGGGCGCCGAGTGCGGCGAACGTGGGGGCCTCCGGTCGAACCGGGGCGGTGGGGGCCAGTTCCTGGCCGTCCAGCAAATCTTGAGTCAGGTCGCTCATGTGGATGTGGGGGTGCCCTCTCGTGGGTGCGCCCGTCATGTCCTCAGGGCGCGTTCGGTATGACGCGGGCCACACGGTCGGCGGCAGATTGCCGAGCCGGACCGGGCCGCACGCGCGCCGCGGGCTGAGCTTCGATCAGATCGGCGCCCACGGCAACTGCTCCATGTTACCTGAACAGGCATGTCCCCGTCGCGATTCCCGGTCGGCCACTCGCCACGCGGGGCAAGTAAATGTGACCTACGCCACACTAATTACGCGCCGCCCATCCCGTCGACCTTGATCGTGAAGTTGCGCTGGGGTGCGCGGGACGCGCGCCAGGGCCGGTGCGCGATAGCCTGCCGCTCGTGTCCGGTTCCGCGTACGCCGACCTGCTGGGTCTGGTCGCCTTCGGTGAGCTGCTCGCCTTCGAGCGGATGGCGGGCGATGCCCGGCTCGCTCCTGACCTGCGCCGCCGGGCCGCACTGAACGAGATGGCCGCGGCCGAGATTGCCAACTACCGGCGCCTCGCCGACCGGCTCACCGCGCTGGGCGTACCGCCGGAGGTTGCGATGGCGCCCTATGTCGAGCCGTTGCAGGCGTACCACGATTCGACCGAGCCACGGGACTGGGCGGAAGTGGTCACCAAGGCGTACGTGGGCGACGCGATCACCGACGACTTCGTTCGCGAAATCGCCGATGCGCTGGAGGAACCGGACCGGGCGCTGGTGCTGGACGTCCTGCACGACTCCCGGTACGCGGATTTCGCCGCGGCGGAGATCCGGGTGGCCGTCGCCGACGACCCCCGGGTGGCTGGTCGACTCTCGATGTGGGCCCGCCGGCTGGTCGGCGAGGCGTTGTCCCAGGCCGGCCGCGTCGCCGCCGAGCGGGCCACCCTCACCGCGCTGATCGCGCGCGACGGCCGGGTCGACGTGCCAGGGCTGTTCGGCAGGCTCACCACGGCGCACACGGCGCGGATGGCCGCCGCCGGGCTGAACAACTGACCACCCGGGCGGGTCGGCCGGTGCCGGCCTGCGGCAGGTGGGCCGAGTGCCGACCTGCCGCGATGGCCGGACCGGTCAGCGGACGGTGAACCCGACCGCCCGGGACGACGCCTCGGCGATCTCGACGTAGGCGACCTTCTCGACCGGAACGATGACCCGCCGGCCCTTCTCGTCGGTCAGGGAGAGCGTGCCGCCGTTGCCGGCGAAGGCGTCGGTCACGATCTGCTCGATCTCGGCCGGCGACTGCGCGCTGTCCACTACCAGCTCGCGTGGCGCGTACTGCACGCCGATCTTGACCTCCACTGTGCCTCCTCAACTGGGGCGAAAGAACCGCCCTGCGAAGGCTATCCGATCACGGGGCCAGCGGTCAGGCTGACTCACCTTGCAGCGGGAAGCTCGCGATGCCCCGCCAGGACAGCGCGGCCACCAACGCCTCGGCCTCGGCCTTCGGCACCTGCCGGCCGCCGGCCAGCCAGAACTGCGCGGCCGTCTCCGCTGCGCCGACCAGCCCGGAGGCGAGCAGCTCGGCGTGCGCCCGGCTCACCCCGGTGTCGGAGATGATGGTGTCGGTGATCGCCGCGATGCACCCCTGCTCGACCCGCTCCACCCGCTGCCGCACGGCCGGGTCGTTGCGCAGATCCGACTCGAAGACGAGCCGGAACGCCTCGCTCTCGTGGTCGACGAAGTCGAAGTACGCCCGTACCGACGCGCTGACCCGCTCCTTGTTGTCGCTGGTACCGCGCATCGCGTCCTGCACCTGAGCGACGATGGCGTCACAGTGCGTGTCGAGCAGCGCCAGGTAGAGATCCATCTTTCCGGGAAAGTGTTGGTAGAGCACCGGCTTCGAGACCCCCGCCCGCTCGGCGATGTCGTCCATCGCGGCGGCGTGGTAGCCCTGCGCGACGAACACCTCCTGCGCCGCAGCGAGAAGCTGCTTACGACGCGCGGAGCGGGGCAGGCGGGTGGGCCGGCCAGCGGTCTGTGCACCGTTCCCCGCAGCGGTCATGGGATCCTCCGAGTTCTCCGTACGAGCCGGCATTTTCCCCCCAGACCGGGCGAGGCCCGTGACCTCGGTCGTGGAAATGGCCCGCCGCTGTAACTTATCGCCACTCTCGGCACACGGTAGCCTCAGCGGGGGCGACCAAGGAGCGCGCGGTGAGTGAAACAGGGCAACCCGGAGCCGCCACCCCGGGAGAGCACGGTGACGGAGCGGGTCAGCACGACGACCCGAGCCGTTCCGTCAGTGGGTGGGCGCCTCCGGCGGGTGGGTGGCCCCGAGCCGCCGACCGCGAGGACGCCCGGGATGAGGCGCCGCGCTGGCAGCCCGACCCCGCGTCGGGCTGGCGGACCTCCTCGACACGGCACGGCGATCTGCCATCGCCGCTGGTCGGACGGTCAGGCGACCCCGAGTCGCCGGCCCGCACCAACGGCCACCACGTCAACGGCGCGCACCACCCGGACGACGTCAACGGCGTCCACCACACCGGTCTCGAACCGCCTGCGGGACGCGCCACGCCGGTGAGCGCCCCGCCCGGGTTGCCCGCCGAGGGTCGCCCCGGGGTGGCCAGCGACCGGCTCGTGGTGCCCGCCCAACGTCCCGCACCGCCGACGGAGCAGGGTGCCGTCGAGCCCGACCCGGGCCCCGCCCCACACTCCACCGTCGATCCGGCTGCCACGCACCGTGCCCGCTGGGCCGAGCCCGGGTTGCCCACCTCGGCCCCACCGGCCGTCCAGGTGCCGCCCGTCGGCACCGCGGCGTCGGGTTTCGAGGTGCCGCCCGGTTTCCACGCGCCGACCGGCGAGCGGCTGGCCGCCGACGAGAGTCCGACCGCGCCACGCGACTGGCGGGACCCGCTCGCACCCGAGCCCGCGGCGGCCTCGGGGCGCACCCCGGGCCCGGCCGCGTCCGCCGACGAGGGCGAGCCCGGTCGCGCTGGCGAAGGCTCCCGGCCGGCAGAGGCGCATCGCTCCGGAGAGGCGCATCGCTCCGGAGAGGCGCATCGCACCGGGGACGCACACCGTCCCGGTGAAACGCACCGGGCCGGGGAGTCGTCGGCCATCGAGCCCGACTGGTCGGGGCCGAGCTGGAACCGCCCGAGCTGGGGTGGCGGGTGGGCCCCGCCCTGGTCCCGCCAGGACGACGAGCCGGCTGGCCCGACAGCACGGGACGAGCCGGCGCCGGACTGGGTCGGCGAACCCCACCAGCCGTACGAGCCGGTGCGCGCCGAGGTGCCCCGCCCGTACGAGCCGGTGAGCGTCGATCCGCCGCGGGCGTACGAACCCGGCCGGGGCGAGTCCGAGTCCACCCCGGAACGCCCCGCCGAACCGACCAGCGCACCACCGGCTGACCGGCCGTCCTGGGCGGGTGGTGCGACGCCGACCAGTGGTCCACCGGCTGACCGGCCGTCCTGGGCGGGTGGTGCGACGCCGACCAGTGGTCCGCCCGCTGACCGGCCGTCCTGGGCGGGGTCCGGGGCGACCGGCGGACCCCGGCCCGACCGTCCTTCCTGGGCTGGCGGGGCCGATCCCGACCCCACCAGCGCGTCGCCCGCGCGGCCCTCCTGGGCCGGGGGGTCCGATCCGACGCCGACCAGCGTGCCGCCGGTGCGGCCGTCCTGGGCCGGCGGGTCCGAGGCGGCGACCAGCGTGCCGCCGGTACGACCGTCCTGGGCTGGCGGGTCCGAACCGCCCGCGAGCAGCGCGGCGTCGACGCGACCGTCCTGGGCCGCTGGTGCCGATCCGGCACCGGCCAGCTCCCCGTCGACGCGACCCTCCTGGGCCTCCAGCCCCGCATCGGCCGACCCGCCCGCACCGGCCGAGGCGATACCTCCGGCACCCGCCGGCCCGCCTCCGGCTCCGGCCGGGCCACCTCCCACGCTGACCGACACGCCACCGGCTCCGGCAGGCCCGTCGCTGGTCGCCGAGCGCGCGTCCTGGACCGGTGGTTCGCCGACGGCGAGCAGTTCCCGGGCCGAGCGGCCGGACTGGTCCGAGGGTCGGCTCCCGGCCACCCCGGTCGAGCGCCCGTCGTGGCCGGCCAGCCGGTCGGCCAGCGCCGGTGGGGGCGACGGAGGCGAGACGCCCGGTCGGTCCCGGCCCGACGTCCGACCGACCGCACCGTTCCGGCTCCGGCCGGCGACACCCGAGCCCGGTCCGTCACCCGTCGAGCCGCCCCCACCGGCCGCGCCGGTCAACGGCTTGCCATCGACTGACGCCACCCCGTCCTCCACCGCGGCGGTCCCGCCCACCGCCACCAAGGGTTCCGGCCGCCGCGATCAGCCCGTACCGGCGTCCGCCTCCGCCTACGCGGCGCGCCGATCCGCACCCGACCCGACGTCGCCGGCCGACGATGGCCGGCCGTCGGCTGCGAGCGCGGCGGTGCTGCCGCAGCGCGTCCCCGCGGAACCGGACGTGCCCGTCGTGCCGGAGCCGCCAGCCGTGGAGCCACCCGCCGAAACTCCAGAACTCGCCCGCATCGCCACTCACCTGCGCCGGGACGACGAGCCGGCCCCCCTGCGCGAGCGCCCCGAGGGGTTCGATGTCAACGCCATCCTGGACGCCGTCCGGGAGGTGGCCGGTGTCCGCGACGCGGCCCTGCGCCGTACGCCGGCGGGAGCGCACAGTCTGCGACTGGACCTGGCCGACGGCGCCGATCCGGCCGAGGTGAGCCGGCAGGTGGCCCGGCTGCTCCAGGAGCGGATGGGGTTGGCCGCGGCCCCGCAGAACGTGCCCGGTCTGCCCAGCACGCCACCTCCACCGGTTCGCCGTCGCGCGGCTGAGGCCGCCGAGCGGCGTACCCCGGAGACTCGAAACGCGGCTTCGCGCGATGGCGGCGAGGTTCGGTCGGCCGAGTCGCCGACGGTCGTCCGTCCGTCCGGTGGTCGGGTCGAGTCCCCGCCGTCCGGCCCGGAGCAGCGGACCGGCACGGATCCGACGCGCCGCCGCCGGTCGAACGCTCCGCACCGGGGGCGCGCCACGGTGGAGGAACCCGGGTCGGTCTCGTCCGCGCCGACCGGCGCCGCGACCGGTAGCCCGGCGACGCTGGGCACGTCGTACTCCGGTGGTCAGGTGACCACGACGGAGTCGGCGCCGTCCCGGCCGCTGGAGACCGGCGGTACGCCGGGGCCCCGGGTGGTGATCGACCACGTGCAGGTCAGCACCTTCGGCCTGGACGCGAACGTGGAGGTCCGGCTGCTGGCCGGGGGCGACAGCGCCTCCGGGTACGCCACCGGGCCGGCGGTTGACGGCTACGTGTTGCGGCTCTGCGCGGTGGCGGCGGCGGCCGCGGTGGACGAGTTGCTGCGCGGTGCCGAGAACGCCGAGCGGGGGCGCTGTTTCGTCGAACACGCGGCAGTGGTGCCGTTCGGCAATTGCGAGGTGGCCACCGTGGTGGCGCTGCTGGTCTGTGAGGGCTGGGTCGAGCAGCTCGCCGGGTCGGCCCTGGTCGCGGGTGATCCGCGTCAGGCGGTGGTCCGGGCGACGCTGGCGGCGGTCAACCGTCGGCTGGAGGCGCTGCTGTCCTGAGTGGTTCGAGGCAGACTGGAGCGATGAGACGCGCCACCCTCTGGCCGGACCACCTGCTCCCCGACGACCGCGTTCCGCCGCCGTGGCCGGGCCGGGAAGTCCGCCTGGACGGCCGGGTCACGTACGTCCGGGACACCCCGGCCACCGCCGTTGGCGCGGAGCCGGCGCTGTACGTGCACGGGTTGGGCGGGTCGTCGCAGAACTGGACCGACCTGGCCGGGCTGCTCGCCGACCGGCTGGACGGTCAGGCCATCGACCTGCCCGGCTTCGGCCGTAGCGAGCCGGGCCCGAGCTACACGATTCCGGCCTTCGCGGATCTGGTCGTCCGCTGGATCAAGCAAACCGGTCGAGGGCCGGTGCACCTGTTCGGCAACTCGCTGGGTGGCGCGGTCGCGGTCCAGGTCGCCGGGCTCCGGCCGGATCTGGTCCGCACCCTCACCCTGATCTCCCCGGCGCTGCCGTTCCTGGATTTCCGGCGCTCGTTGCAGGGGCGGATGCTGCCGGTGCTCGCCATTCCCCGGGGTGAGCGGCTGGTCGCCCGGCACCTCACCCAGCTCGCTCCCGAGGTGATGGCCCAGCAGGTGCTGGAGGCGTGCGTCGCCGACCTCAGCCGGATCTGCGATCAGCGCCGGGCCGAGGCGCTGGAGGAGATCCGGGTGCGGTACGAGGCCGAGCACTACGCCGCCGCGTACGTCCGGACGTTCCGTGGGCTGGTCTCCAGCTTCCTGCGGGCGTACCTGCCGGGGCCGGGGTCGCTGTGGCGCCTCGCCGAGGCGGTACGCGCACCGACCCTGGTGGTGGGCGGTCTGCAGGACCGTCTGGTCGACGTGCGGGTCGCGCCGCAGACCGCCCGGGTCATTCCGGACAGCCGATTGATGATGCTCCAGGGCGTCGGCCATGTGGCGCAGTTGGAGGTTCCCCGGCTGGTTGCCCGCGCGGTGGTCGGCCTGCTCGCCGAAACGGAGGACGCCGCGGGGCGGTCTGATCTGGCAGGCTGACCTGGATGCCCAGCTCAGCCCGCCATCCTGCTCGCCGTCGGCGACGTTTCGCACTGTTCGCCCAACTGGTGGCGGTGGTGGTGGCCGTTGGCGCGGCGGTGACCGTGATCGCCGAGGGGCCGGGTGGGCATCCCGGTGCTGACCGGTTGGCCGCCGAGGAGATCGGTGCGCCGCCGCTGGTGGCCGGGCCGCTGCCGCCCGACCCCTCGCCGTCTGCCGCGGTTCCGTCCAGCCCGCCCCCGGTGTTGCGGGTGCCCGGCGCGGTTCCGAGCGCCGGCACGGGCGGGTTCGGCTACGACGCCCGTTCCGGCCCGGTGCTCGGTCGGGCGGGTGAGCTGCGGCGTTACCGGGTCGCGGTGGAGTCGGGCAGTGCTGAGGACGTCACCGAGTTCGCCCAGGCGGTTGAAGCGGCGCTCGCCGGGCCGGGCAGTTGGGTCGACAGCGGCAGGTTGCGGCTACAGCAGGTGCCGGGGGCTGCGCCTCGGGACTTCACCGTCTACCTGGCCACTGCCCGCACCGCGGGTCGGATGTGCGCGAAGGGTGGGGTGGACATCCGGATCAACGGTCGTCCGTACACGTCCTGTCGGGCGCCCGGCCAGGTGATCATCAACCTGGATCGGTGGCGATTGTCAGTGCCGCACTTCGTCTCGGCCGGTGTGCCGTTGGCGGTCTACCGGACGTACGTGGTCAACCACGAGGTGGGTCACCAGCTCGGGCATCGGCACGAGCGCTGCCCCGGTGCGGGCCGCCCGGCACCCGTGATGATGCAGCAGACGCTCTTCCTCAACGGTTGCCGGGTCAACCCGTGGCCGTACCTGAACGGGCGTCGATACACCGGTCCCGCCCTGTGAGTTGATCGGCCTGACACGCCGACCATTGACCCTCCATCAGGCGTCTTGCGGTAATAGCGATAAAAATGGAGAAATGCCCGAATAATCTGGCAGGCTTGATCCCATGACGCCGTCGTCCCCTTACGGCCCGCCCCGGCCGCCCGAGCCCCGGTCGGCGTTGCGGGGCGTGCGTCCCGCGTTCGTCCGGATGCACCGGCGTCGTCGTCGCAGCATGCTGCTCGGCCTGCTCGTGCTCGCGGCCGCCATCGGGGTGACGGTGAGCCGGGGCGGCGAGCCGTCGTCCGAGCCCCCGGCCACCACGCAGGGCGGGATGGGCCACGGAGGTGGGGTGGCCGCGCACCCGGCGCCCACCGGCTATCCGTCGGTCGGAGCGGGACGCTTCACGGCAGCCGACGGCGAGACGCCCGTGCACGGTGCGGACGGGCCGCTGCACCGATACCGGGTCGTCGTCGAACGAGGCGCCGGCCAGGACGCCGACGTGTTCGCCGCCAGTGTGGACGAGGTGCTGGCCGACCCGCGCAGTTGGATCGCGTCCGATGAGCTGCGGGTGCAACGGGTGGCCGACGCCGGGGCCGCCGACTTCACCATCTACCTGGCCACCCCGGTCACGTCCGAGCGGATGTGCGCCGAGGGCGGGTTGACCACCGAGCGCTACACCTCCTGTCGGCTGCCCGGTCAGGTCATCATCAACCTGGCCCGCTGGATGGAGGCGGTCCCCGACTACGGCGCTTCGCTGGACACCTACCGCACCTACGTCATCAATCACGAGGTGGGCCACGAGTTCGGTGAGGAGCACGAGGCGTGCCCCGGCCCGGGGGAGCCCGCCCCGGTGATGCAGCAGCAGACGTACGGGCTGCAGGGCTGCGTCGCCAACGCCTGGCCGTACCTCGACGGGCGTCGCTACGCGGGGGACATCGTCCCCTGATCTGCCGGCTCGTCGGTTATTCCCGCTCCCGCATACCGGACCACGTGTCGTCCCTCATGGCCGAGGAGGGCTCCCGCGAGCAACAATGGCGCGGTTCACACCGCCGATCCCGGGGAGTCCACCGTGTCGTTGCCCCCGCTCGTCGAGCCCGCCGCCGAGCTGACCGTAGACGAGATCCGCCGCTACTCACGTCACTTGATCATCCCGGACGTCGGGGTGACCGGCCAGAAGCGGCTGAAGAACGCCCGGGTGCTCTGCGTCGGCGCCGGTGGCCTCGGGTCGCCCGCCCTGTTGTACCTCGCCGCGGCCGGGGTCGGCACGCTCGGCATCATCGACTTCGACACCGTCGACGAGTCGAACCTCCAGCGCCAGGTCATCCACGGCGTCTCCGACATCGGCCGTTCCAAGGCCGAGTCCGCCGCCGCGTCGATCCGCGAGATCAACCCTCTGGTCAACGTGGAGATCCACAACACCGCGCTGGACCGCGAGAACGTCCGCGAGATCTTCGCCCAGTACGACCTGATCGTCGACGGCACCGACAACTTCGCCACCCGCTACATGGTGAACGACGCGGCGGTGCTGCTGGGTAAGCCGTACGTCTGGGGCTCGATCTACCGCTTCGACGGCCAGGCGTCGGTGTTCTGGGCCGAGCACGGCCCCTGCTACCGCTGCCTCTACCCGGAGCCGCCGCCGCCCGGCATGGTCCCCTCCTGCGCCGAGGGTGGCGTGCTCGGGGTGCTCTGCGCGTCGATCGGGTCGATCCAGGTGAACGAGGCGATCAAGCTGCTCACCGGCATCGGTGAGCCGCTGGTCGGTCGCCTGATGGTCTACGACGCCCTGGAGATGGAATACCGCAAGATCAAGGTCCGCAAGGACCCGAACTGCGCGCTCTGCGGCGACAACCCGACGGTCACCGACCTGCTGGAAGACTACGAGGACTTCTGCGGCGCGGTCTCCGAGGAGGCCCAGGAGGCGACGCTCGACTCGACCATCACCGCCCTGGAGCTCAAGGAGTGGCAGGACGCCGGCAAGGACATCTTCCTCGTCGACGTACGCGAGCCGGCCGAGTACGAGATCGTCCAGATCCCCGGCGCCACCCTGATCCCCAAGGGCGACATCATCTCCGGTGAGGCCCTCGCGAAGCTGCCGCAGGACCGGCAGATCGTGCTGCACTGCAAGTCCGGCGTCCGCTCGGCGGAGGCGCTCGCCGCGCTCAAGGCAGCCGGATTCAAGGATGCCGTGCACGTGCAGGGCGGCGTGCTCTCCTGGATCAAGCAGATCGACCCGTCGCTGCCCGCGTACTGACGATCGAGCCGGGGCGGCCGCGTAGCCGCCCCGGCAAATCGACGCAGATGACGCCGAGCGGCCGTCCGGCCGGAGCGACGCAGCCATTCCGGGCTGGCCGATTCTCTGAGGCGGCATCGCGTCTGCGCAGGTAGCGTCTCCGCCGTGGTCGACTTGGAAGCCGCGATCGGGTTCGTCGTGGCGCATGGGGATGCGGTGGAACGCGCCCGCCTCTCCTGGCTCCGCAACGGCACCGCCGTGCCCGCCGAGTTGCTGGAGACGGCCGAGGTCGGCCAGTCACCAGACGGCGGTTGGCCGGCCACCTGGGGCGGCGAGGTCGCCTCGATCGACGCCACCTGCTTCCGGCTCGTGGAGTTGGACGACCTGGGCGGGCTCGGCCGTCCCGCCGCCCGCCGCGCCCTGGACTGGCTGGCGTCCCGGCAGCAGGCCGACGGCGGTTGGGAAGAGGACGCGTCGCTGGCCGACTCGGCACCGGAGTGGGCCCGTCCCGGCGACCCGGAGGCCGGGTTCCTCGTGTCGGCCAACGCCGGCTTCTGGCTCACCGTCGCTGGCCTGGACGCCCGGGCCTCGGGTCCGCTCGACCATCGGGTCGGTGGGGCGTACGCCGGGGTGGTGCAGGCGGCGGCCCACTCGCTCGCCGCGCGGCTGCGCCCGGACGGTAGCTGGCCGTCCTACCTCGCCGCCGGCTGGCTGAGCGCGGCCGTGCTGCACCGGCAGGAGATGTTCCAGGAGTCCGCCCGGATCCAGGTGGTGCTCGCCGAGCGGATGCCGAAGATGTCCCCCGGGGACGTGGCGTGGCTGGCCGCCACGTTGCGCCGCGCCGGCGTCGACCCACAGGACTGGATCATGGTGCGGGCGCTGCGCCGGCTGACCGAGACCCAGCGCAGCGACGGCGGCTGGGAGAGCGACGACGGCCACCAGTTCGACGTGCACGCCACGCTGGCCGCGATCCGGGCGGCCCGGCCCGCGCCGCCCGGCTGAGCCGCCCCGCCGCTAGCGCACGTGCCCGTCGCCGGTGACGACGTACTTGGTGCTGGTCAGCTCGGGCAGGCCCATCGGACCGCGAGCGTGCAGCTTCTGGGTGGAGATGCCGATCTCCGCACCGAAGCCGAACTCGCCCCCGTCGGTGAACCGGGTCGACGCGTTCACCATCACCGCCGCTGCATCCACCCTCGCGACGAAGTCGCGGGCCGCGCTCGCCGAGTCGGTGACTATCGCCTCGGTGTGCCCGGTGCCGAAGCGGCGGATGTGCGCGACCGCCGCGTCCAGCGAGTCGACCACCGCCACCGAGATGTCGGCGGACAGGTACTCGGTGGCGTAGTCCTCCTCCGTCGCCGGAACCACGGCGGCGGAGTGGGCGGCCACCTCGGGCGAGCCGTGCACCGTCACCCCCGCCTCGGCGAACGCGGCCAGCACCGGCGGCAGGAACGCGTCGGCGATGCCCGCGTGCACCAGCAGCGACTCGGCCGTGTTGCAGGTGGACAGGCGTTGCGTCTTGGCGTTCAGCGTCACCGCGACGGCCTTCGCCAGGTCGGCGGCGGCGTCGACGTAGACGTGGCAGTTGCCCACCCCGGTCTCGATCACCGGCACTGTCGACTCCTCGACCACGGTACGGATCAGCGACGCGCCACCGCGCGGAATGAGCACGTCGACGAGACCCCGGGCGCGCATCAGCTCCTTGACCGAGTCGCGGGAGCTGGCATCGAGCAACTGCACCGCGTCGGCGGGCAGACCCGCCCCGGCGACCGCGTCGCGCAGCACCGCTACCAGCGCGGCGTTCGAGTGCGCGGCCGACGACGACCCGCGCAGCAGCGCCGCGTTGCCGGACTTCAGGCAGATCCCGGCGGCATCCACCGTCACGTTGGGCCGCGCCTCGTAGATGATGCCGACCACCCCGAACGGCACCCGGATCTGGCGTAGCTCCAGGCCGTTGGGCAGGGTGGACCCGCGGACCACCTCGCCGACCGGGTCGGGCAACGCGGCCATCTCACGCAACGCGTCGGCGATGCCGGCCACCCGACCCGCGTCGAGCGCGAGCCGGTCCAGCACGGCCGCGCTCAGCCCGGCCTCACGGCCGGCCGCCAGGTCCGTCTCGTTCGCGGTCAGGATCTCCGGTGTACGCGCCACCAGCGCGTCGGCCATCGCCACCAGCGCGGCGTCCTTGACCGTACGCGTGGCCACGGCCAACTCCGCGGCGGCGTCCCTCGCCCGTCGCGCCTGCTCGGTCACGCTCATGCCGGCACTCCGCTGCGCTCCGTGCCACCCTGAGGCAGCCAAGCCCTGAGCCGATGATTCGCTCGCTGGACGCTCACTCATTGTTGACTCCTTAGAGCAGCACCAGGTCGTCGCGGTGGACGACCTCTCGTTCGTACGCCGGGCCGAGCGCCGCGGCGAGTTCGGACGTGGAGCGGCCGAGCAGCCCGGGTAGCTCCACCGCGTCGTAGTTGACCAGCCCTCGGGCGACCGGTGCGCCGGCGCTGTCCACCAGGTCCACCGGGTCGCCGGCCGTGAACGTGCCGTCCACGGCGGTGATGCCGGCCGGGAGCAGCGACTTGCGCCGCCCGACGACGGCGGCGACAGCGCCCGGGTCGAGGTGCAGCCGCCCCCGGGGCGAGGTGGCGTGGGCCAGCCAGAACAGCCGGGCCGTCGGCCGTCGCCGCTGCGGGTGGAAGAGCGTGCCGACCGGTTCGCCGGCCAGCGCCGGCGTGGCCAGGTCGGCGGCGGTGAGCACCACCGGGATGCCGAAGCCGGTGGCGATCCGGGCGGCCTCGACCTTGGTCACCATGCCACCGGTGCCGACGCCGGACCGACCGGCCCCGCCGATGGTGATGCCGGCGAGGTCCGCGTCGTCGCGCACCTCGGCGATCCGCGTCGAGCGTGGGTTGGTGGGGTCGCCGGTCCAGAGCGCGTCCACGTCGGAGAGGAGCACCAGCAGGTCGGCGTGCACCAGCGCGGCCACCAGGGCGGCCAGCCGATCGTTGTCGCCGAACCGGATCTCCTGGGTGGCCACCGTGTCGTTCTCGTTGACGATCGGCACCGCCCGCAGGTCGAGCAGCTTGCGCAGCGTCCGGTACGCGTTGCGGTAGTGCGCTCGCCGGGTCACGTCGTCGACGGTGAGCAGCACCTGCCCGACGGTGCGGCCGTGCCGGGCGAAGCTGGCCGCGTACCGGCCGATCAGTAGCCCCTGCCCGACGCTGGCGGCGGCCTGCTGGGTGGCCAGGTCGCGCGGGCGGCGGGACAGCCCGAGCGGGGCGAGCCCGGCGGCGATGGCGCCGGAGGAGACCAGCACCACCTCGCGCCCTTCGGCGGTGAGTCGACCGAGGGTGTCGACCAGCGTGTCGACGCGCTCGTCGGCCAACCCGCCGGTGGCGGTGGTCAACGAGGAGGATCCGATCTTGACGACGACCCGCCGGGCCGTCGTGACTGCGTCGCGCACCCGACCATTCTGCGTGGTCACTGCCGCACCGCCCGGCGGCGTTCCCATATGGTGGCGGATTGTGACTCCAGACGAGTACGTCGAGGCGGTGCTCGACCTGGTCGAGCGGATCCCGGAGGGCCGGGTCATGTCGTACGGCGGGGTGGCCGACGCGCTGTCCGAGCGCTCGGGGCGTGCCTCGGCCCGGTTGGTCGGCAACATCATGGCCCGGCACGGGGGCTCGGTGCCCTGGCATCGGGTGGTGACCGCGAGTGGGCGACTGCCGCCGGGGCACGAGCGGGAGGCGCGGGCCCGACTGCGGGCCGAGGGAGTGCCGCTGCGCGGCGAGGGAGTGGACATCGCGGCGGCGGGCTGGTCGCCGGACGAGGTTCGGTGACCATCGCCGAGCGGGTGCGGTCGGTGGCGCGGATCGCGAGCGGTGCGGTGCCCCTTCCGGGTTAGGGACGGGGCACCGCGAGGTGGATTAGAGCTTGAACGGGAGATCGACGCTGTTGTCGTCCCTTTTCAGATCGGGCCACTCGCGGTCCTGGGCGTCGTGGTGGGCGACCCAGAATCCGCGGATGTGCGCGTCGGGCCCGGGCTCACCCGGCACCAGTTGCACGAACGTGTAGCGCCGCGACCCACCGGCCGGTACTCCGGGTAGCAGGCACGACCGGTTGGCAGTCTCGGCCGCGTGCTTCGGGTCGCACTTCGACCAGTCCCCGCCCGCCGCCTCGAAGCCGAAGCCACGGATAGAGATTTGGGGCGCGTCGAGCGGCCCGGCGTTGGTGACCGTGAGGACGGTGGTGAGTTTGCGCCGGGTGTCGGTACCGGGGACGTCGACCAGTTCGTGGGTCATGCGCAACCTCAGGTCGGTGAGTCGGGGGTCCTTGCCGAATGCCGTGGGGCCGTCGGTCTGACCGAATCGGTTCCCGTCCCACTGGTACGTCCGCACCTGCTCTCGGCGCAGGTAGACCGGTGTGCCACAGCACGGCACGATGTCGGCCACGCGCACCTCGACCGACCCGTTCCGGTGGACTTCCACGGCGCGAATGTCGTCGAACCCGTCACCGGTCCGGACCACCCTGCCGACAGTCACGATTCGACCGTCCAGATCCCGGTCGAAGGCCACCACCTGCTTTGCCGACGCCTCGCCGTACCGGCAGGCGACGACGGCGAGGGTCTCGACGGCGCCGTCGTCGTCCAGGTCGCCGTAACTGAACGGGGCGTCCGCCAACATCGACACGAAGGTGTCCGTCGTGTTGGTCTTGAGCCGAACCTTCGAGGTGGTGCAGCCGCCCTCCGCCATCCCCGACGGCCAACTCGGTAGGTCGACCCGGGTGGCGAGCAGTTGGGCCCGACTGATCCGCCCGTCCGGGGCGTTCGGAGTGCTCGTGGTCGCCGACGGCGACGTGGGCGGTGTGGGCGTCGGTGCCGAGGTCGACGGGGCGGTGGGTTGGACGGACTCCGCCGGCACCGGCCTGTTCTGGTCACCGCGCAGTGCGGCGTTGGCGACGACGGGGGCCACCACCAGAATGACCGCCGCGGCGGCCACGGCCACGGCTGTCATCCGCCGGCGTCGGCGCAGGAGGTGTCGGGCCTGGTCGGGGCCGGGGCCGGCGATCTGGGTGACCACATCATTGCGGTACGCGGTGAGCCGCTCGCGCAGTCGCGGGTCGAGGTCAGACATCGCACACCCCCTCGGTGTTCTCGTCGAGCAGCCCGGCCAGGGCCGTCCGGCCTCGGTGCAACCAGGACTTCACGGTGCCCTCGGCCACCCCTTCCTGAGCGGCGATCTGACTGACGGAGAGGTCGGCGAGGTAGTGCAGGATGACCGCTCGGCGATGGTTGGCGGGTAACTGCGCCAGCGCCGCGTCGATCGCCACCCGGTCGGGGGTCGGGCCGGCCACCTCCGCCTCGGTGCGTCGTTGCCGCAGCAGATGGTTGCGGGCGGTACGCAAGCGTCGCCAGCGGCTCCGGGCCAGGTTCCAGGCGACCTGCCGGACCCAGGCCACCGGGTCGTCGTACCGGACCAGGCGGTCCCAGCGGGCCAACGCTCGGTAGAACGCCTCCTGGGCGAGGTCCTGCGCGTGCCCCAGATCCCCGGTGTACGCGCACAACTGAGCGGTCACGCTGCTGAAATGCGCGTAGTAGAAGTCGTCGAAGGTGATCGTCGCCGCGACCACTCCGCCGGCCGGCCGTGCCGCCGGTGGCTCATTGGCGCGGGCTCCCATCGTTGCTGTCACTGCCCCTCCCCGTTACCGCCAGGCTGGTCAGCCCTGGGCACCGGTAACACTCCGACACGGTGACGGCGGTTGCGGGCCTGTACTGCCGTCAACCTGACTGTTCGGCTGTGCGTACCAGGGCCGGCAGGTTGGTCAGCCCTCGAAATAACGTGAGTAACATTCGGGCCCATGAAAACGCCGCCGGGCGCCGGCTCGTCAGCCACCGGCTCGCTGCCCCGGTCGGTGCACGCCGGCTACGCGCTCGGTTCACTGGCGACCGGAGCGTTCGGCACCGTGCCCGGTCTGCTGCTGCTGCCGTACCTGACCGACACCCTGGGCGTGGCCGCCGGGCTGGCCGCCCTGCTGGTGTTGCTGCCGAAAGCCTGGGACGTGCTGGTCAACCCGGTCGCCGGGCGGATCTCCGACCGCACCCGGTCACGGTGGGGGGCTCGCCGGCCGTACCTGCTCGTCGCCGGCCTCGCGCTCGCCGTCCTGTTCGCGTCGATCTTCGCCGCGCCCTTCGGTAACGGTCCGGCCGCCGTGGCGTATGTGGCGTTCGCGTTCCTCGCCACCGCCACCGCGTTCGCCTTCTTCCAGGTGCCGTACGTGGCGATGCCGGCGGAGCTGACCGGCGACTACGCCGAGCGCACCCGGCTGATGACCTGGCGGATCGCGGTGCTGGCGCTGGCCATCCTGGTCTCCGGAGCGGTCGCGCCGCTGGTGGTGAGCGCCGGTGGTGACGGCGTGGCCGGGCACCGCTGGATGGGCCTGTTCGTGGCGGTGCTGATCGCCCTCGGCGCCCTCGGCGCGTTCCTGGGCACCCGGTCCGCGCCGACCGGAACGGTGGGCGCGAGCGAGCCGACGCTGCGCGCCCAACTCGCCGTGGCCGGTGCCAACCGCCCGTTCCGGGCACTGCTGATCTGCTTCGTGGTGCAGTCCGCCGGGGTGGCGACGATCCTGGCCGGGGTCAACTACTTCGCCGGGCAGATCCTGCGCGACGAGGAGAGCGGGCCGACCCTGCTCTTCGTCTGCTTCGTCGGGCCGGCGCTGCTGGTGATGCCGATCTGGAGCCGGATCGGCGCCCGGCTGGGCAAGCGCACCGCGCTGGTCGTCGCCTCACTCATCCTCGCCGTCGGCGCGTTCGCCCTGGTCGCCGCCCCGGTGCTGCCGGCGGTGGCCGTCTATCTCGTGGTCGCGCTGATCGGCGTGGGGTACGCCGGGCAGCAGGTCTTCGCGCTGGCCATGTTGCCGGACTGCATCGCGCACGAGACGGCGCGCACCGGTCGACGGCAGGCGGGCGTCTTCACCGGGCTGTGGACCGCCGGGGAGACCTTCGGCCTGGCGCTCGGCCCGGGCATCTACGGACTGGTGCTCCAGCTCTCCGGCTACGTGTCCTCCGACACCGGCTCGGCGGCGGCCCAGTCCGACACGGCGAGGCTGGGTGTCCTCCTCGGCTTCACGCTGATCCCGGCCCTGCTGATCGCCCCTCCGATCCTTCTGCTCCGCCAGTACACCCTCACCGCCCACAGCGACCTGGCGGATCGTGGGGTTGTGCTGGGGGACGAACGTCGTTGACCGTCACGAGAAGGGCACCGTAACTCCATGATCGACGAGAACAGGGTTGAGGCTGGGGCGCTTTCCGCTACCGGGGTTCCGGCGGAACGGGTTCTGGAAGAGGTGCGGGAGCTGCGGGCGAGTGACGCGCCCACCCACGGGGGACGGCTGTTCGCGTACGTCTACGACCCGGCGGTGCCCGGCCTGGACGAGCTGGCCGCCGCCGCCCACCGGGAGAGCGCGCACGTCAACGGGTTGGACCCGACCGCGTTCCCGTCCCTGCTGGCCATGGAGAACGCGCTCGTCGGCGCCGCCGGCCGGGTGCTTGGCGCCGGCCCGGGCACCACCGCCCCGGACGTCGTCGGCAGCGTCACCAGCGGCGGCACCGAGTCGCTGATCCTCGCCGTCAAGACAGCCCGGGACGCGCACCCGGAGATCGCCGCACCCCGGATCGTGGTGCCGTCCAGCGCGCACGCGGCGTTCGCCAAGGCGGCGCACTACCTGCGGGTGGCGCTGGACGTCGTGCCCGTCTCCCCGGAGACGCTGCGTCCCGACCCGGCCGCGATGGCAGCCGCGATCCGCCCGGAGACGGTGCTGGTCGCCTGCTCCGCGCCGTCGTACGCCCACGGGGTGGTGGACCCGGTCGCGGAGATCGCGGCCGCCGCGGCCGAGGCTGGGGTGCGCTGCCACGTGGACGCCTGCTTCGGCGGCTGGACCCTGCCGTACCTGCGCCGGCTCGGGGAGCCGGTGCCGCCGTTCGACTTCGCGGTGCCCGGGGTCACCTCCATCTCGGTCGACCTGCACAAGTACGCGTACGCGCCGAAGGGGGTGTCCGTGCTGCTGCACCGCGACGCCACGCTGCGCGCCCCGCAGTACTTCGCGTACGCCGACTGGCCCGGCTACACCATGATCAATCCGGTGATCGCGTCCACCCGCTCGGGCGGCCCGATCGCCGCCGCGTACGCCACGTTGCGGCACCTCGGAGACGAGGGCTACCTGCGGCTGACCGCCACCACCCGGGACGCGGTAACCGGGCTGGCCGACGCGGTCCGCGCCGTCGACGGGCTACGGCTGATGGCCGAGCCGGAGTCGACAGTCGTCTGCTTCACCGCCACCGAGGGTGGCCCCGACCTGTTCGTCCTGGTCGACGAGCTGACCGCGCGCGGCTGGCACACCCAACCCCAACTGTCGTACGACGGCCTGCCCGCCAGCGTGCACCTCACGGTGACCGCCGCGGTCGCGCCCCGGGTCGCCGAGTTCGGACCGGACCTGACCGACGCGGTGGCCGCAGCCCAGGCGGCCGGTCCGGTCGCCCTTCCGCCTGAACTGACGGCGCTGGCGACGTCGCTGACCCCGGACGCGCTGACCCCGGAGCTGGTCGCCGGCCTGGCCGCTGGGCTGGGCATGGGCGGCGAGCCCGATGGTGCGCCGCTGCCGGAGCGGATGGCGGTGGTGAACACGCTGCTCGACGCCGCGCCGCCGGCCCTGCGGGAGCGGCTGCTGGTCGAGTTCGTCGGGCTGCTGCAACGTCCCACCTGGTGACCGGAGCGCCGGCCGCTACGTACGCCCCCGTGGCGTACGTAGCAGCCGGCGACCGGATGCTCAGCGGTAGGTCATCCGCACCTGGTTGTCGGCGTCGTTGACGTCCAACAGGAAGTCGAATCCGGCGTCCATCGCCCAGACCCGCACGTCGGCCTTTCCGGTGCCCAGCGCGACCCCCTTGGCCACCCGGAAACTGAGGTCCAGCCGCACCTCCGCCCCCGCCGCCAGCCGACCGAGGGTGCAGGTCACCGGCTCGCTGGTGTCCTGGGGCTCGCCCCCGCACGGGGCCCATCCGTCGACGTCCGGCCGCACCGCCGCGGGTACGCCCAGCCGCAGGTCCACGTGGGCGACCGGCTTGGTGCCCCGGTTGCGAACCCGCACGGTGGCCGTACCGGTTCGGGAGCCGTCGTCCGCCGTGGTCAGCACGAGGTCGGTGGCGGTGACCGAGACGTCCGCCGAGTGCGGATTCTGACCGAAGGCCGTCGGCCCGGAGACCTGGGCGAAGCCGTCGCCGTTCCAGCGGTAGCCCCGCCACTGCCGCTGTGACCACTCGGCGGGCCAACCGCCCCCGGGAGCGATGTCACCGACCTGCACGCGGACCGTGCCGTCGCCCACGACGTCCAGCGCGAACAGCCACTGCGGCTTGTCGATGGTGGTCGCGACCACCCGGCCGACCGTCGTCACCTTTCCTTCCTTGTCGCGGTCGAAGGCGACCACCTGCATCGGCCCGCGGGTGCCGAGCACACACTGCACGAGCGCCACCGTCTCCACCGCGCCGTCGCCGTCGAGGTCGCCGTGGTCGATCGCCAAGAGCCAGTTCGCGTCCTCCCTGGCATCGGCGGTGAGCCGCGTCTGCGACGTCGGGCAGCCTGGTCCGGCCCGCCATGCCGGCAGGGTCACCGGCACCCCCAGCAGCTGGGCCCGGCTGAACCGGCCGTCCGGCACGGTTGTGGCCGGGCTGGCACTGGTCCCGGCAGGGCTGGGGGTCGGACTCGTCGGCATCGGCGTCGGCGTCGGTGACTCCGAGATGTTCGGCGTCGGGTCGACCGGACCGGGCCGGTGGTCCGGGCCGCTCAACGCCGCGTATCCGACGGCAGACCCGCCGAACAGGGCGAGCGCCGTCGTGGCGCTGGCAGCCAGCCGGCGTCGGCCGCGGCCTCGTACGGTCCGTCGAACGGCGGCGGGTCCCGGCGCCTCGACCTCCGCCAGCGCGGTACGGCGGTAACGGGCGAACTCTTCGGCGAGGTCAAGGGTCTCCTGCTCAGACATCCCGCACCTCCTCATTGGTGTCGCGTAGGTGGGTGGCGAGTGCGGTGCGGCCCCGGTGCAGCCAGGACTTGACAGTCCCTTCGGCGACCTGTTCCTGGGCGGCGATCTCCGCGACCGTCAGGTCGGCGAGGTAGTGCAGTACGACGGCCCGCCGCTGCTTCGGCGGCAACTTCGCCAACGCGGCGTCGAGGGCGACCCGGTCCGGGCTCGGCTCCGCAACGTGTGTCTCCCGCTGCCGCAGCAGCCACAGCTGGGCGGTCCGCAGCCGCCGCCAACGGTTGTGGCCGAGGTTCCAGGCGACCCGACGGACCCAGGCCAGGGGGTCCTGGTACGCGGCGAGCCGGTCCCAGCGGGCGTACGCCCGACAGAACGCCTCCTGAACCAGTTCCTGCGCCTGCCCCCGGTCGCCCGTGTACGCGGTCAACTGCACCACCAGGCCGCGGAAGTGGGCGTGGTAGAAGTCGTCGAAGACCAGCTCTGTCGACGCGGAGGTTGCGATTCCCGGTGGGTCCGGTGGGCGTCCACCCACCCGCACATCTCGTGTCACAAGCACTCGTCCTCCCCGTGGCGACTGCCGGCGGTGTGTTTGCCAGCACCGGTCACACAAGCGAGCGCGCCGGCAGGTTGCGCGTCAATCGCTGCCGATCCTTGTCGGCTCCGAGACAGTTGGTGGGCCGCTCGCGCCGATCACCGCCGGACCGCACGGACGCCGTCTGTGATTCACTGTCGGTGAGGAGAGGGGGCGGTCGTGCAGGTGCCGGCAGTGCTCGGTGAGCCGATCCGGTTCGTGCTGAACTGGGGGCGCCGCTACTCGCTCTGGGTTTTCAACTTCGGTCTGGCCTGCTGTGCCATCGAGTTCATCGCCACCAGCATGGGTCGGCACGATTTCATCCGACTCGGCGTGATCCCGTTCGCCCACGGCCCCCGCCAGGCCGACCTGATGGTGGTCTCCGGCACGGTGACCGACAAGATGGCCCCGGCGATCAAGCGGCTCTACGACCAGATGCCCGAGCCGAAGTACGTCATCTCGTTCGGCGCCTGCTCCAACTGTGGCGGCCCCTACTGGGATTCGTACTCGGTGACCAAGGGCGTCGACCAGCTCATCCCGGTCGACGTGTACGTGCCCGGCTGCCCGCCCCGGCCGGAGGCGCTGCTGCACGGCATCCTGCGCCTGCAAGAGAAGATCGCCGCCGAGCAGTCCGGCATCGGGGGTGTGCCGCAACGGGACGTGCTGGCCGCGCCGCTGGACGCCCCGCCTCGTGAGGCCGCCGCGCCACGCTCGGTCGACTCGCTCACCGCCCCGCCGGTACGCCCACCCACCGCCAGCTGAGGGCGGTGGGCCGCCACCCGGAGTTGATCCGGGCGGCGGCCGTCCGCTGGTTGGTCAGCTGGTCGGCAGGGCCAGGTTGAACGTGACGGTGTTGTCGCTCGGGTCGACGTCGGAGATCGTTCCCATCCAGTAGTGGGTGGCCAGCTCCACGGTGATCGTGGCCGACTCGTCCGCCGGGTCGGTCGGCCGGCTGATGAACAGCGCCACGTCGCGCTCCTCACCCTGCATCAGCAGCCCGCCCGGCACGAAAGCCTGCGGGCCGTACACCGGACCGTCATGGGGATCGGTGAAGAGGATCATCGACCCGGCGGGCAGCTGCGTGGCGGTGAGCGAGTGGCCGAGTTGCGGGGCGTCACCGCCGTACCGGACCCGAAGCGGCACCCGCCGGGTGTTCTCGGGGCCGTCGGTCACCGGGCCGGCCAGCTCGACCGACGCGTCCGCCTGAGTGTCCTGCACGTACGTCTGTGGGCGGGTCAGCTTGCCGTCGAGGGAGCGGAACTGCGCGCTGAACGGAACGGTGCCCAACGATCCGGTCTCGTACGAGTAGGCGGTGACCAGGCCGCCCGCTGCGATCATCGGGTAGCTGCGAGGGGTGGTCAGCACCTGGAATTCGACAGTTGCCCTGCGGGACTCACCCGGGGCCAGGTCGTTGCCGTTCGGCAGGGCGCAGGTGCGGACCAACCGCCCCTCCTCCACGCCGTCCGATTCGCAGCGTGACTCCACGCCCCCGGAGAAGGAGCCGGCCACCGCCTCACGGACCCGGAAGTAGAAGCCCTGCGTGCTGTCGCTGTTGTTGGTGATGGTCACCCGAAGGCTGCCCCGGTAGCCGCGTTCGGTCGGCTCGAGCACCAGCCGGCTCAGTGAGAACGTGGGAGCGTCGGCGGAGGTCGACGGTGCGGCCGCGGCCGGTCCGGCCCCGCCGATCGTCGCCGTCAGGCCGAGCAGCGCGGCGGTGAGTAGGGTCCCCGTTTTGTGGAGCATCTGTATCTGGTCCTCCGTGGTCGGCGCCCGGCGAGGGACCTGTCGCCCGCGCTTGGCAGCGACGCGATCGACCGACGTGACCGTGGTGTCCGGGCCCCCGCGCCGTGACCCAGACAGCATGATCGATGGATGGGCCCGTTCGCCACCCCGTTGTGGACCCGCCGCACTAGCCTGCGCACTATGAGCAGCTCAGCGGACCAGCGGTCCACCCACATCGTCGACGTGCTCACCGAGGAGTTCGGCGCGTCGATGGCGATCGACCCGGCCGCCTTCCGCCGCAAGTTCCGCAAGATGGCGGCTTCGCCGTTCGCCTTCTACCGGGGCAGCGCCGCGCTGTTCTACGCCGACCAGCTCGGCGACTTCGCCGACGACCGGTTCTCCGACAAGCTGACCAGCCGGGTGTGGATCCACGGTGACCTGCACGCGGAGAACTTCGGCACCTACATGAACGCCTCGGGGCAGCTGGTGTTCAACGTCAACGACTTCGACGAGGCGTACGTCGGGCCGTTCACCTGGGACCTGCGTCGGCTCGCGGCCAGCGTGGCCCTGCTCGGCTACGGCAAGGCGCTCTCCGACACGGCGATCGGGGAACTGGTGGCCGGGTTCGCCCGGTCGTACCTGACCGAGCTGCGGGCCATCGCCGCCGGTGGTGACGACGCGATCGGTTCGATCACCCTGGACAACGCCGACGGGGTGCTGCGCCGGGTGCTCCAACGGGCCCGGCTCAACACCCGCGTGGACCTGCTCGCCGCGCAGACCACCATCGACAACTACGAGCGACGTTTCTCCATCGGCGACGGGGTCTTCGAAATCGACGACGCCACCCGGGATCTGGTCAGCGCCGCCTTCCAGGACTACCTGGGCACCCTGCCAAGCGCCTCGACGCAGCTGCGCCCGGTGGCCGCGCGGATCAAGGACGTGGTGCTGCGCAAGGGGGTGGGCATCGGCTCGGCCGGGCTGCCGTCGTACAACCTGCTGCTGGAGGGGCACACCCAGGCGCTGGAGAACGACGTCGTCATCTACATGAAGCAGGCGCAGGTGCCGGCCGTGGCGCGGTACGTCACCGATGAGTCGGTCCGCGGCTACTTCCAGCACCAGGGGCACCGGACCGCCGAGTCGCAGCGGGCGTTGCAGGCGCACGCCGACCCGTGGCTGGGCTTCACCGAGCTGAACGGGGCCGGTCAGCTGGTCGCCGAGGTCTCCCCGTACGCCGCCGATCTGGACTGGTCGGACGTGAACGAGCCGGAGGAGCTGACCGGGGTTCTCGTCGACCTCGGCCGGGCGGTGGCCCGGATGCACTCGGTCGCCGACGACGAATCCAGTCACGACCTGGTGGACTATTCCACCGAGGAGGCGATCGTCGCGGCGGTGGACGCCGACGAGCCGGGATTCGTCGCCCACCTGGTGGATTTCGCGCACGCGTACGGGGTGCGCGCCCGCCAGGACCATCAGCTCTTCGTCGACCTGTTCCGCAACGGTCGACTGCCGGGCATCTGATCGGGCGCGGCGTCGCTCAGGACGCGAACTCCAGCACCACCTTGATGTCGTCCGGCCCGGGGGTGTACGCGTCGGCGTACCGGTTCACCGGCACCCGCCGGGTGATCAGCGACTCGAGCCAGACCTGGTCGGCGCGGGCGAGCGCCTCCGCGGCCAGGGTCCAGTGTCGCCGGTTGGCGTTCACCGAGCCGAACACCACGTTGTTCTCCAGCACGAGCGCCCGGTTGAGCGCCCCGGCGTCGAAGTCGATGGTCCGGCCACCGCTGGACACCCCCGCCAGGCAGACGATTCCGGTCGGGGCCGCCTTGCACATGACGTCGAGGACCACAGTGGGAGCGCCGGTGCACTCGATCACCACGTCCGGCTCGAAGGGCAGGTCGTTTACCGGCACCGTGTGGTAGGTGGCGCCGAGCCCGGCGACCAGCTCCGGCTTCGGCCCCTCGGTGTTCCGGTCCAGCACGTGGACGGTGAGCCCACGCTGGGTGCCGAGCAACGCGGCCAGCAGACCGATCGGCCCGGCACCGGTCACCAGCACAGTCTGCGGCTGCCACTCGGCCCGGTGCCCGATCCGCTCGATGTGGTCCCAGGCCTTCGCCACCACACTTGTCGGCTCCAGCAGCACGCCGACCTGGGCCAGTGCCGGGTCGAGCGCGACCGCGAACTGCGGCTCGACCCGCCAGCGGTCGCGGGCGAACCCGGCCAGTCCCTTGATGCCGTGTTCGGTGTACTGGCCGTTGCGGCACATGTCCCACTCGCCGACCGCGCAGTTCGGGCAGGGCACCGGATCGGGATGCCTGACGATCCCGGCCACCAGGTCGCCAGGTTGCAGGGTGCCGCTCGGGTCCTCGATCACCCGGCCCAGCGACTCGTGCCCGATGACCAGGCGGTCGGCACCCGGCGGCGCCTCGCCGTACTCCCCGGCGATGATCTCGTGGTCGGTGCCGCAGATCCCCACCGCCAGCGCCTCGACCAGGACAGAGCCCTCCTCGGCAGCCGGCTCCGGCTGATCCTCGACGAGGTTCAGCGAATTGGCGACCCCTGGTCTCACTGTCACAGCGCGCACGCCCTCATCTTTCCCCGCCGAGGCGTGCGCCGCGCCGAAAGCCGGCAGATCCGCTGGGCATCGGCGGCGGCCAGGTGCGGGCCCGGGCGGCACTAGGATCAGCGGCATGACTCCCGAAGAGGTCGGCGCTCGACTGGTCGCGCTGCTCGCGCCGGTTGAGGCGACCCCGTCGGTCTCCGGCGGGCAACGTTTCGCCCGGGCCACAGTCGATGTGCCGCCCGCGAGTTGGCTGACCGCGGTTTCCGCCGCCCGTGACGACGCCGAGCTGGCCTGCGACTTCTTCGACTGGCTCTCCGCCGTCGACGAGTTGGCCGAGGGCTTCGACGTGGTGGCGCACCTCTGGTCGACGCGACTGCGTCACGGCCTGCTGCTGCGTACCCGGTTGCCGCGCGGCGCGCCCACTGTCGCCTCGGTGGTCGACGTCTACCCCGGTGCGGCCTGGCACGAGCGGGAGACGCACGAGATGTTCGGCATCGACTTCGCCGGGCATGGGGAACTGCTGCCGCTGCTTCTGCCGCCAGAGTTCGAGGGTCACCCGCTGCGTAAGGAGTTCGTGCTGGCCTCCCGGGTGGCGAAGCCCTGGCCGGGTGCGAAAGAGCCGGGCGAGTCCGAGGCCGGCGGCGGGCGCCGACCGATCCGCCCGCCTGGCGTTCCCGCTCCGGGCGAGTGGGGGCCCACGCCCACCCCGGCCGGCGCCGGTGGGGTGGGGGAGGGCCCGCGTGGCGGCACCCCGGCCAGACCGGCGCGTGAGCGTCCGGCACGGCCCGCCCCGG
>NZ_PYAK01000017.1 GCF_003264365.1 Micromonospora noduli
CGGGGCCAGGCCGGCGCGGGCGGGGCCAGGCCGGCGCGGGCGGGGCCAGGCCGGCGCGGGCGACGGGCCCCATCCCCTAATGAGCGGTATACCTGTGAGTCATATTTATGACTCACAGGTATACCGCTCATCAGGGAACGGCCCTGGTCGCCGGTGACGCGTCAGCCGCAGGTCTGTGTAGCAGGGCGACGGCCGTCCAGTCGTGAATACGCCTCAGCGGTTTCGGCGACGGCCGGCGTGGTCCACCATCCCGGAATGCCACCCACTCGTCTCGCCGGCCTCCTCGGCACTGCCATCCGTGAGCAACGACAGTCGCGCGAGTTGAGCCAATGCGAGCTGGCCGAGTTGGCCGGAGTCAGCCAGGCAACGGTCGCCCGGATCGAAGGCGGCGGCCGAGGGCCCAGCATCCCCATGCTGGAGCGGTTGCTTGCCGCGATGGACGTGCAGTTGGTCATCGGGGTCGAGCCGCTGGACGCGCACCTCGACGCCCGGATCGACGACCTGGCCGGCCGGCCGATCGCCGAGCGAATCGACGAGCTTGGCCTGGATGAGCTGCTGGACCGGCTCACCGACTTTCCGCAGGCGATCACCGGGAGCACCGCGGCGCTGTTGCAGGGCGCGCCGGTGCCGGTCGACGCGCTGGAGATCGCCCTGCGCTGGCAGGACTCCAAACCGTTCACCCGCTGGCTGGAGACGAACTACGGGCAGCGGTGGAACGCCCGCTGGGGTGAGTTCGGCGGGGTGTGGTTGGAGCCCGAGGAACCGGGCGAACACCGGTGGTCGACCCGGTACGGGGAGATCAGAGCCACGATGTGCGACGAGCTGCCCGAGACGATCGAGGTGCGCCACGGCGGGCGGACTTACCAGGTGGTGCCGCTTGTCGAGCTGGAGCTGAGCGAGCCGCACGCCGCCGAACTGTTACGCCGCTACCGGAACCGGCAGTTGGCCAGCGACAGCTGAGCCACCTGCCGGCCCGAGTGCCGGCTCAGCCGGCGGTGCGCTCCCAGTCGATGGTGGGCAGGCCGGCGTCGGCGAGTGCCTTGTTGGCGGCGCTGAACGGGCGGCTACCAAGGAAGCCGCGCGGGTTCATCGGGCTGGGGTGACCGGCCTCCAGCACCACATGCTGGGGGTTGGTGACCAGCGCGGCCTTCTTGCGGGCGTAGCCACCCCAGAGCAGGAAGACCACCCGCTCCGGTGCCGCGTCCAGTGCCCGGATGGTCGCGTCGGTGAACTCTTCCCAGCCGGCGTTGGCGTGCGAGCCCGGGGTGGCCTGCCGGACGGTCAGCACGGCGTTGAGCAGCAGCACCCCCTGGGCGGCCCACCCGTCGAGGTTGCCGCTGCGCGGCTTGGGGACGCCCACGTCCTCGCCCAGCTCCTTGAAGACATTCCGCAACGACGGCGGCACCGTCACACCGTCGCGGACGCTGAAGCTCAACCCGTGTGCCTGCCCGGCCCGGTGGTAGGGATCCTGCCCGAGGATGAGCACCCGGGTGCCCTGGGGCGGGCAGAGCCGGTATGCCGAGAACAGATCCTCCAGCGGCGGGAAGACCGTCTGCGTCGCGTATTCCCGGGCGACGAACTCGCCCAGCGCGGCGGTGCGTGCCGGGTCGAGGTGCGGGGTGAGCACGGTGCGCCACTGCTCCGGCAGCAGAGCCAGCAGATCCAGGGCGGGAGCGTCGTCGGGCATCGGGAACCTCTCACAGCGCGGGTCGGTCCCCCGCACTCTAGGCACCGGGTACGACAGCCACCGACCTAGCCCAGGTCGGCGAGCCGCCGGGCCCAGTCGCCGCCGATCGGGTCCAGCTCGACGATGCGGGTGTCGTCGTCGCGGCGATCGATGCGAACCCGCAGGTGCGCGTCCACCAACTGCTCCACCAGGCCCTCGCCCCACTCCACCACGGTCACCGAGTCGTCCACCGACGCGTCGAGGTCCAGGTCGTCGATCTCGGCGCGCGGGTCGGTGGCGTCACCCAACCGGTACGCGTCGGCGTGCACCAGCGCCACCCGGCCGCCCCGGGCCGGATCGGGGCGGTGCACCCGGGCGATCACGAAGGTCGGCGAGGTGATGTCCCCGAGGACACCGAGCCCGGCGCCGATGCCCTGGGTGAGTGCGGTCTTGCCGGCGCCCAACGGGCCGGTCAACAGCACCAGGTCGCCGGCGCGCAGCAGCCCGGCCAGCCGCCGGCCGAAGTCCCGAGTGTCCTCGACGGTCGGCAGCTTGACGACGTGACTCACCGTTCCTCCACGCTCTGCAATGACTCCAGGAACCGCGCCAGGGCGGCGTTGACCTCGTCCGCGTGCTCCAACATCACCACGTGACCGCTGTCCTTGATCTTCACGAACTCGGCGTGTGGCAACCGGCGGACGATCTCCTCGGAGTGGGTCACCGGGGTGATCATGTCCTTGTCGCCGACCACCACCAGCACCGGAGTCGCCGCCAGCGCCGCCAGCGCCGGGAAGCGCGAGTGGGTGGCCAGGGTCCGCAGGTAGCGGGTCACCGTGTCAGCCGATGTCCGGGAGTTCATCGTCTCCACGTAGGACACCAGCGACGGGCTGGGCTTGCGGGTACCGAAGCCGTACTTGCGGGTCAGTAACCAGGCCACGTTCGACGTCGACTTGCGGGCCTTGTCGATCACCGGCCCGCCGTACCGGGTGGCGTTGCTGACCATGTAGAGCACCGGGCCACCGACCCGGCCGAGCAGCGCGGGCGCGACCAGCTTGGTCTCCGCGATGAGCCCGCCCGACGTGGCCATCAGAACGGTGCCCACCACCCGGTCACCGAACAGCTCCGGAAACAGCTCGGCGAACGCCATGATGGTCATACCGCCCATCGAGTGGCCGACAAGCACCAGCGGCCCGTCCGGGGCGGTCCGGTCGATCACCTGGCGCAGCGTCCGGCCGAGCACCGCGAGGTCGTACTCGCCGGTCTCCAGTCGGCCGGACCGGCCGTGACCGGGCTGGTCGTACGCCACGATCCGGTAGTCACCGCGGGCGGCGAGCATCTGGCGCTGAAAGTGGAACGTCCCCATGTCCAGGCAGAAGCCGTGCACCAGCACCACCGTCGGTCGCCCCGGCACCGGCCGGGTCGGCTCGACCACCTCGACGTGGATGTCGGTGCCGTCCGGCAGCTCCAGGCGGAACGCCTCGTCGTACCGCTGCTGGTCGAACGTCTCGTGCGCGTAGCGGTCGGCCGGGTCGGCCTTGAGCCGGCGGACCAGGGTCCGTTCGGTCGCGACGCCGGCCGCCAGACCCGCCGCGGCCACCCCCACCGCCGCGCCGACGATCCCGGCGACCCGGCCCGCGGCCGTCCGCGGACGCGGAATGCGGTAACTCATGGCTTCTCGCCGTCGTAGACCCGGGGCACCCGAGTGCCGCCGAACCGGGTGACGATCTCGTAGTTGATCGTGCCGACCGCCTCGGCCCAGTCGTCAGCTGTCGGTTCGCCGTCGACGCCGCTGCCGAAGAGCGTCGCCACGTCGCCGTCGGCCACCGGGTCGTCGCCGCAGTCGAGCACGAACTGGTCCATGCAGACCCGCCCGGAGATCGTCCGGCGTACGCCGCCGAGTTGCACCGGGCCGGTGTTGGACGCGTGCCGGGGAACCCCGTCGGCGTACCCGAGCGGCACCACGGCCAGGTTCGCGTCGGCTTCGGTGGTGTAGGCGTGCCCGTAGGAGATACCGGTGCCGGCCGGCACCCGCTTGGTGAGCATCACCCGGGCGCGGGCGGTCATCGCCGGCCGCAACCCGTACGTCTCGCCGGCCACCGGGGACAGCCCGTAGATGGCCAGGCCGGGGCGGACCAGGTCAAAGTGGGTGTCCGGGCGGGTGAGGGTGGCGGCCGAGTTGGCGAGGTGCCGCCAGCGCGGTCGCAGCCCGGCCCGCTCGACCATGGCCAGCCCTTCGTGGAAGACGGCCAGTTGGCGGTCGGTGGTGGGGTGGCCGGGCGAGTCCGCGTACACGAAGTGGCTCCACACGCCGACCACCTCGATCAGGCCGTCGGCCTGCGCCTTCGCAGCGGCGTCCAGCAGCGCGGGCCAGTCGGCGACTGTCGCACCGCCCCGGGACAGCCCCGTATCGATCTTGAGGTGCAGGCGGGCGGGACGCCCGGCGAGGCGACTCGCCTCGATCATCTCGTCCAGTTGCGCCAGGCTGGCCGCGCCCAGGTCCACCCCGGCGGTGACCCCCTCGTGCAGCGGCAACCCGGGGGCGAGCAGCCAGGCCAGCACCGGCACTGTCACCCCGGCCCGCCGCAGGGTGAGCGCCTCGTCGAGGGTGCAGACACCGAGCCAGTCAGCGCCGGCGTCGAGCGCCGCGCGGGCGGCTGGAAGCATGCCGTGGCCGTACCCGTCGGCCTTCACCACTGCCATCAACTCGGCGGTGGTGCCGGAGCGGAGCCTGCTCACGTTCTCGCGGATGGCGTCAAGATCGACGCGTACCTCGGCCTGCCACATGCACCCAGCCTACTTTCCGCCGTGATCACCGCGGGCGGCGACGCACGTCCCGACGCGGCGATCCGGTCACCGCACCCGGAACCGCAGCGTTCAGCCCAGCCGGGCCAGCACCGGGCGCAGCGCGGTCGCCACGTCGGGCGCGGTCACCGGCCCACCCCGGGCCGCCTCCCGCCCGGCGAGCCCGTGCAGGTACGCGGCCGAGGCGGCGGCCCGATCGGCGGGTACCCCGGCCGCCAGCAGCGAGCCGAGCAGCCCGGCCAACACGTCGCCGGTGCCGCCGGTGGCCAGCGCCGGGGTGCCGGTCGGGTTGACGTACGCCCGACCGTCCGGCGTGCCGATCACAGTGCGATCGCCCTTGAGCAGCACCACCGCGTTCATCCAGGCGGCCAGCCGCAGCGCGGCGCCGACCCGGTCGGCGCCCGGCTCCTCGCCGCAGAGACGGGTGAACTCGCGGTCGTGCGGGGTGACCACGATGGGCGCGTCGCGACCCCGCAGCCGGTCGGCGAGCGAGCCGTCCACGAGCAGGGTCAGGGCGTCGGCGTCGAGCACCACCGGCACCGGGGCGGCCAGTACGGCGCGCAGCTCGGCCGCCGCGTCGGCGCCGGTGCCCAGCCCGGAGCCGCAGACCCAGGCCTGCACCCGGCCCGCGTCGGCGACCCGCCCGCTGGCGATCACCGACGGGTGCTGGTGCAGCACCTCGGCGCGGGCGCTGCCGGCGTAACGGACCAGGCCGGTCGGCCCGGCCAGGGCGCCGCCCACGGAGAGCACCGCCGCACCGGGGTAGGTCGCCGAGCCGGTCGCCACCCCCACCACGCCCCGGGTGTACTTCTCCGACGCCGGGCCCAGCTGGGGCCACCAGTCGACCAGGTCGGACCACTCAGTGACCCGCAGCGCCGGGGTGCCGCGCAGCCACGGCCGCAGCCCGATGTCAACCAGCTCGACGTGCCCGGCCATCGCGGCGGCCGGCCCGACCACCAGGGCGGGCTTCAGCGCGCCGAAGGCCACCGTCACGTCGGCGCGAACCGCTGTGGACCGGCCGGACGCGGACAGCGGCACATTGCCGGTGTCGACCGCGACCCCGCTGGGCACGTCGACCGCCAGCACGGTGGCCCGTTCCCCGTCGCGTCCGCGCAGCTCGCCGAGGCGCTGGACCACCTCGTCCGCGTTCGCCCGCAGCCCGCCGGTGCCACCGATGCCGACGATGCCGTCGAGGACCAGGTCGACCGGGCCGGCCGGATTCGGCACCACCCGGCCGCCAGCGGCTCGCAGCGCGGCCAGACCGGCGGCGTGCGCCCGCCCGGGGGTGAGCAGCAGGGCGGACACCTGGACACCTCGGCGGGCCAACCGCTCCCCCGCGTACAGCGCGTCGCCGCCGTTGTCACCGGAGCCGACCAGCAGCAGCACCCGGCCTCCGTAGACTCCGCCCCGCTCGGCGAGCAGGAACGCAGCGCGGCGGGCCAGGCCGGCGGCGGCCCGCTGCATCAGCGTCCCCTCCGGCAGCGTGCCCATCAACCCCGCCTCGGCCGCCCGTACGTCGGCCACCCGCCACACCGCTCTCATGCCACCGTGTCCCATTCCGTTCGCGGGCGGACCTGACCGGCCCTCCCGGCCGACGTCATCGTTCCGCGACCACCATCGCCGACGCGATCCCGCCGTCGTGCGACAACGAGAGGTGCCAGTGGTTGACCCCGCGTGCGTCGGCCACCGCCGCGACCGTGCCCGAGACGGCCAGCCAGGGGCGGCCATCCGGGTCGGGCACGATCTCGCAGTCGTGCCAGTTGAGCCCGGCCGGGGCGCCGAGCGCCTTGGCCACCGCCTCCTTGGCGGCGAACCGGGCGGCGAGCGACTCGGGCGAGCGCGGGCTGCCGGAGCGGGTGTGCCGCTCGGCCTCGGTGAAGAGCCGGTCGGCGAGCAGCGGCGTCCGTGCCAGGGCCCGGGCGAACCGGTCGACCAGGACGACGTCGATGCCGACAGCGACGATCACCACACCACCCTACCGGCGGTCGAGGCCGCAGATTAGCCGTCGGGCTCGCGCTGGGCAACGCCTGTGGACACCCCGCGGTACGCCTCGACGTCGGCTGTCCACAGGGCACCGCGCGACCTCCGGTACGTGCCTAGCGTCAGCGCGTCGATGCCGATCGTCCACGGGGGTGTGGTCATGACCGACGAGCCGTTCGCCGTCCAGCCGGAGGAGTTGCGGGCGGTCGCCGTCCTGCTCGACGACGAGGCACGCCGGTTGGCGTTGGGCCTCGCGGGGTTGCCCGGGCTGGTGGTGGCGGCGCCCGAGTGGCGAGCCGGCGCGGCGCTGGCCGGGTTGGAGGCGGCGGGGCACGCCTGGTTCTGCCGGCTGGGTGCCCGGGTCGCGGCGACCTCCGGCGGGGTCCGGGCGGCGGCCGAGGCGTACGAGACGGTGGACGACCAGGCCGCCGGCCGGTTCGCCTCCCTACCCCGGTGAGCAGCGTCGGTTACCGACAGCTGTGGGCTGTCGATCCCGGCGGGTGGCGGGCCGCCGGGGCGGCGTGGGCGGGGTTGGCCGGGCCACTCGATCGGCACCTCGGCGAGCTTCGCACGGCCACCGGGCGGTTGCGGGGCGGTTGGTCGGGTGCGGCAGCCACGGCGGCGGGCACTCGACTCAGCGGTCTGCGTGACGAGCTGACCTCGATCGCACCCGCGCTGATCGAGGTCGACCAGGTGCTGGCCGAGTTGGCCGGTGGGCTGGCGGTGGCGAAGGCGCGGCTGTCCCAGGCGGTCGCCCAGGCCGAGGCGGCCGGCCTGCTGGTGGACCGCTCGGGTGGGGTGCGGGTCGATCCCGCCCGGTTTCGGCCCACCGAGCGGGCCGGGGTCGCCGCGGCCGGAGTGGCCGCGGCCCTGCGGGCCGCGCTCGACGGGGCAGCCGCCGCGGACCGGACCGCCGCCGACCGGTTGGATGACCTGGCCAGGGCCGCCGGCACCGGTTGGGCGTCCCCGCCCCCGCCGGGCCGACCGGCCCTCGGTGCCGCGCCCACGCTGGTCAGCGCCTGGTGGTCCGGGTTGACCCCGGCACAGCGACGGTGGCTGATCGCGCGCGAGCCGGCAGTGGTCGGCCGGTTGGACGGGCTGCCGGTGGCCGCCCGCGACCAGGCCAACCGGTTACGGCTCGACGCCTGGCGTACGGAACTGCTGGCCGAGCGGCAACGGCTGCTGTCCCGGGTGCCGTCCGGGCCGCTCGCGTTGATCCGGTTGCGCGGGGTGGCCGGACGGCTGGCCGGTCTGGACGCGCTGGTCGGGCGGCTGACGGCCGGCGAGGCGCCGCGGGCGTACCTGCTCGGGTTGGATTCGGCGGGTGAGGGCCGGGCGGTGGTGGCGCTCGGCGACCCGGACCACGCCGACCGGGTGCTGACCTACGTGCCGGGCATGACCGCCGGCCTGGACGACGCCTCCGGCGAGCTGGGCAGGGCGGCCCGGGTGCTGGAGCGGTGCGCCGCGCTCGCCCCGGATGAGCGCAGCGCGGCGGTGCTCTGGTTGGACTACGACGCTCCGGATCTGCTGACCGAGGCAGCCTCGGCGGGTCAGGCCCGGGACGCCGGCCCGGCGTTGCACCGCTTCCAGGAGGGGCTGCGCGTCAGCCACGACGGGCCGCCGGCCCGGCAGACGGTGCTCGGGCACAGCTACGGGTCGCTGGTGGTGGGGGTGGCCGCCCGGGAGCACGGCCTGGCCGCCGACGCGCTGGTCTTCGTCGGCTCCCCCGGTGTCGGCGCGTCGCACGCCACCGAGCTGGGCGTGCCACCCGGGGAGGTCTGGGCGAGCAGCGCCCCCGACGACGTGATCCGGGCGGCCCGGTCGCCGGAGGAGCTGGGCCGACGGGCCCTGCTGCGTACGGCTCCGCTGGCCGCCGTGCTGGGCTGGCCGGGCCAGACCGGGCACGAACTGTGGTTCGGGCACGACCCGTCGGATCCCGGGTTCGGCGGTCGGGTCTTCGGCAGTGGGCGAGGCGGGCACACCGGTTACTGGGACCCGGGCAATCCCGCGCTGGACGGGATGGCCCGGGTCGTGCTGGGCCGCTGAGGCTTACTCGACGGTGACCGACTTGGCCAGGTTGCGGGGCTGGTCCACGTCGTGCCCCCGGGCGGCGGCGATCTCGGCGGCGAGCACCTGCAACGGCACCGTGGTGACGAGCGGGGCCAGCAGGGTGGGCGTACGCGGCACGTAGATCAGGTGGTCGGCGTACCGGACGACCGCCTCGTCGCCCTCCTCCGCGATCACGATGGTCCGCGCGCCCCGCGCCCGGACCTCCTGGATGTTGGAGACGACCTTGTCGTGCAGCATGCCCCGACCCACCGGCGAGGGCACCACGCAGATCACCGGGGTGCCCTTGTCGATCAGGGCGATCGGGCCGTGCTTCAGCTCACCGGCGGCGAAGCCCTCGGCGTGCATGTACGCCAGCTCCTTGAGCTTCAGCGCGCCCTCCAGGGCCACCGGGTAGCCGACGTGTCGGCCGATGAACAGCACTGTCGGCTCGGACTTCAGGTCCCGGGCCAGCTCGCGGACGGGCTCGATCCGGTCGAGCAGTTCACGCAGCTTGCCGGGAATCTCCTGCAACTGCGCGACCACCGCGCCCACCTCGTCGGCGAACTTGATCCCGCGCACCTGGGCCAGGTGCAGGCCGATCAGGTAGCAGGCGACGACCTGGGTGAGGAACGCCTTGGTGGAGGCGACGGCGATCTCCGGCCCGCCGTGGGTGTAGAGCACGGCGTCGGACTCCCGGGGGATGGTCGAGCCGTTGGTGTTGCAGATCGCCAGCACCCGGGCCTTCTGCTCCTTGGCGTGGCGCAGCGCCATCAGGGTGTCCATCGTCTCGCCGGACTGCGAGATGACCACGATCAGCGTGGACCGGTCGAGCACCGGGTCGCGGTAGCGGAACTCGCTGGCCAGCTCCACCTCGCACGGGATCCGGGTCCAGTGCTCGATGGCGTACTTGGCGACCATGCCGGCGTGGTACGCCGTGCCGCAGGCCACGATGAAGATCTTGTCGACGTCGCGCAGATCCTGGTCGCTGAGGCGGACCTCGTCGAGGGCGATCTCACCGCTCTCGGTGAGCCGGCCCAGCAGCGTGTCGGCGATGGCCTGCGGCTGCTCCTCGATCTCCTTGAGCATGAACCAGTCGTAGCCGCCCTTCTCCGCGGCCGAGGAGTCCCAGTCGATGTGGAAGTCCTTGCCGGCGGCGGGCTGGCCCTCGAAGTCGGTGATCTCGATGCTGTCACCGGTGATCAGCACGATCTGGTCCTGGCCCAGCTCGACCGCTTCCCGGGTGTGCTCGATGAACGCGGCCACGTCGCTGGCCAGGTAGTTCTCCCCGTCGCCCCGGCCGACCACCAGCGGCGAGTTGCGCCGGGCGCCGACGACCGCACCGGGCACGGCGGCGTCCACCGCGAGCAGGGTGAACGCGCCCTCCAGTCGCTGGCAGACCACGCGCATGCCGGCGGCGAGCAGTTGCGGGCTGTCCGGCTGGCCGGCGGCGCGCAGGTCGGCCAGTGCGGCGGCGAGCAGGTGTGCGGCGCACTCGGTGTCGGTGTCGCTGGTGAACTGGACGCCGTCGGCCTCCAGCTCGGCGCGGAGCTTGGCGAAGTTCTCGATGATGCCGTTGTGGATCACCGCGACCCGCCCGTCGGGGGCGACGTGTGGGTGGGCGTTGCGGTCGGTCGGTCCGCCGTGGGTGGCCCACCGGGTGTGCCCGATGCCGGTGGTGCCGTCACCGATGCCGATCGGGCTGGCCGCGCAGGAGGTCGGGTCGTCGGCGGCCCGCTCGGACAGCACCTTTTCCAGGTTGGCCAGCTTGCCGGCCTTCTTCTCGGTCAGCAGCTGATCGGCGCAGACGATCGCGACGCCTGCCGAGTCGTAGCCACGGTATTCCAGCCGCCGCAGCCCGTCGAGGACGATGCCGAGTGCGGGGCGCGCGCCCGCGTATCCCACGATTCCACACATGGCCCGCAGCCTAACCCAGTTTCACTCATGTTGGTTGCTCGAAAGTCGGGTTATCAATCACGGAATCTGAGCGATCAGGGCCTGCGCGGCCACAACGGGACGAGCGTCACAGCTCGTTCGCGCCCGCTGTGGAGGGCGGGGTTGCGACGCGCCTTCGGGTGCGACAGTCTCTCGGCGGGTTTGGCGCTCCCGTCCACGGCCCGTTCGTCCCATACCCACTCCTGCCCGGAGCAGCCATGTCCGACGCGCCGTCGCCCGACCCGAACCCCTCATCCGCTCCGGACCCGACCTCCCCCACACCCCCGCCGGATCCGACGGCGCCGCCGTCCTCGGCTCCGTTTCCGGCCTCCGACCCGCTGGCTCCGGGCCAGCCGTGGGCGCCGCAGGCCCCCTGGTCACCGCCCCCGCCGGCCGCGCCGTGGGCGCCGTCTCCGCCCGCCACCCAGTGGACGCCACAACCGTCCCCGACGCCGTGGACGCCCGACCCGCAGACGCCCCCGCGGTCGCCCGACGCCTCCGGCCCGCCGTCGGCCGGATCGCCACCGCCAGCGGGGTGGCCGATGCCCTACCAGCAGCCGCCGGCCGCTGGCTGGCCGCCGCCCGGCTATCCGCCGCCCGGCACCGGCTGGCCGCCACCCGGCTATCCGCCGCCGTACGCCTACCCCGGGTACCCGCCAGTCCCCGGCAAGCCGGCCACGAGCAGCGGGCGGATCGTCGGGATCGTCGTCGCGGCCGTCGTGGTACTCGTCCTGCTCGTGTGTGGCTGCCTCTGCGTGGGTGGCCTGTGGCTCGACCCGACCAACTCGGACCCGATCGCTGAGGAGCCGTGGGTAGTCCCCGACGACGACGGCTGGACGGAGCCCACCACTGGGCCGATCATCCCGGAGCGACCCACCGCACCGCAGCCGCCCACCGCGTCTCCCACCCCCAGCAAGAAGCCGATCACCCGACCGACCTCAGGACCCGCACCCGTCACTGTGGTCTACGAGCTCAGCGGGTCGGGTGTCGTCGACCTCGCGTACTTCGACGCCGAGAGTGACCTCATCCACGTCGACGGTCAGAAGCTGCCCTGGCGGACCACCATCCGCACCAACGGCAAGACCAGGGTGATGGTGGAGGCCAGATGGGCCGACGATGAGGGCGAGAGACCACTCGACTGCACCGTCACGGTCACCGGAGCCGGCAAGCCGGTCGTCAACAAGACCCGGGGGTACTGGTCGACCAGTTGCGGGCCAGAGTGAGGCTGGGGTCCGAGCCGGGTATGGCCGTAGGCTGGCGCAGGTGACGACGAGCACCGATGTCGACCCGCTGGTGGCCCGGATGCGGCCGTTCGGCACGACGATCTTCGCCGAGATGTCCGCCCTCGCCGTACGCACCGGCGCGGTCAACCTCGGCCAGGGCTTTCCCGACACCGACGGCCCGCCGGAGATGCTGGCCGCCGCCGCCGAGGCGCTGCGCGGCGGGCAGAACCAGTACCCGCCGGGCCCGGGGATCCCCGCCCTGCGCGCGGCCGTCGCGGCGCATCAGCGGCGGTTCTACGACCTGGCGTACGACCCGGACAGCGAGATCGTGATCACGGCGGGCGCGACGGAGGCGGTCGCGGCGAGCATCCTCGCGCTCTGCGAGCCGGGTGACGAGGTGGTCTGCTTCGAGCCGTACTACGACTCGTACGCCGCCTCGATCGCGCTGGCTGGCGCGGTCCGCCGGCCGGTGACGCTGCGCCCCACGGCCGACGGCCGGTACGCCTTCGACCCGGCGGCGCTGCGTGCGGCGTTCGGCCCGCGCACCCGGCTGGTGCTGCTGAACTCGCCGCACAATCCGACCGGCAAGGTCTTCACCCCGGCCGAGTTGGCGCAGGTCGCCGAGTTGTGCCAGGAGTTCGGCGCGTACGCGGTCACCGACGAGGTGTACGAGCACCTGGTCTTCACCGACGCGGCGAGCCCGCACGTGCCGCTGGCCAGCCTGCCCGGGATGCGGGAGCGGACGCTGCGCATCTCGTCGGCCGGCAAGACGTTCTCCTGCACGGGGTGGAAGGTCGGCTGGGCGAGCGGCCCGGCGGCGCTGGTCTCGGCGGTGCTCCGGGTCAAGCAGTTCCTCACCTATGTCAACGCCGCGCCGCTGCAACCGGCGGTGGCCGTGGCGCTGGCCCTGCCGGATGACTACTACATCGGTTTCCGGGACGGTCTTCAGCAGCGGCGTGACCAGCTCGTGGGTGGTCTCACCGACGCCGGGTTCGAGGTGCTCGACTCCGAGGGGACGTACTTCGTCACCGCCGACATCACGGCCCTCGGCGGTCGCGACGGGGTCGAGTTCTGCCGCTCGCTGCCGGAGCGCTGTGGTGTGGTGGCGGTGCCCACCCAGGTTTTCTACGACGACACCGACGCGGGCAGGCGGCTGGTCCGGTTCGCCTTCTGCAAGCGCCCGGAGGTGCTGACCGAGGCGGTCACCCGGCTGCACGCTCTGGGCCGGAGTCGCTGACCCGCCCGGAGCCGGTCACCCCCGGACCGGTCGCTGACTGATCCGCCGTCGACGCCGCGAGTCGGGTGAGCAGTTGGCCCTCGTCACCGAGCAGCACCGCCTCGGCGTCGTCCACGAACGACAGGTCCGCTGTCACGTGCCGGCTGGCCGCGGTGAGCAGCAACCCGACCACCGGGTCCTCGGCCGCCCGCCGCAGGCCGTCCAGATTGCGCAGCTCGCGCAACAGGTGCCCCCGCTGGTTGCTCAATACCGCGCGGACCGTGGCCGCAGAGCCTGACCGGGCGGCGGCGGTGACCTTGAGGAAGAAGTCGTCCCGGAATCCGCCGCTGCGCGGGCTCGGCTCGGCCAGCCACCGCGCCAACTCCGCGCGGCCGGCCGGGGTGATCTCGTAGACCACCCGATCCGGCTTGATCGGCTGCGGCTGCCGTTCGGCGACCACCAGGTCGTCCCGGGAGAGCCGGTCGAGGATCTGGTAGAGGTGGCCGATGTTCAGCGGCCCCCACTGCGGGCCGACGGCGGCCTCAAACGCGCCCTTGAGCTGGTAGCCGTGGCTCGGGCCACCAGCGAGCAGGGCGAGGACAGCGTGCTGGATCGCCATGTCACCTCCGGTACGGGTCTTGCATTGTCACAATGTATCGCGCAGAGTGGGAGCCAGCACACGGGGAGGCGCGATGCTCGGCTTCATCTGGAGACAGCTGCGCGGCCGTGCGGGGCGGTCGGTGGCGCTGCTGGTCGGCGTGCTGGTGGCCACCACCGGCTTCGTGGTCCTGACCGGCGCCACCACCACCTCTCGTCTGGACGTCACCGGCACTGTCGAGCGCAACACCCAGGTCGCCTACGAGATCCTGGTCCGTCCGAAGGGGACGCGCACGCCACTGGAAGCCGAGCGCGGGCTGGTCCGCCCCAACTATCTCTCCGGGCTCTTCGGCGGCATCACCTCCCAGCAGTACGAGCAGGTGACCACAGTCCCCGGCGTCGAGGTGGCGGCCCCGATCGCGATGCTCGGCTATTCCACCACCCTGCTACCGACGCCGCTCGACCTCACCGACGCCGTCGACCGCTCGCTGGACCAGCAGGTCATTCGGGTCGATCCGACCTTCCACGCCGAACGCGGCCTCTCCAGCGCATCGGGCAAACCCCGGTACGTCTACGTGACCAAGAAGCCGTTGATCTACCCCCGGATCGACTGGGAAACCGACAGCGACGCCGTGCCGTACTCCGATGGGCGGTCCTACTCCTGGTCGGACACCTGCGGGCCGACCCCCCGCGAGGTACAGCCGGACGGGCGCAGCCTGCCCATCTGCGATCCGGGATACGCGCTGCTGGGCAACCCGGGCACCTACTCCGAGCGCGAGGACTGGTCCCTGCACGCCGTCCAACTGCTGCCCGACGGCCGGTTCCAAGCCGACTCCTACATCCTCGCGACCGACCGGGACGGGTCCGCCACACCCACCGACCGGCTGGTGATGGCGTACGACCTGACCGTGCCGTTCCTCCTGGCGGCGGTGGACCCGGCGGCCGAGGAACAACTCGTCGGACTCGACGATGCCGTAGTCACCGGTCGGGCCGTCCGCACTGACGACAAGGTCGCCGTCAACCCCCGGGGTTCAGCGGACAACCACGAGGTCCCGGTCCTCGTCACCAACCGACCCTTCATCGACGAGTCGCTGGCGGCCAGGTTCACCCGGCTCGCGATCAGCCCCGCAGGGGTGGAGGCGATCGACCTGGAGAAGACGTTGAGCCGCCCCGGGGGGACTCCCGCCGGGTCCGGTCGGTACGACCTCACCGCCGGGCACCAGGCGATGCTCACCGAGGAGCTTTCCCTGGCCGGATGCTGCCACGGCCAACTTCAGACGGTCGTGCAGTCGGCCGAGGTGCAGTACGACCAGCTACCCGACGGCAGCCTGCGGGCCCGCCAGCAACCGCCCGGCGACCCCGAGGTGTACGGCAAGATGGAGGCGTTCAACCCGCTGCCCCGACCCTGGCTCGCCGACGACACCGGGTCCCGATCGATCCGGGCGCTGCCGCTACCCATGGGCGCGAACACCGCCAATCGTTTCTGGCGGGCCGTCGGTGTCTTCGATCCGGGCCGGCTGGCCGGGTTCAGTGACCTCGGCCAACTGCCGCTGGAGACCTACCAGGCGCCGACGGCAGAGGGTGCCGACGACCGCAGCCGGGCAGCGCTGGGCGGTCAACCGCTGGCGCCCAGCGGCAACCCCGCCGGCTACCTCTCGGCGCCGCCGCTGCTCCTCACCAACCTCGGCAGCGTGCCGAAAATCCTGGAGGGTGGCGGCGGGCCACAGGCCAAGGCCCCGATCAGCGCGATCCGGGTACGGGTGGCCGACGTGGACGGCTACAGCGAGCGGTCGGCCGAGCGGGTCCGACTGGTCGCCGAGCAGATCGCGGCACGCACCGGGCTGGACGTCGACATCACCCTCGGCTCGTCGGGGGCGCCGCAGACCGTGGAGCTGCCCGCCGGCTCGTTCGGCCGGCCGATGCTGCGACTGACCGAGAACTGGTCGGCACTCGGCGTGGCCTCGATCATCACCCAGGCGGTGGACCGTAAGAGCCTGGTGCTCTTCGTGCTGGTGCTGGTGGTCTGCGTCCTCTTCCTCGGCAACGCGGTCAGCGCCGCCGTCCGGGACCGGCGCTCAGAACTGGCGGTGCTCTCCTGTCTCGGCTGGCCGGTCCGCCGCATCGCGGCGCTGATCCTGGGCGAGGTCGCAGTGCTCGGGCTCATCGCCGGTCTGCTCTCGCTGACCCTCGCGGTGCCGCTCGGGATCGCGCTCGGCATCGACGTCGACTGGCGGCGGTCCGCCCTGGCCGTACCCATCGCCCTGCTGCTCGCGGTGGCCGCGGGCCTGGTGCCGGCGCTGCGGGCCGCGCGCACCCACCCGGCCGCCGCCCTCCGCCCGATCGTCGCTCCCGCCGGCTGGGTACGCCGGCCACGCACCCTCTTCGGGTTGGCGCTGGTGAATCTGGCCCGCACCCCCGGGCGCACGTTCCTCGGCGCCGGCGCGCTGGCCATCGGAGTGGCCGCGCTGACGCTGGTCACCGCCGCCGCGTGGGCGTTCCGGGGCGCGATCGTCGGCAGTCTGCTCGGCGACGTGGTCTCGCTGAGCGTGCGCGGCGCGGACACCGTGGCCGCTGCGGCCACCGTGCTGCTCGGTGCCGCCGCGGTGGCGGACGTGCTCTACCTGAACATCCGCGACCGGGCCGCTGAGTTGGCCACCCTGCGGGCGATCGGCTGGACCGACGCCGAACTCGGCCGGCTGGTCGGCTACGAGGGGCTGACGCTGGGGCTCGCCGGTTCGACGACCGGCGCGGCGGTCGGCCTGGCCAGCGCGGGTTGGCTGATCGGCGCCCTACCCGGCGCGCTGCTCCTGGTGGCCGCGCTGGTCGCGCTGGCGGGCGCGCTGGTCAGCGCCGTCGCCGCGCTGGTGCCCGCCGCCCTGTTGCCGCGCCTACGACCCGCCCGACTTCTGGCAGAGGAGTAGCAGTCATGAGCGAGCAGAGCGGCAGCGCGATCTCGGTCGACCACCTGACACGGCGATTCGGCACCGGCGCGGACCAGCTGACCGCTGTCGACGACGTGTCCCTGACCGTCGCGGCCGGCTCGGTGGTGGCGTTGACCGGGCCGAGCGGGTCGGGCAAGTCCACGCTGCTGCATCTCATCGGCGCGATCGAGCAGTCCGACGAGGGCACCGTGACCGTCGACGACGTGGCGGTCAGCGACCTGCGTCGGGCCGCACTGGCCCGCTACCGGCAACGGGTCGGGTTCGTGTTCCAGCGCTACCACCTGCTGCCCGCACTCACCGTGCTGGACAACGTGATCGCGCCGGTCCTCCCCCGCCGGGGTCGGGCCGATCACGCGACCCGAGCCCGCGAGTTGCTCGACGCGGTCGGCCTGGCCGGGCGGGAGCGCGCCCTGCCCGCGCAGCTCTCCGGTGGCCAGCAGCAACGAGTCGCCATCGCCCGCGCCCTGATGGGGGCACCGGGCCTGCTGCTGGCCGACGAACCCACCGGCAACCTCGACTCCACCACCGGCGGGCAGATCCTCGACCTGCTGCTCGACCTCCGTGAACGGCACGGCATGACCATCCTGCTCGCCACCCACGAACAGGCCATCGCTGCCCGCTGCGACCGACTGGTCAGACTGACCGACGGACGTGTCACCGAGGACCTCGACCTCACCGACGGCGAGGACCCCGCCGACACGTACGAGCGGGCAGCCCGACTGCGGTTGTGACGCCGCCCCGAGGTGGTCTCAGGCGACCGGGCTCGCGGTGCGGACCAGCTCGGCGATCCGCTCGGCGACCTCACGGGCGGTCGCCTCGGTGGCCGCCTCGACCATCACCCGAACCAGCGGTTCGGTGCCCGACGGGCGCAGCAGCACCCGACCGGTCTCGCCCAGCTCCGCCTCGGCCCGTTCGACCTCGGCGCGTACGGCGGGTGCGGCAGCGCCGATGGTCCGGTCGCCGACCGGCACGTTGATCAGCACCTGGGGCAGCTTCGTGACCACCGAGGCCAACTCGGCGAGGGATTGGCCGGTGGCCGCCATCCGAGCCATCAGGTGCAGGCCGGTGAGCACACCGTCGCCGGTGGTGGCGTGCGCGGGCATCACGATGTGGCCGCTCTGCTCACCGCCGAGCGCCAGCCCGGACGCGCGCAGCTCCTCCAGCACGTACCGGTCGCCGACCTTCGTCTCGATCAGGCGGATGCCCTGCGCGGACATGGCCAGGCGGAGGCCGAGGTTGCTCATCACGGTGGCGACCAGGGTGTCCTGGGTGAGCGTGCCGGCGTCCCGCATGGCGAGCGCGAGGATCGCCATGACCTGGTCGCCGTCCACCTCGTCGCCGTCGGCGGTGACCGCCAGGCAGCGGTCGGCGTCGCCGTCGTGGGCGATGCCCAGGTGGGCGCCGTGCTCGACCACTGCGGCGCGCAGCGCCTCGATGTGGTTGGAACCACAGTCGTCGTTGATGTTCAGCCCGTCGGGCTCCGCGTGGATGGCGATGACCTCCGCGCCGGCCTCCCGGTAGGCGACGGGGGCGACCTCGGCGGCGGCGCCGTTGGCGCAGTCGACCACGACCTTGATCCCGTCGAGCCGATGCGGAACGGTGCCCACCAGGTGCTGGACGTAGTGGTCGGCACCGTCGAGCAGGTCGTGCACCCGACCGACGCCGGCACCGATCGGCCGGTCCCAGGCGGTGGTGGCGTTCGTCTCGACGGCCGCCTCGATCTGCATCTCGATCTCGTCGGGCAACTTGTGGCCGCCGGCGGCGAAGAGCTTGATGCCGTTGTCCGGCATCGGGTTGTGCGATGCGGAAAGCATCACACCCAGGTCGGCCTTGGCCTCTGCGGTGAGGAACGCCACCGCCGGGGTGGGCAGCACGCCGACCCGCACCACGTTGGCGCCGGCACTGGTCAGCCCGGCGACCACTGCGGCCTCCAGCATCTCGCCGCTGGCGCGGGTGTCGCGGCCGACGACGGCGAGCGGCGGATGACTGCGGTCCGTCTCGGCGAGTGTGTGTGCGGCGGCCACCGCGAGTGCCAGCGCCAATTCCGGGGTGAGATCCGCGTTCGCCCGCCCGCGTACGCCGTCCGTGCCGAACAACCGACCCATACCCGCCAACCTCCGAGAGAGCACTGCCAGTGAGGAGAAAGCGGAACGGCCGACCCGCCTCCCCCGAGGAGGGGTAGGCGGACCGGCCGTCCGTCAGAAGTACAACGCGCTGGAAAAGATCAGCGCTTCGAGTACTGGGGAGCCTTACGGGCCTTCTTGAGGCCGTACTTCTTGCTCTCCTTGACCCGGGCGTCACGGGTGAGGAAGCCGGCCTTCTTCAGGGCCGGGCGGTCGTCCGGCTCGTTGATGATCAGCGCACGGGCGATGCCCAGCCGGAGCGCACCGGCCTGGCCGGTGGTGCCGCCGCCACGCAGGTTGGCGATGACGTCGAACTGCTCGGGCTTCTCGGCGGTGACCAGCGGGTCCTTGATGAGCTGCTGGTGCACCTTGCTCGGGAAGTACGCCTCGAGGTCCTGGCCGTTGCAGGTGATCTTGCCGGTGCCCGGGACGAGGCGAACCCGGACGATGGCCTCCTTGCGGCGGCCCACAGTCTGGATCGGCCGGTCACCACGAGGCGCGCGGGCAACGGGCGCCGGCGCCTCGGCGGCCTCGGGGGCCTCCGGGGCTTCCGGGGCGACCTCGGTCTCGATGATGTCGGTCATGCTGCTTCCTTCGCCCGCGCTCACTGCGCGATCTGCTTGATCTCGAACGGCACCGGCTGCTGCGCGAGGTGCGGGTGCTCGGCACCGGCGTAGACCTTCAGCTTCTTGATCAGCTGACGGCCGAGCTTGTTGTGCGGGAGCATCCCCTTCACGGCCAGCTCGATGGCCCGCTCGGGACGCTTGGTCAGCAGCTCGTCGTAGCCGATCTGCTTCAGACCACCCGGGTAACCGGAGTGGCGGTAAGCGACCTTGGTCTGGCGCTTGTTGCCGGTCAACGCAACCTTGCCCGCGTTCACGATGACGACAAAGTCGCCCGTGTCGACGTGCGGCGCGAAAGTCGGCTTGTGCTTACCACGCAGCAACGTGGCGGCGTGGGTGGCCAGGCGGCCCAGCACGACATCAGAGGCGTCGATGACGTGCCACTGACGCTCGATCTCACCCGGCTTCGGGCTGTACGTACGCACAGGTCTACCTTGTCTCGTCGTCGGTCTGGGGTCGCGCGCCGAGGTGACCAGATCTAGCAGGCCGGACCAGCGCGCACGAACGACCAAGCGTACCTGATGGGGCACGCCTCTGGATGTCGTACAACAGCAGGCAACGATACCCGGCGCCCCGTCCGCAGGTCAAAACGGGGGTGCGGTCCCGCGCGGCGACGCGCCGAGGGTGGCTCAGCTCACACGTTGGCGAGTCGACCGGCCCTCGGACGGCGGTACATCACCCAGGTGACCGCGAAGCACAACGCGTACCAGCCGATGAAGGCCAGGTAGGCGGCGTCGGCGTTGCCCGAGCTGAGGAACGACTGGCGGAACGCGATGTTGACCAGCACCCCGCCGAAGGCGCCGATCGCGCCCGCGATGCCGATCAACGCGCCGGTCATCCGCCGCGCCCACCGCGCGGCGGCCTCCGGATCACGCTGACCGGTGGCCACCGCGTCCGCCGACCGGGCCCGGAAGATCGCCGGGATCATCTTGTAGGTGGATCCGTTGCCGACGCCGGAGAAGACGAAGAGGGCGAGAAACCCGGCGAGGTAGAGCCCGAACGAACGCTCCCGCGCCGCGTACAGCACGGTGCTCGCGCCGGCCGCCATCGCCACGAAGTTCCAGAAGGTCACCCGCGCCCCGCCCAACCGGTCGGCGAGGTGCCCGCCCAGCGGTCGGATCAGCGAGCCGACCAGCGGGCCCAGGAAGGTCAGCCAGGCGGCGTCGACCGGGGTGGGGAACCGCTCGGCGAACTGGAGCTGGAGCACCTGACCGAAGGCGAAACCGAAGCCGATGAACGAGCCGAAGGTGCCGATGTAGAGCAGCGACATCACCCAGGTGTGCGGATCGCGGGCCGCCTCCCGCAACGCGCCCGGCTCGTTGCGCGCCCCGGGCACGGTGTCCAACCAGCGGGCCGCCGCCAGCGCGGCCAGCACGATCAGCGGCAGGTAGACCGCCGGCACCAACCGGGGGTACGCGGCGCCCGCGGTGGCGAGGACCGCCAGGCCGACCAGCTGCACGGCGGGTACTCCCAGGTTGCCGCCACCGGCGTTGAGCCCGAGCGCCCGTCCCTTGAGCCGCTGTGGGTAGAACAGGTTGATGTTCGCCATCGAGGAGGCGAAGTTGCCGCCGCCGACCCCGGTGAGGCAGGCGAGCACCATCAGGGTGGTGTAGGACACCCCGGGCTCCAGCAGCACCGTCATCGGAACCGCGGGCACCAGCAACAGCAGTGCGCTGATGATCGTCCAGCGTCGTCCGCCGAAGCGGGCCACCGCCAGCGTGTACGGCAGCCGCAGCACCGCGCCCAGGGCGGCCGGCACGGCGGTGAGCAGGAACTTCCCGGCCGGATCGATGCCGTACGCGGGGCCGAGGAAGAGCACGGTGACCGACCAGAGACTCCATACCGAGAAGCCGACGTGCTCCGCGAAGATCGAGACCCAGAGGTTGCGTCGGGCGATCGGCGCGCCGGTGGCCTCCCAGAAGTCCGGGTCCTCGGGGCGCCAGTCGTGCAGCTGTCGCCGGCGACCGGTGACGGCAGGCGGCTCGGCAGTGACTACGGTGCTGGTGAGCGTGCTCACGGCGGCTCCTCCTCGTCGATGTGACGAGGGGAAACGCTAGGAACACCCGGTTACCTGGCAGTGCCCGTCGCGGGTCGGGCCGGAAACGGGGACCGCACCACGGCCCGGCGGCGATGGTGAGCACGCCACCGGGGCGCTCAGAGCCGCCTTACGGTCAGAGCTGCTGGAGGATCCGCAGCGCGCGCCCCACCCGGAGCATGGTGTCGGTGTCGGCGACGTCCACGCACGCGGTGAACCACTTCTTCATGGGCGAGGAGATCCGGTCGGGCATCACCACGTACCGGCCCATCGACACGGCGAGCGGCGAGTCCCGCAGGAGCGACTCCTCGACCACCTCGACCACGATCACGATGGGCACGTCGGTGGAGTTGTAGACGTCCGAGCTGATCACGAGGCCGAGGCGTTCCCGGGCGCCCTCGATGCGCCAGATCTCACCCCTACGCAGCACGCGGCCGTCCGCCGGAGAACAGGTCGTTGACCATGCCCACCTCGCGGGCGTCGGCGAGCGCGGCGGACTCCAGATCCAGGCTGGCGCGGCCCACGGCGGCGGCGTGCGCGGTGAAAACCTCGCGCAGCGCCTTTTCCCGGGCGGCCTGGTCCATCCACGCGGAGAGCGACAGCCCCTCGCGCTTGGCGAACCGCCGCGCCTCCTCGATCGTCTCGTCCGTGAACGAGAGAGTCACCTTGGCAGTCATGCCGAGCAGATTACCCACCGGTGTGACCAACAGTCATCCCTGCGCTCACCGGCTCGCCCCCGGGCGGCGAAACGCACATTCCGTCGGGCTTACCCGGCCCGGCCACCGAACACCGCGAAGCGCCACTCCTTGAAGTAGCAGTCGACGTCGACCAGGCCCGCCTCGGCGAGCCACCGGCACTGGTCGGCCACCGTGGCCGGGCGGTCGTGGCGCATCCGCTCCCGGGAAGCCGCGATCTCGTCGGGGGACGCACCCAGCTCGGTGATCCGCTTCAGCCACACCTCGTCGTAGCGCCGGTCCAGCTCCGGGGTCGGGCCGGCAACCTGCTCGGCGTTGACGAACACCCCGCCCGGTGCCAACGCGGCGGCGGCCCGTCGGTAGAGCGCACGCTTGCCGGCGTCGTCCAGGTGGTGGATCGCCAGCGCGCTGACCACCGCGTCGTACCGGCCCGGCGGCAGATCGTCGGCCAGGTCGGCGTGGACCGTTCGGTGTGGCACGGACCGCGCGTCCAACTGGTCGGTGGCGCGGGCGAGCATCGCCGGCGCTCCGTCCACCAGGGTCAGCCGGACTCCGGGCACCGCAGCGGACAGCAGCAGGGAGAGCAGGCCGGTGCCGGCGCCCAGATCCAACACCTCCGGGGTACGACCGGCGGCGAGCGCGGCCCGCAACGGCGGCGCGGCCACCTGGACGGCGGTGCCGTAAAAGGCGTCGAAGCACGGGATCAACCGCCTGCGCGCCTCGTCGTACGTGCCGGCCACCGCGTCGAAGACGTCCGTCACGCTCATCGGGGGCTCCCATTCTTTGAGACAGATTTCCCACATTATAAGCCGGACAGCGGCGCTGATGTCGTCAGCGATTCAGCTCCAACGGTGTCAGACCCGCACCTGCCATCGCCCGTGAAGTCACCGCGCTCCGCCGCCGGGGAGCCGGGACCGTCGCGAACGGTCGGTGTGGTCCATCCGGCCGCGCTTGCGCCCTTCACCTGCCGAGATCTTGGACAGTTTCCGTTACGTCAGAACGGAAACTGTCCAAGATCTCGACGGACGAGCACTGAGGCGGGAGCCGCGCACGGGTGACGTCTTGCACCTCGCGATCGAGTTTTACGGCCATTCGATCGCTCTGGCGTTCTATCTGGCAGCGAACATGCAAGACGCCGTTGACGACCTGTACTCCCTGGGCGTTCGCCCTGACCCGCGGGCACTCCACGCCCGGTTCCTCGGCTGGCTGCCGACCCGCCGACCACACCGCGCCGACTTGCGCTGACCGCCCCCGCGAGTTGAAGTGCGCTGCCGCTTTGGAGCTGATGTCGCAAACGAATCAACCGCCGATGTCGTCAGCGATTCAGCTCCACAGGCTCCGACTCGCACCCTCCAACACGCTCGCTGCCCCGGTGCGGTGTGAGCCCCACTTGACAGGACCGAAACAGAAGGGACCCGGACCGGAAACCGCCCGGCGGCACGCTTTCCCGACATGACAGACGGTGCACGGTCGGCGACTCCGCCGGGGCTGACGCCCCGGGAAGTGGCGACGCACTGCCCGTACTGCGCACTGCAGTGCGGGATGACGCTGCGCGCGGACGACGCCGGGGTGACGGTCCACCCGCGCGAGTTCCCCACCAACCGGGGCGGGCTCTGCCAGAAGGGTTGGACCGCCGCCGAACTGCTCGACCACCCGGATCGGCTGACCACTCCGCTGGTGCGCGACGCGGCCACCGGCGAACTGCACCCGGCGAGCTGGGACACCGCGCTCGACCGGGTGGTCGCCGGCATCCGCGCCGTCCAGGACGACGCCGGCCGGGACGCGGTCGCCGTCTTCGGCGGCGGTGGCCTGACCAACGAGAAGGCGTACGCGTTGGGGAAGTTCGCCCGGATCGGGCTGCGCACCCGGAACATCGACTACAACGGACGGTTCTGTATGTCCTCGGCGGCAGCCGCCGGGATGCGCGCCTTCGGCATCGACCGCGGGCTGCCGTTCCCCCTCGCCGACCTGGGCCGGGCCGACACCCTGCTGCTGGTCGGAGCGAACCCCGCGGAGACCATGCCGCCGCTGGTGCGCTGGCTCACCGAGCAGCGCCGCGACGGCGGAAAACTGATCGTCATCGACCCCCGGGTCACCGCCACCGCCCGCCAGGCCGACCTGCACCTGCAGCCGCTTCCCGGCACCGACCTGGCGGTGGCCAACGCGCTGCTGCACATCGCCCTCACCGAGGGTTGGGTCGACCGGGCCTACGTGGCCGACCGCACCACCGGTTTCGACGCGGTCCGCCGAGGCGTCGCCGCCTGGTGGCCGGCCCGCGCGGAACAGCTCTCCGGGGTGCCCGTGGCCGACCTGGAGGCGACCGCCCGAGCGCTGGGCACCGGCGGTCGCGTGATCATCCTGACCGCGCGCGGCGCCGAGCAGCACGCCAAGGGGGTGGACACCGTCACCGCGTACGTCAATCTCGCCCTCGCCCTCGGTCTGCCCGGCCGCGACGGTTCCGGGTACGGCTGCCTCACCGGCCAGGGCAACGGCCAGGGCGGGCGGGAGCACGGGCAGAAGGCCGACCAGCTGCCCGGCTACCGGCGGATCGACGACCCGGCGGCCCGCGAGCACGTGGCCGGGGTGTGGGGCGTGCCGGCCGACGAACTGCCCGGCCCGGGAGTGCCCGCCTACCAACTGCTCGACTCGCTCGGCACCCCGGGTGGCCCGCGCGCGTTGCTGGTGTTCGGGTCGAACCCGGTGGTCTCCGCACCCCGGGCGGCCCGGATCGAGGGCCGGCTGCGCAACCTCGACCTGCTGGTCGTCGCGGACCTCCTGCTCTCCGAGACGGCCGCGCTGGCGGACGTGGTGCTGCCCACCGCGCAGTGGGCCGAGGAGGACGGCACCATGACCAACCTGGAAGGTCGGGTGCTGCGTCGGCGCGCGCTACGGCCACCCCCGCCGGGCGTCCGGACCGACCTCGCCATCATCTCCGACCTGGCGGCACGGCTGGCCGAGGCGGACGTCGACCCGGCCGACGCCAACCCGGCCAGCGTCCGACCGGCCGCCGTCGCGGCGGCTCGGTTCCCGGCCGACCCGGCTGTCGTCTTCGCCGAGCTGCGCCGCGCCTCCGCCGGTGGGGCCGCCGACTACGCCGGCATCAGCTGGGACCGGATCGACGCCGACGACGGGGTCTACTGGCCCTGCCCGACCGAGGACGGGCCGGACACGCCCCGACTCTTCGCCGACCGGTTCGCCACCCCGGACGGCCGGGCCCGCTTCCACCCCGTCGACCATCGGCCCGCCGCCGAAGAGGTCTGCGTCACGTACCCGCTGCACTTCACCACCGGTCGGGTGCTGGCGCAGTACCAGTCGGGCACCCAGACCCGACGGGTGGCCGCGCTACGCCGCGCCGCCCCGGAGGCGTTCGTCGAACTGCACCCCGATCTGGCCACCCGGCTGGGCATCGACGACGGCGACCCGGTGCGGGTCACCTCCCGCCGAGGTGAGTTCCGCGCGCCGGCCCGGCTCAGCGCCGGGATCCGACCCGACACCGTGTTCGCCCCGTTCCACTACGCGGGGGCGGGACGCGCCAACTCGGTGACCAACGACGCGGTGGACCCGATCTCGGGGATGCCCGAATTCAAGATCTGCGCGGTCCGGGTGGAGAAGGCATGACCGCCCGGGTGGTCATCGTCGGCAACGGGATGGCTGGCGCGCGCCTCGCCGGGGAGCTGCACGCCCGGGAGGGAGACCGGAAGGTCACAGTGCTCGGGGCCGAGCCGCACCGCGCGTACAACCGGATTTTGCTCTCCACCCTGCTGGCCGGCCGGATCGACGAGCCGGACGTGGAGCTGACCGAAGCCGCCGGGCACGGCGTCGACCTGCGCAGCGGCGTACCGGTGATCGCCGTCGACCGGTCCGCCCGGGAGGTCCGCACCGACGACGGCGAACGAATCGGATACGACCACCTGGTGCTCGCCACCGGTGCCCGGGCGGTGGTGCCGACGCTGCCCGGCCTCGACCCGGCGAACCTGCCGGAGCGGGTGGTCCCCTTCCGGACCCTGGACGACTGCCGGCGGATCCTCGCCGCCGCGGACGGCGCCCGCAGCGCTCTGGTGCTCGGCGGCGGGCTGCTCGGTCTGGAGGCCGCTCGAGGGCTGGCCGCCCGGGGGCTGGCCACCACAGTGGTGCACCCGCGAGAGCACCTGATGGAACGGCAGCTGGACCCGACGGCCGGCGCGGTGCTCGCGGGCACGCTCGCCGGTTTCGGCGTCAGCGTCCAACTGGGGGTGTCGGCGACCGGCGTGGCCGCGGACGCCAGCGGTGTCCGCCTCGACCTGGCCGACGGCAGGTCGCTCCACGCCGACCTGCTGGTGCTCTCCTGCGGCGTACGCCCGGACACCGCCCTCGCGCAGGCCGCCGGCCTGACCGTACGGCGCGGCGTGGTGGTGGACGACCGGCTGCGCACCAGCGACCGGTCCATCTCGGCGATCGGCGACTGCGCCGAGCACGACGGCGTGCTCACCGGGCTGGTCGCGCCCGCCTGGGCCCAGGCCCAGGTGCTCGCGGACGTGCTGACCGGGACGGACCCGCTGGCCCGTTACCGGCCCCGGCCGGTGGTGACCCGGCTGAAGGCCGCCGGGATCGACCTTGCGTCGATGGGTGACGCGTCCAGTGGCGGGCCGGACGAGGAGTTGACCTTCGCCGACCCGACCCGGGGCACCTACGCCCGTTTGCGGATCCGCGACGAGCGGCTGATCGGCGCGATCCTGCTCGGCGACAACCCGGCGGTCGGCACTGTGATCCAACTCTTCGACCGTGGTCAGCCGGTGCCGAGTGACCGACGGGCGCTGCTGCTCGGCCGGGCACTCGGTGCGATCGGCGCGACCCCGGCCGCCTCACCGGCGCTGATGCCGGACGCGGCCACGGTCTGTCAGTGCAACACGGTGAGCAAGGGCGCACTGGTCAGAAGCTGGCGCTCCGGCGCCCGGACGGTCGATGCGGTGGTGGCCGCGACCCGGGCCGGCACCGGATGCGGCGGATGCCGGGACGCGGTGAGCGGCATCGTCGACTGGCTGAGCCAGGCGGAATCGGTGGAGGTGACGCGATGAGCGGCGGCGAACTGGTCGTCATCGGCAACGGCATGGTCGGGCAGCGTTTCGTGGACGCGCTGCACGCCCGTGACCCAGAGGGCACCTGGCGGGTGACAGTGCTGGCCGAGGAGGGGCGCCCGGCGTACGACCGGGTGCGACTCTCGGCGTACTTCGACGGGGTCAGTGAGAGCGAACTCAACCTGCACACCCCGCTCGACGGGGTGCGGCTGCGACTCGGCGAGCCGGCAACCGCCGTCGACCGGGACCGACAGGTGGTGACCACCGCAGTCGGCGAATACCGCTACGACGCGCTGGTGCTCGCCACCGGGTCGTACGCGTTCGTGCCGCCGGTGGCCGGCACGGAGCTGCCCGGGGTCTTCGTCTACCGGACCCTGGACGACCTGGCGGCGATCCGGGCGTACGCGCGAGGCCGGCGAGTCGGCGCGGTGATCGGTGGCGGGCTGCTCGGGCTTGAGGCCGCCAACGCCCTGCGACTGCTCGGCCTGAGCACCGACGTGGTGGAGTTCGCGCCCCGGCTGATGCCGGTGCAGGTGGACCAGGCCGGCGGCGCGATGCTCCGCCGCTACGTCGACGAGTTGGGCGTACGGACCCATCTGGGGGTGGCGACCACCGCGATCCTTCAGGGCCCGGACGGCGGCGTCGCGGCCCTGGAACTGTCCGACGGCACCGCCCTCGACGCCGAGCTGGTCGTGGTGGCCGCCGGCATCCGGCCCCGGGACCAGTTGGCCCGGGACGCCGGTCTGCCGCTGGGCCCGCGCGGCGGGGTGCTTGTCGACGCGACCTGTCGTACGGCCGACGAGCGGATCTGGGCTGTCGGAGAGTGCGCGGCGGTCGACGGCACCTGCCACGGGCTGGTCGCGCCGGGGTACGCGACGGCCGAGGTGGTGGCCGATCGACTGGTCGGCGGCGCGGCGACCTTCCCGGGCGCGGACACCGCCACCAAACTCAAGCTGCTCGGCGTCGACGTGGCGTCGTTCGGCGACGCCCACGGCACCACCGAGGGCTGCCTGGACGTCACGTTCACCGACCCGGCCACCCGGGTCTACGCGAAGCTGGTCCTCTCCGACGACGCGCACACCCTGCTCGGCGGGGTGCTGGTGGGTGACGCCAGCGCGTACCCGACGCTGCGGGCCAGTGTGGGCGGCCCGCTGCCGGCCGCGCCGCTGGCGTTGCTCGCCCCGGACGGCGGCGGCGCGGACGCCGGGGCGCTGCCCGCCGCCGCGCAGGTCTGCTCCTGCAACGCGGTGACCCGGGGCGACGTGGACGCCGCCATCGCCGATGGTTGCGCGGACGTGCCGGCGTTGAAGGCGTGCACCCGGGCCGGCACCAGCTGCGGCTCCTGCGTGCCGATGCTGAAGCAGCTCCTGGACGCGGCCGGGGTGGCACAGTCCAGCGCGCTCTGCGAGCACTTCGACGTCAGCCGGCGGGAGCTGTTCGAGATCGTTCGCGTCCGCGGCATCCGCACCTTCTCCCGGCTGGTCGCCGAGCACGGTCGGGGCCGCGGCTGCGACATCTGCAAGCCGGTGGTGGCGTCCATCCTCGCGTCGCTGGGCGGCGGGCACGTGCTCGACGGCGAGCAGGCGTCGTTGCAGGACACCAACGACCACTTCCTGGCCAACCTGCAACGCGACGGCAGCTACTCGGTGGTGCCCCGGATCCCGGGCGGCGAGATCACCCCGGAGAAGCTGATCGTGATCGGCGAGGTCGCCCGGGACTTCCAGCTCTACACGAAGATCACCGGTGGGCAGCGGATCGACCTGTTCGGGGCGCGGGTGGAGCAGCTGCCGCAGATCTGGCGGCGGCTGGTCGACGCCGGCTTCGAGTCCGGGCACGCGTACGGCAAGGCGCTGCGCACCGTGAAGTCGTGCGTGGGCGAGACCTGGTGCCGGTACGGGGTGCAGGACTCGGTGGGGCTGGCCGTCGCGCTGGAGCTGCGCTACCGCGGGCTGCGTGCGCCGCACAAGCTGAAGTCGGCGGTCTCCGGTTGCGCCCGGGAGTGCGCGGAGGCGCGCAGCAAGGACTTCGGCATCATCGCCACCGAGACCGGTTGGAATCTCTACGTCGGCGGCAACGGTGGTTTCCGGCCCCGGCACGCCGACCTGTTCGCCACTGATTTGTCGACAGAAGCACTGATTCGACTAATCGATAGATTTCTTATCTATTACATCCGCACCGCCGACCGGCTGCAACGCACCGCCGGCTGGATCGAGGCGATGGACGGCGGCCTGGACCACCTGCGCTCGGTGATCGTGGACGACTCACTCGGGCTCTGCGAGGACCTCGACGCGGCGATGGCCCGGCACGTGTCGTCGTACTCCGACGAGTGGCGCGACGTCCTGGACGACCCGGATCGGCTGCGCCGCTACACCTCCTTCGTCAACGCCCCCGACGTACCGGACCCGTCGATCACCTTCACCCGGGAACGCGGCCAGCCGGTGCCCGTACGCGACCAGTCCCCGACCGGATCCGAGCCGACCAACAATCAACGTCGGCAACCGGTCACCCTCGGCCTACCGGAGGTACGGCGATGACCCAGACCCTCACGCTGACCTGGACCACCGTCTGCCTGCTCGACCGGTTGGAACCGGACCGGGGCGTCGCCGCCCTGGTCGACGGGGTGCAGATCGCCCTCTTCCGGACCGCCGACGAGCTGTTCGCGATCGACAACCGCGATCCGGTCTCCGGGGCGTACGTGCTGTCCCGGGGCATCGTCGGCAGCCGTGGCGGAGTGCCGACGGTCGCCTCACCGCTGCACAAGCAGGTGTACGACCTGCGCAGCGGGCACTGTCTCGACCTGCCCGGGGTGGCCGTGGCCCGACACGACGCACGTTGCCGCAACGGGCTGGTCGAGGTGCGGCTGCGACAGGAGGGTTGATGCGGGAAGAACTGGCGGGCTTCACCATCGGGGTGACCGCCGACCGGCGGCGCGACGAGTTGGCCGCGCTGCTCGAACGACGGGGCGCCCGGGTGGTGCTCGCTCCGGCGCTGCGGATCGTGCCGCTGTCCGACGACACCGAGCTGCGCGAGGCGACCCGCGCCTGCCTCGACCAGCCGCCGGACATCCTGATGGCCAACACCGGCATCGGCATGCGCGGCTGGTTGGAGGCGGCCGAGGGCTGGGGGCTGGCCGAGCCGCTGCGCTCCGTGCTGGCCAGCTCGTACGTGGTGGCGCGCGGCCCGAAGGCACGCGGCGCGATCCGGGCTGCCGGGCTGCACGACCAGTGGTCGCCCGCCTCGGAAAGCTGCGACGAGGTGGTGGACCACCTGCGCCGGCGCGGCGTGGCCGGGCAGGTCATCGCCATGCAGCTGCACGGCGAGCGGCAGCCGGAGTGCACGCTCGCGCTGGAGGCGGCGGGCGCCACTGTCATCGAGGTGCCGGTCTACCGCTGGGCGCCGCCGACCGATCCGGCACCGCTGCACCGGCTGATCGACCTGATCGCCGGTCGGCTGGTGGACGCGGTGACGTTCACCTCGGCGCCGGCGGTCGAAGCGTTGCTGCGGGCCGCCGGTGACCGCACCGACGCGGTGCTGTCCGCGTTGCGCAGCGACGTCCTGGCCAGCTGCGTCGGGGCGGTGACCGCCGAGCCGCTGCTGCGGCGCGGGGTGCCGGTGAGCGCGCCCGGTCGGGCCCGGTTGGGCGCGCTGGTGCGGACCATCGTCGACGAGCTGCCTCGCCGGACCGTGACGTTCAAGGCCGGCGGGCATCTGCTCACGTTGCGCGGGCACGCCGCGGTGATCGACGGCGAGCTACGGCCACTCGCGCCCGCGCCGATGGCGGTGCTGCGGGCGCTGGCCCAGTCCCCGGGTCGGGTGTTGTCCCGCACGGCGTTGCTGCGGACGCTGCCCCGGGGCGCGGACGAGCACGCCGTGGAGATGGCCGTCGCCCGGCTACGGGCCGGCTTGCGCGCACCCCGCGTGGTGCAGACAGTGGTGAAGCGCGGCTACCGGCTCCGGGTCGACTGAACGCGTCACGGCCGGCCGTCGCGAGCCGGCCGTGACGCGGCGGTTCAGCCGACCGGCGTCGGGAAGCCCCGCCCGTGCTCGGACTGGAGCCGGAGCATGGCGTGCTCGACCACAGTCACCAGCACCTGCTTGACCGAGTCCCGCTGCCGGGCGTCGGTCATCACCAGCGGCACCTGCGGCGAGATGGCCAGCGCCTCGCGGACCTCCTCGGCCTCGTACTGCGGTGCGCCGTCGAACTTGTTCAGCGCCACCACGTACGGCAGGTTGCGGTTCTCGAAGTAGTCCAGTGGGGCGAAGGCGTCGGTGATCCGGCGGGTGTCCACCAGCACGGCGGCACCCACCGCCCCCCGGATGATCTCGTCCCACATGAACCAGAACCGGGTCTGACCCGGTGTACCGAAGAGGTACAGGATCAGGTCCTGGGCCATGGTGATCCGGCCGAAGTCCATGGCGACCGTGGTGGTCTCCTTGCCCGGCACCTTGGACGGATCGTCGATGCCGACACCCGCCGCGGTCATCAACGCCTCGGTGGTCAGCGGTGTGATCTCGGAGATCGCCCCGACCAGTGTCGTCTTACCGACGCCGAAGCCGCCCGCGACGACGATCTTCGCGGATACGATTCCCCGGCCCGGCCGCCCCCCTGCGGGGTCATAGCCTGCGAAGTCCACTTAGCACCCTTCCAAGCAGTTCCATCCGCTCCTCGAACCCCTCGGCGGGAGCAGCAGTGTGTAACGTCAGCAGGCTCTCGGCCACCATGTCGGCGACCAACACCCGGGCGACGCCCAGCGGCATCCGGGTATACGCGGCGATCTCCGCCAGCGACTGTGCTCGGCCCTCACAGACCGTGGCGATGCGGTGCTTGTCGTGCCCGGCGAACCGGGACTCGGCGACCTGGGTGGGAGAGGCGGTGAGGACTGCCTCGAGGGCGATGTCCTGCCGGGGCTCGGTACGACCACGGGTGACCGCGTACGGACGCACCAGCGCGCCACGCGGGTCAGCGCGTCGTTGGTCCATTCCCGATCACCTCCTCGTCCCCTGCGGAGCCGGACTGTGCCGCCTCTCGTCCCTGGTCCGGCGCTCGGAATGAGCGCCGCCTTCCGGTGCTAAGAACGCACCGCGTCGCGCGGCAGCGGCACCAGCGCGGCGCCCACCCGCTCGACCAGCAGTGCCATCTCGTAGCCCACCTGGCCCACGTCGCAGCTCCGCGCGGCCAGCACGGCCATCGAGGAGCCGTCGCTGATCGACATCAGGAAGAGATACCCGCTGTCCATCTCGATGACTGTCTGCAACACCCCGCCCGCGCTGAACATGCGGGCCGCGCCCTCGGTCAGGCTCACCACCCCGGAGGTGATCGCGGCGAGCTGGTCCGCCCGGTCCCCCGGCAGATCCCGGGAGGACGCGAGCAGCAGCCCGTCAGCGGACACCGCCACCACGTGGGCGATGCCCGCCACGCTGTCGGCGAAGTTGGTGAGCAGCCAACCCATGTCCTGCATGGCAGCTGGCCTGTTCATCGGCTCTCCTTGGTCGAGGTGCTGTTCAGGTCCGTTCCGGCCGTCCGACCGCGCTGCACACCGCGGTGGTAGGCCGACAGCAGACCACGTACTTCATCCGGTGTCCGCCGGCTGCGGTCCCGGCCGCTCTTCGGTTCGATGCCACCCGGCACGAGCTGTTGCTGCGGCACCCGCTTGGGCAACCCGGAGCGGGTGGTCCCGGCGGGAGCCGGCTCGGCAGCCCGGCTGGCCCGGGACCAGCCCTCGTCCGCCGCCGTACGCCAGGCCCCCGGGTCGGGGGCGGGTGCGGCCGGAGCCGGCCGGGCGGCCGGAGGCGGGGCGTACGTCGGCGGCGCCGACGGCCGTGCCCCGAACCCGTCCATGGTGGCGCCGAGGCCGTCGGCGCCCGGGGTGGCCGTCCCGTCGGTGCCGGAGCTGCCCGGGGTACGGGTCGGCAGTTTCGGGCGGGCCGGCGACGCGGCCGCCGCCGACCCGGTGCTCGGCTGGCCGCCGTTGCCGGTGCGCAGGCCGGTGTCGGCCGCAGCGGTCGTGGCGGGCGCGGGCGGCTCGTCGAAGTTGGGCCGGGTGAAGATCGCGGTGGCGTCGTCGCCGTGCGACCGGAACCAGACCGCCTCCATCTCCCGGAAGATCGGAGCCTCGGCCGGGAAGTCGGGCCGGGTGCTGACCGGTGCGGCGGGCACCGACGGAGCGGCCGGCGGTGCCACCGCGCCCGGCCCGGCGACCGGCCCGACCGGGAGGCCCTGGGCTGCACGCCCATCCGCGGTGTCCGGGGCGTCCGGGGTGGAGCCACGCCGAGGCAGCGGGTCGACGGTCGGGTAGGCCACTGTCGGGCTGCCCAGCGAAGCGCCCGCGCCGTTGCTGTAGGCCGGTCGGGCCGGCGGGAGCGGGGCGGCGGGCGCGGGGGCGGCGGGTGCCGGTGGCATGGCCGAGCGCGGACCGGTGTAGCCACCCGCCTGTACGGCCGGGGTGGTGTCCCGCGAGTCCAGCGGCGAATGCCACTGGGCGGGTGCCGGCGGGCTGGTCCGCCACTGGTCAGGCAACGTCGCCGCCGTCGTCGCGGCACCGGCGAACTGCTCGGCGTGGCCGGCCGGGGTGAGTGGCGCCTGCTCCACTGCCATCGGCTGACGCGGCCGGGTGAGCACCTGCTCGCGGCCCCGGTTGCTGGGCAGCACCACGGTGGCGGCGGGCAACGTCACCTGGGCGACGGTGCCGCCCTCGACGTTGCGGCGCAACTCCACCCGGATGCCGTAGCGGGAGGCGAGCCGGCTCACAACGGCCAGACCCATCAGTCGGAACGCGGCGACGTCCACACTCGGCGGGGCGGCCAGACGCCGGTTGAGCGAGTCGAGCTGGTCGTCGGTGAGGCCGAGCCCGCGGTCCTCGATCTGGATCAGCACGTAGTCGCGGATCCGGCGACCGTCGGCGACCACGGTGGTGTTCGGCGGCGAGAATCGGGTGGCGTTGTCGAGCAGCTCGGCGACGAGACGTACCACGTCGTTGACAGCGTGCGCGGCCACCGAGATGTCGGTGTCGACCGTGCCGAACTCGATGCGGTTGTAGAGCTCCACCTCGGACTGGGCGGCGCGCAGCACGTCCACCACCAGCGCGTTGTCGTGACGCGGTGCGGCGGAGTCGGCGCCGGCCAGGACGAGCAGGTTCTCGTCGTTGCGGCGCATTCGGGTGGCCAGGTGGTCCAGTTCGAAGAGCTGCGCGAGCCGCTTCGGGTCCTCCTCGCCACGCTCGATCGCGTCCAGCTCGCCGATCATCCGGTCGACCAGTGTCTGACTACGGCGCGCCAGGTTGAGGAACATGGCCGAGACGCTCGTGCGCAGTGCCGCCTGCTCGGCGGCGACCCGCACCGCCTCCCGGTGTACGACGTTGAAGGCCAGCGCCACCTGACCGACCTCGTCGCGGGTGTTGAGCTGGATGGGGTCCCGGACCTGGCGGACGATCTCGTCCACCCCGCCGTCACCAACGCTGCCCATGTTCTGCAGCCGCTGCACGGCATCGGGCAGGTCGTGGTTGGCCACGGAGAGGGCGCCCTCGCGCAGTCGGCGCAGCGAGTGGTTGAGCGAGCGGGCCAGCACCACGGCCAGCGACACGGCGATGATCAGGGTCAGCAGCACCAGGATCGACTCGACCACGGCCTGCCGGATGACGTCCGAGCGGGCCTGGTCGGCCTGCTGGAACAGTCGGTCCTGCAGTTGGATCTCGGCCCAGCGCATCAGGTCGTTCACGGCGCCGATCGCCGCGGTGGCGTCCTGTGCGGTGACCAGCGGGCGCTGCCCGACCGAGCGGGTGATGTCGGTGGCCACCCGGTCGGCCAGGCCGACCGCGTCGCCGGAAACGGTGCTGTCGACCAGGGCGCGCTGCACCGGGTCGGCGGCCAGCGAGAAGGCGACCAGGGCCTCCTGCTGACCGGTCAACGTTGCCACGAAGGAGGAGAACTGCTCCGAGTCGAGCTGGCCGGCCGTCAGCGCGGTGAAGGCGACGGCCTCTTCCTCCGCGACGGAGGCCTTGGCGCGGGCGAAGGCGGCGACCGCGCGGCGGCTGTCCGCCAGGCTCTCGTCGCCGGGCAGCTGGGCCAGGCCGTCACCGTACGAGACCAGGTCGGTAAGGATGACCCCGTAGCGGAGCACCGCCTCGGCGACCGCCATCTGCCGGCGGTCCAGCACCTCCTGACGGGTGCCGTCCAGGGTGGCCAGGTGGTCGTCGATGGCGGCCAGCCGGTCCCGCAGGGCGGTCGGCACGTCGCCGATCCGGCCCCGCTCGGCGCGGTACTCGTCCACCCGCTGCTGCGTCTGGCGGACCCGCAGGTTGTACGCGTCGGCCGGCTGCTGTGGAGCGGCGAGGTAGGCGGCCGCGGCCATCCGTTCGGCCTGGAGGTCCTGGGTGAGAGCGCTGACGTCGACGGAGAGGGCCGTCAGTGACCGGGCCCGCGTGGCGTCGAACGCGCCTTCGCCGACGGAGATCAGGCGGACCGTGGCCAGCGCGATCACCGCCGCCACCGGGACGACCAGAATCAACGCCAACTTGGACCGGATCCGGGCGTCACGCAGTCTCGGCATCCGTCGGCGCGCAGGCCGACCGCTGTCGCCGAGCGCGGGCAGGGTCGTCGGTCCGGTGCTCACGACATCGCCTCCGTCGTTTCTTCCCCGCCTGAGCCGCCGAGCCATGCCGTAAGCGGAGGGGACCACGCGCGGCACGGCCGCGATTTCATCAGAGATGATCGTGTTTGGGAAGCCGCAGTGAGGTAGGAAACGGTCGGACGGAGCGCATCCCGTGATCCGGGCAACTGATACCTTCATTTCCGCAAGCCCCTGAACAGGGCATGTAACTCCAGAGTGGTCACGCGTGTATGCAAAGTGAGCTTTTGCAAACATTGCGTTACCCCAGCATGTGGGATGGCCGTCCCGAAAATGCCGCCGGGGTCCGCGCTTGACCACAGCGCCGGCCATTGGCAAGGTTTTGCAGGCTTCGCGCACACCGTACGGCAGAGGAGATCCCGTCCTCCACTGAGGACGGATTAGCGGCGGTGACCGGGCAGCGCCCGCGCCCGCACCTGGAGGACTGAGTTGAGCCCCATCCGCTCCGCGACCATCGCGGCGCTCGCATCGGCCGTAGTGGCCACCACGCTCACCGGCTGCCAGTTTGGCGAGGCGGAGCAGGACACGAGTCCGATCGTGATCGCTGCCGATCTCGAACTCTCCGGCGCCGCAGCCACGGTTGGCCGGACATACCAGCGCGCCCTCGAACTCAAGGTCGATCAGTTGAACGCGTCCGGAGCACTGAACGGCCGGAAGATCGACCTGAAGGTGAAGGACAACCGTTCCGACTCGGCCGAGTCACTTCGCAACATCGTCGACTTCAGCAGCGATTCGAAGGTCAGCGCCATCATCATGGGCGGCTGCAACGAATGCGCGGTCGGAGCGGTCGGGACCATCAACGAGAAGCGGATTCCCACCATTGCGCTAGCCGCTTCCGGCGCGATCGCCGCGCCGGCCGCTGAACGGCGCTACGTGTTCAAGCTCGGCCCTAACGCCGCGGACAGCGCCGCCGCACTGACCACCGAACTGCGCCGCAACAACATCCGTAAGGTGGGGATGCTGGTCAGCGACGACGACTACGGCCAGGAGGGCGCGACCGCGCTCAAGAGCGAACTGGACAAGGCCAAGATCACGCTCCGACAGCAGCGGATCAAAACCACCGACACCGACGTCAGCCAGCAGGTCCAGCAGCTCGCGTCGGGCAAGCCCGACGCGATGGTCTTCTGGACCCCGCCTGAGCAGGCGACACTGGCCGCGACCAGCGTCCAGCAGACCATCTTCCGTGGGTCGATCTACTTCGACGCGGCAGCGGCCGGGGACCTCTTCCTCGGCGCGGCGGCCAAGGCGACCGAGAAGGCCACGCTGATCTTCACGCAGACCATGGTGATCGATGACGTGATCGCGACCACCCCGGCCAAGGCGGCGCGGCGGCAGTGGTTCCAGGACTACACGGCCCGCTTCGGCGGCTACAACGGGTCCTCGTCGTTCGCCGCGGACGCCGTCCAGCTGATCGCCGACGCCGAACTGCGCGCCGGTGGTGAGATCGGGAAGGTGGACCGCAACGGCATCCGGGACGTGCTGGAGACGTCCCAGATGGACGGCCTCTCCGGCCCGATCCGCATGACGCCGGACAACCACAGCGGCCTGATGCCGCAGGCGCTCACCACGCTGGTCGCCCGCAATGGTCGCTGGCGGTTGGCGGGGTAAACGCTCGGGCCTGCTGTGTTCTTTCGTCCCGGCGCTCTTCGCCGTGTGCCGGGCAGGGGGTGTGGCCGACCGTGCCCGGCTCCGGGCGGTCAGGCTTGATCCCTCCGCCGGGCACGGTCGGCCACACCCTTCGCGCCAGCAGCGTCGACAAGACGGGCCGGCCTCCCACTGGGAGGCCGGCCCTGCGCGTTTCTTGGTGTTGATCTTTATCTGTGTCTTCGGTGCTGCTCTGTGATCTCTTCGTTGGGTTAGCGGCTGCTGGTGGTTTCTCGTACCCAGGGGAGGGCGAACCGCTCGATCAGCAGGAGCGCCGAGTAGAGCAGGATGCTCACCAGTGCCACCAGCATGATCGCCGCCCAGGCGGTGGCGGCGTCGCCGATGCCGGCGTACTGCGTGATGACGTAGCCGAGGCCGCTCTCGCCGGCCTGGAACTCACCGATCACCGCGCCGATCGCGGCCAGTGGCATGGCCACCTTGAGCCCGACGAAGATCTGCGGCAGCGCGGCCGGGAAGCGCACCTTGCGGAACGCCTGCCAGCGGGAGGCGTTCCAGGACCGCACCAGTTCGGCCAGGTCGGCCGGCGTGGTGGTCAACCCGGTCGCGGTGGAGAGCACGATCGGGAAGAAGCAGAGCAGGAACACCATGGTCAGGATCGGCTTCTGGCCCCAGCCGAGCGCCACCACCAGCAGCGGGCCCAGCGTGATCTTCGGTACCGCGTTCACCGCGACCAGCAGCGGCGTGAACATCCGCTCCACAGTGCGGGAGCTGGCCAGGGAGAGCCCGATCAGCACACCGGCGACCACCGAGAGGGCGAACCCGATCAGGATCTCCAGCGTGGTGTCCCAGGTGTGCTCCAGCATCCGAGCGGGCTTGTCGACGAACGCGCTGAGCACGTCGCCGGGCGGCGGCAGGGCGAAAGGGTGGACCAGTTCCAGCCGGGCGATCAGCCACCACGCCGCCAGCGCGACCAGGATGCCGACCGCGGGCAGCGCCGCGCCAGCCCCGGCCCGGAGACCGGCACCTCGACCCGTGCGTCCCGCTTCGGGGCCGGCACCCGGGGGCGGGGGCTCCGCCACCGCCGGGTCCGCTGACCGGACGTCGGTCATCTCTGTCCTCCTCGAAATCCCACGGCCCGCCGGGGGCCGACGAGCGACGGGGGTACGCCCCACCGGGATCGGCGGGACGTACCCCCTGATGACGACCGGACGATCAGGCCTTCGGCGCGAGGCTGAAGTCGATGATCTGCTCGGGGGTGATGTTCTGCTTCAGCGCGCCGGCGCCCTGCAGGATGGCGATGCTCTTGGCGACCCGACCGCTGTCCAGGGTGCCGATCGCGGTGCCGGTGTTGCCGGAACGGACGTACGCGGCCATCAGCTCCAGCTCGGCGGCGGCGGAGACCGGGTTGGTGGCGTCGACGTTCTTCTTCAGGATGTCGGCGGCCTCCTTGGAGTTCGCCAGGCTGTACTCCAGGCCCTTGAGCAGCGCCGCGGTGAACTTCTTCACCATCTCGGGCTTCTCCTTGGCGATCTTCGAGGAGGTGATCAGCACGTTGCCGTAGAGGTCCTGCATCACGTTGCTGTACGGCAGCATGACGGCCTTCTTCTTGGCCACCGCCTCGATGGTCGGCTGACCGACGACGAACTGACCGATGCCGTCCACCGAGCCGGAGGCCAGCGTGCCGATCAGGTTCTGCGCCTCACCGTTGACCCAGGTCACCTTGGTCGCGTCCACACCGGCGAGCCGGGCGTACGTCGGGAAGAGGTTGCGGACCACCGACCCGGGGGTGTCGGCGAGCTTCTTGCCCTCCAGGTCCTTCGGCGAGCTGATGTTCTTGCCCTCGACGGTGGCGATGCCCGCCATGGTGCGCTGCTGGATCGCGGCCACCGCGGTGAAGTCCTTCGCCTGGCCGTTGCCGAGCTGGAGCAGACCGCCGGTGAGGTCGATCGGGCCGAAGTCGGCCTGGCCGCCGACGATGGTCTGGATCACGCCACCGGTGCCCTGACCCGCCTTGATCTCGACGTCGAAGCCGGCTTCCTTGAAGAAGCCCTTGTCCTTCGCCACCCAGGCGTAGGAGTCACGGCCGAAGTTACCGAACGAGGTGAGGTAGGTCACCTTTTCCAGCGTCTTGCCGTCGCCGCCCTTGGCATCGTCGGCCGAATCCGACCCGCTGCTGCAGGCGGAGACAAGGGCGAGGGCGGTGGCCAGCGCGGCCGTAGCGACCGTACGGGTCAGCCTTCTCATCAGTGCACCATGTCCTTTCCGACCGGGGCCGGCAGGCCACCGGAGGGGGTTGTCGTGACGGGCCGGCGGGAGGGGTGGAAGCCGGGCGCCGCCGTCGTGGGGGGACTCTTCGCGGGCACAGCGTACGAGAAACCCACAGTTGCGACGCCAGGCGTATCGGGTTGCGGAACGGATACAACCTGACGACCACCCCAGCCGGTGCCATACCTCGACAGGGCGGCTAGCCTTTGTCGGATTCCTGACCGTCCACTCAGCGGAGGTGCGCCGGAGATGATCCGACTGTCCGGGGTGTCCCGTACCTTCGAGGGCCGATCCGGCCGGGTGGAGGCGCTGCGCGGCATCGACCTCGACGTCGCCGAGGGGGAGTTCGTCGCCGTGCTCGGCCGCTCCGGCTGCGGCAAGTCCACACTGCTGCGGCTGATCGCCGGGCTGCTCCCACTGAGCGCCGGTGAAATCACCGTCGCCGGTACGCCGATCACCCGCCCCCGCCAGGACATCGCCATGCTGTTCCAGAAGCCGGCGCTGCTGCCCTGGCGCACCGTGCTGGACAACGTCCTGCTGCCCGTGGAGATCTTCGGCTGGAGCCGCGCCAAGCACCGGGAGCGGGCCCGGCAACTGCTCGACGTGGCCGGGTTGGCCGGCTTCGAGAAGCGGCTGCCCCACGAGCTCTCCGGCGGCATGCAGCAGCGGGTGTCGCTGTGCCGGTCGTTGATCGGTGAGCCCCGGGTGATGCTGATGGACGAGCCGTTCTCCGCGCTGGACGCGCTCACCCGCGAGGAACTCTCCGGTGAACTTCAGCGGGTGCACATGGAGAACAAGCCGACCATCGTCTTCGTCACCCACTCGATCGACGAGGCGGTGCTGCTCGCCGACCGGGTGGTCGTGCTGAGCCCCCGCCCCGGCCGGATCCGCAAGGTCGTCGACGTGACCATCCCCCGGCCCCGGACCCTGGGCCGCAACGCTCACCTGGCCGACGTCGCCCAGGTCAGCGCCGACCTGCACGAACTGCTCATGGAACGCGAACAGCCGGCCACCGCCGGCGCGGAAGGACACTGACCATGCGGGTGTCGGTCTTCACCGAGCCGAACCGTGGCGCCAGCTACGACACCCAGCTCCGGTTCGCCCGGCTCGTCGAGGCCTGCGGCTACGAGGGTTTCCTCCGCGCCGACCACTACCAGTCGATGGGTGCCGACCCGGGCCTGCCCGGCCCCACTGACGCCTGGCTGACCCTCGCCGCGCTGGCCCGGGAAACCGAGCGGATCCGACTCGGCACCCTGGTGACGTCGGCCACGTTCCGCCTGCCCGGCCCCCTCGCGGTGATGGTCGCCCAGGTCGACCAGATGAGCGGTGGCCGGGTCGACCTCGGCATCGGCGCCGGCTGGTACGAGCGCGAGCACACCTCGTACGGAATCCCGTTCCCGTCGGTCGGCGAGCGCTTCGACCGGCTGGCCGAACAGCTTGAGGTGATCACCGGGTTGTGGGCAACCCCGCCCGGCGAGACGTACAGCTTCACCGGCGACCACTACCGGCTGGTGGACGCCCCCGCCCTGCCCAAGCCGGTGCAGGTGCCCGGGCCGCCGATCATCGTGGGCGGGCGTGGCCCCAAGCGCACACCCGAACTGGCCGCCCGGTACGCCGACGAGTTCAACATGCCGTTCAAGTCCGTGGCCGCCACCGCCGAGGCGTACGACCGGGTGCGCGAGACGTGTGAGCGCACCGGACGGACGGAGTCCGGGCGCGCCCCGTTGGTGCTGTCCGCCGGGATCGTCGTCGCCATCGGCCGGACCGACGCGGAGGCCCAGCGTCGGGCCGCGCCCCTGCACGAGAAGAGCGCTCTGCCACCGGAGGACCCGGTGGTCGGCTCCCCCGCGCAGCTCGCGCAGCGGCTCGGTGAGTTCGCCGCGATCGGCACCACCCGGGTCCACCTGCGCCTGATCGACTTCGATGATCTCGACCACCTCGAGCTGATCGCCGCCGAGGTGCTGCCCCAACTGGACGGAGCACGATGACCGACGTGATCGACGGAACCGAACTCGGACCGGTGGGTCAGGAGATCGTGTACGAGAACGACCGGGTCCGGGTCTGGCACATCCGCCTCGAGCCGGGCGAGCGGCAACCGCTGCACCGGCACGACCACCCCTACCTGGTGGTGGCGATCGAGGGCGCCAAGAACGTCGTACAGACCATCGACGGCACCCGGATCGACGCCGACGAGCCCACCGGCGGAGTGGTCTACCGGGACCCGGGCGCGGTGCACATGCTGACCAATGTCGGGGATACGACTTACCTGGCCCGGCTGGTCGAACTCAAGTAGGCACGCCGATGGCCACCGGCGTGCCTCGCGGCGCGCCGGTGGCGATCGGGTGTACCAGGTGCGTAACGTGCCGGACATGGCCTTTCGGACCTGGGGCAGACTGCTGCTCACGGCGCTCGGGGTGAGCGTGCTGGCCGGAGCCGGCCAGCTCGGCGTCGCGTACGGTTTCGGCATCGTCCGGCTGACCGGCGCATTCACCGGTACGACCGTCAACCAGTGGCCGGCCCAGCTCGTCTGGGTGGGCTGGTTCGCCGCGAACGCAGCCGTCGCCGGCGCTGTCCTGACCGGACGCCTCGCTCGCCGCGACGCCCCGGCGGTCAGCACCGGCCGGCAGTTGGCGGTCGCCGGCGCGGCGGCGCTCGGCGCCACCGTCATCGCCCCGCTCTGCATGCAGCCCGCCCGCGCCGCGGAGCTGATCTCCGTCGACCCGGTCTGGGCGGTGGGCATCTGCGCCATGGTCGGTGCGGTGATCGGGGCGGGCGCGGCGATCGCCGTCCTGTTCCGGCCCGAGCTGGGATGGAACGTGTCGGCCGTGGCCGGCGCGGTCTGGCTGCTGGCGCTGATCTCCGTCCTACCGTCGCTCGGCACTGCCGGCCCACTGCCGACCGTCCGGCTCGGCGTACTGGAGCCGAGCTGGCTCGACAACGCCGCCGCACAGCGGCTGGCGCTGCTCCTGCTGCCCATCGTTGCGCTGCTGGCCGGCGCGGCGACCGCCGGGCTGGCTCGCTGGCGGGGTCAGGCTCCACTGGTCAGCGCCGCCACCGGGGTGGCCGGTCCGGTGCTGGTGGCGTTCGCCTACCTGACCGCCGGTCCGGGCGACGCGGTGGACCGCTACCAGGCCGCCCCCTACTACGGCTCGTTGATCGCGATCCTCGCCGGAGCGCTCGGCGCGGCCGCCGCCGCGCTGCTGCGCTGGCCGACGGGCACCCGTACCGCCGATCCGCAGGTGATCGAGCCCACCGCCATCCTGCGCCCGCTGCCCGCCGGCCCGGCGCTGCCCGGCGCTGCGAAGGACCGGGACAGCGCGGCGAACGACCAGGACAGCGCCGAGCGCACCGACACGGAGACGACCAACGCCGAGCTGGCCACCGGCACGAAGCCCGTCGGTGTCGTTGCGGGTCCGTGGGCGACGGGCGACCCCGATGCCGTACGCACCGTCCCGGCCCACTGGGACTGGCCGGAGACCACAGCGAGCGGACAGCACGGTCCGGCTCCCGCCACTGCGGCTCCCGCCCCGACTCCCGCCGCTCCGACTCAGCCCGCGGCCTGGGTGACCGCGCCGACCGGTGAGTTCACCGCCGCAGGGCAGACGCCCCCGCGCCACGATGACGTCCTGGCCACGACCGAGCCCTCGGCCAGCACCGACGTCAGCAACGTCACCGACGCCACCGCGACCGCCACCACGGCCGGACGCGCCGACGCCGCGACCCCGACGGGCGGCCGAGCGGTCGACGACGAGCCCACCGGCAGCACCGCGACGGACACGAGCAGCAGCACGGCGACCAGCGGCAGGCCGACCGGTGGACGCACCGCCCGCAAGTCCGCCGCCATCCCGGGCGGCACGGGTGCACCCGGTTCCGACACGACCAGCGCGGCCGCGACCAGCGCTCCGACCACCTCGGACGCGCCCATCCCCGCGACCGGCACGGCCCGGACCAGCGCAGCCGCGACCAGTACGACCCCGACCAGTACGGGCAGCGCCACCGAGGCGACCAGCACAGCACCGACTGGCACGGACGCTCCCAGTCCCGCCGCCACGGCCTCGACGGGCACGGGGTCAGGCACGAGCACGGGGGCGAGCAGCGCGGGCACGGCCGACCACGACACGCCCGAGGCGCCGCTGACGATCAAGCCGCGACGCGGCCGCAAGTCGAAAGCCAACTCGGACGCCACCGCCTCCGACGCGGCTGACGACACGTCCCGTGCCGGTTCGGCAACCACCAGCGAGACGACCACCAACGAGCCGACCAATCGCGAGACGACCACTCGCGAGACGACCACCGGCCGCGCCACGAAGGGCACCCGGCCGGGCAGGTCCGCCGACAGCATCGCCCCCGACGCGGCCACCGACACTCCGGCGCCCAGCCGGGGCAGCCTGGGTGAGCGGTCGAGTTCGACCGCCGAGGTCGCCTCGGCTGCCGCCTCCGACACGGCAGCAGCCCGGACCACGGCTACCGGCGCGAAGCGAGCACCTGCCACCCCCGCCACCGGCTCGAAGCGAGCACCCGCCGCCTCGACGACCGCCGGAACCGGCGCGACGCAGGTGCCCGTCAACCCGGACTCCTCGACCACGGCAACCGACGACGCCCAGAGCCCGACCACCGGGACCGGGGCGACACCAGCACCGACCACCGGGACGGGGGAAACACCAGCCCCGACCGCCGCAACCGGCGCGACGCGAGCAGCGGCGGCGGCGCCGACCACCGCGGCCGGCCAGGTTGGCGCGGAAGCCACCCCGCGCGTCCCGACGGCCGGCACGGGCAGCAAGGCAGCACCTGCCGACACGACCAGCGATTCCGTAATCGCCGGGGCTCGTGGCACCGACAGCGCGCAGCCCGCCGCCGAGGACGTTCCCACCGCCGGGTTGTTTGGGGTCACCGCCGCCAGTGACCCGGACACGGACCGGTGGACGCCCGCGCCGTCGGCCTGGCCGGTCACCTCGACCTGGACGGTGCCACCGCAGGCCTCCGAGCCGGAGGCAACGGCATCGGAGGGGTCGAGCAGGCCCGACGAGCCGACCGGGCCGACGCCCAGGCCGCGGCATCGGGCACCGTTGCCGGACCTGAGCCGGGCCGGCACCTGGAACGCGTTCGACACCTCTCGGCGTCGCGGGTCGGCGGGATCGCAGGACAGTTCGACGGCACGCACAGCGCCACCCGAAGCCGGCGAGACGACCGCTCCGGCGGAGCACCCGGGCCGGCCGGAATTCCCGGGCACGCTGGGCACGCCCTCCGGTGCCGCCGCAACCAGCGCCACCACCGACAGCACCACCACCGGCACCACCACCGGCGATGTGGCGCCTACCGACACCACGTCGGCAAAACCGACGCAGCCGAAGGTGGCAGAGCAGCCCTCCCGGCGAGGCCGGCTCGGCGGGCTGTTCCGCCGTAACCGGTCCCGCGCCGACGAGGAGAGCCCGACGACGTCGGATGAAGCGGAGCCGCTGGCGTCCCAGGATGAGGAATTCGTCGACTGGGTCGCCGGTCTGAGCAAGCCGGTGTCGGACAACGAGCCCGAACAGGAGAACGGCCGCCGGTCGTTGCGCTCCACCGGTCGACACCACCGCGACTGACCCACACCACACAGCGCACCGAACGTACCGACCGGTCGCTTGATCGACTCGGGTTCACTGATACCGGGCTATCCCACGCGGCCGGACACCCCGACATCAATGAACCCGAGTCGATCACCCCGCAGGTGGGTCAGGCGAGCGGTAGGTAGACCCGACTCCCGCCGGAGACGAACTCCTCCGACTTGTCCTTCATGCCGCGCGCCGCGTACTCCTTGAGCTCCTGGGTGATCTTCATGGAGCAGAACTTCGGGCCGCACATCGAGCAGAAGTGCGCGGTCTTCGCCGGCTCCGCGGGCAGGGTCGCGTCGTGATACGAGCGCGCCGTCTCCGGGTCCAGCGAGAGGTTGAACTGATCCTCCCAGCGGAACTCGAACCGCGCCTTCGACAGGGCGTCGTCCCAGGCCTGCGCGCCGGGGTGACCCTTGGCCAGGTCCGCCGCGTGTGCCGCGATCTTGTACGCGATCACGCCCGCCTTCACGTCGTCCCGGTCCGGCAGGCCGAGGTGCTCCTTCGGCGTGACGTAGCAGAGCATCGCGGTGCCGAACATGCCGATCATCGCGGCGCCGATCGCCGAGGTGATGTGGTCGTACGCGGGCGCGATGTCGGTGGTCAGCGGACCGAGCGTGTAGAAGGGCGCCTCGTGGCACCACTCCTGCTGAAGGTCCACGTTCTCCTTGATCTTGTGCATCGGTACGTGACCGGGCCCCTCGATCATCACCTGGACGTCGTACGCCCAGGCGATCTTCGTCAGCTCACCGAGGGTGCGCAGCTCGGCGAACTGCGCCTCGTCGTTGGCGTCGGCGATCGACCCAGGACGCAGCCCGTCGCCGAGGGAGAACGTCACGTCGTAGCGCGCGAGCAGCGCGCACAACTCCTCGAAGTTGGTGTAGAGGAAGTTCTCCTCGTGGTGCGCCAGGCACCACGCCGCCATGATCGAACCGCCGCGGGACACGATCCCGGTCACCCGGTCCACGGCCAGCGGCACGTACGGCAGGAGCACACCGGCGTGCACAGTCATGTAGTCCACGCCCTGCTCGGCCTGCTCGATCACGGTCTCCCGGAACACCTCCCAGCTCAACTTCACCGGGTCGCCGCCGACCTTCTCCAGCGCCTGGTAGATCGGCACCGTCCCGATCGGCACCGGCGAGTTGCGCACGATCGCCTCACGGGTCTCGTGGATCCGCTTACCCGTGGACAGGTCCATCACGGTGTCCGCGCCCCAGCGGGTGGCCCAGGTCAGCTTCTCCACCTCCTCCGCGACCGACGAGCTGACCGCCGAGGTGCCGATGTTGGCGTTCACCTTGACCAGGAACGCCTTGCCGATGATCGCCGGCTCGCACTCCGGGTGGTTGACGTTGAGCGGGAGCACCGCCCGACCGGCGGCGATCTCGGTCCGCACGAGTTCCGGTTCGACGTTCTCCCGGATCGCCACGAACTCCATCTCCGGCGTCACCACCCCGGCCCGCGCGTACGCGAGCTGGGTGGGCCGACGACCGTCCACCCCGGCCAGTGGCGTGCCCGCACCCCGCACCGGGGCCACGTCACCCCGCTCGGCGATCCACGGCCCGCGCAGCGGCGGCAGCCCCACCTCCGGGTCCGAACCAGGGCCGGACGTGTCGTAGAGCCGCACCGGCGGCAGGTCCCCGGTCAGCCCCACCTCCGCGAACGGCACCCGGACATCCGGCCGCGAACCCTCGACGTACACCTTGCCTCGTGCGTGCATGACAGCCTCCCTGGTGATCAAGCGGACCAGCCGAAGTGGTTCAGCGGCCCGCGTCCCGCGCCCAGCTCCCAGCCCCGCGCGCCGGTCAGCGCACGGAGCACGTACTCCTTGGCGGCCCCCACGGCGGCCGGCACCGGATCGCCCAGACCGAGCCGCACCGCGATCGCCGCCGAGAACGAGCACCCGGTGCCGTGGGTGTGCCGGGTGGTCACCCGGGGTGCGCGCAACACTGTGGTGACGCCGCCGCCGTGCAGCACGTCGACCGCCTCGCCCTCGTCCAGGTCACCACCGGTGACCACCACGTACTCCGGGCCGCCGGCCACCAGGGCCTCGGCGGCCACGACCATCGCGGCCACGTCGTCGACCGGGCGTCCGGTTATCGCCGCGGCCTCCGCGCAGTTCGGGGTCGCCACAGTGGCGTACGGCAGCAGCCGCTCCACAGCGCCCACCACGCCCAGCCGGTGACCGCTCGTGGCGACGAGCACCGGGTCGACGACGAGGTGAGGCAGCCGGCCGTCCCGGGCAGCCTCGGCCACCACGTCCGCTATCGCCGGGGTGCCGAGCATCCCCGTCTTCACCGCACAGACGGTGAAATCGGTGAGCACGCTGTCCAACTGCTCGGTGACAGTGCGCGGGGGCAGCGGCAGCACCGCGTCGACACCCCGGGTGTTCTGCGCGGTGACCGCCGTGAGGACGCTGGTGCCGTACGCGCCCAGCGCGGCGAAGACCTTGAGGTCGGCCTGGATGCCTGCGCCGCCGCCGGAGTCCGAGCCGGCGATGGTGAGCAGTGTTCGCGGGGTCATGGTTCTTCCCTGGTTGCGGTTGGGGGCTGCGGCCGACCGTGCCCACTCCGGGCGGTCAGGCTTGATCCCTGCGTGGGCACGGTCGGCCGCAGCCCTGACGTGGAGACCTGGATGACCCCGCGCCGGGTTTGGGTCAGCACAGGGGAGACCTGGGTGACCCCGCGCCGGGTTTGGGTCAGCACAGGAGTGAGCGCCTCGTGGAAAGCGCTGGTCAGAGTCGCCGCTGCTTCGGTGGGGTCTTCGGCTCGCATGAGTGCGCCGAGCACCGCCACCCCGACGGCTCCCGCCTTGACGCAGGCGGTTACCTGTTCTGGTGTCTCGACTCCACCTAGGGCCACCAGCGGCACGGGGGTGGCCTCGACCAGCTTTCGCAGGCCGTCCGGTCCCAGGGGCGGGCCGTAGCCCGGTTTTGTCTTTGTGGGCCAGACCGGGGAGATGGTCGCGTAGTGCTCGGTGGTCAGGCGGTCCAGCTCGGGCTGGTGGTGGCAGGAACGGCCGACCAGGTCGTGGGCCGGCGGCGGGTACGGGCCGGCGGCGGGCAGGTGCACGGCGTCACCGCCCAGTGGGTCGGGGCCGGCCACGATGAGGGTTCCGCCGACGTCGGCGAGGATCGCGCGCAGGTCGGCGGCGAGGGCGACGCGTTCGGCGCGCGGCAGGTCCTTCTCCCGCAGCACCACCCAGCGCACTCCCCCGGCCACGGCACCCGCCACCACCCGGTCGAGCCCGCTGCGCGCGACGAGCCGGTCGGTCAACACGACAACCCCGGACGGCGGGGTCACAGCTCGGGTCTCCCCTCGTCGGGGGTGGAGGCGAGCGCGTGGAAGCGGCGCTCGATCCGGCCGGCCTGGGCTGCCAGTCGGCCCGCCTCGACTGCGTACCGCATCGCGGTGGCCATCGCCACCGGGTCGGCCGCCCGGGTGACAGCGCTCGCCAGCAGTACCCCGTCACAGCCCAGCTCCATGGCTAGCGCCGCGTCGGACGCGGTGCCGATGCCGGCGTCGAGGATCACCGGCACGTCCACACCCTGCCGGATGAGTCGAATGTGGTGCGGGTTGCCGATGCCGAGCCCCGAACCGATCGGGGATCCGGCCGGCATCACCGCGGCGCAGCCCACGTCGGCGAGGCGGCGGGCGAGCACGGGGTCGTCGCTGGTGTACGGCAGCACTGTGAAGCCGTCGGAGACCAACTCCTCGGCGGCGCGGAGCAGCTCCACCCCGTCGGGCAGCAGCGTCCGCTCGTCGCCGATCACCTCCAGCTTGACCCAGTCGGTGTCGAACGCGTCCCGGGCCATCCGGGCCACCTTCACCGCCTCGGTGGCGGTGTGACAGCCGGCGGTGTTCGGCAGCAGGCGGACGCCGCACCGGTCCAGCAGCTCCAGCAGCCCGCCCGTGGAGCCCGGCGCCGTGCCCACCCGGCGCAACGCCACTGTGACCAGCTCGGTGCCGGAAGCCCGGATCGCCTGCTCCAGGACGTGCAGGTTCGCGGCACCGCCGGTGCCGAGGATCAGCCGTGAGGTGAAGGTCTGCCCACCCAGCTCGAAGGGCACGGCGCTCACCCGCCCTGCGCCGCGGTGAGCACCTCGACCCGGTCACCGTCGCGCAGTGCCCGCGCCGGCCAGCCGGTCCGGGGCACCACCTCGCCGTTGACCGCGACCGCCACCCCACGTGGCTGCGCCACGATGTCGCGGACCAGGTCCGCCACGGACGCGCCGGCGGCGACGCTGCGCCCGGCCCCGTTCACCGTCAACTCCACAGGTCCCCCTCCGTCGTCGGTTCAGGTCCGCCCGACGCGGCCGCCGCGGCGGCACCGCCGAAGCGGTCGGCCCGGAAGGGCGCGAGCAGCGGGTCGGGTACGCCGCCGAGCACCAGGTCGGCGATCAGGTCGGCGGTGATCGGGGTGAGCACGATGCCGTGCCGGTGGTGCCCGGTGGCGGCCAGGACGTCCGGTCGGTCGGGCAGCGGCCCGAGGATCGGCGCGTTGTCCGGGGTGCCCGGGCGCAGCCCGGCGACCGCCTCGACCAGGTCGTACTCGGCCAGCTCGGGCAGTAGGTCGACCCCGGCGCGCAGCAGCCGTTGCACAGCACCGGCGGTGACAGTGGTGTCCGAGCGCTCCTCGACCGTCGCGCCGAGCACGACCTCACCGTCGGCGCGGGGCACCAGGTAGACGTGCTCGCCGTCGGCGTACCCCCGGATCACGTGCCGGAAGCCCGGCGCGACGCCGTCGGGCGCGCGGAGCCGGAGGATCTGGCCCTTCACCGGCCGCACGGGCAGGCCGGTGAGCGCGGCGGCCCCGCAGCCGGCGGCGACCACAATGACCGGTGCATCCACATCGGACAGGAACCGGACCGGCTGCGGCACGAGCACCGCGCCGGCCCGCTGCGCGGCCGCGCGCAGCGCCGGCACCAGCAGCCGGGGGTCGACCTGGTGATCGGTGGGCGCGAGCGCGCCACCGCGCACCCGTGGGGCGAGCGCCGGTTCGCTGTCGCGCAGCTCGCTGGGGCGCAGCGGCGTCACGGGCAGGCCCAACCCCTGCTGGTACGCCCACAGCCGGCGCGCCTCGGCCAGGTCGTCGCCGGTGAGCCCGACCATCAGGGTGCCCTCGGTCCGGTAGCCGATCTCGACTCCGGTCGTCTCGGTCAACTCGGCGGCGAACGCCGGCCAGCGGGCGGCGGACGCCAGCAGCAACCCGGTCAGCTGCCGCTCACCGAAGTACGCCTCGGCGACCGGGGAGAGCATGCCGGCGGCCACCGCCGACGCCCCCGAGCCGGGCGCCGGATCGTGCACAACCACCCGCAGCCCACGCGCGGCGCAGCGCCAGGCGATCGCCAGCCCGATCGGCCCCGCCCCCACCACTGCCACGTCCGGCCGGACCCGGTCGCTCGACGGCGGTGACGGGGACCGGCCGGTCAGCACGTCAGGGCCTCGATCAGCTCGGCGGTAGCCCGTGCCGGGTCGGCTGCGGCGGAGACGGCACCGACCACCGCCACCCCGTACGCCCCGGCGGCCCGCAGCGCCGGCACCCGGGCGGCGGTCACTCCGCCGATCGCGATGACCGGAACGTCGACGGCGTCGACGACGGCGCGGACCCCGGCGGGCCCGATGGGGTCCGGCAGGCCGGTCTTTGTGCTGGTGGTGTGACACGGCCCGACGCCCAGGTAGCTGGCGCCCGCCGCGACGGCCTCGCGCGCCGGGCCCGGGGCGCGAGCGGTGGCGCCCAGCACACCGGTGGGGCCGAGCACCCGACGGGCGGCGGCGACCGGCAGGTCGTCGGCACCGACGTGCCCACCGGCGGCGCCCACCGCGAGCGCCACGTGCAACCGGTCGTTGACCAGGCAGGTCGCCCGGTACGACGCGCAGAGCGCGAGCACCCGCCGGGTCAGGTCGTACGCCTCGCGGTCGGTGGCGGAATCCTCGACCCGGACCTGCACCACCAGGTCGGCGTGGGCCACTGTGAGGGCGGCGCGAACCACGGCGAGTGGGTCGCGACCTTCTCGGGTGTCGGTGATGAGATGCAATCGCCCCAGGGACGGCACGGCAACGCTCCTCCCTGCGCCGGCATTACCCGGATCAGGTTCGACGGTCGGGGGCTGTCAGCCCCCCTCTCAGCCCGGTACACCGGGCTCCCGTGGGTTACTTGCGTGTCACCGTACGACAGATCCGCCGGCCTGCCAAGGCACGGGGTCGGCGGTGGCCGGCCGGGCGGGCCGCGCCAAAACGAGCGAGATCCAATGGGGCACTTCATACGGTCCTGTTCGGAATGTCGCCCCCCGTTGCAGAACCGTTACCCGTCCGCATCTTGCCCGACATCGAGCGAGCCGAATTAATTTGTTCAGCGATTCGACAAAATGTCGGTGGGGGCACCCTGGCACGGTGTGACCACCGGCTCCATCAGGGACGGCCTTCGGCGAGCCGACTCCCGCGAGCTCTGTCACTACGACACAGGAGGCGGCGTGTCCCGTTCTCGTCGTGCCCGCTTACCCATCACCGCAACCCTGATCTCCCTGGCCATGGCCTCGACCACCCTGTTCGGCGCGCCCGCGCAGGCGGCCGCCCAGGTTCCCCCACGGGATGCGAAAGCCGCAGCCCCGGTCAGCCAGGTGGCGCCGAAGGCGCCAAAGGCCGCGGCCGATCCCTTCTCCGTCCTCGTCTTCTCCAAGACCGCCGGCTTCCGGCACGACTCCATCCCCACCGGCATCGCCGCCATCCAGCAACTCGGCGTCGACAACGGATTCACTGTGGACAACTCCGAGGACGGCGCCGCATTCAACGACGCCAACCTGGCGAAGTACAAGGCCGTGATCTGGCTCTCCACCACCGGTGACGTGCTCAACGCCGACCAGCAGGCCGCGTTCGAGCGGTACGTGAAGGCCGGTGGCGGCTACGTCGGCATCCACGCCGCGTCGGACACCGAGTACAGCTGGGCCTGGTACGGCGACCTGGTCGGCGCGTACTTCGCCAACCACCCGCAGAACCAGCAGGCCACAGTCAAGGTGGAGGACCACGCCCACCCGTCCACGGCCGGGTTGCCGGACCGGTGGTCCCGGTTCGACGAGTGGTACAACTACCAGACCAACCCCCGGCCGGACGTGCACGTGCTGGCCAGCCTGGACGAGAAGAGCTACACCGCCGGTGCCGGCGCGATGGGTGCGGACCACCCGATCGCGTGGTGTCAGGACTACGACGGTGGCCGCTCCTGGTACACCGGTGGCGGGCACACCCGGGAGTCGTACGCCGAGCCCGAGTTCCTCTCCCACCTGCTCGGCGGCATCCGCACCGCAGCCGGCGTCGAGAACGCCGACTGCGGCGCCTCGAAGACCTCGAACTTCGAGAAGGTCACGCTGGACAGCAACACCAGCAACCCGATGGAGCTGGACGTCGCCCCCGACGGGCGGGTCTTCTACATCGAGCGCGACGGTCGCGTGCAGATCGTGAAGCCGGACACCGGCAACACCGTCACCGCCGTTGACCTGGACGTCTTCACCGGTAACGAGGACGGCCTCATCGGCATCCGGCTCGACCCGGACTTCGCCACCAACAAGTGGGTGTACCTGTACTACGCCCCGAACGACGGGGTCACCCGCAACCTGCTGTCCCGGTTCACGGTGACCGGCGACACCATCGACCTGGCCAGCGAGAAGCAGGTGCTACGGGTCGACACCCAGCGCAACACCTGCTGCCACGCCGGCGGCAGCATGGCCTTCGACGGCGACGGCAACCTCTACCTGGCCACCGGTGACAACACCAACCCGTTCGAGTCGAACTCGTACTCGCCGCTCGACGAGCGGTCGGGTCGCCAGGACTACGACGCGCAGCGCACCTCCGCCAACACCAACGACCTGCGCGGCAAGGTGATCCGGATCCACCCGGAGGACGACGGGACGTACACCGTTCCGGCGGGCAACCTCTTCGCGGCGGGCACCGAGAAGACCCGTCCCGAGATCTACGCGATGGGCTTCCGCAACCCGTTCCGGATCGGCACCGACCCGAAGACCAACACGCTGTACGTCGCGGACTACGGACCGGACGCCAACGCGGACAACCCGAACCGGGGCCCCCGCGGTCTGGTCGAGTGGAACGTCGTCACCCCGGGCAACTACGGCTGGCCGTACTGCACGGGCACGAATGAGGCGTACAACGACTACACGTTCCCGTCCGGCCCGAGCGGTCCGAAGTTCGACTGCGCGGCGCCGGTGAACAACTCGCCCAACAACACGGGCCTGACCAACCTCCCGCCGGTGGTCCCGGCGACCGTCGACTACGGGTACGCCGGTGACGCGCGTTACCCGGAGATCGGCGGCGGCGGCGCCCCGATGGGCGGCCCGGTCTACCGCTACGACGCCGACCTGAACTCGAACCGCAAGTGGCCGGCGTACTACGACGGCAAGGCTCTGCTCGGCGAGTGGAACCAGAACAAGATGTACACCATGCAGCTGACCCCCGACGGCAAGTCGTTGGTGGACATCAACCAGCTGCTCACCGGCATGAGCATGGTCCGGCCGATGGACTTCGAGTTCGGCCCGGACGGGGCGCTGTACCTGATCGAGTGGGGCAGCGGCTTCGGCGGCAACAACGACAACTCGGGCGTCTACCGGATCGACTACACCGCCGGTGACCGCGCCCCGATCGCCGCGGCGTCCGCCAACCCGACCTCGGGTCCGGCGCCGTTGACGGTGACCTTCTCCAGCGCCGGCTCCCGGGACCCGGACGGTGGCACGCTCACCTACGCCTGGACGTTCGGCGACGGGCAGACCTCGACCGAGGCCAACCCGACTCACACGTACGCCACGGCGGGCAACTACACCGCCCAGCTCACCGTCACCAACCCCAAGGGCCGGACCGCGGTGGCCAACGTGCCGGTCACCGTGGGCAACACCGCGCCGACGGTCTCCATCGAGTTCCCACCGGACGGCGGCTTCTTCAACTGGGGTGACCAGGTCCGCTACTCGATCAAGGTGACCGACCCCGAGGACGGGCAGATCGACTGTGACCGGGTGCAGCTTCAGGTGCTGCTCGGTCACGACGAGCACGCCCACCCGCTGGAGCAGCACACCGGCTGCACCGGCACCGTCCAGACGTCGCTCGCCTCCGGGCACGGCGCCGAGGCGAACGTCTTCGCGGTCTTCGAGGCGACCTACACCGACGAGGGTGGTGCCGGCGGTGCCGGTGCCCTGACCGGTCGGCAGATCGAGGTTCTCCAGCCGAAGCAGAAGCAGGCCGAGTACTTCACCGCCACCGGGCGTGCCCCGGTGAGCACCGGCGGTGGCGACCCCGGCGTGCAGCGGGAGGCCGGCGCCGACACCGCCGGTGGCGGCCAGAGCATCGCGTTCATCGAGGACGGTGACTGGTGGTCGGTCGCTCCGGCGGACCTGACCAACATCACCGAGATCCGCTTCCGGGCAGCCTCCGCCGCCGCCGGCGGTCGGATCGAGGTTCGCGCGGGTGCGGTTGACGGACCGGTGGTCGCCACGGCCGTCGTACCGTCGACCGGCGCGTGGCAGACGTACACGGACGTGAGCGCACCGGTCACCGGCGCCGCGAGCGGCTCGCTGTACTTCGTGGCCCGCGATCCGAACGGCGGAACGGGTTCGCTGTTCAACGTCAACTGGATGGACTTCGTCGGCCGCGGTGTCACCGAGAACGGGCCGCCGGTGGTCAGCGCCACTGCCACCCCGGCCACCGGCACCGCACCGGTCACCGTCGCCTTCGACGGCACGGCCACCGACGCCGAGGGCGACACCCCGTTGACGTACGCCTGGGACTTCGGTGACGGGGGCTCGGCGACCACACTGGACGCCAGCCACACCTACACCAGCCCGGGCACCTTCACGGCCACCCTCACGGTGACCGACAGCAAGGGCGCCAAGTCGTACGCCACGGTGCCGGTGCGGGTCGACGCGCCGGACACGTCCTGCTTCGGGGCGCGTTCGGACGACTTCAACGGCAACAGCCTCGACAAGGAGCGCTGGACCAGCATCGTCCGGGAGAACCAGCTCTACTCGCTCAGTGGCGGCGCGCTGCGGCTGCCCACTGGCGTGGGTGACCTCTACGGCGCTCGCAACGACGCCACCAACCTGGTGCTCCAGGCGGCCCCGACCGGCGCGTGGGAGATGACCACCAAGGTCACCCTGCCGGTGACGGCCAACTACCAGCAGGCCGGCGTCCTGGTGTACGGCGACGACGACAACTACGCCAAGCTGGACCTGCTGTACAACGGCAGCCGGCGGGTGGAGTTCATCCGGGAGACGGCGGCCACTCCTCGCAACGAGGCCGCCGACAGCGCCGCCGCACCGGCGGGTGACACCGTGTACCTGCGGATCACCAGCGACGGGACGAACCTGACCGCGTCCGCCTCGGGCGACGGGCAGACCTTCACCCCGGTCGGCCGTTCGGCCGCGCTCGCCGGCATCACCAACCCGCGGATCGGGGTCTTCGCGCTCAACGGAGGCACCGAGGCGCCGGTTGTCGACGCCGCGTTCGACTCGTTCCAGGTCACGCCGGACGCTCCGGCCGGCCCGGTCGACCCGTCGGACGAGTTCACCGGCAGCACGTTGGACAAGTGCCGGTGGGACGCCGTGACGCGGGAGGACCCGAGCGGTTACCGGGTCACCGATGGCGCGCTGCGGATCGACGTGCCCAACGGTGACATTTACGGCACCGACAACACCGGGCCGAAGAACTTCATCCTCCAGACCGCGCCGTCCGGCGACTGGACCCTGGAGACGAAGGTCGACGGCAGCCTGCTGAACGAGCAGTACCAGCAGGCCGGTCTGCTCGTGCAGGCGGACGACGACAACTACCTGAAGCTCGACTTCATCGCGGACAACCAGGCCGGCCAGGCGGTGACGCGGCGGATCGAGTTCCGCAGCGAGATCGCCGGGGTGGTCCAGAACCCGCAGCCCGAGGCGGGCAACCTGACCTCGGCGGTGTGGCACCTGCGGCTGGCCCGCACGGGCGACACGTTCACCGCGTCGTACTCGGCCGACGGGACGACCTGGACCGCGTTGACGGCGCTGACCAACAGCGCGGTCGGGGCAACCCCGAAGGTCGGGCTGTTCACCCTCGGCGCCAACCAGACGGCGTCGAAGACCGCCTCGTTCGACTACTTCCGGCTCAGCACGAAGGTGGCCGACGAGACGGCGCCGGTGACCACCGCGGCGGTTTCCGGCACCCCGACCGACGGGTGGCACACCGGGCCGGTGACGATCACGCTCACCGGTGCCGACGAGGCCGGCGGTAGCGGGCTCGCCGGTACGGAGTACCAGCTGGACGGTGCCACCACCTGGACGGCGTACACCGCTCCGGTGGCGGTCAGCGGGGACGGCGAGCACGAGCTCCGGTTCCGCTCGACGGACAAGGCCGGCAACGTGGAGGCGACCAAGACCGTCTCGGTCAAGATCGACACCACCGCGCCGGTGACCTCGGCGACGTTCGCTCCGGCGAACGACGCCGGTTGGCACAACGGGACCATCCCGGTCGTGCTGGCCGCTACCGATGCCGGTTCCGGCGTCAAGACGGTGGAGTGGTCGCTGGACGGTGGTGCGTGGGCGCCGTACTCGACGCCGATCGAGGTGACCGGTGACGGGCAGCACGAGCTGCTGTTCCGCTCGGCGGACAAGGCGGGCAACGTCGAGACGCTGAAGTCGGCGGTGCTGCGCATCGACGGCACCAAGCCGACGCTGCTGGTGTCCGGGCTGGCCGACGGCCAGCTCTACGGCGACAGCCAGGACGTCCGGGTGGCCTGGCAGGCCGTTGACCCGACCTCGGGCATCGCGAGCGTGGTCGGTCAGCTCGACGGCCAGGCGTACACCAGTGGCACTCTGCAGGCCATGTACGACCTGTCGCTCGGCCTGCACGAGCTGACCGTTACCGCGACCGACAAGGCGGGCAACAAGACCACCTCGACGGTCCGGTTCTTCGTCACCACCTCGTTCCGGGACATGCAGAGTCTGCTGGACCGGTTCAAGGCGACGGGGCGGCTCTCGACCAAGGCGCACAAGCAGCTGTCGAACAAGCTCGACGCTGTTCGCGCGTCCGAGGCGGCCGGCGACGACAAGGCTGCCGTCCGGCAGCTGACCGCGTTCCGGACGCTCGCCAGCGACGCCACGCTGGTGCCCGAGGCGGAGGTCCGGGACGTCCTGATCCGGGACGCCGACGCCATGATCGTTCGGCTCGGCGGCGCGGCCAGCAAGGCCGGGGTCAAGGCGAACGGCGGCGACTCGGTCAAGGGCACCGGGCGGCTCGGTGGCGATGCCACCCGGCTGGCACCCGGTCGCCAGCTCTGATCCGACGAGGCCCCTCTCCGGCGCTGCGGCGTCGGGGAGGGGCCTCCCTCATCGGTAGGGAGGAGATGTCCGTGACGGGTATCCGCAAGGTGCTGGCCGCCGTGTTCGTCGGACTGGCCCTGACCCTGTCCGCCGCCGCCCCGGCGGCGCAGGCCGCTCAGGCCGCCCCAGCGGCGCAGGCCGACAAGCTCAAGCTCACTGTGGCCGGCGACGGGGCTCAGGGCGTCACCATCCAGGCCACCTACGCCGATGGCCGCCGGCTGGAGCAGGTGGTGCGGTTGGTCCTCACCGCCACCGGCCCGGACGGGCAGCGGGTCGGGCCGGTGCAGCTCGAACCGCAGCCCGAGGGGCAGGGTTTCTACAGCAGCGGCCCGGTGCTCTCCACCGGGACGTGGAAGGTGTCGGTGAACTCCCCCGCTCCGCTTCAGAGCAAGGCCACCGCCACGGTGCAGGCGAAGGCGGCACAGTCACCGCCGGCGCCCGCGCCGGTCGCGGTGATCAAGCCAGCGGACGGCGGGGCGGGCACCGGTTGGTGGCCGTTCGCCGCGGCCGGTCTCGTGCTCGTCGCTGCGGCGATGGGGGTGGCCATGCTCTTCGGCCGCCGCCGCACCGACTGACCACACAGCATTCAACGAGACCGGGCCGGGCCGCGACGAGCGGCCCGGCCCGGCGTCGTCTGATCGACTGTGATCGACTCGGCATCCTGGAAGTCGGGGCTTCCCGGACCGCAGGTCACCCCGACTTCAAGGAACGCGAGTGGATCAGGCCCCTCAGAGGACGGCGCGCAGCGCCACCAGATCGTCGTCGCTGGGCTCCCAGGTGCCGGCGGCGGCGTTGGCACGTACCTGCTCGGGCGTGGTGGCACCGGCGATCACCGAGGTCACCGCCGGCTGGGCGGCCAGACCGCCGATGGCCACCTGGAGCATCGTCAGACCCCGCTCGGCCGCGTACGCCTCGATCGCCTCGATGGTGTCCCAGTCGGCAGCGGCGAGCCGCTCCGCGTACCGGCCACCGCCGGAGAGCCGGCTGCCGGCGGGCGGCTGAGCCTCGCGCTTGTACTTGCCGGTGAGCAGACCGTTGGCTAGCGGGAAGAACGGCAGCATGCCGAGGCCGAACCGCTCGCACGCCGGGATCACCTCGGCCTCCACCGAGCGCTCCAGCAGGCTGTAGTGGTTCTGGGCGCTGATGAAGCGGGACCGACCGTTGGACGAGGCGACCCAGTCAGCGTCGGCGATCTGCCAGCCGGCGAAGTTCGAGTTGCCCAGGTAGCGGACCTTTCCGTCCCGGACCAGGTCGTCCAGGGCGGCGAGGGTCTCGTCGATCGGGGTGCCCGGGTCGGGCTCGTGCATCTGGTACAGGTCGATGTGGTCGGTGCCGAGCCGGCGCAGCGACGCCTCCACAGCGCGGGCGATGTAGCGCCGCGCACCACGCGCGCCGTAGTCCGGCCCGTTGAGGCCGTTCATGTCCATGCCGAACTTGGTGGCCACCACCACGTCGTCCCGACGTCCCTTGAGCGCCTGCCCGAGCAGCTCCTCGGAACCGCCCTGCGGCTCGCCGTAGATGTCGGCGGTGTCGAAGAGGGTGATCCCGGCGTCCAGCGCGGCGTCCACCACCGCCCGGGTGCCGTCGAGGTCGAGTTTGCGGCCGAAGTTGTTGCAGCCGATGCCGACCACGGACACCACGAGCCCGGAGTCGCCCAGCCGGCGATAGGTCATCTCAGTCACGAGATCCACCCTATGCCCGCCCGGCGCGGACCACCTCGGCGGCGGCTCAGCCGACCACCTCGGTGACCAGCTCGCGGGCGGCGTCGATGGTCGCGACCAGCTCGGCGGGACTACGGCCGACGGCTCCGAGCAACGCCTGCGCCCGCTGGGTGAAGTTCGGCGGAGCACCGGGCAGTCGCCCAGCGGCGGCGATCATCCCCTTCTCGTTGACCAGCCACCGGCCCGTCCGGGCGTGCAGCACCTGGGCGAGCACCCCGACCGTCCGGAACAGGCAGCCGGCGACGTACCCGCTGTCTCCGCCGACGGCGGCCTTGGCCGCGCCGGTGAGCAGAAAACCGGCCTCCCAGCCGCCAGCGACCAGCGCGTCGGCCAGCGCGGGCGGATAGTCCCGGGTCTGCTCCTTCAGCCGGGTCAGCTGGCCGGTCGGGTCCGCCAACACCTGACACAACGCCACCTCGCCGACGTAGGCGGACGAGTAGAACCCGAGTGGGTGCCCGGCCTGCACCCCGACCTCGTACCGGCCGGCCCGACAGTCCGCCCAGACGCGGTGCACGCGGTCGAGGTCCCGGTAGATCCAGTCCACGGCGGCCCCGCCGATCCGCAGCCAACCACCCCCGTCGACCCAGGGACCCCAACCACCGGGGGCGGTGAGCGCGACGTCGGTGTCGTCGGCGACCGTCGCGGCGACCGCACGCAGCGCCGGCACGTCCAGCTCACCCCGGTAGTAGAGACCCAGGTCCCAGTCGGAGTCCGGGCGCTGCTCGCCGCGTGCCCGACTACCGCCGAGCGCCACGGCGACCACCCCGTCGACGCCGCACAGCCGGTCGGGCAGGTCGGCGGGGATCACCCCACGTCCCAGACCGGTTCCGGGGTCTCCACCACCTCGCTGTCGCCTCGGAACAGCACGAACCGGTCGAACGAGCGGGTGAACCAACGATCGTGGGTAACCGCGATCACCGTCCCCTCGAAGGCGGTCAGGCCCGCTTCGAGCGCTTCCGCGCTGGCCAGGTCAAGGTTGTCGGTGGGCTCGTCGAGCAGCAGCAGGGTCGCCCCGGACAGCTCCAGCAGCAGCACCAGGAACCGGGCCTGCTGCCCGCCGGAGAGCGTGCCGAAGCGCTGGTCGCCCTGCGCGGCCAGCTCGTAGCGACTGAGCACACCGATCGCCGCGTGCCGGTCCATCCCGGTGCGGTGCTCGTCACCCCGCCAGAGGATCTCGACGAGCGTCTTCGACATCAGCTCCGGCCGGTCGTGGGTCTGGGAGAAGTGCCCGGGGCGGACCCGGGCACCGAGGCGAGCCGTCCCCTCGTGCGCCACCGGAGCGAGCGCGCCCGCGCCGTCGACCGGCCCGTTCGCCGGGTCCGGGTCGGTGCCGCCACGGGCCAACAGTCGCAGGAAGTGCGACTTGCCGGTGCCGTTGGCACCGAGCACCGCCACCCGGTCGCCGTACCAGATCTCCAGGTCGAAGGGGAATGTCAGGCCGTCGAGCTCCAGCTGCTCGCAGACGACCGCGCGCTTGCCGGTCCGCCCGCCGCTGAGCCGCATCCGGATGTCCTGGTCCTTCGGCGGTACGGGCGGCGGCCCGGCCTCCTCGAACTTGCGCAACCGGGTCTGCGCGGCCTGGTACCGCGAGGCCAACCCGTCGTTGTACGCGGCCTTCTGCTTGTACATCAGCATCAGCTCGCGCAGCTTCTGGTGCTCCTCGTCCCAGCGCCGGCGCAGCTCGTCGAGGCGGGCGTGCCGAGCCACCCGGGCCTCGTGCCAGCTGGCGAAGCCGCCCGGGTGCACCCAGGCGCTGCCACCCTCGACGGCGACCACCCGGTCGGCGCTCTGGGCCAGCAGCTCGCGGTCGTGCGAGACGTAGAGCACCGACTTCGTCGACTCGCGCAGTCGCGCCTCCAGCCAGCGTTTACCGGGCACGTCGAGGAAGTTGTCCGGTTCGTCGAGCAGCAGCACCTCGTCCGGGCCGCGCAGCAGCAACTCAAGGGCGAAGCGCTTCTGCTGGCCACCGGAGAGGGTACGCACCGGACGGTCCCGTACGGCGTCCCACGGCTGGCCGAGCACGATGGTCGCGACGGTGTCGAAGAGCACCTCGGCGTCGTACCCGCCGGCCTCGCCCCAGGCGCCGAGCGCATCGGCGTACGCCAGCTGGGCCTTGCCCGCGGCGTTGCTGAACTTGCCGAGGGCCTCGGCAGCCCGCATGGCCGCCTCGGTCTCGCCGAGCCGCCGGCCGGCATCGCGAAGCGCCGGCGGGGCCAGCGACAACGCCAGGTCGGCGAGGGTCGACTCGTCACCGATCATGCCGATGAACTGACGCATCACACCCAGCCCGCCGGCGCGCGCGACGACGCCGCTGCGCACCGGCAGGTCGCCGGCGACCATCCTCAGCAGCGTCGTCTTTCCCGCGCCGTTCGGCCCGACCAGGGCAACCTTGCTGCCCTCCCCGACCCGGAACGACACGTCGGCGAAGAGTTCCCGACCGTCGGGCAGGATGTGCCCGACCGCTGCCACGTCCACGTATCCCACGCCGGGATCCTGCCCCAGTGAGGGTCGGGGGGTACATCCAATTACCGGGTGACGCGCAGCACCCGGAAGCCCTTTTGGCTGGCGTACCGCTCGACCTGCCAGCTCTGCTCGGTGAGCCAGCGTTGCAGCGAGTCGCCGCCGAGGTGCCGGGCGACGACCAACCAGCCGACGCCGTCCGGGGCGAGTCGGGGCAGCCAGCGCAGCAACAGGTCGTGCAGCCCGTCCTTGCCGATCCGGATGGGCGGGTTCGACCAGATCTGGGCGAAGCGGACGTCGTCCGGAACGTCGTCCGGCGCGCTGACCCGGACCCGGTCGGCGGCGCCGACCCGGGCCGCATTGGCGGCGGTCAGCTCGCGGGCCCGGGCGTTGACGTCGACGGCCCAGATGGTGGTGGTGGGCGCGAGGTCGGCCAGCACGCAGCTGATCGGCCCGAACCCGCAGCCGAGGTCGAGCAGGTCGCCGGCGGTGTCGGCGGCGGGCAGCTCGGCCTTGCGCAGCAGCACCGCGGTGCCCGGGTCGAGCCGGCTGGCGGAGAACACCCCGCCCGCCGAGGAGAGCCGGTAGTCGCGGTCGGCGACGGAGAACTCGACCTCGCGCGCCGGGGCGTCGCTGGTGGGCTGAGCGGTGAAGTAGTGGTCGCCGGTCACCCGGCAATTCTCGCACCGGTCCGGGGCGGACCTGACACGGCCCACACGCACATTTCCCCGATATTACCCCCTAAAGGGACAATGGCTCCTACTCTGGGCGACATGGTGTATCGGTACCAGTCCGATGAGGACGCTTTCGAGGAGTACCCGGAGCCCGGGTCCGACCTGTCGGTGCTCGCCGCCGGTCCGCCCCCGGCGGCCGGACCCTCTCCGTCGCGCTTCCCCACGCCGTCGCTGCCCCGGCCGAACCAGCTCTCGCTGCCCTCGTCGCAGCCGGCGCCGGCTCGTGCCAATGTGCCGCAGCCCGGTCCGGCCGCCCGCGCCGATGCGTCGCAGCCGCTGCCGACACGTGGCGACATCCCGCCCGCCCCGCCGCGCAGCCAGGTCTACACCTCGGCGACGTCGGCGGAGCCGCCCACCCGGCGCGGCGGCGGCCGACTCTGGCAGGTACTGATCGGCGGTGCAGCCGTCCTGGTGCTGCTCGCCCTCTGCGGCCTCGGCGCCGCCGCGCTGCTCATCGACCGCGGCGAGCAGCCGCAGAGCAACCCGACGTACCAGCCGAACGCCGCCCCGACGTCGGCACCGGCGGAACGGCTGGCCCTCGACTCCCGGGACACCGACCAGGCCCCGCTCACCGCCAAGGAGCTCTTCCCCGGCAAGGAGCTGAAGCTCACCGACGGTCAGCCGAGCTACCAGGTGCTCAAGACCCAGTCCAGCGGCAGTTGTGCCGTCGCCTCCACCGACGAGGTGGCCGACCTGCTGGTCCGGCTCGGCTGCAACCAGGTCGTCCGGGCCACGCTGAGTACGCCCGACGACAGCCACCTGGTCACCGCCGGCCTGTTCAACCTCACCGACAAGGTCAGCGCGGAACGAGCCCGAGACCGGCTCCGGCAACTGCTCGACGATCGGCAGGGCCGTTTCCGTGGCCTCACCGCCGACGACGCCGACGGCACAGATGTCCTGGCCAGCGCTCCGGCACGCGTCGGCTGGCAGGTCCGTGGCCACTACCTGGCGTACGCGCTGGTGGTCCGCAAGGACGGGGCGGCGGTCAAGGCGGGTGACGCCAAGGTCCGCGAGATCCTGTTCGACATGATCGAGCTGCACCTCAGCCGGGGCGTGCTGCAGAGCCGGGCCGACGGTGGCACCGCCGCGCAACCGACGACGGCACCTACCGGCAGCAACGCCAACCAGGGCGATCTGCCGGGCAACTGACAGTGCGGACGGTCAACCCTCGATCGGGACCCGCAGCCGGCGGGTGAGGGTGGCGCGGTGGGCGTACTCGGCTGGATCCGCCGGGTAGCCGACGGCGACCAGGGTCAGCCCGCGGGCGGGGGCCACTGTCACCTCGCTGGACCGCTCCCGCTGGGTGAGCAGTGTGCCCGGCCACTCGACCGGGCGGCGGCCGTCCCCGGCCACCAGCATGGCTCCCACCAGGCTGCGCACCATCGCCTGGCAGAACGCGTCGGCCTGCACGGTGGCGACCAGGATGCCGTCCGGGTCGCGACGCCAGTCCAGCCGTGTCACCTCGCGCAGCGTGGTCGCGTGCTCCTTGCGCCGGCAGTACGCGGCGAAGTCGTGCTCCCCCACCAGCCCGGTCGCGGCGGCGTTCAGCGCGGCCAGGTCCAACGGCTTCGGCCAGGCCAGGACCTCGTGGCGGCGCAACGGCTCGGCACCGAAGGGCGCATCGGTGACCCGGTACTCGTAGCGCCGGAAGGTGGCCGAGAACCGGGCGTCGAAGTCTGCCGGTACCTCGGTCATCGCCCGTACCCGCACGTCGGTGGGGAGCAGCCGGGCCAGGCGACGCAGCAGCCGTCCCTCGTGCTGCCGCCACACGTCCACGGGCAGGTCCATGTGGCACACCTGCCCCGTGGCGTGCACTCCCGCGTCGGTCCGCCCGGCCACCGTCAGCCCGGTGGCCGTACCGGCGCCCAGGACCAGGTCCAGGGTCTCGACGAGCACCCCCGCGACGGTGCGCCTGGTCGGCTGGGCCGCCCAGCCGGAGAAGTCGGTGCCGTCGTACGAGACGTCCAGCCGCAGCCGGATCCGCTCGTCCACCTCGTACCTCCTGTTACGGGTCGGGCCCGACACCCCGATGGGGTGCCGGGCCCGACAATGCCCTTGATCAGGCCTTGTTCTCGGTGGCCTCGTCGCTGTCCTCGCGGGCGGCGTCGGTGTCACCGGACGCCGACACCGGCGCCTCGGAGTCCTGGTCGGCCGGAGCCGACTTCGGGGCATCCTCGGCCGGGGCGAGCGCCTCGACCTTGTCCTGCTGCGCGGCCTTGCGGGCGGCGGTCTTCTTGTTCGCCTTCGGCTCGGCGACCTGAAGCTCCTCCACCAGCTCGATGATGGCCATCGGCGCGTTGTCACCCTTGCGCGGACCGGTCTTCACGATCCGGGTGTAACCGCCGGGGCGGTTGGAGTACCGGGGCGCGATCTGGTCGAACAGGGCGTAGACCACGTCCTTGTCCTTGACGACACCCAGCACCCGACGCCGCGATGCGAGGTCACCGCGCTTGGCCTTGGTGATGAGCTGCTCGGCCAGCGGGCGCAGCCGCCGGGCCTTCGTCTCGGTGGTCTGGATCTTCCCGTGCTGGAACAGCGCGGTCGCCAGGTTGGCCAGCATCAGCCGCTCGTGCGAGGGGCTGCCGCCGAGGCGGGGGCCCTTGGTGGGCGTGGGCATTTTTGGTGCTCCTCAGTTGTGGCGGCAGCGCGGACTAGAGCTGCTCGGTCTCGCGGTAGTCGTCGGTGTCGTAGTCGGCCTCGCCGAAGGTGTCCACGACGTGCGCCGGGTCGAAGTTCGGAGCCGAGTCCTTCAGCCCGAGACCCATCCCGGCGAGCTTCATCTTGACCTCGTCGATCGACTTCTGACCGAAGTTGCGAATGTCGAGGAGGTCGGCCTCGGTACGCCCGATGAGCTCACCAACGGAGTTGATGCCCTCGCGCTTGAGGCAGTTGTAGGAGCGGACGGTGAGGTCCAGCTCCTCGATCGGCAGAGCGAGGTCCGCCGCCAGCTGGGCGTCCTGCGGGGACGGCCCGATGTCGATGCCCTCGGCGGTCTCGTCCAGCTCCCGGGCGAGCCCGAACAGCTCCACCAGCGTCGAACCGGCGGAGGCCAGCGCGGTACGCGGACCCATCGACGGCTTGGTCTCGACGTCGATGATCAACCGGTCGAAGTCGGTGCGCTGCTCGACACGGGTCGCCTCGACGCGGTACGTCACCTTCAGCACCGGCGAGTAGATCGAGTCGACCGGGATCCGGCCGATCTCGGCGCCGGACTGCTTGTTCTGCGCCGCCGTCACGTAGCCCCGGCCCCGCTCGACGGTCAGCTCCATGTCGAGCCGGCCCTTGCCGTTCAGGGTGGCGAGCTTGAGATCCGGGTTGTGCACCGAGACGCCGGCCGGGGGCTGGATGTCGCCCGCGGTCACGTCGCCCGGGCCCTGCTTACGCAGGTACATGCTGACCGGCTCGTCGTGCTCGGAGCTGACGCACAGCTCCTTGATGTTCATGACGAGCTCGACCACGTCCTCCTTGACACCGGGGATCGTGGTGAACTCGTGCAGCACACCGTCGATCTTGATCGAGGTGACGGCCGCGCCCGGGATCGACGACAGCAGCGTACGCCGCAGCGAGTTACCCAGGGTGTAGCCGAAGCCCGGCTCCAGCGGCTCGATGGCGAACCGGGACCGGGTCTCGTTGATCGACTCCTCGGAGAGGGAGGGTCGCTGGCTGATGAGCATCTTTTCTCTTCTCTTCCGGGGCGCCCGCTATTTGACGCCCACGACACAAACTGTTCCGGTGGCCCGCCCCGAGGGGCGGGCCACCGAACGAGCTCGGACTACTTGGAGTAGAGCTCGACGATCAACTGCTCCTGGACCTGCGTGTCGATGACCTGCCGGGCCGGGAGGGAGTGCACGAGCACCTTCATCTGGCTCGGGATGGCCTCAAGCCACGCCGGAACCGCCCGCGAGCCGGCCTGAGCCTGCGCGACGATGAACGGGGTGAGCTCCTTGCTCTTGCCCCGAACCTCGATGATGTCGTGCTCCTTGACGCGGTACGACGGGATGTCGACCTTCTTGCCGTTCACCGTGAAGTGACCGTGCTTGACCAGCTGGCGGGCCATGTCCCGCGAGTGGGCGTAGCCGGCCCGGTAAACGACGTTGTCCAGCCGCGACTCGAGGATCTGCAGGAGGACCTCACCGGTCTTGGCCTGCTTGCCAACGGCTTCCTCGTAGTAACCGCGGAACTGCTTCTCCAGCACGCCGTAAACCCGGCGGGCCTTCTGCTTCTCACGGAGCTGGAGCAGGTACTCCGTCTCCTTGGTGCGGCCGCGGCCGTGCTGCCCGGGCGGGAACGGCCGGGACTCGAACGGGCACTTCGGACCATCGCACTTGCTGCCCTTGAGGAACAGCTTCATCTTCTCCCGCCGGCAACGGCGGCAGTCTGCACCGGTGTAACGAGCCATCTCTCTCTACCTCTCAGACCCGGCGACGCTTCGGCGGACGGCATCCGTTGTGCGGCTGCGGGGTGACGTCGGCGATCTGCCCGACCTCAAGGCCCACGGCCTGCAGCGAACGAATGGCGGTTTCCCGGCCGGAGCCGGGGCCCTTGACGAACACGTCGACCTTGCGCATGCCGTGCTCCATGGCGCGACGCGCGGCAGCCTCGGCGGCCAGCTGCGCAGCGAACGGAGTCGACTTGCGGGAGCCCTTGAAGCCGACCTGGCCAGCGGAGGCCCAGGAGATGACCGCACCGGTCGGGTCCGTGATGGACACGATGGTGTTGTTGAACGTGCTCTTGATGTGCGCCTGCCCGTGGGCGACGTTCTTGCGTTCCTTGCGCCGGACCTTCTTTACAGCGGCTCCGGCACGAGCCTTCGGTGGCATAAGTCTGTGCGCTCCTAGTTGACTTTCCGGATTGGGTTGCGGCCTGACCCACCTCGGCGGCGGCCGACCCCGTCATCCGGTTAAGAACTACTTCTTGCCGGGCTTCTTCTTGCCGGCGACGGTCCGCTTCGGGCCCTTGCGGGTCCGGGCGTTGGTCTTGGTCCGCTGGCCACGCACGGGCAGGCCCCGGCGGTGCCGGATGCCGGCGTAGCAGCCGATCTCAACCTTGCGGCGGATGTCAGCGGCGACCTCGCGGCGCAGGTCGCCTTCAACCTTGTAGTTGCCCTCGATGTGGTCGCGGAGCTGCACGAGCTCCTCGTCCGTGAGGTCCCGAGCGCGCTTGTCCGGCGAGATGCCGGTGGCGGCGAGTGTCTCCAGGGCGCGGGTGCGACCGACCCCGAAGATGTAGGTGAGCGCGATCTCCAACCGCTTTTCGCGGGGGAGATCCACGCCGACTAGACGTGCCATGTGCGGGCGTACTCCTCGTGATGTGTGGCGGAGGTGTGGACCCGTCCCACCCCGCTACCGGCCGTCCCGTCTTTCCGACGCGGTGAGCGCCGGCGACCGGGATCGGTCGCTGCCCGAGCGGGCCCCGGCCTCCGACCGGGGGTCAGCCACGCAGAGGTACGTCTCGCGTACCGCTCGCGGCTGGGACGAGCATGTGTGATGTGTGTGTCGCTGGGGATCTGCCTGGACCAACGCCACCCGGCCGTGCTCCGGCCGGACGGGCTGAGTCAGCCCTGGCGCTGCTTGTGGCGCGGGTCGCTGCAGATGACCATGACCCGGCCGTGCCGGCGGATAACCCGGCACTTCTGGCAGATCCTCTTGACGCTCGGCTTGACCTTCACGGTTGCCTTACTTCCCATCTGGCCCGGCTACGCGCTCTGCGCGACGCCGGACGTCGAAGACGGACACGGGACTTCCCGGCCGCCGTCAGGACTACTTGTAGCGGTAGACGATGCGCCCGCGGGTCAGGTCGTACGGCGAGAGTTCGACGACGACCCGGTCCTCCGGAAGAATGCGGATGTAGTGCTGCCGCATCTTGCCGCTGATGTGAGCCAACACCTTGTGGCCGTTCGCGAGCTCCACCCGGAACATGGCGTTCGGCAGGGGCTCGATGACCCGACCCTCGATCTCAATGGCTCCGTCTTTTTTCGGCATGTCCTCCGCTGTCCTGACGTCGATTGCTCCGGGCGGCCCACAACGTCTTACACGGAAATCTGATCAGAATCAGAAGCCCGCGCCAGCCGCGGCTCCAGCTCCCACCGAAGCGCAGGGTGGGCATGCCGGAGTGGACGCTGTGCGCCGATCTGAAAGTGTACGCCGGCCTGCAGTCCCCCGCCAAACCGACCACCCACCCCACGGCGCGGCAACCCAAACGGCCCCGCCCTCGGCCCTGTTGATCATGAAGTTATTGTCACGACACGCCCGCATCGGCGGCAATAACTTCATGATCAACAGGGGTCGGGGGGTGCGGTCGGGGGTCGGGGGTCAGGGGGTTGTTGGGGGCTGGTCGTCCGATTTGAGGGCGCGCTTTGCCTGCTTGCGCTCTCGGCGGCGTTGGCGCTTGACGGCCTGGCGTTGGGGCTCCTTCGCGGCCAGCCCGCTGACCGTGCGGACCACCAGCACCGCGCCCCACGGCCCCGCCACCCAGGCCGGCCAGAAGTAGAGCAGGTCCTGGCTGAGCACCGACGTCACCGCCCAGATGGTCACCACGATGGCGATCACCCGCAGGTACGGGAACCACACCTCGGCCATCCAGCGTGCGGTGACGCCCCTGCTGGGGGCCGGATCGAGCTGGTCGCCCAGCAGGCTCACCGTCGACCCGGCAACCGGCGCCAGGCCCGACCGCTGCGCCGGCGTCACCGGCGGCAGGTCGGTGAGCAGCGCCTCAAGGTCGGCGTACGTGCGTGCCGCGTAGGCCCGCTGCAACCGCTCGTCGTACTCGTGCAGATCCAGTCGGCCCTCGTCGAGGGCGACCCGCAACCGGTCGGCCACCGCCGAACGGTCCGAATCCGCGGCTCGCATCCCGTCGCGCCCGTCCATGCCGGCAAGCATGCCACCGTCGTGCCACTCCCGCCGGAACGCCGACACCCGGTCGATCATGAAGTTGTTGCCCGCCTCACCGGCGTGTCGGGGCTATAACTTCATGATCGACGGCCGGAAGGGCGGCCGAGGCGGGATCAGGGGGTTTTTGTGGCGGCGGGCTGGCGGGCGGTCACCAGGTCCCCCAGGCGCGCCCGGCCACCGTCGAACGCGGTGAGCACCCAGACGCCGTCCGGCAGCAGCGCCATCGAGTGTTCGACGTGCGCGGCCACCGAGCCGTCCCGGGTGACGACCGTCCACCCGTCGGCCAACTCAGCCGTACGAGGGGACGCCATGGTGATCATCGGCTCGATGGCCAGGGCCATCCCGGGGACCAGTCGCGGACCCTTGCCCGGCCGACCGTGGTTGAGCACGTGTGGGTCCTGGTGCATCTCGGTGCCGATGCCGTGCCCGCCGTAGCCGTCGACGATGCCGTACCGGCCGCCCTTGCGGACAGCGGTCTCCACGGCGTGCGAGATGTCGGTGAGGCGGCCCTTGCCGCTGGCCGCGCCACGCGCCGCGGCGGCGATGCCGGCCCACATCGCGTCCTCGGCGACCTCGGCCATCTTCAGCAGCGCCGGGTCGACGTCACCGACCCCGACCGTGATCGCGGAGTCGCCGTGCCACCCGTCCAGCACCGCGCCGCAGTCGATGGAGATCAGGTCACCGGCCTGGAGCACCTGCTTCGGCGACGGGATGGCGTGCACGATCTGCTCGTTGACCGAGGAGCAGATCGACGCCGGAAAACCGTGGTAGCCCTTGAACGACGGAACGCCGCCCGCCTCGCGGATGGTCGCCTCGGCGATGGCGTCCAGATCGGCGGTGCTCACACCGGGGGCGACAGCCTCCCGCATCCGGCGCAGCGCCTCGGCCACCACCAGCCCGGCGGCCCGCATCTTCTCGATCTGGTCAGGGGTCTTCAGCTGGATGTCCAGCTGGGGACGACGCATGGAGCGTTTACCTTTCGTTGCCGAACAGCGGGGCACATAACGCGTACCCCGCTGTTCGCACTCTATCCGCCGTGGCCCGGCCGGACCTCAGCCGCCGTACGACCGCAACGCGTCGATGGCCCGGGTGGTGACGTCCTCCACCGGCCCGGTGGCGTCGATCCCGACCAGCTTGCCCTGAGCGCCGTAGTAGTCGACCAGGGGTGCGGTCTTCTCGCTGTACTCACGAAGCCGCGTGGCGATCGTTTCCGGCTTGTCGTCGTCGCGCTGGAACAGCTCGGCGCCGCACCGGTCACAGATGCCGGGCCGGGTGGTGGCGTCGAACTCGACGTGCCAGATCTTGCCGCAGCCCCGGCAGGTACGCCTGCCGGAGAGCCGCCGGATCACCTCGTCGTCGTCGACGACCAGCTCCAGGACCAGATCCAGGGCGGTGCCCAGATCGGCCAGGAGCTTGTCCAGAGCGGCCGCCTGCGGAGTCGTCCGCGGGAAGCCGTCGAGCAGGAAACCCTCGCTGGCGTCGGGCTCGGCCAGCCGGTCCCGGACCATGTTGATGGTGACCTCGTCCGGAACCAGCTCGCCCGCGTCCATGTACCGCTTCGCCTCGACACCGAGCGGCGTGCCCTGGGTGACGTTCGACCGGAAGATGTCTCCGGTCGAAATCTTCGGCACCGAGAGGTGCGCGGCGATGAACTCGGCCTGCGTGCCCTTGCCCGCGCCCGGCGGGCCAACCAGAACGAGTCTCATCTACCGCAGGAACCCTTCGTAGTTCCGCTGCATGAGTTGGCTCTCGATCTGCTTCACGGTCTCCAGACCGACGCCGACCATGATGAGCACAGCGGTGCCGCCGAACGGGAAGTTCTGGTACTGCTGGTTGTCCAGCCAGATGAAGAAGAAGTTCGGCAGGATCGAGATGACGCCGAGGTAGAGCGCGCCCGGCAGGGTGATCCGGCTGAGGATGAAGTCCAGGTAGTCGGCGGTCGGCTTGCCCGGGCGGATACCCGGCACGAACCCGCCGTACTTCTTCATGTTGTCCGCGACCTCGGTCGGGTTGAACGTGATCGAGACGTAGAAGTACGTGAAGAAGATGATCAGCAGGAAGTAGACCGAGATGTAGATCGGGCTGCTCGGGTTGACCAGGTTGTTCTGGATCCACGACTGGGTCTTGCCCGGGTCGGTCTGGTCGAAGAACTGCAGCGCCAACTGCGGCAGGTAGAGCAGCGACGAGCCGAAGATGACCGGGATCACACCCGCCTGGTTGACCTTGAGCGGGATGTAGGTCGAGGTGCCGCCGTACATCCGCCGGCCGATCATCCGCTTGGCGTACTGCACCGGGATCCGGCGCTGCGCCTGCTCGATGAAGGTGACAGCGGTGATGACCACCAGGACCAGCGCGATGACCAGGGCGAACATGTCCCAGCCCTTGCTGGTCTTGATCTGCCAGCCCTCGCTGGGCAGCCGCGCCGCGATCGAGGTGAAGATCAGGACGGACATGCCGTTGCCGACGCCGCGGTCGGTGATCAGCTCACCGAGCCACATGACCATGCCGGTGCCGGCGGTCATCGTCATCACCAGGATGGCCAGGGTCAGCCAGTCCGGGATGCCGGTGCCGGTGGGGATGATCGGGAACTGGTCGCAGCGGTTCTGGAACAGCTGACCCGAGCGGGCCAGCGCCACGAACGCCGAGGCCTGCAGCACACCGAGACCGAGGGTCAGGTAGCGGGTGTACTGGGTGATCTTCGCCTGACCGGCCTGGCCCTCCTTGCGGAGCTGCTCCAGGCGTGGGATCACGACGGTCAGCAGCTGCAGGATGATCGACGCGGTGATGTAGGGCATGATGCCCAGCGCGAAGACCGAGAGCTGTAGCAGCGCTCCGCCGGAGAAGAGGTTGAGAAGGTTCACCACCCCGGTGGTGTCACCCTGGATGGTGTCGAGGCACTTCTGCACGTTGCCGTACGAGACGCCCGGGCTGGGGAGCGTTGCACCCAGCCGGTAGACCGCGATGATGCCTACTGTGAACAGCAGCTTCTTGCGCAGGTCAGGCGTACGGAACGCACTGAGAAAGGCGGACAGCAACTTCTTCCTCCTGCGCGAGGCGGGCCGCCGGTGATCCCTGGCGGGTCGGGGTGGATCACGGGCGAGTGCCCGCAATCCATGGCTGGGATGGGACTCTAACAGCCTCACCCCGGTCCGGGCAGATGCGCCCGACTACATAAATCGATTCCGATGTTACCGGGCGCTCAGGCCCCAGGCAGACCATGGCGCCCGCCAGTTGCTCTCAACTGGACGGGCGCCATGGTCGTACGCCTTACAGCTCGGTGGTGGAGCCACCGGCAGCAGCGATCTTCTCCTTGGCCGACGCACTGAACGCGTGCGCGGACACCTGGAGCGCCACACCGCCGAGGTCCCCGGTGCCGAGGACCTTGACCGGGTGACCCTTGCGGACCGCGCCGGACTCGACGAGCTCCAGCGGGCCGACCTGACCACCATTCGGGAACAGCTCAGCGAGTCGGTCCAGGTTGACCACCTGGAAGACCACCTTGAACTTGTTCTTGAAGCCCTTCATCTTCGGCAGGCGCATGTGGATGGGCATCTGCCCACCCTCGAACGCCGCCGAGATGTTCTTGCGGGCCTTGGAACCCTTGGTACCGCGACCAGCGGTCTTGCCCTTGGAACCCTCACCGCGACCCACACGGGTCTTCGCGGTCTTGGAACCGGGCGCCGGGCGCAGGTGATGCACCTTGATCGTCATTACTCGACCTCCTCGACCTTCACGAGGTGGCTCACAGTGAAGATCATGCCGCGGATCTCGGGCCGGTCCTCCTTGACCACCACGTCGTTGATCCGCTTGAGACCGAGCGAACGCAGCGACTCACGCTGGTTGTGCTTGGTCCCGATACCGGACCGGAGCTGGGTGACCTTCAGGCGTGCCATCAGTGCGCCACCCCCGCACGCGACGCCAGCATGGCGGCCGGCGCGACGTCCTCCACCGGCAGACCACGACGCGCCGCGACCTGCTCGGGGGACTCAAGCCCCTTCAGGGCCGCCACGGTGGCGTGCACGATGTTGATCGGGTTCGACGAACCGAGGCTCTTGGAGAGCACGTCGTGGATCCCAGCGCACTCCAGCACGGCACGCACCGGTCCACCGGCGATGACACCCGTACCGGCCGAGGCCGGCTTGAGCAGCACCACACCAGCGGCGTCCTCACCCGTCACCGGGTGCGGGATCGACTGACCGATCCGCGGGACCTTGAAGAAGTGCTTCTTGGCCTCCTCGACACCCTTGGCGATGGCCGCGGGCACCTCCTTGGCCTTTCCGTAGCCCACGCCGACCGTGCCGTCGCCGTCGCCCACGATCACCAGGGCGGTGAAGCTGAAGCGACGACCACCCTTCACGACCTTGGCGACGCGGTTGATCGCGACGACCCGCTCAAGGTGCGGGGTCTTCTCGACGGGCGCGTTTCCGCGGCCGCCCTCACGGCGGTTGTCGCGGCGACCACCCTCGTTGCCACCGGACCCGCCGCCACGGCGCTGTTGACCTGGCATCAGCAGCCTTCCTTCTCTCTCGTGACGGGGTTGTTAGAACTCGAGCCCGGCTTCGCGGGCAGCGTCGGCAAGCGCGGCGACTCGCCCCGCGTACCGGTTGCCGCCGCGGTCGAAGACGACCTTGGAGACGCCGGCGGCCTTGGCCCGCTCGGCGAGCAGCGCGCCCACCTTGCCAGCCAGGGCGCTCTTGTCGCCCTCCGCACCGCGCAGCGAGGCGTCCAGGGTCGACGCCGACGCCAGGGTGTGACCCTTGGTGTCGTCGACGACCTGGGCGACCATGTGCCGCAGCGAGCGGGTGACGACCAGGCGCGGACGCTCGGCCGTACCGCTGACGTTCTTGCGGACGCGGAAGTGTCGACGCGCACGCCCAACGGCGCGCTTGGCGGCGACACCGCGGCGGCGCTTGAGCAGCGTGGCGCTCACTTCTTACCTGCCTTTCCAGCCTTGCGGCGGATGACCTCGCCCTGGTACTTGACGCCCTTGCCCTTGTAGGGCTCCGGCGGGCGGATCTTCCGGATGTTGGCGGCGACCTCACCGACCTGCTGCTTGTCGATGCCAGCCACGTGGAACAGGGTCGGCCGCTCCACCGTGAAGGTGATGCCCGCCGGGGCGGGGACGACCACCGGGTGCGAGAACCCGAGCGCGAACTCGAGGTCCGAACCCTTGGCGGTGACCCGGTAACCGGTGCCGGCGATCTCCAGGCTCTTGCGGTAGCCCTCGGTGACCCCGACGATCATGTTGGCAACCAGCGTACGGCTCAGGCCGTGGAGTTCCTTGGCCTTGCGCTCGTCGTTCGGCCGGTTGACGCTCAGCTGCCCATCCTCGGCCCGCTCGACCGTGATCGGCTCGGCGAGGGTGTGCTGGAGCTGGCCCTTGGGGCCCTTGACCTTGACGGTCTGCCCGTCGATCGTGATGTCGACGCCGGCTGGCACCGGGATCGACTTACGTCCAATTCGCGACATTTCTACCTGTCTCCCGTTACCAGACGAAGGCGAGGACTTCCCCGCCAACACTCCGCTTGCGGGCCTGCCGGTCGGTCAGCAGCCCCTGGGACGTCGAAATGATCGCCACGCCCAGCCCACCGAGCACCCGCGGGAGCCCGTCCGACTTGGCGTACACCCGGAGACCGGGCTTGGACACGCGCTTGATGCCGGCCAGGCTCCGCTCGCGGTTCTGGCCGTACTTCAGCTCGACGACCAGTCGCTTGCCGACGGCGCCCTCCTCGGGCTCCTCGACCGACCAGGTGGCGATGTAACCCTCGGCCTTCAGGACCTCGGCGATGTTCGCCTTGATCTTGGAGTAGGGCATCTTCACCTGATCGTGGTACGCCTGGTTGGCGTTACGCAGACGCGTGAGCATGTCTGCGATCGGGTCGGTCATCGTCATGGATTTCGTCAGCCTTTCTCGCCGGGGTTCCCGGGGCATCAGCCCCGGGCCTACGGCGAAGAGCAATACCTAATCGGTGCAGGAGTTCCCGGCCGACGGCCGGGACGCGGTCGCCCTTACCAGGAAGCCTTGGACACGCCCGGCAGCTCACCGCGGTGAGCCATCTCCCGGATGCAGACCCGGCAGAGCCCGAACTTGCGGTAGACCGCCTTCGGACGCCCGCACCGCTGGCAGCGGGTGTACGCGCGAACCGAGAACTTCGGCTTCGCGGCCGCCTTGATGATCAGCGCCTTCTTGGCCATCTCAGTTCTCCTTGAACGGGAAGCCCAGGAGCTTGAGCAGCGCCCGGCCCTCGTCGTCGGTCGTGGCGGTCGTGACCACCGTGATGTCCATGCCCCGCTGGCGATCGATCCGGTCCTGGTCGATCTCGTGGAACACCGACTGCTCGGTCAGACCGAACGTGTAGTTGCCGTGCCCGTCCAGCTTGCGCCCGTCCAGGCCGCGGAAGTCGCGGATACGCGGCAGCGCGATGGAGAGCAGCCGGTCCATGAACTCCCACATCCGGTCGCCGCGAAGGGTGACCTTCGCGCCGATCGGCATGCCCTCGCGGAGCTTGAACTGCGCGATGGACTTGGTCGCCCGCCGCACCTGCGGCTTCTGGCCGGTGATCGTGGCGAGGTCGCGGACCGCGCCGTCGATCAGCTTGGCGTCGCGAGCAGCCTCGCCGACACCCATGTTGACGACGATCTTGACCAGCCGCGGCACCTGCATGGGGTTGCCGTAGCTGCGCTGCTCACGCAGCTGGGCCACGATCTCGTTGCGGTACCGCTCCTTGAGGCGCGGCAGGGTCTTTTCGGTAGCCGTGGTCATCACAGGTCCTTACCGGTGCTACGCGCGATGCGGACCTTCTGGCCGTTGTCGTCGATCCGGTAACCGACGCGGGTCGGCTTGCCGTCGGAGTCCAGGACCTGCACGTTCGAGACGTGGATCGGGGCCTCCTGAGTGACGATGCCGCCGGTCTTGGCGCCACGCTGGGTGGTGCTGATGCGGGTGTGCTTCTTGACCCGGTTCACGCCCTCGACCAGGACCTTGTCCTGCCGCGGGTAGGCCTGAATGACCTTGCCCTTGGCACCCTTGTCCTTGCCGGCGATGACGACGACCGTGTCGCCCTTCTTGACCTTCACGGTCACAACACCTCCGGCGCGAGGGAAATAATCTTCATGAACCGCTTGTCCCGCAGCTCCCGGCCCACCGGGCCGAAGATACGGGTTCCACGCGGGTCCCCGCCGTCCTTGATGATGACGGCGGCGTTCTCGTCGAAGCGGATGTACGAGCCGTCCGGACGCCGCTTCTCCTTGGCGGTGCGAACGACGACAGCCTTGACGACGTCGCCCTTCTTCACACCAGCACCCGGGATCGCGTCCTTGACCGTGGCCACGATGACGTCGCCGATGCTCGCGTAGCGCCGACCCGAGCCACCGAGAACCCGGATGCACAGGATCTCCCGAGCACCCGTGTTGTCGGCGACGCGCAGTCGCGACTCCTGCTGAATCACGTCTATCTCCTATGTCTGCCGGTTCTCCGGCCGCCGTAGCGGCCGGAGCCTGGCGGAACCTACGCCCGACGCAACGCCGGGCGAGCTCGAGCCTTCGCTACTTGGCCTTTTCCAGGATCTCCACGATCCGCCAACGCTTGGTGGCGCTCAGCGGCCGGGTCTCCATGATGAGAACCCGGTCACCGGTGCCAGCGGCGTTCTGCTCGTCGTGCACCTTCAGCTTGCTCGTACGGCGCATGATCTTGCCGTACAGAGCGTGCCGAACCCGGTCCTCGACCTCGACCACGACGGTCTTGTCCATCTTGTCGCTGACCACCAGGCCCTCACGGACCTTGCGGCGGGACCGCGCGGTGGCGGTGGCGGTGTCTTCGGTCATGATGCAGTCACCTCAGTCGGCGCGGCCGAGAGCCCCAGCTCGCGCTCGCGCATGATCGTGTAGATCCGGGCGATCTCCCGACGGATGACCTGCAACCGCCGGTTGTTGTCCAGCTGCCCGGTTGCGGCCTGCACGCGGAGGTTGAACAGCTCCGCCTTGGCCTCCCGCAGCTTCGTGACCAGCTCCTCTTCGGAGAGCTCACGCAGCTCGGTCGCCTTAACGCCCGCTGCCATCAGGATTCACCCACTTCGCGCGTAACAATGCGGCACTTCATCGGGAGCTTGTGGATCGCGCGACGCATGGCCTCTCGCGCGGTCTGCTCGTTGGGGAAGGACATCTCGAAGAGAACCCGCCCCGGCTTGACGTTGGCGACCCACCACTCGGGCGAACCCTTACCGGAACCCATCCGGGTCTCGGCAGGCTTCTTGGTGAGGGCCTGGTCCGGGAAGATCGTGATCCAGACCTTGCCACCACGCTTGATGTGGCGAGTCATCGCGATACGTGCCGACTCGATCTGCCGGTTCGTCACGTACGCCGGCTCGAGAGCCTGGATCCCGAACTCGCCGAACACCACCCGGTTACCACCCTTGGACGCGCCACTGCGGTCCGGGTGGTGCGGCTTGCGGAAGCCCTTCGGGGGCTTGCGCGGCATCAGCATCTGTCAGCCCTCCTGCTGCGTTTCTGCCGGAGCAGCAGTGGCGGCGACAGCTGCGCTGTCGACCGGCTCGCCGCTCGGCGTCTCGGCCTGCTGCGCGATGGTGGTCGCAGCAGCCCGACCGGCCTCGGTGCCACCAGCCGTGGTGCCGGACGAACCCGACCGGCCACGGCGCGGACGCTCGGGACGGTCGCCGCGCTCACCACGACGCGGGCGGGACGGACCGGCCTCGGCCGGAGCTTCCCGGCCCGGGACGGCGTCGCCCTTGTAGATCCAGACCTTCACACCGATCCGACCGAACGTGGTACGGGCCTCGAAGAAGCCGTACTCGATGTTGGCCCGCAGCGTGTGCAGCGGAACCCGGCCCTCACGGTAGAACTCGGTCCGGCTCATCTCGGCGCCGCCGAGGCGACCCGAGACCTGAACCCGGATGCCCTTGCAGACCGGGTTCTTCATCGCCGACTGCATGGCCTTGCGCATCGCCCGACGGAAGCTGACCCGGCTGGACAGCTGCTCGGCCACGCCCTGCGCGACCAGCTGAGCGTCCGACTCGGGGTTCTTCACCTCGATGATGTTCAGCTGAACCTGCTTGCCGGTGAGCTTCTCAAGCTCGCCGCGGATCCGGTCGGCCTCCGCACCCTTACGGCCGATGACAATGCCCGGCCGGGCGGTGTGGATGTCGACCCGGACCCGGTCGCGGGTGCGCTCGATGTCGACCTTGGAAATCCCGGCACGCTCGAGGCCCTTGGACATCATGCGGCGGATCTTGACATCCTCGCCGATGTAGTCCTTGTAGAGCTTGTCCGCGAACCAGCGGGACTTCCAGTCGGTCGAGATGCCGAGCCGGAACCCAGTGGGGTGAACCTTCTGACCCATTACTCGGCGTCCTCCGTCTTGCTCTGCGCTTCGGCCGGTGCGGCCTCCGTGGCCGGGGCGGCCTTCTTCGCCGCGGCCTTCCTCGGCGCTGCCGGCGCGACCGCTTCGACCGCCACAGTGATGTGGCAGGTGCGCTTGCGGATTCGGTACGCCCGACCCTGCGCCCGCGGCTGGAACCGCTTCATCGTCGGGCCCTCGTCCACGAAGGCCTCGCTGACGAGCAGCGCGTCGGGGTCCAGCCGCTCGTTGTTCTCCGCGTTGGCGATCGCGCTAGCGAGCACCTTGTACACCTGCTCGCTCGCAGCCTGCGGCGCGAACTGCAGCACCGTGAGCGCCTCCTTCGCGGGCAGGCCGCGGACGAGGTTGACCACCCGGCGCGCCTTCATCGGCGAGATGCGCACGTGCCGCGCAACCGCCCGCGCGCCCGGAAGCACCGGAGCGTCGCCCTTTCCTGGCATCGCTGTAACCCCTTGTTCCCTCTATCCGTATGCCCGCGGCGTCAGCGCCGACGGCTCTTCCGGTCGTCCTTCTCGTGACCCTTGAACGTGCGGGTCAGCGCGAACTCGCCGAGCTTGTGCCCGACCATCGCCTCGGTCACGAACACCGGGACGTGCTTGCGTCCGTCATGCACGGCGATCGTGTGCCCCAGCATCTCGGGGATGATCGTCGAGCGCCGCGACCAGGTCTTGATCACGTTCTTGGAGCCCTTGTCGTTCTGAACTTCCACCTTCTTGAGCAGGTGGTCGTCTACGAACGGGCCCTTCTTCAGGCTGCGAGGCATGTCTTATCTCCCTCAGCCGCGCTTACGCGTGGCGTAGCGGCGGCGGACGATCAGCCGGTCACTCGGCTGGCCCTTACGGCGGGTGCGGCCCTCGGGCTTACCCTGCGGGTTGACCGGGTGGCGACCACCGGAGGTCTTACCCTCACCACCACCGTGCGGGTGGTCGACCGGGTTCATGGCGACACCACGGACGGTCGGGCGCTTGCCCTTCCACCGCATCCGGCCGGCCTTACCCCAGTTGATGTTCGACTGGTCGGCGTTGCCGATCTCGCCGACGCTGGCGCGGCAGCGCACGTCCACCCGCCGGATCTCGCCGGACGGCATACGCAGGGTCGCGTACGCGCCCTCGCGGCCGAGCAGCTGGATGCCGACGCCGGCGGAACGGGCCAGCTTGGCCCCGCCACCCGGACGCAGCTCCACGTTGTGAATCGTGGTACCGACCGGGATGTTGCGCAGCGGCAGGTTGTTACCCGGCTTGATGTCGGCGCCCGGGCCGGACTCGACACGGTCGCCCTGCTTCATGTCCTTCGGCGCGATGATGTACCGCTTCTCGCCGTCGGCGTAGTGCAGCAGCGCGATGCGCGCCGTGCGGTTCGGGTCGTACTCGATGTGAGCGACCTTCGCCGGCACGCCGTCCTTGTCGACCCGCTTGAAGTCGATCAGACGGTACTGACGCTTGTGACCGCCACCGTGGTGCCGCGTGGTGATCCGGCCGTGGGCGTTACGCCCGCCCTTCTTCGGCAACGGAGCCAGCAGCGACTTTTCCGGCGTGGACCGGGTGATCTCGGCGAAGTCAGCGACACTCGAGCCACGTCGGCCCGGCGTCGTCGGCTTGTACTTACGGATAGCCATTGTCTACACCCCTCAGCTGACCGGGCCGCCGAAGGCCTCGATGCGGTCACCGTCAGCCAGCTTCACGATCGCCCGCTTGGTCGCCTTGCGCTGACCGAAGCCGGTCTTGGTGCGCTTGCGCTTACCCTGGCGGTTGAGCGTGTTGACCGTCAGGACGCGGACGTTGAAGATCTGCTGGATAGCGATCTTGATCTCGGTCTTGTTCGCGTCCGGGTGCACCAGGAAGGTGTACCAGTTCCGGTTCAGCTCGCTGTAGCTCTTCTCCGAGACGACCGGCGCCACGATGATGTCGCGCGGGTCGGCGATCGTGCTCACTTGCCACCCTCCTCGGTGGTCTCGGCGGGCACGCCCAGGAACTCGTCCAGGGCGTCCTTGGTGAAGACCACGTCGTCGGCCACGAGCACGTCGTACGTGTTCAGCTGGCCGGACTCGATCAGGTGCACGCGCGGCTCGTTGCGCAGCGACACCCAGTTCAGCTCGTCGGTGCTGCTCAGCACGACCAGGACCCGACGGGCCTCGGTGAGCTTGGTCAGCGTGGCCAGGGCCGCCTTGGTCGACGGCTTCTCGCCCGAGACGAACGCCTCGACGACGTGCACCTGCCCGGCGCGGGCCCGGTCGGAGAGGGCACCCCGCAGAGCGGCGGCCTTCATCTTCTTCGGGGTCCGCTGGCTGTAGTCGCGCGGCACGGGACCGTGCACGACGCCACCGCCGGCGAACTGCGGCGCGCGGATCGAGCCCTGCCGGGCGCGACCGGTGCCCTTCTGCTTGTACGGCTTCTTGCCGCCACCGGCGACCTCGCCGCGGGTCTTGGCCTTGTGCGTGCCCTGTCGGGCCGCCGCGAGCTGGGCCACCACGACCTGGTGCATCAGCGCGACGTTGGCCTGCACGTCGAAGATGTCCTCCGGCAGCTCCACGGAGCCGCTGGTGGTGCCTTCGACGGTGCGCACGTCAACGGTGGTCACTTGGCCGCACCGCCCTTCTTCACCTTGCTCTTGGCCGCGGTACGGACCAGAACGAGCGCGCCCTTGGGACCAGGAATGGCACCCCGGACGAGCAGCAGGTTGTTCTCGGTGTCGACCGCCTGGACGGTGAGGTTCTGCACGGTGTACCGAACGCCACCCATACGACCGGCCATCCGGGTGCCCTTGAAGACACGACCCGGAGTGGCGCAGGCGCCGATGGAACCGGGCGAGCGGTGCTTGCGCTCGACGCCGTGCCCGGCGCCCAGGCCGTGGAAGCCGTGCCGCTTCATCGGGCCGGCGTAGCCCTTGCCCTTGGTCTTGCCGGTGACGTCGATGGTGACGCCGGCCGGGAACTCCTCGACCGTGACTTCCTGGCCGAGCGAGTATTCCCCAGCGTCAGTGGTGCGCAGCTCGACGATGTGCCGGCGCGGCGCCACGTCCGCCTTGGCGTAGTGCCCGCTGATCGGCTTCTTGACCTTGCGCGGGTCGATGGTGCCGTACGCGAGCTGGACCGCGGAGTAACCGTCCTTCTCGGCGCTACGAACCTGGCTGATGACGCACGGGCCGGCCTCGACCACGGTCACGGGAACAACACGGTTGTTCTCCCAGACCTGGGTCATGCCGAGCTTGGCGCCCAGGATCCCCTTGACTTGCCTGTCCATTTGTCCGGTCCCTACAGCTTGATCTCGATGTCGACGCCAGCCGGCAGGTCGAGGCGCATGAGCGAGTCGACCGTCTTCGGGGTCGGGTCGATGATGTCGATCAGCCGCTTGTGCGTGCGCATCTCGAAGTGCTCGCGCGAGTCCTTGTACTTGTGCGGCGAGCGGATAACGCAGAAACGGTTGATCTCCGTGGGCAGCGGCACCGGGCCCGCGACCTGCGCCCCGGTGCGCGTCACCGTCTCGACGATCTTCCGAGCCGAGGAGTCGACGACCTCGTGGTCATAGGCCTTGAGCCGGATGCGGATCTTCTGTCCCGCCATGGTGGCTTCTGTTCCTTCTCTCGATGCCGCTGTGTTGCGGGCGCCTGTACCGGCTGGCACAGGCCCACTTCGCCGACCCCCGCGGTCGGGCGTGTCGCGCCCTCGGGCCGAGCTCCGCCCCTAGGTACCGGAGTGGTGCTGACCGCACGGGGGGTCAAGGCGCCGATCGCATTACCGCGACCTGAACGCCGTGCGAGGGTGGTTGGCGACTGGGCCGCCAACCACCCTACGCTCGACTGCCTCGCCACCCGGAGGTTCAGCGGAAGCCGAACACAGGCGACGAACTGTCGTTACGCAACCTGACTAGTATGCCGCACGACCGGCGGCGGGTCTAATCGGGGTTACCTAGTTCACTTGTTAATCTTGGTGACGAACCCGGCGCCGACGGTGCGGCCACCCTCGCGGATCGCGAACTTGAGGTTCTCCTCCATGGCGATGGGCTGGATCAGCTTCACCGACATGGACGTGTTGTCACCCGGCATGACCATCTCGGTGCCCTCGGGGAGGGTGACGACACCGGTGACGTCAGTGGTCCGGAAGTAGAACTGCGGGCGGTAGTTCTGGAAGAACGGGGTGTGACGGCCACCCTCCTCCTTGGAGAGGATGTAGACCGTCGCCTCGAACTCCGTGTGCGGGGTGTTCGAGCCCGGCTTCACGACGACCATGCCGCGCTCGACCTCGTCGCGCTTGGTACCACGCAGCAGCAGGCCGACGTTCTCGCCTGCGCGGGCGTCGTCCAGGGTCTTCCGGAACATCTCGATCGCGGTGACCTTGGTCTTGAAGCTCTTCTCCTTGATACCGACGAGCTCAACATCCTCGTTCGGCAGGAGAACGCCGCGCTCCACGCGACCGGTGACGACGGTGCCACGACCGGTGATCGTGAAGACGTCCTCAACCGGCATCAGGAACGGCTTGTCAACCTCGCGCTCCGGCTGCGGGATCGAGGTGTCGACAGCGGTCATCAGGTCCAGCAGCTTGCCGGTCCACTCGGGGTCACCCTCGAGGGCCTTCAGCGCCGAAACCCGAACGACCGGCAGGTCGTCACCCGGGTACTCCTGCGAGGAGAGCAGCTCACGGACCTCGAGCTCGACGAGCTCCAGGAGCTCCTCGTCATCGACCATGTCGCTCTTGTTGAGCGCCACGACGATGTACGGCACACCGACCTGACGGGCCAGCAGCACGTGCTCGCGGGTCTGCGGCATCGGGCCGTCGGTCGCCGCGACCACCAGGATCGCGCCGTCCATCTGCGCGGCACCGGTGATCATGTTCTTGATGTAGTCGGCGTGCCCAGGGCAGTCGACGTGCGCGTAGTGCCGCGACTCGGTCTGGTACTCGACGTGCGCGATCGAGATCGTGATGCCGCGGGCCTTCTCCTCCGGCGCCTTGTCGATCTCGTCGAACGGCGTGTAGGGGTTCAGGTCCGGGTACTGGTCGTGCAGGACCTTGGTGATGGCCGCCGTCAGCGTCGTCTTACCGTGGTCGATGTGACCAATGGTGCCGATGTTGACGTGCGGCTTAGTCCGCTCGAACTTAGCCTTCGCCACTGGTGTCCTCCTGTGGACTTCTTGGTTCGTACGCCCGGCGCGCCGGTCGGCGCTTAGGACTCTGTCGACAGCCTTTCCGGCCTGACGGCCGGAGAGCCTTTGTGGGTTCTGCGGCGATGAAGCCTACAGGCCCGGTCTCACGCGATCCGATCGTGGTGGCCGCGGGCGGGTGAAACCTCCCGCGACCAACCACGAATCACCTGCTCAGAGCGCTACTCGCCCGTTGCCTTGGCGATGATCTCCTTCGCGACGCTCTGCGGAACCTCGGCGTAGGAGTCGAACTGCATGCTGTAGCTAGCCCGGCCCTGGGTCTTCGACCGCAGGTCGCCGACGTAGCCGAACATCTCCGACAACGGCACCAGGGCCCGGACGATGCGGGCGCCGCTGCGCTCCTCCATCGCCTGGATGATGCCGCGGCGGGAGTTGAGGTCACCGATGACGTCACCCATGTTCTCCTCAGGAGTGGTGACTTCAACGGCCATCATCGGCTCGAGCAGTGCCGGATCGGCCTTGCGGGCCGCGTCCTTCATCACCATCGAGCCGGCGATCTTGAATGCCATTTCCGACGAGTCGACCTCGTGGTACTGGCCGTCAAGCAGGGTCAGCTTCACGCCGACCAGCGGGAAGCCCGCCAGGATGCCGTACTGCAGCGCGTCCTGCGCACCGGCGTCCACCGAGGGGATGAACTCCCGGGGGATGCGGCCGCCGCTGACGGCGTTGGCGAACTCGTAGGTCGGCGAGTCGTTGTCCAGCGGAAGCGGCTCGACGCTCACGATCACGCGGGCGTACTGGCCGGAACCACCGGTCTGCTTCTTGTGGGTGTACTCGACCTTGTCCACCTTGCGGCGGATGGTCTCGCGGTACGCCACCTGCGGCTTGCCGACGTTCGCCTCGACGTTGAACTCGCGGCGCATCCGGTCGACCAGGATGTCCAGGTGCAGCTCACCCATGCCGGAGATGACCGTCTGACCGGTCTCCTCGTCCAGCTGGACGCGGAAGGTCGGGTCCTCCTCGGCCAGGCGCTGGATGGCCGTGCCCAGCTTCTCCTGGTCGGACTTGGTCTTCGGCTCGATCGCCACCGAGATGACCGGCTCCGGGAAGGTCATCGACTCCAGGATCACCGGGTTCGCCGGGTCGGAGAGAGTGTCGCCGGTGGTGGTCTGCTTGAGACCCTGCACGGCGATGATGTCGCCGGCCTGCGCCGACGGACGCTCTTCCCGCTTGTTGGCGTGCATCTGGTAGATCTTGCCGATCCGCTCCTTGCGGTCCTTGGTGGAGTTGACCACCTGGGAACCGGAATCGAGCGTGCCGGAGTAGACCCGCACGTAGGTGAGCTTGCCCAGGTGCTTGTCCGTCTGGATCTTGAAGGCCAGGCCGGAGAAGGGCTCCGAGTTGGACGGCTTACGCAGCAGCGGGGTCTCGCCGTCGGTGGCCGTACCCTCGATCGCCGGAACGTCCAGCGGCGACGGCAGGAAGTCGACCACGGCGTCGAGCATGGGCTGAACGCCCTTGTTCTTGAACGCCGAGCCGCAGAGCACCGGGTTGGCCTTGCCGGCGATGGTGGCACGCCGGATGGCGGCCTTGATCTCCTCGACGGAGATCTCCTCGCCCTCCAGGTACTTCTCCATCACCGAGTCGTCGACGTCGGCCAGGGTCTCCATCAGCTTCTCGCGCCACTCGGCCGCGGAGTCGGCCAGCTCGGCCGGGATCTCCTCAACCGCGTAGTCCTCACCCTTCTGGGTCTCCCCGCGCCAGGTGAGCGCGCGCATGCCGATCAGGTCGACGACACCGATGTGGTCACCCTCGAGCCCGATCGGGATCTGGAGCACCAGCGGGGTGGCGTTCAGCCGGTCGATCATCATCTGCACGCAGCGGAAGAAGTCGGCGCCGGTCCGGTCGAGCTTGTTGACGAAGCACATACGCGGGACGTTGTACTTGTCGGCCTGCCGCCAGACGTTCTCCGTCTGCGGTTCCACGCCGGCGACACCGTCGTAAACCGCGACCGCACCATCCAGGACCCGCAGCGACCGCTCGACCTCGACCGTGAAGTCGACGTGGCCAGGCGTGTCGATGATCTGGATCGTGTGGTCTTTCCACTCACACTTGGTAGCAGCGGAGGTGATGGTGATACCACGCTCCTGCTCCTGCTCCATCCAGTCCATGACGGCAGCGCCCTCGTGGACCTCACCGATCTTGTACGTGATGCCGGTGTAGAACAGGATTCGCTCGGTGGTCGTGGTCTTACCGGCATCGATGTGCGCCATGATGCCGATGTTGCGTACCTTGGCGAGCGCGTCTGCGGCGGCCACTTCAATCCCTACTTATCGTCGTCTCGACTCAACTGGTGGCGGTTCCGGCGCCCGAAGGCGCCGGAACCAGGGTGTTACCAGCGGTAGTGCGCGAAGGCCTTGTTCGACTCGGCCATCTTGTGCGTGTCCTCGCGCCGCTTGACGGCGGCACCGAGGCCGTTGCTCGCGTCCAGCAGCTCGTTCATCAGCCGCTCGACCATGGTCTTCTCGCGCCGGGCGCGGGAGTACGTGACCAGCCAGCGCAGGCCCAGGGTGGTCGCCCGGGTCGGGCGGACCTCGACCGGAACCTGGTAGGTGGCGCCACCGACACGACGGCTGCGCACCTCGAGGGTCGGCTTGACGTTGTCCATCGCCCGCTTGAGGGTGACGACCGGGTCGGTGCCGGACTTCTCGCGGCAGCCCTCGAGGGCCGCGTACACGATGGACTCGGCGAGCTGACGCTTGCCGCGGAGCAGGATCTTGTTCACCAGCTGGGTGACCAGCGGCGAGTTGTACACCGGGTCAGCGACCAGTGGCCGCCGCGGAGCGGGTCCCTTACGCGGCATGTCAGCTCTTCTCCTTCTTCGCGCCGTAACGGCTGCGCGCCTGCTTGCGGTTGCGGACACCCTGGGTGTCCAGCGAGCCGCGAACGATCTTGTAACGCACGCCGGGGAGGTCCTTCACCCGGCCGCCGCGAACGAGCACGATCGAGTGCTCCTGCAGGTTGTGACCGACGCCGGGGATGTAGGCGGTCACCTCGATCTGGCTGCTGAGCTTCACGCGAGCGACCTTGCGCAGCGCCGAGTTCGGCTTCTTCGGGGTGGTGGTGTACACGCGGGTGCACACGCCGCGCCGCTGAGGGGAACCCTTCAGCGCCGGGGTCTTGGTCTTGGTCGTCTTCGCCTGGCGGCCCTTTCGGACCAGCTGCTGGATCGTGGGCACCGGGTTTCTCCGCTCCCTTCGGCCGCATCCGCGGCCGCGCCGTCTGCTCGTTAGCCGGCCTGATGACCGGCTCTCCTACATTCCGACCAGGGTCGCCTTGCGGAGACCCCGGCACCCGCGGTCGGGCGTGTCGCCCTCGTCACGGCCCCGTTGCGACGCTCTCGCGTTCGTACCGGGTTTTGTCACCGGCGCGCGGGTCGCCCCGCCCCGGATCTTTGGCTTGTCGTGCCGCCGCCCGTTAGCCGGAAACAGCGCACGCACGAGTTGCCCGGGCATGCCCGGGCACAAGGGGAAAGAGTACCTACCACAACCGCCCAGGTCAAAACGGAATGGCCCGGCGACTGTCTCACACCCGCCGGCCGGATCTCGTCCTGCCCTGTCGCCCGCGATGGGCACCTACGAATACAAGTGTACCGGCTTCCCCGCAGAAGCACCCATCGCCCCCGGGGTGACCGGAAGCCTTCCGCGGAAAACCCCCGTCAGGTGCCGGATCTATCGGTGAAGACCCTCACGTCAGGGCGAGGAGCAGGGCAAGACCCAGGCCCAGCAGGCTGAGCAGAGCCCCCGCCGCGCCGCAGCTGATCCCGGCCATCGCCAACCCGCGGCCGGTGAACTGGACCGCGGAGGGCGCGGTCGGCCGCCGGATCTGCCTCCGTGCGAGCAGCCCGATGACGACCGCCGCCCCGCCGGCCAGCACACCCAGCGCGGCGAACGCCCCGGAGGCCCAGGCCCCGCCGTCGTTCTTGAAAGCCACTCCGAAGCAGATCACCAGCAGTGAGACCAGAAGTGACGCGATGCCCGCCACCAGCGCCCCGATGGCCAGGCCGGAGGTGACCGGTGCCACGTCCAGGTGCACCACGCCGAACGGCGTACCCGAAACCGCCTCCACCCGCTTCGGCGGCCGGCGTTGGTCGTCGGTGGGCGGCGGTACCGAACGCCCGGGCATGCCACCCCACCCGGGGCCGTGCCCCGGCGGCGGCGGACCCCACCCGGGCGGCGCCCCGGGCCCGGACGACGGCGGACCCCAGCCGTACGGCGCAGGCTGCCCAGAAGAGGGTGGACCCCACCCGGGCGGCACACTCGGCCCAGACGACGACGGACCCCACCCAGGCGGCACAGTCGGCCCAGACGAGGGCGGCCCCCAGCCGTACGGCACTCCCGGTCCAGCCGCTGGCGGGCCCCAGCCCGGCGGCACGCCCGGCCCGGAGGTGGGCGGGCCCCAGCCCTGCGGCGTCGAGGTCGGTGCGCTGGAGACCGGGTACGGCTGGTCGGAGCCGGGCGTCGCGGTCGTGCCCCAGCCGTTCGGGCCCGAACCGGGGGGCGGCGCCGCAGGGGACGGCGGGCCCGGGGTGGACACCGGTGGGTGCGGCTCGCCGTTCGGACCGGGTCGCGCCCAGTCACTCGGCGGAGATGGCGGAGCCGACGGGTCCGGCGGGCCGGCCGGTTCGTCCGCAGGGGGCCGCGCCGGTTCCGTCACGAGGTCCTCCTGTCGAAAGGCCGCCACCGCCACACGGTGGACACCGGCCAGGCTACCGCCGCGAGCACCGCCGCCCGCGCCGGGCGCGGCCACCGGTGGCTCAGTCCATGTTCGCCGGGTAGTCGTGGCCGAACGGGGCACCGGCCAACCGGACCACCCCGATGACCACCGCGGCCACCACGCTGACCGCGACCAGCACCAGGCCGGTCCAGGCCATCCACTCCCCCCGTCGCAGCCAGGCGCCGCCGGTCAGGAAACCCCCCGAGGCGTACGCCTCGCGGCGCGCCTGCCGGGCCAGTTGCAGGGCCACAGTGGCCGGCACCACGCCACCGATGAACAGCCCGGTCAGCATGCCGAGCAGGCCCAGCGCGAAGACCGCCCGTGCCTTCGTGGCTCGGGCCGGGTCCGGGTCCAGCGGGTGGCGCACGCCCTGCTGGGCGACGGACACCTGCCCGGGTGCGGTCATCATCCCCCCATCATGCCGAACCCGGCCCGGGGGTGGGTGGGCACGGACACGACGAGGCCCCCGGCTTTCACCGGGGGCCTCGTCGTGTGACTGGTGCTTAGCGGTACGACCCGAAGTCGAAGTCGTCCAGCGGCACGGCCTGCCCGCTGGCCGGCCCGAACCCGTAGTCGGTCTCCGGGTAACCGGTCATCGAGTAGACCTTGGCCTTGGCCTCCTCGGTCGGCTCCACCCGGACGTTGCGGTACTTGCTGATGCCCGTACCGGCCGGGATGAGCTTTCCGATGATCACGTTCTCCTTGAGGCCGACCAGCGAGTCGCTGCGCGAGTTGATCGCAGCGTCGGTCAGCACCCGGGTGGTCTCCTGGAAGGAGGCCGCCGAGAGCCAGGAGTCGGTGGCCAGCGAGGCCTTGGTGATACCCATCAGCACCGGACGACCAGCGGCGGGCTCGCCGCCCTCCGAGACGAGCCGGCGGTTCTCCGACTCGAACAGCGCCCGGTCGACGAGCACACCCGGCAGGAACTCGGTCGAGCCGGAGTCGATGACCGTCACCCGCTTTAGCATCTGGCGGATGATGATCTCGATGTGCTTGTCGTGGATGAGCACACCCTGCGAGCGGTAGACCTCCTGGACCTCACTGGTCAGGTGGACCTGGACCGCCCGCGGACCCATGATCCGCAGCAGCTCGTGCGGGTCGATGGTGCCCTCGGTCAGCTTCTCGCCGACCGCGACGTGACCGCCGTCGTGGGTACGGAGCTTGACCCGCTTCGAGATCTTGTCGTAGACGATCTCTTCGCTGCCGTCGTCCGGCACCACGATGATCTTGCGCGAGCGCTCGCCATCCTCGATCCGGATCCGACCGGGGGTGTCAGCGATGGGCGCCTTACCCTTCGGGACCCGAGCCTCGAAGATTTCCTGAACACGCGGCAGACCCTGGGTGATGTCCTCACCCGCGACACCACCGGTGTGGAAGGTACGCATCGTCAGCTGCGTACCGGGCTCACCGATGGACTGGGCGGCGATGATGCCGACCGCCTCGCCGATGTCGACCGACTTACCGGTCGGCAGCGACCGGCCGTAGCAGGCCGCGCAGACGCCCAGCTTCGACTCGCAGGTGAGCACGCTGCGCACCCGGACGGTCTCCACACCAGCGGCGACGATCTTGTCGACCCCGATGGAGTTGATGTCCTGACCGCGCTCGGCGACCACGGTGCCGTCCGGCCCCTTGATGTCGTCCGCGAGGGTCCGGGCGTGCACGCTGGTCTCGGCGTGGGTGTGGACGACGAGCTTGCCGTCCAGCTTCTCGCCGATCTGCATCGGGATCGCCCGGTCGGTGCCGCAGTCCTCTTCGCGGATGATGACGTCCTGCGAGACGTCCACCAGACGACGGGTCAGGTAACCCGAGTCGGCGGTACGAAGCGCGGTGTCGGCGAGACCCTTACGGGCACCGTGCGTGGAGATGAAGTACTCCAGCACGGACAGACCCTCCCGGTAGCTGGCCTTGATCGGCCGCGGGATGATCTCGCCCTTGGGGTTGGCCACCAGACCACGGATCGCCGCGATCTGCCGGAGCTGGAGCAGGTTACCGCGAGCACCCGAGTTGATCATCTTCCACAGCGGGTTCTCCTGCGGCAGCGCGGTGTCCATCTCCTTGGCGACCTCGTTGGTCGCCTTGGTCCAGATCTCGATGAGCTCGCCGCGACGCTCCTCGGCGGTCATCAGACCACGCTGGTACTGCTTGTCGATCTGGTCGGCGTCCTTCTCGTACTTCGCCAGGATCTCCGCCTTGCGCGGCGGAGCGATGACGTCCTCCATGCCGATCGTCACGCCGGACCAGGTGGCCCAGTGGAAACCGGCCTCCTTGAGCCCGTCCAGGGTGGCGGCCAGCGCCACCTTGGGGAAGCGCTCGGCGAGGTCGTTGACGATCGCGGAGAGCTGCCCCTTGCGGATCTCGTAGTTCACGAAGCGGTAGCCCTGCGGCAGCGTCTCGTTGAACAGCACCCGACCCAGCGTGGTCTCCACGGTCAGCGGGTCACCCTCGACCCAGCCCTCCGGGGCGCTCCACGCCTCGGAGCCGTTGCCGTTGTCGACACCGACCACGCCACGCAGGCGGATCTTCACCGGCGCCTGCAGGTGCAGCTCGCCGTTGTCGAAGGCCATCCGCGCCTCGGCGTCCGAGCTGAACGCCCGGCCCTCGCCCTTCTCACCGGCGGTGAGGTGGGTGAGGTGGTACAGACCGATGACCATGTCCTGGGTAGGCATGGTGACCGGCTTACCGTCGGCCGGCTTGAGGATGTTGTTCGACGACAGCATCAGGATCCGCGCCTCGGCCTGAGCCTCGGCGGACAGCGGCACGTGCACCGCCATCTGGTCACCATCGAAGTCGGCGTTGAACGCGGTGCAGACCAGCGGGTGGATCTGGATCGCCTTGCCCTCGACCAGCTGCGGCTCGAAGGCCTGGATGCCCAGGCGGTGCAGGGTCGGCGCCCGGTTGAGCAGCACCGGGTGCTCGCCGATGACCTCTTCCAGCACGTCCCACACGACCGGGCGCTGACGCTCGACCATCCGCTTGGCGGACTTGATGTTCTGTGCGTGGTTGAGGTCGACCAGCCGCTTCATCACGAAGGGCTTGAACAGCTCCAGCGCCATCTGCTTGGGCAGACCGCACTGGTGCAGCTTGAGCTTCGGGCCGACCACGATGACCGAACGGCCGGAGTAGTCGACGCGCTTGCCCAGCAGGTTCTGGCGGAACCGGCCCTGCTTGCCCTTGAGCATGTCGGACAGCGACTTGAGCGGGCGGTTACCCGGGCCGGTGACCGGCCGGCCGCGACGGCCGTTGTCGAACAGCGCGTCGACGGCCTCCTGGAGCATCCGCTTCTCGTTGTTGACGATGATCTCGGGCGCGCCGAGGTCGATCAGCCGCTTGAGGCGGTTGTTCCGGTTGATCACGCGGCGGTACAGGTCGTTCAGGTCGGAGGTCGCGAAGCGGCCACCGTCGAGCTGCACCATCGGGCGCAGGTCCGGCGGGATGACCGGGACGCAGTCCAGCACCATGCCGAGCGGCGAGTTGCGGGTGTTCAGGAACGCCGCGACGACCTTGAGTCGCTTGAGCGCCCGGATCTTCCGCTGGCCCTTGCCGGACCGGATGGTCTCCCGCAGGCTCTCGGCCTCGGCGTCGAGGTCCATGTTCTGGACCAGCGCCTTGATCGCCTCGGCGCCCATGGAACCGGTGAAGTACTCACCGAACCGGTCGCGCAGCTCGCGGTAGAGCAGCTCGTCGGTGACCAGCTGCTTCGGCTCCAGCTTGCGGAAGGTGTCCAGCACCTCGTCCAGGCGGTCGATCTCGCGCTGGGCCCGGTCGCGGATCTGGCGCATCTCGCGCTCTCCGCCCTCCTTGACCTTGCGCCGGACGTCCGCCTTGGCACCCTCGGCCTCCAGCTCGGCCAGGTCGGCCTCGAGCTTGGCGGCCCGCTTCTCGATCTCCGAGTCGCGGCTGTTCTCGGACTGCCGCTTCTCGGCCAGGATCTCGTTCTCGATCGTCGAGAGGTCACGGTGACGCGACTCGGCGTCAACGCTCGTCACGACGTACGAGGCGAAGTAAATGATCTTTTCGAGGTCCTTGGGAGCGAGGTCCAGCAGGTAACCCAGCCGGCTCGGAACGCCCTTGAAGTACCAGATGTGGGTCACCGGAGCGGCGAGCTCGATGTGCCCCATCCGCTCACGACGGACCTTGGAGCGAGTCACCTCGACGCCGCAGCGCTCACAGATGATGCCCTTGAACCGGACGCGCTTGTACTTACCGCAGTAGCACTCCCAGTCCCGCTGCGGACCGAAGATCTTCTCGCAGAAGAGCCCGTCCTTTTCCGGCTTCAGGGTGCGGTAGTTGATCGTCTCAGGCTTCTTGACCTCGCCGTGCGACCACTGACGGATGTCGTCGGCGGTGGCGAGACCAATGCGCAGCTCGTCGAAGAAGTTGACGTCGAGCACTATGTCCCCTATGTCGTCGTCTGTACTGCTAATTCTCGGGTGGGGTCGGGGGCCGGCGAGCCGGCCCCCGACCGCTCACCTCAGACCTCTTCGACCGAGCTCGGCTCGCGCCGGGACAGGTCGATGCCCAGCTCCTCAGCGGCCCGGAACACCTCGTCGTCGGTCTCGCGCATTTCCAGGGCCACACCGTCGCTGGAGAGCACCTCAACGTTGAGGCACAGCGACTGCAGCTCCTTGAGCAGCACCTTGAACGACTCCGGGATGCCCGGCTCCGGGATGTTCTCGCCCTTGACGATGGCCTCGTAGACCTTCACTCGGCCGAGCACGTCGTCGGACTTGATCGTGAGCAGCTCCTGCAGGGCGTAGGCAGCGCCGTACGCCTGCATCGCCCAGCACTCCATCTCACCGAAACGCTGACCACCGAACTGCGCCTTACCACCCAGCGGCTGCTGCGTGATCATCGAGTACGGGCCGGTCGAACGAGCGTGGATCTTGTCGTCGACCAGGTGGTTGAGCTTCAGGATGTAGACGTAGCCGACAGCGATCGGGTCCGGCAGCGGCTCACCGGAACGACCATCGAACAGCTGCGCCTTGCCGGTACGACCGATCAGCTGCTTGCCGTCCCGGTTGGGCAGGGTCGACTCGAGCAGACCGGAGATCTCCTCCTCGCGGGCACCGTCGAAGACCGGGGTGGCCACGTTGGTGTCGCCCTCGGACTCGTGCGCGTCGATCGAGCGCAGCTGACGCTTCCAGTCGGCGTCGTCACCCTCGACCTTCCAACCGGTCTTGGCGACCCAACCAAGGTGGGTCTCCAGCACCTGGCCGATGTTCATCCGGCTCGGCACGCCGAGCGGGTTGAGCACGATGTCGACCGGGGTGCCGTCCTCAAGGAACGGCATGTCCTCGATCGGCAGGATCTTCGAGATGACACCCTTGTTGCCGTGCCGGCCGGCGAGCTTGTCGCCGTCCTGGATCTTGCGCTTCTGGGCGACGTAGACCCGGACCAGCTCGTTGACACCCGGCGGCAACTCGTCGCCGTCCTCGCGGGAGAACGTACGCACACCGATGACCGTGCCGGTCTCGCCGTGCGGCACCTTCAGCGAGGTGTCCCGAACCTCACGCGCCTTCTCACCGAAGATCGCGCGGAGCAGACGCTCCTCCGGGGTCAGCTCGGTCTCACCCTTGGGCGTGACCTTGCCGACCAGGATGTCACCGGGGACGACCTCGGCGCCGATCCGGATGATGCCGCGCTCGTCGAGGTCAGCGAGCATTTCCTCGCTGACGTTCGGGATGTCGCGGGTGATCTCCTCCGGACCGAGCTTGGTGTCCCGGGCGTCGACCTCGTGCTCCTCGATGTGGATCGAGGTGAGCACGTCCTGCTGCACGAGGCGCTGCGACAGGATGATCGCGTCCTCGTAGTTGTGGCCCTCCCAGCACATGAACGCCACCAGCAGGTTGCGTCCGAGTGCCATCTCGCCCTCGTCGGTGCACGGACCGTCGGCGATGACCTGACCGGCCTCGACGCGGTCGCCCTCGAAGACGACCGGCTTCTGGTTGACGCAGGAGCCGGCGTTGGAGCGGCGGAACTTGTGCAGCAGGTACGTCCGGCGGTGGCCGTCATCCTGGTGGATGGTGACGTAGTCGGCGCAGAGATCCTCGATCACACCGCCGACCTCGGCGACCACCACGTCGCCAGCGTCGACCGCGGCCCGGTACTCCATGCCCGTACCCACGAGCGGCGCCTCGGCCTTGACCAGCGGCACCGCCTGGCGCTGCATGTTCGCGCCCATCAGTGCCCGGTTGGCGTCGTCGTGCTCAAGGAACGGGATCATGGCGGTCGCGACCGAGGTCATCTGCCGGGGCGAGACGTCCATGTAGTCGACGGCACCGGGGACGACGTCCTCGGTCTCGCCGCCCTTACGACGGCAGAGCACCCGGTCCTCGGCGAACGTGCCGTCAGCCTTCAGGCGCGCGTTGGCCTGGGCCTTGACGAACCGGTCCTCCTCGTCCGCGGTCAGGTAGTCGATCTGGTCGGTGACCCGACCCTCGACGACCTTCCGGTACGGCGTCTCGATGAAGCCGAACGGGTTGACCCGGGCGAAGGTGGACAGCGCGCCGATCAGGCCGATGTTCGGGCCTTCCGGCGTCTCGATCGGGCACATCCGGCCGTAGTGGGACGGGTGCACGTCGCGGACCTCGAAGCCGGCCCGCTCCCGGGACAGACCACCCGGGCCGAGCGCGCTCAGCCGACGCCGGTGGGTCAGGCCCGCCAGCGGGTTGGTCTGGTCCATGAACTGGGACAGCTGGGACGTCCCGAAGAACTCCTTGATCGCCGCCACCACCGGGCGGATGTTGATCAGGGTCTGCGGGGTGATCGCCTCGACGTCCTGCGTGGTCATCCGCTCGCGGACGACCCGCTCCATCCGGGACAGGCCGACCCGAACCTGGTTCTGGATCAGCTCGCCCACGGTACGGAGGCGCCGGTTGCCGAAGTGGTCGATGTCGTCGGCCTCGTAGCCGTCCTCACCGGCGTGCAGCCGGCACAGGTACTCCACGGTGGCGACGATGTCGTCCTCGGTCAGCGTGCCGGTGGTGATCGGCACGCCAACTTCGAGCTTCTTGTTGAACTTGTAGCGCCCGACCTTGGCGACGTCGTACCTCTTCGGGTTGAAGAAGAGGTTGTCGAGCAGGGTCTGGGCGTTCTCGCGCGTCGGCGGCTCGCCAGGGCGCAGCTTGCGGTAGATGTCGAGCAGAGCCTCGTCGGCGCCGGCGATGTGGTCCTTCTCGAGCGTGGTCATCATCAGCTCGGACCAGCCGAACTTCTCACGGATCCGCTCGGCCGACCATCCGATGGCCTTGAGCAGGACGGTGACGGCCTGCCGACGCTTGCGGTCGATACGTACACCGACCGTGTCGCGCTTATCGATGTCGAACTCCAGCCAGGCACCCCGACTCGGGATGACCTTGACGCTGGAGAGGTCGCGGTCGGAGGTCTTGTCCGGCTGCTTGTCGAAGTACACGCCCGGAGACCGGACGAGCTGGCTGACCACGACGCGCTCGGTGCCGTTGATGACGAAGGTGCCCTTGGGCGTCATCATCGGGAAGTCACCCATGAACACCGTCTGGCTCTTGATCTCGCCAGTGGTGTTGTTGGTGAACTCCGCGGTCACGAAGAGCGGAGCGCAGTAGGTCAGGTCCTTCTCCTTGCACTCCTCGATCGAGGCCTTGACCTCGTCGAAGCGCGGCGCTGAGAAGGAGAGCGACATGGTGCCGGAGAAGTCCTCAATGGGACTGATCTCTTCAAGGATCTCCGCGAGACCCGATCGTGCGTGCGGGTCGTCCGCCGACCGGCCCTGCCAAGCCTCGTTGCCGACGAGCCAGTCGAAGGACTCGTTCTGAATGGCAAGGAGGTTGGGGACCTCGAGGTGTTCGGTGATCCTGCCGAATGAAACTCGGCGGGGAGCGAATGCGCTCGACGTACGACTGGTCTTCGCAGGGCGGGAAGCTGCCAAGATGCGTCCTTCCGAGGACCGGTGCTGCAGAACGGCTGGTACGCGTGCACTCCAATGACCCCACCAGAAATATCCGTAAACGGACATTTCCGAGCAGGGGTCAAGTCGGAAGGCAGCGCAAACTAGCAGTGTAGCCGAGAGGCTAACCGCTGTCCAGCCCACCCCGCAGGTTGTTTGCGGAGCGCGCCTCGGCCCCCGTCAACCGGGGTCTGCCGGGCCGCTCAGAACGCAACTCCCCACTGGGCCGCTCGGGTTACAGCGGCCGATGGTGCCGTCGCTGTCATACCCACGTCGTGGCCGTCGCAAGCGCGGTGTCTTGCTGGTGTCAGCGTGCCTGGCAGCCCCGGGCCGCGTCAAGGGCCGGTATCCGGGTTGTCCCTTGTTTCCCACTGGAGGGCGACCCGCCACGCTCGTTCGGGTCAAGGGTACCCATGGTTGGAGCCCAGCTCAGGACCTGTCGCAGCCAGATCCACCAACACGGCGGGCGGTGATCCGTGTCGGATCACCGCCCGCCGTGACGCGATGGTGTCCCAGCTCACGAGCCGGGTACGCGTTGGTGGAACGTCAGGTCACTTGAGGGTGACCTTGGCGCCCTCACCCTCGAGCTTGGCCTTCGCCTTGTCGGCGGTCTCCTTGTTGACCTTCTCCAGGATGGCCTTCGGCGCGGACTCGACCGCGTCCTTGGCCTCCTTGAGGCCCAGGCCGGTCAGCTCACGCACGACCTTGATGACCTGGATCTTCTTGCCACCGTCAGCCTCGAGGATGACGTCGAACTCGTCCTGCTCCGGCTCGGCCTCGGCCGCAGCGCCGCCGCCGCCGCCACCCTGGGCGATCGCGACCGGAGCGGCAGCGGTGACCTCGAAGGTCGTCTCGAACTGCTTCACGAACTCAGAGAGCTCGATCAGCGTCATCTCCTTGAACGCGTCGAGCAGCTCGTCGGTGCTGAGCTTCGCCATATCTGGCGTCCTTTCCTGATTCTGTTAAGTAAGAACTGGTGCGCCGTGGGGGCCTCAGGCCGCCTCGGCGCCCTCCTTCTCGCGCTTGTCCTGCAGTGCAGCCGCCAGACGGGCGGTCTTCGACAGCGGGGCCTGGAACAGGGCCGCGGCCTTGCTCAGGTTGCCCTTCATCGCGCCGGCCAGCTTGGCCAGCAGCACCTCGCGGGACTCCAGGTCGGCGAGCTTCGTGACCTCGGCCGCGGTGATGGCCTTGCCCTCGAAGACACCGCCCTTGATGACGAGCTTCGGGTTGGCCTTCGCGAAGTCGCGAAGCCCCTTCGCCGCCTCGACGACGTCGCCCGAAACGAAAGTCAGCGCGGTAGGACCGGTGAACAGCTCGTCGAGGCCGGTGATGCCCGCGTCCGTCGCAGCACGCTTGGCCAGCGTGTTCTTCGCGACCGTGTAGCTGGTATCGGCGCCGAGCGAGCGCCGAAGCTGGGTGAGCTGGGAAACCGTCAGACCGCGGTACTCGGTCAGCACGGTGGCGCCCGAGCTGCGGAAGCTCTCGGTCAGCTCAGCGACGGCCGTGGCCTTGTCGGCCCGGATCGGCTTGTCCGCCATGTCCCTCCTCTCTCGTTACTCGAGGCTGGTCCCCATCTCGGCCGAAGCCGGAACGGGGGCGGAGGCAGCGCGACAACGAAAAAGCCCCGGCGCAGGGCGCACGGGGCGAGGGCCGGCGGATCGTCATGGTCGGCGGACCATGCTCACTGCCGAGTTACGCTTGCCGCCCTACGCGGGTCGCCCGTTGTCGCGGGACCTTCGACCGTACCGAAGCACGGTGACCAGCGGTCTCTGGGTGGTTCCTCATCCATGAGAACACGGATGACGGTTGAAGAGTACGCGCCCCGACCAGCAGCACCAAATCGCGCCCGGTGAGCCACGTCACCCGTACCGGTGCCGGTCAGCCCTGGGCCCGCCGGCGCCACAGGTAGCCGCCGACGACAGCGGCGCTCCAGGCCAGCGCCCACCCGCTCAGCCCCAGCAGGGTCAGCGCGGCCGCGTCGCCGGCGGTGGTGCGAGCGGCCGCCATGATCGGCGGTGCCAGCCAGGGAGCCACCGAGCCGGTCAGGCCGAACACCACCGCGCCGACCCCACCGAGGGCCAGCACCGCGACGCCGTACCCGGCGCCACCGACCGACGCCCGACTGGCCAGCGCCCCAAGAGCAACCGCAGCGGGTACGACCAGCAGGTGTGCCCACAATCCCAGGGCGAGCCCGACCGGAATCGACCGGTCCCCCGGGTCGACCGGGCCGGACACCCCGCCGACCAGCCACGGAAAGAGCAGCGCGACGGCCACCGTCACCAGCGCCGCCACCGCGGCGGCGAGCAGCCCGGCCGACCGCTCCCGCGCCACCCCGACCGTCACCTGCGCCAGCCGACGTTGCACGTCCGGCTCGACGTCCAACAGGATCTTGGTCTGCCAGGCGAGCACCGGGAAGAGCACCACCGCGGAGACCCCGTACGCCTCCGCGGGCTGGGCCCGGCCACCGCCGTACAGGGTGCCGAGCGTGATCAGGCCGGCGAGCAACGGCGCCAACGCCCGGCCGGTTCGCAGGAAACCAGCCAGCCGCATCCGGACCAGGGCGCTCACCGGGTCTCCCCCGCTGCCGACTCGACCGCGTCGTCAGCGGCCTCCGGCTGCTCCGCTGTCAGCTCCCCGGCCATCCCGAGCGGCGGCTCGGCGGGTCGGGCGGCACCGGCCGACCGGGGCGGCTCGACGGGTAGGGCCTGGGATACGGCGGTGGAGGCGTCGGAGCGTACCCGCAGCACCTGGTGGCCCTCGGCGCGCAACCGGGCGACGGTGCCGGCGACCCGCGCGGCCGGCACCGCGACCTCGACCACCGCGATCGTCTCGTCCGTCGACGACGTCTCCTCGGAGAGCGAGCCGTCGGCCACCAACCAGCGGCGCGCGGCCGGAAGCCGGACCGTCTCGCCGCGGTGGTCGCTGACCAGGACGGACCCGTCGACGGCGAGCACCTCGGCGATCAGCTCGGGCACCAACTCACGGGTGGCGGCGTCCAGCCCCTCCCACGGCTCGTCGAGCACCAGCAGGCCCGGTGGGCGCAGCAGCGCCTGGGCGAGGCCGACCTTCTGCGCGGTGCCCTTGGACAGCTCCGGCAACCGGACCGAGCGGAAGGCGGCCAGCCCGAGCCGGTCCGTCCAGGAGGTCACCGCCTCGTCGGCCGCAGCCCTGCCCAGCCCCGCCACCCGGGCCATCCCGGTCAGATAGCGGGTCACCGTGAACGGTTGGTCCGCGGGGAAACGCTCCGGCACCCAACCCACCCGTGCCGGCCGGTCGGTGACCCGGCCCCGGCCCGGGCGGAGGACCCCCGCGGCCACCTGGAGCAGTGTCGACTTGCCCACCCCGTTGCGGCCCAGCACGATCGCCACCTCGCCGGGACCGATCCGCACGTCGATGCCCTGCAGCACCCACGGCCCCCGCCGGTGGTACCGCAACCAGACGTTCTCCAGCCGCATGGCGTCGAGCCTGCCACACCTGGAACGCGCCGGGGCGCCGCCACTGTCGTGGCGGCGCCCCGGCGGAGCGATCTGTCGACTCAGGCGTCGGCCTGGTCCTCCCGAAGGTTCTTCACCAGGTTCGGGTCGACCGGGACGCCCGGGCCCATCGTGGTGGTCAGGATGACCTTGCGCAGGTACTTGCCCTTGGCCGCGGACGGCTTGGCACGCAGCACCTCGTCGAGCACCGCAGCGTAGTTGTCCACCAGCTGGGTCTCCGTGAAGGAGGCCTTGCCGATGATCAGGTGCAGGTTGGAGTGCTTGTCCACCCGGAAGGTGATCTTGCCGCCCTTGATGTCCTGCACCGCCTTGGTGACGTCCATGGTCACCGTGCCGGTCTTCGGGTTCGGCATGAGACCGCGCGGGCCCAGGATCCGCGCGATCCGGCCGATCTTGGCCATCTGGTCCGGCGTGGCGATCGCCGCGTCGAAGTCGAGCCAACCACCCTGGATGCGGGCGACCAGCTCATCGGTGCCCACCTCGTCCGCACCCGCGGCGGCGGCCTCTTCGGCCTTCGCGCCGCTGGCGAACACGATCACGCGGGCGGTCTTACCGGTGCCGTGCGGCAGGTTGACCACGCCGCGGACCATCTGGTCCGCCTTGCGGGGGTCGACGCCGAGGCGCATGGCGACCTCGACCGTGGCGTCGAACTTGACGTTGGTGGTCTCCTTGGCCAGCTTCACGGCCTCGGTGGGGGTGTAGAGCTTCGACCGGTCGATGACATCGGCGGCCTTGCGGTAGCTCTTGCTGCGCTGCATTGCTGATTACTCCTGTGGTCTCTGGCGGGCCGCTCGGCGCGAGCCCTCCCACGGTTTGGGTCGAAGGCCGGGGCCGACGTCAGTCGTTGACGGTGATGCCCATCGACCGGGCGGTGCCGGCGATGATCTTCTCGGCCTGGGCGATGTCGTTGGCGTTGAGGTCGGCCATCTTCTTCTCGGCGATCTCACGCAGCTGGGCGCGGCTGACCGAGCCGACCTTCTCGGACTGCGGAACACCCGAACCCTTCTGCACACCGGCAGCCTTGATCAGCAGCCGGGCAGCGGGCGGGGTCTTCAGCACGAACGTGAAGGACCGGTCCTCGAACACGCTGATCTCGGCGGGGACGATGTCGCCCCGCTGAGACTCGGTCTGCGCGTTGTAGGACTTGCAGAACTCCATGATGTTCACGCCGTGCTGGCCGAGCGCGGGGCCGACCGGCGGCGCCGGCGTGGCCTGGCCCGCCGGCAACTGAAGCGTGAACGTCTTGACGAGCTTCTTCTTCGGAGGCATGTCACTTCCTGGGGCTTGGAGCTGGGAAAATGCGGCTGTCGCCGCCCTCGGGCGCGCACGGTCAGCGCGGTGCGACAGCGGCGACATTCAAGAGTAGCGCAGGCCGCAGCCCACTCGTCCGCCGAGGTCGAGCGAGAGCGCGTACGCCGACGTCGGCGGCGGGCCGGGCCCGCCGCCGACGACCAATCAGATCTTGGCGACCTGGTTGAAGTTGAGCTCCACCGGAGTCTCACGACCGAAGATCGACACCAGCACCTTGAGCTTCTGCTGGTCGGCGTTGATCTCGCTGATCGTGGCCGGCAGCGACGCGAACGCGCCGTCGGTGACGGTGACGGAGTCGCCCACCTCGAAGTCGAGGACCTTGATCTCCGGCTTCGCCTTCTTCTGCTCGGTCTCGACCGCCGGCGCCAGCCACTTCAGCACCTCGTCGAGCGAGAGCGGAGCGGGCCGGTCTGCCCGGTCGGTCGCGCCGACGAAGCCGGTCACACCCGGGGTGTTCCGGACACAGGAGTAGGACTCGGCGGTCAACTCCATCCGGACCAGGATGTAGCCCGGGAAGACCTTGGCCTGGATCTGCGAACGCTTACCGTTCTTGACCTCGACCTCTTCCCGGGTCGGCACCTCGACCTGGTAGATGAAGTCCTCCATGTCGAGGCTCGTGATCCGGGTCTCGAGGTTGGTCTTGACCTTGTTCTCGTAGCCGGCGTACGAGTGCACCACGTACCAGTCGCCCGGCGCGTAGCGAAGCTTCTGCCTCAGCTCCGCGACGGGGTCGTAGTCCTCGTCCGGTGCGGGCTCGGTCGTAGGGAACTCCGGCTCGCTGGCGGCCTCGACCGACTCGTCACCAGCCGCCGTCGCGACCGTGGACTGCTCGTCCACCGGTCCGGCGGTCTCGTCGTACTCAGGCACGCTCGCTCACTTCCGTCACTATGGCTGGAGGCAGCCGGTCAGTCCGAGTTGCCAAAGACAAACAACACGACCTTGGCGAAGCCGAAGTCCAGCACACCCACGATCGTCAGCATCACCGCGACGAACGCCACCACCACGGCGGTGTAGGTCAGCAACTCCTTGCGGGTCGGCCAGATGACCTTACGCAGTTCAGCTACGACCTCGCGGAAGAACCGGGCGATGCGGCCGAAGACGCCCACCCGACCCGTTTCCGACCGCGTGGTCGGCCGGCTGTCCGCCGACTCCGCCCGGGCACGGGACCGCGTGGCGGTGCCCCCCCGGGAAACCGGCTCGTCCGCGCCGGAGGCGTCGTCGTCGGCCACGTCGTCGACGACCTCGTCGTCCAGACGATCGTCGCCGTCGTCGTCGCGCCGCTTGTTGTCGGCCACTTCGCCCTCCGTCGCGGAATCTGGGGTCGCACGCCGAGTGGCGTACGCGGCGCTGGTCACGCCGGCCGGACCCAACCGTCCCGCGACGGGCCGCGGCCGGTGGATCACCCGGAGGGCCCCGATTGCCTCGGAGCCACCCCGCCGATGCCACCACCACGGGCCGGACGCCGCCAAGCTGGCGGCGCGACCCACGGGAACGGTCAGGCCTGAGGCGCAGGGGTGACAGGACTTGAACCTGCAGCCTGCGGTTTTGGAGACCGCTGCTCTGCCAATTGAGCTACACCCCTATGTGGCAACACTCGCCCCACGCGGCCACAGACGACCGAGCAGGGGTCACTTGCCCCACGGCGGACCAGTGTACGGGTAGCCGCCCGACTTTCCCAACCGGTCTCTCCGCCACGCGTGGCGGGCCCGGTTCAGCGTGCCGTCCGGATGGTTGCCCGCGCCTGTGACAGCACCTTCTCACCCAGGCAGGTGGCGGTCACCTCGAGTCGGGTGAGACCGTCCTCGGTCACCTCGCGGACCCGCGCGGTCACCTCGATCTCGGTCCCCTGGTCGTCGTCGGGGACCACCACCGGACGGGTGAAACGCACGCCGTACTCGACCACCGCGTCCGGCGACCCGGCCCACCCGGTGACCGCCCGCCCGACCAGCGCCATGGTGAACATGCCGTGGGCGATCACCCCGGGCAGGCCCACCTTCGTGGCCACCCGGTCGCTCCAGTGGATCGGGTTGAAGTCACCCGAGGCGCCGGCGTAGCGGACCAGGTCCGCGCGGGTCACCTGAAACGTCTGTGCTGGCAACTCCATCTCACGCCTCCCCGCGAATGACATACCTGGCCCAGACCGCGACCACGGGTTCCCCGCCGACGGTGCTCACGTCGGTACGCGTGGTCAGGAAGCCGTGCCCACCCCTGGTGCTGACGTCCTCGATGGTGTTGGTGCAGACCAGCTCGTCGCCGGCGACCACCGGCCGGGTGTACGCGAACCGCTGGTCGCCGTGCACCAGGCGGCTGTAGTCGACACCCAGGGCCGGGTCCTCGATGATCTGGCTGCTCGCGGCCATCGTCACGATCACCGGAAACGTCGGCGGGGCCACCACGTCGGGGTGGCCCAGCGCCCGCGCGGCCTCCGGGTCGTGGTGAGCCGGGTCGGTGGCGCCGATGGCACTGGCAAACTCGCGGATCTTTTCTCGGCCCACCTGGTAGGGGGCGGTCGGCGGATACGTCCGGCCGACGAAGGAAGGGTCCAGAGGCATGCCGCGAACCTACACGGAAAGCCCAATCGCCGACCTGATCGGTAGGCGGCGGCGGAGCCGCACCAAACCGGTCAGATCGGCGATCGGAAAGCTTCGACAACGGCCGGCCCTGAGGCCGGCCAGCAGTCAGCGGGTCTCGCGGTGGACCGTGTGCCGACCGTCACGCGGGCAGAACTTCTTCAGCTCGATGCGGTCGGGGTCGTTGCGCCGGTTCTTGCGCGTGATGTAGTTGCGCTCCTTGCACTCCACACACGCCAAAGTGATCTTCGGCCGGACATCGGTAGCCTTCGCCACGGCGGAGTGCCTTCCTCGCTAACGGAAACAACTACGACGCGCCAGCCTAGACGCTGACAGCGCGGACATGCAAAGTGGGCGCCAGAAGCGCCCATTTTCTTACGACCACCGGCAACGAGCCCGGAAGACGAGAGTAGCGGTGGCCGGACTTGAACCGGCGACACAGCGATTATGAGCCGCTTGCTCTACCATCTGAGCTACACCGCTGCGATGGGTCCAGCTGAACCCTCGAGCCCCCTTACGGAATCGAACCGTAGACCTTCTCCTTACCATGGAGACGCTCTGCCGACTGAGCTAAGGGGGCCTGCGCGATCTCCCCGTGGGGCGCGCAGGAGTAAGAGTACACGGCCCGGCTCGACAGGTGAAATCGGATCCCCGGTGATCGTCCGCGCCCTGCTCAGGGCACGACACGCAGGCGCGGAAGCTCCCCGTTGGCGACCGTCTCCGGCTCGACCTGGGCACCGAACCAGGCAGCCAGCCGCTCGTACGGCAGCGGCCTGCTGAACAGGAAGCCCTGCCCGATCTCACAACCGATGTCCTGGAGAAGCTCCAGGGTCAGCTCGCTCTCCACCCCCTCGGCCACCACCGCCAGACCGAACTGCTGGGAGAGGGTGACCACCGCGTTGACGATCGCCAGGTCCCCCGGGTCGGTCGCCATGCCCTGCACGAAGGAGCGGTCCACCTTCACCTCGTGCACCGGCAGCCGGCGCAGGTGCGCCAGGGACGAGTCACCCGTGCCGAAGTCGTCCACCGACAGCCGTACGCCGAGATCCCGCAGCCGTTGCAGGGTGGGGATCGGCCGGTCCGTGCCGTCCAGCACCCCCGACTCGGTGATCTCCAGGGTGAGGCGCTGCGCCGGCACCTTGTACTCGGTCAACAACTCCTGGACCCGGTCCGGGAAGTGCTGGTCGATGAGCGTACGAGCCGAAAGGTTGACCGCGATGGGCAGCGGTTGGTCGGCCAGCGCCCAGTCCCGGCTGCGCCGAAGGCCCTCCCGGAGGACCACCTCGGTGAGCCGGCTCAACTGGCCGGTGTGCTCGGCCACCGCCACGAAGTCTTCGGGCGCTACCGTGCCGTGCGCCGGGTGCTCCCATCGGGCCAGACACTCCACACCCACCAGGCGCCGGTCCCGCAGGGTCACCTTGGGCTGGAAGTAGACCTCCAGCTCGTCCTGGTCCAGTGCTCGGCGCAGGTCGCCGGCCAGACCCAACCGGCGCAGCGAACGGGACTCCAGCGCGGGATTGAACAGCTGCACGCTGCCCGGCACCGACTTGGCCGCGGTGGCGGCGAGGTCGACCCGGAGCAGCAGGGTCGCCGCGTCGCTGCCATGATCCGGGTGTACGGCCACCCCGACGGCGGTGTCCACGTCGAGGGTGAGCGCGTCGAAGACCATCTCGTCGCGGATCTGGTCGCGCAGTTGGGCGGCCAACTCGAGCGCCGCCTCAGCGCTCTCCAACCGCAGCGTCACCAGGAACTCGTCCCCGCCTGCACGGCCAACCAGAGCCGACGACGGCGCACTGGCCCGCAACCGATTGGCGACCTCGGTGAGGACCTTGTCCCCGGCCGCGTGCCCCAGGGACTCGTTGACCTGGCGCAGCCCGTCGACGTCGAAGAGCAGCAGCGCCACCACCTCGCCCGGTGCGCGGATCTTGACCGACTCGTCCAACGCTCCGGTGATCCGCCGCCGGTTGGGCAGTCGGGTCAACGTGTCGTGGTGCGCGTCGTGCCGGAGCCGGTCGACCAGCCGCGAATTCTCCAGGGCCACGGCCGCGTGCGCTGCCACGGTCTCGAAGATGGGGATGTCACCACGGGTGAAATGGCCGACGTCGCTGAGGCGGTTGGCGACCTCCAGGGTGCCGATGACCGCCTGGCCGGACCGGAGCGGCACGACGATGACATCCTTGATCTTGCCGTGGCTCAGGGCCTGGCGCTCGTTCGACTCTTCGTCGAAGGCGCGCCCCACCGCGATGGTCCGCCCCTCACCAGCGGCTCGCTGGCGGAGGGAAGCCGGCGTCCGTACGACGTCGAGCAGACCCGGATCGTCAACCCTGGCGGTGAGTAACACCTCAGGGTGGCGGCCCAGGGCGGGCAGCCACAGAGTCGCGTACTCGGCCTGCATCAGGGCCCTGACCCGACCCAGGAGAGCATCGACGAGCGTCCCGTCCTGACCGCGCTCCCCGATTGCGCGGGTCAGGTCGTACATCGCGGCCAGCGTCCGGTGTTGCCGGAAGAACTCCGCGTAGGAGCGGTAGACCAGAACCAGGGCCACACCGAGTGCAATCAGCAGCACCAACGACCACCAGGTGGTCGTGACGGCGATCAGAATGATCAAACCGAGCGAGACGTTGATCGCCGCAGTGAGCAGGGCGGGGCGTGCGGTGCGAAGAGAGTCCCGTCCCGCCGGCCAGCCCTGTAGGAGGGTATGCACGCCGACGATGCCCGCAAGGCTGACGAGGATCACCGCGGTCACGGCCGCGAAAAGACTCAGCCAGGTACCGGGGTCGTCCACCTCCTTCGAGGGCGGTAGCGCCTGAAGGAGGAGGACGGCGAGAGAGGTCCCGGCGGCCGCCTTGGCCACGTTGAACCAGAACTTGACGGGCGCGAACCGGTGCCGCGTCTGCGTGAGCATGGACGCCACCGTGTAGATGGCGACGACGGTCAGCGGTGGCAGCAGAAAGAGCGCTAGTACCAGCGGAATCTCGGTCAGGGTCATGCCGAACGACTGCCGCCGGACGACAAAGTTGAGGACCGGCATGCCCACGGCGGCCATGGCGACCAACAACAGGAGCGCGAGAAGCCATTCACCGAAGGGCTGGGAGGACACCAGCCCTGTGACCATGGAACAGATCGCTGCGAAGAACACCAGCGGCGCGGTGATGAACCAGGCACGATCCGCCGAACGGCGTCGCGATCGATCACGCGGAGCCATACCGCTCCCTACGGCGCCTGCGGTTACCGCCCTTGAGTGGGGATGAGCTGAACCAGTCAGCGACCACTGCCGAAGACAGTGTTCTCCGGAACGACAGTCCAGATGAGATCGATGGCCTGAGCTCCGCTGGCACTGCCGTCGAAGAGGCCGGCGGGGAAGGCAACGATGGCGGCGGCAGCGAGAACAAGGAGGAGAGACCCACCGAGTCGGCCTAGCCTTCGACCAGACATGATCGCTCCTGTCGGGAGATGTACAGCGTTGATGGAGGTTCCACGATCGTGCCACAGCGCGGGCAGCCAGAGAAGTGGTGGCCGCCCTACTGGCCCCACCGTCTGTTACTTCTCGCCGTTCGGCCTACGGCCCCCAACGCACCGGACCAGATCACAAGCTTGCGGGGTGGTTCACCGCTTCACGCAGCGTTGAATACGACCTTCACCGCAATTCGGGGCCAGCTGTAGGCACTCGTCACATTCTCCGACGGTCACCGTCAGCAACACCTCAACAGCCGGCGACGAACCCGCGCCTCCAATCCGGCCATCGACCACCATACCGGCTCCTCGCCATCCCGCCAGCCCTTCGTCGGGTTCATTTCAGTGGGCGGACAGCAACATGGGCGCTGATCACGAGCAGTGGATGCGCAGCTAACATCGCACTTGACATCGGCGGCGACAGATGGAGCGCGCTCCGGCGTAGGTCAACTCCGCCACGAGCTCGAGCGCCAACCTGGTGGCAGACCCACCGACAGGATCACCGCAACGCCCGGACCGAGCACGGCGGCCGGCGCGATCTCGGCCGCATGCGACTGCCTGATCGCAGGTGTGCACGGTCCGACCCTCGCGATCCTCTCGCCGGCATCTCGCCAACCAAGGGCAACGAGGGTGACGACCTGCGACGTTGGCTTGAGAGCACCCGTACACCAGCACAACGACAGCTGACGTCGACGCAGACGTCATCGCCGAAGCTCGCCATCTCGCCTTCGACACCACAGCCAAGATCAGCAGCTGAAAGGAGGTCGCTCATCGAGTGCGTGGCCGATCTTGTCGTTCATGGTGTCGCCGCCGCCGCGGATGAGTTGGCGGCCAGACAAAGGACAACGGCCCCTGATCAGCATCTCTGCTGGTCAGGGGCCGTGTCCGCACCTGGTGGCGGGTAGAGGATTCGAACCTCTGAAGCTTTCGCGACGGATTTACAGGGCGTCAGTGATCTTGCACCGGTCAGCGCCTCTGAGCTGCTCCTTCTCACCGCCGCAGCGACCCCGACCGATCAGCCGCCCACCATGTGCCCACGCCCACGGCAACGGCGCCAGGACGACGCCCCGTGTTCAGGCTGCTCCCCAGTCGTCGGTCGCGCAGCCGACCTCGAAGCTCCACCAGCCATCCGCCTCGCCTCGTTGCAAAGTCGCCTTGATCCCGGAGAGATCTGCACTCGCTGGCACGGTGAAAGCAACGAGAGGGAGTTCCTTGCTGAACGTCTCGCCGCCGATGCCGAAGGGTGCCAGGCGGTCGTAGACAGCTTGGGCGCTTGGTCCGAGTGGGCCACGGGGCTCCGGCAGGACTCTTACGGTGCAGTTGCCCGACGCCTCGACCCGCCCGGTTGCCCAGCAAAGTCCGTCCGGACTCACGGTGAAGCGCACCAGGTCGCCCTCAGCAACGCCGTCTTGAAGGAACGGAGCGTTGCAAATGCGAGCCGTGTCCGTGCCCGCAGCGACACCCCACAGGCCCTCGGTGTCGTAGGGAAGCCAACCTTCCCGCGGCACAAACTTGAACCAAATCTTGATGAAGTGGTCGCCGGCCGGCGGGGTGCGGTCCGGTGCGGGTGAGGCCATGGCCGACATCATCCCCTGGGACGCCAGGTCGATTCACAGCAGACGGATATGGCGGAGACAACGCTGGCTTGGCGGCGGACCATGTACCGATGCTCAGCAAGGACACGCTCGCTCACCTCCAGGACGCCGCCATCCTCTGGAGCGTCGGTTCCCTCCCTGCAACTGACGTAATCGATGCCGCCTGTGACTGCCTCGTCGCAGGCGTAGACAGCCCGACCCTCCGCATCCTGGCCGGCATTTCGCCCACCTTCGGTGATGAGAGTGACGAGCTGCGCCGCTGGCTCCGTGACGCGCTGGTAGAGCTTTCCCTGGCCTACTGCCAGGAAGGAAGCAGGGAGGGCGAAGAGGCTGCGGTCCGCGTCATGGCACGACGGCTCCTGGCCGGAACGATCACCCCATCGGACCTGACGAGTTGGGCATACAGGTACATCACCTCTGAGGGGAACCCGATTGCTCGCGAGTTGGTGCGCCTCGATGACTCCTACGAACTCGCCCAGTTCATCGACACCGACATGACGGCGTTGAACGCAGAGGTGGCTGCGGAAGCCCGACAGCTGGTCGAGAGCGACCCCGGACCGGTCGGAGAGGCTACTTCCTGACTGGCAGGGGTTCATGCGAGGGCGTCGCCGATCTTGTCGTTCATGGTGTCGTCGCCACCGTCGATGCAGTTGGCGTAGACGCGGAGGAGCACGGCGACGCCGTGGCCCAGGCGCCGGGCTACCTCGGTCGGCGGGACGCCGGCATTCAGCCAGAGCGAGGCTGCCGCGTGCCGCAGGTCGTACGGCCGGCGGACGAGTGGCGAGGCAGCCTGCGATTCGGTCAGCGCCTTCTCTCGGGCGAGCTTCCACCAACGGTCGTAGACGGACTCGGAGAGCGGCCCACCGTGCAGGCCCCGGAAGAACCGCCCGTCCGGCCCCACCCCGTGATTCTCGACGTGCGCGCACAGCAGCTCGACGAGCCGGGGCGGGATCGGGACCATACGAGTCTCAGCCCTCCCCCGGTGCTTGAGTCCGCGCCGCTCGTGGGGGCCGCCGTCGTCAGTCCAGTGCGACCCGGCGCGCGACGAGGTACCGGCGAGCACCAGGCGACCCCAGAGATATTCGATCTTCTCGTGTTCGCAGGACCGGGAAGGCTTCACCGCCGCCAGGTCGTCGAAGTCGGCCCCGCAGTCGGCGCACCGGCCGGCAAGGTCGCAGTCCTCCCGCCATAGGTCTGCGGCTTCCGAGGGACGCATCCCCGCGTAGTAGAGGCAGCCGAAGAACGCGGTGACCTTGTCGGCGCGTTTGCCGAGAGATTTCACCGCCTCCAGCAGCGTGGCGACCTGGGTTGGGTTCGCCACGACCCGCCGGTCGATCGATTGCGCGACCTCGGGCGCAGTCCACTGAACCCGGTCGACCGGGTTGGAAGCGATCAGCTCCAGCTCGACGGCGTACCCGAGCACGTTGTAGAAGGTCGCCCGCTTCCGCTGGACGGTGGAGGCAGCCGCGGGCTTGCCGTCGAGGCGTACGCAGAGGCTGTCGAGGACGCGGCGGACCATCGCGGGTGAGTCCAGCTCGACGACCGGGAGGGACGCGGTTTCCAGCCAGGACAACAATGCGAAGGACCAATTCCTCGACTCACGGGACCTGCGGGAGTCGATCGTTGATGCCGCGTTCGACCTAGAGTCGGCGGTCGGCAAGCTGTCCGGTGCCGCGATGGGCGATGACGCCCGCGCAGAGAAGCTGATCCGGATCATCGGCGAGTTCATGTGGGAGACAAGACGTGAACGGAGCGCATGAGGACGCTCCCTTGGCCGCAGCAACAAAGCGCACCAATCGGAAGGACCGATCGTCCCCTCGACACCCTCAGCAGAGGGCTCCCTAATAGTGTCAACTCGGAGCTTCGCGACAAAGTGTCTGCTAGGCGGCAGGCAGAGGCATCGTCTTCCATCTCACCAACTACCCAAGCCAGAATCATCGCGTGGCCGAGACCAACGGGAAGAGACTTCGCGAGTGGCTCCTGCTGGCATTGCAGCACCTGGGGGGCAAGGGGCGACGGGCTGAGGTACACCAGCGGGTCGAGGACCTCTTCGGGGCCGAGTTCACTGCCGAAGACCGGGCACCGAGAGTTGGCCGGCCAGGGAACGAACCGGCCTGGAAGAACAACGTTGACTCGCTCTACGACAGGCTCAAGAAGTCTGGTGTTCTGCTGCCCACTCAGCGAGGCGACCCGTGGGGTTTGTCCTCCTTGGGCCAGGCGGAGGTAGCAACGATGGGGCGCCTTCCGAAGCACGTTCGCCCACAGCTCGTCGAGTTGCCCACCAGCTCTGGTGGCCACTTCAGTCCGAAGAGCTCTACCCCTCACCGCGCACAGATTCGGGCGCGAGAGCTGGTGAAGTCGCGGGACCACGAGTCGCTGCTAGAGACGTACGGCACGGCGATGATGCGCGAAGGTTGGACTGCCGTCACCACTGTTCACCCCCGCGACATGGAGCTGACCCGTACTGGTCGAGTCTGGCTAGCTGAGGTCAAGATGGTGTACAACGGCGACGTATCTGGAGCTGCAAGGGCGGCGCAAGGGCAGCTAATCGAGTACCGCCACTTCTTCTACGAACCGAGCAACCCACCCGGTCTGCTAGCCCTCTTCTCGGAACCCCTCGGAGACGCCTACGTCGGGATGCTCGGCTCCCTCGGCGTCGCCTCCGTATGGCGGTCCGGGGTCGGCTGGGGCGGCAGCCGACGAGCGAGGGCGGCCGAGCTTGTTCCCCCGTAGGCCGAAGGTGTTAGCCAGCCTTCGATGCAATGCCGCGCGCGCTTCCGTCAGCCGCATCGTCGAGGTCACTTCAGTTAGGACTTAGGAGTCAATCCCAACGGCTTATCTGCGGAGGGACTACCTTGCGGCAGCCGGCTACGTAAGGCAGCGGTCTGGCGTCCGGTCGTAGGCTGACCGTCCACCTACGACAACTCGGGGAGCGCACAACGACCGACGAGTTGCAGCAAATGGCCGTGCACATCGCCCACCGGGAAGCCGGCCGCCAGCAGCGGAAGCGGTGGTGCCCACGATCCCGGGGCCCCACGAGAGAGTGAGCGCGTCACGTTGCGCACAGATCTGCATGGCAACCATCGAGGCCTGAGGAGTAGTTCAAGAATGACCGAGCAGCCCGGCACCAGCCCTACTCCCCGCAATATGCCACCGCGTCGCCTGGGTCTATCCGGGGCGGAAGACGGGCTACCGAGGCAAGACCTCGGGCAGGCTACACCGGTACCCCGTCAACGCACGGCTGAGGAGTCGCAACCAGCCGTGGTTGAGTGGTGGAACAATGACCGCGGATTCGGCAAGGTGAGGATTGTCCCCTCCGGCGATACTGCCTTCATCCATGTGACCGTTATCCCTGGCACGGGATATCGATGTCTTGTTACCGGCGAGCATGTCCAAGTTAAGGTTGCCACCGCCAATCGGGGCTTGAACGTAACAGCCTTGTCGTTCCCGGCGGACCGCCGAGCCGGTGTGGTCACCCAGTTCGACCACCTCAAGGGGTATGGGAAGATCCTCGACGATGAGTCGAAGCAGAACGTTTTCGTTCACTATGCCGATATTCTCGGCCCGTCAGGGGTCCGTGTCACCCTTGCCGAAGGGGAAAGGGTGACCTTCGATCTGACCGACACGGACAGAGGTCCTGCAGCCAGCCACGTGAAGCGACTCGACCCGCGAGACGCGTTAAGCCAGTTTGTTCGAATCCCCCAACAAGCGTGGCAGCCCCTCGCCGAACTCGCCGAGGACGACGTTTGGGTCTTCAACCACCCAGATGAGGATGATGAAGCCTCGATGGAGGTTCTTGCCGACGAGCCGCCGTCGACAGCTACACCATCTGTGCCCGACCTCCCAGTTCTCCAGAGCTACATCCGTCATACGTTCTCGCGCCTGGTGGAGCAGGACAAGATCGCCTACGGGGCCAGCTTGGACGGGCAACGTGCCGCCTTTAACACGGGACTCGTAACTGATAATCAAGAGGAAATTTATGGACTACTGGCCGAGAAGTTGGCGGACGATGGCTATCCATGGCGGTTCCTTGGCTGGGTGAAGGAGTCTGACGGTCGGATCGCCGGCGTTTTCTCTCCCCGTCCCGCTCGAGCCACCTATTGGGAGAATTCATCGGTCCTCTTCTACGACACTCGTCTACCCCTGATTCTGGACTGGGATCACTTCGTTCGCGACAACATATCGCGGTATCCGAGAGACCTGCAGAACGAGGCTATGGCGCTCATGGTGACACGATCCGCAGTTGATCGCGCGAAGGAGCGCGTCGAGCGAAACTACAAGGCCGCTGTGCCCCAGTTCCACCGGGGAGAGGTCCAGTTACTGCTTCCGCTGTCGCTTCGCGGGACTGGCGAGGCGCAACTAGCTCTCGTCGTCAGGCGGGTGCAGAACGAGTATCACGGAGAGACTGTTCTACCACTAGCGGCGGCACTAAAGAATGCTCGGCTTCTGGCGCGCCCAGACCGCGATTGGCTGAATCCCTAGCTTTTGCGCTGGGCCACTTCACCCTGGCGGCACCCGCGTGGCCTTGTCCGGGACAGCATAGGCCGGGTAGGACAGCACCGGGCAGGTTCCTACTGCCGATTTCCTCTGTTCTGGATCAAGGCGCCGCGCTCCGCCCGGCGCGGGCGGTGAGCCGGCCGGCGGCAAGCCGCCCCGGCCGCCTCCGGCGCCGGGGCGGAGAGCCACCGACTACCGCCGGACCGCCGCCCCGAACTTCACTGATCCAGACGCAACACGACCCTGGCCAGGCGGCACGGAAGCCGCCAGGTCAGCCTGAGCGCGGGCTAGGGCTTCCGACTGCCGCGCCAGTCCAACCCCAGGACTGGCTTGCCCCCGGCCTAGCCCCGCAGTCAGCGAAGCCTCAAGCAGCCCTCAGCCGGTCGCCCCAGGCACGGTTCGCGCCGGGCCGGCAACTCCCAGAGCGCGAGCGCTCGCAGCCCAAGAGAAGCCCTAGGGGGCAAGATCGACCTGCTCACCATATGCCCACAACCAGTCGTCAACGGCTGGACTCAGCAGGACTCGGCCAGACATACGACAACGGCCCCTGATCAGCATCTCTGCTGGTCAGGGGCCGTGTCCGCACCTGGTGGCGGGTAGAGGATTCGAACCTCTGAAGCTTTCGCGACGGATTTACAG
>NZ_PYAK01000018.1 GCF_003264365.1 Micromonospora noduli
ACCTGGGCGAGGATGTCATCGACCTGCGCAGGGTGAACCCGGTTGCGTAACACTCCACCGCGCTTTCGCCGGTCTCCAGTTATACCGACGCGTTCAAGGTGCGTACCAGGCCGCCGGGCAGCCGGAGTTGTCCACGTGTACGTCGCTCCGGAAGCCACGCGTTCAGCCTCGCATCCCGTCCGGATCGAGCAAACATCCCGCTCATCCGCAACGTCACGGGGTCATCCCCGACGTGCGCATCTGCCGCTGACAAGGCGCGGCGATAGTGAGCGTGTTCCCCGATCGACCGATGCGGCCGCGGAAGCCAGCGCTAGCGCCAACCAGAGCACTGGACCGGCAGCTCACGATCGGTCGGGTGGGCTCGGCCGGCAGCACCGTGACAGCGTGGTGGCGGCAGCCTCTTCGGTCAGGGGGATTGCTAGGCGTCGCGGCGCAGCGTGAACCAGAAGGTCGGCACCGAGTTGGTACCCGGTGTGACGTCGATTAGTTCCCAGCCGGGGAACCTGGAGCGGAGCTCGTCGGCTGTGACGCCCACCGCCCACGACGTGACTTCGGGGATCGGATTGCCGAGCGGCTCGGGGCCGTACCCGAACATCAGCAATCGTGCTACGGGAGCGGCGCGGTGGGTGAGCCCGGCGGCGTAGGCGTCGCGGCGGTGTAGCGGGACCCCGCAGTAGCAGCTCAGGTCGAAGGGGCCCGGCAGGTCCAGTTCGTCGAGGCGGGTGGCGTCTCCGTGCAGCAGCCGTACCGTCACTCCCGCCGCCGCGGCCTTCTCCCTGGCCTGGTCGACGGCGCGATCGATCAGGTCGACGGCCGCCACCTCCCAGCCGTGCCGTGCGAGGTAGGTGGGTCCCCGTGCCGCAGCCGAGTTCGAGGGCGCGGCCGGGCGGCAGCGCGCCGTGCCCCCCTACCAGGTCGACCAGCTCGGGCGACGTCACCCCGGTGTCCCACGGTGGCTTCTGATCCGTAGAGGGCCGGACGCGGCTATGGGACAATGCCGTCAACGGATGAAACTGGTGAGCGGATGTCGTCGACAGCTGAATCGCAATATCTCCTTGAGCCGCGGGCTTCTCTTGTGCCACAGGGTTTCCTTGGCGTGACGAGCAACCTGGGCCTCAAAGACGTCGGTGACGATTTTACCGCCATCGTGTCCGAGGTTCCCGCGACGTCGGCGGCGGTGTTCACGCGCTCCCGGTTCGCCGGGCCCAGCGTCGAGCTCAGTCGGCAGTCCGCGGCGGCCGGGAGCCTCCGGGGCATGGTCGTGCTCTCCCGCAATGCCAACGTCGCGACCGGGAAGGTCGGCGCTGAGAACGCCGCCGAGATTCAGCGCAGGGTCGCCGGGGTCGCCGGGATCCCCGCCGGCGAGCTCCTGATCGGCTCGACCGGAGTGATCGGGCGGCCCTATCCGATGGCACAGATCCGGCGAGGGCTCGACGAGCTGTCGTGGCCGTTCCCCGCCGCCGACTTCGACGCCAGTGCGCGCGCGATCATGACGACGGACACCCGCCACAAGGTGGTCCGGCTGCGCTGTGGTGACGCCGTGATCGTCGGCATCGCCAAGGGCGTCGGCATGATCGAGCCGAACATGGCGACGCTGCTGACGTTCTTCTTCACCGATGCGCGGGTCGGCAGGGAAGACCTCGACGCGATCTTCCGCCGGGTGGTCGACAGCACATTCAACGCGCTCAGCATCGACACCGACACCTCGACCAGTGACACCGCCGCGGTGTTCGCGAACGGCGTTGCCGGCCCGGCCGACCTCGGAGAGTTCGAGCAGACGCTGCACCGGGCGGCCCTGCACCTGGTCAGGGACATTGCCTCCGACGGCGAGGGCGCGAGCAAGCTCATCGAGGTTCGGGTGAGTGGTGCGCGCGACGACGCGCAGGCGAAGCTGGTCGGCAAGAGCGTCGTGAACTCGCCGCTGGTCAAGACCGCCGTGCACGGCGCTGATCCGAACTGGGGCCGGGTCGCGATGGCGATCGGCAAGCTGGAGGACGAGACCGACATCGACCCCGACCGGGTAGCGATCCGCTTCGGCGATCTGCTGATGTTCCCCGAAAGCTCCGCCGACGACCTCTTGGACCGGGCCGCGGAATACATGCGCGGCAAGGAAGTCACGATCGACATCGACCTCGGGATCGCCGCCGGCTCGTTCACCGTCTACGGCTGCGACCTCACCGACGGCTACATCCGCATCAACGCCGACTACACGACCTGATCAGGCCGCGGATCCTGGGCGCACCGCGCGCGACCGGGGATCAGCCGTGGAGGGAAAGACCGCGAAGCGGCTCCCCAGACGGTGTCCGGCCTGGCGAGCGAGGCTGACCCAGCGGTTGCCCGCGTCGCGGCCGCCGTCGAGAATGGCGCGCCCAGTGGCGATGTGGTCGGCCTGGTTGAGTTCCCCACCGTCCCAGGTGCCGTGGAAGTTGCCAGCGGCAACGTACCCTCGACACGGCCTGGGCGGCGCATCCCGAGCGGTTCACCCGCCGACCCCGACCACGCCGCCTGCCAGACCGGGCAGGGATCAACAAGCCCGACACCACCGACCAGCCCACCACCAGCGCTAACGCCCAGGTAGAACAAGATCAAGCATTGTCTCGCTGGGCTTCACAGGTTTCGGTCCGTCATCGGTCAGCGCTGGCGCACGTTCGACGTCCGCCCCTTGCGCAGGGCGGGCTTGTCCACCTTCCCGACGGCGGTATGGGGGATGGTGGCGGCGAGCACGATCTCCGCACGCACACCCAGGTCCTCGAGCACGGCACGGATCGTCGCGCGCACGCGCTCGTCCTCGACCCCGGCCGCGGGGGTCGCCACCACGAGCGCCCCACCCTCGGTCTCCCCGGGCAGCGGCGCCAGTACGGCGGCTTCGGTGATCGGGCATGCGGCTGTCAGCGCGGCCTCGACGCCAGGGCAGAACACCGGACCGGCCGAGCCGCCGAGTAGGTCGGCGACACGGCCGAGGATCCGGTACTCGCCGTCGAACTCGGCGACATCCCCCGTGTGGTACCAGCCGTCGCGGAACGTGGCGGAGGTCGCCGCCGCGTCACCGAAGTAGCCGACGCTCGTGTGCGCCGAGCGGGCCAGCACCTCACCGATCGACGGCCACGCCGCGTCCAGGGGAGCGAGCCTGATCTCCACCCCGGTGACCGGGGTCATACCGCGAGTGGTCTGCACGGCATCGTCCATGTTCCCCAGCACGATGCCGAACTCGGTCGAGCCGTAGATGCGTCGAATGTGGATACCGAGCACCTCCGCCGCGTCGGCGACGGCCTGGCCGCTCAGGTACGCACCGCCGCAGAGCGGCATCCGCATCGCGGAAAGGTCGACGGACCGGCCGCGTGCCGCCTGCGTCAGCAACTCGTAGTGCCTCGGCAGTGCGCTGGACACGGTGGCGCCGGTCTCCTGCAGCCACAGCAGCAGCTGGTCGGGCGAGGCGGACGGATCGGCCAGCACCAGGAGGGCGCCTGAGAGCAGCGCCGGGAACAGGTGGACGTCGCAGCCGTGTGCGACGTCCAGGGTGTGGCGGTTGAACAGCACGTCGACGGCGGTCGTCGCGGTGTAGGCGATCCACTGTCGCCGGTCGTGGAGCAGGTCGTCCTGGCGCCAGGTCACGAGCCGGGGCTTCCCGGTGGAGCCGGACGTCTCCAGCAGCCGGAACGCGCCCTCGTGAGCTCCGAACGGCCGCGCGCCGATCAGCTCGGAGCCGGCCGCCAGCTCTGCGGTCGTCACCTGCTCGACGACGACGTCCGGCAGCGGCTCCGCGCCGACGACGAGCGCCGGTTTCGTTCGCTCGACCAGCCAGGCGATGTGCTCCGGCGTCGCCGACCGGCTGATCGGCACGTGGATCGCGCCGCTGCCCGCCAGGGCGAACACCAATGCCACGTAGTCGATTCCGTTGTCCAGCCAGGTCGCCACCACCTGGCCCTCGCCGATGCCGCGGGCCCGCAACCAGCCGAGGGCACGGTCGACCCGCAGCGACAGCTCGCCGTAGGTCAGGCGTTCGCCGTCGGGGACCACCACCGCGAGGGCGTCGGCTCTGCGGGCCACCACGGAACGGAACTCGGTCAGTAGCATCGTTTCTCCTCAGGCGGTCGTCGGCAGAGTGACCTGGCCGCGATAGAGCAGCCGCACCCCGTCGGACCCGATCGCGGTGCGGCCGTGCAGCGTCCGCTGGTTGTCGATCACCAGCAGGTCACCGGTCTGCCAACGATGCTGATAGAGGTAGCGCGGCGAGTGCAGGTGCGCTGACAGCTCCGCGAAGAATGCGGCGGAGTCGTGGGCGTCCATGCCGGCGACGCGCACCTGCCAGCCCTGCGGCACATCCGGCGGGAATCCGAGTGCCAGGTTCAGTGAGCGCACGCGGCCGTAGTCGCGGGTGGTCGGGATCTCGTACCAGTCGGCGGGCACCTGCGGGAAGTAGCCGCGTTCCTCGACGAGGTATTCGAGCCGGCCGTCGGCGAGAACCTTGCCGAGGTGCGCCGGGATCTCGCGCCACGCGGCGAGCTGGTCGCACACCGTGGTCTCGCCGGAACCGGGCTCGTCGGCGAAGTCCTTGGCGAACAGGACGATCAGGTCGACCTGCTCGCCCACCAGCAGTCCGTCGGTGTGCAGCGGGAGGGGGCCGCGGCCGGTGACGACCTTTCCCTCGTCCCTGGAGGCGTTGAGCAGCAGCAGATCGGCCTGGCCTTCGCCGAACTTGTGATCCACGGTCTGGCCGAGGAGGTGGACGAGTCGTTGGAAGGCCTCCTCGGTGAAGTCCAGGCCGCGGGTCAACGCGGCCCCGCTGGTCAGCGCCGCCTCCTGGGACCGCCGGGCCAGCTCTTCGACGGCCTCCCCGGGCGGCGACGGCAACACCGTGCCAAGACCCGAGCCGGTCAGTGTGTTCTCGGTCATCACCATCTCCTCGTTCATCGGATCGCGGCGAGCGCGCGTGCGTAGACCTCGTCGGGGTTCCAGTCGTCGAGGTGTCCTTGACCGGCCAGCGCCAGAAGGTCGGCGAAGCATGCTTGGTAGACGCGGGAGGGGTCGCTCTGCCCGGAGTCCGCAGCGAGCCGCCGCCGCACCCCGTCCTGCAGGTTCCCACCGTGATGTACGGCGATCTTGCGGCGCCACGCGATGGCGGGGGTGACGTGGGCGGCCATCGCGGTCCGCAGATGGAACTTCTCCCGGCCGTCGCGGACCTTGCACGCGGGAGTGGTCTCCAGCGCGGTGCGCATCACCGGGAGCGTCCAGAACGGGTGGAACGTCTCGACGCCGTACGCCAGCGCCATCCGGTTGGCCAGCTCACCACTGGTTCGGGTTCGCGCGACCGCCTCGATGCCCTGGCCGATCAGCTCGTCCGGGTGCTCGAACGGGGTGAAGAGCCCGGCATTGATGAGGTCGCTGCCGTACCCGGTGAGCAGCACGCGACCCGGTTCGAGGACGCCGGACTGGTAGAACGCCGTGGCCGTGAGCGCGACCTCGACCACCTCCGGCGTGGTCACGCCGAGCCAGCGGACGGCGGCCGGGACGGCACGGATGATGCTGTCCTCGTCGAGCAGAAGCGGATGCAGTTTGAGACCGGCGACCTCGCACAGCTCCGCGGCGTCGGAGAACTCGTCTCCCCAGGGGGTTCCGACACTGTACGGCCGCACGTCGAGGTTCCGCGCCGCGGCCAGGTAGGTCACGGTGCCCGAGTCGATCCCGCCGGAGAGCAGCGACGCGTACGTGGCCTCGGGGCGGGCGGCGGAGATGCCGGCGATCACCGCGTCCAGCTCGGCCAGCTGCGCCTGCCCGGCGGCCAGCGGATCGTCCCGAAACGGCGTGCGGAACTGCTCGAGGAAGTCCTCGGCTCGCGGGGCGGTGCTGGTCAGCCAGCCCGAAGCGGTCCGGGCACGGCGCTGCCGGACCGAGTGGTCCAACCGTCGGATCCCGTCGACCAGCGTGGCTTCCGGATCGGTGCCCGCAGGAGCCGAGCGCACGCGGGCGGCGGAGCCCCACGCGGGCAGAATAGCCGCGGCGAGCAGCAGGTCGGTGAAGAAGGCGAAGCCACCGGTCGCGGGGTCCTCGGCGACATAGATGGCGTCCTCGTTGAACACTGAGGTGAACGCGGTCACGGCGTCCTCGGCCACCTGCAGCACGGTCCGCTGCGCCGGTTTCGTGGGCAGCTCGCCGAGCGCGGGCGCCGCCGTCAGCGTACGGACGTCGATGTCGAACGGCGCGGCCGAGGGCAGCCCCGCCGCGAGGCCACGGTGGTAGACGAACAGATCACCGACCTCGACGCACTCACCCATCGGCTCAAGTCCGGTCACGCGCCGGTTGGCGACGACCACCCAGCCGCCGCTCATGCCTTGCCCACGATCCGGCGCATTTCCCGCTGCGGCCGCCCCGAGGCGAATCCTGCCCGATGTGATCTCTTCGCGTTGTCCCGTAGAACGTGCAACCCTTGGATGTAGTCGCGGTTCATCTGCGGCTTCGTGTTGCGCACGGCCGCCGGGTTGTAGTCGGCGAAGGCCGCCGCGCGGGCCAGCGCGGTCGGCAGCACCTCGGCCGCGGGCACCACCCGGTGCAGCAGACCGTCCCGCAGGGAGGGCTCGGCGGGCCACTCGTCACACGACAGGAGCATGTTCTGCATGACCGAACGCCCGGCCGAGCGTTCCAGCATGAACGCGCCGAAATTGCATGCGATACCGACCTTGAACTCAGGCATGCGCAGGATCGACGAGTCCGCACCGACGCGGTAGTCGCACGTCAGCAGGAGTTGCAGACCGATACCGATGGCGTAACCCTCGACGGCGGCCACTGTGGGTTTGGTGACTTCGAGGCTGGCGACGTAGAGCTCGGTGATGTTGTCGATCCACTCGTCCACCTCGTCACCGCCGGAGAAGTGGCTGACCTCGTGGAAATCGCCACCCACGGCGAAGGAGTTGCCCTCGCCGCCGTGCAGCACCACGGCGGCGACCGCGTCGTCGGCCTCGAGCTCGCGGAGGATCCCGGTGAGTGCGCGCATCCGGCCGTTGCTCATCGCGTTGGATTGGTGCGAGCCCTCGAACGAAACCTGCGCGACGCCGTCCTTCGTCACCACGGTGAAGGTGTCACGGGGCTGTATGTCGACAGCGTTGTTCATCAAGCTGGTCCTCCATGATTTTTCGGGGTGAAGATGGCGCAATCGCGCATCTCCCCGGGTGAAGCACGATGATTACTCGTCCATAAACATGGTGATCACCCTTCCGCCAACGTTGCCGGAATAGGCCGCACAAACGGGGTTTCACCCCAATACCGTTCGAGTTCTTCGCTGTGGCGCGTACGTTCGGCGCACATCCTTAGCATAGCCATTCATCGATAGAGCCGGTGGCCCGTTCCAGCGCGTCCTGGGTCCTGCAGCACCTCTCCCGCTTCCCGTCGGGCAAATCCGATCGGCGACTTCTGCGCGCCCGCCACACCGCCACCGTGGCGGCTCCTGCTGCCTCAGGAGGAGCTTGACGTCGGCACCGGGCGGGTCGGTCGACCCGCTCGAGCGGCGAGTCCGGCGGAGACCCGTCCGGTGGCGACCTCCTCGACCGGTCCGGTAAGCCGGACCGCGCCGCCGGCGTCGACGGACACGGTGACGGCACCACCGCGCATCCGGACGTTGACCTCGTCGCCCACCAAACCGAGACGCCGCACCGCGGCTGCCGCCGCGCAGGCCCCGCTCCCCGACGCGAGCACTGGCCCGGCACCGCGTTCCCACACCACGACCTCGAGCGAACTCCGATCGCGCACGACCGCGAACTCCACGTTGACCCGGGTGCGGAACGCAGAGTGCCGGACGATCAGCGGCCCCAGCTCCCGCGCGGCCGACTCGTCGTCGGCCGGTAGGACGACGACCGCGTGCGGGTTTCCGTTGTGGACGCAGGTCACCCGGAGGGTCCGCCCGGCGACGGACAACGGATGGTCGACGACCGGGCCGGAACCCCCGACCAGGCCGACGGCGTCCGCGTCGAAATCCGGACGACCCAAGTCGATCGACACCAGCCCTGCGGACCGGTCCAGTACCCGGACACTGGTATGGCCGAACCCCGTGTCCAGCACGAACTCCGTACCGCCGCCTCGGGACAGGTGCAGGGCGAGAATGCGCAGCCCGTTCGCGCTCCGCTCGCACGGGCTCCCGTCCGGGTTGAACAACCGGACCGGCATGGGCTGGCCCGCGCCCGCGGGCGGTCCCCGGAAGACGATTCCGTCCGCGCCGATCCCGAAGTGCCGGTCGCACATCGCGACCGCTGTCGCCGGTGCGGCCGGCAGCGCGTCCTCGGGATCCACGACCAGGTAGTCGTTGCCCATCGCCTGGTACTTCGCGAAGCGCGGAAGGCCTTCCCCTTGCAGCGAGGTCACCTGCGGCTGCCGTCAGCCCACCGCGCGCCGGTCTCGGCGAACCGCTCGTCAAGGTAGCGCGCGGACGAGTTGAGCCGCCACATGGTCCCGCGTGCGATGCCGATGCGCATGGCCTCGGAGGTCGCCGCCGGCTTCACCACGTTGTGGAACCACCCGGCTGCGTGCTGGGAGTCGACCGTGATGTGCAGCCTGTGGTAGGTGATCCCGACCTCCGGCAGCCCCAGTCGCTCCCATGCGCGCACGACGCACACGAACCGGTCCGGCACCAGCCACTCGGTCATCCCGAGGTATCCGACCGCCTCGGCGTACCGGCACCGGTAGCGCGACAACATCACCGCGAGGTTCCCGGACAGCAGCGCCGTGCCCGTGAGCTGGTCGGCGACCTCCTCCTCCCGCACGTCGAAGACCTCGAAGATCCGTCTGAAGAGCGTGGTGTGCACCTCGTCCGGCCGGCCGTTGCCCATTTCGTCCCAGTAGTTCGCCGCGATCTCCAGCTTCGCGGCACCGTCGGTACCGACCTGCATGAGGGCGAGCAGGTCGTCGAACCTCGCGTCGATGACCGACTCCTGGATCATGTACCGACGCAGGTCCTCGGAGTCTGCGTGGTTGCTGATGAAATCGGTGTAGTAGGGATGCTTGTACACCCGGTGCTGCTTGGCCAGCGCCTTCAACCAGGAGACGTAAGCGGCCGGTTCGGTCGGCATGCCGTCCAGCAGGCCGGCTTCGATGCGGGCATCCTCTGCGGCGCCGGTGGCCGACTCCACCAGGCGGGCGATCTCGTGAATCACGACCGATCCCTCAGCGCTTGGTTCACCCGGAGCGATCCGCAACCCGAGATCATAGATTCGGGCGAGGAGCTGTTGCTGCTGCAGAAATGCATCCGGGTCACCGGCGGTAGCGCGGTCGTTCAGCTCTCCCACCCGTTGGAGAACCTGTTCCCGCAGCTCACCGCGCACCGCCCGGTCGAGCTGATCCGCTGATATCGACAGCCAGTCCGAGATGTCGTCGACGACAGAAGCTGTTCGTTGCACGGTCGTACCCCCATGGAAATAATGTGTCGTCTGATATCAGTCTTGCGGCGCGGAGGGCTGCCATTCCTCGACCTCGACGCGGTTGTCGTGGTACACCGCACCGCCGCCCATGTCGGCGTCCCGCTCGTTCACCGTCGCGTTGACGGTCGAGCCGCCTGTGAGCTTCATCCAATGGCCCTTTGTGGTCGCTACGACTCCGCTGCGGACGTGTGCGGAGGCGTGCGCGGTGGAGACGAATGAACCGCGGTCGTTGAAGACCACGACCGGTGTGCCGTCGGTGAGCCCACGAGCCGCCATGTCGTCCGGGTGCAGCTCGACCCGTGGCGGACCAGCCCGGCGCCGCAGTTCCGGCTTGTTGGCGAAGACCGAGTTGAGGAAGAAGTGCGAGGCACCGGCGATCAGCGAGAGCGGGTACCGCGCGGCCAGTTCCGGGTCGGTCGACTCGCGTGGCGGCGTGTATCCCGCCACTGCCTCGAACCCGGCCTCCACGGCTCGCTCGGACCGGAATTCCAGTTTGCCGGACGGTGTCGGGAAGCCGTCGGCGAACGGCACGAAATCGGCCGGATAACTCAGTCTCACCCACCCGTCTCGGCGCAGGGACTCGACATCGATACCGTCCAGCGATGGATGGTCCGAGGCCAGCAACTGGGCCGCCATCTCCTGGTCCGAATCGTAGAGTCTCGGCTCGGACAACCCCATGTGCCTGGCGATTCGGCGGAACGTCTCCGTCGTGGACAGGCAGTCGCCCGGAGGGACCGTCGCCGGCTCGTTCCACGCGATGTACATGTGGCCGTAGCCGTCGAGGACGTCCAGGTGCTCGGTCTGCATGGTCGCGGGCAGCACGATGTCGGCGTAGTCGGCGGTGTCGGTCTGGAAGTGGTCGACGACCACCGTGAACAGGTCCTCGCGGGCGAGCCCCTGGCGAACGCGCTGCTGATCGGGGTTGCTGACCACCGGGTTGGCCCCGTACACGAACAGCGCCTTGACCGGCGGGGTCAGGTCGAGGAGGTTCTGGCCGAGCCGGGTCATGGAGAGCCGACGCACCGGCGCCGCACGCAGGTCGCTGCGGAGGAGAGCCTCCCGGTTCCCGCCGAAGTACCCGTCGGTCGAGTAGGTGAGGCCACCACCGAGCCTGCCCCAGTCACCGGTGACGCCGGGCAGGCAGGCGAGCACGCGGACGGCCGCGCCGCCGCCCGCGTGGCGCTGCATCCCGCTGCCGGCGCGGATGCCGGTGGGTCTCGTGGTGGCGATCCGTTCCCCCAGCTGCTCGATCTGTGCGCGGGAAACGCCGGTCAACTCCGCGGTCCGTTCCGGAGGGAACTGCTCGATGCGGGCGTGGAACTCGGGCCACCCCAGTGTGTGGTCGGCCAGGTAGCCACGGTCCGCCCCGCCGGCGGCGACCACCACGTTGAGCAGGCCCAGCGCGAGGGCGGCGTCGGTACCGGGCCGCGGTGCCAGGTGTTCGTCGGCCTGCTGGGCGGTCCTTGTGGCCACTGGGTCGATCGCAACGACGTGCGCGCCCTGCTCGCGTGCCTTGTTGATGAACCGCCACTGGTGATGGCTCGTGGTGAGGGTGTTGACGCCCCACAGCAAGATCAACCGTGAGTGGGCCAGCGACTCCGGATCGATGCCCCGGTGGGTGCCGGTGGCCAGGTCCGCGCCGACCAGCCCAGCCGCCGAACAGATCGTCATGTCGTGCTCGGAGGCGCCGAGCACGTTCCACAACCGTGCGCCGGCCTGGCCCTGGAGCCCTTGGAGGTACCCAAGGTTGCCCGTTCCCTGGTACGGCCAGATCGACTCGCCGCCGTACTCGTGACGAACCCGGTTGAACCGTTCGGCGATCTCGTCGAACGCCGAGTCCAGGCTGATCCTCGTGAACCTGCCGGTGCCCTTCGGACCGGAGCGACGCAGTGCATGACGGAGACGATCGGGTGACGCCGCGTGGTCGAGGTACTGGTTGACCTTCACGCAGAGAGTGCCGTGGGTGAAGGGGTGCTCGGGGCGACCGCGCAACGTGACGGCGACACCGTCGCGGACGCCCACTATCCAACTGCAGGCGTCCGGGCAGTCCAACGGGCATCCACCCGCAACCTCACGGTCGACCACAGTGACACGTCCACCCGTCGCCTTCATGGCGCCAAGGGTTCGCTGTCGAGCACCGCCTGCTCGTACTCCTCACCGTACTTACCCCGTGACCAGCGCGAGAACGCAGCGATGATGATGTCGCGGTGCCCCTCCTGGCCGGGGGTAGCCGGATGCAGATCTGTGACGTCGTGTGCGACGGCGCGGTCATCGAGCAGCGCAGCCTGGCCAGGCTGGACGGTGCCACGCCAGAACGGCTCGGAGGAGTCGAGGGCCTTCCACAGCCGCATCTCACCCCCGGCCACATTGTGCCTGTTGAAGACCAGGATCCCGACGTACTCGTGCCCGTCCCTGTGGACGCCCTCCGGGGTGACCAGCCCGGGTTTCGCCTCCGTGGCGCGGCTGCGGTTCTGATGAACGTTCACCTGCCAGCTCTCGGAACGGTCCAGCGGCAGACTGGCGGCCACCGCGTGCACGTAGGGGAGGAAGTCGGCCTGCAAGGGCTCGTACTCGCGCAGGATGCCGCCCGCGACCGTGTTGTGCTGGCGGGACTGGCTGTAGGCGCGGTGCGCGAGCAGCTCGAACGACCAGGCGTCGGAGGTGTGGTCGAGCTTGTACTGCGAGAAGCGCTTGTAGCGCGTCTGGTTTCCCATGTAGACATCGAGCGGGAGATTGTCGTAACTGTCCAGCACCTCCCGCGAGATCGGAGGCAGATCGATGATGTCATAACCGTCGGCGAGTGTTGACATGCAACCTTCCGTTCTGTTCAGCAGTGTTCGGGAGAAGTGCCGATTGACCGAATCGGGGTGGCGGCGAGATGATTCAGGGGTCGTCGTTGTCAACCTGATTCGTCGCCGACTCGTTCCTCGTCCTATGATGACCTAAGCATCCATATCGGACTATGCGAATAGTATTCATTGGACCTCGTGGGCGTCAAGACCGTCCGTACGAAACTTTGCTTACCGAAAATGTTCAACGGCAAAAGGACGCCCGGAAGCCCGCGATACCGCTAGCATCGAGGACCGCCGCCGACCTGATCAGAAGTACCTGGTCAGCTCTCCCCGGCGCCGGATGTCGAGAGAACAGCAATGCAGTCCGCCCCCGAGGGAACGGCCGTGCCGGAACCGCACGGGTACCGGCTCCACCCCGGCCTGTTCCAGCTGACGCATTAGGGAAACCTGGGTGGACGGGACGAGCACACGATCCGGGCCGAGCGCCAGGAGGTTCATCCCGACCCAGCGAGAAGCGCGTGGCCAGTCGAAAGCGAAACCGTCATCCTCGATATCGGTGACCCACAGTGTCTTCCAACTCTGCAGCGGGCTCGGTATCATTTCGGGCTTCATTTGAGAGGCATTGGCCAACAGCAAGCCCGGCCGAAGGATGTGCAGTGTCGTGTCCACGTGATCGGCGCAGATGGACATCTCGTGCACCGTGAAATCCGGCCCCAAAGCTCGCTGGAGCCAAGTCGCACCTCGCCGGTTACCGGTGCTGCTGACGTTGAAGAAAATGTCGTACCCGCATCTCAGGAGGTTTGCGGCATCGAACAAGGGTTCATCGTCGGCAACTACGGAGGCATTCGACTCGTAGATGTACGTGGAGTCAGGCAGCCTCGGCTTCGGTGCCGACAGCCATCGAGCTCCGGAATCGAAGTACTCGCGCAGCAGGTCGCGAAACGGGAAGACCTCGAAGTACCGGGACCGCATCGGCATCGGGACCTCGATCAGCATGTCACCGATGACCGACAGGCAGTCTCGCGGCATGAGCGCATGCATCGCGACGGACGCCCAGTTCGGTGACGAATACTGCTGTCCCGGCACCGGGCGTTCGGGGCGTCGAACGGCGACACCGTGCGACTCGAGTACCGCGGTGAGATCGCGAAGGTCCTCTTCCGCTTCGTCGACGACTCGATCCAGCATTGCGCTGGGGATCTTCTCGCGCTCCGCCTCGTCGGGTCGTTCGAAGAAGTGGCGGAGGGAGGGGTCCACGGGCGGGGGGGTGAAGCCGACGGCTGTGCCCAGCACGACCTCCTCCAGCGGGTCCCAGTCGTTACTGCTCCACACAGCGTTCACGGTCATCGGCAATCCCCTCGATCAGGTGGCAGTAGCCGGGCACGTCCACGCCTTTGAGGTCGCGCGCAGTTGGATCAACGCCCACCGGCGTCAGAATTCCGGGGCTGTGTCAGTTCGGGAGCCGGGGTCTCGGGCGAAGACCGCTTCAGCTCACACGGACGCGGTCGCCGAACCGCACCGAGCCGGCACAGATGACTTTCGCGTACACCCCGAAGTTGGTGTTTCTCCCCTTGGCCAGCACCCGGAGGACCTCCTTGTCGCGGGGCACGCCCGGCTGCGGCAGCGTGACCGTCACGCACCGCTCGGTCTGCTCGGTGATCTCAAGTCTCGTGGTCTCCCCGATGGACACCTCGCGGCCGATCCAGTCGTCCTCGAATCCCGGCCCCCACTTCCCGGCGATGACGATATTGGGCCGGAAGCGGGCCACCGGGACCACGGTTCCTCCCGGCACCTCGGCCGCCAGCGCGGTGAGGGACGAACGTGAGATCAGGTGGACCGCGCCGATGTCGAAGTGAGGTGTGCCCGACTCTCGGGCGGCCCGCACCGGCTCACCGGCCAGCGCCGTGAGGGCCGCGTCCAGGTCGGGGTCGCCGGCAGCCAGCACGGCGCCGGTCGGCGTGTGAACCTCGACGCGACCGTGGCGTGTGCGCGCCGCGTAGGCGAGCAGGCCGTCGAGGCGACGGACGTGCTTCCAGGTCTTGCAGCTGCCCACCCGCCCATCCGGGAAGGTGGCGGCCCACTCGCGGTCGCCGGCCATTCCGCGGCCGTCCAGCCGTACGTCATCGACCGTCTCGCCCCGCATGGACTTGAACGGATACCGGTAGAGCGCTTCGACTGTCGCCTCGACAGCGGACACGAGAGACTCCTTCGCGCGAGGCCCGGACGGTTGGCCGGGCCGGGTCATCGGTCGAACAGCACCAGGCTGGCCAGGGCGATGAGGACGGCGCTCGACAGGTAGTTGAGCGCACGCCCCACCCGGGGACGTGTGGCGATCTTGGAGGCCAGGGTGCCTCCGGTCACTCCGACGGTGACGTCGATGGGCAGGGCGGTCAGCGGAACGATCAGGCAAAACCCGATCAGGACCAGCAGGCCCGGATCGTCGAGACTGACGATGATTTGCGGGACCAGGGCGAGGAAGAAGGTGACCGTCTTCGGATTCGTGCCCTCCACCACGAAGCCCTGAAGGTAGCTGCGCAAGCCGGACACCCTGGCCGGTCTCTCGGTTCTTACCGTGAACGGCTGGTCACGGAGCCCAGAGATGCCCAGATAGAGCAGGTACGCGGCACCGGCGAACCGCAGCACCGTGAAGGCCAGCTCGGACGAGGCGATCAGGGCGGACGCGCCGATCGCCGTCAGGAGCGCCCACATCGCACTCCCGCTAGCCAGCCCGAAGGCCGCGAACACTCCGGCGATCCGCCCGTTGACGACGCTGCGCGACATCACGTAGAGGATCGACGGCCCGGGGCTCAGGTTCAGCAGGAACGCACTGAGAGCGAACGAGGCAAGGATGGTGAGCGTCAACTTGCTGGCCTTTTCTGCTCAGGAAAAACGTCGCCGGCGCGACGGAGTCACAGGTACGTCTCGAGTCCGCCGCGCCGGCGGACGTCCAGCGAACAGCAGTGCAGTCCGCCGCCGAACGTGCGGCCGTGCCGGAAGCTGGTGGGGACCGCGGTGATGCCGGCGTTCTCCAGCTGCTTGATCACCCGGGTCTGGTTCGCCGGCACCACGACCGTGTCGGGGCCGAGGGCCAGAATGTTCATGCCGACCCAGACGGACGCGCGCGGCCAGTCGAAGGCATAGCCGTCGTCCTCTGGTGTGTCCACCCAGATGGTCTTCCAGGACCGCAGCGGGCCGGGAATCCGATCCGGGGTGAGGCGTTCCGAGTTGGCCAGCAGCAGCCCCGGCCGCAGGATGTGCAACGTCGTTCCGACGTGATCGCTGCAGATGGAGATCTCGTGCACCCGGAAGTCCGAGCCCAGCTGCCGGCGCAGCCAGGCCGCGCCCCGCCGGTTGCCGGTGTTGCTCACGTTGAAGAAGATGTCGGTCCCACACCGGAGCATGTTGGCCGCGTCGAACAACGGCTCATCCTCCGCCACGACCGAGGCACCAGGTTCGTACACGTAGGTCTCGTCGGGCAGCAGGGGCTTCGGCGCCGAGAACCAGGAGGCGCCCGCGTCGAAGTACTCCCGGAGCAGGGACCGGAACGGGGCGGTCTCGAAGTAGCGGGCACGCATCGGCATCGGCGCCTCGATGACGCGGTCGCCGATCACCAGCAGGCAGTCCCGTGGCATCAGCGCATGCATGGCGACGGATTCCCACTCCGGAGTGGCGTAACGCCGGCCCACGGTGGTCGTGTCCGGACGGCGCACCCGTACACCGGCACTCGTCAACGTCTCGGTCAGCTCGGCGAAGTCCTCCTCGGTCTCGTCCACCACGCGTTGCAGCGTGCCGGCGTCGATCCGCTCGTCCCCGGCGTCCGCCGGGGGCTCGAAGAAGTGCCTCAGCGAAACGTCCACCGGAGGCGGGGTGAGGCCGGCCGCGGAGCCCAGAACGACCTCCTCCAGCGGATCCCAGTCGTTGACACTCCAGACGGTGTGCGTCATCACTGCTCCTTGGGTTGACTCGGGCGGAAGCTGAGGCCGAAGGGCTGATCCGTGGGCATGAGCTCGATGAGACTCACGTTGACTCGCTGAGGCTGGGAGATGCACCACTCCACCGCCTCGGCGATGTCCTGCGGGGTGAGCGGGTCGCTACCGTCGTACAAGGCGTCTGCCCGCTCCTGATCCCCGTCGAACCGGGTCAGAGCGAATTCCGTACGGGCCATGCCGGGGGCGATGCAGCTGACGCGGATGCCGCTGCCCTCCAGATCGGTGCGCATGTTGAGACTGAGCTGGTGGACGAATGCCTTGGTGCCGCCGTAGACGTTCCCACCGAGGTAGGGATACACCGCGGCGATGGAGCCGATGTTCACCACGTGGCCGCGGCCGGCGGCCAGCATGACGGGCAGGGCCGCGCGGACGCAGTGCAGGAGCCCCAGCACATTCGTGTCGACCATCTCGCGCCAGTGGCGCAGCTCGGCGTCCTGGATCGGGCCGAAGCCCTTCGAGAGACCGGCGTTGTTGACGAGGACGCCCACATCGGAGAACGGTGCGGGCAGGTCGCCGAAAGCATGGGCGACGGCGTCTCCGTCCCGAACGTCGACGGTCAGCGGATGCACCAGGTCGTGGCCGAGGCGGTCGGCGAGCTCGGTGAGCCGTTCGGTGCGACGGGCCAGCGCCACGACGGGCCGCCCGGTCTTCACCAGTCGCTCGACGACGGCCCGGCCGAAACCCGACGACGCGCCGGTCACTATCGCAGAAGGCAGGTCTGTCACTGTTCTGTACCCTTTCCCGTAGGCCGACGACCGTCAGATCCAGCGGCGGTAGACGACGGAATTACGCGTGGGATCCAGCTGGCTCACCCAGCGCCGAGGCCCGGCAGCCGGCTCAACCTCAGCGAACCCGTGTCCGAGGAACCACGCGTTGGTCGGGCTGGACGCCGCATACAGTGCACGCGCCGATGACCGGGCCGCCTCCTGGAGGGTCCGGTCGAGCAGAAGGCTCCCGGTCCGACGGCCCTGGAAGCTGCTGTGGACGCACAGGTTGTCCAGGACCCAGTCACCCCCGAAGCGCTGGACGCCGGCGCAGGCCACTATCCGGCTGTCGTCCTCGACGACCAGGAAGTCGGCGTGACGCCGGGCGAACTCACCGACATCGCGATGACGCAGCCGACCGAGCGCGACGAACGGAGCGGACAGGTCGTGCAGGGCCTCCGCGTCCGCCCGACGGGCTCGTCGCAGCGACAGGAGAGAAGTCTGACTGACGGAGGTGTTCACCGAGCCCTCTCGTCGAACGTCGCCGACCCGCCCGAGATCGGGCACCGCCACTCCGCCGGCTGCGGCCGCCCCGAGTACTGGGGGGCCTCCGGCTGCTCCCCGAAGTCGGCGAGGTTCGGGTTGATGGACCCCTGAAGCCGCAGCTCGCGGGCCCGGATCTTGTCCTGGAGCGAGGCGTAGAGCCCCTCCTGCTTCAACTGGTCGAACTGGATGTGGGAGTTGAAGACGAGCACCGGGTGCGTGAACCGACGGGAGATCCTCGATGCCTGGGAGTGCAGACCCACGACGAAGAACGGATGTCCGGCGACGCTGTAGGCGAAGTCCAGGGAATGGGGATCACTGGAGACGCCCGGCGCCCATGCGTATTTCTCCCGATCCACCTGACGAAGCATGGCGAGCTGCGCCCAGAGGGTGTGCTCGAACTCCGTCTCGCTCAGCCGCCGCGGATTTTCGAAGATCGCCGCGAAAGAGCTGAACCTGGTCTCGTGCAGCCGGGCCTGGTCGACAAAGTCGACAATTTCCCGGTGCAGTTCCCGAGTGCTGTCGACGTCGAGCATCGACTTCAGTTCGACGCAATATAATTGCTTCTGGCGTACCGACGCGCGCGCACCGAGGCAGGAGAAGGCGGTGCCGGCAATCCAATCCTCGAATGCTGATGTCAGACGTCCAGATTTCTGGACAAACTCATCCTGTCGAGCCATTGAAATACCCCGTAACTTGGTTGCACCACCGTGATATAGGCACATACATGACCCGCCTCCATCTGCCTTGGGTAAGCATGGTCAGTGATGTAGGCTGATTTCTTGACGGCGAGTTGACAGCGGTGTCGACACGGTGAGGTGCGACCTGAGCCGCTGGCTGTCGGGCTTAGGTGATCAACGGGGGCACTGTGGGCTTGATGATTCTTGGGCCGGTGGAAGGTCGATCGCAGGGTCGACCGTCGTCGATGGGAAGACCGCAGCAGTGCACGGTTCTGGCCGCGCTGGCCGTGGAGGTCGGACGGACGGTGCCGGCCGACGTGCTCGTCGAGCGGGTGTGGGGCCAGGAGCCACCCGAGCGGGCGCGGCGCACCTTGCACAGTCACATCACCCGCATCCGGCGGTCGCTGGAGATGATCGACACGAGATCCGGGAATCCGGCCCGCCTGCTGCTGGGCTCCGGGGGCTACCGCCTCGACATGGCGCCCGACGACATCGACCTGCACCGTTTCCGCAGGCTGGTGAAGCGGGCCGACAGACGGCTGTGCTCCGAGGCCGAAGCACGGGCACTGCTCCGGCAAGCCGTCGCTCTGTGGCGCGGCGAGCCACTGGCCGGCCTGACCAGCGCCTGGGCGGAACGCACTCGGGACGCGTGGACGCTGGAGCGGCTGGACGCCGTGGTCGCCTGGGCCCGGACGGAGCTGGCGATCGGGGACCCCCAGGCGGTCATCGCGGAGCTGAACGTGCTGGCCTACGACTATCCGCTGGTGGAAAGCCTGGCGGCGACGCTGATTCAGGCCCAGTACGCTGCTGGGCGCACGAGCGAGGCCCTCGACCGCTACGCGGCCGTGCGCCGGCAGATGGTCGAGGCGCTCGGCATCGAGCCCGGCCCCGAGCTGCAGCAGGTGCAGCAGGCGATCCTGCAGGGCGACCGGATGGGACGGAGCGGCCCGGCGATCAGCCGTGACGCCGTTCTCGCACCGCAGGTCCGGATCCCGCCCCGGCGCCCGACCCATGCCGTCGTCGGGCCCGCACCGCGCCGGCCCCTGGTCGTCCCGGCACAGCTGCCGATCGACGTCCGGGGGTTCGCCGGCCGCGAATCGGAGATGGCCCAGTTGTCGGACATCCTCGAAACCTCCCAGGCGGAGAAGCAGCCCGCGCTGTGCGTGCTCTGGAGTGCCGCTGGATCAGGCAAGACCTCACTGGCGGTGCACTGGGCACACCGGGTGGCGCAGCAGTTCCCGGAGGGGCAGCTCTACGTCAACCTGCGGGGCTTCGAGCCGAGCGGCGTGGTGGTGCGGCCGGAAGAGGTCACCCGCATGTTCCTAGACGCGTTCCAGGTGCCGCCGCAAAGCATCCCGGTCAGCCTGGAGGCACAGGCGGCGTTGTACCGCAGTTGCGTCGCTGGTCGCCGGATGCTCGTGGTTCTGGACAACGCGCGTGACGTCGACCAGGTCAGGCCCCTGTTGCCCGGCACCCCCGACTGCCTGGTCCTGGTCACCAGCCGCCGTGCGCTGCCCAGCCTCGTGGCGACCGAGGGCGCTCATCCCATCGCGGTCGGCCCGTTGCGGTACGACGAGGCCAGGCGGGTGCTCTCCAACCGGCTGGGCGCCGCCCGGGTCACGGCGGACAGCGCGGCCGTCGACCGGCTCATCGCCCGATGCGCCGGGTTGCCGCTCGCCCTGGCCCTCGTCGCCGCACGCGCTGCGACCCACCCTGACCTGGACCTTCGTACGCTCGCCGACGAGCTCGACGCGGCCGTTGGATCGGCCGGGCCGCCGGCCGAGGCCGAAAGGGACGTCCACGTCGTATTCGTGTGGACCTACCGGACGCTGAGCCCGGCCGCGGCGAGACTGTTCCGCCTGCTGGGGCTCTCGCCCGGTCCGGACATCGACGAACTGGCCGTGGCCCACCTCGCGGCGCTGGACCTGCCCGCGACGCGGACGTTGCTCAATGAGCTGAAGGACGCCCAGATGGTCAGCGAGCACAAGCTGACCCGGCTGTCCTTGCACGAGTTGCTCCGGGGCTACGCGATGGACCTGGTCCGCGCGGTGGACAGCGCGGAGGAGCGGTCCGCCGCTGTTCGCCGGCTGCTCACCCACTACGTGACCTTGTCACGCCGCGCCGCCGTACTGCTCGAGCCGCATCTGTCCCAGGACGCTGGGGAGGGCCAGGACGCCGGATTTCCCCGTATCACGACGGCCCGGGAGGCGGTGGAGTGGTTCACCGCCGAGCACGCGTTGCTGCTCGACATCGTTCGCCGGGCCGGGGACGAGGGTCATGACGCGAGCCTGTGCAGCCTCGCTCGGTCGCTGATGGAGTACTTCAACCGCCAGGGCCATTGGCGGGACCAGATCAACACGCAGCGGCTCGCCCTGGACGCCGCCCGGCGGCTCGGCGACCGGCGCGCCATGGGTCAGGCGCACCGCGGCACCGGGGTGGCCCATGCCTGGCTGGGCCGGTACGACGACGCTTACACGCACAGCCGGAGGGCGCTCGACCTCTCCTGCGAGGTCGGTTCGACGAGTGATCAGGCCCAGGCGCATCTGGCCCTGGCGCGCGTCTTCGAGCGGCAGGGCCGCCACCGCGAGGCGCTCGACCACGATCAGGCCGCCCTCATGCTGGCCGAGATCGCGAACGACCGGCTGGCGCACGCGGTCTCGCTCAACAATGTCGGCTGGTCGCTGGCCATGTTGGAGCAGTACGAGGCCGCCAAGGACTACTGCGGCCGGGCCCTGGTGGTGCTGCGGGAGTTCGACGACCCGTCTGGGCAGGCGGCGACCTGGGACAGCCTGGGCTACATCAACCACCAGCTGCGCCATCCGGCCGAGGCGATCGAGTGCTACCGCGAGGCGATCAGGTTGAACCGGGACGCCGCGAACCGTTACGCCGAGGCCGACAGCCAGCACCACCTCGGCAACACTCTCATGACGCTGGGCGACTTCGCGGGTGCCAAGGAATGCTGGCAGCAGGCCGTGGTCATCCTCGACGAGCTGAACCACCCCGACGCCGAGACGGTGCGGGAAAGGCTGACCGGTCTCGAGCAGGCGCAATCCGGGATCGGCCCGCGGCGCTGATCGTCCGGCCGGCCAGCGTAGGCCGGTCGGCCGAGCAGGTCACCCGGTGATGGTGATGACCGCGAAAGCGACGGCGAACCGGCAGCCCATCCGGTTGCCGGCCTCCCGGGCCAGCTGTTCCAAAAACTACTCGTGGTCGAAGTCGGGTTGGCCGAGGCCCTTCAGGTACTCCTCGTGCGCCCGCAACGACGTCAGTCCCTTGTTCAGGGTGTGGGTCACCTCGGCGCCGTGGCGGGCCGCGGGGGAGTAGGCGGCCCATACCTGCCGCACCCCGCTCCCGGGCTCCAACCACTGTCCGGAAGTTTGCAGCAGCCCAACGGGGGCCATTGTCGCTGGCTCAGGAATCGTGATTGATGCGGGTCGTCCCTACCCCCAGGGCGACGGGGGCCACTAGGAGGCCTCGCCCTCTCGGTAATGTGATGACGGCGCCGATAAGCACGGCCGCAGCAGACGCCGAGATGAGCACCGCTGGGTCAACGAGATTCCCGACGGCGGCCAGTGTGAGCCCCGCGAGCGGCATCGGCACAATCAGCAGCATGCCAAAAAGCCCCACGGTCGCCGCGTAGTTCTCCAGTGGCACCCGACGCGCTCTGACGACCCTGATGTACACGCTGAAGAACGAGTCGAGCAGCAGGAACGCACCGAGGCATCCAGCGAAAACCCAAAGCCGGGCCGCCACCGCGACGCCCAACGCGGCCAGGCACATCCCCACCGCGACAGCGACCCCGATCGTCGACAGCGACACACGCGAGGTCAGCCGGTGGAAGACCAACAGGCCGATGATGGCCGGCACGCTGCTCGCCGCGTACATCAGGCCCAGCTCACTGCTGCTTGTCCCGAACGTTCCGAACGCGATCTGGGGCGCAGCCCCGTTGATCAGCGCGAGCACGTAATTCAGGCCCATGGTGACCAGCACGATCCGGCGCAGGACGGGGTCCTCGAGCGCAATGCGTACGGTCGCGCGCAGGGTGCGCTTCGCTGTCGAAGTGGGCGCCGTGCCGCCCGAGGGGACCGATATCGACATCAGCAGCGAGACCCCGAACAGACCCGCCGCCACGAACATCAGCACCGGCGGTGGGAACGACAGCACCACACCCGCCGCCGCCGGCCCCAGGACCATCGCCGCCTGCTCGAAGGCGGTCAGCTGCGATTGGAATCGCTCCTGTCCCTCGGGGCGGACCAAGTACAGTCCGATCTTCTCGCCCCCGACGAAGGTCAATTCGAAGCAGAGGCCCACGACCATCGCGAATATCATCAGCACCGGCAGCACCGCACCGGGATACACCGCCATTATCAGCCCAGCCACCAGCGCCGTCGCGGTCCTGGTCAGATCCGCCACGACCATCAGGGTCCGCTGCCGTATGTTGTCGAGCCGCAGGATCGCTGCCGACAGTCCCAGGAGCCTCGGTCCCCACTGGAAGAAGACCGCCGCGCCCGACCAGCGCACATCGGCGGTCACGCTGTAGGCGAGCACTGGCACCGCGAACAGGACCAGGTAGTCGCACAGCCAGCTGGCGAACCGCATCGCATAATACTTGGCGATACTCACGACAAATACGCTGCGACTGGTCGCAGTTCCCGGCCCAGTCGCTCGTTGACCGCCAAAGCGGTGTCTGGATCGGAAGCGCGATAGCGGATATAGGCCACGCGCCGAAGGGCCTCATAGGTCGAGGGAATCTGCTCGCCGGCGGGGACCAGCACCTTTCGCTCCACGACATCGGCGTAGCGCGGCACGTCGTCCCATCCCTCGATACGCGTGTAGGCGGTGATGCTGCCGGGGTCCACGAAGCGAATGCCCGCAGCCCCCCCGAATGCCGCGTGTTCGTCGAGGCAGGTCTCCGGGTTCGCGCCGACCGCCATCAACAAGGCGGCGTCCGCCATCGACACACCTGTGGCGTCGGCTACCAGGTGCACGATCTGGTCTCCCGGCAGTCGTGCGGCGATCTCCATGAGTACCGGTCCGTTCGCCGACAAACGCATCTCGCAGTGGAACACGCTGTTTTCCAGCCCGACCGCCCGGACCACCTGGCCGACGTACCGCTCGATCGCGCCCAGATCGTTCGGTCCCAGAGGAGCGGGTGTGATGTGACCGAGCTCGACAAAGGTCGGCTCGGGGCCGAGGAGCTTCCTGGTCACTGCGGCAATGCGCACCTCGCCGCGCCAAACGTATCCGTCGGCGCTGTATTCGTCGCCGGAAACGTATTCCTCGATGACGACCTCGTCACCGAGCGGCCTGCCGAGGTCGATCATGCCATCGGCCTCGATGGCGGCGTACGCCCGCACAGCCTCGGCCGTGTCGCGCGCCTTCAAGACGTGGATGCTGCTTGACGACTCAACCGGTTTGACCACCACCGGGAACGTCAGCGCCGCGCACGCGAGCTCCGCCTCGGCGCGGGAGGCCACCTCCCGGTGCCGGGGCGACCGGACGCCGGCGCGTTGCAGCGCCTCACGCATTTTGGCCTTGTTCCGAACGAGCGCGACATCGGTGGTGGTCAGGCCCGGCAGACCGAGTTTCTCCGCAACTTGGGCCGCGATCTCGACGTGAAACTCCGAACCCGCAACGACACCATCGAGTCCAGCCCCCACAGGCGAGCGACTAACCGCTTCAACGATGGCGTGCACGTCATTCGTATCTACCTGGACGAGGGTGGATGCCAGATCCTTGGTCGCCGCCGTCAGAGTTCGGTCTTCGGCGTCGAAGCTGGCCACCACGGTGTTCCAACCCATGGCCGCGGCTCGGACGACGAGCTCGTTGCCGGAAGATACCGGTTCAACGATGAGTACTGATGTCACCGTTCCTCCGAGTCTTGAACTGCACAACGATCGTCATACGACGACGGCGGCGGCTGGACAGACGGATACAGCCGATCAAGCTACCAGTCTCCACAACAGACACTCGAACCGGCCCGAAGACCTACCCAGTTACGGTGTGGCAACGTATGCCCCATAGTCAGCTGAGCCAAGCACCTGCGCAGTCCGGGCTGCCCGCTCGTCGGCGTCAGGTCATCGCGACGTCCGAACAGGGGGTATGCGGTACGTAGCAGGCACGTCCTGAACCTCGAGATCGGGTGATGCCTTCATCGCACGTCGGGATTATCTGAGTCGACCAGCTGCCCACTCAGCTAGCCGTTGCATCATCGGTTCGAGCCGCTGCCGGAACTCGTCGCGCATGTGTTTCTCCGTTGCTGGCGGGACTCCCGCCGGAACATCTGCCCAGAACTCCTGAGTGAGACGACATGATTCAGGCCCGAGCGCCTCGACGGTGACTGCCCCCCAGCTAGGACACCAGGAGACAAGGCTACGGGTCACGGCACGATGGCCATGATCGAGCTCGACCACCTCGTGAAGCACACCCACTCGCCCGCCTGCAGCCCGCTCCACGACAGCCTGAATCTCGCCGATTCCCTCCCGGCCTGGGAGAGACACGGCTACTTCCGCCTTGTCGAAGAGCTTGAGACAGGATGCCGGATCCCACATGAACGACCACACCGCATCCGCGCTCTGCGGCAAGTCGACAGTGGCCGACTCTCTTACCTGAACAGGCCTGGTCGTCACTCTGACCATCCGTAGGCGTGATCGTATGCCGCATGCTCTCAGGTTTGAGTAGGCGGGGGGTAAGCGCGGGGCGGAGGTGCTGCGGGCGGCGAGGGAGTCAGTGACCTCCCTCGCTGGCTGGATTGAGCGCCACTGGTGCCACGAGCCTGGGGTTGATTCGTTGTCGCGGATCTCCGCCCGACACGGCCTCTTTCGTACCCACGATGACGTGGGGGCGAATGATGGGACGTGTTGGCGGTCGGCGTGGGCGGGACTGGAGGTGACTCCCGCCGGCCCGCGAGCACGCGCGTCGGCGGATGAAGTGCTGCGGCTGCCATCAGCTCTTGGGTGGCTGACCACCCCCCGGGGGCTGGCCAGCGACCTCCCGATCCGGTGCTGTCAGAGCGGCCAGGGCCTCGGCGCTGCGGCTGCCCGGCTCAGGCGTGCCGACCAACAGTTGCTGACCGGGAGCATCCCGGACGTCAAAGGTCTGGTACGTCAGCTCGACCCGCCCTGCCTCGGGGTGGTGTATGACCTTGAACATGCGGGTCAGGCTCTGCACGGTCTGGTCCGCCCAGAGGGCGCCGAACTCCGGCGAGTCCCGTCGCATGTCAGTTACGAGCGCCCGGATCTGGGGATCTTCCGGGAAGAGGTCGGCGTTGAGTCGTAGGGCGTGTACGACGTTCTCGGTCAGGGCCGGCCAGTCTGGGAAGACGGTGCGGGCCTGCGGATGCTCGAACAGCACCCGGACCATGTTGGTCGGGCCCGTGAACGGAGACAGCAGGGCAGCCGCCACGCTGTTGGTGGCCAGCACTTGGAACGCTGGACTGAGCACGTAGGCGGCGGAGGTGGGAAAGGCGTCCAGCAGCCGCAGCAGGGCGGGGTGGACGGAGTCCCGGGTGTTGTCCGGGCCGAGGCGAGGGTGGAGCCCGGCGAGCCGGAAGAGATGGCCGCGCGCGTCCGGGTCGAGGCGCAGGGCCCGGCCGATCGCGTCGAGCAACTGCGCCGAGGGGTTGCGCTCCCGACCCTGCTCGAGGCGGGCATAGTAGTCGGCGCTCACCCCGGCCAGGACTGCGATCTCCTCGCGGCGCAGCCCCGGTACCCGGCGGTCGCCGCCCCCGTGCAGTCCGGCCTCTTTCGGGTCCACTCGGGCGCGGTTGGCCCGAAGGAATTCCCCGAGCCGGTTTGAATCGGGCATGTCGACCAGCCTAAGGCTCCTGGCTGAGATCCCCGGCCAGCTGCCGGCTTTGCTGGCCCGTCCGCTGAATCGCCCGATCCGCAGGTCGAGGCGTACGGGACAGAGCGCCCCGACTCGAATGAAACGTACGTGGTGCCAGGGTGTCGCGCACCCAGGAAACCTCGCCCTTCCCGGGCCCGCGTACCGGCCGGATCGTTGAGCAGCGGCGCTTGGCCGCAGGCCCGAAGCACAACAGGAGGATCAATGGGAGACAGTTCCGGCTCGAAGATCATTCTCATCACCGGTGCGAGCAGTGGTATCGGTGCGGCAACCGCCCGCCGGCTGGCCGCCGACGGCCATCACGTCGTGCTGGGTGCCCGGCGCGTCGACCGGCTCGCCGCACTCGTCGACGAACTGCGCGCCGCCGGTGGCACCGCCGAGCACCACGAGCTCGACGTCACGAGCCGTGACAGCGTGCTCTCCTTCGTCGAGAGCGCCCACAACCGGCACGGCCGCATCGACGTACTGGTCAACAACGCCGGCGTGATGGCCCTGTCGACCCTCGACGCGCTGCGGGTCGACGAGTGGGACCAGATGGTCGAGGTGAACCTGCGCGGGACCCTGAACGGCATCGCCGCCGCACTGCCGCTGATGCGGGCCCGCGGCGCAGGGCACATCATCAACATCGGCTCTACCGCCGGGTACCGCGTCGACCCGACGGCCGCGGTCTACTGCGCCACCAAGTACGCGGTCCGGGCGCTTACCGAAGGGCTGCGCCAGGAGAGCCGGGACGTCCGGGTAACCCTGGTGAGCCCCGGCTACACCCACTCGGAACTCACTGAGCGGGGAGGCGACCCTCAGGTGCGTGCTGCCGCCCACGCGGCGGCCGAGGAGCTGGGAATGCCTGCCTCGGCAGTCGCCGACGTGATCGCCTACGCCATCACCCAGCCCGACAGCGTCGACGTCAACGAGATCATCATGCGGTCCACCGTGCAGGGCTGACCGCACACCACGAGGAGGGCACCCATGAGCGAAGCACTCGAGATGACGACGTTCCGGCTCGTCTCCGGCCTCACCGGCGCCGACTTCGTCAACGCCAACGACGACATCAACGAATACCTGCGACGGCAGCCCGGCTTCCGGTGGCGTCGGATCGTGCAGGACGACGACGGCACGATCACCGACATCGTCGCGTGGGACTCCGCCGCCGACGGCCGGCGCAGCGCCTCGGGGATCATGACCGAGATGGCCGGCTCCCCGGTGCACGCCACCATCGACCACGCCACGGTCGACTTCCGGATCGTCCCGGTGCTGCAACACACCAGCTGACCCCGGTGCCCATACGGTCGCCACACCTGGCCACCCCGATTGTGACCAACGCGAAGAAGGCGGCCGACTCGCTGGACTGGGTCGCGCGCGAGATGGACATGCGCTATGACGAGCCCGCCGCCAACGGGGTCCGGCACATCGACGACTTGAACCCGGCGGCCGCCGAGCGTCCGACAGCGGACAGGTCGGCCATCCCGAGCGGAGATTCCCTCCGAGCGGACCGTCACTCCGGCCAGTCGCTGCGCAGGATGATCTCCACGAAGTCGTCCCGGACGAAGTTCGGGTCGAAGTGGGCGAGCACGTCCGCGTTGACGTTGCCGAACGTCGTCTGCGGGCGGTGCCTGTTGCCCTGGTTGAAGGCGGCCAGGATCTGCCGCTTGAAGTCGGGGCGCGGATGGGCGGCGATGACCTCGGCGATCCGTTCCGGATCAAGGTCGCGGTAACCGATGCCCAGCACGTCGGTCTCCACTCCCGCGGTAACCAGTGCGATCTCCGGGTCGAGGAACTCCGGCACCCCCGGCGTGGTGTGCAACGCGATGGCCAGCCAAACCTTGCGGGCCTGCTGAGCAGGTCGGCCATGGTCGAGCAGGAACCGCTCGGCGGCATGTGCTCCATCGACCTCGAACCGCAGGTCGGTGCTGCCGTACCGCTCGGTCAGGCCGAGATCGTGGAACATGGCACCGACGTACAGCAGTTCGAGGTCGGGGCTCAGACCACGCCGCTCACCCTGAAGCGCGCCGAACAGGAACACCCGGCGGCTGTGCCGGAACAACAGGTCGTTGGTGGCTGCCCGGACGAGGTCCGTCGCGGCAGCCACGAGCGGGGTGTCCGGGATGGTGATCCCGGCGATGGTTTCGGCCATGGTGTGCTCATCCTGTTCCTACGGAGGTTTCTACTGGTGCTGAGGCTCGCCACCGATGCTGCCGGGCTAGACTCGGCCGGACCATGTCCAGAAGGACAGCCATCCCACAGATACGGACATCAGATCGGCTGGAGGGAGCGGGTCGGATGAGCCGAGGGCGGTCACACCGGGTCGGCGTGCTCGTCTTCGACGGGGTACAGCTACTCGACGTCTCCGGACCGGTGGACGTCTTCAGCGGAGCTACCCGGCGCGGTGCCGACTATGCGGTGGCCCTGCTCGGCTGGCGGTCGGATTCGGTGCGTACCGCGTCCGGAGTTCGCTTGTCCGCCGACACCACCGTGGCCGAGTCCACGCCGCTGGACACGCTCGTGCTGACCGGCGCCGAAGACCTGACCGCGCTGCCCGACGCCGAGGACCTACGTGCCCGGTTGGGTCCACTGATCGCGCCGCCGACCCGGCTCGCCGCCGTCTGTACCGGCGCGTTCGTGCTGGCCCGGACCGGTTGGCTCGCCGGCCACCCGGCCACCACCCACTGGCGGCACGCCGGCCGTCTACAGGCCGAATTCCCGGAGATTGAGGTCCGTCCGGACGCCATCCACGTCCGCTCCGGCCGATTCGCCACCAGCGCCGGGGTCACCGCCGGGATCGACCTCGCCCTCGCACTGGTCGAGGAGGACCACGGTGCCGACCTGGCCCGCGAGGTCGCCCGGGAACTCGTGGTGTTCATGCAGCGGCCGGGTGGGCAGTCCCAGTTCTCCGTCCGGCAGGACCTGCCGCCGACCCTCGACCAGCGGCTACGCCGGGTTGCCGACCGGGTCGCCACCGACCCGGCCCGGGCGTATCCGATCGAGGCGATGGCGCACGATGCGACGGTGACCCCCCGCCACCTGCGCCGCCTATTCCAACAGGAGTTCGGGCTCACCCCGGCGCGCTACCTGGAACTTGCCCGGGTCGAGGCGGCCCGCGCGCTGCTGGAGCGGGGCGGCACAGTCACCGAGGCGGCCCGGCGCAGTGGGTTCGGCAGCGACGAAACGCTGCGGCGGGCCTTCACCGCGTCGTACGGCATCCCGCCGTCGGTCTACCAGCGCCGGTTCCGGACCACAACCACCACCGCCTGGTGATTCCGCAGACCGGGTCCCGCTGGGTCGGGCCCGATCGGATCGACCCACCGACGACCAGACGCCCGGATGTGCCCACCCCCGGGCCCGGCGAGGTTCTGGTCCGGATGACCGCCTGTGCGGAGCGTCCGAAGAGGTAGGGCGATCGGACCGGCGCGGGTGGGGCGAGCGGTGCCAGGTCGGGTGGTGTCGGTGACGCCGACGTGGCTGCCGTTGGCCTGCCGCCGGGGGAGGTTCAGCCCGACCAGGCGGGTCGCGGCACTCAGCCGAACTGTCTACCGGAACCGGCGACGGCGGGAGGCAACGACCGCGAGGGCTGCCGCAGTGCCGGTGGCGGCGAGGACTGGCACGGATTTCGTGCGAACCAAGCTGCCGATTTTGGTGGTGGCGGCGCGAGCGGAGGTGATCAGGGTGGACTCGGCCTTGCCGGTGGTCTGCGCGATCAGGGTGGCCACGGCGTCGGGCATGATCGCGGCCAGGGTCAGAACGATCGTGGCGACGGCGGTCGCGCCGGCGAAGATTCCGAGCATCGCGCCGCCGCCGAGCAGCCCGGCGCCGATGCCCGCGCGTTTGCCCTTGGCAGTCATTTCCGCCCGCGCCATCGTCAATTCGTCGCGCACCAGCCGGGTGATCTGATCGGTGGCACGCTGCACCAACTCGGCGACCGGCGTGTCAGCAGACGGGGTGCCGGGGTTGCCGCTGGGTCGTTCTGGCATCAGCTTCTCGCGGAGGGGGTGATCCAGGCGCTGCCTGGGTCAGTGCTGCTGCGCGGCGGGCATGCCCTTTGGTCCCTGCGCCGAGGCGTCGATACGCCTGTCAAGCGACGGTGCGAGTGCGTCGTCGAGCTGGCTCGTGACGTCAGCCGCCCGGAAGTCACCATCCTGGCGGCGACCTCGGAGCGTGAGCATGCTCGCCGCTCCGGTCATCGCTCCAGCCGCGAAGGCAAGGATGAGCGTTTGCCGTGCGATGGATTTCCTCTTGCGCGCCATGACAGCCCCCTGAATCCGACGTGACCTCACCGACCTGATTGTCGGACTCGTCGGCGAAGGTCAGGCTTTTATCGGCGGATTTGCATGGAGGTGAACGGTGCTTCCGTCGTGATTGCTGTGAGCTGACGTTTGCTCCTGCGAGACGCGGCTTTGAGTGAGACTGGAACCATGCGGCTTGGGTCTGTCGCACCCCGAATGGGTCGTGTGCCTGCCCGCTCGCGCTGCTGGCAGACCCCTAACCTGAACTGGCGGTCGTACAGGGAGTGGCGAGAGTGAGTAATGTAGATCTTGGCGCCCGTAGTGACCGTGGCAGTGCGTACGCCGAGCTGTCTCGCCTGGTCCGAGGCGCGGGTTTCCTCGATCGGCAGCCCGGCCGGTACGCGGCCCGGGTGACGGTTCTGCTGGGTTGTCTCGTGCTGATGGGCGTGGTGTTCGTCCGGCTCGGGTCTTCGTGGTGGCAGACGGCTACCGCGGTCGGGGTCGCGGTGCTGCTCGCGCAACTGGCGTTTCTCGGTCACGACGCCGGGCATCGACAGATTTTCCGATCCCGCCGGGCGAACGACGTGCTTGGCATGGTCTGTGCAAACCTGATGACCGGGATCAGCTACGGGTGGTGGGTCGACAAGCACAACCGCCACCACGCCCACCCGAACACCGAAGGCCGCGACCCCGACATTGTCGTGGCTCCACTGTCATTCACCCCGGGCCAGGTCGCGACGCAGCGCGGCCTGCGGGCGTTGTTCGTCCGACACCAAGCGGCGCTGTTCTTTCCCCTGCTGATGCTGGAGGGTCTGCATCTGCACGCCGCCGGCGTCCGGGCGGTCGTCAGTCGCGGCGGACTCAGGCACCGACCTGCGGAGGCCGGCCTGCTCGTCCTGCACTTCGCCGGCTACCTCGCAGCCGTATTCCTTGTCCTGAGCGTTCCGCAGGCGATCGTGTTCATCCTGGTCAACCAGGCACTCTTCGGCCTCTACCTGGGTAGCTCCTTCGCCCCGAACCACAAGGGGATGCCCATCCTGAGCGAGGCCGACGACCTCGACTACCTACGCCGGCAGGTCCTCACCTCCCGCAATGTGCGCGGCGGCCGGATCCTCGACGTACTACTCGGCGGGCTCAATTACCAGATCGAACATCACCTGTTCCCCAGCATGCCTCGACCGAACTTGCGCCACGCCCAGCCACTGATCCGCCAATTCTGCGCCGACTATGGCATCGCCTACCACGAGACCACTCTGATCCAGTCTTGGTCGCAGGGGCTGGCGCACCTGCGCGTGATCGGGACCGGAGCGACCCGCCGGGACAACGACTGAGTCTGGGCCTCGCACGCCCTGGTCACCGACCAAGGCCCCGTCCGCCGGGGACTCGGCCACCGCGTGACCATGATGAGCAGTATGACCGCGAGGAGTAGCTAGCCCCGTGGGGCCGACAGCGCGGTTGACGTGGACGCCGGAGTGGGCTCAGGCCGACGCCGATGAGCACCGCCCGAGGTGACAGGCAGCCGACGGATCAGTGCCGCCAGTCGCCTAGGGCGAGGGGAAGGCCGCCCGGCTCGCGGGCCCGACGAGCGGCAGTCCGGAAGACGACGGATACTCGCCTGATGACTGGACCGGATCTCGACCCCGAACAGTATCCGCCCATCGACCCGCGTGAACCGGTGCCCGACGACGCGGGCGTCCTTCTGCCTGGCGCGCCGGACGAGCTGCCCGAAGCCCCGGCCGAACCGATGCCAGACGACGGTGGCAACGCCGGCGGCGTGCGCGAGCCGGCATAGATCGGTCCGCGATCGAGCGCGACACCAGCCCGACCGCCGATGCCGGCGCCGACGGCGCGCAAGACGTCGGGGCGCCGCCTACCGAATCCGCATACGCGCTGCAGACCGATGTGGAGCGTTGCGGGTGAGCCTCGCTGGGGTCTGCCGCAGCTCCGTCATTCGAGACACCGATCCCACGGGCAGCGTCCTGAGCGAGCGAGACTCCAACTCCACCAGGTGTGGCTGGAGATAAGAACTCCTAACGGTCGCTGTGGTGGCTGCCGGTGGAGCGGAGTGACCGGCGACCGCCTTCCTGATCCGGCTCGTTGTCCGCCACCGGATTGCCCAGCCGGGTCACCCAGTCGACGAACTCCGCATCCTGCCTCGGCAGCGGCTCGCCGTCGGCCGGGGTGCCCGCGCCGTCCCCGTCGGCCCGGGACTTGTTGCGTCGGAACAGGCCCAGCCGCCCGCTTGCCCGTCCCGCCTCGACGACGGATGCCGGGTCGGCTGGCGCGGGGACCGGGTCGGTCCCGGCGGGGCGGGCCGGCACGGCATCGGTCGTGGGCGGGGGCCCGGCGCGCCGGGCGGTCGCGAGGGCGTCCCAGTTCGCGGCCCGGCTCAGGTTGGGCAGGGGCGGCCGGTGCCGAGGTGGAGGCGCCGGTTCGGGCCTCTCTTGCGTGCCGGCTGACTGGGTCGCCTCGCCGCCGGGAGCGGGCTCGGCCGAGGGCGGCACCCGCCGTGCCGGAACGACCGGCCAGGTCGCCTGAACCCGCGTCCGGTCGGTCTTCGGCGGTTGGTACATCCGGAGGGTCCCCGGGGCGACGAGCGCCCCGTCGGGCGGCATCCCTTCGGGTTCGGTGTTGTCGACCGGGGCCTCCGCCGTCCCGGAGCCGTCCCCGCCAGGTCCCGCGGGAAGGTGGGCCGCCGTCGCGGGGGCCGGTTCCGATGTCTCCGGGGTGTCGTCGAGGTCGGTCGGTGTGGCGAGGTCGGCGGGTGCGGCCGATGCGGCGGTAACAGCCGGTGCACCGAGGCTCAGCGGTTCGGCTGCGGTCGGGAGCTTCGCTGCGGTCGCGCCGGCGACCGGCCCCGTGCCGGCCAGGTCGACGGGCTCCGGCTCGTCGGTCGTACCACCAACGGCCGGCCTCATGGCCTGTCGCACGGCGGGACCGGCGGCCAGTGGACGGAGAATGTCGGTTGACTCGGCGACCCGTGCTTCGGCGGTGCGCGGCAGGAACGGCCAGCGGAACGACGCGGCGGCGGCCGAGCCGAGCACACCGGCGGCGACGGCGAGCAGCGCCGCGTAGTACGGCGTGATCTGGTACCGGTCGACGGCGTCGCCGGGACCGGCGGTCAGATAGGTGAACGCGACCAGCACGGTGCCGACCGCGCCGGTCACGCCGTTGACCAGCGGCGGATGCCCGCGCCAGCGGGCCAGCCCGCCGGTCGTCGCGCCGATGAGCAGGGCCACCGACGGCAGAGTCAGGATCGCCAGCCGGTGTGCCGCGTCGGCGTCGAGCCCGGCCGGCTCCAGCACACCGAGCCGTACGGCGGGCAACGGCCCGGCGGTTGCGAGCGACGGGACGACCGAGACGAGCGCCAGCAACCAAACCACGCCGCCCACTGCGGCCATGTTCCAACCCAGCGGCGGCTTCACCAGTACGGCGATCGCGGCACCCGCGCCAACCAGCGCGCCGAGGGTCGCGCAGATGCCGACGGCCCAGATCGGGTCCACAGAGAAGCGCTCGGCGGCCTGGGCTGGCCGGATGCAGAGCGGCGCCACGACGGTGGCGCCCAGCGCGGCGGCGGCGGCGACGGCCACCAATCTGCCCGTGCTCCCCAATACCCCGTACCGGCGGGCCAGGCGCGCGGCGACGACGGTGCCGGCTACGGCGGCGTGTGCCGCGAACCAGCCCACCCAGACGAGCTGGGCAGGCCACTGGTTGACGGCGGCGCCGGTGGAGGCGCCGGCGAGCTGGACGATGCCGAAGCTGAACGCGATGCCAAGTTGACCGGCACCGGCGAGCATGCCCATCCCGAGCGCTGTGAGCAACAGGTTACGCCATGTGCGAGAGACCATGTCCGGCACGTTACGCACCTTAATGCGGTGGTTTTTCCGGAATGCCGGTTTTCGTGTCCGACTACCGTGCCAGCGGTTACTTCAGTTCGACCAGGCGCGCCATGGACCTGGTGCTGCCCACATTGCTGAGCATGTGGACGGTGTCCGCGTCGCGATAGATGAGCCGACGGTGGGTACGTCCGCGTCGACGCGGGTGCCTCCACGGCCTGCACCACGTTCTTCGCGTCCTGGATCGCCACCACCGGGTACGGGTGGCCGTGCCGGGCAGCGGCTGCCGCTCACCCGGCTCCAGCCGGCGTACGGCGCAGCGGTGGGTGGGAGCCGGCCCCCACCCACCGCTGCGCGTCGATGGTGCGACCAAGCGATCGGGCTCAGCAGCGCGGTGCCACTCGTTGTGGCAGGGTCACGCGGAGTTGCGCCACTTGCGGCCGTGCCCGCCGATGAGCCGGTCGGCATCGATCGGGCCCCAGGAGGCGGCCTCGTAGGTGGGGATCGGCGAGTTGTCCTTCGCCCAGTTGTCGATGATCGGGTCGACGATCCGCCAGCACTGCTGCACCTCGTCGCTGCGGATGAACAGCGACGCGTCACCGATCAGCGCGTCCAGGAGCAGACGCTCGTACGCCTCCGGGGACTCCTCCACGAACGTCTGGTCGTAGGAGAACTCCATCGTGGCGGTGCGGACCCGGAAGGAGTGGCCCGGCACTTTGGCACCGAAGCGCAGCGAGATGCCCTCGTTAGGCTGGATCCGCAGGATCAGCGCGTCAGCATCGAGGCCGGTGAGCTGGTCGGTCGGGATCGGCAGGTGCGGCGGCCTCTGGAACTGCAGTGCCACCTCGGTGAGCCGGGCCGGCAGGCGCTTGCCGGTGCGTACGTAGAACGGCACCCCGGCCCAGCGCCAGTTGTCCACGTTGAGCCGCATCGCGGCGTAGGTCTCTGTCCGCGACAGGGGGTCGACGCCGGCCTCCTCGCGGTAGCCGGCCATCAGCTCCTCCCGCGTGCCGCCCCGGGTGTACTGTCCCCGGACCGCGGCCTCGGCGATGTCCCGGTCGGTGGGGAGCCGGATCGCCTGCAGCAGCTTTACCTTCTCGTTGCGCAGGCCCTCAGCCTCGAATGAGGCCGGTGGCTCCATCAGTGCCAGCGCGAGGACCTGAAGCACGTGGTTCTGCACGATGTCCCGCATCGCGCCGGCGTCCTCGTAGAAGCCGCCGCGGCTGCCGACGCCGAGGGTCTCGGCGACGGTGATCTGCACATGGTCGACCCAGGAGCGATCCCAGATGGGCTGGAAAATCGAGTTCGCAAAGCGCAGCGCCAGCACGTTCTGGACGGTGTCCTTGCCCAGATAGTGATCGATACGAAAGACCTGGTGCTCCTCGAACGCGCTGTGCACGACGCCGTCGAGCTCGCGGGCCGTGACCAGGTCGCGCCCGTACGGCTTCTCAATGACCAGGCGGGAGAAGGAGCCGTCGCGTGGGTGGTTGAGCCCGACACCGGCCAGTCCGTTGATCACCGGCTCGAAGGCCCCGGCCGGGGTGGACAGGTAGAAGAGCCGGTTGCCGGACGTGCCCCGCTGTGCGTCCAGCTCGTCGAGGGTCTCCACGAGCCGCTTGTAGGTCTCCGGGTCGTCGTAGCCGCCGGCCACGTACCGCACGCCGCCCTGGAGCTGTCGCTTGCTGGCGAGGGTGCGTTCGCCGAGGGCGCTCTCGGCGAACTGCTCGTCGGTCATCGACGTGCGCGCGACGCCGACCAACGCGAACTGGTCCGGGAGCCGCTCGTGCCGAGCCAGGCTCTCGATTGCGGGCAGCAGCTTACGCCGGGTCAGGTCACCGGAGGCACCGAAGATCACCAGCGTGGCCGGCGGGGCACTCCGCTCCTGGATGAGCTGAGATGCGTGGTCCATGGTCTGCGTTCCTCCGGGCACAAGGGGTGTGGGGTTGGGGGGTGCCGTTCTGTCATGCCAGGAACTGTGTGGGCTTGGGCGGTAGTAGCCGGGGGCCACGCGGCGTGGCCCGTTGGTCGCGGAGCTTGAGCGTCGCATGCCGAGCTGACGGGTAGGCGACTCGGTGGCGATTCGAGCACCAGGCCGTATCGCGTAGTCCTCCACGATGGTCCGCTCACGTAACACACGCTGCCACCACCACACCAGGCGCTGGGGTTCTCGTGCTCGGCGCTACGGGGTTCAGGTGCACGTCGGGAGTCTCCCAGCACTCGTGCGCCTTTGTTCCTTGGATGCTGCGTCGAGGTCACCGAAGAGCAGCAAAACTCACCGTCGTCGGATCATCCAATAGGGCGTGCCGTTCCTAAGCCGACAGCCGACGCCCGCTCAATCCCATGCCCACGAACAAGTCCTCCCGACAAGTCTGGTCGCCTCTCGTTGCGGAAGCGCCCTGCTGTCGGCGGGGCACGATATCGCCGCCTGCTTCGGCGGTGAGAAACAACCAGGGCCACCCGTGCTTCACGCATGTGGCCAGAGCATCGCGCCCGGCAGGCCGGTGCAGACTGCGGATGGGGGAGCGAGTCGGAAGCAACAGGGTGCCCTGAACGGCCGTGAACTGCGCCCAACGGCGCTTACTGCATCCACCCCGCCTGTGGCTCCACGTTTCCCTAGGTCCCGTCCTCTGCAATGACCTCCTCGGCGTGTCCGAACGGGTTGTCCGCGCCCTCGGTCTCAGCCAACCGGTCGGCCGGCGCCTGCGCTACCGGGTGACCGGTGTCGTCGACCAGCCCCGGCGCCATGCTGCCACCGTGGGCGTCCTGTACCGCCCGGGTGTCACGGGCCGCCTCGTCCTGCGGCACTCCGGTCTGCTCTCCGTCACGCTGCTCCCACTCGGCCATGGGCGTCCCTTCCTCGGTCCTGACCAGCGGCGGTACCCGCACGAGTGGCCGGGAAACCGATCAATGACCAGTCCTTCGTCCAGTTCGCCACGGGAATGCCTGAGGCTAACGGTCGCTGGCCAGGCGTCGGCGTCCGCAAGGGACGCTCGGCTCAGCAGTCACATCCGTGTAGAGCGACCACACCGTCATAGGGTGACTTGCCGGCGGGCGGCCATTCTGCTGACCGCGACGTTGATGGCGAAAACTCCGACCACGGCTTCGAGGAGCACATTTCGCGGGTTCGAGTTCCAACCGTAGAGCGTCCAATTGGTCGGCTGATAGGCCAGCATAGGCAGCATTAGCGTCAGAAGAACCGCGCTGGCCGCGATCGATACCCGCACATCAAGCGCCGCGCCGACGAGGGCTGCCACCAGCCCGGCGGCCATGATGACCGGTAGGGTCAAACCGTCTGCCCAGCCATTGAGCGGATTGGGCGTTATGGCCGCTATGGTCATCGTGGCACCGAGAAGCCAGGTCCATGGTCGAGTGGCCCGTGGTTGGCGCGCTCGAAGTAGTGGCACCATTGTCAACAGGGCCAACAAGCATACCCACGTAGAAATTTGCATGATCAGGTAGAGACCTGTCCGGAGCCCCAAAGCATCGTCGTACCTTGCCCATGGCTCTACCGCGTACCTCAGGTCATTCGCTGCGGAGTACCAGATCTCCCAGCCGAAGGCGCCAATGGTTATGGGGAGTGCGAGGCGGTAGCGAGCCCAGACTGCGGCGGCCAGCGCGAGAAGCAGCAATGCGGGCGTGACCGAGCTTCGCTCATACAAGAAGCTGGCAGAATTACCAGGCAATAGCAGCCATAAGCGCCACGTGAGGGGCAGGGCTGTAAGGGCAACGCCGCACACGAGCAGGGACAGTGCGGTCGATCGCAGGGCGGAGTATCGCAAGGCGTCCCGGGAGCGGAGTTGGGCTACACCGGAGCGGACCCGCAGGCCACCCACCACGAGTGCGATGGACTCCCGAAGCCTCGGGTGCCTCCGGTCCGTCTCGCCTGCGACCAGCAGCGTTTCCAGCATCTCGTCGGCGCGGTACTGCCGGTAGGCCCGAGGGTACGCGCGCAGCAGCCACCGGTAGCGGCGCTCAAGGCCGGTCATGCCGGCGCCGTCCGAACCGTTGCCGCCGTCGACCGTACGGAGCGGTCTCGAACGACCCGAGCCGCAGCGATCAGCCGCGCCGCCTCCTCGTGCAGTGCGGACAACCCACGCTCGGTCAGCTCGTACGTGCGACGGGCGCGACCGTTGACCACCGTCTCCTCGGCCACCCGCACCATCTCCTCACCGTTGAGCCGGTCCAGCGCGGCGTACAGCGTGCCGGTCGTCAATCGCACTCGCCCGTCGGACAACTCCTGCGCGCGCTTGACGATGGCGTAGCCGTGCAGCGGTTCGTCCTGCAACGCGGCGAGGATGAAATATGTGGGTTCGCGCATCGGCGTGGAGGGTCTAGTCATGTCATCAACATAAGCAGATGGTCGACCTATCGGTCAAGCTCGAGTTCTCCGCTTCGCGGGCGCGGCGAGCGACGCCGGACTCCGCACGGTGAGGCACGTCGTGCCTCGACCGAGTACTCGACAGCGCCGTGGCAAGCTGCTCGCTCGTCACTGGCTACCAGCCGCGATCCGCGTACGCGCGGGTCTGCCGCTGACACAGCGTGGCGATTGTGGGCGTGCTTCACGATCGACCGATGCGGCTACGGGAACCAACGCCGGTGCCAACCAAGGCGGCACCCCCCCCTGCCTGCGGCTCCTCGTTTCCGCAGCTCAGAGTCGGTGCGGTGTCCTGTTTCCCCGCGGAGCGGGTCCGTCATCTGAGACACCGATCCCACGGGCCACGTCCTGACCAGGCAATTCGAGCTGGTGAACTCTTCGGCGAATCCGAAGGCGTCAGCGTTGGCGTTGGCGTTGGCGGAGGCAGTAGCGCGACGTCCGCACATGCCGGTGAGTAGATGTTTTCTTGGCGGGGGCCTGGATACTTTCCGCGCATGTTTGACGGTTTCGAGGACGAGCGGGTCGATGTCGGGGAGGTGGAGCTCCGGGTCCGGTATGCGGGGCACGGGCCCGCGGTCCTCCTCATCCACGGACATCCGCGTACGGGGTCGACGTGGCATCGCGTCGCGCCGCAGCTGGTTGGTCGCGGGTTCACCGTCTTCTGTCCCGACATGCGCGGCTATGGGCAGTCCGGCAAGGCGCAGATCCTCCCGGATCACTCGCAGCAGTCCAAGCGGGTGGTTGCGGCGGATCTGGTCCAGCTGATGGAGAAACTGGGCCACCCGACGTTCGCGACGGTCGGACATGACCGTGGGTCGTACGTGGCGTTGCGCCTGGCGCTTGATCATCCCGACACGGTCAGTCAGTTGGTGGTCATCGACGGTGTTCCCATCAGTGAGGCTCTTGCCAGGTGCGATGCGAAGTTCGCCCATGACTGGTACCACTGGTTCTTCTTTGCTCAGCCGGACAAGCCAGAGCGAGCCATCGCGGCCGACCCCGATGCTTGGTACGCCAGTAAGGCCCGGCCCGAGAGCATGGGAGCCGCGAATTACCAGGAGTTCCTGCGGGCCATCCACGATGCGGCCACCGTTCGGGCCATGCTGGAGGACTACCGGGCGGGCCTCGGCGTTGACCGGGCGCACGAGGAAGCCGACCGGCGTGACGGTCGTACTGTCCGCTGCCCGACTCTCGTGCTGTGGTCGACACGGGACGACATGGAAGACCTGTACGGCGACCCGCTAGCCGTTTGGCGCCCGTGGGCTCCCGATCTGCGCGGGCACTCGATTGAGTCCGGCCACCACGTCGCCGAGGAGAACCCGGACGACTTGACCGCAGCCCTGCATCGCTTCCTGTCCTGAGCCTCCGGCACCACACGACACCACCCGGGCCTTATCCACGGGTCTTCTCCCATGATCAGGTGCGCGCATCTGCCGCCGTCTCGCTGATCGACGACGCCGTCCAGATCACTCGCGATCGCCTTGAGGGCCTACGCGTACCAAACGGGCTCTTCGCGAGTGAAGGTGTAGCGGTGGGGTGAGTTACGGGGCCGAGGCGACATGCCGGTGCCATGACCTGATGTGGGGTGGTCGTTCTCCTCGATCGAGTTGTCTGTGCGGCGGTCGTTGACCCGTCTGAGCAGCTTCAGCGGGGCGGAAGCGGCAACAGGGTGCAGCTCCGCGTGACGTTTGGTGGCGATCGACCTGTGGAGTCATCCCGCCTGGGCGGGGACTGCCTCCGGGTCACCGGCGGCGTCGTGAGCGGTCATGGTCTCCTGCCGGCGGGGTTCCTCGCCCAGGATCGCGGCGTGCAGCCACGAGTCCGGGATGGCGAAACCGTCGACGAGCGTCCGCATGTGCGGGCGTAGCTCTTTGAGTAATCCGTTCACGACGCCGGTGATCGCCTTCGAGCGAGCCGGTGTGAGCCGGCCGTGCTCCAGGAGCCAGCCCTTGTTGGCCTCGATGACGCTGAGCGCGTACAGGTCACAAACGCGGGAGAGTAGCGCCCGGACCGCGGTGTCGGCGGTGTCTTCGATGCCGGCGACGAACGCCTCCAGGGTGATCCGGTCGATGTGCGCGGCGGCGACGGCGAGGACGTGGTCCTGGACGTCGTTGAAGATGTCGAAGGGCCGGTTCTTCTTGGTGGCCGCGCCGTTGCGCAGGCGGCGGACCGCGCCGTCGAGGAGGTGCCTCTCGCGGTCCTCGAAAACCTTGAGCTGCCAGCCTCGGTCGGTGACGGCGACCTCGTCGTCGCGACCGGGTACGGCGCTGATCAGCCGCTCAATGAGCGACCGCGCGGCGGTGCGTTCGAGCACCATCTCGCGGACCTGCTCGGCGACGAAGGAGGCGCGCCCCCAGCCGTCCAGCGAGCCGAACTCGTCCCGGTAGCCGGTGAGCAGCCCCTTGGCCACCAGCTGCAACAGCACCGTGTTGTCGCCCTCGAAGGTGGTGAAGACGTCGGTGTCGGCCTTGAGGCTGGGTAGCCGGTTCTCGGCCAGGTAGCCGGCGCCGCCGCACGCCTCGCGGCACATCTGGATGGTGCGGGTCGCATGCCAGGTCTGCGCGGCCTTGAGACCGGCGGCCCGGGACTCCAGCTCCCGTTGCCGGTGTTCGTCGACCGGCCCGTCGCCGCCCTGCACCTCACTGAGGGCGGCGACCAGCTCGGTCTGGGCGAAGTGCAGCGCGTACGTGGTGGCTAGGGCGGGCAGCAGCTTGCGCTGGTGGGCCAGGTAGTCGTTGAGCAGCACCTCCCGGTCGGCGTCGGGTGTGCCGAACTGGCGGCGGATGTCGCCGTAGCGCACCGCGATCGTCAGCGCCGACTTGGTGGCCGCCGACGCGGCGCCGCCGACGCTCACCCGGCCGCGGACCAGGGTGCCGAGCATGGTGAAGAAGCGTCGGGAGTCGTTCTCGATCGGGCTGGAGTACGTCCCGTCCGGTGCGACCTGACCGTAGCGGTCCAGCAGCATGTCCCTCGGCACCTGTACGTGGTCGAAGGTGAGCCGCCCGTTGTCCACGCCGAGCAGGCCGGCCTTGGGCCCGGCGTCGCCGATGCGCACGCCGGGCAGCGGGTTGCCCTGCGCGTCGCGGATCGGCACCAACCACGCGTGTACGCCGTGCCGCCGGCCGTTCGTGATCAGCTGCGCGAAGACCACCGCCATCCGCCCGTCCCGGGCGGCATTGCCGATGTAGTCCTTGCGGGCCGCCTCGTGCGGGGTGTGCAGGTCGAAAGTCTGCGTCTGCGGGTCGTACGTGCAGGTGGTGCGCAGCTGCTGGACGTCGGAGCCGTGCCCGGTCTCGGTCATGGCGAAGCAGCCGAAGATTGTGCCCGAGACGATGTCCCGGAGATAGGCGTCATGGTGGCGGCGGGTGCCGAGGGCCGCGACCGCGCCGCCGAAGAGGCCCCACTGCACTCCGGCCTTGACCATCAGTGACAGGTCTACCTGCGCCAGCATCTCGCTGGCGATGATCGAGCCGCCGACGTCGGAGCTGCCGCCGTACTCGGTGGGGAAGGCCGACGCCATACCGAGCTCGGCGGGGAGTTCGGTGAGCAACCGGGTGATCCGCTCCCGTGCCTGGTCACCGGTCTCGCCGTAGACCGGGAGGAAACGCGCGTCGAGGTGCTCCCGGTGCGCGTTGCGGACTGCGGCCCACGGTCCGTCAAGCACGTCCCGCAGGCGAGCGAGGTCGATCTGATCGGGCACGGTTCCCCCTCAGCTAGCGGACATATGCGTACAGGTCGTACTCGATCAAGGATAGCGGCGCCAGTGAGCACCGACGGCGACCGTGCCACCGTCGCCGCGCCACCCCTCCGGCGTTGGTGATCTGCTGGCCGCACCCCCGCCGTCTGGGACGGACGGGCACGGCCAGCGTCACGAAAGTGGGCAGCAACCGTCATCGTTTCGTCGTCTAGTCCGGGACGTCCTTTGGGTAGCGCAAGGGGAACAGACGATATGAAAGGAGCAGCTCATGCCACACGACACGACACCGATTCTGGTCAAGCTCGGTGACTCCGGCCAGACGATCGCGGCTGCCGAGCAGGACGCTCCGCCGTACCCCGTGGCCCCGATCCGACGCTGAGTCCCGGTCACCCCCGCCCGACCGGTGTTTGCAGCGCGAACGCAGGAAACACCGCAGCGCCTGTGAGGAGGCAGCATGACCTACGTCCCCTGGTTCTTTCCCGACGACCCTCCATCGCTGTTCCAGACCGGGCCAGCCTCTGATGATGATGCCCGTCTGGCCTGCCAACTGCTTGAGCGCATGCAGCGGGATCCCCGGTTGCGTCACGAACGCATCTGCATCGAAGTGCAGAACCGCGTGGTCATCCTGGAGGGCGTGGTCACGACGGCCAGCAGCGCGTACAGGATGGACACGGGACTGTGCTCGGACTCGACCCGCACAGGGACAAGGCCGCACTGCACCGTCAGATCGGTTATCTGGCCGGCGAGCGCCGCAGCGGGGGAGCCGTTCAGGGTGAACCGCACGGTCGTCGTCGCGCCGTCGGTGTGTAGGCCGGCAAGATCCGTGGCCGTCTACAACCAGGCCTCTATGAGCGGCGGGGTCAGGTCCTCGCTAGGCGGTCTTCACCGATGTACGGAATCGGTTCCGTCAGCAGTAGCCACCTATCTGGACGGATGTGTGGCTTGGCGGGAACAGCGCGCCGCTCTTCGCGGTAGCTCGCTGGGCGTCGCGCAGGCTGACCGTCGGTTGCTCAGAGGCCGCTGACCCAGGTGCCGCAGGCCGCGCGGACATGCGAATCGGCGGTGACCGTCCGGGTGAGGGTCACCGCCGATTGCGTGGTCGAACCGGTCAGCCGGCCGAGCAGGCGGTGTCCAGCTCCTTGATGGCGTCTTCCAGGGCCTTCTTGCTGGGCTTGGCCTTGGCGGACTTGTTGTACGCGTCGCTCAGGCCCATCATCTCGTTCTGGATTTTTTCGGAGGCGGCGGTGACTGCCTCGTTGGCGCCTATCGAGTGCGCCAGGATCGCGACCGAGCCGGCGGCCCACTGGGCACTGACCGCGAAGTGCCCGGCTGGCGGGCCGATCTTCTCGGCCTCGGTGACCTTGGTCGCGTTATCCTTGATGTCCTTCCTGATGTCGGCGCAGGCCTTCACTGTGGCCGCGTCGTTGGCTGCGGTGCTGGTCGCTGTGGTGGCCGCGCCGCCGGTCGGGGCGGCGCTCGAGGCCGCCGGGGACGGCGAGGTTGCGGTGCCCTCAGATTTGGGCTGCGGATCGCAGCCGGACATCGCGATGGCCGCCGCAACGGCCAAGCCAGTCAGGACGAGTCGAGTTCGGTTCATCGATGTTCCCCCATGATCTTCATGTTCGGCGCACGCTACCAGCCGCGTTCGAACGGGTGGGATCAGTTATTGGGCCGACGAGCACCGAGCCCCAGGTGTGGAGCTTGACGCGAGGCGCGTCGTGAGCGTGGACGACGGGTGCGTGCAGTGCTCGCAGGCGTCGGCCTGCGGGCGACGAAGATTGGTCTGCGTCGAGAACGTGCCCGACCGCGGCCCCGTGGTGGGCTGCGAAGGCGGCGGCCTACCAGGTGTCGATCGGGCTGGTGCGGACGTGTTGTCGGCATCCGGCCACCGTCCTGTCGTCGTCATTCCCGGCGGATGGTGAAGTTCCTACACTTGTGACCCAACACCACCTCCGATACATAATGGGCAGTGCACTGAGCGCCGCTTCAGCGACCAATGTGATTCGCCGACCCGATGGAGGCCCGTCCATGGCGTTGACCCCGGCGACTGGGGGCGGTTGCGGCGAGTCGACGCCACGCTCGCCGATTCAGTCGCCGAGGCCGGTCAATTCCGACGTCGAGTGGGACAGCTTCGACCCGCAGGCATATGTCCGGCACAACTACGCGGATCTGCGGTCCGACGATCGGGAGATCCTCTGCCGCATCCGAGACTTCTTCGCCGAGGCGAAGCTCTCCGACGCGCGGTGCGTCGACGTGGGGTCCGGAGCGAATCTGTATCCGGCGCTGTCGCTTCTGCCGTTCGCGAGGGCCGTCGACCTGTGTGAATGGTCGACGGCGAACGTGAACTGGCTGCGCATGCAGGTCGACAGCTACGACGAGCTCTGGGACCCGTACTGGCAGGTGTGCGCGGAGCACCCGGCGTACGCGGCACTGGCGGACCCGCGCCGGCGCCTGGCGCAGGTGGGCCGGGTGGTGCGGGCCAGCGTTTTCACCCTGCCGAGGCACGCCTGGAGCGCCGGCACGATGTTCTTCGTGGCCTGCTCCATCTCGGCCGACCGGGCCGAGGCCGAGCACGCGATCGGTCGGTTTCTGGACGCGCTGCGGCCCGGGTCGCCCTTCGCCGTGACGGTCATGCTCGGGTCCCTCGGCTACAGCGTCGGTCCGCGGATGTTCCCGGCGGTGTCACTGCAGCGCGCCGACGTGGTGGCCAGCATCGCGGCGGGCGCGTACGACCTGGACGTCCACGAGGTGCGGCCCAAGCCGCCGCTGCGGGACGGGTATCTGAGCATGCTGCTGGCCACCGGCCGTACCCGCGGATAGCGCCGAGGCGTGCCTGTGGGATGCGCCGACGTCGTGCTCTCGGTGCAGCGTGGCGGCGGGACATTCCATCGTGCCCGATTGGCCGGAGTGCCGACACGCGGCCATCGAAGCCTTTCAAGGGGCACTCGACTGGCCCGCTACCATGACGCTGTACGTCATCGTGGACCATTGTGGGCACGGCAATACCAGAGGTTTCGAGTCGACGACTACAACAGACGGCGGTGGATCATGCGGATGCAGCCGCGCCAGGAGATCCTCGACATCTGGCGGGCTACGGTTCGCAGTTGCTGGGCGAACGGTGAATGGCACTGGGGTAGCCGAAGTGGTAGCAACTCGATCAGCGACGCAGAGCAACTGCTGACCCTGTTGCTCCCCGCGGCCAAGGTCCCCGTGTTGTCACTGGACGACCCGGACCGCGCCGACGAAGAGGTGATCGAGGCGCTCAGCCCGATCGGCGGCGCGATCGAGATTCCCCGCCGGCTGGTCAGCGTGATGATCGACTATTTCCGGCGGTACACCGACGACGCCGGCGCTCCGATCTTCGGTGGGGGCAGTTACCTCACCCCGCTGGAGGGCGGTCCGGAGCTCACCGACGAGCAGCGTTCCCTGGACATCGTCGACTCGTTCGCGGTGTCGGTCACACTCACGCTGGCGACGATCGGTTTCGTCAAGGTCTACCGGGACTCCACCCAGCGGCGCGACCTGTTGGCGCAACTGGACGAACTGGAGGCGATGGCGGGCGCGCGCCTCACGGCGGCGATGGTCGGTCTGCTCCGCAGCTTCAGCACCTTCGTCTTCACCTCCACCGACGAGTACGGCACTCGTCTGTGCGACATGGTCAACCAGGACGAGCTGCCGCGCCGCGAGCTGGTGGCGGCGCTGCGCGAGCAGTTGCGGGACACGATGGCGAGCCTGCGTAGCGTGATCATCGGGTCGGGCCGGGTGACCGAGGACCTGGACAACAGCGAGATGCTGTTCGAGTGCGGCTGGTCGTGGGGGATCATCTCCGGGGCCGAGGAGGTCCCGACCACCGAACCGATCGGCCTGCAGCGTGAGGGCTCCGCGGAGAATGCGCCCTACCTCTACTTCACGGTGATCGCGATGGACGCCATCGAGGACCTGAACTCCGAACGCACCCGGCTGCTCGGGTTGCTCAACGAGGAGCAGCAGCGGCTGTCCCGGGCGCTGCAACTGCGCTGGGAGCTCACCCGGACGTACTGGGCGACGGTGGCGACCTTCGGCAACCGACGGCGGTGGCCCATCGAGGACATCCCCTGGCGGACGACCGACGGTGACCGGACCGACTACTACACCCTCCAGGCCACGTCGCTGGCGGTGAAGGGCCTGATCGCCGTCGGGCGCGGCGGTGACGAGGAGCTCGGGCGGATCGCCTCGGTGCTGGTGGAGCTGGCGCAGCGGGCGCGGATCACCCGGCGGGCGTCGCCCGGCGAGCCGGCGCTGTTCGTGCACGCGCCAGGCAAGCGGGTGACCCTGAACGACGACACGTCAAAGCCGATCATGACGTGGAACGTGAACGAATTCTCCACGGTGCTGCTACAGCGGGCGACCACCGTCGCCGGTCTGCTGAGCAACGCCCGACGGCGCAGTGAACTGCTCGAGCTGGCCGACGAGGTGTGGGACCACCTGCTGCTGCGGCGCATCCCGGACGGCCGGCACCAGGGGCTGTGGGACCACGCCGGTGGTGCTTTTCCCGGCCTGGCGCCGAAGCCGGACGCACCCTCCTGGTATCTGACCGAGCGGGTGGTGCAGGCTCTGGTCACCTCCGGTCAGCTGCTGTGGGAGCGGCCGTTCCCACGAGCCGGCCGGCTGGCCGACTACGCGCAGGATCTCGTCGACGAGGCCGAATACCTCTTCGACCGGGAGTTGATGCGAGGCACCTTCGACGGTGAGGCGATGCAGCGCAGCATGCGCAGCATCCGAGCCAGCCTGGGCCGGGCGCAGCTGCTGGTCGACGAGCGTCCCGGCACGGCGGCCGCGCTGGTGAACACTGTCCTGTTGCTGCTCAACGACGTCGCCACCGGGCAGCAGAAGGCCAGCGAGGGGATCTGAATGCTGGTCTTCGTCACGTCGCACAAGGGCGGCACCGGGCGGTCGGTGACCGCGGCGAACATCGCCTACCGCAGCGCGTTGTCCGGTCGCCCCACCTGCTACCTGGACTACGACTTCGGCTCGCCGACCGCCGGCATCACGTTCCAGATTCCGCAGGCCGTCAATGGCGTGGAGGGCGCCGGGCCCAACGGTGGCGGCCTGCACCGATATTTGCGCGGGGAGATCCCGTCTCCGGAGCAGTTGGACGTGTGGGGCACCTCCGAACGTGCCAGCCTGCGTCAGAGGCCCATCGGGTCCGGTCCGCTGGTGCTCCTGCCGGGGCAACGCAACGGTAGCGAGTTCGGTTTCACCAACGACATCGCCAAGCGCTGCGCCGAGCTCTTCCTCCGGCTGGAGGAGGAGTTCGACCTGACCCTGGTGGACCTCAGCGCCGGGCGGTCGTACGCCAGTCAGATCGCGCTGGCCGCCACCGCGACCTCGACCCTGCGCAAGGTCGCCGTGCGCTGGTTGGTCTTCCACCGGTGGACTCCCCAGCACGTCACCGCAGCGGCGGACCTGGCCTTCGAGGCGGGTGGGATCGTGGCCATGGGCAAGGAGTACGGCCACGAGCCGGACAGGCTACGGGAGTCGCTGCGCTTCATCCGTACGGCGGTGATCGACTCACGTGGTCCGGAGGTCGGCCACCTCGGCCTCGCCCAGCAGGCGTTCCTGCGCAAGTGCGACACGGAGCTGTCGGAGCTGGCCCGACGACGAGGTGTCGGGCGTACGACGCTGCTCGGCGAGGTGCCGTTGGATCCTCTGCTGCAGTGGCGGGAGCAGCTGATCTCCGATCACGACGTGCAATCCAAAATTGCCAACGTCAAGACGGTGGACGCCTTCGTTGACCTGACCGAGAAGCTTTTCGACGAGACGGCATGGGACACCGCGTGATCGGCATGGATGTCAGGTTCCAGGAGGCAGCTGCGGTGCGTCGTACAGAGAGCGTGGCGTACTCGCATCTGTCCGTGGAGCTGGGGCACTTCTACGCGGAGGACTTCGGCGACGGGTGTGAGGAGCTGAGGCGCAAGTTCGAGCGGATCGCGGACTGGTCGGCCGCGATCCCGGCTCTGGCCCGACGAGGGCTGCCCGCACACCGGGAGCCGCGGATCAGCACCTGCTTCATGTTGGACGACTACTTCCACCGCTTCGGTACCCCCCGCGAGGTGATCCCGCAGGTGCAGAGCGCCGCGGCGGAGCACGGCCTGATCCTGGACTACGTGGCCCGGGAGTCCAGCTTCGCTCGGCACGACGGAGCCGAACTGGCCCGGTTGGTGGTCGACACACTGGTGGTGGAACCACCTCGGCACACCACCGGGAGTCGTCCACCGTTGAGCGAGTCGGGCTGGTTGTCCAACGGTAAACGGTCCCCCGGGCACGCCGACGCGCCGGCGATGACCCTGCCACGTCCGTGGTCTCCGCCGTTACAGTCCGGCGATCCCCGGCATTCCATCTTCGTCGACATCGAGCTCTGGTCCGACGAGCCGGACGCCCGGGTGTGGGCCTGCGCCCTGCTCGCCTCGGTCTGGCAGATGACCCGACTCGGCGTGCTACGGCATCGGGGCGAGACGATGACGCAGCCGTGTCAGCTCACCGGCGAGCTGCCGACGGACTGGGACGAACTGCCGGCGATCGTCCAGCTGAACCCGGCGGCCGCGCCGTTCTGCGCGTATCGCACGCTGACCCTGATGGGCACCCAGTACCTGCCGGTGGAGTTGGCCGTACGGACCATCCTCGGCCAGGTGGCGGTGCCGCCGGCGGTCGCGCAGCAGGTCGCCAAACGGGCCGGCGGCGAGGGCCTGCACCTGCCCAGCGAGCTGGTCGACCGGCTGAGCTACGTGTTCATCAGCGACTGAGCGTGCTCAGCGTCGGCACGGCTCGTCGACGGCCACCCGGCCGGCCAGGTCGCGTAGCAGAGCCATGTTGCTCACGCTGATCTGATCCCGGATCCAGTTGACCGACGAGTTCCACTGACGGCTGAACCCGGGTACCTGCTCCAACTGGTCCCAGATCGGCCGCAGCCGCGGGTGCACCCGCGCGCCGGGCAGCCACAGGTGCAGCAGGTGCTCCAGCACCGGCCGCAGCCGCTCGACGTGCTCCTGCCCGGAGGCCGAGCGGGTGACCGCGGACTCCACCAGCGAGGACAGCATGGTCAGCAGCCAGTCGTGCAACGCGAGATCTTCGCAAAGCCCGGCCACGGCGGCCGGCACGTCCTGCGGGTCGAGCACGAGTTCGACCGTACGCAGGGTGGGCGAGTCCACGGTGACCACCGCCGAGACGTCCCGGTTCGGACGCTCGTCGGCCTGCGCGGTCCAGCGCAGCCGTGTGCGGGCGGTGCGCAGTGGCGGGCGCCGGTCCAGTAGGTCTGACATCTGCACACCGTCGAGCACCCTGCCGGTGATCGCCTCCAGGTTCAGCACGTCGGCGTTGTTGCCGTGCAGGAAGCCCGCGCTCAGGTCGGCGACGTCCAGCTTGCCGACCGTCTCCAGGACGCCGGGGTTGGCCAGATAGTGCGACCACGGCTGGCGGCGTTCGCCGGCGACGACGTGGATGACCGAGGAGGCCTGCACGATCCGGCCGCCGGTGATGATGGCCCGGGTGACGACGGCTCCCACCCCACGTAACTGGCGCTTCTTGGCGCTCGGGAGCCAGCAGTCGACACCGGTGCGCACATCGGGTGACACCGCGTACAGCGATGGACGCCGGGAGGTCAGCACGGCCTCGCCCTCGATCAGGCCGAGCACTTCGGCGCTCTGCTCCTGGGCCAACGCCGTGCTGTGCTGCAGAAGGCTGGTGTGCACCTCACCGACCGTGAGCATGGCTTCCTCCGCAACGCTGCAACCGACCCGCGCTCATCCCGCGGTTTGCGGCTCATACTGATTGACGTACACCCCTGGTGACCGGCACTGACACGGATCCGCGTCGGACAACCAAAACTCCGCGAGTGCGAGATTCAACCTCGGATCCGTATCTGTTGATGGCCATCATAAGCCCGGGGTCGGCGGGAATCCCATGTACGGCGGGCGTTCGGAGTGTTCGCGGGTCGGACGGACGTGACAGCGGCTGATATTTTCAATGGTGCGGTCGCCAGCCACCCCCTGGAGTTTGCCGTTCATGAAGGTCTACATTTCGGCCACACAAAAGGACCTGCTGGAATACCGCGCTGCCGTGCACGCCGTGGCTCGCCGTCTCGAGATCGACGACGTGGCCATGGAGGCGTACGGCGCCGACATCCGGCCGCCGCTGGAACGCTGCCTCGCCGACGTGCGCCGGTGCGACCTCTACGTGGGGCTGTTCGCCTGGCGGTACGGGTTCCGGCCGCCCGGCCAGGAGTCCTCCATCACCGAGTTGGAGTACCGGGAGGCGCTCGCGGCGGGAAAGCCCTGCCTGGTCTTCCTGCTCGCGGAGGACACTCCCTGGCCGGTCGACATGATCGACCGCGATGCCGACTGGCAGCAGATCGTCGCGTTGCGCCGTGAGCTCAAGGAGCGCCACCTCTGCGCCTTCTTCTCCGGCGTGGACGACCTCACCGCCAAGGTGACCGCCGCACTGGCCGACGTACGCAGTGGCAGGTCCCCGGCGCGCGAGCCCGCCGACCCGGACACCCACCTGCCGACGGCCGTTCGCAACCAGTACTACAAGCAGTTGTCGCTGAGATACCAGGCCGTCTCGGTGGACGCGGTCTCACCGCGTCCCACCATCGGCTACCTCACCGTCGGGCTGCCCAAGGTGTTCGTGGAGCCCCGCGTCCACGAGGACGCGCGACCGGAGATGCCGCTGGCGTGGTGGCGTTGGGCCGGGTCCACGCCGGGCGACGACGTCGGAGGGCTGCCCGGGGTGGTCAACCCGGAGGAGGTGGAGCGGCTCTGGGAGGAGTACGCGGCCAAGGACGAGCTGTCGTTGTTCGATGTGGTGTCCGACCCGGGCCGGCGCACGATCGTGCTGCTCGGCGACCCCGGCTCCGGCAAGTCCGCAGCCGCGCGGTACCTGGCGCTGACGCTGGCCGAGGTCTGCGTCGAGCCTCGACTGCGTGCGCTGGACCGGTACCTACCCGTCCTGATCGAGCTGCGCTCCTACGCCACCCATCATGGGGACGGCCGGTGCGACGGCTTGCTCGACTACGTCGGCCACCGCCACCAGCAGGGGCTGGCTGGTATAGACCAGGACGTGCTGGAGTCGTACCTGCGCCAGGGCGGCCAGGCGCTGTTCCTGTTCGACGGCCTGGACGAGGTGTTCGACCCGGCGCAGCGGGAAGAGGTGGCCGCACAGATCGCCACGTTCGCCAACGAGTACCCGGGGGTGCTGACCGTGGTCACCTCGCGGGCGGCCGGCTACCAGCGGCACACCTTTGCCAACGCAGGCTTCGACCACTTCACCCTGGAGGATCTCGACGACGAGCAGATCGCGAGGTTCCTCGGCAACTGGTACCGCTACGTGATGCCCACGTCGGCTGCCGAGGCAGAGCGGCAGCGGCGGCAGATCCTCGACGTGGTGGGCAGTTCTCGGGCGATGCGCGAGATCGCCGGCAACCCCCTGCTGCTGATGCTCATGGCGATCGTCGGCCGGGGTCACCCGCTGCCCCGCAACCGACGCCGGCTCTACGCGCACGTGACCGACGTACTGATCTCCGAGTGGGATGTGACCAAGCAACTGCGCGAGAGCCACGGCGACGTCCCGTCGCTGGACCTGCAGGCGAAGCGTCGGCTGCTGCGTCACCTGGCGTATTGGATGCAGTTCCGCGAGTCCGGCCCCGCCGGAAACTACATTGAATCCGACGAATTGGCGCGCATCTTCCGGGACCACCTCGTCGCGTTCTACGGTTTTGAGAATGAGCGGGCGCTCGCCATGGCCTACTCGATGATCGACAAATTGCGGCAGCGAAGCTTCATCCTGGAACGTTACGGACTGCGACTGTTCGGGTTCGTGCACCGCGCGTTCCTGGAGTTCTTCTGTGCCGAAGAGATCGTGGACAGATGCGAGCACGATCCGACCTGGGGCCCTGATCGTCTGCGTTCGCTGTTTCGCGAGCGCTGGGCCGATCCGTCGTGGCGGGAGGTGCTTCGACTGGTTGCCAGCGCCCTGCCCGCCCAGACCGCCAACGAGCTGGTCACCGTGCTCGCCACCGAGGCCACTCAACCGTGGCCGCCGCTGAACCTGACCGGGCCGCCGTGGAACCTGGTGCTGGCGGCGCAGTGCGTGGCCGAGGCGCCGCAGCCCGCCGAACTGGCCGGCGCGGGCGATGCCGTGCTGCGTCAGGTCGTGCGTCTCATCGAGCATGGCATCTCCGCCGACGACCCGAACCTGGTGGATCTCACCGAGCAGGAGCTGCTGTCCTCGATCCGGGCGCTCGGTCCGAGTTGGCCCGGCCGGGAGATCTTCCTGCACTGGTACCGCCGCCGTGGGGTCCGGACCAGTTGGCGATCCGGCTCTCCCTTTGCCACCCGGATCGCGGCGGTGCTGTCCACCGCCGAGGAGCAGATGGAGGACCTGCTCGTCCGGGAGCTGGGGCAGGGCCGCGAGCGGCAGGCCCACCTCACCCTGGTCGCCGGGCTGGCCGAGGCTGCCGGCCGCCTCGACGCCACCGGCGGCAGCAGTCACCGATGCCGGGACATCCTGCTCGCCCAGGCGCAGGCCGAGGTCTCCACCGCGGTGCGGCAGGCCGCCGTACGCGCACTGGTCGCCCACTTCGGCGCCGACCTCGACCTCGTGGACGTGCTGCGCGACCTCGCCAGCTCTCCCGATCTCGCGGTGCGGGCGCTGGCCGTGCAGTCCCTCGGCACCCGGCCCGAACTCTCCGACGACGTCCGTCAGGTGTTGGCCAGAGCCACCGGGGACACCGCCGTCGCGGTGCGGCGAGCCGCCGCCGGAGTGCTCACGGCGCGTTGCGCCGACCTGCCGGACGCACCCGAGACGATGCAGCGACTGCTGGCCACCGACACCGACCCCGGTGTGGTGCAGTGCGTGCTGAAGGGTCTGCTGGTTCTGCCGGAGTACGTCGAGACCGCACGAACCACGGCGTTGCAGCGGGTCACCGGCGATTCCCCGGACGAGGTCCGACGCTGCATTCTGACCGAGCTGCTGCCCGAGCGCCCCAGCCCGGAGAGCACTGAGCTGTTGCTGAAGCTGGCCGGCTCGGACACGTCCGCGCGGGTCCGCGTGGTCGCCGTGCAGCGGTTGGCGCTCGTACCCGACCCGGAGGGCCGCTGCCGGGCCCGGCTGATCGATCAGATTGAGCAGGACGAGGAGTCCTCCGTGCGGGCCGCCGCGGTCACCGCTCTGATCGACCGGGACCGTGCCGACGACACCGGGTGGACCGTGGTGGCCCGCTCGGCTCACGTCGACGAGGACGCGACGGTTCGCCTCGCCGCGGTGCGCGCGCTTGCCGAGGCCTATCCCGACCACCGCACCGGGGAACTGCTGCTGGAGAGCGCTCGACGCGATCCGACCGCGAGCGTCCGGCTCGCCGCGGTCGACCTGCTCACCGGGCGACCGCTGTTCGGCCACGCGACCCGAGATCTGCTCATCAGCCGCGCCTCCCAGGAGCGGGACCCGATCGTCCGGCTGCGGGTCACCCGTAGCCTGGCCCGTCTCGCCGACCCGGCGGACCTTGAGGTGCGGGAGTGCCTTGCCGAGCAGGTCAGTCGGGACCCCGACCCGAACGTGCTGTGCGCCGCCGCCCAGGCGCTCGCCCGCCACGGCGACGCACCGGGCCTGATGGAAACACTGTGCCGGCGGGCCCGCCGAGACAGCTACGTCGGCATACGGTTGGCCGCCGTACAGACCCTCTGCGCGTACGGGAGCCCGGAACTGGCGACCGACGTGCTGCTGGAATGCGTCGAGTCCGACACCGACCCGACCGTGTTCGATGCGGCCGTGCGCTGTCTGACCGAGCAGGGCTCGGCGTCCATGGCGGTGACGCTGCGGCTCATGCGCCGCCTGTCGGACCAGGACCCGGCGATCCGCGCCCGCATCGCCGCCGCGCTCGGCGAGCACTTCGGCGCCGACCCGGAGGTTCAGGTGCTGCTGGTCGGGCTGGTCCGCGACGATCCGGCCCTGGAGGTTCGCCGCCGGGCCGTGGAGCAGTTGGGCGCCAGCCTGGCCGGCCGCACGGGGGTACGGGACCTGCTGCTGCGGCTGGCTGACGACGATGACTGGGAGATCCGCCGGACCGCGCTGCTCGCGTTGACCCGTCACTACGACAGGGATACCCGGACCCGGGAGGTGCTCGTGCGGCTCGCGCATCAGGAGGATGACGGCGCGGTGCGGCGGCTGGCCGGGCAACTGCTGGCCACGCTGCCCGACACCCGACCCGACGACTTTCCGTGATCGATCCGGAGCCGTAGGTGCACACGCGTGCGCGTCGAGCGGAGATCCGATCGACCTCGTCAAATACAATGAGCTCATGACGGATCCGGTCGCCGGCTCGTCCCGCTCGGCCGGCTGGAGTCTGCGAGTCCTCTTCGGAGTGATCGGGCTGACCGCTCTCGTCCTCGGCTATGTCGGCTTCGAGCGCCTGCTCCAGGCCCGACCGGACGTCGCCCACGATCCGTACGACGTGCTCTACTACGACCTGCAGCTCTTCGTCTTCGGTGCCGAACCCTTCCAGGACGCCGGCCCCTACCCGTGGCAGCTGCAGGTCGCCCGGTTCGCTGCCCCGCTGTTCACGCTCCTCGCCGTGGCCGAGGCCAGCCGGCTGCTGCTGGCCGCCGAGAGTCGCCGTCTGCGCGCCCGGCGGGCACGTGGTCACGTCCTGGTCTGCGGCGACTCCCAGTTCGCCCACATGCTCGCCGACCGGCTCTTCGCCGACGGTGAACGTGTGGTGGTGGTGCGCTCCGAACCGTTCGGGCCGCTGGAGTACCGGTGGCGCCGGTACCTCGGCGTGGTCGGCGACCCGACCAGCCCCGAGGTGTTACGCGGCGCCGGCCTGCCGCGAGCCCACACCATCTACGCCTGCAGCGAGGACGACGACCGCAACCACGCGATCGCCAACACCGCCAACCGGCTCATCCAGGACCGACGGCAACCACCGCGGGTCTACATCCTGGTTCGCGACTCGGAGATGTGTCTGTCCCTGCAGGCCCGACGACTCGGTGCCGCCGGGTCCAGCCGGCTGCGGCTGGACTACTTCCACGTCGACGACGTCGCCGCACGCGCACTGCACCGGCACCACCCGCTGCCCAGCGGGGGAGACCAACCAACCAGGATCCTCATCGCGGGCACCGGCACCTTCCGCCGGGCTCTCCTGGTGGAGACCGCCCGGCACTGGCGCGCATCCCTCGCCGACACCCCCGGGGGCAGCGTCGTGCCACCCCTGCGGGTGGACGTCGTCGCACCGGATGCCGGCACCGAGATCGCTCTAGCGTCGTCGCGTTACCCGTTCCTGGCCACCGTCTGCCAGTTGACCGCGTACGACCTGGATCTCGACGGTGTCGTCGGTCTCGGTCGCGACCGCTACGACCGCATCTACGTCTGCGCACCGGACGAGATCAGCGGCCTGCAGTTCGTGCTGGACACGCCCGCCCTGTGGCAGGGCGCCGAGAGTGCCGTGTTCGTGCCGGTCTACCGGCAGGCGGCGCTCGCCGCGGCCTTCCACGGCGACTCCCGTCACGACCTGCTCGACGAGGTACACGGCAAGCTCCGCCTCTATCCGGTGCTCACCCACGCCTGCGACGCCCGGCTGATCGCCGAGGACCTCACCGAGCGGCTGGCCCGGCTGATCCACGAGCGGTACGTCCAGGCCCAGCAGCGCGCCGGGGTACGACTCGGCGATGCCCCGGCGATGGTGGACTGGTCACGACTACCCGAGTCGTTGCGGCGGGCCAACCGGGCCCACGTGCAGGACATCGCCGCCAAGCTGTTGGATCTCGGTTGCGTCGTGGCGCCCCGGCACGGTGGCACCGGTGACGCCTCGGCCGCCGGGCAGGCCATTGACGACCGGATCGAGGAACTCGCCCGCCTGGAGCACGACCGGTGGTGCCGGGAACGGCGCGGTGACGGCTGGACGTACGGCGACCCGCGTGATGACGTCCAGCGGCGGCATCCCGCGCTGCGGCCGTGGGAGGAGCTGCCGTCCGACGTGCAGGAGCAGAATCGCGAGGGGATTCGGGCACTGCCCGACGTGCTGTCCGACAGCGGGTTCGAGCTGATCCGGCTGGCGCCCCCGGTGCCCGCGCAGCGGAGAGGCCCGAGGGATGCCGCCTGACCTCGGCCCGGTCCGCGTCGGCGTGACCGGGCACATCAACCTGACCCGCGACACCGAGCTGCTCGTCGCCGAGGCTCTCCGCGTCGAGTTGGGCCGGATCAGCGACCGGCCCGTGCACGGCGTGACCTGCCTGGCGGCCGGCGCGGACCAGGTCTTCGCGCGCACGATCCTCGATCTGGGCGGCACCTACGAGGTGATCCTGCCGGCCCGCGACTACCGGGTCGCGGTGATCAGCCCGGAGAATCGGCTGGCCTTCGACGAGCTGCTCGACCGGGCGGCAGCTGTCGTCCACACCGGCTACGACCGCTCGGACACCGCCGCCTACGTGGTTGCCAACCGGGAGCTGGTCCGACGGGTGCAGCGACTCGTGGCGGTATGGGACGGCAAACCTGGCCGTCACCCCGCGTCGACGGACCGGACCATCGACTGGGCGAGGCACCACGGCGTCCCGACCACGATCCTCTGGCCCGTCGGTGCCCGCCGAACGCCCATCGAGGGCTGACGGGCCGGTCCTGCGTTCGGTGGCGAAGCACCGGCCAGTGCGCCTGATGGCGTCGTCGTCTGATCTGCTGCCACAGAGGCGGCCGCTGCTCCTTTGGTGGCGAAGTGACGAACTGCGGTCTCCTTTCCTGCGTCGCTGACAAATGCTGAGTTCGTGTGGGTGACGTGCGAGACATCGACATGCCTGGACGCAAATACCCCCCCGGGGTATCTTGAGGGTGAGGAGGCGATGAGGATGTCGCACGAGGACGAGCACCACACGATGCAGACCCCCGCCGAGACGGCGGACCGACACGGCCACGGTGATCACCGCAGCAGCCGAGAGGGCCCGCACGGACAGCCGGTACAGCCCGGCACCCACGACGGCCATGCCGGGCACGGTGGGCACGACGGCCATGACAAGCACGCCGGGCACGACCCGGAGATGTTCCGCCGTAAGTTCTGGCTGAGCCTGGTCTTGACGGTGCCAATCGTGGTGACCAGCCACATGGTGATGGAGTGGTTCGGCTATCGGCTGGACTTCCCGGGTGTCGACTGGGTGGGCCCGGTGCTGGGAACGGTGGTGTTCGTCTACGGCGGGTGGCCGTTCCTGCAGGGCGCGGTGCGGGAGGTCCGTGACCGGGCGCCGGGGATGATGCTGCTGATCGCGATGGCCATCACCGTCGCGTACGTGGCCTCGGCGGCGACCGCGCTCGGCGCGTTCGACCTGGACTTCTGGTGGGAGCTGGCGGCTCTGGTCACGATCATGCTGCTCGGGCACTGGCAGGAGATGAAGGCCATTGGCCAGGCCCAGGGCGCACTGTCGGCCCTGGCCGCGCTACTCCCGGACGACGCCGAACGCCTCGACGGTGACGGTCAACCCGAACGGGTCCGGGTCAGCGACTTGGATGTCGGCGACCTGGTCCTGGTGCGCCCGGGTGGGCGGGTTCCAGCCGACGGGCGCATCACCGACGGCCGCGCGGAGTTGGACGAGTCGATGATCACCGGCGAGTCCCGGCCGGTCGGGCGCGACCGCGGCGACCGGGTGGTGGCCGGCACGGTCGCCACCGACGCGGCCATCCGGGTGCGCGTCGAGGCCGTCGGCGAGGACACCGCCCTGGCCGGCATCCAACGCCTGGTCGCGCAGGCCCAGCAGTCCAGCGGCAGGGCACAGGTCCTCGCTGACCGGTTTGCGGCCTGGTTGTTCTATATCGCCACCACCGCCGCCGCGGCGACGCTGCTGATCTGGACCCTGATCGGCAACCTCGACGAGGCAGTCGTCCGCACCGTCACGGTGCTGGTGATCGCCTGCCCGCACGCACTGGGCCTGGCCATCCCGCTGGTGATCGCCCTGTCGACCGCCGTGGCCGCGAAGGGCGGCATCCTGGTCAAGGACCGCCTGGCCCTGGAGCGGATGCGCACCATCGACACGGTGCTGTTCGACAAGACCGGCACCCTGACCCGGGGCGAGCACGTCGTCGTCGGTGTCGCCGCCACCGGCGGCGTCAGCGAGACCGACGTGCTGGCCGTCGCGGCGGCGGTGGAGGCCGACAGCGAACACCCCCTAGCACGGGCCATCGTCACCGCCGCCGCCCAGCAAGGCGCCCGACGCACCGCGACCGGTTTCCAGTCGCTGACCGGCCGTGGGGTGCGCGCCGACGTTGACGGCGTCAGTTACGCCGTGGGCGGACCCGCTCTGTTGCGCGAACTCGACGCCACGGCACCCGGCGACCTCGACGAGCACCGGGCCGAGTGGTCCCGGCGGGGAGCCGCGGTACTGCACCTGCTGCGCCTCGACGGCGAGCAGGCAAGTGTCATCGGCGCCCTCGCCCTCGAGGACCAGATCCGCCCCGAGGCGCGCCAGGCCATCACCGACCTACGCCAGCAGGGCATCCGCAAGATCGTCATGATTACCGGGGACGCCCGGCCGGTGGCCGAGGCGGTCGCCGCCGACCTGGGCTTCAGACCCGACGAGGACGAGGTGTTCGCCGAGGTGCTGCCCGCCGACAAGGACGAGGCGGTCGGTGCGCTGCAACGCCGGGGCCTGCGGGTGGCGATGGTCGGTGACGGCGTGAACGACGCTCCCGCGCTGGCACGCGCCGACGTCGGCATCGCCATCGGCGCCGGCACCGACGTCGCGATCGAATCCGCGGGCGTCGTGCTCGCCTCCTCCGACCCGCGCGGGGTCACCGGAGTCATCAGGCTCTCGCGCGCCTCCTACCGCAAGATGATCCAAAATCTGGCCTGGGCCGCCGGCTACAACGTCGTCGCCCTGCCCCTGGCCGCCGGTGCCCTGGCGTGGGCCGGAGTGAGCCTGAGTCCCGCGGTCGCCGCGGTGCTGATGTCCGCCTCCACCATCGTCGTCGCGCTCAACGCCCAACTGCTGCGCCGCGTGCAGTTACGCCACCCGGATGATTCAGCTGCGGATCGCGGGTCCGCCCGGAAGGATCCGGCGCCGGCCCAATAACGTGATGCGCATTCGGCATGGGGCGGCAGGTGACATCGCAGCCGGACGGCCTGATGGGGGACTCACCCCCGCCGTTCGGGGGCGCTACGAGGTCGATGCGACCGGCTGGCTTGCCGGACCGAAGATCGACGACAGTCGACATGGCCCGGGCGGTGAGCAGGCGGGCCATATGCCATACATCGGGGCGCATCGCACGGAAGTGAGGCGGGTGAAGCGGCACGGCAGGCAGCTATGACATAGATGGGATTACATGTCTTGCATGATCTCAGGTATGAAGGCCGAAGGCACGTCTCGGTGCTGATTCCTGAGAAGGAGCGACAGATGAAACATGCCCTGCGCCGCCTACGAACGGGGGCGGTCGCGCTCGCTGCCTGCACACTCGGGCTGAGCCTACTGTCGGTACCCGCCGCCGAGGCGTACTCGGTTGCCCCTCTCGCGCCACAATCCGAGCGGGCACCGGAATCGAACCAGTTCTCGGCAGAGGGTGTGACCACGATCGGTGAGCTCCGCACCGTCGACAGCTCCCTGTCCTACGCCCCCAACGGCGGGACACAGATCATTCAGCATCCCGGTGCCACCTACGTCAAGGTGCACTTCAGCTCACTGCGACTGGCCCAAGGCGACTACGTCACCGTGTCGAGCCGCGACGGTAAGGAGAGCTACCGCTACGACCGCCACCTGAACCGGGCAACCGGTTCGGACTACACCACCGACGGACAGCCGGGTTTCTGGGCGATGTCGGTGGAGGGCGACACCGCCGTGGTGACACTGCACAGCAGCCGCCCCTCACGTGGCAACGCCGCCACCATTGACCGGTTCTGGCGCGGATACGACCGCACGGAAATCGCCGCGCACAACTTCTCCACCCAGTCCGTGTGCAGCACCGACGCCCGCCGGGACGTGGTCTGCTACCAGAACAGCCACCCCACCGAGTACGCCCGCGGCAGGGCGGTGGCGCGGCTGCTGATCAGCGGCGGTGGACTGTGCACCACCTGGCGGGTCGGCAACACCAACCGGATGCTGACGAACAAGCACTGCTTCTCGACGCAGTCCGCAGTGAGCGGCAGCGAGATGCAGTTCAACTACCAGTGCGCCACCTGCGGCGGCGCGAATCCCGGCGCCGGCACCAAGGTCAGCGGTGCCACCCTCTACAGGGTGAGCAGCGGCGGCTCCAGCCAGCTGGATTACACCCTGTACTCGGTCAACAACTTCGCCGCCATCCAGGGATTCGGCACGCTGTACCTGGCAACTACCGCCACCAGCAACGGCACCCGGATCTATGTCCCCGGGCACGGCGACGGCAGCGCGAAGCGGCTGTCGATCTACGAGGACACCCAGAACGGCGCGACCTGCGCCGTCCGGAACGCGAACTACAACACCTGGAACATCAGTTACAGCTGTGACACCTCCGGCGGCAACTCGGGTTCACCCGTGCTGAACGCCAGCCACCGTGTGGTCGCCCTGCACCACCTCGGCGGTTGTCCGTCGAACCAGGGCGCGAAGGCGCACCTGATCTACAACGAGATCGCCAGCCTGATCGACAACGGCTGAGACGGTGGGCCGCCAATGCGCGCTCTGCGCCTTGGCGGCCCATCGGCATCCTCGCTACAGCGGCTCGGCTGGTCAGCACAACGACCTCGAAGAGCCCCGTCGGACGGCCATGGAGGGGCGCGGCCGAAACCCTCGGCAAGGATTTCGAGATCGAGGACGACAAGCAACTCCCCACGGTACGGGTCGTGCTGCTCGTGCGCCGAACACCGCAGTGAAAGGAGCGGGTCGCTCAGGTCACCAGGCCCCGGCGGTACGCGTACACCACGGCCTGCACCCGGTCGCGCAGGTCGAGCTTGGTGAGGATGCGGGACACGTACGTCTTGACCGTCTCCTGGCTGATCACCAGGGCCGCGGCGATCTCGCTGTTGGAGAGCCCCTCCGCGATGAGCCGGAGCACCTCCAGCTCGCGTGGGGTCAGCGCGCCGCCGTCCGGGTCCCCCTCGGCCGGGCGGATGCGGGCCGCGTACCTGCCCACCAGCTGCCGGGTCACCTCCGGGGCAAGCAGCGCGGCGCCCGTCGCCACCGTGCGGATGCCGTGGAGCAACTGCGCCGGTGGGGCGTCCTTGAGCAGGAAGCCGCTGGCGCCCGCGCGCAGCGCCTCGTAGACGTACTCGTCGAGGTTGAACGTCGTCACCACGAGGACCTTCACCGGCACGGGGACCCCCGCGCCGGCCAGCAGGCGGGTCGCCTCGATGCCGTCGAGCACCGGCATCCGGATGTCCATCACCACCACGTCCGGCCGAAGCCGACGGGCCAGGTCGACTGCCGCGCGCCCGTCACCGCACTCGCCGACGATCTCCATGTCGGGCTGGGCGTCGATGATTGTCGCGAATCCGGCGCGGATCAGCTCCTGATCGTCGCAGACGAGCACCCGGACCGGCGCGGTCACGACGGGTTTCCAGCCGGGATCCGGGCCCGCACGAGGAAGCCGCCGGAAGCCTGCGCACCCGCGCTGAAGTCGCCACCGAGGACGGTGACCCGCTCGCGGAGCCCGGCGAGGCCGCGCCCGCTGCCGCCCGGGGACGCGCTGTCAGATCCGGAGCCGTCGGTGCTGATCTCCACGGTCGTCTCTCCTTTCCCGTGGTGAACGCGAACCCGGGTTCGGCTGCCGTGCGCGTACTTCAGCGCGTTCGTCAGCGCCTCCTGCACCACCCGGTACGCCACCACCTCGGCGCTGCCGGTGGCCGCCGCCGGCGTGCCCTCCCGGACGAACTCAACCGGCTGCCCGGCCTGCCGGGAATGCTCGACGAGGGCGTCCAGGTCGCCGACGGAGGGCGTACGCGGATCGCCTGTGCTGTTGTGATCCGGGTTGAGCAGGTCGAGCAGCTGCCGCAGGTCGCCGACGGCCCGGCGGCCGGTCCCGGTGATCGCGGTCAAGGTCTGGTCCAACTTGTCCGGGGCGCCCGTCAGGTAGCGCGCCGCCTCGGCCTGCACGACCATCGCCGTCACGTGGTGGGTGACGACGTCGTGCAGCTCCCGGGCGATGCGCGTGCGCTCCGCAGTACGGGTGGCCTCCTCGGCATGGCGGCGGCGTTCCGCCTCGGTGGCCCGGTTCTGGCGCAGCCACGCCCCGATGCCCCACGCGAGCGCCAGCAGCAGGTAGAAGGTGCTGAACCCCGCGACGCCCTCACCCGACCCGAGCCGGTCGAGGGAGATCGCCAGGGGCACGTACGCCGCCGTGGCGAGACCCGCGACGGTCCAGCGGCGCCGTTCCAGGTGGGTGCCGGCGCTGATGAGCGCGATGGCCAGTCCCGTACCGGCGATGGTGTGGTAGCCGCGGAGCTGGTCGATCGCGAAGCCGAGCGACACCAGCGCGAGGCAGACGGCCGGCCACCGACGCCTTACGGCGAGCGGCAGGCACTCCAGGGCGACGACACCGATGGTCAGCGCATCGTACGGGCGGTCCGGGAGGTCGCCGAGCTGCGTGCCCTGTCGCTCCAGGGCCGGGACCACCGTCGCGAGGGCGAGGGCCAGGGCGATCGGGAGATCCCGGACCGTGATCGGCCACTGCCGCCACAGATCCGGGAGCCTCCGGAGCTTGATCACTGGGTGACTGTAGCGGTTGCCGGGGCCTGCGCCGTGCGGTGGCGGCGAGGGATGATGTGCCCGCGGCGCTTGGCCAGCCACAGGAATACCGCGGTCAGCACCACGCCGGCCAGCACCGCGTACAGGCTGCCCTCCGGCCCGAAGTCGCCACCGCTCAGCGCGACCGGCCCCGTTGTCGAGGCCTCGATCAGCCCCTTTGACTCGCCGTTGCCTGAGACCACGACGCTGAAGATGCCGCCGGCGGCGAAGTTCCAGCCGAAGTGCAGGCCGATCGGGACCCACAGGTTCCGGGTGGCGGCGTAGCAGGCGGCCAGCATGAACCCGGCCTCGATCGCGATGGCGGTCGCCCCCCACACTGTGGCGTGCGGGTTCATCAGGTGGATCGCGCCGAACACCACGCCGGTCAGGGCGAGAGCGATCCAGGTGCCCGTGCGCTCCTCGATGATGCGGAACAGCACCCCCCGGAAGATCAGCTCCTCGGTGACGGCGGCGGCCGCCATGAACCCGAGCAGACCCAGCGCTCCCGTCGGCGAACCCCAGGCCTCGACGTGGTAACCGCCGAGGAACGCGATGTTGGCGATGACGGCCGCGAACATGGCGAAGCCGATGAGCGTCCCGCGGCCCAGCTTCCGGCCCCAGCCGTCCAGGCCGAGCTCGGTCGGCTCACGGCGCTCGGTGCGCCGCACGACCCACCGGTAGACGACCACGCCCAGCACTGCCGTCGCAGCGCCGATCACCAAGGTGAGGAAGAAGCTGCCCTCGACGGCGGCGACGCTCTGCCAGCCGACGAGGGCGGCGACGGTGACGGCGAGAAACTGTTTGACGAATCGCATGGCGACTCCTTCGTAGACCACGGCCGGAGCGCCGCGGACACGAAGAAACCTATGATCTTCCGCCGCCCACAATCGTCACCGTGCAGTGGACACTTGCGGGTAGCTCGCACGGGGGACAAGAAACCGCTCGGGAGCCCAGACAACCTCGGCGTCAACCGGAACACCGTGGTGAAGGCGTACGCCACGTTGCGCGAGATGGGGATGATCGACCACCATTTTGAGATGCCGTGGTGAGCGCATGAAACGCCGAACGGCGGCCCGCTGAATCAGTCGGGCCGCCGTTCGCAGAGTGTGAAATCAGAGCGGGCGGATGTTCTCCGCCTGCGGGCCCTTCTGGCCCTGGGTGACGTCGAACTCCACCTTCTGGTTCTCGTCGAGGCTGCGGAAGCCGCTCGCCGAGATCGCGGAGAAGTGGGCAAAGACGTCGGCGCCGCCGTCGTCCGGGCTGATGAAGCCGAAGCCCTTGTCGGCGTTGAACCACTTCACGGTACCTGTAGTCATGTCTGCTCCTCGCAGGCTGTCAGAGACCGCACTGTGCGGACCCTTACGCCGCCGCGTTGATCACCCGCGTCGAAACGACACGAAAAACGAAAAGCGCCTGGAGGGGTTTCTGATGCCCCATCAGGCGCTGGTAAACGTCTACGGAAATCAAAACTGCAACTCGGTTACCGTAGCACATGATGCCTCGTCGATCCCGTCGAGGTGAGTGGACGTCCCGGCGGCCGACCACACCTGAACCCGGGCGCGCTGCACGCCTCGCTGGCCGGCGACGAGGCGAAGGCGACCTCACCGACGACCCGGTGAGGTGCCATCCGACGATTCCACTCGACCGGACAGTTCGGTGGCTTATGGTGAAAGGCCGGCGCTTCCGGCGCCGTGCGACGTCCGGATCCGGACCACAGACCTTCACGTTGTCCAGCCGAAGGGCGGATCCATGACCGAGAAGACGTCGCGGTGCCGCGTGCCGACCGGCGCCGCCGACGCCCGCGGCGTCCAGCACGGCTGAGATGGACTGGGCCGGATGGGCGTTGTTCGGGTTGGTCGCCACCGCCGTGCTGACCGCCGCGCTGATCACCGCTCAACTGGCCGGCCTCACCCGCCTCGACTTTCCCCTGGTGCTCGGGACCCTGGTCACCGAGGACCCCGACCGGGCCCGAGTCGTCGGTTTCTTCATCCACCTCTGCGCCGGTCAGGGCTTCGCTCTCGGCTACGCGGCCACGTTCGCCCTGCTGCACCGCGCCACCTGGTGGATCGGTGCCCTGCTCGGAACCGTCCACGTCGGAATCGCCCTGACGGTCCTCCTGCCGCTGCTTCCGGGGGTCCACCCGCGCATGGCCTCCCAACGGGCAGGTCCGGCCAGCACGGCCGTGCTGGAGCCGCCCGGCCTGTTCGGCGTCAACTACGGCATCCAGACTCCAGCGGTCGTGGCTGTCGTGCACGTCTTCTACGGGGTGGTCCTCGGGCTGCTCCTTCGAGCCCACTGACCCGCGTCCCGCGACTCGTCAGGAAGCGATCACCATGACCGGTGGACACGACAGGACGCGTCCCCGGCCCCTGGCGCCGATCAGCGACTACGGGCTGCTGGGTGACACCCGCACCGCGGCTCTCGTCGACGGTGACGGCGGGATCGACTGGCTCTGCGTGCCCCGCTTCGACGGCGAGCCCCTGTTCGGCCGGCTGGTCGGGGGTCCCGACGCGGGGACGTTCCGGCTCGGTCCGGCCCGACCGGCCACGGTCGTCGAACGGCGCTACCGGCGGCACACCGCCACCCTGGAGACGACGTGGGAGGTACGCGGCGGGCGGCTCACCCTCACCGAGGGGATGGTGGCCGAGGTCAGCGGTCGCCTGCTGCCCACGACACTGGTCGTGCGGCGCCTGTCGACCGATGATTCGGCGGTCGACGCCGTCGTCGAGTTCGACCCCCGCTTCGGTGTACGGCACCGCCGGCCACGAGCCCAGCACCGCCGCCAGGCGCTGGTGTGTCAGTGGGGGTCGCTCGCGGTCTCCCTGGGCAGCGCGCCGCGGCTCTCCATCGAGCCAGGCCGCCCCACCTCGATCACGGTCAGCCCGGGCCGTCCGGTCACCCTCGTGCTTGCCGTGGCGCACCGCGAACCGCTGATCCACGTCGACCCGGCAGCGGCCTGGGACCTCCTGACCGAGGACGAGGACCGCTGGCGGGACTGGACGGCGGAGATCGACCCGTCACTGCCTTTCCGGGAACACGTCGTTCGAAGCCTGCTGACCCTGCGGCTACTGACCTACTCGCCGTCACGAGCCCCGGTGGCCGCACCCACCACCTCTCTGCCGGAGGATCCCGGCGGGGTACGGAACTGGGACTACCGCTATGTCTGGCCCCGAGACGCCAGCATCGGCGTCAGCGCCTTCCTCAGCGTCGGCAAGCCCGACGAGGCACAGGGTTTCCTCGCCTGGCTGTTGCACGCCAGCCGGCTACAGCGGCCACGCCTACCGGCGCTGCTCACCCTTCACGGCCGCCGGGTGCCCGCCGAACGGGAACTGCCCGGCTGGCCGGGCTATCTCGGCAGCGTCCCGGTACGGGTCGGCAACGGCGCCGCCGGGCAGCACCAACTCGACGGCTACGGCTGGGTGATCGACGCCGCCTGGGCGTTCGTGCAGGCCGGGCACCGTCTCTACACCGAGACATGGCGGGCGATACGCGGCTTCGCCGACATCGTCGCCCGTTACTGGCAGGAGCCCGACGCCGGCATCTGGGAGGTTCGCGAACCTGCCCAACACGTGCATTCCAAGCTCATGGGGTGGCTCGCCCTGGATCGAGCCCTGCGCATCGCCGACACCCACCCCCTGTCCGGCCGCCGACGTCGACGTTGGCAGGAGGCACGAGATGCCATCGCCGCCGAGGTACGGACATCCGGCTTCAACCCGACGGCGGGCAGTTACGTCCGCAGCTACGGCTCCGATGCCCTCGACGCGGCCCTGCTCGTCCTGCCGCTGCTGGACATGGACAGCGTCGAGTCGTCCCGGGTGCAGGGCACCATCAACGCCATTCGGGAGCGGCTCTCCGCCGGCGGTCCGCTGCTCTACCGCTATCCGCCGGGAAGTGACGGCTTCCACGGCGCCGAGGGCGCGTTCCTGCCGTGCTCGTTCTGGCTGGTGCAGGCCCTCGCCCGCACCGGGCGCCGCACCGAGGCGGTCGAACTGTTCCAGTCCATGCTCGACCACGCCAGCCCACTCGGGCTCTACGCCGAAGAGTTGGACCCGGCGACCGGCGCTCACCTCGGCAACTACCCCCAGACACTGACCCACGCCGCGCTCGTCCAGGCCGCGCTCGCCATTCGCGACGCCGCCGCTGGCTAGGGTGCCAGACCCCCGGCTAGGAGTCGGGGCGCTCCAGCGAGATCTCGACGAGGCCGTCGGCGGCGTAGCCGAGCCGTATCCGCACCCCCTGTACGACGAACTCGTCGGAAGCTGCCTGCGCCGGGTCGCCCAGGATCGCCCACGCTTGCTCGCGATCGCTGCCCACTGTCAGTCCGGCGATCAGCGCGGCGGGACGCGGATATGCGCCGTCGCCGACGAGGCGAAACGTCATGCTGCTCACGCCAACAGGACCGACCGCGATCAGCGCTGTGCCGGCGGCAAGGCTGTGCGAGATCTCGACCTGCTCGCTGTCAGCCGGCTCACCCAGCGCATCGATGTGCCACCAGAGCTCGCCCGCGAACCGTGGAGGGATCAGGCGCTCCCGGCACGAGAACCACCTCGCTGGTCGCCACGCCGCGCCGCTCGGGTGGAAGAGGCGCAGGTCGTCATGCTGGCCCCGCCAGCACTCGCCTTGGAACGCGCGACGATCACGCCCAGTGCCCGAGTTCGGCGTCGATGCGGGGGTCGGAGCGCACCCACACTTCGCCGCTGCCGGATCCAGCCGGCGCGTCGACGCGCTCGAGCCCGAGGGTCTGGATCAGACTCAGCAGCTCGTCGCGAGCCTCGCCCGCCTCCTCAAGCGTGCGGCAATCGAAGAAGACGTAGTGCACACCCCAGGGATCGTTGTAGCCCGAGTCGGCCCAGATGCGACAGAACCGGTCAACGGCATCCCGGTCGAGCGGCGCGGTCAGTGACGGCTCGCCGCTCAGCGCCGCAGCCGCGGCGAAGCCGCGCGCGATGTCATCGTCGTTCCACCATGGCGCTGCCTGCGCGACTGCGGCAGGCGTGAAGTCCTCCAACGCGAGGAAGCGCTCCAGCAGCCTGCCGACCTGGGCATCCTCGACGCCCAGCTGGGCTTGCTGCAACCGCACCAGCAAGCCTTCGGACATCATGCAGGGGCCCGAATACGTGAAGATGCCGGTGGCTGCCACGAGCATGCCGCCGTTCGGATGTGCGCTGGTCCGGACGGTGCCCGGCTGCGGCATGTGCCGCACCAGCGCGAGCAGGTCAGGCGGCACGCCGTCGTACAGAGCGGCCCGCGCATTGGCGTCGTCGATGGAGGCCAGGCGGCTCCCGCTGTCAAACGTGACCACCAGGCCGCGACCGCCGGCGGCGAACCACCCGTCGACGGAGTCACCACTGCCGTCGCCGAACCTGTAGTGCGTAAAGCCCGCGACCGTCGTCGGCTCGCGGCCGTCGATGTAGGTCAGGACGGCCAGTCGACGGCACAGTTCGCGCGGGTGGGTCCGTCGGAGCACCGACCTGTCGAAATCGAGTCGGAGCTGTGTACGCATGGCGCTGGGCACGTCCGGCCACCATGGGCCATACCGGCCGAGCTTGACGAAGCCGCCGCGGATGAACATGAACGCGAGCTTGCGAAAGTCGCCGGCGTTGGCGAGGCGGAACTCTGTGCGCGACTCCTGCCCCCCGGTGACCCGTGCGACGATCCCGTGGTCGAGCCAGAGGATCAGTCCCTCGTCGCGCTCATCAGTGATGCAGAACGACGCGTTGTCGTCAGCACGATGCTCATCGATGAACTCCAGGAACGCGCCGAGCGCGTCTGTCGGGCCGCCAGGGACCCACTCCCGCTCGTTGTCCTTGTCGTCGCTGAAGGTCAGGGATCGCATGCCATCCTCGGTGCTTCGGGCCTCATACGCTTACTGCCAAGGCCAGACGTTGAAGCGGAACTCTCCCACGCCGCCGTCCGCCATGACATCGACTGCGCCGCGACCAGATCGTCGAACGCGACCACCTCGTCCTTGGCGAAGCCACACCCTAAGTCGGAGTGGCTCAGCGGGTGTGCGGCTGCCCGGCTGGTTCTGGCCGGGACTACAGGTCGGCGCTACGTTCGGCGTGGTCGTCGTCTACGTCACGCTGCACAACCTGCGTGATCACAGTGCTGCGCTTGCCCCCGTTCAGCGGGTGTCGGTGGTGCAGCACCCGTCGTCACATCCGCTGGTGTCGCTGCGGTGGGCGGGGGAGTGCAGGGCCGAGTCGGGAGCGCAGCAGGTGTCGCCGCGCCAGGCTTCGCGGCCTTCCTTGACCGCGACCGCGGCGATGATCAGAGCCGCAGTCGGGTCGGCCCACCACCAGCCGAACAGCGAGTTGACCGCGAGCCCAACCAGCAGCACCGCCGAGAGGTACGTGCACAGCAGGGTCTGCTTGGAGTCCGCGACGGCCGACGTCGACCCGAGTTCGCGGCCCGCGCGGCGTTGTGCGGCCGACAGGACCGGCATCACCGCCAGGGATACCGCGGCCAGGACCAGACCGATCGTGGAGTGTTCTGCGCGGTCGACGCCGACGAGCGCGCGCACTGATTCGACGGACACGTAGGCGGCGAGGACGAAGAACGACAACGCGATGATCCGCAGCGCGGCGCGTTCCCGGCGTTCGTGGTCGGGGCCGGAGAACTGCCAGGCCACGGCGGCGGCGGAGGCCACCTCGATGACGGAGTCGAGCCCGAACCCGATCAGCGCGGTCGAGGAGGCGATCCTGCCGGCGCCGATGGCGATGACCGCCTCGATCACGTTGTAGGTGATCGTCGCGGCGACGAACAGGCGCACCCGCCGGATCAGGATCGAGCGACGGGCCGGTGACGGGCCAACCGACATCAGCGGAAGTGGCGTGTTCATCAGCAGCACGCCTCGGATTCGGCGGCCGGGCAGGCGGCTGGATCGACGGCCAGGACCAGACCGAGCAGGTCTCCGAGGGCGTGCGTGAGCCGGGCGTCGGCGAGTTCGTAGCGGCTGCGGCGGCCTTCGGGCACGGCGACGACGAGGCCGCAGCCGCGCAGGCACGCCAGGTGGTTGGAGAGGTTCTGCCGGCTGGTGCCGAGCAGGTCGGCGAGCTCTGCCGGATAACCGGGCCCGTCGCGTAGCGCGAGCAGGAGCCGGGCGCGAACCGGGTCGGACAGGGCATGACCGAAACGGGCCAGGACCTGCCCATGCGTCAGCGTCTCCACCCAACGACCATACATCGCACTATGAATTAACTCGACGCTGAACTGTGGTGTCGGCCGGGTCATGGCTCACGCGAGCGCACCAACGTGGCATCCACGACTGAGCGTTGGGTTCGATCTGATCGACCAGCGCGACGCTGGTGGCGCGACGAACGCGGGCCAGCGCGGACCAATCACCGTAAGCCTTTCGAAACTGAGGACTGGCCGGCGTGGCTGCGAGCGTCTCCCCTGTGAACGGCCACGATGCCGGTGCGACTACTCATCCGCTCACTGACGGCTCTCCCTTATCTTCGGCAACAGCGTGCCGTCGTCACACCGCGCCCTGATCTCGCTCCTGTTGCCCGCGGACAGCAGCACCACCTGGATCTCCTTGACGGGCCCGGCGTTGTAATCCTTGAGGCGGTAGCCGGTGGCAGGAGCGACGTCGACAACGCGCACCTGATCGCCGGTGCAGAGCACAGTCACCACGCCGCCGAGTGCCCGAAGGGGTGTACCTGGATTCGAGGAGGTCGGCGCCGACGCGGCGCTGGACGGCTCCGTCGGCTGTTCGGCACTGGGTGACGTTGCAGGGCCAGGGCCGGCCGTCGAACCGGCTCTGGCGGTCGGTTCAGTCGGCCCAGCAGGTGCGGTCACCGTGCGGCTTGGTCGTGAGACTGGTGTGGGCTCCGCGGACGCCTGCCGGGGAGCAGGTGCCTCAGTGGCAGACACATCGAAGGCGGCGTCGGGCGGGGTGGCGCCGTCACGTGTGGCGACCCCGCCCGATCTGCCATCGGCGGGCACGAACTGGGGGAGCAGCAGCGAAATGGCCCCTGCCGTCACCACGAGAACGGGGATCAACACGGCGTTGGAGATGCGGCGACGCCGACCGGGGGAGGGACCGGCGGTGGTCGGGGCCGACACGGGCGAGACGGGCGCTGGCTGCGTCGCCTGTTTCACCCGCCGTTCGGCGTCATCGGTTAAATCGTGCAGGGCCGTGGCCACCTCTGCGGCGTCCGGCCGATCCGCGGGGTCCCTGGCGAGGCAACGGTCGAGGAGGTGGTGAACCTCGGGGGACACTCCCTCGATGTCAGGCAGCGGTGCCGGATCGACGTACACGTGAGCGGTCAACATCTGCGTGGGGGTCTCCGCCGACCACGGCAGCTCATTGGTCAGCGTTCGGTACAGCAACAGTCCGAGCGCGTAGACGTCGGAGGCAGGCAGGACGTTGCCACCGGCGAGCCGTTCGGGCGCGAGGTAGGCCGCGGTGCCCAACAGCTGTCCGTCCGCCTCCAGCTCCGGCCGACCGACAGTGGTGGCGATACCGAAATCGACCACCTTCACACCGGCTGGCGTCAGCATCACGTTGGACGGCTTGATGTCCCGGTGCACCAGCTTACGATCGTGCGCGGCGGCGAGCGCCTCGGCGACCTGCGCGCACGTCCGCATCGCGGCGGCTGGCGGCAGCGGACCGGCGGCAAGTCGCTGGGACAGGGTCTGGCCGGGCAGCAGTTCCATCACCACGTACGAGACCTGGCGGCCGGCGGCGTCGGTGTGCTCGCCGTAGTCGTACACACTCGTCACGTGCGGGTGCCAGAGGCCGGCTGCGGCCCGGGCCTCGGCCTGGATGCGTTGTCGTGCACCTCGGGCGGTAGCTTGCGCGCCGGCCAGGACCTTGACCGCCACCGCGCGTTCGAGGACCCGGTCCCACGCCCGCCAGACGGCCGACATGCCACCAGTACCGAGACGGCTCTCGACCTGATACCTGTCGTCCAATAGATCACCGACCATCACTGGGACAGCTTGCCAGAATGGACCCGCAGCGGCATGACGGTCTACTCCGATGCTGGTCACCGGCCGTCCCCTCGGCTCTACCCGCCTCATCGCCCGGCGCACCTGACCGGACCGGTGAGAGCGGCGGTAAGGGCCGGCCGTGCTCGGCCGGCACTTCGGTGGGTGGTGGGGGAGAATCGAATCATGTTTGTCATCAAGGAGCGGTTCTTCTCGATCGGCGACGACTTCGACGTGCTCGACGAGCACGGCACAAAGGTCTTCCATGTCGACGGCAAGGTGCTCAGCGTCCGCAACAAGGTCGTCATCGAGGACGCGTCCGGCCATGAGGTCGCCACGCTGCACCGGCACCTCGTGGCGTTGCGTCCCACGTACGAGATCCGGATCGGCGGCGAGAAGGCCGCAGAGGTCCGCAAGAAGCTGCTCACGCCGTTCCGCGACAAGTTCACCATCGACGTGCCGGGGCCCGACGACCTGGAGATGAAGGGTGACCTGCTCGACCACGAGTACGTGATCGAACGCGGCGGCACCGAGGTGGCCTCGGTCTCCAAGCGGTGGCTGACGATCCGGGACACCTACGCCGTGCAGGTCACCGCCGGCGTCGACCCGCTGCTCATCATCGGCAGCGTCCTCGCGCTCGACCTGGCCATGAACCGCGACAAGAAGAAGAGCGACGACGACTGACCCCCTGCGGCAGCCGCATTGCTAATGCTCGTGGCCGGGACGATCTGACGCGTTCCCACGCCGCGAACAGCCCGTAACCAGGCTGGGCAGGAGCAGCAGGCTGCGTTATTGGCTGTGGGGCCGGATGTTGTGGTTGAGGTGGAACACGTTGTGCGGGTCCCAGTTCGTCTTCAGCGCGGTGAGCCTGGCGAGCTTGGCGGCCGGGTATGCGCGGCGTACCCCGCGTTGCCCCTCGTCGGCAGCGAGCGAGTTGACGTAGACGCCGTCGGCGTACGGGTCGAGCGCGGCTGAGGCACTGCGAGCCGCTGCCATCCGGATGTCGTCTTCGGATGGCTCGGTCCAGCGGGAGCCGGCGCCGAACTCGAACATGGTGCCGCGGTGGCTGAACGCGGCGTCGGCATCCGCGACGTCGGCGATGGCGCCGCCGTGCGCCTGTAGGCCGACGTTGGCCAGGTGGGCGCCGGTGTGCAGGTCCGACTCGCCGCGCAGCAGGAACGCCTCGATCGCGGCGGTGGGGAACTGCCGCAGGTAGTGCGCACTGGAGTACCGGCGGTAGGCGTGGCCGCCGACGGTGTCGTCGCGTTGTTGCAGTTTCAGGTACGACGGCGTGCTGACCCGTTCGGCGACCGGGCGGCCGAGCGCGCGCAGTGCCGGCAGCAACCGGTGACCCTGTGCCGGGTCGCCGACCCATACGAAGCCGACGGTGGCGATAGGCCCCCTGGCCGTGCTGTTGACGTCGGCGGTGAAGGTCGCCTGCCGCGGTGCGACGGCATTAAGGTCCCGCCAGCCTTCGAGCACCGGTACGGCGTCCTCGGCGCGGAAGTCGAATTCGGCGACCAGGGTCCGCGTTCCGGTGCGGTGCAGTTGGAAATCAAAGTCGGTGACGATGCCGAAGTTGCCGCCCCCGCCGCGCAGGCCCCAGTAGAGGTCGGGGTTCTCGGTTCGGCTCGCGGTCACCACCTCCCCGTCCGCGGTGACCATCGTGTAGGAGACGACGTTGTCGCAGGCCAACCCGTGTTGGCGGGCGAGCCAGCCCATGCCGCCGCCGAGGGTCAGGCCGCCGACCCCGGTGTGCGAGACGTTGCCGGCGGTCGTGGCGAGGCCGTATGGCTGCGACGCCCGGTCGAGTGCGCCGAGCAGCGCGCCGCCCTGGACCCGGGCGCGTCGCCGGATCGGGTCGACCCGAACGCCGTTCAACGGGGTCAGGTCGATCATCAGGCCGTTCGCGGGGACGGCGAGGCCGGCCACGTTGTGCCCGCCGCAGCGCACCCCGATCTCCAGGTCGAGTTCGCGGGCCAGGCGCACCGCGGCCACCACGTCGGTGATGCTCGCGACCTGCACGATCATCCGCGGGCGCCGGTCAATCATGGCGTTCCAGACGGTGCGGGCCGCGTCGTATCCCGGATCACCCTGGGTGAGGAGGTGGCCGTCGAAGCGGGGACTGGTCGTCGTCATACGTCTGAGCCTGGCGGAAAGCGGTACACCCGGTAAGGTCCGATTTCATGGGCCGTACCAGGACCAATTCGAGCACGGCGGAAGACCTGCTCATCCATGTCGACCGGTCGGCTGCCGAACCGCTGCATCGGCAGATTGCGGCCTCGATCCGGGGCAGCATCCGGGCCGGCCGATTGCGTCTCGGGACGTCCCTGCCGCCCACCCGCACCATCGCAGTCGATCTGGGAGTCTCACGCGGCGTCGTGGTCGAGGCCTACCAGCAACTCGTCGCCGAGGGCTACCTCACCAGTCGGGCGGGCGGCTATACCAAGGTCGCGGTCGAGCCGGTTCCTCCGTCGGCGGGTCGGCGCGGCGGGGACCGGCCGGCGGCCCGGATCGACTTCGGGTACGGCCGCACCGACGTGGCGTCATTCCCGCGGGCCGCCTGGCTGCGTTCGGTGCGAACGGTCCTCACCACCACGCCGAACGAACGCTTCGCCTACCTCGATGGGCGTGGCGTACCCGAACTGCACGCAGCCCTGATCGACTACCTCAGCCGGGTCCGCGGCACATCGGCCCGCCCGGAGAACGTCGTGATCTGCAGTGGCTACGGCCAAGGCGTCGCGCTGATACTCCAGGTGCTCGCGGCGCGCGGCGCCCGCCGGGTGGCCGTCGAGGACCCGTCCGCGGACGACGACGCCCGCCTCGTCGCGGCCGCCCTCGGCCTGGACGTGATCGGCGTCCCGGTCGGGCCAGACGGCATCCTCGTCGAGAAGCTCGAACGGACCGACGCGGACGCCGTCGTGCTGACGCCCTCGCACCAGTGGCCCACCGGCGGCGTCCTGTCGGCCACGGCGCGGGCCCGGGTCATCGGCTGGGCGCAGCGTCGCGGCGCCGTGGTGATCGAGGACGACTACGACGCGGAGTACCGCTACGACCGCTCGCCGATCGGCGCCATGCAGGGGCTGGCACCCGACTCCGTCGTCTACTGCGGCACAGCGAGCAAGACCCTGGCGCCAGGGCTGCGTCTCGGGTGGCTGCTTGCGCCGTCACACCTGGTCGACGACATCACGGCGGCCAAGGTACGGGCTGACCGCGGCTCTCCCGTCATCGACCAGCTGACCTTCGCCGACTTCCTCACCCGCGGCGAGTTCGACCGGCACCTACGGCGCATGCGCCCGGTCTACCGTCGCCGCCGCGACGCACTCCTGGCCGCGCTGCGCGCACGCCTGCCCGATCTGGAGCCGGTCGGTGTCGCGGCGGGCCAACACGTCGTCACCTGGCTCCCGCACGACCTCGACGAGGCTCCGGTCGTGGCCGCCGCCGCCCGTCGCGGACTGATCGTGCAGGGCGTCTCCCGGTACCGGCTGAACCCGGCCGGACCCGGCGGGCTGATCTTCGGCTACGCGACCCTCACCGAACGCCTGATCACCGACGGAGTGGAAGCCCTCGCCGAGGCGGTCGCAGAGGTCCGTGCGCACATCTGCCGCTGACGGTGCCCATGGTCCAAAGGGTGCGGCTGGAGGCCTGAGCAACCTGGTCATCTCGCCGCGGCGGTTGGCTGCCAACTGATCCGTTCATAGCAGACCAGGGCGATCAAGATGATGGCGACCAGAGCGAGGGCGGCGAGGGCAGGAAGGTTTCGGGCGACGGGCAGCAGCGCGAGGATGCTGCCGGTAGCGACGATCGGGGCGAGTGGGGCATGCCGCACGGTGAGTTGAAGAAACAGGGCCCGACCAATGAGGTAGAGCGCCGGGCCGCCGAACAGAACCGCGGTCGAGGTCCAGCCCAGCGGGGTCCCAGCGGGGTGCTGGAGTGGGTCGTGGGTCATGTGGGCGAGGACCACCTCGATGCCGAGGGCCAAGTAGATGATCCCGGCGATGAGCACGAAGTGAGTCAGGCTGTAGGCGATGCTGCCGGTCCGAGTCCGGTCCGCGACGGGGATCCGAGACAGGGCTTGTCCGGCAGGTGCGGCGGCGTTTTCGAAGTACAGCCACCACAGGGCCAGCGCCGTGGCCAGGGCGAGCAGTGCGGCGATCAGGACCGGCCCATGAGTGACCGCCGAGCCGGCGCCGACGCCCACCGAGATCAGCGACTCACCCAGAGCAATGATGACGATCAGTCCGTGCCGCTCGGCGAAATGGCTGGGGCTGGGCAACGGAGCGCGTCCGGCCGACACCGCGATGAACAGTCCGCCGACGCAGTCGATGAGGAACGCTGCGGCCCACAACAGCGTCTGCGTTGTGCCGCCGAGCACCGCGCCGAGCAGCAGCGCAGGCAAGCCCACCGAGATCGGGATGACCCGGAGGCGCAGTGAAGCGCGTAACCGCGCGTTACCGGCCGATATGTGCCAGACAAGGGCCAGATATACCGCCCGGATGACGATGTAGACGACGGCCAAAGTCATGGGCGCGGCCAGTGACTGGTTGTCGTACCGCCACGCCTCGGGAAGTACCAAGGCGGCCACGAACATCGCGGCCATCACAGCGGCGTTTCCGGCGCGGATCAGGCCCACGTCGGCACGGACCTGGTTGGCCAGCCAAGCGTAGTTGGTGAACGGCCACCACAGCAGTAGCAGGAGCACAAGGCTATGGAGCAGCCCGAGTGGCGTCGGCGACTGTGCCGTGAACGTCGCCACCCGGATGAAGGCGAACACGAACACCAGGTCGAAGAACACCTCGAACGGCGTTGTCCGATGGGTCGCCTCGGTCCGCGGGGGCGGCCCGGCTCGGAATATATGCCTCATGGACCAATCTTGTTCGCCCGACATCCGGCGGGACCCGGGTTCAACACTTAAACCCGGCAGCCGCCGCTTGCAATGATGGATGGGCTTCGTCACGCCTGTCGCTTCGTACCGGTCGATTTCATTTCGGCGAGCGGTTGCTGCTGAGGCGAGGGTTGGTCGAGTGGGGCGGACCGGCGCGCATTCCGTGGATGATCTCGCCGCGAGCTATACGCTTCCTGAGTCAGGTAGGCCCGCCGGGTCAGACCGGGCACCTACTCGTGGAACGGCTCCCGCCCAGTGCCCTTGCCGTTGTGACCTAGAGGAAGTCGTCTCTTGGATACCAGGATCCAGAACGTCCGACTGGACGCCACGTCGAACGAGCAGCTCATGGCCCTGGCGAACGCCGGGGCCGCGGCTTTCGGCCATACCGCCAAACTTCAGGTGGACCAGGCCCTGGCCCAGCTTCTGCGGCTACGCGTCGCGCAGATCAACAATTGCAGCTACTGCCTTCTGGTGCACCACGCCGCTGCCCGTACCGCCGAAATTCCGCCGTCCAAGGTCGAGACCCTCACCGCGTGGTGGGAGACGCACCTGTTCACCGAGGAGGAGCGAGCCGCGCTGGCGTACACCGAGGCCTTGACCCGAGCCGCTGACGCCACTGTCAACAACCGGGTCCAGGAGGCGCACGACAGGATGACCACGCACTTCACGGCGGAGGAGATCCTGGAAATCGTGGCCGTAGTGATCAATATGAACATCTGGACGCGGCTCAAGCTCGCCGAGGGTGCCATGCCCACGATGGCGCCGTCCGTGTGAGTTGATACCCGGCAATGTCATTTGATGTCGTTCCGGATCGACGAGTTCTTCAGCGCCGCGCGTCGTTCCCTGCCATCGCGTGGTCCGGTCAGACGCCACGATAGGGGAGCGAACGCCCTGGCCGAGAAGAAGAGGACAGGGTGAGCCTGGGAGGCCAGAACCGCCGATGGGTAGTTTCCGGACATTGGGAGCCGCGCAGCACCCGACGTAGGTTGACGACCGTTCGCGCTCGGTTGCAGGGTCGACCGCGCGGAGCGTAGTCGAAGCACGATCCGCCCCGTACCGCCTTTCAGCAAACAATTCCTGAGGTTCGTCCGCCCAACTAACGTGAGTGTCATCCATTCCAGTCAGGCCGGCCGGCACGGACAGCTAGGACCTGGATGCACCGAAACGGAGGCGGCATGGACAACTGGTTCATCTCAGAGGCGGTGTCACGCAGTGCGGAATCCGAAACGGATCGGCGAAGGCTCGCGGCTTTGGTGGATCCAGGGGTGTGCAGTGCCGACCCGGCGGGTGGTGGCTCGCCGAGCGACGCGGCTATCCTCAACTTCGCGCTCAATCTCGAGTATCTCGAAGCAGAATTCTATCTCCGCGCGACGACGGGATCCGGGCTTCCCGACGAGATGACTACCGGCACCGGGGTGCGCGGCGAGGTGTCCGGTGGACGTTCAGTCAACTTCAGCAGCAACTTTGTGCAGAGGTTCGCGAAGGAGATCGCCTCCGACGAGATGCAGCACGTGGCCTTCTTGCGATCCGCGCTCGGCGATGCCGCCGTTGCTCGTCCCGCGATTTCGTTGGACGCGAGCTTCACTGCGGCGGCAACTGCCGCTGGTCTGGTCAAACAAGGCGAAAGCTTTGACCCGTACGCGAACGACCTCAACTTTCTGTTCGCGGCGTTTCTCTTCGAAGACGTCGGAGTGTCGGCGTTCAAAGGTTCCGCGTCACTGCTGTCGAACAAAACGTATCTTGATGCGGCAGCCGGCCTGCTGGCCACCGAGGCATACCACGCGGGGATTGTGCGGTCCGCGCTCTACAGCGCCGGGCTCGCCAACGACACAGTATTTGACTCGGTACAGAAGATCTCCGAAGCGCGCAACAGTCTTGATGGTCCGGCGGACGACGACCAGGGTGTCGGAACGGCGGCGGACCCCAATTTCATCCCGACGGATGAAAATGGGATGTGCTACGGCCGATCGGCCCAGTCCGTCTTGAACATCGTGTACCTGAGCCCCACCTCGGCGGCTTCGGGTGGCTTCTACCCAGCCGGCGTGAACGGCGAAATCGCGGTGAGCGCCGGAACGGCCTGAGTGTCCATTTGCTCAGGGCTCCTCCCTTGAGGAAGCCCACAGTGTCTCCGGTCTGACGGTGGGCTTTTGTGCCTGGCGCCGAACGCCCGACGGCCGCTCCCCGTGCTTGGCGAGCGGCCGTCGGTACCTTCGCTCCAGTTGCCGTTCAGCAGCGGCCGAGGTCCTCCCACTGCTGGGTCCAGCCTGGCTCGGATCCCTGCGTCCAGTGCCGTGCCCGCCACAGGTGCTTGCCGTCACCAGACGACGGACCGCTCGGGTCGCCGTACTTGCTCTTCTCGTGCTTCACGGTCTGGCCGCCGGTGTAGACGGTGCCGAAGGCCCACTCCGGTGCCGTGGAGCAGTTGCCGGCTGGCGGCGGCGTGGTGGGCGGCGTGGTGGGCGGGGTCGTCGGCGGCGTGGTCGGTGGGTTCGTCGGGTTTGAGCAGGTGCCCGTCGTGGCAACCGTGTCCGCGAACGCGCTGCCCGCCGACCGGTACGCCGTCGTCTTCGACGTCACCTGGGCAGGGCTCAGGACCTGGTTCTTCGCGAACAACACCCAGTCAACCTGCTGGATGTAGGTGCTCAGCCCGCCGGTGTGGGCCGCCGTGTCGATGAACCAGAGGTTCCAGTTGATCGTCATGGTCTGCCGCGGGTAGAACTTGCCCGAGTGGTCGCCCACCTGGACGCCGTCGATGTAGTAGATGACGTGTCCGTTCGCGACGGTCGCCACCAGGTCGTGCCAGCCGTTGAGACTGCTGCGCTGCTCCGAGTGCATGTTGTCCGCGTACCAGGGGTCGTTGCGATAGGTGTACCAGGTGGTCTGGTAGTTGATCGGGCCGGTCTCGCCCCACCCGCCGTTGGGCAGGTACTCGGAGATGTCCAGCTCGCTGTAGGTCGGGTCGAGGTCACCGTTCAACGGACTGATCGTGAAGAACGTCTGGTTGATGTGGTCGCCGTCGTTCCCACTGGTGGGGGTGTCGGTGAAGCGCACCCGGCTGGCGTACGTGCCCTCGAGGTAGCGCTTCTGGGTGCTGTAGAGCTCGGCCTGGTTGGTGCCGGCGCCGGTGCCGTCGGTCGAGGCGGTGAGCTGCATGACCTTCTGGCCGCTGACGGTGGGGAAGGTGATGCTGTTCGGTGACCAGGTCGCCCCGGGCACGCCCGGACCACCGGAGTAACTGCGCGGGGTCCAGCCGTGCGCGGTCAGGGAGCTGTCGCTCGACGATGTGTAGGAGAAGTCGTCGAACAGGTAGCCGCATTCGGCGGCGGAGGCACTCGGTGCGCTGGCGAAAACCGCCAGCGTGCCGAGCAGGGCCGCTACTCCCGCGAACCCTATTGATCTACGTCTGTCGATGTGCATGAGCCGGGTCCTCCGATGGGTGGGGGTGGAAAGGGGACCTACTTGACCGCGCCGGCGGTCATACCGGCGCGGATGTGCCGTTGGAACGCGACGTAGGCGACGAGCACCGGCAGCATGGCGATCGTCAAACCGGCGAACAGGCCGCTCCAGTCGCTGCGATACCCCTGGCTGACCGACAGGGCGGCCAGACCCTGTGCCAGGACGTACCGGTCCGGGTCGGGGTTGAGAACCAGTGGCAGCAGGTACTGGTTCCAGAGCCCGAGGAAATTGAAGATGCCGACCGCCACCAGGCCCGGCCGGGCCATCGGCAGCATCACGCGGAAGAACACCCCGCCGTGCGAGCAGCCGTCGATGAATGCCGCCTCCGCCACCTCGCCGGGCAGCGTGCGGAAGAACGCGTGCAGGAAGAAGACCGTGAAGGGTACGGCGTACGCCGCGTAGACCAGGATCAGACCGTGGTACGTGCCCAGCAGGCCCAGCTGCTGGACGACGAAGAACAGCGGCACCAGCGCCAGGAACACGGGGAAGAACATCGCCGCGACGAAGGTGTAGTAGATGAACCGGTTGCCGCGGAACTCGTAGCGCGCCAGGGCATAGGCGACCAGCGAGCCCAACAGCATGGTCAGCACGAGCGCGCCACCCACGACGACGACGCTGTTGAGGAAGTAGCGACCGATGCTGGCCTGGGTCCATGCCCGGGACCAGTTGTCGAACTGCGGTGTGGCGGGCAGTGACCACGGTTCGTTGAGGATCTCGTCGTCGGTCTTGAAGGAACTGACCACTGCCCAGAGCAGCGGGAGCGCGGTGACGACGGCCCAGGCCAGCATGGCGAGGTGCACCGGGAAAGCGGTTCCGGGGCGCCGGCCGCGACGTACCGGGGCGGGCCGGGCCGCGACCGCCGCCGCTCGCTCACGTGTCACGGTCATGCCAGCTCCAGCCTCTCCTTGCGGCCCGACCGCAGTGCCAGCACGGCCAGGGTCAGCGTGGCGAAGAACAGGGCGACTCCCATGGCTGAGGCGTAGCCGAACTTCCCGTACTGGAAGGCGTTGCGGTAGAGCGACAGCCCGATCACCTCGGTCGCGCCGTCCGGTCCGCCGGGCCCGACGGTCATCACCTGGACGACGGCGAAGGCGTCCAGTGCGGCTATGCCCAGGTACACGAACGCGACGTGCACGCTCTCTCGCATCAGCGGAAACGTCACAGTGCGGAAGGTCGCCCAGCCGCCGGCCCCGTCGAGCAACGCCGCTTCGAACAGCTCGCGCGGAATGCTGTCGATCGCCGCACTGAACAGCACCACGTAGAAGCCCACCGATGACCAGACCAGGACCGCCATCACCGCGATCAGCGCCAGGGACGGCGACGCGAGCCAACTCCGGGTCAATCCCTCCAGGCCGACCGACCGCAGCGCCCCGTTGAGCAGCCCGTTGTTGGGGTTGTAGACGAACCCCCACAGCACCGCGATGACCACCAGGGACAACAACTGCGGAAAGAAATAGACGATCTGGTACGCGCCAGAGCCCGCGATTCCCCGTCGTCCACCGCGGCCACCGAGGTGCATCATGCTCGCCAGGAACAACCCGATGCCGATGGTCACGAGTGGCACCACGACCAGCATCACCGCGTTGTTTCGGACCGCGTGCAGGAAGAGGGAGTCGCCGCCGAGGCGGGCGTAGTTGCCCGCCCCGACGAAACGCGCCTCGCCGGCGACGCCGGTCCAGTCGGTCAGCGACAGGTAAAAGGCCTGCGCGTACGGCGACAGCACGAACACGGCGTGCAGCACCAGCGCGGGCACCAGCGCGCCGGCCAGAAACCGCCACCGACCGTGTCTCATCAGCGGGTGTACTTCTTCACCGTGGAGTCCCTGGCCAGCCCGTCGGCCGCCTTCTGGATCCGGTCGGACCACTGCCTGGCGGTGATCCGCCTGTTCACCAGCTCGCCGGTGGCGTCGTCTACGGCCTTGGCCAGCGGGGCGTACCAGGTGCGGAAGCGGTAGGTGAAGGTCTCGGTGCCGGCCGCCTGGACCACGTCGCGCACCGAGCCGAGGCCGCTGCTCAGCGTGAGGCCGTCGGTGGCCCCGGCCACGGCGGGCAGGGTCCCGGCGGTCTCGGCGAAAGCCTTCGCTGACTGCTTGGAGAACAGGATCCGTAGATACTCCATGCCGCCGGCGGGATTCTTGGCCTTCGCCGGCACCAGGAACGACTCGCTGCTCGCCGCCTGGACCGCTGTGTGCTTCAGGGCGTCCGCCGTCGTCCGTGCGGGCACCGGGGCCATGACCATGTCGAAATTCGCGGGCGTGACACCCTTCTGCTCACTCTCCAGCCAGGACCCGCAGGGGATGATCGCTGCCTTGCCCTGCGACCAGGCGGCCTGCGCTTCGGTGTGCGACAGCGCCTCGGAGCCGGACATGAGGTAACCCTTGCCGGCCAGCTCGGCGAACGCCTCGGCGGCGCCGATCAGCCCCGGCGCCTTCCACGCGTTCGGCTCCAGGTTGTCGACGGCCTTGATCAGCGCCGGTCCGCCGGTCTTGGCGGCCATGCTGAGCAGCGGGTCGTTGATGTACTCCGGGTACTTGCCCTGGTAGGTCCAGGGCGCGACGCCGGCCGCCTTGATGGTCGCGCAGAGCGCGAGCATGTCGTCCCAGGTCGTCGGGAAGGTCCAGCCCTTCGCCGCGAAGAGCGGCTTCGAATACCAGAGACCCCAGACGGTGTACGTGAAGTTGAGCGTCAGCGGGACCGCGTCGAACGTGCCGTCGTCGACCACGCCGGGCAGCAGCGTGTCGCGCACCGTCCTGCCCGGGTCGTCGAAGGCGGGAGCGTCGAGCAGTTCGCTGAGATCAGTGACCTGTTTGGCGGAGACCAGCGTCGCGATATCGAGGCGGCTGGCACCGGTGTTGTCCACGACGTCCGGCGGGGTGTTCGCGACGAATCGAGGCTGCAACGCCTCGCCGATCTTCTGGATGCCCTGATGGTCGATCTTCGCGCCCGCGTACTTCTGGGTGTAGAGCGTCTCGGCGCGCTTGGCGTACTCGTCGCCGTACCCGCCCTTGAAGATCACGACCTCGAGCGGCGCGTCCGCCTTGACGCCCAGCGGGTTGCCGGCGCTCTTGGCCCCGGTGTTTCCGGCGGCTCGGTCCTGGTCCTCGCTACCACCGGTCACGCAGGCGCTCAGCAGGGGCAGTGTGACACCGGCGGTCACCGCCGCGCGCAGCACGGTTCGTCTTGTGGGGTACGGTCCGGACAGGGGTGAACGGTTCATCAGCTGGGCCTTTTCCCTATGCGGTACGCCGGATGCGCCCGGCGTACCGCGCTTCGATGAGTTTGTTGTGCTCCCGCCCGCCCGGCACGTTGTCGGACAGATAGACCGGCGGGGTGACGTTGAGTGCCAACAACCGTGCCACCACCTCGGTGACGATCTGCTGGGCCAGCAGTGCCGCGGTGATCGACGAGACGGCCCCGACCGCGCCGTCGCCGTAGTCGAGGGACGCGTCGCCGTACGGTGCGCCGTTGTCGAGCACGACGTCGGCGAGGTCGGCGAGCTTGAGCCCGCTGTCGTGCCGCGACTCGACCCGGGCGGAGTGCTCGACCGAGGTGATTGCGATCAGCGGGTGTCCCCGCTGTTTCACCAGGTGTGCCATCTCCACCACCGCGCCGTTGACGCCGGAGTTCGAGGCGATGACGAACGCGTCGTCGGGCTTGATCGGGGCGAGCGCGTAGAGGCGGTGGGCGACATCGGGCGTGCGCTCGAGTTGCGGGTCACCGAGCACGCTCGTCGGCTCGCCGCCGTACAGGACGATGTCGCGTAGGGCGATCTTGTTGGTGGGCACCAGGCCGCCGGCCCGACCGGCGATCTCCATGGCGAGTGCCTCGGAGTGTCCACAGCCGAACGCCTGGATCACCCCGCCGGCCTGCAGTGTCGCGGTCAGTAGATCGGCGGCCCGCGCCACCCGGTCGCCCTGGGTGGTCCCGACACGTTCGATGGCCTTGGTGATGACCTCGACATAGTCCGCGCTTGTGATCGTCACAGCGGCCTTTCCTTCCGTGCTCGCTTGCGGTTCGCATTGGTGTCCGGCATCCGGTGTGCGTCGACGGCCCGCACTGTGAGTTCGAGAGCTTCGGTGGTGCGCTCGTAGGTGCGCTGTGCGACGGCGACGTAGATGAGGTCGAGGATCAGCAGCTGCGAGTGCAGCGCGGAGAGCGCTGCGAGCCGGAACGTGGTCTCGTGCACCGAGGTGGTGAAGACGACGTCGGCGACCTCGGCCAGTGGTGAGCGGGCGTACGAGGTGACCGCCACGGTCAGCGCTCCATGATCGGCGGCCTCGGCCAGCATCTCGATCGCCTCTCGGGTCCGACCGGAGTGCGACAGGCTGATCGCGACGTCGCCCGGCCCGAGCAGTGCGGCGTTGGTGAGGGCGGTGTGCGTGTCGGCCCGGTACCGCACCGGGACGCGGATGCGTTCGAGCCGGAACGCCATCTCGCTGCCGGCGGTGCCGCTGCTGCCGAGCCCGAAGATCTCCACTCGGCCGGCGGTGGCGATCGCGGCCGCCACTCGTTCGACCGCGGTGGTGTCCAGGCCGGACGCGGTTGCCTGGATGGCCCGGGTGTCCGCGGCGGTGATCACGTCGAGGACACCGCCGATCGGGTCCTCCGGCGCGATGTCCCCGGAGATGTCGGTCTCCCAGCGTGCCTGCTCGGCGCGCCCGGTCTCGGTCGCGACGGCCACGCGCAGGTTGGCGTACCCCTTGAAGCCGAGTGCCCGGCTGAAGCGGGTGACCGTCGCGGTGGAGGTCCCGGATCGTTCGGCCAGGTCGACGATGCTGGCGTGCGCCGCCGTCTCCGGATCGTCGAGGATGGCCTCGGCGATCTTCGCCAGGGCCTCCGGCATGGTCGGCCCCTCCATCCGGAGCCGCACCAGCAGCCCACCACTCTCACCCGTCACTGCTGATCATCCTTTTCATCGATTAACTATGAGCATGAAAATTACGACCACATCGATGCCTAGTCAATAGAAAATTTCTATGCTTCGATTTCGGGCATGGTTCTGGTACTGGGTGTTGACGCCGGAGGCACGGCGTCCCGGGCGGTAGTGGCCACCCGGGACGGCACCGTGGTGGGGCGCGGCGCGGCGGGTCCGGGCAATCCGACGGCCGCGGGGACGGCAGCCGCTCGCTCGATCGGCGCGGCGGTGCGTGAGGCCCTGGGGGAGCACGACCCAGCATCCGTCTGCAGCGGCGTCGCAGGCATCGCCGGCGCGGGCGTCATGGCGGATCCGGAGATCACGGCCGCCTTCACCGTCGAGTGGGCCCAATGCGGACTGACCTGCCCCGTCACCCTGGTCGGCGACGCGGTGACGGCCTTCGCGGCAGGCACGTCGGCGCCCTCGGGAGCCGTGCTCATCGCTGGCACCGGCGCGGTCGCCGCCCGGATCGACGACTGGCGCGTCAGCCGCACCGTCGACGGCCTCGGTTGGCTGCTGGGGGATGAAGGCTCGGGCATGTGGCTGGGCCTGCAGGCGGTACGTTCGATCGCCCGGGCCTGGTCAGGTCCCACAGTGGACGCCGGGCTGGCGGCCACGATCGCGGCGCGGGCCGGCGTGACAACCTGCGACGAGCTCGTGCAGTGGGCCGGCCGCCAGCGACCCGCGGCATTCGCCGCGCTTGCACCCCTGGTCTGCGCCGGCGCGACGGCCGGCGATGCCCTCGCCGAGCGGTTGACCACCGAGGCCGCTGCTCGACTGGTCGCCACTCTCGACGAGTTGGGCCCACCGGACGGCCCCGTCGTGCTCGCCGGCAGCCTCCTGACCAACACCACGCCCGTACGAACGGCGGTCCTGGCCACCCTTGCCGACCCGGCCGGGACCGCCGGGGACCCGGCGATCGGGGCCGCCTGGCTCGCACTACGTCAGATCACCGACCAGGAGGAGGCGGCGCGCCTGCACCACCGCATGCTTCGACCCGATCGTGAAGCGTCCCTGGCCAGACACTGACCTGCCGAGAGTTGCCAGCGACCGTGCGGCGCGGGACTGCGCTTGATCGGCATCGGCACGACCACCTGATCTTGGCGTGGAGTCGGGCCGACGAGGAGGGTTGGTTGCGGCACAATGATCGCGATGATCTCGTGGCGTGCTGGGCCGTGGTGGGTGGTGGTCGGTCCGGCAGCCGGGGTGGCGCTGGGCGCCGTCGACTCGATCGTCAACCATGTGCCGGTGCTGCTGGGCGAGGTCGGCACCGCGCGTGCTGAGCGCGGCGGCTGGTCACAGGCCGCGGAGTTCGCCAGTCTCATCCTCGACGCCGGATGGGCCTGGGCGGCGATGGCCGTGCTGGCGGGCTGGCTGGTGAGTCGGAGCGTACGACTGGCGGCGGGGATGCTGCGCGGCGCTTTGGCGGGCGGCTGCACGCTGATCTTCGCCACCAGCGCGTACTACGGCGTGGACGTGATTTTCGACGGCGACATCTGGTGGGGCGGGACGACGCAGTACTGGCTGTCCGTGAGCGTGTGTCTCGGCCCTCTGCTCGGGGCTGTCGGGGCGTTGATCCAGCGGTCTGGTCCGGTCGGAACGCTCGCCGTCCTACTTGTTCCCGCCGGTGCGGCGCTGCAGATGGTGCTGCTGCCCCCGCCGCCGGAGAGCGCGATGGCCTGGCCGGTGCGGTTGAGCGTCTGGGCGGCGGCCGCGGTCGCCGCCGTACTGATCGTGAGGGTCTCATGCAGGCGTTGATTCGGAGTGGTCGTGCTGGCCTACGCTCCGGCCGGGGAGGAGTTCGCCGGGTGGGGTCAGGAGCCCGGGGCTCCAAGCGGTGAAGGGTGAGAGCGCGGCAGCACCGCACTCTCGTCCAGCACATGCGCGATATTACTGAGCACCATGAAGGGGATGACAGTGAACGACGACGTCACCGAGTACATCAACAAGACGCAACCGTGGCAGATCGACGTATGCGAAAAATTACGTGCGATGATCGACGAAACTGTTCCGGGTGTCGAGGAGCGGCTTCAGTACGGCAAGCCGCACTACTTAAAGAACGGCCATTACGCCGCCGTCATCGCGGTAGCAAAGTCCAAGGTGTCGTTCATGGTCTTCAACGCGACGGACATCCCCGAGGTCAAGGGATTCCTGCGGTCGATGGGCAACGGTGAACGCAAAACTGTCGACATCACGGAAGGGCAAGACGTCGACTATGGCCAACTCGCCAGTTTCCTGAGCAAGACCACGGCGGCCTTGTAGGCGCAGCCCGCCCAACGCGGCCACGGCGGTGGCCGGGACGGGCGGTCGAGAGCCAGGGGCCCGGGGTGCCGCTGCGCCCCGGACCCCTCCGGCCTACTCCGCCGGTGTGGAGTAGGGATCTCTCAGCTCACCCGCAGCGTTGACCGTTGAGGTTGAAGGCGGTGGGCGCCGGATTGGTGCCGCTCCACGTGCCGTTGAAGCCGGTGCTGGTGGACGCGCCGGGGGCGAGTTTGCCGTTCCAACTCATGCTGTCCGCGGTGACGCTCGTTCCGTTCTGTTTCCAGGTGGCCGACCAGCCCTGGCCGACCTTCTGGCCGGTGGTGAGGAAGTCGAAGGCGAGCTTCCAGCCGTCGATCGCGGTGGTGCCGGTGTTCTTGACCGTCACGGTCGCTGTGAAGCCACCCGGCCAACTGTTCGCCGTGTAGCTGACCGTGCAACCGCCGGTCGGCGCGGTGGGCGCGGTCCGTACGGTCAGGCCGGGGGAGGCCGCCGAGACGTTGCCCGCCGCGTCGCGGGCGGTCACCACGAAGGTGTACGGGGTGTCCGGCGTCAGCCCGGTCACGGTGTACGTGGTGCCGGTGGCGTTGCCCACCTTCACGGTGCCGGTGGTGTCGACCCGGTGCACGTCGTAGCCGGTGACGGCGGTGTCGTCGGTGGACGGCGTCCAGGCCAGCGCGACGCTGTCGCCGGTGATCGTGCCGGCGGTCGGCCTGCCCGGGGCGGTCGGCGCCTGGGTGTCGCCGGGCGTGGTGTCGCGCGGCAGCACCAGGTGGGTGATCGAGTTGGCCGGGAAGGTGGCCGTGAGGCCGCCGGCGGTCACCGGCTGGTCGGCCTCCCGGACGACGCCGGCGAGGTCCGCCCCGCTGTAGCGGTAGACCTGAGCGGTGCTGGCGGAGGCGCCGGTGAGGGCGACCGGGCTGGTCAGGTCCTCGCCGGTCTTGTTGATGACGACCACTGTGAGCGCCTTGTCCGCGCTCCGCTCGGCGGCGTACACGGCCAGTTTGCCCTGGTCGGCGCTTGTCGCCTGGACGGAGGTTTCGCCGAACGAGCCGCCCTTGCCGTCGTAGTTGCGGTAGACGCGGAAGGCGTTGGCCACCGGCTGGTCGGCCGCGGGTGCGGTCCAGAGGGTGGCCAGGTCGAGCCCTTCGCGGCCGAAGATGCCGAGGACGTCGGCCTGGGCGAGCGCGCCGTTGAGCGACCCGTGGGCGCCCCAGTTGTACTCGGTCATTGCGATCTTCGTGCCCGGGTAGTGCTGGTCGACCAGCTCGCGTAGGCGCGGGATGTACCGGACCGGACTGTTGATCCAGCTCTCGTCCACGTAGGTCGGGTCCCAGAGTTGGCGGGTCGAGCGCAGTCGCAGCGCCTGGGTGTCGGCGTCGCCGGCCGCTTCGCCCAGTACGCCGGACTGCTGCGGGTAGAGGTGGACGTCGAAGTAGTCCAGGATGCGTGTGCCGTGCTGCTGCTCGTACTCACGCATCCGGTCCAGGTACCACGGGCCGAGGTCCTGGCCGCCGTGCGCGGCCTTGTCCGGCGGGTTCGACCAGCAGCCGGTGCGCGAGCAGGTGTCCTGGTCGAGGCCCGAATAGAGGATCGAGTTCAGGCCCCAGCCGACGGGACCGAGCGTCTTCGCGCCGGGGTCGGCAGCCTTGATCGCGGCGGCGTACTCGTAGGTGCGGTCGCGTAGCTCGTCGTAGCCCAGCCCGGTCGGACGGACGTCACGGTGGGTGGAGTGCCACAGATCCGGCTCGTTGTCCAGGTTGTAGAACTGGACTCCGCCGTCGGCGGCGGCGCCGAACTGCCCCTTGAGGTGGTTGACGAAGTCGGTGGCGTACTCCGGACCGACGGCGACGCTGGTGTCCTCCGGATCGTTGCCGGTGACCGGTGAGCCGTCCGGCTTGATGCCGTTGCCGCAGTCCGGTGCCCACGTGTCGGTGGACTGCTGCGGGCCGTACTTGGCGACGCTGAAGCCACACGCCCGCGACCGGTCCTTGGCGATCCAGCCGAGCATCGGCATTGTCATGACAGTGGCGGCTCCGGTGGCCTTGTTCTGCTGCACGAACCGGTCGCTCTCGGAGCCCTTCGGGAGGTCGGCCGGGCTCGGGTTGTCGTTGGGGATGTTCTCGAAGTACCAGTCCGACGCGCGGTTGGTGGTGTCGGCTCGGAAGTTGTAGCGGGTGGTGGCGTTGCCGCCGTAGCGGTGCACCGGCAGCCGCAGGTCGCGGGCGAGGGCCTCGTCGGCGAAGTTCATGCCGTAGACGTACGGGCTGATCTGGTGCCGAGCGGCGGTGGTGTTCACGGCCAGCGCCGGGCCGGCGGCGGCCAGGGCGGGCTCCGGCAGGGCCAGACCGCCGAGGGCCGTGGCGAGCACGACCGGGAGTAGAGCGGTGGTGGGACGCACGAGCATTCCTTTCGCATAGGAGCTCGACGATGGGAGCGCTTCCACAGCGTTACGCTTTCCTGGCTCGGAGTCAACGCCGCGGGGCGGTCCACTGCCGGCCGACCGAAGCCAAGCCCTTCACATATGATGACGTCCATCAATGTGGCTGTAGCTGATGCGGCGTGCCGGAATAGCTCGGATCGCCGCAGCGCGGAGGCAACCGCGCCGCAACGGGGCAGGCGGGAGCACCCAGCGTCGCACGGCTGGACAGTTCCTGCTGGCCCGGCCCCTGTGGTCGGGGACCAGCCGTCTTGGAGGATGACAATGCGCAGTTTTCTGGCGGTGTTCAGCGCCGCCTTGATCCTCGGCACCGCAGTCGGCAGCGTTCCGGCCGGCGCAGCGGGGGCCTCCCCGCCCTCGTGCCCCCGTGGCCTGCTCTTCTGTGAGGACTTCGAGCGACTGCCTCTCGGGGGGCCCAGCACGTTGAACTGGGGCGTCGACACCCGCCACGGCACGCTCACCGTCGAACGTGCCCGTCGTGGCAACCAGGTGTTGCACATCCAGACCGTTGACAACGGACGCGCCTTCCTGCGCGTCGACGACTTCGCCGCCCCGGGCAACCGCTTCTACGGCCGGATGCGTCTGCGCGTCGACGCCTTCCCCACGGCCCCGGACTGGGCGCACTTCACGCTGGTGGAAGCGACCGGCACCGGCAGCGCTGAGGTCGTCCGCCCGGTCGGCGGGCAGTACGCGCCCACGGTCCCCGGAACCTTCTGGGGAGTCGGCGCCGACGGGGGTCCGACCGGCGACTGGACCAACTGGCGGGAGTCCGCCCCGGTCGTCGAGGACACCTGGCAGTGCTTCGAGTGGAAGTTCGACGCGGCGGACAACCGCGTCGCGGTGTGGATCGATGGCGTGGCGAACCCGGAGCTGACAGCCTCCACGAGCGACCACGGTGGCAACGACGTTCCCTTCGTCCTGCCGACCGTCGACACGGTGAAGATCGGCTGGCAGCTCTACCAGGGCGGCACGACGCCGGGCGAGTTCGACCTCTGGATCGACGACATCGCCCTTTCGAGCAAACGGCTCGGCTGCTGATCCGGGACCAGTCCCGATGAACGTCCCCGCCGGGGTGTGGCTTTGCTGCCGCACCCCGGCGGCGGACCGACCTCCATGGCGATCATCGATATCTGCCGCTACGATCCGACATCGACAGACTACTGAGCGTCGATGTGCGCTGTCCGCACGTCCTGGACGTTGGCAGTCCGGCGCCGCACGAACCTGGTGCCGGCCCGAGGATCACGCCGTCTCGACGAAGGGAACCCGGATGACGGAGAGCGCGCAGACCACCGATAGCCGAACCGTTCCGCCGGCCCGGTCGTACCCGTTCAGTGTGCCCGACCGCCTCGTCGTCGACCCGACCTACGGCGAGCTGCGCGAGAACGAGCCGATGACCCGGGTGAAGCTTCCCTACGGCGAGGAGGCGTGGCTCGCCACCCGGTACGAGGACGTCCGCACGGTCCTCGGCGACGTGCGGTTCGGCCGCGCCCCGGCCGTCCAGCGCGACGAGCCCCGGCTCACCCCGCGCCAGCAGTACAGCGGCATGCTGACCCTGGACCCGCCCGATCACACTCGCCTGCGCCGCCTGGTGGCGAAGGCGTTCACGGCACGTCGGGTAGAGGCGCTGCGACCCCGAACCCAGGAGATCGCCAACGCACTGGTCGACGACATGGTCCGGCTCGGTCCTCCGGCCGACCTGGTGGAGCACGTCGCCACGCCGCTGCCGATCCAGGTGATCTGCGAGCTGCTCGGGGTCCCGTACGCCGACCGCGACCGCTTCCACATCTGGTCCGAGGCGATCGTCTCGACCACCTCGCTGCCCATGGAAACGATCCAGGAGTACCTGAACAACCTCTGGGGCTACATCGGTGGTCTGGTCGCCGAGCGCCGCCGCGAGCCGGAGATCGACGACCTGCTCGGCGCGTTGGTGCGGGCCCGCGACGAGAATCAGGATCGGCTCAGCGAGACCGAGCTGGTGGAGCTGGCCGGAGGTCTGCTCGCGGCCGGCCACGAGACCACGGTGACCCAGATCCCCAACTTCGTCTACGTCCTGCTGCACAATCCGGACCAGCTCGCTCGGCTACGGGCCGACCCGTCGCTGGTGCCGGCCGCGGTCGAGGAACTGTTGCGGTACGTGCCGCTCGGCGTCGGCTCCTCCTTCGCCCGGTACGCCAAGGAGGACGTCGAGGTCGGCGGGGTGCTGGTCCGGGCAGGTGAGCCGGTCCTCGGCTCACTGTCATCGGCGAACCGGGACGCTACCGTCTTCGCCGACCCGGACCGGCTGGATTTCGAGCGTGAGCAGAACCCGCACCTGGGCTTCGGGCACGGTGTGCACCACTGCGTCGGCGCGCAGTTGGCCCGCATGGAGTTGCAGGTCGCCGTCGCCACCCTCGTGACTCGCCTGCCCGGACTGCGGCTCGCCGTACCGGAAGCCGAGCTGGAGTGGAAGCGCGGCATGTTGGTGCGGGGCCTGCTCGGCATGCCGGTGGCCTGGTGAGCACCGCCTGGCGGATCGGGGTGGACTCGAGCCGGTGCATCGGCACGAGCATCTGCGCCGGCACCGCGCCCGAGCACTTCCGCCTGGTCGACGGCCGGTCCGCGCCGCTGGCCGACGTCGTCGCCCCGGCCGACGTCATCCTCGACGCCGCCGACTCGTGCCCGGTGGAGGCGATCACGGTCCACGACGTCACCGACGACCGGCTGATCGCGCCGCAGGAGTGACCGAAATTGGCAGCGCAACATCGAGCGGGCGAAGGAGACGAGCCTGCGTCAGCTCGGAATATCCATTGTCATCCGATTGGCACAGCGCCTACCTTGAATGAGCAAGGCAGTCCCGACCAACCCAAGGAGTTCCACGTGTTGCAGTACGCCTACGCCGAAACCATGCGGTTCATACCGCGCGGCGGTGTCGTGCTGCCCTCGATGGGGCGAGCCCAGGATCTGTGCGCGAGCGAGCAGAACTGGAAGCCGGGGTGGCGGCGCGAATAGCGCCAGCGCAAGCTGCGAAGCCGCCCACCCCGAACAGGGACAGGGCGGCTTTCTCGTTACTGGACCAACTTGAGCGAGGCGTAGCTCAACTGGTAGAGCAGCGGCCTCCAAAACCGAAGATTGCAGGTTCGAGTCCTGCCGCCCCTGCTTTTTCGTCCCGGCCGCGGCCGGCGGCGTCGCAGATTTTTCAACTCCATAATGGATGCATGAGCAACACCCCGGCCGGCGCCTGTATGGGCCGGGCCGAGGCAGACACATCCGGGACGAGGGAGACGGCTGACCCGCTCGCTTTGGGAGCGAGAGACACGGGGTTCGACACCCCGGTCCCGGACCATGCTGGCGTAGCTCAGCGGCTTGAGCACCTCGTTGTCAGCGAGGCGGTCGCGGGTTCGAGTCCCGCCGTCAGCGCCATGGAGAGGTCGCCTAGTCCGGCCGATGGCACCGCGGTGCTAACGCGGAGCGGGTAACACCGCGAGGGTTCGAATCCCTCTCTCTCCGCCATGTCGTCGTGGCCAAGCTGGTTAAGGCACTGCGCTGATAACGCAGAGATCGTGGGTTCAACTCCCTCCGACGACACCATGCCCCCGTGGCTCAGCGGATAGAGCACCAGATTACGGATCTGGGGGTCGCGCGTTCGAATCGCGCCGGGGGCACAGATCGGGATGTAGCGCAGTCGGTAGCGATTTCCTCCGCGGGCGCTTCTGCCTGGTCGTGTGCTCGAGTGCTATCGCTCGGGGTGCGGGTGCTGTCCCGGAAAGACCCGGCCCCGCCACCGGCCGTACCGGCAGTGCCCGCTGCCGATCAGTCAGACGGGAAGGCGGATCTTGGACAGTGCGATGCTGGTGGGCTCCTCTGATCCGCAGGATGCCAGGTAGCTCCCGGTCGCACCGGCGTCAGACAGCCGCCGTCGCCGGCTGTCGGACGATCGGAGATGCTCATGACCACCCCGATGGGCTCGCGCCGGCACCGCCCCAGCGACGACGTCCGGCGGCTGCACACCGCGCTGCTGCGGATGCCCGCCGACATCGCCACCGACGAACTGGTCGACGCCCGGTACGGGCCGACCACCCGGCGTGGGGTGGCCGAGTTCCAACGGGCGCACAAGCTGCCGGTGACCGGCACTGTGGACGGGGCGACCCGGGACGCGGTGCAGATGGTGCTGGCCGAGCCGCCGTCGGGGTTCGTTGTGGTGGGTCGGGTGCGTTGGGTCGACGGGCAGCCGGCGAATGCTCTGACGGTCGGCGCGTTCGACCGCGACCTGCGGCACGCCGAACAGCTCGGCGAGGCGACCACCGGGGACGACGGGCTGTATCGCGTCGACTATTCGCGGGACCGGTTCACCCGCTCCGAGAAGCAGTCCGCTGACCTGTTCGTCCGGGTCTCCGCTGGTGATCGACTCCTGTCCGACCCGCCGCTGAGCGCGGTGCTGTTCAACGCCCCCGAGCTGGCCGTGCTCACAGTGGATCTGTCCGGCGGCGGGGACCGGGAACGCAGTGAGTACGAGCGGATCCTCGCCACGATTGTCCCGCTGCTCGGCCAGGTCCCGCTGTACGAGCTGCGGCAGGACGACGAGGCCGAGGACGTGACGTTCCTGGCCGCCGAGACCGGACTGCCCGCGACGGCGTTGGCGCACTTCGGTGTGGCGCAGAAACTGGCCGCGTCCTACAAGCTGCCGGCGGTGTTCGGTTACGCGCTGTTCGCCGAGCGGACACTGTTGACCACGAGCCGCACCGGCGCCGCACTCGCCCGGTTCGACGTCGACCTGAACACCGAGCTGCGGCCGCTGTACTACGACATCGCCCTGCTCGACGAGCACACCGTCCGGAACGCCGTCGCCGACGCCGTGCGCCACCGGTTCGTCCCCGAGGACCTGCTCGGCGAGCTGGACCGGATCCTCGACATGCTGGCCCGGGTACGGCCGGAGGCCCAGGAGTACGTCGCGCAGGAACGACCGAAGGTGTTGTACGGGCGGGTGGAGCGGTTCCTCGCCGACGGCGCGCACGAGCGGGTCCAGAGTCTCCTCGCCGCCGACGCCGCCGGTGACCTGCCCGGGCTGATCGCTCGGCTGGCCGAGGCTGCGGCGTTTCCCGACCGGTCGGCCGCCGAGGCGGCCGGCGCGGCGAGCGTGCTGGCCGACGTGCTGGGCTACGACGAGACGATTGTCGACCGGGTCCGCGACCACGAGGGGATCGAGGGGGCGGCCGATGTACGCCGGCTGGCCCGTCTGGCCCCGGCGGACTGGCGGCGGGTGTTGCGGGACAGCACCACTGATGTCCGGGTCGCCGGTCAGCCGGTCCGGCCGGAGCTGATCGACCTGCACGCCGGCGCGTTGGCCCGCAAGCTGGAGAGGCGCTATCCCACCACGGCCTTCACCGCGCAGCTCGAACGCGACGCGGGCACCGTGGTCGGCACCGCAGACGCAGACGCAGACGACGCCGAACGATCCGACGGCAGCGGCGATCGGCCGGGGCCCGGTCGACGAGCCGACCCCGACGAGCACGCCGGCAAGAACGAACAGCCGGGCACCGACGAGCGGGCCAGCGCCGCCGAGCGCGCCTTCGGTGGGCACCGGGACGCGGTGCTCGAACTGCTCACCGCGAATCCGGACTTCGACCTCGCGACGGGCAACGTGGAGCGGCTGTTGCGGGACCACCCGGAGCGGCTGCGGACCGGGCGGCCGGCGCTCAAGGCCGCGCAGCGGATCTTCAAGCTGGCGCCGACCTATCGGCAGACGACGGCGTTGCTGGCTGCCGAAGTGCCGTCGGCGGCCCGGATCCACGCCCTCGGCGAGACGCGGTTCGTGGCCACCGCCGTGAACACCGGCCGGTTCACCGACGAGCAGGCCCGGTCGGTGTATCGCCGGGCCGTGGATGTGCACGTGGCGAGCGGGTTGCTGGCCGGCGAACTCCAGAGCGCGGCGCGGGCGCTGCCGGTCCGGGCCCTGGGCGGCTCGGCGGCCCCGGACCTCACCCCCGTCAGCGCCGACTTTCCCAACCTGAGCAGCCTGTTCCAGCTCGCCGACTCGAGCTACTGCGAGCCGTGCCGCAGCGTGCACAGCGCCGCAGCTTACCTGGTGGACGTCCTTCAGTTCCTCGGCAACCGGCTGGTCACCGACGCCGACACGCCGGGTCCGGCCACCAAGGTCGCCCGGGACGTCCTGTACGGTCGCCGGCCGGACCTCGGTGACCTGGATCTGAGCTGCGAGAACACCGACCTTCCGCTGCCCTACCTGGATCTGGTGTGCGAGCTGCTGGAGGAGGCGGTGGCGCCGGACGCGGGCCTGGCGTTCGGGGGTCCGCTGAGCGGCGGCGTCGATCCGGTGGAGGCGCCGTCGGCCGGGCTGCTGAGCCTGTTGCAGGGCCAGGGATGGCCGTTCACCGACCGATCGCTCGTGTACGAGCCGGACCTGGCTGGGGCCCGCGTGGTTCGGGACATCGGCGTGGTGGCCAAGGCGACCCCGGACGGGGCCGGCGGGTGGTTCGTGCGCCGACTGCGCCAGACCACCGGCACCGCGCTCGAGTTGGCGGCCGCGCCGCAGTACGTGAATGCCGCCGCCTACACCCTGCTGGCAGGCAGCCGGTACGCGTTCGCCCTGCCGTTCGACCTGGCGCACGAGGAGACCCGCAGCTACTTCGCCCAGTTCGACATCGCGCGGGCCGACGTGATGCGGGCGCTGCGCCGGTCGGCGGGCCCGAGCGGCGAGGCAGTCGCGGCCGAGGAACTGGGGATCAGCGACGCGCAGCGGCAGTTGGTGGTCACAGCCGACCCGGCCGCTCAGGACGACATCTGGAACACCGCGCCGCTCGGCGCTCTGGGCGGCATCGCCCGGGTGGACAACTTCCTCGCCCGGGCGCGACTGGACTATCGGGAGTTGACCGAGCTGCTGGCGCTGGCCTGGGTCAATCCCGGGAACGCCATGTTCGTCAAGCACCTGGACACCGGGTCCGACCTCAGCGCAAAGCGGATCCAGCAGCTCACCGACGCGCGCCTGGACCGGATCCACCGGTTCCTGCGCCTGCTGCGCGCGCCGGCCTGCACCGGTTGGACGCCGCCGTTGCTGGACCGGGCGATCCGAGCCGACGCGCTGGGCGGCGGCGCCCTGGACGACGACCTCCTGGTCGCGGTGGCCGCGCTGCACCAGCTAGCAGGGCGGCTCGGGCTGCCGTTGCCCGAGGTGGTCGACCTGTTCGCCCCGCTGGACGAGGCGCGGTACGCCGAGGTGTTCCGCAACTCGGCGAACGGCCCGGTCCTCGAAGCGTTCGAGCCGGCCAACGTTCTCGCCAACGAGCAGGCGGAGCTGACCACACCCGGCTCGGGTGCCCAGCTGTCGGCGCACGAGGCGTACCTGGCGACCTGCCTGGGGGCCACGACGGCGGACACCGCTCTGTTGGTGGCCGACCTTCCGGCCCCGGCGATCGTCAGCAACGTCGGCCTGCACACGGTGTACGCCGGGACGCTACTGGCCCGGGCGCTCGGACTCACCGTCACCGAGTACCTGATCATGAAGGATCTGATCGGGTCGGATCCGCTCACCGCACCGGCCACCGCGCTGGCCTTCGTCGACCTGCTCGACGCCGCCCGGGCCGGCACCGGCATCCCCCCGGCGGACCTGCGCTACCTGCTCCGACACGTTGCCGACGACCTGGCCGCGCGGGACCTGCCGGACGAGACGCTGACCGCGGTGCTCACCGGGTTGCAGGCCGGCTACCAGAGCGGGTACGCGGCGACCCGACCCGCAGTCGACCCGACGGCGCCCCCCGAGGAGAACCTGCCGGGCATGCGTGCCCTGCTGGCCACAGTGCCCGGGATGACCGAGGCGGACCTGGCCGGCTTCGCCTCGATCGTGGACGGTGGCTGGACCGACGCGGTGACCACCCCGGCGCAGTTCGTCGACGCGAAGCTCGCCGCCCTGGTGGACACCACACCGATAACAGCGGCGATCGTGGCCAACCCCACCGAGGCCCAGCAGACCACGCTGCTGCTGGCCATCACCACTGCCCTGTCCAGCTACGCGTACACCCGTACCAAGCAGGAGCTGGCGGTGGCGGCGGTGGCCGACACCTTCGGGTTCTCGGCGGACGCCGCCGCCACCGTGCTGGCCGGCGCGGAGCTGACCCGGCCGCTGCTCGCAGTGCTCACCGACGACGCGCTGGTGGACCTGGCGAACGAGCCACCGGTGCCGCCGGCGGTCACCCCGGCCGGGTTCGACGAGCAGTACCGGGCACTGCGCCTGTTGCACGTGCTGAGCCGGCTCGTCGAGCACCTGACGGTGCCCGACGCGGACCTCGGTTGGCTGCTGACGAACGCCGGGTCGCTCGGCTGGCTGGCCCCGGACCAGGTGCCCTACCAGACCGGCCGGCCGCCGGTCCCGTTGGCCGACTGGATCCGGTTGGCCGCCGGGGTCGAGCTGGCCCGCACCTACCCGCCGGTGGCGAACCCGCTTGACGCGGCCGCGCCGTGGACGGTGTACGGGCTGTTCGACCTGGTCCTGGCGGCCGGCACGACCGCCACGCAGGTCCACACCCATCTGGCGCAGCTCGGCGGCTGGGACCCCATAGTGCTGGCCGACCTGGACGCCCACCTCGAACTGTCGGCGGTGGACCTCACCGCGTACCGGTCGCCGGCGACGATCCAGCGGCTGGCCCAAGCGCTGGCCTTGCTACGCCGGCTGGGCCTACCGGTGGCGGCGGCGGTGCCGCTGGCCCAGCCGGTCACCACGGCGGCGGGGGCGGCCACCATGCGGCAGGCCCTGAAGGCGCGCTACGCCGAGGCCGAGTGGTTCGGGGTGCTCCAAGGGGTGCAGGACCGGCTGCGGGTGGCCAAGCGGGACGCGCTGGTCGCGTACCTGTTGGCCGAGAACCCGGGGCTGCGCGACACCAACGACCTGTACGACCACTTCCTCATCGATGTCGAGATGGGCGCCTGCATGGCGACGTCGCGCATCGTGCAGGCGCACGCCACCGTTCAGTTGTTCGTGCAGCGCTGCCTGCTGGGCCTGGAGCCGGACAGCGTCGCGGCGGTCACCGAGGATCCGGGTTGGGACCAGTGGAACTGGATGGCCAACTACCGGGTGTGGGAGGCCAACCGGAAGATCTTCCTGTATCCGGAGAACTGGATCCTGCCGGAGTTGCGCGACGACAAGTCGGAGCTGTTCACCGAGCTGGACGACCAGTTGCAGCAGGACGAGCTGACCGACCTGGCGGTGGAGAACGCCACCATCGCGTACCTGGAGAAGCTGGACGACCTGGCGCACCTGGACGTGATGGCCTGCTACTACCAGCACGACAGGCATCTCATGCACGTGTTCGCCCGCACCCGCGGCGGCGACCCGACGGTGTACTACCACAGGCAGTTCGAGCGGGAGCGGTACTGGACGCCGTGGCGGCGGGTGCCGCTGGACATCGCGGGCGACCACCTGCTCGCCTTCGACCGCAACAGCCGGCTCACACTGGCCTGGCCGGTCTTCACCGAGGAGACGGACACGGCGCAGACCTCCCAGATTCCGGACCCGGACGGCATCCCGCCGGGCGGCACGGAGACGGAGCGGCCGCGCCGGCGGTGGCGGATCCAGCTGGCCATCGGCGAGCGGACGCAGGACCGCTGGCAGCCGAAGAAGATCTCCAAGGACGCGCTGTACTACCCGGCCAGCGGCTACCGGGAGGACCTCCCCGCGGTGGACGAGTTCACCTGCTTCGCGTACGCGGCCGGAGCGGCCGGCCAGGCGATCAGCGTGCTCACCGGCACCGAGTTCGTCGGCTCGTTCGCGTTGACCGGCTGCCGGGGCTATCCGGAGCCGGTGCCGGGCGGCGGTTCCGGCAACCTGCTGCTGTCGCCGGTGTTCAAGGACACCGAGCTGCTGGCCGAACGGTTCACCGAACTGGTCTTCCGGGAACAGAACGACCTGGCGATCAGCACCCCGCTGATGGGCGCGTTCCAGACGCTGGTGGCGCAGACGCCCGGCCGGTTCCGGGTGACGTACCCCATGCAGATGTCGTTGCTCGACTGGATCATCATGCTGCTGGGGCTGGCGCAGAGCGTCCGAGGCACCCACGACCGCCGGCCGGTGCTGCCACTGGGCACCCTGATGCCGTACTTCTACGGCGACTACGACCGTGGTTACGTGATCATCCCGGGCTTCTACGACCGGCGCGCTGAGGACCCGGCGGACCGGATCGAGAAGACGTACAGCGACGTGGACCAGTTCGCCAACGACGTGCTGGCGCTGCTCACCGAGTACCTGCGCCGATACGCCGAGGACCCGGCGCACGACCTCGCGGCCGCCGTGCAGGCGATGACCGAGGACGCCGAGTACCACCGGTTGGTCGCCGAGTTCGAGGTCTACGGCACCCTGTCGTACGGGGTGAGGTTCGCGAACTTCTACCACCCGCTGCTGTGTTTCCTGCGGGCCACCGTCTACCGGTCGGGCGTGCCGGCGATGCTGAGTCGGACCACCCAGCTCACCAACACGGGCTTCGACTTCGCCGCCACCTACCAGCCGGAGCCGGTGGTCGTGTCGCCGTACCCGGTGGAGGACCTGGACTTCGCCGCCGACGGCGCGTACGCGGGCTACAACTGGGAGCTGTTCTACCACCTTCCGTTCGACATCGCGCTGCGGCTCAACCGGGACCAGCGGTTTGCCGAGGCGCGGAACTGGTTCCACTACATCTTCAACCCGGTCGGCACCGCCGACGGCGCCTCCGCCCCGCAGAAGTACTGGGTCACCAAGCCGTTCTTCCAGACCGGAGTGCCCGAGCTGCTCAACCAGCGGATCGGCGACATTCTCACGGCGATCGCCGCCGACCCGTCGGGGGCCAGCATCACGGACCTGAAGTTCGCTGTGGAGCAGTGGCGGGCGAAGCCGTTCAACCCGCACGTGGTGGCCCGCAGCCGGCCGGTCGCCTACCAGCTCGCGGTGGTGGTCAGCTACATCAAGAACCTGGTCGACTGGGGTGACCAGTTGTTCCGGCAGTTCACCCGGGAGTCCGTCACCCAGGCCACCCAGCTCTACATCCTGGCCGACAAACTGCTCGGGCCGAAGCCGAGCGTGGTGCCGCCGCTGGTCAGTCCGGCTCCGGCCACCGTCAACCAACTCCAGGCGAAGGTGGACCTGTTCGGCAACGCGTTGCTGGACCTGGAGAACCTGATCCCCGACCTGGACCTGCTGCCGCACGGCGGGGCGGAACTGCCCAGCCCGCTGAGCTACTCGGCGCTGTACTTCTGCGTCCCGCCCAACGAGGAGATGCTCCGGCTGTGGGACCTGATCGCCGACCGGCTGTTCAAGATCCGCAACTGCCAGAACATCGACGGGGTGGAGAGCATGCTCGCCCTGTTCTCGCCGCCGATCGACCCCGGGGCGCTGGTCCGGGCCGCCGCCGCCGGCATGTCCGTCTCGTCGTTCCTGGCCGGGCTCGGCGCACCGCTGCCGAACTACCGGTTCCGGGTGCTGGCCCAGAAGGCCACCGAACTCGTCGGGTACGTCGGTGAGCTGGGCGGCGGGCTGCTCGCGGCCATGGAGAAGCGGGACGCCGAGCACCTCGCCCGGCTGCGCGCCGGCCAGGAGATCGCCCTGCTCGACGCGGTACGGGCGGTCAAGCTCGCCACCATCGCGGAGGCCGAGGGCAACGTCGCGGCGCTGGAACTGAGCCGCAAGGTGGTGGAGGAGCGGCAACGCTACTACGCCGGCCGGCCGTACATGAACGCCTGGGAGATCACCGCCACCGCGTTGTCCGGGGTGTCGCTGCTCGGCGAGACCGCGATCATGGTGGGCTACATCCTGTCCGGCGGGCTGAAGCTGATTCCCAACTTCACCGCCGGCGGCGCCGGCTTCGGTGGCTCACCCACCGTGACCCTCACCCTCGGCGGCGACAAGGTCGGTGCCGCCGCCGACTCGGCGGTGATGACCCTGGAGGCGATCGCCCGGGCCCTGGACAAGGCCGCCGGGATGGCAGCCAACCAGGGCGGCTACCGCCGCCGGATGGACGACTGGGAGCACCAGGCGGCGCTGGCCGGTCTCGAACTGACCCAACTCGACCAGCAGCTCCTCACCGGGCGGCTGCACGTGGCCATGCTCACCGACGAGCTGGCGGCGCACGACCGGGAAGCCGACAACGCCCGGGCCACCGAGGAGTACCTGCGCGGCAAGTACACGAACACCGAGCTGTACCAGTGGATGGTGAGCCGGGCCAGCTCCGTCTACTTCGGGGCGTACCAGCTCGCCTTCGACGTGGCGAAGAAGGCCGAGCGGTGCTTCGCCCACGAGCTGGGCAGCGAGGCCACGTTCCTGCAACCCGGCTACTGGGACAGCCTGCGCAAGGGGCTGACAGTGGCGGACGCGCTGCGCCACGACCTGAAGCGGATGGAGGTGGCCTACCTCGACCGGCACAGCCGCGAGCGCGAGCTGACCCGGCACGTCTCGCTGGCACAGCTCGACCCGGCGGCGTTGATCGAGCTGCGGGCCACCGGCAGTTGCGTGGTCAACGTGCCGGAGGCGCTGTTCGACCTGGACCACCCCGGGCACTACTTCCGCCGGCTCCGCACTGTCAGCCTGTCCATCCCGTGCGTGGCCGGCCCGTACACCCCGGTCACCGCGAAGCTCTCCCTGATCGGCAACCGGTACCGGACCGCCACCGCGGCCCGGCAGGGCGCCACCAGCGCCAAGGACAAATACACCGAGGTGCCCGGCGACGACCGGTTCGCGTACAACGTGGGCGGGATCGAGTCGATCGCGACCAGCAGCGGCCTCAGTGACAGCGGCATGTTCGAGCTGAACTTCGCCGACGACCGCTACCTGCCGTTCGAGGGCAAGGGCGCGATCGGCACCTGGCGCCTGGAACTGCCGACGGCAGTCCGCCAGTTCGACTACGACAGCATCAGCGACATCATCCTGCACCTGCGGTACACGGCCCGCGACGGCGGCTCGACGCTGCGCGGCCTGGTCGAGGACTCCCTGCGGGAAGTGCTCAACGAGATGCTGATCGACGCCGGCCGGACGGGGCTGTACCAGGCCTACAGCCTGCGCCACCACTTCCCGGACGAGTGGTGGCAGCTCACCCAGCAGCAGAGCACCGAGCTGACCATCGGCCCGGAGCACCTGCCGTACCTCGCCCGCGACCACCAGCCGGTGGTGGACCAGGTGACCTGGTACGCCCGGGTGGACGGTGATCCCGGGACGTACGACCTCACGGTGGCCGGTGACCCGGTGACGTTGAACCGGGACGCCGACCTGCAGCAGTGCGTGGGCCAGTCCGACCCGCTGATTCTCGGCACCCCGGTCACGCTGGCGTCCGACCCGGACGGCCTGACCGACCTGGTCGTCCTGCTGCACTACCGGCTCGACGGCTGAGGGGGAGCGGTGACGACCAGCTACCCGGTCGGCGGCGGATCGTGGGGGCCGGGGCCCGGCTCCCGGTGGCGCGGCTCCGCCGACCCGACCGGCGCCGGCGCTCCCGGCGGAGCGGGTGGGGCATTCGGACCGGGCGGGCCGCCGACCGACGCATCCGGGGCCGGGACGCCGCCGGCCGGTCGGGCCGCGACCGGGCCGGGACTCGGCGGACCGGCGATCAGCCTGCCCACCGGCGGCGGCGCGATCCGGGCCATCGGCGAGACGTTCGCCGCCCACCCGGTCACCGGGACCGGCGGCATGTCCGTTCCCGTCCCGGTCAGCGGCGGCCGGTCCGGGTTCCAACCCGACCTGACGCTCAGCTACGACTCAGGCGCTGGGAACGGCCCGTTCGGCCTCGGCTGGCAGCTGCCCGTACCGGCCATCAGCCGGCGCACCGACCGTGGCCTGCCCCGCTACGACGACACCGACACCTTCCTGCTGTCCGGGGAGGACGACCTGATCCCGGTGCCCGGCGGCACTCCGGTCGCCGGGCACACGGTGCAGCGGTTCCGGCCACGGACGGAGGGGGCGTTCGCCCGCATCGAGCGGTGGACCCGGGACTCCGACGGTGACGTGCACTGGCGCACCCTGTCCGGGTCGAACCTGCTGGCCGTGTACGGCCGCGACGGCAGCTCCCGCATCGGCCTGGGCGGACGGGTGCACACCTGGCTGCTCTGCGAGACCCGCGACGATCGGGGCAACGCGGTCACCTACACCTACAAGGCCGAGGACGCCGCCGGCCTGGACCTGGACCGGCCGCACGAACGGCACCGCACCGACCGGAACGTCAACCGCTACCTCAAGTCGGTGCGTTACGGCAACACGGTGCCGCTGCTCGACCCCGACGGCCGACGCCCGGTGGACCTGACACCGGCCCAGATCGCCGACGCCGGCTGGCTGTTCGAGGTGGTCCTCGACTACGGCGAGCACCACCCGGACACCCCGCTACCCGCTGACACCGGGGACTGGACCTGCCGGCCGGACCCGTTCTCCACCTACCGCGCGGGATTCGAGGTCCGCACCTACCGGCTGTGCCGCCGGATCCTGATGTTCCACCACTTCCCGGACGAGCCGGAGGTGGGCGCGGACTGCCTGGTCCGCGCGGTGGAGCTGGGATACGCCGCCGGGCCGGTGCTGTCCACCCTGGTCGAGGTGACCCAGCGCGGCTACGCCCCGGCCGCCGGTGGCGGGCACACCAGCGCCGCACTGCCCCCGGTGACCTTCGAATACACACCGGCCACCATCGCGGCGACCACCCGGGAACTGGAGCGGGGCAGCCTGGAGAACCTGCCGGCCGGCGTGGACGGGCGGACCGAGCTGTGGGTGGACCTGGACGGGGAAGGGCTCGCCGGGGTGCTGACCGGGCACGAGGGTGCCCTCTACTACCGGCCGAACCTCGGCGCCGGCCGGATCGGCCCGGTCGCCGCGCTGCCCACAGTGCCGTCGCTGACCGACCTGGCCGGCGGACGCCAGCAACTGGTCGACGTGAACGGTGACGGGCGGATCGAGCTGGTCCAGCTCGGCACCATACCGGCGGGTTTCGTCCGCCGCACCGACGACGCCGGCTGGTCCGGCTTCCAACCGTTTCGCGAGCTGCCCGCCGTCGACTGGACCAGCCCCGACCTGCTGCTGCTGGACCTCACCGGAGACGGCCGGGCCGACCTGCTGATCGCCGGTGACACAGTGCTGGCCTGGCACGAGTCGTTGGCCGAGGCGGGGTACGGCCCGGCGCGACCCGCACTCTGGCCCGCCGACGAGGACCGTGGGCCGCGGCTGCTGCGCTCGGATGACCGGCAGAGCATCTTCCTCGCCGACATGTCCGGCGACGGGCTCACCGACCTGGTCCGGGTCCGCGACGGATCCGTCTGCTACTGGCCCAACGTCGGCTACGGACGATTCGGCGCGAAGGTCGAGATGGACGACGCGCCGTGGTTCGCCGGGTTGGACGAGTTCGACCCGGCCCGGGTGCTCCTCACCGACGTGGACGGCACCGGCGCGATGGACCTGTGCTACCTGGGCCGACGCGAGATCCGGCTCTGGTACAACCAGTCCGGCAACGGCTGGTCGGCCCCCGCCGAGCTGCCCGACCTGCCGCATGTCACCCCCGACTCGACGGTGACGGTGACCGACCTGCTGGGTGCCGGCACCGGTTGCCTGGTGTGGTCGTCGCCGTTGCCCGGCGACGCCGCCGGTCCGGTGCGCTACCTGGACCTGGCCGCCGACGGCAAGCCGCACCTGCTCACCCGGGTGGTGAACAACCTGGGCGGCGAGACCACCATCCGGTACGCCGCCTCCACCGCCTTCCAGCTGGCCGACCGGCGAGCCGGCCAGCCGTGGGTGACCAGGCTGCCGTTCCCGGTGCAGGTCGTCGAGCGGGTGGAACAGGTGGACCGGATCGCCGGGACCCGGCTGGTCACCGGCTACCGCTACCACCACGGGCACTACGACGGAGTCGAGCGGGAGTTCGCCGGCTTCGGCATGGTCGAGCAGATCGACGGCGAGTCGTTCGTGGACCACGTGTTGGGCGTCGAGGCGGTCGACGGGAACCAGGACACCTCGCCCGAGCTGTACCAGCCACCGGTCACCACGAAGACCTGGTACCACACCGGTGCCCCGGTCGACCTTTCCGCCGAGTGGTACGCCGGTCGGCACCTGCCCACCGCGGAGCTGCCGGCCGGAGTCTCCGCCGCGGAGCTGCGGGAGAGCCGGCGAGCGTTGCGTGGCCTGCCGCTGCGGCAGGAGGTGTACTCGTACGACGGGAGTGCCGCGCAGGAGCACCCGTACGGGGTGGTCGAGCAGACGTACCAGGTGCAGCGGCTGGACGCGCACGTGTTCGTCGCTGTCGAGCGGGAGGCGGTCAGCCTCTCCTACGACCGGGAGCCGGACGAGCCCCGGATCAGCCACCGGCTCAACCTGGTCCTCGGCCCGTACGGCACCGTGGTCGAGGCCGCCGCAGTGGTCTACGGCCGCACCACGCCCGACCCGGAGCTGCCCGTCGAGGTGACCGCCGAACAGCGGCGCCGTCACGTCACGTACGGCGAGCAGCGGTACACCCCGGACATCGACGAGACGCTGCCGGTGCCGGCGTACCGGATCCGCGCCGCGTACGAGGCCCTCGGGTACGAACTGACCGGGCTGGCCCCGGCCGGCCCACTGTTCACCCGCGCCGAACTGCTCGCCGGGTTCGCCGCGGCCACCCCGATCGGGTACGAAGTGGTGGCCGACGAGGTCAGCGCGCAGCGGCGGTTGCTGTCCCGGTCACAGGTACGGTTCCGGGACAACGCGCTGACGCCGCTGCCGGCCGGGCAGTGGGACAGCCTGGGGCTGGGGCACCAGACGTACCAGCTCGCGTTCACCCCGGCCGCGCTGGCCGCCGGCTACGGCACGGCGGTGACCGACGCGGACCTGGCCGCCGCCGGCTACGTGCACCTCGACGGCGGCCCGGACTGGTGGATCCCCTCCGGCGAGATGCGCTATCCCGCCGATCCGGCCGCGCACTTCTACCTGTCCGACGGGGCCCGGGACGCGCTGGGCATGGCGACGGCGGTCACCTTCGACGCCTACCACCTGCTCACCGAGCGGGTGACCATCGACCAGGCGACCTGGTCGGTCACCACCGCTGTCAACGACTACCTGGTGCTCGGCCCGAGCCTCGTCACCGACCCGAACGGGCAGCGCCGCGCGGTGCGCTACGACGAGTTGGGCAGGGTGGTGGCCTCGGCGCTGCTCGGCCGGCCCGGCGCCGGGGACGGCGACACGCTCGACGATCCGACGTTGACGTTCACCTACGACCCGTTCAACTGGCTGGTCAACGGTCAGCCCGCGTACAGCCGGGGCCGGCACCGGGAACGGCACGGCCCGACCAACTCGCGCTGGCTGGAGAGCTACGAGTACAGCACCGGCACCGGTGGGGTGGCGATCACCAAGTCGCGGGTGCATCCGGGCAGGGCCCTGGAGGTGGGTGAGGACGGGCTGGCCGTCGAGGTGGACGCCGACCCGCGCTGGGTCGGCACCGGCCGCACGGTGGTCAACAACAAGGGCAACCCGGTGAAGCGGTACCAGCCCTACTTCAGCACCACCCACGAGTACGAGGACGCGGCGGCGCTGCGCGAGATCGGTGCCACAGCGATCCGCTACTACGACCCGCTGGGCCGGGCCGTCCTGACCCGCTATCCGGACGGCACCCTCAGCCGGGTCGAGTCCACTGCCTGGTCGCACCGGTTGTTCGACGCCAACGACACGGTGCTCGACAGCCAGTGGTACGCCGAACGGGGCAGCCCAGCCGTGTCCGACCCGGAACCGGCCGACCCGGCCACCCGCGCCGCGTGGCTCGCCGCCGGACACGCCGACACGCCCTCCGTGATCCACTTCGACAGCCTCGGCCGGGCCGTCTACACGGAGGCCGACCGGGGCGCCGGCCAGCGGTTCGGCGTACGCACCAGGGGAGACCTGACCGGCCGGTCCTCGGACGGGTACGACGCGCTGGGCCGGCACATCGCCAACGCGGCCACCGCCATGCACGGCGCGGGAGTGCGGTCGTGGAGCGCCGAGAAGGGCGAGCGGTGGGTGTTCCAGGACGTGCTCGGCGGGGTGCGCCGGATCTGGGACGAACACGGTCGGACCTTCCGCACCACGTACGACGCCCTGCACCGGCCCGTCGGCGTGTACGTCAGCGAGTCCGCCGGCGCGGAGCGCTGCGTGCAGTACGTGGTCTTCGGCGACCGCCATCCGGACGCGGCGACGCTGGGCCTGCACGGCGTGCCGTACCTGGTGTTCGACCCGGCGGGCCAGGTGCGGGTGCCCGAGGTGGACTTCAAGGGCAACCCGCGCCGCGCCGAACGGAGACTCGCCACCGACCACGTCGACGGCCCGGACTGGTCGCCGGTGGCCGCCGCACCCGACCACGCCGCGCTGCTGGCCGCCGCGGCGCCACTGCTGGAGAGCGAGGTCTTCGGCACCGCCGCCGAGTACGACGCGGTGAACCGCCCGACAGTGGTCACCCTGCCCGACGCCACCGAGCTACGACCGACCTACCTCGAGGGCGGCATGCTGGGCCGGCTCACCGCGCGGCTGCGCGGCCAGGGCGCGGAGGTGGAGTTCCTGTCCGAGCAGGACTACGACGCGCTGGGTCGGCGGCGGTTCGCCCGGCACGGCAACGGGCTGGTCACCGAGTACTTCTACGACCCGACGACGTTCCGGTTGGAACGTCTGCTCACCGCCGGGGTGCGCGACCTGCGCTACACGTACGACCCGGTGGGCAACCTCACCCGGGTGGCCGAGCCGGGCGCGCCCACCTTCTTCGGCAACGCGGCGGTGCCGGCCGCCAGCGACTACGCGTACGACCCGCTCTACCAGTTGGTCCGGGCGAGCGGGCGGGAGTTGGCCGGGGCGCCCAACGACGCGATCCGTGACCAGACCGACGTGCCGCCGGCCGGGAGCCTCACCGATCCCGGCGCGGTACGTGCCTACACCGAGGAGTACGAGTACGACCCGCTGGGCAACCTCACAGTGCTCCGGCACCGGTTCCGGACGCAGGCCGGCGTAGGTGCCGGCTGGACCCGGCACCACCGGTACGCGTACCAGGACGACCCGGCCGACGCCACGAACCGGCTGGCCGCCACGAGCGTCCCCGGCGACGCCGACGCCGGCCCCTACTCGGCCCTGTACGCGCACGACGCCGTCGGCAACCTGACCGTCATGCCGCACCTGCCGGCCCTGGAGTGGAACGTCCACGACCAGCTCCGCCGGGTCGACCTCGGCGGCGGTGGCGAAGCCCGGTTCGTCTACGCCGCGAGCGGTCAGCGGCTGCGCAAAATCGTGGACCGGCCGGGCAGCGTCCAACTTGAATGGATCTTCCTGGGCGCGGTCACCGTGTTCCGGCGGCGCAACCGGGTCACCGGCACCCTCCAGCACGAACGGTGGACCACCACGATCGCCGACGACACCGGCCCGGTCGCCCAGGTGGACGTCAAGACCGTCGACGTCGGCGGCTTCGATCCGGCCAACCCGCTCGGCGTTCCGCTGATCCGTTACCAGCTCACCAACCACCTCGGCTCGGCCACGCTGGAGACCGACGCGGCCGGGGTGCTCATCTCCTACGAGGAGTACCACCCGTACGGCACTACCGCGTACCGGTACGGCCGGCCGGGCGCCGACCTCAGCCTGAAGCGGTACCGCTTCGGCGGGCACGAGGTGGACGACGAGACCGGCTTCTGCTACGCCGGGGCCCGGTACTACGTGCCGTGGCTGGGCAGGTGGGCGAGCAGCGACCCGGGCGGCTTCGCCGACGGGGGCAACCTGTTCCGGTACTGCCGCAACAATCCGGTGGGAATGGTCGACCCGTCCGGGTTCAAGCCCACCACTGTCAAGGGGCCGGAAACCCACGACATCTCCATCACGGAGTCCCACTTCACCGGGTCCGAGAACCCCACGGTGGAGGACTTCCGCCGCTATCTCAGCAGCCACGGCGCGACCCTCGATCCACGGATCAACAACAAGAACTCGGTCATCTACTACCAGGCCAACGTCACCCTCAACCTGGAGGGAGGCAACTGGTCCGAGCATCCGGGCGGCACCTGGGTGCTGCACGCCGTACTGCCGCCTCCGGCACCGCCGAAGCCGAAACCGGCCCCGCCTCCGCCGCCACCGGAGCCGCCACCGGCCGAGCCGCCGCCACCCGCCCCGGCCCCGCCACCCGAACCGCCGCCGGCCGCGCCGCC